>JBJMWM010000039.1:0-302460 GCA_045810105.1 Steroidobacteraceae bacterium | reverse complement strand
TTCCGCACGACGCCATTGACGCGAAATTCTGCCGGGCTATGCGAGTCCGAAGTTAAATCGGCGCGTAGCTGTTCATTGCGGATGTTCTCGCGATAGGTCTGCGCCCAAGACAGAAAGAATCGTTGGAGCGCTGTAAATCCGTCGAGGACGGGCGCTTGTTTGCCGTGCAGTGAGATGAGATAAGCCTCGAGCGCAACGCTAAGGCCGCCGTGGTCACCGATATTCTCGCTAAGCGTCTGTTTACCGTTGACGTGCATGCCGGGCAACGCTTCATATTGCGAGTACTGCTTCGACAGGTGTGCAGTTATCGCGTTGAACTTTGCGACGTCCCCCTCCTTCCACCACGTATGCAGTACTCCGTTCTCGTCCGACTTCGAACCTTGATCGTCGAAGCCATGTCCCATCTCATGTCCGATCACACCGCCGATTCCGCCGTAGTTCACTGCAGGATCTGCAGCGGGGTCGAAGTAGGGTGGTTGTAGGATTGCAGCAGGAAAAACGATCTCATTGAAGTATGAGTTGTAGTAGGCGTTGACGGTCTGTGGCGTCATGCCCCATTCGTCGCGATCGGTTGTTTTGTTGAGACGAATAGTCACGCGTCTCCACTCCCATTCCTTGGCGCGTTTTCGGTTGCCGATGGGATCGCCTGCGCGAACTTCAAGCGTCGAGTAGTCTCGCCATTTGTCCGGGTAGCCGATTTTGACGCGGAACTTGGCTAGTTTCCGCAATGCCGCGTGCTTTGTCTCTTCCGACATCCACACCAATTTCGAGATCCGTGCAGCGTACGCCGTTCGAAGGTTCTCCACGAGCGCGGCCATCTGCGCCTTTGCCTTTGGCGTGAAGTGACGGCGCACATAGAGTTGCCCTACTGCTTCACCGAGTGCGCCGTTGAGCGCCGTGGTGGCACGCTTCCAGCGCTCGCGTTTTTGCGGCTGACCTGAAAGCGTGCGGCCATTGAAGTCGAACGACAAATCATCGAACGCAGCAGGCAACACATCGGCCATGCCGTTCAAGTAGTGAAACGTCATGTACGCGCGCCAAGTTTCGATTGGCGTCGCGCGAAACAGCTTGGCCAGCGCCTCTATCGCATCCGCCTCTTTGACGACGAAGAAATTCTGTGCCGGAATGCCCTGCGCGGATAACGTCCTGCTCCAGGGGAAGCCTGGCGCGAACGCTTTTAGTTCGTCCTGCGTTTTCGGATTGTAGGTGAGGTCACGATTGTTTCGCTTTTCATTCGACCATTGCCGTTTCGCGATTTCAGCTTCCAGCGCGACAACTGCATCGGCCGACTTACCCGGCTCTGGATACCGGACAAGCCCGAGGAGCTTCTCGACATAGGCGCGGTATTTGGCGCGCAACTCGATGAACTTCGTTTCGTCCTTCAAATAGTAGTCGCGATCCGGCAGGCTGAGACCGGACTGAACAATGTTGACGGCATAGCGGTCAGGATTCTTCGCATCGGGCCATGGGCTGATCGAGACGGGGCCACCGACGCTGATGTCAGGTCGTCCCATGAGACTTGCAATGTCTTCATAAGACTGCACGGCAGCGATGGCAGCGAGATCGTCATGGACTGGCGTAAGCCCTGCTTTTTCGATCGCCGTCGTGTCGAGATAGGAAGCGTAGAAATCGGCGACCTTTTGTTCGATCGACCCCTGGGTGTTGGACCGTCGTGAGACATCCTCAACGATGGCTTTTACGTCTCGTTCCGCGTTTGCGCGCAGAATAAAGAAAGGGCTCCACGACGAACGGTCCGGTGGAATCGGCGTTTCTTTCATCCACGTGCCGCCGCTATAGCGGAAGAAATCATCGCCGGGGCGAACAGAACGATCCATCCCGTTCAGGTCGAATCCCCAAGGCCCATATTGCGGCTTCCCTCCCTGCCCATATGCAACCCCAAAAGTGACCATTAGCACTGTGGCTAATACACGCCTTATCATCAAATCCATCGCAGCACGCCGTTAAAACGATCTACTGAAGCTGCGTAGACGGGCTAGCAGCGAGGAAAGGTCGTTTCCTGAGATGTCTTTGAGAACGATAGGGTTTAACTAAACGATGCCATGGGCCACGTGAGTGCCGCTTCGGGTCGAAAGCACCAGTTCGCTGATCTGCCGGAATCGGCCACAACCTGCCGCTCGCCAACGTCAGGTATCGGGCAACCTACTTGTCCGGACAGGAGAATGACGGGGTGCGGTGAGTAAGATTACCTGCGGAATCGGGCTTGGCGGCGTCCATCAAGCACTGCTGTTCGTCCCACCAGCGTCGGCGAAGGTCAGCGCGAGCTGCCGCTTCGCCCGATCCTGTAATAGTCAAAGTCCACACGGCCGCCGGCGGTCTTGGTCGAATAAAAGAAGAGGGCAAAGCGATAACCCATGAAGTGCGGGATGGAGTAGGTCAGGCGCGAGGGACGACCGATGGGGGTCCACGATCTGCCGTCAAGGCTGTAGGAGAAGCGGGCGACTTCAGGCGCGGGCTGAAATTCGCTTTCGACCTTCAGGTGTACGGTTTTGCCAGAGAAGGGAACGGAGGCGATTTCCTCGGGATGATCGGAGTCGGCGCTCACCATGACGAGAGATCTGACGCCGCCGCTCATCCTTACGCCAACAAAACCATAGCGTCTTTGAAAAGCGGCGAGGCCGGCCCAGTCGCCGTCTTTCATGCCGCCCACGTCGATGCTGGTGGTGGCGGAACTGTTAGGGCCAAAGGTGCGCTGGGTGAGGGTATTCGGGGCCTCGGGCAGTGTGGAAACGATCCGGCTGGTCACGAGGCTCAGAAAGCCAGGGCGCTTGGTGACCGACCAGTAACGAGGCTCGGGATTGTGATTCCATTGCCAGGCGAGGGGCAGGTCGGGGGCGCCGGGCCGGCGGTCGAATTCGTCGGAGGCGACGATGCCGGAGGCGCCGGAGACGCCCTGTCCGCCGGCGGGGATGTCGAGCGCCATGGGAACCTTGCGGTTTTCGCCGAGAACGGGCCAGCCGTCCTTCCAAGTCACGGGCACGAGGTAGGGGATGCGACCGACGGCGCCGTTGTCCTTGAAAAGATAGGCATACCATTTGCCTTCAGGGGTGTCGATGAGGCCGCCCTGGGCGATAGCTTGATCATCGAGCGCGAGGCGACCTTCGTAGGGGCCGGTGATTGCATCGGCGCGGTGGACGATGACGCTGCGCGCCCAGCGGCTCCCGGGCGAGGCGATGTTGAAGAGGTAGTAGCGGCCGTTGACCTTGAAAAGCTGCGAGCCCTCGCCCTTGAGTCCGCCCTGGTCGCCGCCGAAGACGGCGTTGACGCTTTCGACGATGACCTGGTTCACGCCGCCGGGCTTGATTCCGGAGAGATCGGGTTGCAGCTCGGTGAGCATGATGCGACCGCTCCCGTAAACCATGTAGATGCGACCGTCGTCATCGAAGAACAGGCTGTGGTCACCCAGCGAGGGCTCGAAACTCGTCTCTTTCCACGGGCCGCGCTCCGGATCGCGCGTGGTGTAGATGTGCGTGCGTCCCGTGTTGGCAGAGAAAGTCGAGGCATAGAACACACCTGCGTGGTAACGCAGGCTGCTGGCCCAGGAGCCCTGACCGTAAGCGTTTTTGCCGTTTTCGAGGCGGAGGGCTTCGTTGTCAGCGAGGGTTTCATAGGCGTAGGAGGCCATGCGCCAGTTGACCAGGTCCGCCGACTTCATGATCGGGAGGCCCGGGCTCATGTGCATCGTCGTGCTGCTCATGTAGTAGGTTTTTCCTACACGGATGATTGCCATGTCCGGGACATCGGCCCAGATAAGGGGGTTGTGGGCAGGATCCGCCTGTGCCGCCGGAAGCGCCTGTGCCGCCGAAAGGGGCTGAGACGCGACGGAGACAAGGACGAGGGCCATCAGGAGGGAAAATATAGGGCGGCTCATAGGGCACATTTTCTTATGAAGACGTTGCCGCGCGTGAGTACCGAGATGAGCCTGCATGTGTTGGCTTATAACTTCAAACGATTGATGCGGATTCTCGGGACACAGCAAGTCATCCGAGCGGTGAGAACATAACTTCCTACACTTCTTTATAGCATTCGCGGGTGGAAGCGCCAATTGGACTCAATCAGGTGCCTGCCCTAAAGGGAGCCATCGCATTCGCTCACTTTCCCGTTTTTACACGGCCTCGGCCAAAAGCGGACGTTCGGCCACGGAACAGAAGTGGGACGCATTTTTTTCTTGCCTGGTGTCGGACCAGCAGCTCTGGAATCGTCCTTAGCGCATTTGGTCCAGAGCGGTCGACCTCTTGGTGCGACCGAAAATGGGAGAGTAATGAAGCCGACACCTCTTAATAGATGGCAGAACCTTACTAGTGACGGAAGTGTCAGATGGCTGAAATATTCATGGGGTCCGGCAACCGCTAACACGCTAGCAGCGCGGCTGCAGGATGGGACGTGGCTGGTCGTTGCTCCTTCGGCGGGATCACCGAGTTCCGTACTCGAGGACCTTTCGAAGGATGGAACCGTGAGCGCATTGATTGCACCCAACGCGTATCATTATCTGGGACAGCAGGCTTGGCGGCTGCACTTCCCTGGCGCAACGAGCTACGCGCCGGCTGGCGCTTTGCCTCGCCTATCCAGAAAGTCCCCCGATGTTCCTTACCGCCCCGCGTCTGACCTGATTGAGACCGTCCACCCACGTGTGACGTTTCTAGTCCCGGACGGCATGAAGTCGCCAGACATGCTGATTCGTCTCTCTGTCGCTGGATCGACGGTGTGGTGGATGGGAGATCTGTTTACCAATACTGCGCGGGCCGATCAAAACTGGTTGCTTCGCATAATCGCCCCATTAGCCGGCAGTGGCTTGGGCTATCGACGCAACTCGAGGCCTGGGCTGGTCTATGTCCGAAATTCGAGGGCGTGGCTGCATTCCATCACTAACGCCCTTGATGCGGAACCTCCTTCCATCGTGGTGCCGGCACATGGAAGCCCTGTTATGGAAGACACGGCGCGTCGGACTCAATACCTCCTGAAGTAGTCCTGGCACTCAACTGCGTTACAAGCCGAACGGCCTCTTGGGGTCCGAAAGCAGTCCTAACAACTGGTCGCATATGCCAAATTCGCGTCCCCATCCGGCGCATAAGAGCCATGATCCTTATGCTTGGTCGCGCGCATTGGGTCTTAGCGGACCTGATCGACGCCGTCTGCGACCCGACGCCCGCCAGCCGGCGCGCGATCCGACTGTGGCATCCTTGCGTCGATGGTTACATTTCGAACCCGCGGGCGACGGTGGTGGCTCGCAGCGATCGCCACGGCGCTGGTCGTAAGCCTGGCCGCGGTGTTGCTGAGACCTATGCTCGAGCAAGCGGTGCGTGCGCGGATCGAGTCCGCGACCGTGCGCCATGGCGTGGTTGCCCGAATCGGGCTGGTACACGTCGGCATCTGGCCGTTGCTGCGACTGGAGGGATGCGATCTCGACCTCGGTCATGGAGTGCGACTGCATGCCGACATGATCGCAGCCACGTGGCCCGGCCGCCTGCGAGTCGCAGTTCGCGCCGCCACTCTCGCGGGCCCAGCAGGGGTCAGCTTCAGCTCGCGGGCCACTGCGTGGGACATGGCGGGCATTCTCGGCGGGAACCTCCAGCTCACGCTGGTGGAGCCACAGGCCGGCCTGTCAATCCGCAAGCTGGCGGGTCCGGTGGGCAGCGCGTGGAACGTTGAGGCACGTGGGCTCAACATCGGTGGTCTGCTCGACGTGCGGCGCGACGCCCACCCGCTGCTCGATGGTGGTATCGCGGATGGTCGCGTGGATCTTCGGGCCAGCGCCGATGCGCTCCGTTTCCACGTGGACATGGGCGCGCGCGGCGCGCGCTTGGGAGCGCTGGGGGATAACGCCGCCGACGAGCCGCAGCTCGGCGATCCGACGGACGTGACCATACGATTCGATGGCGCCTGGCGGCGAGCCGAGGGCACGATCGAAATCCCCGATGTCCACGCGACGTTGGCCGGTGCGGCCCTGTCGGGCTCGATCGCGCTGCGCGAGCTCGACACCGATCCGATTGTCGATCTCGCACTCGGCGTGCGGCATCTAGACTTCGCGCAACTGCTGGGCACATCCGGGCTCGCGGTGCCCGAAAGCTTGGGAATGGCGCCCGGCGGCGGCCGTGATCTTGGCTCGGCCACGATCGACGTGCATGTACGCGGACGCCCGGCGGACCCTGCCTCTCTCTCGGTGAGCCAAAAGATCGACTTCAGGCCGCCACGCCAGATACCGCCGGCTATCTCGCGCCTGCGCGGCAATTTCATCTTCCGCTCCGACGACGGATCCGGCCCGCACCGCCCGATCGACGTCTCCCTTGCATCCCCCGACTTCATTGCCCTGCGCGATGTCCCGCCGCTGTTCGTGCGCACTCTGCTGCTTGCAGAAGACACAGGCTTCTACGGGCATCGCGGCGTCGACCTGCGCGAACTACCCACCGCGCTACTCACCAACTGGTCGCGCGGTGGCGCCGCGCGCGGCGCGTCGACAATCACTCAGCAACTGGCCAAGAACCTATTCCTGTCGCGCGACAAGCAGCTCGGACGCAAGCTGCAGGAACTGGCGATCACGTTCCTGCTCGAATCGGCGCTCGGCAAGGATCGTATTCTTGAGATCTATCTGAACATCATCGAATGGGGGCCGGATTTGCGTGGGCTGCGGCCCGCGGCCCGCCGCTATTTCGGTCGCGAACCCCAGGCGCTGACGCCGGCTGAGATGGCCTTCCTGGTCGCGATCATCCCCGGGCCGATCAAGTACCAGCGTTCATTCGCGCACGGCACGCCGGGGCCTGGGCTGCGTTCGCTGATCGACGAGCTGCTGGCAAAGCTGCAGTCGGTGCATGCGATCGGCGAGGAGGAATATCTGCAAGCGCTCGGCGAACCCATCGTCGTGGTCGGCGGCAGGCCGGCCGGATGATCTGTGGGAATGGAAACGGGCGGGAGGGGATCGACCAAGTCCCCGTCTAGTTCGGTTCAGGGCTGTTTCGCACGTGAATTCAATCGACGTGGCAGGAATATGCCGCTCTCAGATTGGGTGTGCCATAAGTTTGCCTTAGGGTGCGTGGCGGCTGGCAAGCGCTGCAAGTGGTTGATTTTTGCGCCCTTAAGAAACACCGAGCGCGGTCTGAAAATCCGCGTGCCGGTGGTTCGATTCCACGCTTGCTCATCGCAGGAATATTGACCATCGAGCGCAGGAAGCCCGAACGGGCCGTTCTTGGGAATTCATGCCTCGCGTTGTGATATTGCAAAGTTTGTAATATTGTAGCCGCGTTCAGCTTGGCAGTCATGAATCACCAGCAATTCAAATCCGGACGACTTGGTGCGCAGATGACGCAGGTGCAGGCCGCGGAGCGATTGGGCCTGTCGCAGTCCTATTTGTCGCAGCTCGAGAAAGGCCAACGTCCGATAACGCCGGAAATAGCGCGGCTGGCTGCTCAGGTTTACCGGCTCTCGCCGGCCACGCTGCCATTGCCCGATGCGGTGTCAGACGCGGAGGAATCCGACGCGGCCCGGTTGGCGCGACAGCTCTCGGGGCTTGGTTACCCCGGATTCGCGCACCTGCGCGCCGAGCGGACAAATCCCGCTGCGTTGGTATTGCGGTCGTTGGTGCACGATGACCTGGAGGTTCGCGTGACCGAGGCCCTCCCCTGGGTTCTGGCAACCTATCCGGACGTGGAATGGCCCTGGCTTACCGACCAAGTGAAGCTCAGGGACGTTCAAAATCGATTGGGTTTCTTGGTTGCCCTGGCTGAGGAGTTGGCGAAATCCCGTGAGACATTTCGACCGGCGCTCGAGCCCTTGCAACAAGTCGAAACGAAACTCGAGCGCGCACGTCTGGCACGTGAAGACACTCTGTGTCGTGAATCCATGCCTGCCGCCGAGCGGCGCTGGCTGGCTTCAAATCGCTCGCCACTGGCGCGGCATTGGAATTTGTTGACTGGATTGACAGTCGCGCAATTGCCGTATGCCAGTTGATACTAAGGGAGCCGCGCACGCTGCGAAAATTGCAGCTATTTGCCTTGGACCCAGTAGACCTCGCCTTGTCAAAACTGGAGCGTAATTCCGATCGTGACCGCGAAGATGTCCTTCGTTTGGCCCAGGCTGGCTACATCGACTGCGGCGTACTGAAGGCACAAAGCCGCCCGAATCTTCTGCATCACCTCATCGAGTTCGGGTTCCTGTTCGGTACGAGAGAGATCGAGGCCCCGAAGCGGAATGCAAACTCCTCTAGGACCGGTTCGGGCAACCCCATGCCTGCGCGTGAGTGCTGTTCGAGCCACAGCATCGATCCCTCGACAGTTAGCCTCGATCGATCACACACGGGAGCTATGCCTGCCCGAAGACGTGATGCGGTTCAAACACCCCTCTAGCTGACGGCGGGACCAGGCCCGAAGGCGCCGGTCAGTGCCCAGCCGAACTTTCACCTACTTCCGCAGGCCGGCGGCTCGATTGACCTTTGCGCAACTCCTCGAGCTCCTTCACGAGCGGATGTGGGCGGCGGCCACGCGAGCGGATCAGAAAAGCCGTTTGGCGAACTTCTTCTGTACGGCCCACAACACCGAGTCCGGACTGTCGGATCACCTCACTCGCGACAGAGGTGGGTACGGCCGCTACACCGAGTCCACGTTGAGCGAATCCCTGGAGCAGGGCGCTGTCGTCGATACGGCCCACCACGTGTGGACGCACTCCCTGGCGCGCAAACCAAGCTTGAATTGCCTGTCCGAGCAGCGATGAAGGCGCGGATCCGGCGAGGAATGGAGCGCCCTGTAGACTGGCCGGAAACTGCTTCGCCAGGCGGGTCGCCATCGGCCGCGCAGCCAAAAAAGTCATGCCTGACTCGCTCAGCACGCGCGCCTCCAGAACCCGGGCGAGATTGGCCGGCACCGGCGCGTCAGCCAACACCAGATCCAACTGACCGACCGCGAGCTGTCCTAACAGATCCGGGTACGGACCTTCCCGGCATTCCAGCTCGAGCTCCTTTCGATGACGCTCAACGATGGGCTGCAGCGCCATCACGGTCACCAGCTTCGGCACGCTGTCCGTCACTGCGATCCGCAGAATGATGCGCTTCGCCTTCTGTCCGCCTCGCAATACCTGCGCGAGCTCGTCCGTGAGCGCAAAGATGTTGTTTGAGTAGTCCAGCGCCGTCTCTCCCGCAGTGGTCAGCAGCAAGCGCCTGCCGACGCGTTCAAATAGAGGTTGGCCAATGGACTCTTCGAGGTCCTGCACCTGGACGCTCACGGTCTGCGGGGTCACGAACAGGCTGCGGGCGGCGAGCGCGACGGAGCCGCGCCGCGCCACTTCGGAGAAATAGCGCAGGTGTTTCAAATTCAGAGGCCGCGAGCTCATCAGTTTTTTCCTGTGCAGTGCCTGTTAATTATCTGCTTTTTTCTGTGCAGCGGACAATCTAGATTGCATCGCACGCAACGACAGGAGCTAGATCATGCACATCGACGTCCAATCCAGGGGATTCAGCCTGAGCCGCGCACTGCAAACCGCGGTGGAGACTGAAGCGCGGGAGTACGCAATCCGCTCGCCCAGAGCTGTAGCTGGCGTGCGTATCCGGCTATTCGACACGAACGGCCCGCGCGGCGGTAATGACAAGGCATGTCTCGTGCAGGCACGTCTGGAGCAAGGACACAAATCCGTCGTAGCCAGCCATGTCGATTCGGATCTCTATCGGGCCATTGCGGCCGCATTCGCCAAGCTACAGCGAGGCACCCGCTCGGTGTTGGGGGCGCGCAGGGTCCGTCGCGGTCGACCCGATTCATGGCTGGACACCCCACGCACAGTGGACAGCTAAGTCGCTGCATCAGGACACACCGTCATGACCTTATGGGGAACTCCGCTGTGGCTATGGATGGCCTTCGGCGGCATCGTGGTCGCGCTGCTCGCCTTCGACTTGGGAGTGTTGCACAGGCGCGCGCGGACTCTCGAAGCGAAAGAGAGCCTGTGGCTCTCGGCTGGCTACATCGGGGTGGCCCTCGCGTTCGCCGCGTGGCTGGGCTGGTATCGGGGCGCCGACGATGGCATGACCTTTCTAACCGGATACCTGATCGAGAAGACCCTCGCCCTGGACAACGTATTTCTCATCTCCATGGTGTTCACGTACCTGGCGGTGCCGGCCCAGTATCAACATAAGGTGTTGTTCTGGGGCATTCTCGGCGTCATCGTCTCCCGCGCGCTCATCATCGGGCTCGGTACTTCGCTCGTCAGCCAGTTCGACTGGGTGTTGTACCTGTTCGGCATATTCCTCGTTATCACGGGGGTAAGGATGCTGACGCGGGCGCAAGCGCATCCGGACATCGAGAGAAACCCCGTGCTGGGATGGATGCGGCGCCACCTTCGCATCACGACTACCTTCCACGGTCATCGATTCTGGGTGAAAGCGCCCGCGGACAGTAATGGTGCAGCGCCTCTGGTGTGGTGGGCGACGCCGTTGTTCCTTGCCCTGGTCCTGATCGAGGTTCTCGATCTGATCTTCGCAGTGGACTCCATACCGGCCATTCTGGCCATCACCCAGGATCCATTCATTGTCTATACCTCCAACATATTCGCCATTCTTGGATTGCGCGCCTTGTACTTCTGTCTCGCCATCCTCGTGGCTCGCTTCCATTATCTGAAATATGCATTGGCCGCGGTGTTGGTCTTCGTGGGAGCCAAGATTCTGAGCGCGGACTGGCTCGGCAAGTTGCCGGTGTGGATCTCACTCAGCGTGACCGTCGGGCTCCTTGCTGCCGGCGTGCTGTATTCCCTTTATCGCACATCCGACAGATGGCGGCTGCCATCCAGGAGTCTTCAATGAAACGCGTCTTGCTGCTCGTCGCCACCAGCCTGGGGATCATTGTCATGCTGTCGCTCGTGGCGCAGCTGCTTGGCCTCGATCGCTGGCTTGCAGGAAGCGGCATGAGCTTCGGCGCACTGCTCGTGTTCGCCGCGCTGTTTGGATTCGGCGGCTCGTTCATATCGCTGCTGATATCCAAGTGGCTTGCCAAGCGCGCGATGGGCGTGCACGTCATCGAACAACCCGGGAATGCCGATGAGGTTTGGCTGCTAGAGACTGTGCGCGCCCAGGCACAAGCCGTCGGTATTGGCATGCCTGAAGTCGGTATCTTCGATTCCCCGACACCGAATGCCTTCGCAACAGGCCCACGGCGCGACAACGCTTTGGTTGCAGTTAGCACGGGGCTCCTGCAGAGCATGCGCAAGGAGGAGGTGGAAGCCGTACTCGCGCACGAGGTCAGTCACGTCGCCAACGGTGACATGGTCACTCTGACTCTCATACAGGGCGTACTCAACACCTTCGTGATCCTGCTCGCTCGAGTCATCGGCGGCGCCGTGGACCGCATGCTCTCCAAAGGTGAGGACGATCAGGGGGGAGTCGGCTACTTCATTGCCGTGCTGGTGAGCGAGCTGCTGCTGGGTGTGCTCGCGAGCATCATCGTCATGGCGTTCTCGCGTTACCGGGAGTTCCGTGCCGATCACGGCGGCGCGCGGCTTGCGGGCACGCGCAAGATGATATCCGCACTCGAGAGCCTGAAGCGATCCTATGGCGAGCCGCTGCCGGCACCGCAAGTGTCGGCCTTTGGGATCAGTGGCACCGTGGGCGGGGGTTTGAAGCGCTTGTTCATGAGCCATCCGCCGCTCGAGGAGCGGATCGCGGCTCTGCGCGCGGCCGAGCAGAGCGCATGAACCTGGGGCCCGTCACGAGTTCGTCGATCTTAACAACATCAGGAGAGTGTAAATGTTAGACCCGAAAAACCTGCTCGAACGGGTGCTCGGCGGTAACGCCCTTAGCGGAATTGGAAAGGCAGGGCAACTGGCCACGGACCGGCTCAATGGCGCGAGCGGCGCCCAGGGGTTTGCCGGTGGCGCCGTCGCCGGTGGTCTATTGGGCCTCGTGCTCGGAAGCAAAAAAATGCGCAAGATGGCTTCCGGCGCGCTGGGCTATGGGGGCGCCGCTGCACTCGGTGCGCTTGCACACCGGGCTTATCAAAATTATGTGGAGGGTCGCTCGGTGCAATCAGCGCCCATCGCGACGCCCGAGGAAATCTCCAGGCTTTCGGCCCCGGAGCTCTCGCGTAGCAAGCCCGGTCCTGGTGGCCGACCGCTTGAACTCGTGCTCATCGAGGCGATGGTCGCGGCGGCGAAGGCCGACGGACATGTCGACGCGGAGGAACAGCAGCGTCTGTTTGCCGAAGTTGAGCGCCTCGGCCTGGATGCAGAATCCAAGGCGTATGTGTTCGATCTGCTGAGCAAGCCAGCGGATCCTGCGAATCTCGCGGCCGCGGCGACCCATCCCGAGCAAGCTGGCGAGGTCTATCTTGCATCCCGTTTGGCGATCGATCCTGACAACCCGGCCGAGCAGGCGTATCTGGATGCGCTTGCCTCGCGATTGCAGCTCTCGAACGAACTTCGAGCCCATCTCGAGCGGCAGGCTGTGGTTTAGCTTCTGACGGACAGTGCCGGCTACCGGTCGGTCTCGACTGTTCAACCGAACTGTCTGCCAGGACCAGAACTACCAAACGCACCGTTTCGGTAGACCTCGCGACTGATGCTGTTGATCCCGGAGATGTCGCAGACTGCGTTCAACATGGCAATGTCTTTGAGCCTATAAAGGGTGCCGTAAACCCGGAGGCCAGCGTCGATATGATCAGTTTCGGCAAACCATAGGGAAATTCCCGCATGACGGCCGTGCTCAGGGTCGTCCCCATCGAGCCGCCGATTGCCAGGATTCCCGCCAGCCCATGATGGCGATGGGCATCAAGAGCGCACCTGATCGACCCGGCTATCATCACTTCCTGAATCTTGCCCTCGTGCCGATCGCGCGAATGTCCTCCAGAGTCGTGCCCGCCGCAGCGGCCACTTCCTCCGGGCCGATTTGCGCACCCGCAACTGTTCGGCGCACGCTGGGGTCGAGGTGCACGACTTCGCATCCCGCCTCCTCCAGGCATTGGTGCAGAAACCGACCCTCGAGTTCCTTTGTATCCTGCGTAACGATCAACAGCACACGGGGCCTTGAGCTCGCCATCAGTCACCTCATGGAAGTCGTTTCGAGCCTCAGAAGTTGCGGAGGTCAGAGCTTCGCTGCCGAAATTGCGTACCACTCGCGAGGTGCGTTGTAGGTTCCGTAGATGGGTCGGAGGTCTGATCGGCCTTAAGAATGCATCGCCCGCCAGCCGGTGATCGAGCTGCGCATTTCGCCCCCAAGCGGCCCTTCGGTCGGCTCGCAGAGCGACGATACGATTACGGCGGAAAGACTTCTTGGACGCGTGCGCAGCCGGTTTGGAAAGTCCGGCAATCGATGCAGCTATTGGGGCCCCGCATCAGGTGGTCCCGCTGTCGTGCGCCGCTGCAGGCACACTCGCGCTACTCGCGCCGAGGCAATTACCTGAGCCTTCTAGGCAGGACTCGATGGCAGGTGTTCTTGAGAAAGCTTGCAGTCACTCCGGCTCCCCGAGCGCCAGAAACTGGAATTTACGCATATGGAATGGATTACGCAACAAGGGATTCCGCGCCGGAGGTATGATGGTGCCCGACATGCCGGTCAGGAGGGTGAGGATGGCGCGCAAAGGCCCGCGTTTGCAGCAGGGTATTCAATCGATTGAGGTGGGGAACGAGCTCTTGGTTGTGCTGGCCGATGCGCCGCAGCCTCTGACGCTGAAGGAACTGGCTGGAAAATCGAAGATGTCGGCCCCCAAGGCGCATCGATATCTCGTGAGCTACTCGCGCCTGGGGCTCGTCGAGCAAGAGGCCGACACCGGGCGCTATGGCCTGGGGGAATTCGCGCTGCGACTGGGGTTGGCGGCGCTCGGTCGATTGGATCCGGTTACCGCGGCCGCGAGTGTCATGCGCGATCTGGCGCAGCAGATCGATCAGACCGTGGCGGTCGCGATCTGGGCCAATCACGGGGCCACGTTTGTTCGCTGGGCCGGGGTTGACTCGCCGGTATCTGCGACGCTGCGCGTAGGTTCAGTGATGCCGCTGTCGCGCTCAGCGACCGGCCTGTTGTTCCTCGCATACCTGCCCGAGCGCCGCTGGTCTGCCCTGCTGAAGGCGGAGCTGGCCGGCAATGTCCGGCAACGCTTCAGCCCGCAGACACACGCCGAACTGGAACCCACCCTCGAGAAAATCCGCCGCCAGGGCTACTCGCGCACCAGCGAGTTTATTCCGGGACTCACCGGACTGGCGGCGCCCGTGTTTGGTTTTGATAATTCGCTGTCGCTGGCATTAGTCACGCTCGGTTACAGTGTTGGCTTCGAAGCGGAAGAAGCCACTATTCGCGCGGCCCTGTTGCGAAGCGCGGCACAGCTGTCGAGCCGCCTGGGGGCAGCGCCGGCATGACGCCTGGAGTGCGGCCGATGCTCGTGAAATCGCGAGGAAAAGTACAAGTTTCTGTACATTACGTCCATTCCTGACTGAACGTGGCTCATCGATCCTGCTATCCGCTCCAGGGTAAAAGGGGCCGACCGCCGATGGTCATCTCACAGTTTTTTTTCGTGCCACTGCCATCCCATCCCTAAGTAACGCGAGCTCGCTTCGGGTCCCTTACTCAGGAGAGGCTGAAACAGCCTAGTCCCGACCCATCAGGCATGGCCGCGCAGGACGTGTGTACCGGCGTGCAACTCGAGAGCGCCGCATGAGCGAGAGGAGCCGGTCGCTGGGCTGATCCCTTGCGCGCGCCTTTCAGGCAGATTTACGAATATGGAACCGATTGCCCAATGGAGAATTAGATCGCCACGGCGTATGATTAGCGGCCAAGCAGGAGGCAGTCAGGTGGCATCGTTGCCTGGGCAAGTTTGCCACCCCTCAGGTTGGGTCATGCCTTGTCACGTTCCGGTTACTCGCCTGTTGTTTCCCGCTACAGCGTCTTTAGGATCTGGTGTTGAGGGGGTGACCGATTGGAGACTTCTGCCGCCGGCAGGCACGCCGATCACCGAGTCGCTGGGTGCCTCACAGAATGGAACGACATTGTAGGAGGGACCTTCGCCGGATGCGTCGTTGATGCAACCGATCAGCGCTTTTCAGGCCGTCTGGCCAGTTACCAGATTGACGATCTGCGGCTGATTCGTGTGCGTGCCGAGGCCTCGCGCGTAAGTCGCTGGCTGACCAGTCAGCCCCTGAAGTCTTCCGGTTCCCTGCTGCTGCATCTGCAGTCAGCCGGCGAAAGTGTCAATCAACAGTGCGGCCGCAGCCTGTGCATCCGCTCGGGTGAGGCAGCCCTTTGCGATCCTGATCGGCGCTACCGGGTCGATTTTGTAACAACGTACGAAATGTTCGTGTTGCAAGTGCCCACCGCAAGGTTGGCCCTGCGGGAGCCCGGATTCGATCTTGATCGTCTGGCAGGGCAGAAGGTTGACCCGCATCGATCTCAGTTGCTGCTTGCGTTTCTGCGCGCAGCATGGCGCCAACGCAGCTGTCTGTACGAAGATGCCGAATGGCGCGAATGTGTCAGCCGGACCTGCGTCGACCTGGCAATCTGTGCCGTAGCTCGGGCGCCAACGCACGAGCCGGCGGGGGCTCCGGCCGAGACGCGCCGCAATGTGATCACATACATCCGCCGCAATCTGGCGGACCCGGAGCTGCGAACTTCATCTGTGGCGAAGGCACTCGGAATCAGTCCTCGTTCGGTGCAATATGTCTTTGAGCATCTGGCGACGACCGCCAGCGCGTTCATTCTCGAAGCGCGGCTGGATAAGGCGGTCGAACGATTGACCCTGGATCCCCGCGGCTCGATCACCGAGCTTGCCTTTGATTGCGGCTTTTCCGATTCGGCCTATTTTTCGCGGTGTTTCCGTGATCGTTTCGGGGCTTCGCCGCGCGATTACCGCTATCTGCGGCGCTCGACGGCGGCCAACGGTAGCTCCGGGCTGGAATGAGGCCACGGCTTGCCGAATTATCCAAGGCAGCTGCGTTTGCGTCCAAGAAGTCTCATCGTGGTGCTCGTACCGTCACCCATTGAGGCTCTTGCGCAGGTGGGCGCGCGGATCGCTTTACCATCGGCTGCATCTGGAATACAGGAGACGCTATGAACAAGGCCAGCGCAGGGGAATTCTGGCGCGATATCAAACCTTTGGCACATGCATTCAAGCCGGACTCCAAACCCGAAGTGCATATTGCGAATGCGGCGACTGATGACCTGAAATGGTATGCCCCATTTACAGATACAGTCAGTACGCGCCCGCTGTGGATATCGCCTAGCCAGAACAAATGGTGCGACATTCTTCGGGCGAGCAGCGCCGGCCTCGTCAATCGTCACTATCACCCGCACGAAGTGTTCGCATACACGATTTCCGGCAAGTGGGGCTACCTCGAGCACGACTGGATCGCGACCGCGGGTGACTTCGTTTACGAGACGCCGGGTGAGGGGCATACATTGGTCGCCCATGAACACGCGGACCCGATGCGCGTGCTCTTCATCGTTACAGGGCCGCTGATCTGGCTAGACGAGCAGGGAAAATCCCTGGGCCACTTCGATGTGCATGACTACATTGCGCTTTGCCGGGACCACTACACCAAAGTGGGTATCGGCGCGGCGTATGTTGACACCCTGTTTCGCTGAGGTGCTGCGGGCACCAACCGGCCCGATTCAGGCCCTTGGATTCGCCGCAGGGCGCTCGAGCGACTGGGCGCTCATCCGTGCCGCCTCCGGCAACGGTGCGTGTCTACCGCGCAGGCGTGTAGCTCAAGCCCGATAGCCGCACCGATTGCCGGATTTTCCAAGCCGGCTGCGCACGCGTCCAAGAAGTCTGTGCGCTGCGACCGTAAGGTGGCCCTGCGGACCGAAGAAATGTCCGCTTGGGGGGATGAAGCATGCGCAGCATTCAATTGTTGGTCGGGGCGTTATTGACCATTCCCGCGGGATGGATCACATCCGCGGTCGCGCAGCAGCAAGCTGCGCCGGGGGCGCCGGACAGTCAGGCGGCAGGGTCGCTCGCAGAGATCGTCGTGACTGCGCAGAAGCGCAGCGAAAACGTTCAGGATGTACCCATAGCGATTACCGCGTTCACCGCAGGTCAGCTCGCCTCACGAGGGGTAACCGACCTTCACGGGCTCACTGCTATGGCTCCCAACGTCAATCTGGACGCTGGTTCGCCGTTCTCAGGATCGAATTCCGTGTTGGCAGCCTCCATCCGGGGAATCGGTCAGGATGACTTCGCGTTCAACCTGGACCCGGGCGTCGGTGTGTATGTAGACGGGGTCTACTACGCCCGCACCGTGGGCGCCAACCAGAACCTGCTCGATGTTGAACGGATCGAGATCCTGAACGGGCCGCAGGGCACGCTGTTCGGTCGGAACACTATCGGCGGCGCAATCAGCATCGTTACGCGTACACCGGGAGATCACGCCGCCATCCAGGCGCAGGTCACCGGCGGCAGTTTCCAGCGGCGCGACGCCGCCGTGATGGCCGACATACCGCTAGCTGACAATCTGCGATCGACCGTGACACTGTCTTCGCAGGTCCGTAACGGCTATCAGAAGCGCATCCCATACCATTCTCCGACGCCCTACGTAGCTGATCCGGTCAATGCATTCCACAGCGCGCAAGGCACGACCGAGGCCTTTGACACGCAGGGCGGCCAGAATCAGCAGGTGATTCGCGCGAAACTCCTGTGGACTCCTCTTGATACGGTCACTGCCACGCTGTCACTCGATTGGACTCACACCAACCAGCCCTCGACGGCCAACACCATCCTGCAGACGGTCACATCGGGACCGGACGCCGTATTCGGAGCGTTCTACAACCTGTGTCTCCAGGGCGTCATGTTTGTACCGACTGCGCCGCTGCTATGCGGAAATCGCGGTACGGTGGGGACGCCGTTGTGGCAGGCGAATCTCAACCCCGCCACGACGCGCCTGCTGTACGGGGATGCAATAACAAAGACCGGCAATATCGACACGACGTACGCGAACGGCTGGAATTTCGATAAGCTCGATTCTTATGGTGCAGCCCTCACGCTGGACTTCAATCTCAGCTCCGCGTTCACGCTGCGTTCGATCACGGGCTGGCGTGCCATGCATTGGGCTAACGGTCTGGATACCGGTGGCGCGCCCATAGACTTCTTCGAGACGAGCTTCGAAGAGGGGCAGCATCAGGTCTCCGAGGAGGCCCAGCTCATAGGCGACCTGTTCGATTCGAGGATGAAGCTGGTCGCCGGGTTGTACTATTTCAAAGAGGGTGGCTACATTCATGACTACGTAACCTTCGGCAACGGACTGCTGCAGATCGATGGTCCGAACTCGCTCAACACGACCTCCTATGCGGCCTATACGCACATCGACTATCGCCTGACGGACCAGTTGGGCCTTACGATCGGCGCGCGCGAATCATTGGATCGCAAGCGATTCATCGGCGGTCAACAGGACCTGAACGAGTTCTTCTACAAGATATCGGGCTGCTTTCCTCCGAATGCCTCCGCGGCCTTGATCGGTGCTCCTGCCGGCCTGACCTGCCAGCAGGCACTGGGTTTCACCAATCCAGCCAACCCGACACAAATGTATCCGCTCGGGGAATTCCATCAGAACTTCAACGAATTCACGCCGACCGCGGGCATCCAATACCATTTCACTCCCGACCTCATGGTCTATTTGTCCTACGCCAAGGGGTTCAAGACCGGCGGCTGGACGACCCGGCTGACGCAGCCGCTGCCGCCGGGATCTTCGGCACAGTCATTCGGCCCCGAGACCGATCAGACGTACGAGCTGGGCGTGAAATCCGAATGGTTCGACAGGCAACTACTCGTCAACGCAGCTACGTTTTACAGCAAGTACGACGGCATCCAACTCAACTATCAGGTTGTGACCTCACCCGTTACGCAGAACGCGGGAAACGCAGTAATCAAGGGTCTGGAGCTGCAGACGGAAGGGTTGGTTAGCAAGTATCTGTCGGTTGTCACGAATGTCGGCTACATGAGCGCGGGATATACGGAAATCAACCCGGGCGCACGCGCTACCACCGGCCCGGTGTTGCCGAAGACGCCTCGTTGGAAGGTGGCCTTCGGTCCCGAACTGCATACCAGCCTGGCGAACGGCGCCACTATCCGGTTGGGCGTGAACTACACCTATACCAGCGAGATCTTCAACGATGTGCAGAACACACTGGGGTTGCGCCGTCCGGGTGTCGGTATCGCGGACGCCTCGCTGGGGTTAGGCTCGCCGAGCGGCCAATATACGTTGCAGATTGGCGGCACGAATCTGACCGATAAGCGCTACCTCACCACCGGACAGCCCCAGCTTGCAGGTGGAGCCCTCTACGGCACTTACAACGCACCTCGGGAATGGTACGCGACGCTGTCGGCGAAGTTCTGAAACCGCTATCGGATCCGGCAGTCATGGCATCGGAGCTGCCATGACTGCCGGTTGCGCTGCATGCAGTACGCAGTATCGGGTGAATCGAGTGTTGCCCTCGGCTGAACAGGGAAAAGGAGACAGACATGCAGCAGTTGTTGCAAAAGTTCCTGCTGAACGGGCAGGTGGCGGTGGTTACGGGGGCTGCGAGCGGACTCGGAGTTTCGTTTGCTGAAGCAATGGCAGAAGCCGGCGCGCATGTCGTACTGATCGACATCGACGCCGGTGGATTGGCAAAGACAGCTGAGCTGGTGCGCGCATTCGGAGTGCGCGCCGTTGCATTAACTGCCGATGTCACGGATGAGCATGCTGTGATAAAGGCGTTTGCGCAGGCTGACGCCGAGTTTGGCCGGCTCGACATACTGTTCAACAACGCCGGGATCGGGGATCCGGAGCCAAAGCAACTGCACGAATACCCCACTGAGGCATGGCATCGCGTCGTAGCGATCAATCAGCATGGAGCTTTCTATTGTGCGCGCGAGGCTTTGAAACGCATGGTGCTCAAGCGCCGCGGCAAGATCATCAATGTGGCTTCGATGTGGGGCTTGTCGGGTCCTTCCAGCATATTCCCGCTGCCTGCCTATGCCGCCACCAAGGGTGCAGTCGTCAACCTGACGCGCGAGTTGGCGTTGCAGTACGCCGCCCAGGGCATCAACGTCAACGCTATCTGTCCCGGCTTCTTCCGTACCAAACTCGGACCCTTCGATGACCCGGCGTTCCTGCAGGCGATAACCGATTACACGCCGGCCGGACGGATTGGCGAGCCGGAAGAAATCAAGGGGACCGCACTATATCTGGCATCGGCGGCATCGGATTTCGTCCACGGCCTGATGCTCCTGATTGACGGCGGGTGCATGGCCAAATGAGCACGGGCGCACCGTTGTGAACGACGTCTCCGCGTGCTCGCGTCGCAAAAATCCGCAATTGCCTGAGGAGAGATCCATGGCGCGCTATTCTGGCAAGACGGTTCTGGTTACGGGAGGAGCGACCGGAATCGGACGCGCGACGGCGCTTGCCTTTGCGCGCGAGGGTGCCGCGGGGTCGTTGGATTGACGAAGGCGGCCGCCATTGAGTACGCGCGGCAGAAGATACGGGTAAATGCGATCGCACCCGGGTTCGTCGCAACCCCGATGACTCAGGGGTGGCTGGACGATGAGGAGTTCAAGCGCGCTTTCTTTGCGCAGAGCGCCATCGGGCGCGCTGCCGAGCCCGCCGAAATCGCCGGCGCAGTGCTGCATCTGTGTTCCGAAGAGGCGAGTTTTACGAACGGGTCGTTGCTGATCGTGGACGGCGGCCAGGCCGCACATTGAATTGGGGGCGCGGGTGAAGAATATCCTGAGTGCAGTGTTGATACTGGGCGCTGCCGCGCTGAGTTCCGCCCCATGTTTGTCAGGACCGCCGAAGGAGCTCGGTGACCGGATCCGCGCGCTGTATCCCAACGCGGTGGATGTCGCCGGGGGCTTTCTTGCAGGCGTCTCCAGCCAGGTTGGGATAGGCGAAATTCCGCCCTGGAATGAATAGGGGCCGCCTCGTCGGGCGCGTGACGGTCAAGCCTCGAGGAGTGAGCTCTTCCGATGAATAGGACCACCGACCCGTATCAAACACAGTTGACCCTGCTGTTGAGTGCCGGCTTTGGGTTTGTATTCCTGGATCGGAACGCCTTCAGCTATCTCTCACCGCTAATAGCTCCAGACTTGAAGCTCGACAACACGGAAGTGGGAGTGCTATCGGCTGCGTTATCGCTCACCTGGGCTTTATCGGGGATTGCTATTGGGCGCTTGGCGGATTCGAGCGGCCATCGAAAGAGAATTCTTGTCGCCGCGTTCGTGACCTTCTCGCTTTGTTCTGCGGCCTCCGGTCTCGCGCAGACCTTCCTCACGCTGCTCGGCGCAAGACTTTTGATGGGCATATCGGAGGGTCCCATTCTGCCCATCTCGCAATCATTGCTGGCCTCTGCGTCAAGTCCATTGCGCCGCGGCCTCAACATGGGAGTGATGCAGAACTTCGGCAGCCAGTTCATCGGCAACTTTGTGGCACCACTTCTGCTCGTGGCGCTGGCGAACGCTTATGGCTGGCGAGCAGCGTTCTTCATTGCCGGGGTACCCGGCGTCATCACGGCGTTCCTTGTTGCAAGATACGTTCGCGAGCCCGCAATGGCGTCGGCGCACGTGGAGCTACGATCCGGTGCATCGACATCGGAAGACGGTGTCCGCCACTCGGATATGTTTCGTCACAAAAACATGTGGTTATGCATCCTGATCAGCTGTGTGATGATCGCTTGGATGGTTTTGGCCTGGGTGTTCCTGCCACTGTACTTTGTGATGGTAAAGAAGTTCTCTGCGTCGGCCATGAGTGTTCTCATGAGTGTCCTCGGGCTATCGGCCGCCGTGTGTTCGATTCTCGTGCCGTGGCTATCGGATCGGTACGGCCGCAAGCCCATCATGGTCGGGTTCTGTCTTCTGGGCGCACTAACGCCAGCGGCGTCGCTGTGGTACGACGGGCCATTTGCTGTGCTCGCAGTTCTTGTGCTCATCGGGTGGGCCGCCAGCGGCGTTTTTCCACTGTTCATGGCAACGGTTCCCTCGGAGACGCTGCCACCCGCGGTGCTGGCAACTGCAGTGGGGGTAGTGATGGGCACCGGCGAGTTGTTTGGAGGCGTCCTGGCTCCTAGCGTTGCAGGATGGGGCGCTGACCGATATGGCCTCCGAGCGCCGCTTCTGGCGGAGCTCCTTTGTACCCTGATCGCTGGCGCACTTGCGATGTTTTTGACGGAGACGGCACCGGCAAGGTGTAGAGCATTGTATGCCCCCGTGACGGGCGCGACCGGCCGGAGACTCTCTTGAATTCGTTTCATGGTCGTGTCGCTACTGGAGCGCGCTTGCGCCGCGTACGTGCACTGATCTGTGTAGAAACAAAGGTTCCTTCAAGCATCCGCTCGTAATTTCAATCACTACCTGCAAGTGATCCGTCAGGATGAGCTCACTGGCCGTCAGGAAGCATCACTTTGGCCCTGGTGCCCTCATCAACATGGAACCGGAACCCATGACCGTCAAGATCCTGCTGCAAACCACGATCGTCACCTCGCGCGACGACTGGGCCATCGCTCGCTTCGAGCTTCTCGCCAATTGTTTGCGCCAGCAGAAGGATGCCCTTGGCAACCCATCGTTCGCCGTTACTGCCCGCGATCGGGAGCCGCTCGAAGCTGCAGACCCAGTTCTCTCGACCCTTCACCGTAGTGACTTCGATGAGATGTGGTTGTTTGCCGTCGACACTGGAGCCGGATTGCGGCCAGAGGAATGCGCGTCGATTTCCGAGTTCCGCAGAAGCGGTCGCGGGCTGCTGGTGACTCGGGACCACATGGACCTCGGTAGCTCAATCTGTAGCCTGGACGGTGTCGGAGCGGCTCATCAGTTCCACACGAAAAACGTGGATGCCCGATTTCCACTGGAGAGAGACGATCCCTACACGGTTCAGATCGACTGGCCGAATTTTCATTCCGGCGCAAACGGCGATTTCCAGCAGGTCGAGGTTGTAGGTGCTACCCATCCTGTACTCGTCGACGTGTCCTCCCCCACAGGCGCCATACGCTTCCTGCCAAGTCACCCACATGAGGGTGCAGTTAATGCTCCAGAAGATCAGGATGCGCGTGTCATCGCCAGAGGACGTAGCAAAATCACGGACAAGGGTTTCAATCTTGCGGTGGCATTCGAAGGTTCAGGGGGCAAGGGACGCGCAATTGCCGAGAGTAGTTTTCATCACTTCACAGACTACAACTGGGACCCACGCAGGGGGCACCCGACCTTCGTAACAGAACCTGAGGGAGATGCGATGCTGCGCGATCCCGCAGCTCTTGCTTCCGTGCATCTGTACGTCCGGAATGTTGCCACATGGCTCGCCGGTGCCCCGGATCGATGAATGGGAAAGTCTCGAAACGCCACCACTGGGTTCTTCAACACCTCGCTCGTCTCATCAAGAGCGAGAAAGGGTAACTCGCGCACGATCACCGCACTTAAGGCAGCCCGTTCCATCGAAAGAAGATCAGGGCTCACTCGGGAAAGCGACCAGCGCGTCGCTGCTAAAACTTACGGAGTTAACACATGAAGATCGTAGTGATTGGTGGCACAGGACTCATCGGATCCAAGCTCGTGGCCGTTCTTCGTCAACGCGGCCAGGAAGTGCTCGCAGCTTCGCCGGACTCGGGCGTCAACACGCTCACGGGAGAAGGCTTGCCCGAAGCGCTCGCCGGCGCGCAGGTGGTTGTCGACGTCGCGAACTCCCCGTCGTTTGCAGATACCGATGTCATGAAATTCTTCCAGACGGCTGGGCGAAATCTACTGGGGGCCGAAGCTACCGCCGGAGTGCGGCATCACATTGCGCTGTCTGTCGTCGGCGCCGATCGGCTTCCTGACAGCGGTTACCTGCGGGCAAAGATGGCGCAGGAGAATCTGATCAAGGGCTCCGGAATTCCCTACACGATCCTGCGATCAACCCAGTTCTTCGAGTTCGGCGGGCGCATTGCCGATGAGGCCACCGACGGCGACTGGGTTCGCGTCCCGGACGCGCTGATACAACCGATAGTGTCGGATGATGTGGTATCGGTCCTGGCGGAGATTGCGCTCGGTCAGCCGGCTAACGACACGCTGGAAGTGGGAGGTCCGGATCGATTCAGGTTCGATGCGTTCATCAGTCGTGCTCTGAGCGCCAAGAACGATAAACGCAGAGTCGTGGCCGACCTACACGCCCGCTACTTCGGTACGGAGCTGGTTGAGGAGTCTCTCGTTCCGAGCGACAAGGCACGTCTCGGACACACGCGGTTCGAAGCCTGGATCAGCCGTTCGACCCCGTCGCGCTAGCTTGCAGCCACTGCGAGAACGCGCAACGAGGCCCCACAACAGGAGACGCGGCTGTGCGCCACAAGTATTGCCCGACAAAGGAAGGTTGTATCGCGGTGGTCCAGACCCGCCCCGCGACGACGTACGACAACTTCGCGCGTGATTTCGGGGAGCGCTTCGTGCCTGGATATAAGGCTCCATCAACGGTGGACTTGCTGATGAATTCGCCCTTCATGGAGTAATGCGTGAGCACACTGGAATCTGCCGTTCTCTAGCGGTGAGGGAAGTTCCTGCGCGCGTAAGATAGTTCGTGGATACGGCCGCACGATGCCCACCCATCGCTTACGAGGGATTGACTCGCGCCCGTCGCCACGCCGCCGGGCTTTCGCCAACGATTCTGCGGAAGAGGCGGGTGAAGTGTGCCTGGTCTGCCATGCCGCATTCGGCGGCGATCTCACTCAGGGGTTTTTCGGTAGAGAGCATGAGCCCCTGCGCTCGCTCCACGCGACGACGGATGATATATCCGTGCGGCGCCTCGCCGATACTGTTGCGGAATGCAACGTTGAAGTGGAATTCGCTCAGGCGGGCAATGGCTGCAAGATCCTTGTTTCTCAACGGCGTGCTCAGGTTCGCTTCGATATGTGCAAGCACCCTGCGAACTCGCCACGGAGCGAGACCTTGCCGTTTTCCGTTCTCCGAGGGCCGTGGTGAGGTGCCGTCTATGCCGTGAAGCATGGCTTGCGCGCGCTGTAGGCTGGCTGCGGCATTACTTCGGTCGTCTCGGAGAGTTTCGATCAGTGCGGTGGACAGCTCGACGACAGCAGACCGAAGCCGATGAAGTGAAACCAACGTGGACTCAGCCGTCTCATCGAGGGTCAGCGCGGCAGTCGGCCCATGAGGCATCGCGGTAGGTTTGTGGGAAGAGATGGGGTCTTTGTCATACATGTGGCTGACTCCAGTTGACCGCGCCGTCGACCTCTCCGTGTCGAAGAGGCCGATGAGCGCGTATCGGGCTCAGGTCTTGAGAAAGGCCAGCAGGTCCGCATTCACCCGGTCCGCATGAGTGGCCGTCAGGCCGTGCGGTGCGCCGGGGTAGTAGATGGCCTTGACGTCCTTGATGAGCCGCTCTGATTTTCGTGCGGAGTCGTGCACCGGCACGATCTGGTCGTCCTCGCCATGCAGGAGCAGGGTCGGGACATCGATCTTCTTGAGATCCTCCTTGAAATCCGTTTCCGAGAACGCCTTGATGCACTCGTACGCGTTCTTGAGTCCGACCTGCATGCTCCAGAGCCAGAACTGGTCGAGAACACCCTGCGAGACTCTTGCTCCGGCCCGGTTGGCGCCGTAAAACTTCAGGGCCAGATCCTTGTAGAACTGGGAGCGATCCTCAAGCACGCCCGCTCGCATCGAGTCGAAGACTTCGAGCGGCAGGCCTTCCGGATTGGCGGGGGTCTTCAACATGAGGGGCGGCACCGCGCCGATCAGGACAGTTTTCGCAACACGCTTCGTGCCATGCCGGCCGATGTAGCGCACTACCTCACCGCCTCCCGTGGAGTGACCCACCAAGGTCACGTTGCGCAACTCCAGAGTCTCTATGGCAACAGCGAGGTCGTCCGCATAGCCATTCATGTCATTGCCCGAGGATGCTTGCCCCGATCGCCCGTGGCCGCGTCGGTCGTGCGCGATCACGCGAAATCCGTGCTGGACGAGAAAGAGCATCTGGCCGTCCCATGCATCGGCGTTCAGCGGCCATCCGTGGGAAAATGTGACGACCGGGCCTCGACCCCAGTCTTTGTAGTAGATCGGCGTGCCATCTTTGCTGGTAATGGTATCCACAGAGTGAATTCCTCTTGGCTTGGTTGGGGCTGCGGCGGCTTCGCATTGCGAAGCCCGAGCTGCCGCGGCCGGAAGTCCGGCGGTCCTGGCTGCCGTGACGCGGGCCACGAGCACGTCGCGGCTAGAGTGCGCGGCGGTAGGGGGGTGGGTTCTGCATTGGTCGCTCCGGTGTGACGTTCCGTGAAAGATCCGGCAGAAATCACTTTGTGCCGGCGTCGCTCTTGTGGCGAGTTGAGCGGTGTTAAACGGTGTGAAGGTGCTGGTTAACCCCGCCCGAAAGTTAATGGCGCAGGGCGGAGGACAGTCGCTGCGGCAGATGAGACGCACCAATATTGAGCGAAGGCGAACCTCTTAAGCTGGGCCTGTTCGCAGGCCCCGCTTTCTCGGGCGATCGTTTGCGCACGCCGGAGTTGGGACTATTCTCGGGAACCCACAGCCCGGGTTGGAGCACGCCTTGACCGAGGACCGCACCGCCATCCAAGATGAGCCTTCAAAACCAGCTCTCGATGCAGCCACGCAGCCTGTCTCGGAAGACAGCGCGAGTGCTGGGGGCGACATCATTTCATTTGGGCCGTTTCGACTTTTCCCCGCTGCGCGGGCGCTCGAGAAAAACAACATTCCGATCGCGCTGGGCAATCGAGCACTCGATATCCTCCTGGTATTGACGGATCGCGCGGGTGAGGTCGTGAGTCATCGGGAATTGCTCGCGCGCGTGTGGCGCGATCTCGTCGTGGATCCGAGCAATCTGCGGGTTCATATCAACGCTCTGCGCAGGGTGCTCGGCCAAGGCGATGGTCGCGACAGTGAGAGCGGCGACAGCAATGGCAAGGAACGATACATCGCCAACATCGTCGGTCAGGGTTACAGCTTTGTTGCGCCGGTCAGGCGCGAATCCGCTTCTTTCCAACCTCCCCAACTTCCGGAGTATCCGTGCGGCGCCGCCCGTCAACGTCTGGTCTTGCCGCCTGCGCTGGCGCGCATGGTTGGTCGGGATGCGACAGTAAGCACCATCGCCGCGGATCTGATCGCAGACCGCTTTGTCACGATCATCGGTCCGGGCGGTATCGGAAAAACGACCGTCGCCGTGTCCGTCGCTCACAGGATGCTCGCGGAGTTCGGTGGCGCTGTGTGCTTTGTGGACCTCAGCACTGTCACGGACTCGAAACTGGTGGCCCCCACCGTCGCTTCGAAGCTGGGTCTCACTGTTCAGACAGAAGACGTGCTGCCAGCGCTGATGCTATGCCTGCGTTCGCTCCGTATCCTGCTGGTGCTGGACAATTGCGAGCACGTCATCGAGGCCTCGGCAACACTCGCGGAGAGAATCTTCGAGGAGGCACCGGGAGTTCACATCCTCGCCACTAGTCGCGAAGCGCTGCGGGTGGAAGGCGAGCACGCATACTGGCTTGCGTCGCTCGAAAGCCCGCCCTCCGACGGCAGTGTAAACGCTGCGGAAGCAATGAAGTTTCCAGCAGTCAGGCTGTTCATGGAACGCGCAGCTGCAGGCGGAAGCCGTCTCGAGCTCACAGATGCGGACGTGTCGGTCATCGCCGGAATATGCAACAGGTTGGACGGCATTCCTCTCGCGATCGAGTTTGCCGCGGCCCGCGTGGGGCTTCACGGGCTTGCCGGAACCTCCGAACTTCTGAAAAGCCGGTTCGGGCTTCAGTTGCCGGGGCGGCGCACGGCCGTTCCACGACATCAGACGCTGCACGCGCTGCTCGACTGGAGTTATGGGCTTCTGGCCGAGGCGGAGCAGCTCGTGCTACGAAGACTCTCGATCTTCGTTGGCCCATTAACGCTGGAGGCTGCACAGGCGATCGCGTGCGACAGTGAGTTGAACGAAGGGCAGGTTGTTGGCGCGTTGGAGGGTCTGGTCGCAAAGTCGCTCGTTTCTGCGGCAATGGCCTCGGGTGTGACCCGGTATCGTCTCTTAGAGACCACCCGTGTGTACGCGTTGGAGAAGCTCAAGGAGAGCAGCGAAAAGCAGCTCATTGCGCAACGGCACGCGATGTACTTCGCGTCGCTTCTGAATGTCATTAACAAGGAGATCGGGGATCGGGATTGGAGCGATGCGTCCGAGATGGCCGAGCATCTAGGTAACATACGTGCGTCGCTCGAATGGGCATTCGATTCCGGTGCGGAATCTGCCGACGTACGGCTGCTGGCAGCGGGGCTTGCGGCCAGTTCGGTGCCTGTTTTTCTGGAGCTGTCGCTGCTTGCCGAATGCCACAGGTGGTGTGTCTCGGGACTGGCGTGGCTCGACGACAGAACACGCGGAAGCAGGCAGGAGATGGTGCTGCAGGAGGCGCTGGCTATTTCGGCAACCTGGGGTCTGGCGAACCATGAAAGCGCACGTGGTGCGCTCACGCGCGCTATCGGAATCGCGCAGTGCCTGGGCGACACACCGCGTCGATTGCGCCTGCTCGTGGGGCTGCACATCTTCCTGATGTGGGGCGGAGAGGTTGGCGCTTCGCTCGTCGCTGCCCAAGAATTTGCAGCCGGGGCCAGGTTCGCAGCCGATAAGGCTTACTGCGCCGTTGCCGATTGTGTGCTCGGCGGTTCCCATCATTTCATGGGGCATCAGGAGGCTGCCAGAGAGCATCTCGAGAGGGGGCTTGCGCTGCGAGGCTCCTTCGATTTAAGACTATTCGGGCTCGAGACCAGGCTGCGGGCGACTGTGACGCTCGGCCGAGTGATGTGGATGTCAGGCTTCCCCGATCGCGCAATCGCTATCGCACGGGAAGCGCTCAGCATGGCTGAGGGATCCAAGCCGCTGAGCGTCTGCTTTTCCTATCTGTACACGGCTCCGCTGTTTCTGTGGTGCGGTGACAATCGGGCGGCACGCCGGGTGCTGGATACGTTGATGGCTCATCCCAACTGGCACGCCCTACCGTCTCTGCATGCAACGGGCTTTGCGTTGCTGGGAGCGTTGCGGATCCGTGAAGGCGAGGTTGAGCAAGGGATCGAGCTGGTGCGCTCAGCAGTCGCGAGCCTGCGAGCTGGTCGACAGAACCTTCTGCTGGCGGGTGCCGTTCTGACGCTCGCAAAGGGTCTGGCCGGGGCAGGGCGGTTCGACGAAGCCCTCCCGGTCCTGCAGGAGGCGCTTGCGGATTCGCGTGAGGGCACGGAAATGTCCCATTTTCCGGAACTGCTGCGCGTTCAGGGGGAGATTCTCTTCATGCGTGCGCAAGCTGACGAGGCGGGGGCGGAGTTGACACTGCAACGCGCGCTCGGTGTGGCGCGACAACAGGGTGCCCTGTCTTGGGAACTGCGTGCGTCGATGACGATGGCGCGGCTCTGGTCAAAGCAGGGTCGTGCGCAAGAGGGTCGTCAGTTGGTAGCTTCAGTCTACGCCCGCTTCACCGAAGGGTTTGAAACACCCGACATCAGGCATGCGAAACACCTATTGGAGACGTCCGCCTAGCCACGCAGATGCCGGCGGCTTGGGATCGATCCCTAATCGGCGATCTTGCGCGTTGGGCGACGTGCGGAAGTCATGTTCGTCGCAGCGAACACAACCGCAACCTCGTACAATTTCGCGCCAATCCCGTCAATAACGCCCCTTCCGGGATCCCGCATACTTCCTCACTGTAGTTGCGTTAATGGAGGGCGCGTTCATGTTCGCGTTTTTGAAGCGATTCTCGAGTGTGCTCGCTCTATGGGCATTGTCATGCTTCTTCGCGTCGGCCATAGCCGGGGCGTCTCTCGTGAGCAAGCCGACTATCGTTCTCGTCCATGGCGCATTCGCCGAGTCTTCGAGTTGGAATTCGGTCATCACCGAGCTGGCCGCAAAGGGCTACCCCACGATTGCCGCCGCTAATCCCTTGCGAGGAGTTAAAAGCGATGCCGACTACATCGCGAGCATCGTCAGCTCGATCAAGGGTCCGGTCGTTTTGGTCGGCCATAGCTACGGCGGATCCGTGATCAGCAATGCCGCCACAGGAAACCCTAACGTCAAAGCGCTCGTGTATGTGGCGGCGTTTGCTCCTGAGAAAGGAGAGACGGCCGTTGGGTTGTCGGGCCTGTTTCCCGGTAGCACGCTCGGTCCCACGCTTGCGCCACCCGTTGTGCTCGCAGACGGCAGCAAAGATCTGTACATCCGGCAGGACAAGTTGCCCGCTCAGTTCGCAGCAGATGTGCCCTTCGGGCAGGCGAAGCAGATGGCGGCGACTCAGCGCCCTGTCACCGAGGCGGCGCTCAACGAGGGCGCCGGCGAAGCCGCTTGGAAGTCCATTCCGTCATGGTTCATCTATGGCGATCAGGACAAGAACATTCCCGCGGCGGCTCTGGACTTTATGGCGAAACGGGCAGGCGCCAGAAAGTCGGTCGCGATTCGAGGCGCGTCGCACGTGGTAATGCTGTCCCATCCTCAGGAGGTCGCTCGACTCATCGAGGAAGCCGCGAAGTGAACCGGCGCCGATCCTCGCATGACGGGAAGGATAGCCTTCATGCTCGAGCTCGGCGATGGATTCTGCTTCGAGGCTCGACAGAAGCGCGCGTTTCGGCGCGGATGAGGTTGAGTCATCAGGCCTCATCCTGCGACGCGAAGCGCCTTCTGAATGCACCCGGCGTTCGGCCCATCAACCGCTTGAATGCCCGCGCGAATGAAATCTGCGAGTCGTAGCCTACCCGGTTGGCGACTTCCGCGATCGACAGGCCGCTGCTGATCAGCTCTCCGGCCTTGTGCATCCGATGTTGAGTCAGAAAGTCCAGCGGCGACTGCCCTACGACGGTCTTGAACCGCGCGGCGAACGCCGATCTTGACAGGTTGGCGGTATTGGCAAGATCCGCCAGCGTCCAATTGCGAGCCGGATCACCGTACATGCTGCTCAGAGCCGCGCCCAGCCGCTGGTCGGCCATCGCCGCGAGCACGCCCTGCTCTGGTGAGTGCTGCGCGTTCTGTACATGCGCGCGCACGGCCGAGATGAAGAGAACTTCACTCAGCCGCTGCACGATTGCGGCCGAGCCGATGCCCGCGGAGCAGACCTCCATTCTCATGAGGTCAATCAGGTTCTGCAGCGCAAGACTACGCGTCTGATCGATCCGCAGATGGATGAAACTGGGCAAGTGCGCCGGTCGGCCATCGAGGGTTTCGATCTCCATTGCAACACTCACCAGGGTGCAGGGCACACCGCCCCCACCATATTCGATCAAGAAGCCGTTGCGATGCTTCTCCAGCTCGCGACAATCGATGGTCTTCGACTTCGGGCGGTCGGACAAGCGATAAGGTTCTCCGTTCAACACGAGAAACAAATCGCCACTCGTGAGCAGCGTTGGCTCAGAAAGTGCCCGCGTTCTCAACCAGCACGAACCGTTCGCGACCAGTACGAACTTGACCCGGCTGAAGTTGACTATCTCGTGGCCCCAGGGAGCGGTCGCCTCGAAGCGTGTGCAGAGCACCTGCTTGATCTGCAGAGCGGCCAGGTATCGGCTCAGTACATCCATGGTCCACACTCTCCAGGCAATCTGGACGTTCTGTTTAAAGATTCGTCCTTTTAAGCATTATTCGTCCGGATATTAACCCGTAGAGTTCCGGCCGTCCAAAGGGAATATTTACTGACCGGAGAACTCATGGCTCTTGACTCCATCTTCCGCCGCTGTCGTCGCATTGCGCTTACAGCCGCACTCTCGACTGGCCTCCTCGTGACAGCCACACCGTCATGGACGCAGACACCGGCGGTCGCGCCCGCCTCCGCACCGGCTCAGCTGCCGGGCGTCTATCGCCTGCGTCTCGGCGACTTTCAGGTCAACAGCCTTTCGGATGGAACTGTTCCGCAGGATCTGCATAAGTTGCTGACAGGTACGACGGCCGCTGAGGTGGATCGTCTGCTCGATCGCTCGTTCATGAAGAGCCCGGTGGAGGCATCCATCAACGCCTTCCTCATCGACACTGGATCACACCTGGTGCTGGTGGACACCGGAGCGGGCCAGTTTTTCGGTCCGGGCTTTGGCGGCAAGTTGTTAGTCAGCCTCGCAGCAGCGGGCTATCAGCCTGAGCAGATCAACGATATCCTGATCACTCACATCCACACCGACCACAGCGGTGGCCTGGTAGACGGCGATCGCCTGGTCTTCCCGAACGCCACGATTCACGTGGGCAAGCCCGATCTCGACTTCTTCCTCAATCCGGCCAACGCGGCTTCGAGCGGCTACGATAAGAAGTACTTCGATGAAGCCGCCAAGACATTAGGTCCGTACCTGCGCGCCGGTAAGGTCAAAGCGTTCTCGGGGCGCACGCAGTTGCTGCCCGGCGTAACCGCGGTGCCTACGCCGGGCCATACGCCCGGGCACAGCTTCTATTTGATCGAAAGCCACGGCCAACAGTTGGAGTTGATGGGCGACATCGTGCATGTTGCCTCGGTGCAATTCTCCGAGCCGCGGATCACGATCGTCTACGATGTGGATTCTGCCGCAGCAGCTGCGCAGCGAAAGAGTCAATTCGCGACGCTGGCTTCGGATCGCCGCCTGGTTGCCGCTGCTCATCTGCCTTTTCCCGGCATCGGCCACATTGGGATCGAAGGCAGCGGCTACGTATGGGTTCCGGTAGACTATATCAATCGGGACGTCCGCTAAGCGCGTGCGGTCTGGGAGTTGCGACATCTTCGGACGGACACGCTCGCAGGTGTCGCTGCTCTCCCACGTCCCTGCGCTCACATTGTGTGAGCTACAATGCAAGACTCTTCGTGAGTCTGCACCCTGCACGCTCACTTCCTCCAGACAAGGACGTTTCGAATGCATATTGTGCGTATAGGCCGCGTCGCGTGCGGAATGTGGATTCTGCTGTGTCTGGCTGCCTGCGGCGGAGGAGGGGATCCCACTCCGACGTCCCAGATGCCCCCTCCCGCGGAAAATCCGACACCCGCGCCTGGAACGCCCAATCCACCGAGCGGTTCGTTGCCCACGTTCGCGATATCGGGCACGTCCCTAACTTTTTCTGCCCCGATTCCCAATCACACACCGGATCCACAGCGCATCCCTGTCACGATCAGCGGCGTTGTGAATGGCAAGCTCTACGTCGTCGCCAGCGTCTCGGATGGCACCGTAGTGAGCGCTTCGACGAACGTCTCGAATCAGCCAGGTCAGACACCAACCGTGGATGTCCGCGCCGTTCCCGCCACCGCCAGTAGTCTTTTGCGTGGGACGTATTCCAGTGTCATCACACTGATCGCTTGCGTTGAGGATCCGACCTGCCAGACGGGTCAACTGCCCGGCAGTCCGCAAACGGTGAACGTGATGTATACGATCCGCGCGGACGTGCAGGGCGATCTTGTGGGTCCGCGCGTCGTACCAGCTGGCACGGCCGGATCTGTGTACCTACGGGGCCGTGGGCTCGGTAAAGCAAGCCAAGTGAGCTTTGGAAGCACCGCGGCCACTGCAGTGAAGGTCGCCGAATTGGACGGCGACACCGAGGTCCTCGCGACCTACCCCGCGCTCACGCCGGGTACCTATCCGATCAGCATCAACGCTGGGGCAATCGCGTTCACGGCATCGCTGATCGTGGTCTCCGCACCGAATTACTCCGCCACTCAACTAACATATCCCGCCACTCCAGTGGAAATCGGCGGCATTCTGTACGATGCGCAACGACAGGCATTTTACGTTGCGGCGCGCTATTCAGACAGCCAGTCCAACAGGCTTTTCAAGTTCCAGTTCAGTAGTGGCGCGTGGCAGGCTCCCGCTTCCGTATCCGTGCCTGCCTTGCAGGATCTCGCATTGTCGGCGGACGGCACGACGTTGCTCCTCCTCACGGACAACTCGCTCGTGGAATTCGATGCGGCCTCGTTTACGCAATTGGGAAGCTACACGTCTACAGACGAGCTCGTCCGCGCCGGTACGGCGTACATGCAGAACCTGGCTGTCGCCAATGATGGATACGCAGTGATCACGACCGGCGGCGCGAACCCGAGCAATACGCTTCTGTACTCCGCCCTCACGCACACCTTCGTCACCATCAATTCGTCGAATGGCAATTTGTTCGGCGCGGCTGTCGATCCCCGGCTTTACTTCGGTAATCCGGCTGTAAGCGCGGACGGCGCACTGGTCGCTCTGACTCAGGATCCACGCACTGCGGCAGCGCTGCCCACGACCTTTACCAAGCCTTTTCTGTATCTGTATGGCGCCGTCGGCCAACAACGGCCCAGTTACTTCGGCAGCCCCTCGTCTCCATTCACGGATAAGGACCGTTCGCGATTGCCACGCTCGAGCAAACCGGCGGTGAACAATATTCCGGGTACGCTGGCCGGCACTCGTATCGTGGTGAACGGCCCATCGACGGTCGTCCTGGGGGGCGACTTCTCGGCACGCGGCCTGCTGCCCGATTCGACAAGGGCGGCGGTGTTCAAGCCGGACGCGATGCGCGTATATACGTTCGATGCGCCGCCTGGCACGGAGAGCGGTGAGCTGCGCACCTTTGACGTCAGTGTCCGATTGGTCCCCAGCACGCAGTTCTTCACTCAGGTCGGCACTGGAATTCCGATGAGTCCCGGCGCTGGCAGCGGCGCTCTTGCGATGACCATCTCGCCAGATGGCGGCACCCTGTTCGTCGCGGGCGTATCGGGAGTGTTGGTCCAACCGGCTCCGCAGTAGGAGTCCGTCTGCCACAAGTTTCGGCGTAGCGCGTACGCCAGAGGTGAAATGCATGAACTCAATTGAGGTCAAGCCAGAAGACCTGCTGTCCGCGGAACGGCAAATTCCACCGAATATGCCGATCGTCATGCTCAACCTGGTGACCTACCGTGAGTCAGTGGAATATCCAGGCATGCAGCGCTGCACGGGTCGTGAGGCCTATCTCACGCGCTATGCGCCTGCCTTCAATAAGGCGGTCGCGGCGGCGGGCGTCAGTGGCATTGAAGTTGTTTACCTGGGCACCGTCGCGGCCTCCATCGTGCCGCGCCAAAAGTGCCAATGGGATGAGGTCGTATTAGTTCGATATCCCAGTTTTTCAGCGCTCAGGAAAGTGATTGAGAGCCCGCTGTACAAATCCGATGCCGAGCCGCTCCGAAAGGCCGCTCTGAAGGACTGGCAATTCATCGTGACCCTTCCCAGCACGCGAACCTCTTAGGCCGTCCGGGGCGGCGCGAGCAATACTGTGCGCGACCGTGATCAGGTAGACCTCGCCCTCACATGACCGAGAGCACGATCTTGCCCTGGATATGCCCACGAGCGGCGCGTTCATGCGCTTTTCGAGCGTCGGCAAGCGGATAGGTGCTATCAACCACGACGCGAATCGTTCCGCTATCCAGAAAGCGACCCACTTCCGCAAGCTGCGCGCCGTTCGAGCGCACCTGGGTTGTTGAGACCGTGACGCCCAGTTTGTCTGCCGCCTCGGCGCCGGAGAAGCCCAAGGGAAAGACCGGGAACAGTGCGCCGCCACGCTTGAGCGTGCGCAAGAAACGCCCCGTGGTCGGGCCACCCACCGCGTCGAGCACAAGGTTGACGTCACGCACAGCATCTTCAGGAGTCGTCTTCGTGTAGTCGATGAATTCGTCCGCACCGAGGTCGCGCAATAGAGCCTCGTGCTTGCCCGATGCGATTGCGATCACTTGCGCGCCCTTCAATTTGGCCACCTGCACCACAAAGTGCCCCACTCCGCCTGCGGCGCCGTTCACCAGTACGGACTTGCCCTCGAGCGGTACCGGCTCATGCCGATTCGGTTGGAGCGGGTTCGATTCCTCGTGTCCCAGCTCGACCAGAAACTGCCACGCGGTGAGCAGCGACATCGGCGCTCCGGCGGCATGCACATGATCGATGCCGGCGGGTTTGAGCGCGATTTCCGACGCCGGCACGCTGACGTACTCGGCATATGCCCTACTGTCCCCGGCAAGGCCGCTGGGAAAGCGAACCATCGAATACACCTCGTCACCGACGGAGAAATCCTTGACGTCGTCGGCAACCGCCTCGATGACGCCCGAAATGTCAGTCCCCAGGATCACGGGGAAGAACACTTGAGGTTGCCACTCCGGCGGCAGCATCTTGTACCCCTCGCGCAAGTACCAGTCGGGCGGATTGAGGCCCACTGCGTGGACGCGCACGAGCACTTCGCGCGACTTCAGCTCGGGCATCGGGGCAGCCTCGTAACGCAACACGCCCGGGCCACCAAACTCGTGCTGTCGAATCGCTTTCATGGTCTTGGTTGGCACTACTTTCTCCTTAAACTGAAACGAGCTACCATACTGGAACAGTGCTCCGAATATACGGAGCAGTGCTCCGTTTGTCAAGAAGCCCCGTGCGAGCCGACGCAAAAAGAAATTACGACCACCTACTCGCGGTCGCCCGTGACGTTTTCACCGAGCAAGGCGCCGATGCGTCACTGCGCGATGTGGCGCGCAGGGCAGGGGTCGGCCTGGGCACGCTGTACCGTCACTTCCCGACACGAGAGGCTTTGCTTGAGACGTTGCTGCGTGAAAGCTTCGACGCGCTGACGGCGAGAGCAAGGGAGCTTGAAACGTCGAGCGCTTCCGACGAGGCCCTTGTGTCCTGGCTGCGCGAGATCATTGCGTTCACGCACGAAAACCGCGGTGTTATCGCGTTGATGATGGGTGCGATTGAGGATCTGGATTCCGCACTTCATGGTTCGTGTGTCACCCTGCGTGCAGCGGGCGCGGCGCTTCTCGAGCGCGCCCAGGCCGAAGGCAATGCACGGGCCGATCTCAACGGCGCGGAACTGTTCGATTTGATTGCGGCGCTCGCCTGGCTCCGCGAGCAACCCTCGCACGCGCCGCGTGCCGATCATCTCTTCGACTTGATTGCCAGCGCGATCCTAGTGAATCGTCGATCGCGGTGAGCACTTGGGGTGGATGCGTTTATGTTCGGATTGTTTCGAGGAGCGTAGCAGCCGCAGACCGTTGCCTAGGGTAATCGGACGGCAGCGTGGCGGGGGCAGTCGGCTGTGTCGCGGAACTTGCTGCGGCGTCACGTGTTCAACGCTTAGGATATACCTGTTACATGGAGCAGTTGTGTGCCTCCGCTGGTCGGGAGGCATTACCAGAGGAGTTCGCAGACATGAACATGACCCGAACCTGGATAGCGGCTGCGGCCACGGGCCTCATCGTGGCATTCGCGGCGCCCGGCTTTGCCCAGGATAAGAGTGAGGAAGCCCGGGAGAAGACCATTCGGCTCTCCGAGGTACCCAAGGCAGCGCGGGATGCGGCTCAAAAGGCACTGGGGACAGCGCCCACTGAGGCTAAGCTCGTCAGCGGCACCCAGCCGCAGGAGTATGAGCTCGAGGCGAAGAAAGCGGGCGGGAAGGAGATGAGCGTACACGTGACCGCAGATGGAAAAGTGGTAAAGACTGAAAGCGAAGAGAACGAAAAAAAGTGACTCTTTCGTCCTGCGGACGGTCTGCCGTAACCGGATGGACCGTCCGCAGGATTGTTGATTGATACCAGGTACCCGCAGCAGCGTGTCGCTGCTGCCCGCCCAAGAGGACGGTAAGCCCGCCGCGCGGCTGGTGATTTTCGAGCCGCTGACGTCTGCGAAAGCACAGCCGTAAAGGAACCGCTCATGTATTCGATGGCAGGACAGCTCGCTCGAATCGCTTTGCTCGTAGTGCTTGCCCTAAAGTTGCCTGGTCAGGTCGTAGCGGCGACTACTTTGGAAGCAGGTCAAAAGGTGGTGTTCGTGTGCGAACATGGCTCGGTTAAGAGCCTCATTGCCGCGTCGTACTTCAATCGGAGCGCGCAAGCGCATGGCCTGCTATATCACGCGATCGCGCGGGGAACGGCCCCGGAACCCCGAGTACCCCTTTCGGTACAGAAAGGCTTGCACGCCATTGAGGTCGATGTCTCTTCGTATGTGCCGCAGTTATTCCAAGCCTCTGATGTAGAGGGTGCGTCACTGGTCGTTTCCTTTGATCAAGACATTGACGGTCTTGTCGGTGGCAAGGTGCGGCACTTGAAATGGGATCGCCTGCCGGCGGTGCTCACCAACTACCCGCGTGGCCGCGATGCAATCGTCGCGCAAATCGATTCGTTGATTGCGGCCCTTGCGCAGGGCCGACGGCCTTGAGCGGACAGTCTAAGCCAGATCTGTATCTCGTAGCAGACGTTACTGGCCCGTAATATCTATTACGGTAGAATGCGGACGTGCCGGGCTTGGTCGGGGTGCGGCAGGAGGGACTCCCGCGACGGCCCGTTCGGAGCGGGCCGTCGCGGGAGTCTCACCGGGGTGGAATCCTCAAAGTTTTTCCGTGTCTTCTTTCACCTCGTTGCCCTTTATCAAGTCAATCGCGGCAACTGGTTGTCCACCGCTGAGGCGGGCAACCACACTCACGGCGCGATAGCCGGCGTTGGCCTTGAGTGAATTCTGCACGGCCTGGGAGAGCGAAGTTTTAGCCGTCGCCATGGCCAGGTTCTGATCTTTCGCGTGCTTGAGATCGTCTCCGTCGGTAATGCGTTCGGCCTTGCTGATCGCGCCGGACTTGTGATCGACGACGACTTCCTCGAAGCCTTTGCCATTCGCGGTGTACACCGACAATTGCAGCTTGCCGTCCTCGAGCTCGAATTTCGCGGAGATCGGTTTGCCTTCGCGCTCGCTCGCCTTCAGTGCCTGCTCGAGTGACACAGTTGCTTGCGGGAGGGCCTGGGCCAGTGCGGCCGGATTGCCACCCTCATCGTCATCGTCGTCGACTGAATACGCCACACCCGCAATGGCGAGGAGGCCGGCAAGCAGCGCGCCAGTGATCAGAGTCTTCTTCACGTCCATACAGCTTCTCCAGGGAGCAGGTCAACCTGCAGGCCATCTTGGGGGCGCTTCTTTAAGGCAGATTTATGAGCGAGAGGCATATGGATAGCGACTCTCTTCCACTGGTTATAAAGCTAAGAATCGTCCTAAACTGACGCGGCAACGGAGGCACGTATGCGGCTGTTGGTGGTGGAAGACGAGGCCCGGATTTCTGAAATCGTGCGGGAGGCGCTGCAACGAGCGGGATTCGTTGTCGACGCTGTGTCCTGCTGTGCCGATGCGCGGGCGGCGTTGTCGCTGACCGCTTACGATGCTGCGATCCTGGATCTCGGGTTACCCGACGGGAATGGCATGAATCTGCTGGGCCAACTTCGTTCGGTGGGCGATCCCATCCCGATTCTTGTGTTGACTGCGCGCGATTCGGTTGAGGATCGCGTTCAGGGTCTCGACACCGGGGCCGACGATTACCTCGTGAAGCCGTTTGCGATCACCGAACTCATTGCGCGCACGAAAGCTCTGCTGCGGCGGCCGGGCGGAGCGCTTGGAAGGACGCTGTGCGCGGGAAATGTCAAATTCGACACCGTGGGTCGGGATGTACGCGTAGGCGATCAACCGATTCTGCTCCCGCGGCGCGAGGCCGCTATCCTGGAACATCTCATGCGGCGTCTTGGACGAGTGGTGCCAAAAGCGGTCCTCGAAGAAAAGCTCTATGGGATCGACGATGAGCTTGGATCCAACGCCATTCCGGTCCATGTGCATCACTTGCGGCGCAGACTGCTGGAGGCCGGGGCTCAGGCCGAGATTCATACCGTGCGAGGGGTCGGCTATTTGCTGGTTGAATTGAAGACATGAGGAAACCGCGCTTGCAGTCGTTGCAACTACGGTTGGCCGTGCGCGTGACCCTGCTGTATGCGATTGCTACTGTCATCACAATCGGCGTTCTGCTGTTCCGTGCGTACGACACGACCGAGACGCTCAATGAGCGCGAGTTGACACTACGCGCACGGGATCTTGCCCGATCCGTCTCGACGGATGCTGAGGGAAAGCTGCAACTTATATTGTCTTCCGGCCTTGCCACAGCCTACGCGGCCGGCACTGATACTGACATCTTTGCCATCCGCACGCCCCAATCCCGCGTTCTTGCCGCATCCTCCAAAAGCTTTGGAGAACGGGTGAGTGGTTGGCCGGCCCCCACCGACGATCCGAGCTACTTTCATCTGACCGACCTAGGTCGTGGGGCGCGCGACTACTATGGCCTGAGCATTGAGGTCGGCAGTGTGAATGGACCTCTGTGGGTGTCTGTTGCGCGAGCGGACGGAAAGGAGGAGCTGGTCGACTCACTGCTGTGGGAGTTTCTGGTGGATGTCGCCTGGCTGTTGCCCATCCTCGTGGTGCTCACCGTTCTAATGGGTGTGCTGGCAATTCGCAGCGGGCTTGCCCCAGTGAGGACAGTATCGGAACAAGCGGCGGCCATTGGTCCTGGCACGACCGCCATCCGTCTGCCCGAAGCCGATGTCCCCAGTGAGATTGCGCCACTGGTTGCTGCGGTCAATCGCGCCCTCGATCGGCTCGAACAAGGCTTCAACATTCAGCGTCAATTCACGGCCAATGCCGCCCATGAGCTGCGAACCCCACTCGCCATCGTAACTGCCGCACTCGAGACTATCGAAGGAAACGGAGATCTCCTTAAGGTGCGAGCTGACGTTGCGCGGATGAATCGCTTGGTCGAGCAACTGCTCCATGTGGCCCGCCTGGATGCCGTTGCACTGGATGTGTCCCGGACGGTCGACCTGAACGAGATCGCTAAAACAACGGTGGCCACCATGGCTCCTTGGACCATCGCACAAGAGCGAAAGATTGCGCTCATCGGTGCCGAGGAGCCCGTAACAGTGAAGGGCGACGCACACGCCATCACAGATGCATTGCGCAATCTTATTGAGAACGCGGTCCACAACTCGCCTCCGGGAGAGGAGGTGGTCGTGATGGTGCATGGCGAAAACCGGGTTTCGGTAGCCGATCACGGTCCCGGCATTGCTCCGGAGTATCGCGAGCATCTTTTCAAGCGGTTTTGGCGCGGGCCTGGGGCGCGCACGGGCGGCGCGGGACTAGGGCTCGCCATCGTGAGCGAGATCGTCAAGATACACGGCGGGACGGTTTCCATTGAGGATAACGCCGGTGGCGGGGTCATCTTTACTCTTTGTTTTCCCGTTGCTTCCGACAAACAGGATGCGCAACTCCAAGCAGGAATTTAGTGGCATGCCCGGCGCTTTCCGACAATGCTGATAGCAAAGATTGCCGTTTACGGCGGCTTGCTGGTGCTCGTCCCAATCGCCGCATTCGCTGCAGCGGCGGAGAATTCCTCGCCGCCCATGGACACCATCGTCGTGCAGGGTCAGAAGCTCAGTGTCGAGTCGAAGATCGATCGCAAGGTTTACAGCGTGCCGGAGGACGCGCAAAGCACGCTTGGTACGCTGAGCGATATTTTAAGTGTCATTCCATCCATCGATGTAGATCCCGATGGAGCAGTCTCGTTGCGCGGTGACACGAACGTCCTCGTTTTGATCGACGGCAAGCCGGCGACCCAGCTTCAAGGATCGAAAGGTGGTGAGAACTTGCAGTCAATTTCCGCCAAGAACATCGAGCGCATCGAGGTCCTCACCACGCCCCCCGCGCAGTTCAAAGCCGAGGGCGCTGCCGGTGTTATCAACATCATTACGCGCAAACGAGGCACCAGGGAATCGGCGTTTGGTTCTCTACAGGGAAGCCTGGGTAATGGCGGACGGTGGCTCGTTGGCGCGAACGGCAGTTACGGGGGCAAGAAGTTCACGGCAGCGGTGAACGCGGGATTTCGCGAGGATTACCGGCAGCGAACGATTCAATCTCAGGCAATCGGGCCGGATCCCTCGAGCGGCCAGGTGCTCGCGAGCCGAGACCGTGCCAGCCAGCGCCTTCGCCGCAACGTTCCGAGCGTTGACCTCTCGGGCGAGTACGATCCGAACGAGCATCAGTCGTTGTCGGGTTCGGCGAGCTGGCTTAGGCGTGGGGGACTTCGCACTTACACGCAATTTGATGCCAGTACCCTGGAGTCGGGCGCGGTAACTGGTTCCACGCGGCGCCTGACCAGCGGGCACGATCCAGAAGATGATTACAATACGACGCTGCGATTTACTCAGAAGCTCAGCAAGCCCGGCGAGACTCTGGACCTTTCCCTGCACCGCTCGATCTCGCACCAGCACGAGCACTACGATTACGCTAACGATTCCTTCGTGCCGCCAGCGCCTACGTTTTACAACAATTTGAGCTTCACGGAGGATCAAGGCGACACCGAGGCCGACGTCGACTATGCGCTCCCCTTGTCGAAGACGCAGTCTCTCAAACTCGGCTATGCCTTCGAGCAGAACGACTACGGATTCAACAACGTTGGCGCCGATGTCGATCCGGCGAGCGGGTTGGAGACGATCGACCCTGGACTTACCAACAACTTCAAGTTCCGGCAACGGATCCACGCTCTCTACCAAAGCTATCAAACTAGCAGCGGCGCCTGGACCTGGCTCGCCGGGGTACGAGCTGAGTGGACGACCACGGATGCATTGCAGGTCAGCAATAACGTATCGACTCCGAGCCGGTATGTAGAGGTCTATCCGAGCCTGCACGTCGATCGCAGTCTCTCGGACCGTTCAACTTTGTCCTTCGGAGCAAGCCGCCGTGTGACCCGGCCAGATCCGAGCTACTTGAATCCGTATGTCGATCATGAATACCCACCGAACCTGAACGCGGGGAATCCCAATCTCAGGCCCCAGTACACGCAGTCCGTCGATTTGGGTTATGGGTATGAAGGAGGCGGCGGCGCAAGCTACGGACTTACGGGCTACTATCGCCGCAACAAGGATAGCGTGACCGATGTGACTGAGTATCTGGGTAACGGGCTGTCGTTAACCACCAAAACCAACCTCGCAAAAAGCGATTCGGCCGGGCTCGAGTTCTCGGCAACGGGCCATCTGCGGCCAAAGCTGTCGTATAGTTTGAGCGGCAACGCGTTCTACACTCAGATCGATGCAGCCGCGTTCGGTACTGGGGGCCTCAAGTCGACGACCGGACTCAACGTCAAGGGGAAACTCGATTACCGGCCGACAGCCGACGACTCCGCGCAGGTGACCTTCACGCGCACTGACAAGCGCTTGACCCCTCAGGGCAGCCTGAGCGCCATCAACATCCTGAATCTGGGCTATAAGCACGCGCTGACACCTGCTTTGATAGCGGTGGCAACCATCTCGGATCTCTTCGAAGGGCAGCGTTATCGGCGTGTTGTATCCACCCCGGCGCTCACGCAGGTCTATGAGCGCAGCGTTGCGGGCCGGACTACCTTCGTTGGTCTCGTTTACACGATTGGGGTTACGAAGAAGGACAAGCAGCCGAACTTCGATTACGATTCCGGATCTGAACGCTGAGTCGCGCCGGCGGGCGCTCGACTTCGGTGATTCCGGCGACACGTGCGTATCAAGCCGTTGTAAGAGCGCTCAGGTTTTATTCTGTAGCACCGGCGAGTCCCTCGCGGTGGCTGCCGAATCATGCTACGGGTACCTGCCATGCCGAAAAGTTTCCCTGAATGACAGCCGAACATCACAGCCAGCACGGTTCCCTGTCCGGCGCGACTGCAGCGCTCCTTTCCGCGCTGCTGTTCGGCGTGACTACTCCCGTTGCAAAGCAGTTGCTCACGGACACCAGTTCTCTGCTGATCGCGGGCCTACTGTATGCCGGAAGTGGACTCGGGTTGACCTTGCTGATCCTGGTCCAGGACCATGGGCACTTCACTCTTGGGCTGGCACGCCCTGACAAGCCTTGGCTCGCCGCCGCCGTTGTGTCCGGGGGCGTTCTGGCTCCGGCCCTGCTGATGTTCGGGCTCTCGCATGCGGACGCGGCGGCAGCCTCGTTACTTCTGAATTTGGAAGCTGTGTTTACGGCTGCGATGGCCTGGCTATTTTTTCACGAGGCAACCAGTCGCCGCGTGGTTTGGGGTTTCATCGTGATCTTCGTTGGGAGCTTCGCGCTGGTTTGGCCGTCGACGCTGGCGGGAAAGCAAACCCTGACTGCCTTGGGTGCCATTGCAGCTGCCTGCGCGTGCTGGGCTGCGGACAACAATTTTACCCGCAAGATCTCGGCGGGAGATGCACGCGCCATCGCGGCCATAAAGGGACTGGCCGCGGGTGCGACCAATGTTGGGTTGGCCTTTGCGCTGCACGCCGCTGTTCCCCCCGCTGGAAAACTGTGGGGGGCGCTCGCGCTCGGATTTCTCGGCTACGGTATGAGCCTGGTGCTGTTTATCTACTCACTACGCAATCTGGGGACGGCTCGGACGAGTGCCTATTTCGCAACCGCTCCGTTCATAGGTAGCGCGGTGTCCATTCTGATGTATGGGCAGCCGATCGGCTGGCCGTTTTGGATTGCAGCCATCTGCATGGCGATTGGCGTTTGGCTGCATCTGACCGAGGATCACGAGCACGAGCACCTCCATGAGCCACTGGTTCATAGCCATGCCCACTCACACGATTCGCACCATCAGCACGAGCACGAGAGGGACCGGCAGGGCAGTGAGCCTCATGTTCACGAGCATCGCCATGAGCCCTTGCGGCATCGGCACCCCCACTTTCCGGACATCCACCACCAGCACAGTCATCGCTAGGAATGTCATTCCAAACTAGAGGCCGAGATCGGTTAGACCCGGGTGGTCGGCGGGCCGCGGGCCACTGCGATCCCAGTTGTATTTGCGATCGGACTCCTTGATGGGCAGGTCGTTGATGCAGGCGTAACGAAGGCGCATCAGGCCACGGTCGTCGAACTCCCAGTTCTCGTTGCCGTACGAGCGAAACCAGTTGCGGGAGTCATCGCGCCACTCGTACGCGAAGCGCACGCCGATCCGGTTGCCCGTGAAGGCCCAGAGTTCCTTTATGAGGCGGTAGTCGAGCTCCTTGTTCCATTTGCGTGTAAGGAACTCGACGATGGCCGCACGGCCCTGGACGAATTCGGCGCGGTTGCGCCAGTAGCTATCCTCCGTATACGCAAGCGCGACGCGCTTTGGGTCGCAGGTGTTCCAACCATCCTCGGCACTTCGAACCTTCTGAACGGCGCTTTCCCGGGTGAACGGCGGCAAGGGCGGGCGATTCTCGGACATGACATCTCTCCTCTGGATGAATCGTTTATAGACTCTGTGACCGGCGAGCAACACTGAGCCTCGTGCCCGGTGCCCAGCACCTGGGCAAACTCGGCTTGGCGCCAAGACCTGCGAGGGAGATCCCGGCTGTCGCCGCAACGCCCGCGGCGCCCTTGAGGAGGTTGCGCCGCGATCGATTGACCTTGGGATCGGCTAGCGATGTGCGCATGGCTGCCCCTCAGTGAATGTTCTTCGCAATCTGTTGCGCGCTCGGCTGAGCCCTCATCGCGAGCTTCGCCGGTAACGCGTGAGCTAGGAAATTCCGGATTAGCGCCGCGATTTCCGCGCCGTTTGTCTCGAGCGCGAAATGACCTGTGTCGAGCATGTGAATTTCGGCATTTGGCAGGTCGCGTCGGTAAGGCTCGGCTCCCGCGGCTACGAAGATCGCATCGTTCTGGCCCCACACGATCAGCATGGGGGGCTTGCGGGCCCGGAAGTAGGCTTGCCACTGCGGGTAGAGCGGAATGTTGGTCCGATAGTCATAGAACAAGTCGAGCTGAACTTCCTGGTTGCCCGGCCGATCGAGGAGGGCTTGATCCAGTGTCCATGCGTCAGGATCCAATAGAGACGTGTCCTTGACTCCGTTATGGTACTGCCAAAGCGTGGCTTTGATTGTCGTCAGCCAGCGAATCCCCTCGCGTTCCTGTTGCGCGCCTGTTTTCCAGTAGGCCTTGATTGGATCCCAGAAAGCCTCAATTCCTTCGTTGTATGCGTTGCCGTTCTGGACGATGAACGCGGTAACACGATCGGGATTGTTGGTGGCCAACCGGAAGCCCACCGGTGCGCCGTAATCCATCACATAGAGCGCGTAATGCGTGACCCCGATCTGGCGCGTCAGCTTATCAACAATGTTCGCGTAATTTTCGAACGTATAAGCAAACTTCGAACGATCGGGCATTTCACTAAAGCCGAAACCCGGGTAATCCGGCGCTATCACGTGGTACTTGTCCGCCAGGCGTGGCATCAGATCACGGAACATCTGCGAGGACGTGGGAAAGCCGTGCAACAGGAGAACGACCGGTGCGTCTTTTGGGCCGGCCTCCCGATAAAAGACGTCCACACCGTCGATCTTCACTGATTGATAGTGGATTTGAACCGCTGCAGCCGCTCGTTGAACAGGCGCGTTTGTTGCAGTGGCCCAGCGCGGAAGCACAAGGCAGTAAACAAGCAAAACCATAAGTCTCAGAGTCACGGGTTGCATGTTGGCATCTCTGGTTGTTTGTGAGGACGGACAAAAGGTAATTGACCCATGGAGGACGTGCCATCACGTATTTCTGTTAGACGGTTTCTCACGCGTGTTCCATTGCTTTGGCACCGCCGCGTGATTCGAAGCTACTGCGCGGGGAGGAGCCCGCCCATGACGCACCGTCAACCACGTCTACGGTGGGGAAGTAATCGCTGCCGATTGCCGAAGAATTGCGCCGCGACTGCCGCCATCTGTTCGGAGCTTCGCCGGCGACTCGCCGGAACACCCTGGTAAAGTGAGCCTGATCACACATTCCGCATCTCAACGCGATCTCGCTGAGCGGCGCCTCGGTTGTCAGCATCAAATGCTGAGCAGCGTCTATGCGCCGAGAGGTTATGTAGACCCGGGCGCTGACACCGAAGCGGAGCTTGAACGCGCGACTGAAATGACTGCTACTCAAGCCGGTAACCGCTGCGAGTTCATGGATTTTGATCGGGCCGAACATATGCGACTCAATGTGGTCGGCAATTCTGCGCGCGCGCCACAAAGGCAGGGCTCCCGAAGCATTCGGCTGAATCACTGCGGATAGTGGCGGTATACCTGTATTCCCGCTTCCGCGCGCTAGAAGAGCAATGGCACTGCCGATGTGCAGCTGTGCTGTTGCGGCGTTTCCCTGCCGGGCGCATCGCGCTGCTTCGCGCAGCTGGACGAGCACATCATCCAGTTTGATCGTCATCGACTCCAACATCGACGTATTTGATTTCATATCTGACCTTTCCGGTTTGAAGACCACTTGCCTCGATGACACACGATTGCGCCATTTCAGTAACGCTGATCATCAGGTTTCGAGTTGCGCTGCATATTCATTGACCGGACTATGAGAGGCGCACATCGAGCTATCAATGATGGCTTTCTATTAGCTGTTTGCTGTTGGAACTGGAAATGAGACCATGCTTGCGGTCGCCACCTCGATGCACCCAACGTTCCCCAACTCCGAACCGCCCGTAACAGCTTCATATGACAGACACGGGGGGCTCCTGGGCGTATGACGCGCGCAGGACACGCGCCTGTACGCGGTGTGCTATTCGCAAATCGGACAGAAGACTGACGAGATGTGGGAGAACCAGTGTGAGGTACGTGCGCAGACGCCTCTACCAGGGCTGCGATGCGTTAGGCGAACAGGGGTTGTTCGGGCGTTCGGTTAAAACGAGAGAAAAGCAGCGCCAGGCAGATCACACCGGGTAGGGTGGCCCCAATTGCAAAAAGGCTCCCTCGAACGAAGGTGTTGGAATGGGCAGAAGCCCAGAATGCGTTTACCTATGAGTTGCGAATGAGCCAGTGCCGCGCTTAATCATGGTCCAGCGCGATATTCAGTTTCGTAGCCATTCGCACAAGTTCCGCGAACGACGCGGCGGCCATCTTTTTCATAATTTGGCTTCGATGAATCTGGAGGGTGACTTCTGTGATACCGAGGGCCGCGGCGGATTGCTTGTTGAGAAGGCCCTTTACCACAAGCGGAAGGACCTCCCGCTCCCGTCGGCTCAGTAGTGCGAGTCGACTTTGCAGTTTCGCGATGTCCGCGCGCTGCTCCCGCTTCAATAGGTCCTGAGAAAACGCCAGTCTTACGGCCGCCAGCAATGTCTCTGGATCAACGGGCTTGGTCAGAAATTCGAGCGCACCTGCGCGCATTGCTTGAACGGTGGACGGAATGTCGCCTTGGCCGCTTATAAATATGATCGGCGGGCTGGAGTCATCCGCCAAGCGTCGTTGCAGGTCCAAACCGCTGATACCTGGCATCTGCAGATCGAGAATCAAGCAAGCGGCTGAATCTACTCTTCGATAGTCGAGATAATCAGCTGCCGAACCGAAGCTAATAACCTCCATTCCATGCGCGAGAAGAAACCCTTCAAGCGCTTCCCGGACGCTGGGCTCGTCATCAACTAGATAGACTCTCTCCACGGCTTTGCTCGTGTCCAAATTCCCGGATACGTCCATATCTCGCGTTGCGTATTGTGGGGGGGGGGGTGCAGGACTCCCACAAGATACTACCCCGTGTCCGTGGTCGCCGCATCACCCAAAATCGCACGGTATCGATAGAGGAAGCGCAGATCGGTCCACGGTGCTCGGCCAACCACTACCGGCGACGGATAATTGACAGCGGTTCCGCGAGCGCGCATCTCTAGCATTGTCAGTCCTCTCATGGAACTCCCCGATCGTAATCCCCCCGTCGTGCGGGAAGGTCCGCCTCGGTCATCGCGCGAATGTGGCGAGCACCTGAATCCGCGAGTCACATGCGGAATATGACTGACCCGCCGACCTGCACCGCAGGCCCGTAGCTTTGTTTGATCGCATACGATGTAGGAAGCACCTGGTTACGGTAGGCTGCATCTGTCACGTTCGTGCCATAGAGTGACAACGCCCAGCGTTGGTCCGGCATCGACCAAGTTGCGCGCAGATTGACGATGCTGTATGCGCCCTGACTGAACTGATTTATCGGATCGAAATAGACCCTGGTCGTGTAGTAATCCGTTGCGCTGAGCTCCAACATACCTCCGCGGAAGCGATGGCTGTAGTTCAGGCCGACATTGGAAGTAAACCGAGGCGCCCTCGGTAGGGTGTTGCCGCTCGCGTTGAAGGTATTGCCGGTGGACCCGACGAGCGAGCTGTTAAATAGGCCATAACGGGGGCTTGCTGGATTGAGGTTTTGCACGTAGCCGGATGCATTTGGGTAATCGTCGTAGACGGCGTGCCCGTAGGCTGCTCCGACATTCAAAGCAAGTTCATGTGTCAGCTGCGCCGTGAGGTGCGCATCCGTGCCATAAATGGTGGACTTAGCGGCGTTTGTATCGACAGACGAGAAACCCGTGAATGCCGACACCTGCAGATTCTTGTAATCATAGTAATACGCAGATGTTTCAAACTGGAGAGTCTTGCCGGAATATTTGTAGCCGATCTCATACGCGTGAATGTTTTCCGGCCTCAACGGAATGGTGCTAAAGCTGGCTGAGGGCAGCGCGCCGCTCTTGTATCCGGCGGTATAAGAGCCATACACATTGGATCGATCATTGAGCTCATAGCGAAGCACCCCGCGCGGACTCCAGTTGGAGAACGTCTCTGCTGCGCTTCCCGTCCTGACATGAAGAAGATTGAAGTACTCGGAGATTCGATCTTCCGTAAAGCGAAGTCCGGCAGTCAGAAACAAATGGGAGACAACCTCGTACGTCGCGTCGGCGTAGCCCGCGTATGATTTCGAAGGATTGTAGGTGTAGAAGACCTCCGTTATCGGACGGCCAGCCAACGAAACGTTGTAAGGGTTATAGACATTGTCATTGCGATAAAAGTAGAGACCGGCGACCCACGACAACGGTCCACCGAGATGCGATGCAAGGTTTAGTTCCTCGGTGAGGGTGTTGTCATATACGGTGTAGATCGCACGGGAAACTGGGGCGGCAGTGACATCAGAATCGAAATCCTGGAAGGCGTCATCGTGACGGTATTGCGTGTACGAAGAAAGCGTTCCGATTGATGTGTCATAGCGAGCGGTCAGCGATATGGAATTGACTTTCTCACGGTTGGACGAAACAAAACCCTGGGACGTATTCCAGGGACCTGTTGCGACCTTCACTCCGGGGAACACGCTTCCTGAGGTGAGCCCTTCATACGCGCTCCATGCAACAAAGGCGGGATCGTCGATCTCGGCATGGTCTAAGGTGAGGAGGAAATTGAGCGCCTCCCGCGGCTTGTACAGCAATTTCGCCCGAATTTCCCAGTTCTCGTATGCGCCATCGTCGTCGCGTCCGGTATTGATGTCATTGACGTAGCCGTGGCCTCGTTGCCAGTTGCCGGCGATGTTTGCCGCTAAGGTGTCCGTTACAGGCGTCGACCCATAAATACCGACGTCGCGGCGTTCGTATGACCCGTAGGTCGCCCTTGCCGTCAGCGTGGGGTCAAACGACGGGTCCAGGGTGCGTACGAGCACTGCGCCACCCGTTGCGTTTCGGCCGAAGAGAGTGCCTTGAGGTCCCTTGAGGACATCAATGTTCGAGACGCTCAGAAGTTGGAAGTTCGTCGCCAGTTCGGTTGGCACATAGTACCCATCGACATAGATTGGGACGTTCGGTTTCAAGCCAGGCCCGGTGAGCAAGGTCCCCACACCACGGATGCTAGGTTCGATGTTGGCCCCCGCGGCATCGAAGCGCAGGCCGGGCACCTCTTGTGCGACGTCGAACAGCGAGGAGATTCCATCCCGTTGGAGTTTGCCGCCGCTGACGGATGAAATGGAGATCGGGACGTCGACGAGGCGCTCGTTGCGGCGTTGCGCGGTGACAACAACCTCCTCCAGGACTCCACCTGAGTCAGTCGTGAGGGAAGCAGAGGATCCCGTAGCTATCGACGTCAGCTGGGCGGAGGCGTGTGAGGTGCACGAGAGCGCAACGACGAAGAATACAAAAAGGCTCCTTAGCTGACAAATTCGACTGCGTGATTGTCGAACATCAACCTCAAACTGCGAAAGATGTGACATGTATTATCCCGTCGATGTGAGCAACCCGATTTCGCCGCTGTGGGTCGGCCACGGGCAATGTCCGGCTTGGGCGAGTCTTTCCGCGTAGCCCGCTGGAACGGGTAGTTGATTTACAGCAGATGATGCGGTGACGGCTACTGGGAGGCCATCATGGGTTTCCATGATTGTCGGCAAGGCGTGCGAACGGATAGCCTGCGCGCGTAACGGGAGAGGGTGCCCGCGTTAACATAAGGGCGGTGTGTTCGGATTGACGCACCGAAACGGCACTTTTTGCTAAGTAGGCGCAAGTTCGCGGTGCGCCTGGGCTGTGCTCCGCTCAGGCGGTGTAACAATGAGCGCACGTCGACAAAGTAAAAAAGCTTAACTGGGTCACTCGGGAGCGCACATGACTGGAACAGCTACGATCCTCGCTGGGGAGGGCGCAGGCCGCAGGACTCGGGATTTCCGGCGGCAGACAGTGATCGTCGTCGGAGCGATGCTCGGCAATATGGTGTGCGCGAACACTGTGCTGGTGGCCACCATGGGCGTCTTCATCAGCACGTTGGGTCATGAGTATGGCTGGACGCGCGCTTCAACGTCGTTGTCCTGGACTGCGTTCAGCGTTGTTGCCTTCCTTGGAACCGCACTGATCGGCAGAGCCGCGGACCGTTTCGACCCGGGCCATCTTGCGGCGGGCAGCATGCTGGCCTTCGGTGTGGCGCTGTTGCTGGTTCCGTATGCTGTTCACAGCGTCACGACATTGTGGATTGCCTATGTAGTGTTAGCTCTGGTCGGGCTGGGCACATCGCCCGTGGTCCTGAGCAAGCCGGTAGCCGCCGCATTCACGCGCAAGCGCGGTCTAGCGATTGGCTTGGCTCTTGCTGGGGTCGGCGTGGGCAATTTCATATTTCCCAGGGTTGCAACGGCTCTTGTCGCTCAGGGAAGCTGGAAGCTAGGTTATGCTGGACTCGGCGCCTGTGCTATCGCCGTAGCGCCGCTCCTGTGGCTGACACTCGGCCGCCGAGGAGCCACGATGCCGTCTCTCTCGTCGTCCCCGGGATCTGATTATCCTGGGCTTACGTTTCGAGAGGCGTTCCAGTCGCGCACCTTTTGGTTGCTGTCAGCGGTTGCCCTTTTTGGCGGCCTGGGAATGGCGGGTCCCGCGGCACACTTGATCCCGGTTTTATGCGACCAGGCGATGAGCCCAGCTGCGGCCGCAGCGTTGGCCTCACTCATCGGGCTGGCGACGATTGCAGGCCGGATGCTTACTGGCCTGACGCTCGATTTGATCGACCGGTCCCTTCCGGGGGCGCTTTTTCTAGCCATCGGGGCGCTTGGGGTGTTGCTGCTGGCGCAGTTCGGTATCCGGTTCGCGGCGGTGTCGGTGCTTTTGATCGGCTTCGTAATCGGCGCGGAAGTCGATCTGCTAGGCTATTTTGCCAGCCGCTACTTTGGCCTGCGCGCTCACGCCACTATTTTTGGCTGGAACTACGGAATGGTGGCGCTGGGGTCATCGATCGCACCCGTCATCGTCGGCGCGCTTCGCGACCGACAAGGGAACTACCTGCTGGGATTGACATTAAGCAGTGCCGCCCTGGCCATTGCCGCACTTTTGTGTGCCGTTCTCGGCCGCTATCGGTATGCCGCCCGTTTGCAGGAAAACCCTGTGGCGTGAGTGGAGCGGCTGGTTGCCCCATGTCGTATCAGGACTTATTCGGATAGTATCAGCGGCGATATTTCCGCCTCCCTCGCGAAGAGGGTGAACTAAAACCAATTGCAATGCCAGGGAGTCCAAAGAGGCGTACGCGTAAGGTACATCTCGGATGGATCTGTCAGGATACTGGCTAGAGACTCTACGGGAAGACTCCGAGACTGTTCTGTATCGCGCCCACGAGCCTGATACAACGGCCACAGTCCTGGTGATTGCGCCGGCGCCGCGGAAGGCGGCGGCGGCTCATGTGGAGCGTCTCGAGCACGAGTACGCCCTATGCAACCAATTGGATCCTGGTTGGGCCATCGAACCCTTGGGGCTCGCGCGCCATCAAGGTTGCACCGTGCTCGTGCTTCGGGATCCAGGTGGTCAACCCCTCGACCGCCAGCTGGGAAGGCCGCTCGAGCTCGCACATTTCCTCAACGTCGCCGTGGGTCTTTCAGCTGCACTTCGCCACGTGCACGCAGCTGGATTCATACACAAGGATATCAAGCCAGGAAATGTGTTCGTTGACGAGTCTGGAAATGTCCGACTCACCGGATTTGGCTTCGCGACGCGAATACCACGCGAACATCAAGCCCCCGCCGCGCCGGAGGTGATCGCCGGAACGCTTGCGTATATGGCACCCGAGCAGACGGGTCGGATGAACCGATCGATCGATAGTCGGTGTGATCTCTACGCGCTGGGCGTCACTCTGTACGAAATGCTCGTCGGCGCTTTGCCGTTCGCGGCGTCCAAGCCCATGGAGTGGATATATTGTCACATCGCCAGGACTCCTCCGCCGCCCAGCGTACGGGTGGAAGGTGTTCCGTCGGCGATCGAGTGCATGATTCTAAAGTTACTCGCAAAGAATGCCGACGATCGTTATCAGACGGCTGCGGGAATCGAATACGACTTACGGCGCTGTCTGACCGACCTCGGGGCCGTTCGGCGTATTGAGCAGTTCCCGCTCGCCTCTCGCGACCGGTCCGAACAATTGCGCATACCGGAAAAACTCTACGGGCGCGAGTCGGAGCTGCGTCGGATGATCGACGCGTACGAGCATGTGTGCACACATGGCGCGTTTCAACTCATGCTGGTCTCGGGTACCGCCGGGGTCGGCAAGTCGTCATTGGTTAATGAGCTGCACCGAGCCCTGCATTCGTCTCCTGGTCTTTTCGCTGCTGGAAGATTTGAAAGACACAAGAAAGACATTCCTTACGCAACACTGAGCGACGCCTTCCGGGGCCTCTTACGGCAAATCATGAGCCGGAGCGATGCGGAACTCGGCCGCTGGCGCTCCTCGCTGCAGTACGCCGTCGGGCGAAACGGCCAGCTGTTGGTTGATCTGCTCCCGGAACTGGGCCGCATCCTCGGCAATCAACCACTGCTGCTCGCTGTCTCACCGCAAGAGGCGAGGAACCGGTTCCATTTCGTGTTCCGGCGGTTCGTTGCCGCCTTTGCGCAGCCCGAGCATCCGTTAGTCCTATTTCTTGACGACCTGCAATGGCTCGATGCAGCGACACTGGAATTGTTGCGGGTCCTCGTCGCCGACGAAGACATTCCATATCTGTTCCTAATCGGCGCGCACCGAAACCAAGAGGCCGAGTCCCCGCAAGAGCTGAGCCGGTTGCTCGAGGTGATGGTCGCCGCAAGGCGCGGGCTCCAGTATCTCCTGCTCGAACCACTGTCGCCGCAAGACATCGGTTCGCTGGTTGCCGACGCGTTGCACGCCGATCTGGCGTCGGTGACGCCTTTGGCGGATGTCGTATTCCAAAAGACCCATGGAAATCCGTTCTTTGCGACGCAATTCCTGACGTCGTTGAATACGGAGGGATTGATCTGCCTCGACAGGGAGAGCGCTGTCTGGCAGTGGCAACTTGATCGCATTCGAGCCAAAGGGATTACCGACAACGTCGCGCAACTCATGGCAGAGAAGCTTGTCGGCATCAAAGCCACGGCATTGGAGGTGATCACGAGGTTCGCTTGCCTGACAAACGGCGCGCCATCCACAGCTCTGAGCAAGGTGTTCGGTGTTACGGAGGAGGCCGTCGACACTGCCATGCGTGAATTCGTCGCAGCGGGACTGGTGCACCGAGTGGAGCGCGGCTACACCTTTGCCCACGACGGTGTCCGGGAGGCTGCCTACGCGCGCATACCAGAAAATCAACGCGCGTCCCTGCATTTAGAGATAGGGCGAGTCCTATCAAACGCGCTGGGGCAAGGTGAACTCGAGGACGACATCTTCGAGATCGTGCATCAGTTCAACCGCGGGGCAAGCCGGATCACTGCGTCGGACGAGCGGCAGAGGCTCGCGGCGATGAATCTGATTGCCGGCAAGCGTGCCGAGGCTGCCGCCGCCTATGACTCCGCGTTGACCTATTTCGAAGCCGGATGCGGACTTTTGACCGAGAGCAGTTGGGCGCAACACTATCGCACCACGTTCAACCTGGAACTGCACCGTGCTGAGTGCAAATTCATGGCAGGGGATTTTAGCTTCACGGAGGAGCGCCTTGGCGCACTGTCCGAGCGAAGTACGGACGTGTCAGACATAGCGCTGATCGTCTCCAAGCAGATCATTCTTTACACCTATATGGGGCGGATGGAGCGCGCCATTGAAATCTCTATTGAGTGCCTTGCGAGAATGAACGTGGTGCTTCCTCTTAATCCGACAGAGGATGACATCGAGCGCGAGTATCGTCGTATGCGGGAGAGGCTCGGCGAGCGGGGAGCTGACACGATTTCTGCGCTCCCCGTGATGCAGGAGACGTATTGGCTCGAGGTCAACAGAATACTCGAGGGACTGATTTCGCCGACGGGAACCATCAATCCGGAGCTACATGCGCTAGTGGTTCTCCGCATGGTCAATATAAGCCTTGACCATGGAGTATCGAATGAGTCATGTCACTCGTACTCGAATTTGGGAGGTCAAATCCTAGGGTGGAGATTTGGCAGCTTTGAGGATGGGCAGCGATTCGGTGTGCTAGCTCTGAAGATGGTGGAGCGCGGCTTTAGCGTTTACGCGGCGCGCATTTACGCGGTCATTTCCGGTACGGTTGGAACCTGGACGTTTCCCCTGAGGGACTCATACGAACTTGCGGTGCGGGCTACAGACGCGGATCGCGCACAGGGAGGCATCATCTATTCCGGGTATGCGTGGTCGACGGGCCTAACGGCGCTGCTGGCCAGCGGTCACGCGCTTCCTGGAGTGCAGCAATATGCCGAGACAGGGCTGGCGTTCTCCAGCAAATCAAAGTTCTCGCTGCTCGTTGAATGCATTAACCCCACCCTGTTCCTGGTCCGCGCGCTTCGAGGCATGACCCTCTCGCTGGGATCTTTTAGCGATCCCGGGTTCGATGCGGACGCGCACGAGCAGCATTTGGATAGCACGCCGCACCTGTGGCACGGACTGGTCAGATATCGAATCCGTAAGCTGCAAATGCACTACTGGGCGGGGAATTACACGCAAGGTCTCGATCTTGTGCCGAAGTTGGAGGGAGCGATCCCCTTAATCAAGACGTTCGAGTTCGCCGAGTATCTGTTCTTTGTGGCACTTACGCGAGCGGCGATCTTGACGGTGCGAGCCCCGGAATATGGGGCCACTCTCTTTGACGCATTGAAGATGGACCACCACCGGCTTACAGAGTGGGCAAGGCTGTGCCCGACAAACTTCCTGGACAGGGCGTGTTTGGTCGGTGCGGAAATCGCACGGCTGGAAGGCAGCGAATTGATGGCCGAGCGCTTGTACGAGGACGCGATTCGCCAGGCTCGTAAGGGCGGCTTCTTGCAGAATGAAGGCCTGGCTTTTGAACTGAGCGGACGCTTCTATGAAGCCCGAGGCTTTGAGGTCACGGCCGAAGCCTACTTGCGCAACGCAAGATCTTGCTACCTGCGATGGGGAGCCGACGCGAAGGTGCGTCAGCTTGATGAGCGGTACCCCCATCTGGGCGACGATCCGTCAGTGCGGCTGGCCCCGGCAGTCGCGGGTGGAACCCGTCTACAGAACCTGGATATTGCCGCGGTGAGTGACATGTACCAGGCGGTTTCTGGAGAGATCGTGTTTGAGCGTTTGATCGAGCGCCTAATGGTGACGGTCGTGCAGCATGCCGGCGCGGTTCGGGGTGTCTTGTTGCTGTCACGGGAGGGCAGGATGAATGTTGTCGCGGAAGCGGCCGCACACCGCGAGACCGTAACCGTGAGCATTCGCCATCAACCGTACGAAGAGGCCGATCTTCCGCATTCGGTCGTCAATTATGTCACCCGTACGCACGAATACATCATCATAGATGATGCATCGATGGCAAATCCGCATTCCTCAGATGCTTATATCCAACGCTCGAGGCCACGCGCCGTTCTTTGCTTGCCGTTGCTGAAGCAGAACCGATGCGTGGGAGTGCTGTATCTGGAAAACAACCTCTCGTCGCACATCTTCACTCCGGATCGAGTCTCGGTGCTACAGCTGGTCGCCTCACAAGCGGGCATCTCGATCGAGAATGCCGAGCTGTTTTCGAACATTCAAGCGACGCAGGAGCACGCGCGTCGCGTCGGCGAGGAGTTGCAACGTTCGTTCGACATGATTCCGGCACTTGCGTGGCGTGCGGCCGCCGACGGCACGATGGAGGTTGCGAACCGGAGATGGGTCGACTACACCGGAGTTGTGTCCGAGGAGACGCGCACGGGGACCTGGATTCGCTCCTTCCACCCGAATGACATTGCAAAGGTTGTAGAGAAGTGGAGACATCTTTCGGAATTTCGCACGTCGGGGGAATTCGAAGCGCGTATGCGTCGCTTTGACGGAGAGTTCCGCTATTTTCTGGTGCGGATCACACCAACGTTGGATGAAGCAGGCAATGTACTCAATTGGCACGGAACACATACGGATATTGATGATCTCAAGGGCGCACAAGATTCGCTTCGCATGAGCGAGGCGGAATTGGCTGAAGGGCAGAGCATAAGCCACACGGGCAGTTGGGCTTGGAATGCCAAATCAGATATGGTGTCGTGGTCGGAGGAGTGCGCTCGGATATTCGGGTGCAGTCCGCTCGAACGGACGGTTCCATATTCGGTGCTTCTGGGACGCATACATCCGGAAGATCGGTCTCTCGTGGAGGCGCGGCGAGGGGAAGCCATGTCTGCTCGAAAAGACTACGGTGTAGAGCATCGCATAGTGTTGCCGGATGGAACCACAAGAACCGTGCTGCATCGGGGGCGTCACATGGTAGGTAGGCGAGAGAAAGCGGTGGAATATGTCGGGACCATATTGGACGTTACTGAACAAAGGAAAAATGAGAATCAAATGCGGGAGGCACAGGCTGCTCTTTCGCGCGTGGGTCGGCTGACGGCGTTGGGAGAACTCACCGCCTCAATCGCGCACGAGGTGAATCAGCCGCTGATGGCAATCGTGACCAACGCAGCTACGTGTCTGCAGTGGCTTGCGGATGAGCAGCTGGATGTCGAGGCCGCGCGCGTGGCGGCAAAGCGCATTGTCAGAGACGGGCGACGTGCTGGGGACGTCATCAACAGTATTCGCGCGATGGCCAAGAAGACGCCGCCCGAGATGGCTGAATTGGACATCAATGCTGCAATCCTCGAGGTGATAGCGCTCACACACAATGAGCTGGAGCGCCATGCCATTGCCGTAATGACCGAGCTCGGGGCGGATGCGACACCCGTCCTTGGCGACCGGGTGCAGATGCAACAGGTGATTCTCAATTTGATCATGAACGGCATTGAGGCCATCAATGCAGCGCCTCATCAACCGCGCCATTTAAAAATACAATCGAGGCGGGAAAAGTCTGGATGCGCAGTGGTAACGATCACGGACACTGGTATTGGCCTGAATCATATAGGCAGCGAGAAGGTCTTCGAAGCGTTCTTCACGACGAAAGTGGACGGAATCGGTATCGGGTTGTCGATTTGCCGGTCCATCGTTGAGGCACATCGAGGTCGGCTCTGGGCATCGCCGAATACGCCACACGGCACGTCGTTCCACTTCACCCTGCCGATGTACAGCTTGGAAACCTCTGCTCTGACCGTCACCACTTTTGCACAGGAGGAAATTGGGCCATGGGTCCGCGAGGAAAGCTGAACCAGACAGTGTTCGCGCCGGTCAGCTCCTGTTGGCAAGCGCCGCGCCGACGGCTTGCAACAGCTCAAACGCGTCCACCGGCTTTCGAAAGAATCCTCGGTTATTGGGCGCCGAAACTCCCGGCGCACTGACGTCATACCGGCCCGTGATCAGAATGACCGGTAGGTTAGGACGTTTGGCCAAGAGTTGCCCTTGCAGATCTAGTCCACCGAGTGCTGGCATGCCGATGTCTGAGATTACGCAATCGATGTTTGAATCACCGTCTGCGTTCAAGAAGCTTTCAGCAGACTGATAGGCCTGTACGGTATATCCTGCCGAAACCAGCAGGCTGTCCAACGACTCAAGGACATGGAAATCGTCGTCAATGACGGCGATAGCCGCCTTAGTGGCCCTGGACATTGCCCGAACGCGCTGCGATCCAGGAGCAAAGGCCGGCATGTCTCAAAAGGGCATCTCGGGCAACGACTTGGACCCTGCTAGGGAGCCAATGCGAAGAAAAAGAGCGCTCACGCATTTCTGATAATCACATCCTGTCGATAACGCTGCCGTGCAGCGGAAGCTTCGCAAAGCGCCAACACGCATATCGATGAACCGCAGACCACGCGAACTATTGTGCATTAAATAGGCTCCGAGCTGCTGTGTCGAGTGGCAGGATGCTTGGCAGAAGTGTTCACCTGGCGGTCCGCGTGCACCTCATCCGGCGGACTGCACGGGTAGCAGTTCCGTGGACTAACAGATTCCCGTGATTGGCAGGAGCGTTGTGCCGTGATAGATGGAGGAGATCGCGGCAGACGAGACGCTCGCACCGCTAGGGCAGCGCGAATACAACCAGCGCGCTACCTCGAGTTCCTCCATACAGTTCGGGCGAGAATACTTCATCCATCCGCCCCATCCGGAGGCGACGGCGACGAACTGCCATCCGACCGAGATGGGCAGTTTGAGCTGGCGCCGCAACTGCAACGTCCGCGCTAGCGTGTAGCGCGGGTCCTGAAGCGACTAGCAGTCGATTCGTACACGTGATCAGAACGTGATTCGAAAAGTCAGCGCAGGAAATACACCGGCTCCAACAGTATCCTTGAAATATAACATCCCACTGGTTCGCGAACGCTTGTAGTCGAGCGCGCGGCCCTGCAGGTTGCGCACGTTCAGCGCGTTGATGATGTCCAGAACGATGGCGCTCTGGTAACCCTTTACCAAAAACTCGCGTTTCAGACGCAGGTCGAGCCGGCTGTACAGTGGCAGTCTCGCGGAAAATGGCTCGCCGTAGACGGGCTGTACCAAGCCGGGGAAATCGGCGTTCTCCTTGATGCCAATGATCGGTGTTGTGGCCTGACCGCTGCGCAGGGTCAGGCGCAGACCTCCGTCCACGCGCGGCGTGAATCGATAGTTCATCACCAAGTTCGCAATCAAGGGCGTGTCGAGGTGATAGTCGCGCGTGATGCCGGTGCGCTCGTTGGTTCGCTCGCTCTTCGCCAGGCTCAGGGAGAACCAGCCATACCACTTTTCGGTCCGCTGCTTGTCGACCAATAAATCGACGCCGTATGCGCGGCCGCGGACCTCGTTGCTGTACAGGCGTGCTGCGTCCGGCTGTTCTGGATCGAGCGCCAACGGCAGATCGCGCAGGTCCTTGTAGTACAATTCAGCGTTCCAACTCCATCCACGGTCGAGCTGCTGCTTCAAGCCTGCCGCAAAATGTGTCGCGCGCGGCGATTCGAGCTCGGGATTACCGAGTCCGGGCAGTATGGTGTTGAGATCCGGAAAGCGGTTGTATTGGCCCGCCTTCAGGCTGAGAGTCCAATGGTCGGCAGGCCGGAAGGCGAGCGTCCCCCGCGGCTCGACGAAGCGCTCGCCGGTATACGTGTTGCTCTGGTACTGCGCGCCCAACTCAAGATCGATATTCTCGCCGACACCCCAGGTGTCTGATAGCGAGAGTGCCCGGGAATTCTCGCGAATTTCTTGCGCCGCCGTGACTCGGCCGCGGCGCGTGTCCTGGCAAGTCGGGTCGAATTCGTTGCATACAAACAGAATTTGATCGTAGCCGATACCCAGCTTGTTGCGGCTCAGCTCACCACCCAGATGCAGTGTATGCCACGAACCCAACGTCTGGTCGTACTGGAATTTGGCGAGCGATCGCTTCACAAACTGATTGTTGAAGTAGGAATCTCCCCAGGCGAGGGTGGTGTCCTGTTGGCTTTGGCCCACGGCCACTTTGAGTCTGGAGCCGCTGTCCGAGTCGTAGTCCCATGTCACGCTGCGGTTGCGGAAGCTGTTGTGGATCCGGGCGTCGCCGATGTAGTCCGGGCTGATCTGTGCCACATCGGATGCCGCGCCGAATTGCGCTGCGACCAGATCTGATGCGCCGTTGGCCGCGAAGGTGAGACTCTGGGCTTCGTCTACGTTCCACGCGTACTTGAACTGGTAGTCATCGTCCTGCGGCGCCTCCTCCAGACGTACGCCGTCTTTTTCCTTGTCCTTCGACACGAACAGATGAATCATGCTCTTGCGCAATGACAGATAGGCCGCGGTATGTTCGGTCAGGCCGCCCTCGAAGAACACTCCTGAGCGCAGCATGGAGACATCTACGACCGAGGTCCACGGCTGGTTTTTGGGAGCCCGCAGGGAGATATCGAAAACGGCTCCAGTTGCATCGCTGTACTGTGGCCCGAACGCCGCCGGATGGAGTTGGAAGTCCTGGATGATATTTTCGCTGAACACGGAGCTGAGGAAGGCGTGGAATACATAGCCTGCCGGCAGGAAGTCCACCATGTACAGATTGTCGTTGGGCGAGGAGCCCCGGACGGCCGGCTCGCCGAACTCACCGTTTGCGTAGACGACGCCCGGCAGACTGAACGCGGCGGCTATCGGATCGCCCAAGGCCCCCGGCACATCGATGAGCTTCTGGGCCCGAGTGGTGATATGGGTGGGATCCGTCAGACGTTCGCTGCTGATCACGACTTCCTCCCGGTCCGTTCCAGGCGGGACGACAGCGGCGCCACCAGTCTGGGCGGGGGCGCAGGGCGGTATCGTGAGGCTGAGACTGAAGGCGAGGGCGGAGCCAGACAATCGATTTAATTTCAAGCTGATGACTCAAATTCGAAGTTGCTGGGGGCTCGCGTGTCGTGGGTGCGCGGTGCCCCGTGTCGGGGCGGCAGAAGGACACATGCGAACAGGAGTGTGGACGGCATGGTCCAGCTTCGGAGTTGCGCGAACATTGCGTCGCGTCCAATGCGGGATCGCGCAGCACTCCGGAGAAGACTGAGATCTTTAGTCAGGAGTTACGGTTATTGGCGCAACACCGGCAGCCCCGGTATGAGTAAGCAACCACGCGATCGCCGAGTTGGAATCGCACCTGACTCACCGGGGCCAAGGCAGCCGCGAGCTGCAGCTTCGACCTTGCCTCAACAGTCAAACAGCCGACTGCGGCGTCGAATTTGCAGGCGCGTGCGATAATACCGTCGGATTAAGGAACATCTGGAGAACCGTTCGTGGCGCCTGACGCGGCTCACAGCGGGCGACAATTGTATTACCGGTTGTTCGGGTTACTTGGCGTCCTGGCCTTGTGCGGGTGCGCCACCCTGCCCAATGATCGCGAGTGGGGCCGGGACGTGACCCTCACTCCGGGTTGGCAAAAAGTTCGCAACGCGGCGGCTGAGGCCGTGGAGAGCCCGCGCTTTTGGGGGCCGCTCGCGGCAGCGGCTCTGTTCCAGGTTGATCGTGCCGATCGCAAGGTCTCCACCTGGGGCCGCCGGCACACGCCCATTTTTGGCTCTCAACAAAATGCAGCTGCTTGGAGTGACCACCTGCGTGCCGCATCGTTGTATGTGTATGTCGCATCCGTCCTGGTTACGCCGAGTGGCAGCGATCCTAAGGAGTGGATGATCAATAAACTGCGTGGGAGTGCGGTGGGACTCGCGGCTATCGGTGTGACGGACGAAGAAAGCGTTCTGCTGAAGCGTCTCGCCGCACGCGAACGACCCAATGGACAGGACAAAGAAAGTATGCCGTCCTCGCACACCTCACGCTCCGCCGTTCTGATCGAGCTCGCACACCGCAACTTCCAGTCGCTGGAGTTGGCGCCAGTCACCCGCCGGGCGCTGGATTTCGGGCTGGATGCGCTGACCTATGGTACTGCCTGGGCCAGAGTGGAAGCGGGCTTTCATTTCCCGTCAGATACACTGGTCGGTATGTCACTCGGGAATTTCAACGGTGCGTTCTTCAACGATGCCTTCTCGGGAACCGAGCGGCGCTCCGGAGCGAGCCTTACGATAACGCCGCTGGTGCATGGCGCTGCGTTGGACGTGCGATTCAGTTTCTGAACCGGCGAGCATCTCGCTGCCGATTCATCGAGGGCCATCGGGCTCACCAGCCTGAAACGGGCGAAACACCTGTTTCTTCCTGCGCCGATGTTCCGTCCGCAGGACCTGCCGGACCTGCCTGTCACTCATCAGCGCCGGTTTGCTCGTCGAGGTACAAATGACCCTCCGTGCCTGAGTGACGTCCCTTGAGCCCGCTCAACGGCTGGTAGTCGCAGATGTTGAACTGCTTGCATAACATGTCTCGCATGTCCTGGATGTCGTTGATCTGGCTATGCACTATTCCAGAACAATAGCGGTGCAGTTGATCATGGGTGATTTCGGCAGCAACCTGGCACTGCGAGCTCGGGCCAAGCGCGGTGAAGTGATGACGGCTGAATACCTCCATGAACAAATGATCAAACGAGGCGCCCGGCGCTGCCTTCTCGAGCAGCGCGATTTGGGCTTGGTTCATCGAGCGCACATGTGGCTGATAACTCACTCCATACCAGTCGCGCAGAAAGCCCAGGGCCGCCAGAATCTCCTCCCGCTGCATCCGATTGTTGCGCCGTGCGAGGGACCGGATCTCATCCGATTGCGCTTTGGCCGGAACCGAAGGCCTGTTGGGGGTCGGCGAGGTTCCCTCCGTCGGTGAGATTGCCGCATCCCGCTGCGTACCGGTTCCGGCAGCCAACTCGGTCATCCGTAGCGCGGAGTAATGGTGGTCGATGATGAACTCCAGATAAGTCTTCTCGAAGTCGGCCGTGAGTCCACGCCCGGGCTCGTCCGCGTGGGCCGGCGTAAGTGCCGCGATGAGCACAGCGATGGTTACGGTTGCGGCCCCTGTCAGGCTATTGGCATACATGGATACATCCTTATCACGGGCTAGTGTTGGACGGCTGAGTCATAGTTACTTCGTGTACGAAGTTAGAGCGCCAAACGCAAGAACCATACCGCCTCGAGGAACCGCTAGCGACGCCATACTCCATTCACTGACGTGTGCCGGGAGAGCGCTTCAACGGGATCAGACCCGGTGAGACCTATGTCTATCCCGACAAGGTACGTGCCGAGGTCAGCTCGGCGGCATTGCACGTTTATGGTGCACTTCAGACATTTGCGTCGATGGATCGGAGTGGCGATATACGCATAGTCCACGATTAACTCTGAACCTATCTGCTCTAGTCTGTGGTCACGCGGCCCGTGTGCGCAGACATGTGCTCCTGGTTGCCGTGGGTACATCAACGAGTTGATCATCAGGAGCGCGGATATGAAACGGTCGGTATCGGTGTTGAGTGTAGGTATTGTCGTAGTGGGACTCTCGTGTGGTATACCGGCAATTGCCGACGTACCTGACCCGGTAACGATTACCGCGGCAAAGACCCCGGCGGACCACGAGGCGGTCGCGAAGGCGTACGAATCGGAGGGTGGAAAGGCGTGGCACGCCGCGCAGGCCAAACACTGCGACAAGGTAGGGTCCGAGTTGGCCGCCGCCGCGAAGGAAGAACGAGCTCTTGCCGCGCAGCACCGAAAAATGGCGAGCGCCCCCAGCAAGTAGTTAAAGGATGTCGTGGCGGAGGGTGAGGACCCTCCGCCCGCTGAGACGCGTTTGACGTGCGAGGGCTCGAGGAATCCTGATCGTAGCTGGATACGGCGTGGGTATGGGGGTGCCGGTCCCGTTGTTGCCCTTGCATCTGCTGTGGATCAATCTCGTGACCGACGGCGCCCCCGCGCTGGCACTGGCGACCGATCGAAGCGGCAACTCCAGCATGCACAGTCCGCCCCGCCAGGCAAGCGAGCCGATTCTTCGGCGGCAGGAATGGCGGACTGTCCTATTCGGAGGAGCGCTCCAGCGCGGCCTGCGCGCTGGGTGTCTTCGTTTGGGCGTTGGACGCGCGGAATCTGGAAGAGGCGCGAAACCTCGCCTTCTCACCGACTCCCCTTCTCGTGCTCGAATTGACGAAAAATGTTCAGACGCGCAGTGAGCAAGCTTCCTTGAAAGGCGAAGAGTGGGGGCTGCAGCGTGCACTTCGGGGGAGGACAATCTCAATCCGATCGGTCGTATTTACTACGGTGCGTTCTCACAGGTGTGTCTGCCGGTTTCTCTGGCACGGAAGGGGCCGGCGTTCGGGGCACAGTCTGGCGAGAAGCCATTGCGCGAAGTCATCGTAGATGGGGCGGCTTTCGCCGGCTGCGGCGTGCAACCCAGACGCCATTAACATGGTTCTGGAAGCGAGGTCGTAGTCTTGCGTTCACTCGAAGAATCATGAACAGAGATGTCGCGCGCTTGGTCATGCGGGTGCGTGCCAGTGGCGCGCGGGCACTCATGGCCACCATATCGATCATGGCGAGCACTCGCTCAGCGTCCGCATCCGTTCGTTGCGATTGCTTGAGTGTGGAATGTAACTTACAAAAACCCAGCGGCTCTTCTCGCTGCCGGCCATCGCTCCGCTCCGAGCGATTCGAGGCGCTTCCGAGCTGCGGCCACGATGTCCGGGCGGGCGCGATCCGGCGTGCCCGAATCGAACGGTGGCGCGGGCGCATACTCTATTGCGAGCTGCACTGTCTGTGCGTAGTCCGCGCCGGCGATCTCCGCTATGACCGTCAGTGCCATATCGATGCCAGCGGTCACGCCTCCTCCAGTGATTAGCTTCCCGTCTCGTACGACGCGCTGTTTTTCCGGTATTGCGCCAAAAGTACCAAGGAGGTCGGACCACGCCCAGTGGCATGTAGCCCGTTTGCCGCGAAGAAGACCTGCGGCTCCAAGGAGCAACGACCCCGTGCACACTGATGTCACATAGCGTGCTTCCGCTGCCAAGCGGCGCAGTGTGGCCAGATACGCTTGATCCTCCATTGCCGCAATCGTGCCGTACCCGCCCGGCACGCACAGGAGAGAGCATTCGCTGACATCTGCGAGGCGTTCCACATTTGCAAAGGTGATGCCGCCATCCGCCTCGAGCTGACCTCCTTCCGTCGAGGCCAACACGATGCGTGCGCCAGGCAAGCGTGCGAATACCTCCGCGGGCCCTGTGAAGTCGAGTTGCGTGACGCGCGGAAATAGCGCAAAGACGACGGGAAACGTGGCTGTCATGGATAACCCTCGACGATCTATGGCCTATGATGTGATCAATGCTATGATGACCGAAATGACGTTTTGGCCTCCTTTCCTGCCATGACGCGCCGTATCGGCTTTCTGATCTTTCCGGACTTCCAGTTGCTGGATGCGACCGGTCCGATTGCTGCGTTCGAGATTGCAGGCCGCTATCAGCCAGGCGCCTACGAGCTGCGAGTCATCGCGGCAACTGCAGGCGCGGTTGCGAGCTCATCGGGCGTCACACTGCAAGCCAGGGCCTTGGGCCGCGCCGACCTGATCGATACTCTGATCGTTTCCGGCGGAGATGGCAGTCGCGCAGCGATGTACTGCGCGAGGATCCAGAGGCTCGTGCGGGCGTGCGCAATGACGAGCCGCCGCGTTGCGAGCGTGTGTTCAGGCACTTACATCCTGGCCGCTGCAGGGCTGCTGGACGGCAAAGTTGCGACGACACACTGGAGTCGCAGCGCTGACTTCGCACGGAAGTTTCCCGCCGTGCGGCTCGATGCGGACCGCATCTATACGAAGTCGGGTAAGCTATGGACCTCAGCCGGCATCACGGCAGGCATCGACCTCGCGCTCGCCTTGATCGGCGAGGATGTCGGCGAAGGCATAGCGCGGCGCACAGCTCAACAACTCGTCGTCTATCATCGTCGGCCCGGCGGGCAGTCGCAGTTCTCCGCGCTCCTGGACCTGGGAGCTGCCCAGGGTCGTTTCGCGCCGCTATTGGAATTCATCCGGGAGAATGTGTCGCGGCCGCTCGGCGTGGAAGCACTCGCCGCTCGCGCATGCATGAGCCCGCGCCATTTTGCTCGCGCATTTCGCGCCGAAACCGGGGTGACGCCGGCCAAGGCGGTGGAGCGGCTGCGCGTCGATGCTGCTCGCGCCGCGCTCGACAGTGGTGGGCGCTCGGTCAAGGATGTCGCACGACTCTGCGGCTTCGAGGATACAGAGCGCATGCGGCGTGCTTTCCAACGCATGTTGGGAACTTCGCCCTCTGCCCTAAAGCGAAAGCGATCGGTTAGCTCACCCGACCGGGTTCATGCGCTCCCATGATTTCAACTACGGCGGCCTGAGATTCGGGCACAGCACGAGCTTGCCCTGCAGACCGTCTGCCTCGAGACGGCGGTGTGCCTCGGCGACCTCATCGAAGGAGATACGCTCGGCGACCCGCGGCCGGATGGGCGCGAGTTGCCAACAGGCCGAAAAGCCGCTCCAGGTCCTCCCGGAACCAGGCGGGATGTCGAGCCCGCGACGGCCAGTATGATGGTGACGTTGAGCAGAACGGCCGCATTGCACTCGAGTTGGATACAGGTGCGGACGCAACGTCTCGGCCGGAATAGACCATACTGCGCCAAGTGCCCCGGATCCGATGCGAGTACCGCGCCCGCTGCAACTCGTCATATTAAAATCCCGCTTCAGATGAATACCGGCTGCAGTCGGCGCAATTTCCAGTTGAGCGCGATTCGCCGGACGTAGCGGGGGAAATCCAGCCCTAATTTCCGCTTCAGATCGGCCGCGGCGATCTCGAGCTGCAGCCAATCGGGCTCGGGGCAGCGGTCCTTGAATGCAAACACGATAACGTTGCCGTCCGGCCTAACCTGCAACATCAGGAGGTCATCTCCAAACACGGTACGTATTTTTGCCACGTGTGATTCCCAGTCCTCCTGATCGCCGCACATGTTCGCAACGAACACGCCCCCATTTGAGAGGCAACCGTAGGCGTTCTGATAGAACTCGATCCCCTGGAGTTGGGGGGCGATGCCCTCGTGGTCACAGGCGTCCGCCAGGATCACATCCTTTGGCGGACCGAGTCGCGCGACGTAGTCGGCGCCGTCCGCGCATAACACACGAAAACGGTCATCGTCCGGCGGTATGTGAAATTCCTCGCGGAGCGCGATCACATCCGGATTCAGTTCAACGGCCGTGATACTGGAGTCGGGCAGGTGGCGGTAGCAAAACTTCGCCAGGGAGCCGCCGCCCAAGCCGAGCAACAGGATGCGCGCCGGTGTGCGATTGAAAAGCAGGCACGCCATCATTTTGCGGGTGTAGGGCAGGATCAGCCTGTCTGGATGTTCCCGATGCATGGCACTCTGCACGGTATAAAGGTCAAACTGCAGGCGCCGTTGCAGGCCGCTGTCGATGATGAATGGCTTGTCATAGGTCCTGGAAAACAAGCGCTCCCACAGTGACTCGGGGCAACTGTCTGGCGGTTCCTGCATGTGCAGCGTGTGCTGTTGTTCCGGGAAGGGACTTTCCATTGTCAGGAGTCGCGGCATTCTCCCACTCACCGCGGTTCACCGGCGCTTGCCGGCGATGCCGGAGAACGCGAGAGGGCCGCGAGAATACCCTGGAGGATGCGGGTTGGACTGGGTGGGCAACCGGGTACGACGACGTCGACCGGGATGATATTCGAGACGCGTCCACAACTGGCGTAGCTCTCGCCAAAGATGCCGCCTGTACAGCCGCAGTCGCCGATGGCGACCACGAGCTTGGGATCCGGCGTAGCGTCATACGTTCGGCGCAGCGCCACCTCCATGTTTCTCGATACCGGCCCCGTGACCAGCAGCAGATCGGCGTGCCGCGGACTTGCGACGAACCTGATGCCGAGCCCCTCGACGTTGTAGATAGGATTGTTGACGGCGTGGATTTCGAGCTCGCAGCCGTTGCAGGAGCCTGCGTCGATGTGCCGGATACACAGCGCACGGCCGAGTACGGCACGAATGTGGTCCTGCAGGCCGTCGCGAATGCGCAAGCTTTCATCAGCCTGCGGTGCAGGCTCGGATGCGATGCCGATCGATCTAATCTGGCGCAGTGTTTTCAACATGGGTGTGTGCTACAGATCATGGCCGCTGTAGGAGAGGTTGAATGACTTGTTGATGAGCGGGAAGTCCGGCACGATATTGCCGATGATGGCGTGCTCGAGCACGGGCCAGTTCTGCCATGAGGGGTCGTGTGGATGGCAGCGGCGGATCGTTCCCGCAGGGCCTGCTTCGAGCACGAGTAACACCGGCCCGCGCCAGCCCTCGATCAATCCTACCCCGAGTGCCCCATCAGCAGGTATTGATACTGGCGTACGGTGCGGTCCTTCTGGCAGTGCGCCGAGAATGAGTTGGCTGATACGACACGATTCCTGCACCTCATCGAGGCGAACCGCGACGCGTGCGGCGACGTCACCGTCGCTGCGAACAATTTTTTTGACCGCCAGTTGCCCATACGGTTCGCAAGGCAGATCGCTGCGAAGATCGAATGCTTGAGCGCTCGCACGACCGGCGAGCCCGGTGAGCCCTAGGCGTGAGGCGAGTTCGGGGTGCACAGCGCCTGCGCCCGTGAAACGATCACGTACACCCTCGTGCTCGTCGTAGATCGTGCGTAGTGTCAGTACCTCATGTGCGATCTCGCGTAGGCACCTGCGAAGCAGCGGAATACCTGTTCGCGTGAGGTCTCGCTGCGTGCCGCCGGGAACGACGATGTCCATCAGATAACGTTGCCCGAACGCCTCCTGGTTAGCACGTAGAAGCTGTTCCTTCACACGTGAGAACTGCGCGAGTCCAAAGGCAAAGCCAGCATCGTTGCCGAGCGCACCCAGATCACCCAAGTGATTGGCGATGCGTTCGAGTTCCAAGTAGAGCGCGCGTAGCCACGCGGCGCGCGGCGGAATCTCGGCGCCCGCGACACCCTCGAGCGCCTGACAGTACGCCCAGGAAAACGCCACCGCCGAGTCTCCCGACACGCGCGCGGCCAGCCGGTGGGCCTCGAGAATCGACAGCTGCGTGAAGCGCTGTTCGATACCCTTGTGCACGTACCCCAAGTGCTCCTCGAGCCTCAACACCTTCTCACCAACCACTGAGAAGCGAAAGTGTCCTGGTTCAATGATGCCGGCATGCACTGGACCTACCGCAATCTCATGTACGCCGTCGCCCTCGACGCGCACGAAGTCATAGGAATCGATGGCAGGCTCCGCGTCGGACCCCGGCAGCGCTGGATCGATCAAGGGCCGGTAGTTTGGCGGCCAAGCCGCGTGACGCAGCCACGGGCGAGTATCCGGATCAGTGGAGCGCACCCCTGCAAGATCTGCTATCGCACGCTGCATCCGCTCGGCGGCAGGAAATAGATCCTCGATTCCCGGGTAAGGCCTATCGGGATCTGCAATCGGCAAAGTCAAAACGAGTCCGCCACTCTCAGCCAGATAGGCGGCATGAATCCTCGCATCCCCACGCTCGCCCCCGCCGGCCCAGAGCGCGACGAGCCGGCCACCGGCGGCTGCCATATCCTGCGCGACCCCTCGCCACTGATCTTCCGACACCATGAGCGCACGCAGTCCGGGGGCACCGGGCTGCGGTTCGCTGAGCGCAGACCACACTCGCAGCGGCACCCTACTGACCTCCGATTAGACGCGCCGCGGCGCGATACCAGTCCGCAAGGTAAGGTGGGACGTAAATGCCCAGGATGAGAACTATGGCAAGGTGGGCGAACACGGGCAAAAGTGCTGGCGGGTGGGGCAGGCGTTTGGCGGTCGTCTCACCGAATACCATGGGCTGCACGCGGCCGAAGATCGCCGCGAAGGCAACACCCAAGGCGGTGAGCAGAATCGGCGTGGCCCACGGTTGTTCTCTCATCGCAGTGGTGAGGATCAGGAACTCGCTCGCGAAGACGCCGAAGGGCGGCATGCCGAGGATCGCGAGCGACCCCATCATGAGGCCCCAACCTACCGTAGGGCTCAACGTGATGAGGCCGCGGATGTTCTCCATCAGTTGTGAGCCGGCCTTCTGCGCCGCATGGCCCACCGCAAAGAAGATCGCTGACTTCGTGAGTGAGTGCACAGTCATGTGCAGCAGCGCGGCGAAGTTGGCCACCGGGCCACCCATTCCGAAGGCGAAGGTGATGATCCCCATGTGCTCAATCGACGAGTAGGCGAAGAGCCGCTTGATATCGCGTTGCCGCCAAAGGAAGAACGCCGCTAACACGACCGAGAACAGCCCGAACCCCATGAGCATCTGCGAGGGGAGTTGCGAGTGCAAGGAACCTTCGACGAGTACCTTGCACCGCACGACCGCGTAGATGGCCACATTGAGCAGCAATCCCGACAGGACCGCGGAGATGGGGGTTGGACCCTCCGCATGGGCGTCCGGCAGCCAGTTATGCAGAGGCGCGAGCCCCACCTTCGTGCCGTAGCCCACCAGAAGGAACACGAATGCCAGACCGAGCACTGTAGGCTCGAGTTGCCCTTTCACCGCATTCAGGTGTGTCCACAAAAGAGCGGTTACTCCTTCTGCGCCCAGCACCTTCTCAGCAGCAAAATACAGCAGAATAGTGCCGAAGAGTGCCTGCGAAATACCAACACCACAGAGGATGAAGTATTTCCATCCCGCCTCCAGGCTCGCTGGCGTGCGGTACAATGTGACGAGCAGAACGGTGGAAAGAGTGGCCGCTTCCATCGAGACCCACACAAGCCCCATGTTGTTGGTCGTGAGTGCGATCAGCATCGTCGTCATGAACAGCTGATACATGCTGTGGTAAAGGCGCAGTCGCGGCGCGCTGATCCGCCCGTGATCCATCTCCACACGCATATACGGGCGCGAAAAAATCGACGTGGTAAGTCCGACGAAGGCCGTGAGGGTCACGAGGAAGACGTTGAAGGGGTCGATGAAGAACTGCTCGCGCGCCATGACGAGGGAACCCTCACTCACGACGTGTACGGTGAGCGCGCAAGCAGCGAGGAATGTTACGAGGCTGATTCCGACATTCAATTCGGGTGCCCAGCGCCGCGCCCCCAAAAGCCCCAGAAGGAAGGCCCCGCACAAGGGCGCACCGAGTAGCAGAAGGAACTCCATTTACGGGGACTCCTTTTGCGCGGGCGTTCGCCCGCTCACCGTCGCTCCTGGGGACCCCTCGCGGAGCTCCCCGTGCAACGCATGCGTTGCACCCTTTTGCGCGGGCGTTCGCCCGCTCACCGTCGCTCCTGGGGACCCCTCGCGGAGCTCCCCGTGCAACGCATGCGTTGCACCCTTGCGGGAACTGATCGGAGCGGCGGAGGAATCCGCGGCGGCCGAATACCGGGCGCCATCAGGGGGCTCGCTCTCCTTGAGCGATTCGAGATGATGCAGGTCCAGGCTGTCGAACTGCTCGCGGATCTGGAAGAAGAAGATGCCGAGGACAAGCACAGCGACGAGCACGTCGAGCGCCACACCGAACTCAACTATCATCGGCATGCCGTAGGTGGCGCTCATCGCACCGAAGAACAGTCCGTTCTCCATCGATAGAAAGCCCACCACCTGCGACATCGCCTTGCGCCGGGTGATCATCGTGACAAAGGACAGCAGGATCACGGCAACGGCAATGCCGATCGCATTGCGGGTGGCGGTGCTGGCGAGGGCGGAGATCGGTTGCGCCAGACCGAAGGCAAAGACCACGACGACCAGCCCGATGAGCATCGTGCCCGAGATGTTGAGCAGGGGCTCGGTATCCCAGTAGACCTGCAGGCGGCGGATGAGCCGGTGCAGAATCCAGGGCAGGAAGACGACCTTGAGCGCAAGGGTCAAGGCGGCAGACAGATACAGGTGATGCTTGCCCGTGCGCCAGGCGAGCAGGAGCGTCGCGACCAACAGCACCGCGCCCTGTATCGCGAGCAGGTTGACGAGCGTGACAATGCGCCGCTGCGCGAGCATGGCAAAGGAGAGCAGCAACAGGAGTGCGGCACAGAAGTTCAGTAACTGGAGGTCAAAGGGCATTCCGGCCACAGCTCATGCTCCCAGCAGCAGGTGCACGAGGAGGCCGAGCACCGCCAGGAGAAAGGCAATCGCAAGAAACTCCGGAGCGCGGAACACGCGCAACTTGGCCGAGATCGTCTCTACCAGGGCGAGCCCCGCGCCGGTCGCTGCGAGTTTGAGGGCGAGCAGCGGAATCGAGGCCAATAGGGCTACCGGGCCACTTTCATGCGTTGAGACACCCCAGGGGATGAAGAGTGCAAAACCGATGCACGCGTAGTTGAACAGCTTGAGAGCGGCCGCCCATTCCATCAGCGCAAGGTGGCGCGCGGAGTATTCGAGCACCATCGCCTCGTGAATCATGGTGAGCTCGAGATGCGTAGCCGGATTGTCGATGGGAATGCGAGCGTTCTCGGCCAGCAGCACCAGGATGAACGCGACGGCCGTGAACGCAAGACTTGGATACAGCGCGAGCGTCTGTGTGGCGAGATTCTCGGTGATGGCCGGGAGTGCGGTGGTTGCGGAGATCATCGAGGCGACGAAGATGACCATCAGGAGCGCGGGCTCCGCAAGGAATCCCACCATCATTTCGCGGCGGGCACCGAGTGTGCCGAAGGCCGTGCCGATATCCATGGCAGCAAGCGACAAGAAGACCCGTGCCGTGGCTAGCAGACCAACGAGTGCGATGGCATCGGCTGCGATGGTGAAGGGCAGACGCGTGCCCATGGAGGGAATGATGCCGGCGGCAACCACCATTGCGCCAAAGACGATGTAGGGCGCGACGCGAAACAATGGGGATGCGCTCTCGGCGATCACCGCATCCTTGTGAAACAGTTTCCGAATGCCGCGGTACGGGAGCCAGATGCTTGGTGCACGGCGGTTTTGCAGCCACGCGCGGCATTGGTTGACCCAGCCCAGGAAAAGGGGTGCCGCGGTGAGCGCCGCGAGCAACTCGAGCACCTGGGTCAGAATCTCGATCGTCTTCATAACATGAGCGCCAGGAGGACAATGAGCGTCACGAAGCTATAGAGCAGGTACGTGGCGATTCGTCCTTGCTGTACCCACGCGAAAGTGTCTGCAATGCGTTGCACGATCGCGCCGATAGGCACGTACAGGCCCTGCCAGATTCGGTCACCGACGGTCACTCGATAATGCGGTGCCGGATCGAAGGCAGACGGCAGCTCGCGCTTCATCACGAAAAAGGTCCCGAAAATGTTGCGGATCGGCTGTCCGAAGCCTTCGGCCGTGTCCTGCATGCGCGCATTCAAGCGTCCGAAACCGCAATCCCAGATGGCAGCGCGCCGCACGCGATGGTGATAGAAGCGCCGCACGGCGAGCACCGTGAGGACGACGACGACCACCAACGCGATGAAGAGGACCGGAGCGGAATAGGAGGCGCGCCGGTCGGGGAGTGGCACCAGCAGCCACCAGGGAGCTTTCCCGTCCGGCAGCGAAGCACCACTCAACTGTGCGACGACGGTTCGCAGAGCGCCGATAATGTATGTTGGGAGCAGCCCCAACACGAAGCAGCCCAGGGCGAGCCAGATGAGCCCGATGCGCTCGAGAACGCCTGCATCATGTGCGCGGGCGAGCGCCGGCTCGCGCGGCTGGCCGAGAAAGATGACACCGAAAAACTTGACCATGACATAGGCCGCGAGCGCGGCAGACAGTGCTACCAATGCGGCGCCGACCGGCAGCAACATGTTGACGAACGAGCGGGGCACTTCGTGAGAGAAGAGAAATGCCTGCAGGAGGAGCCACTCGGACACGAAGCCATTGAGGGGTGGCAGACCGGCCATGGCCAGCGCTCCAACCAGAGTGAGCCAGGCGACCCACGGCATGCGATGGATCAGGCCGCCCAGGCGCCCGAGGTTGCGCTCGCCGGTTGAGTGCAGGACCGCGCCCGTACCCAGAAACAGCAGGCTTTTCATGAACGCATGGTTGAGGCTGTGATAGAGCGCGGCGATCAGTGCCAGAGCGGCGAGCGAATTCATGCCGACGCCGTGGAACACGACGGCAAGCCCGATGCCGGTGAAGATGATGCCGAGGTTTTCGATCGAGGACCACGCGAGCAGCCGCTTCATGTCGGTCTGGACCGCGGCAAACACCACGCCGTAGATCGCGCTGAAGAGCCCGATGGCGAGCAATACGAGACCCCACCACCAGTCCGGCTTTCCCAGCAGATCGAAGGTGACCCGCAGCACGCCGTACACGGCTGTCTTCAACATCACACCGCTCATGAGAGCCGAGACAGGTGAGGGCGCCGCCGGATGTGCCTCGGGGAGCCACACGTGCAACGGCACTAGCCCCGCTTTGGCACCAAACCCAAACAGGGCGAGCAGGAAAGCGACCGCTGCCCAGTGCGGCGTGAGGTGTGCTGCACGCATCGCATCGAAAGTGAATTGCCAGCTCCCTCCCTGCATCACCCCGAAGCTGAGGAGAATCGCGATGGCACCGACATGTGCAATCAACAGGTAGAGAAAGCCCGCGCGGCGAATCTCCGCAAGCCCGTGCTGAGTGGTTACGAGGAAGTAGGACGAGAGCGCCATGGTTTCCCAGGCGACCATGAACGCGTAGGCATCGTCCGCCAGCAATACGAAACCCATGCTCGCCAGGAACAGGTGGTACTGCAGACACATCAAGCCCGCGGAGGTCCCGGCGCCGCGGCGGAAATAACCGGCGGCAAAAATCGAAATGCCCGTGGACGCAGCGCCCAAAAGAAGCAGAAACAGGCTGGTGAGTGCATCGCGCCGCACGTGCATGGGCAGATCGGGCAGTCCGACGCCCAGGACCGCCTGTTCCGAAGGCGCCCCGAGGCTCGTCGCAGCAATTACAGCGAGAGCCAGTCCAACGAGCGCTCCGAGCGGGAAGAGGGTCCGCCCGACATAGAGCAGGCTCGTTGGGCGCAGCAGACCTGCGAGTCCGATGAGACCCCAGAACGCGATGAGTCCCAGGCAGGCGCTCAATGGTGAGTGGATAAATGGCATCGCAGAGGGTGCTACTCCGATACGTATTCGATTATAATCCTATTCACTGTTTCCTGCCGCATCCTTAAAGGACGGCCGTGGCTCCCGAAGACCGCACCGCACGACTGACGATCCTCATCGACCCGCGCAAGAAGGCTTTCTTCGAGCGCCTGTGTGCCGAGGAGGACGCGACGCCGTCCCAGGTCGTGCGACGACTTATTCGGCGGTACATCGAGGAGCGCACGGGCCAGCCTTGGACACCGCCTGATGAGGCACCGAAGCGAACGCCGCGAGGCACCCCCCGGGGGCGCCGCTAGAACGTGAGCCGACGTGCGCGGGCGCGCTGTGTCGGCTCGGTGTGTCGCGGCGAGGGCCGCTCCTTGCGAAGCCCGTGCGACTCCGATTATGCTTTCGTTACCCTACGATGTAATTTGCATGTAAATGAAAAGCACCAAAGTCGTGCAGCTGGAAGAGCGCACCGCTCGTCTGACGATCCTGATCGACCCTCGCAAGAAAGCATTGTTTGAGCGGCTGTGCGATGCGGAAGACCTGACCTCTTCGCAGGTCGTGCGCCGCATGATCCGTGCGTATATCGAGGAGCGCCTCGGCAGACCCTGGATGCCGGGCGAAGGAGATCCGATTTCTGACGGGCCGGCCGCGGGTGCGGCCCCCAAACGCCGCAGCTCGCGGACCTGAGGTCCGCAGCGCGTTCAGCGCGCGCGCGGACTCATCGTTGCGCCACGCAGGTTGGTCCAGGACCGTTCAATGTATTCAAGAATCATCGGCACAGGCTCGTATCTTCCCGAGCGAGTGCTCACCAATGGCGACCTGGAGGGCATGGTCGACACTACCGATGAGTGGATTCTCAGTCGGACGGGCATCGCGCGTCGACACCTTGCAGCAGCGACTCAAACCACCTGCGATCTGGCCGAAGCGGCCGCTCGCCGTGCCATGCAGGCCGCAGGCGTTGGCCCGGCCGACATCGATTTCATTGCGCTCGGTACAACGACACCGGATCAGGTGTTTCCCAGTACGGCGTGTCTGGTCCAGGCGCGCCTCGGTATCGCAGGGCCTCCCGCTATCCAGGTGGAGGCTGCCTGTACCGGGTTTATTTACGCCTTGAGCATTGCCGATAAGTTCATTCGCCTGAGTGAGGCGAAGTGCGCATTGGTCATTGGCGCAGAGTGTCTCAGCCGATTGGTGGATTGGAACGATCGTGCCACCTGCGTGCTGTTCGGCGATGGTGCCGGCGCGGTCGTGCTCGGCCCTTCGGAGCAACCGGGGATCCTTTCCACGCATTTGCACGCGAACGGCGCGTACGCAGATCTGCTGTTCTATCCAACAGGCCCGTCACGCCAACACAACGCGGGCGTCCTTCGGCAAAACGCCATTCACATGCAGGGCGCCGAAGTGTTCAAGGTGGCGGTGGGCAAGTTGGGCGAAATAGTCGAGGAGACCTTGGCGGCCAACGGACTGCAGCGATCCGACATAGACTGGCTGGTGCCGCACCAGGCGAACCTGCGGCTGATTCAGGCGGTCGCACGCAAACTGCGCTTTCCGCTGGAACGAACGATCGTCACGGTCGGCGAGCACGGCAATACCTCGGCGGCATCTGTCCCGCTCGCACTCGACCTCGGAATCCGTGATGGCCGTCTCAAGCCCCGGGATCTGCTGCTGCTCGAGGCGTTCGGAGGCGGATTTACCTGGGGATCAGCGCTGGTGCGTTTGTGATGCGCTGCGGTGCGGACGATCCAGACCGGCAGAGCGAACCGCAAGGCCGCTCGATGCTGTCGGTCCCGAGTCCCTTCTCAGACGCTCCGGGAACAGTACGTCTCCTGGGGCCGCGCGACGGCTCCAATGAAGGGTTGTACCGCGGAGAGTTCAGCGCACCGTTCATTCTCGACACAGCCGGAACGCGCCATCTGTACTTCGACTTGCAGGCCGTCCAAAGCTCAATGTGTCTCGAGGCTCCCGATGTCCTCGTGACCGCATACGCTCAAAAGATGATGGCGTTTCTCCTGTTCAACCGCACGCCGCGCCACATCCTCATGATTGGTCTGGGTGGCGGCTCACTCGTCAAGTTCTGCCACCGCCATCTGCAGGACACACGGTTGACTGTGGTTGAGATCGACCCTGACGTGATCGAGTTGCGAGAGTGGTTTCACATTCCCCCGGACAATGAGCGTCTCCAAATCATCCTCGGGGATGGCGCTGACTTTGTCCGGCGGGGCGACTGGGTGGCCGACATTCTTCTGATCGACGCGTTTGATCGAGGCGGCGTCGCTCCGTCGCTCGCCTCGGACGACTTTTATGCTCAGGCTTTTCGCCGCCTAGGGCCCAATGGCGTGCTCGTGATGAACCTGGCCGGGGAGCGAAGTCGCTATGTAACCCATCTTGAGAGGCTTCGTGAGGCCTGCCCGGGAGCAGTCCTGCTAGTGCCAGTGGAGGCAGACGGCAATGTGTTGATTTTCGCATTCGCGCAACGGAGCCGCGCCTGGACGCCGCAATCAGTAGAGGCCGTAGCGGACGAGCTTCAGTTCGAACTCGCGCTGGAGTTTCCGCGATTTTTGCAGCGACTGCGCACAGGCCACCTGCTGTGATCGGCTACTTGAGACACCTGTTGAGCATCTCGAATCACGAGTCCAGCAAACGACCTATCACCTCCAACTCGAGCGGTTTAGCCAGATGGACGTCGATGCCTGCTTGCTCGCAAGCCATTCTGTCGTTGGCTTCACAACGGCCTGTAGCAGCGACGATCAGAGGTTGTCGTGGGAGCCTCAGGTCACGGATCTGCCGTGCCGCCTCATAGCCACTCAGTTCAGGCATGACGAGATCGAGCAGGATGACGTCCGGCTCATGCGCGGCCGCACTTTGAATGGCTTCGCGCCCGTTCGCCGCAACGTGCACTTGATGGCCCAGGAGCTCCAAGAAGTCCGACAGCATCTGCACGGAGTCTGCGTCGTCATCCACTACCAACACACTCTTGCACGATAGGGCATTGTGCTTGGCCTGCATGGGTCCTACTCCGGTTCCTGGCATTCCAGCCTGAACGGCGCCGAGCCGAATTTCACTAACGTAGGTAAATCGGACCCGGGCCGGGCAGCCGCACGCCATGGGCCGTGTTAGCGGCGGGGCCACAAACCGAAGGCTGGGAGGTATGCACCGCGCTTAACATGCATCGATGTTGATAGTATCCATTGTGGCAGTAGGCCCGTTGGATTAGCGCACCGGTTTGCGCTCGACGGTCGTCCAACCCTGGGCAGAAGCGGGGCCATTGCCAGAGAAACGGCGAGCGGATTGCCCAGGTTCGCCCGCCTCCCTCATCGGCCTGGACGAAAGCTGTCGCCCCGTCGGTGCCGCTCGGTAACAACTGCTCAGGCTGTTAGAACTGTGTTGTTGCGGGAGCTGCCGCCGCTGCGCCCGCCGCGGGCATGCTCAGTCAGCTCGGGAACGTGTGAGAGATCACTTTCGAGGAGACGCTGCAGACCGTAGTTCTCCAGGATCACGAGCACTGCGGCCCAGATCACCAGGAGCAGCCCGGCGATGGCGCAACGGGCCGAACCGCGACCGGTGATTTTGCAACTCCGAGTTGTCCACTGGCAAAACTTACCCTGCAGAGTTGATCCATGTTAACGCGGCGACCGCTTCTGATCATCCTCCGAGGCGATGCGTTCACGATTCGAGCCCTCACGAGGGGGCCTATCTCGAGCACTGCAGGCGTCACGCCCTCGGCACCGCACGGTGATGCGACAAACGTACTATCTGTTGGGTTTGGTTGGCCGTTGCAAGTTTCACCCAAGCAGGCCGTGACCGGCAGTTCAGATGCTGGATTTGTGCTTCCACGGGGGTTGGAGAAGTTTGGATACGAAGGGCTCCGCTAAATCGCGAGCCCGCCGCCGGTGTCGGTCGCGACGGGCTCGCCTGTCGTGGTCAGCTGAAGCTGGCCGCCAGTAGTGCGCTTAGTCGTCGCGGTCGCGGTCGTTATCGCGGTCGCGGTGCGGAGCGCCTGGTGCCAGTGACAGGGTCTGCTGGAGAGCGGTGTATTGCGGCTTCGGGTTGAGGTTCACGTCGTAGAGGTCAGCGTCGCCCTCACCTTTGAAGGTGCCTGGTATCCACGACTCCGAGTCGGCAAACCCCCAGACAGTGAACGAGATGCACGCCTTCACAGCCAAACACGATTGCAGCATCCCAATGTACCAATCCGCCCCAGCGGCGTTCGCAGTGTGGCTGGGGGTCGGGTCCGTCGGAGAGACGATCGGAGTTTGCTCGCTGTCCGTCGTCTCGACGAATGTGCGGACGTCCGCCTCGGTGATCGCGACCTTCAGGCCGAGCCTGGCATATGCCTGCAAGTCCTGGGTCATGAGGATCGAGTTGAACCCGAACTGCAGGTCGAGGTGGCCCTGGTCTCCCACGCAGTCGATCGGCACTTTCTGGGCGCGCAGGCTCTGAACCATCGTGAAGGCGGCGTTGAACTTGGCGTTGCTGCCATCCTCACCGGCGATGTTGTAGTCGTTATAGCAGAGCAACGCTCGCGGGTCGGCCGCGTGCGCCCAGCGGAACGCGTCGGCGATGATGCCCGTGCCGAGGTGCGAGATCCAGAAGTCGGTCGGCTTGATCTGCGACGGGTTCGAGTCGGCGAGCATCTCGTTGAGGACGTCCCACTGCCAGATCCTGCCGCGGTAGCGGCTCACCTCAGTGGTGATGTGCTGGTGCAGCAGGTCGCGTAGCTGAGAGTTGCTGATCGTGCCGTTGGCAACGCCCTGCGTCAGCCAGTTCGGCAACTGGTTGTGCCACACCAGCGTGTGCCCGCGCACGAGCTGACCGTGCTCCTGGGCGAAATTGACAAGGTTGTCGGCGCCGGTCCAGTTGAAGTTACCCTGCTGCGGCTCGACGACTTGCCACTTCATCTCGTTTCCGGGGGTGAGGACCGAGAACTGTTCGGAGGTGATCTGCGACAGGGTTGGATCGCTGAGATCGGACGGGATCGCCGCCGTACCGATGCGCAGATGGATCTGCGCCCCGAGCGCACGAAGTGTGGACGGGCTACTCGGCGCCTCAGCTGCGGTTGCGGTACCTGCCAGGGCTAAAACACTGGCCGCTGCAGCGGCCATCAAGCGGAAATTCATAGCAAACCTCCATGAGCTGGTTATTTCCAAGTAATGACAGCGAGGATGCGGGCGCGGGCTGACGCGTGGTCAGTCCCCGCCGAGGAAACGCCAGGGAAAACTGCAGCAAGAATAGGTGCCTATGCGCGTGAAATCGGCGAGTTCGTTATCTGCTCCCCAGAAGAACGAATGGCCTGCGGAATGAAACATCTCGTCCCCTCCATGCGATGTTACAACGTGACGACGTGCAAACAGAGGAACTAAGAATGAAGGCAGAGCGCAGCCGGCCGAGCAGCGTTAACCGCCAAGCGATCGTCAACAACGTCACAGCTCTCGCGCCGTGGTCCGCTCGAACTAGCCGCTGATCTTTGTTAGATGGAATTACCTCCCACGGGCGCCAGTCAGGTTACATCGCGGCAGATCGACCTACCCGCTCTCTAATGCCCCTCTCAAGGACCGGTACTCGTGATGTGTCTAGGCCTGGAGCGAGGCGATTACAACTATGTGAGCGCTACCATACAACGAGAGGAGTCTAGACACCACAACGGCGGAAAGTCAACACACTGGGCGGTCATCAGCACGCAGGAACGTTCCCCCCAACGCGCGATGTCGGCTCAGACACGAAGATTTGAAGCAAGGAATGCTGTCGCATCAGAGGCTTGTTGATGTTGGCTGTTGACATCAACTAACGTCAAAGGTAACAGAGACTCGTGGCTCGTGACATCGATGCCCACTCCGACCGGTCGCCGCACGCATCTTTTCCGCTTTTCGTACTTTGGCGTGCGCCCGTCTAAACGCGTGCGGCTCCCAGTGCTATTCGCCAGCGGCCACGCGCGTGTTCTGATCGTGGATCAGGCGCCACTTGCCCGCTTCCTTGTGGAAGATAAAGGTGACCCAGCTCCGAGTCCGGACAGGATTACCGTCCTGCAGGTCCTCATAGAGGCTCTTTGTCGTCAGTACTGCGAAATCGCTGCCCACGCTCGTGGCAACCGGATCGAAGCGGATGGTCCAGCTCTTGGAGGCAAAAAATTCCTTATGGAAGTCCAGATATTCCTGGCGCGTCTTCGTCAGCCTCCCGTTCGGAAGGATGAGTATCAATTGCTTTGCATCCGAGATGGTGAGCGCCAGCGCTGCGAGGTCACGTGATTGGATCGCCTTCACATGCGCAGCGAACGCTGCGTCGACGTTCGGCTCGACCGCTTGGGATGGTACAGCGGCAAGGATGAGCCAGGCAGTGCAGAGTGGCAGGATATTTCTGGTGAACAAGCGATGGCTCCAAAACTATGTCAGATGTCTGGTGGGCGAAGAGTATAGCGAACGCCTTGGCGCACAGCTGAGCCGCAATGGGGGGCTGGAGCATCGTCAGCTGGCGCCCGTCCGCGCAATCGGGGTGGACGAGATTCTATACGGCCAAGGCCATCATTACCTGACACTCGTCGGGTACGGTATGGAAGGTAAAGTCATCGAGGAGCCGATCGTTAAGGTCGATCCGGTTGAGATGGGCGGCATCGTGTTCTCCGATGTGCCAATTCATCGGGACGGTCACGACGATGCGTTTCGGGCCAGGCAGGCTGGCCGAACGAGGAACGCAGGGATACATCGGTGCTAGTTTTTCAAGGGCTATGAGCTCGTCCTGGATTACGGTCGGCGCCGCATCACTCTCATTCCAAATGGGGCGCAGCCGGCCTCGCAGCGCAGTTGCCGCGGGCAGATCATACCATTGGAGCGTTCTGTCAATTGGGGATTGGTCTCACGTGTCAACACCGACGTGGGCGACATGTTGTTCGTCTGGGACACGGGCCCGCCGGGGCTTGTCATGATCAAGGCGAACGCGAAGGCCGAACACCTGGACACCGCGCACGGACCGCTCACGTTTAAACACTTCAGAATGAACGGTCGCGAATTCGGACCACTCCAGTTTGAATTATGGGACTTTGCGGCTCCCCCTGGAATGGCCGGATTCCTCGGGTACGACTTTTTCAGGGATCACGTTGTATGTATTGACTTTCCGCGCAGCCGAATTTTGGTCCGCTAGGCCAAGATCGATCGGCATACAACGAGTCAGGTTGTGGTTGGTGGTTCGAGCTCCTCGATCCGGATCATGCCGACTGGGTCAATTCCTCTGCGCAGGGATCTGATTCGCACGCCCACCGGATACATTGTGAATCCGTCCGAGGCCCACAGATATAACCTGGCCGGCATGGAAACGCAGGCGCATTGATTTACCTGCGGCCGCAAGCTGCCGTTCGCCACGGCAGCTCAGGGCTCCCAATCCCGACCCTCGCCGCTGATTGAACGAACTCGCCACTTGCTGGCATACGGGAGTGCGAACAAGTACAGACCGGTGAACAACAGCAAAGCAAGCGGGGGTAATGGAGAATACGTAATCCAGTCGGCAGGTGTCCCTTGTGCCCTCACTGCGAAATTGGCAACAACAGTCAACGTAAAGGCCATAGACAACCAGCGATGAATCTGACGGATCCAGAAATTGGATGGAATGCTCATTCCTTTTTCACCTGCCTCAGTGCCGCGCCTGGATCATCTTCCACCCGTTTCCCGACGGATCGCGGAAACCGGCGTCCACAGTGCCGTAGCGATCCACAGGCTCCTGCGTGAATTCCACGCCCTGGGCACGCATCCGCTCGTAAGCGGCGCGACAATCGTCCACGACCAGGACGAGGGACGGCATCGCACCTTTGGCAATCATTGCACGCAGCGTCTGCGCAGTTGCTGCGTCGTGCAACGGCGGCCCTGGTGTGAACAGGCCGAGTTGGAACAATGGCTGAGCCGGATACTGCACCGTCAGCCAGCGATAGTCGCCATTTCGCGCATCCGTGTGCACGTGGAAACCGAGCTTGTCTACATAAAACGTGAGCGCCTCATCCTGATCTAGCACGTAAATACCTACGACCTGAACACCCTGATTCATTGGACCTCCTAGAGTTGGCACCCTTTTTAACGCCAGCCGAGCGGCGTCGCTTCTCCAAAACTGCGGTTGTGAGATTGGGCCGGTGCGCTGCGCTGAGGATGCAGGCGGGCACGCTGCTGAGTTCGCGCGAAGCAGCACGTGCATGCAACCGGGCCGTGCTCGGCGCAACGCCGGTGATGTCGCGAAATATGCGCCCGAACGTCCCCAGGCTTCTCCAGCCCGTCTGCAAGGCGATCTCGGTAACGGACAAATCACTGTCGCGCAGGAGCGCCGTGGCCCGCTCGATGCGCCGCGTGAGCAGGTACCGGTGTGGCGGGACACCGAAAGCCTCTTTGAATGATCGCGCGAAGTGCGCCTCGGAAACGTGGCTCACACGTGCAAGCCGCCGAACCGGCCAGTCTTCGTCCGAGGCGGCGTCCATCCGGTCCTTCGCACGCAGCAGGCGCCGCAATAGCTCGGGACTCTGACTTATACGTTGTCCATTCATGCTGCTACGGTCATGTAGTTTGGAAGTGCCTTACTCCAATACTTCAAAGCGGTCGATTGCGAACACTCTTTTGACTCACGACCGCAATTGACGAATGACTTTCGCAGGGTTGCCGGCTGCAAGAGTGTTCGGGGGAATATCCCTGGTAACCACCGAGCCGGCCCCGACCACCGAATTTTCGCCTACTGTTACGCCTCCTATGATCATCGCGCCCGCTGCGATCCAAACGTTTTTTTCAATCACGATCGGCGTTCCAATCGTAGCGGCACGTCTCTGCGAAGGCTCAAGGGGATGTCCCGATGTGATGATGCTCACGTTCGGGCCGATCATCACATCGTCTGCGATGTTGAGCCCGCCTAGGTCATAGAAGGTGCAGTTCTGATTTACAAAGACATTGCGCCCGACGCGGATTTCGTCCCCACCGGTGGTATAAAAGGGAGGAATCAGTAGAAAGCTCTCGTCTACTTTCTTGCCGATGAGTTCGCTGAACAATTCGCGAATCTCGTCTGCATCGTCGTATGTCAAACAATTCAATTTGGCGGTGAGCGCCATCGCTCGCTTGACACTTGCCACCATGGCCGCCGATTCCGGCGTCCTGCGGTAAATTATCCTGGTGCGATCATTAGTCGGCATGCATTTTGTACCTCGAATCCCAAGTTGAGCATACCTCTCGGGGCGCACGCACGACGCAGCCCATTAGAACACCCGAAAGCTGCCGCTCGCCACCGGCACGAGTGGCCTGCCGGAATCGGCCAGGCGCGGACAGTCCGGCGAACCGGGCGCTCATTTGCGTGGTTGCGGGCCATCGAAGCACACCGCGTTTCTGGTCTGCTCATTCCAACGCCAATCGCGCATTCCGGCCCCGATTTCGACCCCGCCGACCCAGCGGTTGGGTGGTCGTAGCGATAGAAAATCGACCTCGCCTTTCAAGACCGCGCGTCCGAGATCCGTGATTGTCAATACGTCAGTCCAGGGCGGACGGGCTTGGCCGTTCGCTCCAACAGCCGACCGACGTTCGTAAACACGAGCGCTTGCGCCTTCCATGTTCAGCAAGCGGTTGCGGACATTGAGGTCGCCTTGCCCTGGAAGCGGATCGCGCTCGTAGACCTGCCGCCCAATGAGGCGGTTCAGGCTCATCTCGTCTTCGGCGAGCATTTGCAGCGCCATCTCCTCGGTAAAGGAGAGGCCGTTGACACTCGACGGCAGCTCCCGCAGATGCCGGTGCAGCGCTTTGGCGAGGAGCGGTAATGCTGGGGTGGCGCTGCGCATGATAGCAGCGAGCGCGCGCGGATCGGGACTGACGAGCGCGCGCCAGGCATCCAAGCCGAGTCTCAACGTTCCGGGCGTCGCTGGTTTCCGTGTTGCCCAGAGCATGCGGAGCGCCTCGGGTGGCAATTGTCCGAGACCGATAAAACGCATCGCGCCTGGAAACTCACCAACATTAATCAGCTCCAGCCGCTCCGGACGACGGTGTGTCGCATAGTGTTCCAGCAATCGTAGCAACACCAGTTGGTCATAACAGTCAAATTCAGACCAGATCACGACGCGCTCGTAGTCAGCGGAATCGCGCAGCCGCCGTTCATCGAGTTGGAGGCCGTGCAGTACGGGCTCGTACTGAAGCGGTGGATCGCGCGAATCCGCGTAGCTCGCGACCAGGAAACGTGCCCGCTGTTCAAGACACCCTGGCCCCTCGCGCACAAGACCTATCAAGTACGGGTAGCTGTGCTCATAGAAGTCGCCGCGAAAGCCCGCCTCCCGTAGCGGCGCCTCAAGATCTCTGCCGCAGCGGATATGCAGCGTGCGCAAGTCGCCGTCGAGCGGCGAGGGCGCGTCCGGTGGCAGTGCCATTTCTGCCCGGGCGGCTTCGCGTTCGTGAGTCATCGCCGTGATGTGGCACTTGAGCGCAGCCCAGTTCTCGAAACGTAGTTCCTGCGCAATCAGATACTGCGCCTCGGCGAGCCTGGGTGGTGACTTGAAGCGTGTCAACGCTTCGGGCTCACCCGCAAGCGCGGCCTTCAACAGCTCCTTGGCACGTTTACGCTGCTGCTCGAAATTCAGGCGGAAGCGAGAATAAGGCCCGAGCCCGTCTGCCATGGCGGATTCCCCTTATCGGTGACCTGCGTCCGCCCAGGCAGATAAGGGAAAACACGGACCCTCGAGCAGGTCTTCGTGTCGTGGGCGCAGCCCTTTCCGCGGACGTGGATGCTCCGACCGAGCAGAGACATTCTGTGAGCAGCAGGGTGAAATCGTCAACCTTCAGCAGCACGGGCGTGCTGCGCAGGGTGGTTGAGCTGCTGGGCGACCTTGCACAGGCTGAGCAGGAAGTGCGATTTCCCGCTCCCGCGTGACGATCACCCCACGATAGTTCCAGCCCCCGACCGGAGTCTTATTGCCTGCCCGCGGGCGCTCTGTTACAACACGTAACACCTACTCCCGCGAAGCTGCAAGGATCGCCGATGATTAATATGGACGAGCGTCTAAGTGGCAGAGCGGCATTTGTATGGGTTTCTATCGGAGCTCTGTGCTCCGTGTTGACGGGGTGCGGCGGTGGAGGGGACGTCCACCCGCCCGCAGGTGGATCAACTCCACCGCCGGTGACGGCGACAAGTCTCTCGTGCGACGGTTACCCGCGATCGTCGACCGTGTCCGTCAACGGAACGCCGCAGACGTACACGCAGGTCTGTTTGATCATCCAGGAATACGCGCAACTCACGCCAAGCCTCAGCGCATCAACAGATGCCGGAGTCCTGATTGCGCACGGTCGCCCGAATCTGGACGCCTACATGGTCTACGCGCGCATCGTCGCGCAGGCAGCCGACCAGGGCGCAGCGAATGCCCTGGCAAAGAGTGTAGTCATTACGAGCGCCAACGGCACGATCTCTGCATCACCGGAGCGGGTTGACAGCCCACAGGCTCTGCAGATTGGCTTCGAGATCTTCAGCGCCCCGACGACCAACCTCACATTGACCGCCTCAGCGGGTGACGTTGCGGTTGACCAATACAACGCAACATTGCGCGTTACGGCGACCGCCGGGAATGCATCGCTCCAAAATGTGCAAGGTGATGTCACGATAGACATCGGAGCGGGGTCGCTCGAAGCCAAGCTTTCCGGATCGGGCTGGAGCGGGGCGGGGATGAGCGCATCCACTCAGACTGGCAGCATATCAGTGTCACGCCCTACGGCGTACCAGGCGGCTTTCACCGCACAATCCAGCTCCGGGACGGCCTCCATCGATAATAAACAGGCGACCGCGACAGGGCAGGAACCTGCCGTGGTGACTGCGGGTTCGGGCCCACCGATCACGCTGAAGTCAAAAGTTGGAAATGTCTCAGTGCTAGCGACACAGTGACTGCGCTTTGGGCGTCCTGCTCGTACCGGAGCGCTTCTGCGGGTCTGGACCTAGCGACCATGAAGGCATGTCCCGTAATAGTTGAGGCCGCATTGGCTAGCCCGAGCAGGCTGGCCGTTACGAAGAGGGGTATCGATGAGCCCAAGATGTTCAGCAGTGTTGACTTGCCACAGCCGGACGGCCCCATGACGGCCAGAAACTCACCCTCGCGTACCTGCAGAGACGCTCCATCGAGTGCCAACGTATGCACTCCGCCTGCCCGGTATACCTTCGAAGCGCCATCTAGCTTGAACACCTAGCGAGACTTACGCTTTAGCTTCTCGGCAATGGCGGCGAGCTCTTGAGGGCTGGTCACCGTAGCGTCCACGAGGGCCTTCAGGACCCGCTCCAGGGATCCGCCGCAGAATCGATCCACGAGCCCTTTGACGGCATTTGCGGCGGTGGCGTCAGCAGATTCCGTCGGGCGGTAGATGAATGTACCGGTACCCACCGAATGGATGACGTATCCCTTTTCTTCGAGACGCCTCAGTACGGTGCGGATCGTGGCGTCTTTGAGCTTACGAGTGACGTACTTGCGCACTTCCCCTGCAGTCATCTCGCCATGCGCCCATAGAATCGCCATGAGCTCGTGCTCGAGATCCCCCAACGGCGGCAGCTCGTCGTTCATCGGTGCGACAACCAGAAACTTATGACGTGTTGTAAATCCGCAGCGGCCGTCAGGCAAGTAGACTTCAGTCGCTCTCATGCGGCCGCTGACGGGGGCAGGTGTGCCGATTCGCCCCTGGAGAACACTCGTACGCCGTCCCGGCAGGATGTTGAACTCGTACTACGCCAGCCGTGCACTGACATCCTTAGAAGGCCCTCCAGCGGATGGGGCGTGTATGTCGTCACGACAGGCCCTGCGCCGCCGCCGCATCTGTTCGGCTTCGATGGACTCCTCGATGAACTGACCCGATGTCGGGCACGGCGACGGCGGGCAAGGCAGCAGGGAGCCTAGTCAACTGACAGCTTGCGGACCCAAAGCGGTCAGACGCCGCCCTTGTCCGAAAGTGATGAATGGCGGATTGGCTGAGGAGCGGCGCTCGGTCGTAACCTCGATCAGCGCCGCTCGCGCCCGTTCTCGTGTCGATGAATGACGCTCCCGTGCTCGAGCCGGACCTTGAATCCGCCACCCGACTCCGGCGTGACAACAGCCTTCATTGCGCCCGCGATCACAGGCTGCGCGTCCACGGAGGTGAGAGTGATACTGACATGGCCTTCGAGTGTCCGACTTCGGTTTGATTCCTCGGAAACCGTATCGGACTGGAATTGGACCTGCACTTCTGGCCCGATGAAGAGCTGAAGTTCGGCTCCGGTCACTCGGTCGAAGTCGCCGTCGCGTTGGATGTTGAGACCTGTCCCAAACATCCTGACAGAATCTTTTGCGCGCGTCGAAGCGGCTGATTGCGTAATCGACGCAGGATCCTCAACTGCAAGTCTTATTGCCGTGGCAGGTTGGGTGGCCCAGACCGAAAAGCCGACGAGCAGGGAAGCAACGACAGCACAGGCGCGGCCGAATGTGCGGCGCCCGTGACTCGGCACGGCTTTCTTGACCATCTTAAGACGCTCCTTCAAATGATGGACAGATTGCCAACTACAGCCGACCGGCAACGCGACGTCGAGCACTTGAGTCTTCAACATTGCGTTCGCGTAGGTGCGGCGCGCGTGGGGAAATTCCCCGAGAACAGCAGCGTCGCATGCGAGTTCCTGATCGACGCGAAAGCAGGTCGAAGCCAGATGAACGAGAGGATTGAACCAGAAGAGACAGCGTATCAGGGCGACGATGGCGCTCCAGAGAGCATCGCCACGACGCAGGTGCGTCCGTTCGTGGGAAAAGACGAGTAACCGCTCAAGTCGCGTGTACCGAGATTCGAAATCGACCGGCAAGATGATTTTTGGCCGCAGGACGCCGAGCAGTGCGGGACAGCCTGCGGACCGTGCTGCCCGAAGTACGCACCGCGAGCCGGACAGTGTTCCCAAGCTGTTGACGAACGCGCGTTGCAGCCCGGCGAGGTAAAAGACAAAGAGTGCGGCGCCTGCAGCCCACACGCCGATCGCCCACTGCGTCCAATCTACCGGGTGAACGGCATGGAGCGACGAACGCGGGGAGCTGTCGAGCGCATTGCTCAGAGTGGAGAACAGAGCGATCCGTACCGACAATCCGATCGTCGAGTCCGAGTCGCTCGGAGCAGGCAACAGCACGGCCAGCATGGCGGCAGGTACGAGTAACCATATCGAATAGCCTGCAGCAGCGCCGAACACGAGGCGCACACCGCGGCGTATCGCCAGAGCTACGAAAATGACCAGGGTCGACGCGATCGTCAGCGCGACCAGATACGTCAAGAGCTCACTTTTCATCTTCGATCTCCGCGATGAGTCGCTTCAGATCGGCGATGTCGCGCTTGCTGAGCTTGCCGTGGCGGCTAAAGTGTACTGCGAGCGGTGCTATTCGCCCGGCAAAGAGCCGATCCAGTAGTCCCTTGCTTTCCGTCAACAGCCACTCGTCGCGACTCATCACGGGCGAGTACAGAAACCGGCGGCCATCCTTGTCGGCGCGAATGGCTTTCTTCTTGAGTAGCCGATTCAGGAGCGCCTTGATGGTGCCCTCCTGCCAGTGCTGCTCGCCTTCGAGTGCCGTAACCACGGCCGCTGTGGGCACCGGGTTGTGACGCCAGAGAACTTCCATGACCACCGATTCGGCCTCAGTTATGGAAGGAGCGGAAGGGTCTCGGCGCATGGTTGATCCAGCGTTTACAACTATAAACGATCAGCATGTTTACATTTATAAACGACAGAGTCAAGTTTCGGCGCGGCGCGGAATGACCGCTTGCCAGGGAAGCGCCTCTTTGTCTTTGCGCCGGGTTCTGTTAAGCATTGTCCAACGCCCGCCCGGCAGGCGTGGCCTCAACCGGACACCCCAGCCCACGGGGCGGGCATCGGACAACGCTTAACAGGAGCGGAAGTCCGCGCCGGTACTTTCAATGTCCACACAGCGGACATCGGTTTGAATTCTGATGTGATTGTTCACCTCTCCCACCTTGAAGCAAGAACGCAGAGTCGTTCAAGGTCTCCCCTTGCTATGAATATAACGACAGCTCAGAATGAAATTCTTCAAGGATCAGAAGGTTATGTCTAAAAAATCCTGCCCCCATAACAAGCATGTCGGGACATCGACGTCTCCTCAATACCTGTTAGCCGCTGCGGGGTACTCGTCGACGAGTGACAGTCCATCGGTCCCCCTTAAACCGGAGTAGACGCGCCGCCATGGGAATATTGACCTTCAGCATCAACGTCACCCTCGACGGTTGCGTCGACCACCGGGAGGGTATCGCGGACGACGAGACACACGCTCTCTTCACCCGCCTCATGGACGAGGGCGGGGCGATGCTGTGGGGCCGCCTGACCTACGAGATGATGGAGAGCTACTGGCCGGCGGTCGCCCGCGGCGACGAAGAGGCGCCGCCAGCGATGCGCGAGTGGGCGGTCAAACTGGAGGCAAAGCCGAAGTACGTCGTGTCGTCGACGCGAAAGAACTTCCCGTGGACCAACAGCCACCACATCGCCGGCGACCTGCGCACGGGCGTGCAGAAGCTGAAGGACGCGACTCCGGCCGGCGTGCTCCTCGGTAGCGGCAAGCTCGCGACCGAGCTGGACCGGCTGGATCTGATCGACGAGTACAAGTTCCTCGTCCATCCCAGGATCGCCGGCCACGGCCCGACTCTGTATGAGAGCGGCCTGCCCAGCACGCGACGGCTCGAACTTGTCTCGGCGAAGCCGCTCCGCAGCGGCGCGGTCGCCATGCACTACCGGCGCGCGCGCGGCTAACAACCGGTTGCATCGGACGGTCCGCTGTGCGGCCCGCCGCTGAACAGGAGTGTTAGAGCGCATCGGCTGCTCAACCCTCTACTTGAAAGGGCGATTACAAATAGGAGGATTACGACATGGCTAGATGCACAGCGCCAGTACGCGCGGCCCCTTACCTCCAACGCTATATGGCTTGAAGATGGTTACGTTCATTTCCAGAGCCGAGGATGTCTTCGAGATTGCGGGGCGCGGCTGCGTCGTAGTTCCAGGCATACCTTTCGTGTTTTCATCTGCCACTTTGAAGGTCGGAGATCGCATCACTCTAAGGCGACCCGACGGTTCCGAGATCGAGACGATTCTTCGTGGCTTCGAGATGGGGAGTCGCCATCCGTCCCGCTGCATTCCCGTCCTGCTTGGCAAGGAAGTGGACAAACAAATGGTACCAGTAGGTACCGAACTGTGGACGGCTGCGTGAAGCGCAGGCGTTGAATGTCCGCTTCCGGCAAACCCGTGCCGAAGCTTCCAGTGGCCGCTCCTGGCCGGTCAGAGACAACGACCGGCAGACTGACAATGGTGGTGCATAACAGCACCAGCGCTCATCATGCCCTACCGCTGTCAGTGGCGAGCGGCAGCTTTCGTGCGGCCCGATCCTGTCATCCTTTCTGACCGCTGTCACTTGATCCATCCTATCTGAACTGTCGCCGGTCGGTTGCGAGAACTCGTAGAATGTCAACAAGTTGGAACTGTCCTCGCGCGACATGGCACTTTGCCGCGCGCTCAGCTGATCGCGATCGCGTCTACTCACTTTGCTTGGATTCCGATGCCGCAGCAAGATATCAGCGTGAGTCAGGCACCTCAAGCTTCGATAAGCTGAGCGAACGTCTCGAGGGCCTCTGGGATCTTTGCACGAAGTCTGGTCAGGAGATCGGTCAGGCTGTGCTGCTCAAGGAGAGAGTCCATCGGTGCGCTCGCATTTTTGATGGTCGCGCGAAAACTGTTGATGACCATTTTGTGCGGTGCACTTTCAGCCACGTACGTTCTAATTTGATGCGACGTTGTTCCTTCGAATCGCATGCTGTCTCACCTACGCGGCGTATATTTTGAGTTTTGAGACAGCCTCGGCCAGAAGCGGAAGTTCGAGACCAGCTAAGAGCCTGCTCAAGTGCAAACGTTTCAGTGCCCCAGTCAGTAGTGGGCGCGTCTTTAAAATAGCCCGAATCGCTTCTTTGCCGCGTTTCGGCGTGCCGGATCGATGATGTCATTTACGCCGACCTTGTCCAACCTGTTCAGCAGTTCGTCTGTACCCAAGCGCAGCTTCAAATTCATCTCTTCCCCATACAGGGGAACGACAGACAGGAAGACTATTTCCTTGTTCTCGTCGATGCGTAGCTTGTAAAAACCATCGGGAACAGTCGCAGACGGCAGAATGATGGCGCCACAGAGCTTCGTATTCGATGCGTACGGCTCAGCAGGATCTCCGTGGGGAACTGTATGCCCCGGGCCGAGCCATGTGTTGTACTTGTGAGGTAGCCGGGCAAGCATCTTGATTAGCCGAACCGGCCAGTACCAGGCCTCGTCTTTGAAAGAGTTTTGGTCGAGGCGCCAATCGCCAGGGAGGGTCACAACCAACTCAAGGTATCTTACCGTGTCCGATCCTTCCGGAATCGCCATCGGCAGGTCACTCATACCAGACGTCACCAGACGTACAAATGGGAATTGTTGGCTCGGCTTCACGAAGTGGACATCGACGTGGACCGCGTCGGAAACGATCTCATGAAATACAGTTTCCACTTTACCTAGATAAGCTTCAATGTGATCTGAAATCTGCTCTAGGCATGCTTCACCCCGTGGGTCTTCAAAAGGCGTCGCCTCTTCGTGGCGGAGAATGGCACTTCCGTCCATAGATAGAATCGGCGGCTTTTCAATAGAACTCATGATCGCTCCTTCCGGAAACAACGGGCTGCGGGCGCGCTTGCACCGGTATCCACTTAGGCATTGTTCTCGACAGTCCGCACAGCCGGGGCAATACTTCGGCGGTATCGACGTCTTCTTTTCGATGATTGAATCGCCGGTATCGAGGAGCTCGGAAGGCCGCAACGGGTCGGCTGCACCCGGTGACCGCCGGACTGGCAAGGTCGTCAGCGACCCGGGGCGCAATCGTCGGAGCCGGCCAACTTGAGACATTCGATGAGCTAAATTGAAGGCCGTAAAGCTGTCGTTCGTGCACCGGCCAATTCGGGCTCGTCGCTGTCGTCAATTTCATAGCTTCAAGTTTTCCTTGCCGATGTAGGCGCACGGACCGTCTCCAAGTACGCGCAGAACATGTCTGCGACCGCATCCGCCAGAGCGTCCACCTGGGAGCGAGAGCGGTTCTGGACGGAGATCATTTTGCCGGCAGAGGACATAACGACACCCACCAAGTCTGCTGCAAACGCGCGTTCACGCGCAGACGCGCTTGGAAGCGCGTCCCTCATGAATCTCTCCATGAGATCGCGGCCGTCTTCGGCATGAGCTCTAGCCTCGGGCGCCTCGCGATACAGCGGTGCGGCTTCTTCCAACGCGCTTCGAAATGCCGCCTCCTCGCACTCGGAGCGGAAAAATGTCCGTACGGCAGCCCGGAGACGCTGTGGCGGCAGCGTATTCCGATCGCCGAGGATGCGCTCGAGCTGGCTCATAGTCTGGCCCCATTCGTTCGCCTGCAGCTGAAATAGGATCGCCTCTTTGTTTGGGAAGTATTGATAAAGGGATCCAACGCTCACTCCGGCCGCCTCCGCCACACGCGCAGTCGTAAAGTGGTAGGCGCCGTCACGCACGAGAACGCGAATAGCCGCCTCAAGAATGTCTGCGACGAGCTGAGCAGAGCGAGTTTGCTGGGGGTGCTTTCTCGCAGTAATGACGGGTTTCTTACTCCTTGCCATGGGCGTGTTCCGAAAGCGAATAGTCAATGCGATCTTTTATTCGTATTCTTTTCGGGACGCAAGATGCTGCGATCGCAAAGGACCGAGAATCCCTATGACGACGTTAACGAACGCCCCATGCGCAGACGTCCTGGCGCGTCTGTTCGCGGAAGCCGACGCCAGTGATGCCAGGCTCGATGCGTGGACCAACGCACTTCCGACTAGCGAGCGCGCGGAGTTGATGGCGGGTACGGGGAACTTTCGACAATTCTATGGCCAACTGAAGGACTACCATCTGGCGGTATCGCGATCTACGGCATCTCTGCTCTACATTCTGGCCCGATCCTGTCGGGCGAAGACGATCATAGAATTCGGAACTTCGTTCGGGGTGTCCACTCTTCATCTTGCTGCAGCGCTGCGGGACAACGGCGGCGGACGGCTCATCGGCACGGAGTTTGAGGCCACGAAGGCGGCGCAGGCACGCGAGAACGTCACTGCGGCGGGTCTTGGTGGCCTGGTCGAGATTCGCGAGGGAGACGCTTTGCAAACGCTGGCAAGCGATCTTCCGGAATTGGTCGATCTCGTTCTCCTCGACGGGGCAAAACCCCTCTACCTGAGCATACTTTCAATGCTCGAAGCTCGACTGCACGCCGGTTCCTTGGTGGTGGCCGACAACGCGGACCGAACCCCGGAATACCTGGCCCGCGTTCGTGACTCCGCCAGCGGGTTTCTGTCCGTGCCATTCGCCGGTGACGTTGAACTCAGCATGAGACTCTAAGGCAACTTCTATGGAATCCGTCCCTACCGTGCGAAAAACCCTGCTGCTAGTTGGAGCCTCGCGTGGGCTCGGTTATGCGATGGCCGAGGCGTTTCTGGAACGCGGATGGAACGTCGTCGGCACCGTCCGGGGGGCGGTTCGAACCCGGCTGCATGAACTTTCGGAGAAATCACCTGGGCATATCGAAATCCAAACCGTCGATATCACCATGCCCGATCAGATCTGCGCGATTCGCTCGCGTCTAGCAGCCCGTAGATTCGACATGTTGTTCGTCAACGCCGGAGTGACCAACAATCCGGATGAGACCATCGCCGAGGTGTCGACTGAGGAGTACGTTCGCGTCATGGTGACCAATGCGCTGAGCCCAATGCGTGTGCTGGAGACTTTCTACGACCTCGTTAGCGTAGACGGCCTCGTCGGAGTTATGTCGTCGGGACAAGGGAGCGTCTCGAATAACACGATGGGAAAGCGAGAGGTCTATCGCGGAAGCAAAGCGGCGCTGAACATGTTCATGCGCAGCTTCGCGGCGCGCCATTCCGCTGATCGGCGAACCATGGTCCTGATGGCGCCGGGCTGGGTTCGCACCGAGATGGGCGGCCCAGATGCCCGACTGACCATCGAGGAGAGCGTCCCCAACGTCGTGAACACACTGTTGGCCACCCAAGGCAAGCCCGGACTGCACTACCTTGACTATCTCGGCCGGTCGGTTCCCTGGTAGGGCGACGCAACCTTAACTAGCGTGCTCGATAGCTGCCGGTAATCAGACACTGGAGTGGGTCGAGGGCGGTCCTTCGTCGTAACGGCCAGTGATTGGATCCGCGTCCGGCCCTGCGTGCCCTTGACGAGATTGTTGGGCGAGATAATCGGTTAAGATCATTCGGTGGTTGGGTTACTGGGCTCCTGACCGACGGCAGTGTCTTCGATGTCGTCGAGCTTCAAAGCTTCAAAGCGTCCCCGGTGTCGTCGAGCTCCGGTGTGCGGTGGTCGGGACGGGCTGGACGCGAATGTAGTCGATCCACGTTCGGCGCTGCGCGCCCAGACAGGATGGCGGGCGAGGAGTGAGAAGTCGGATCACTTTCCGGTGTGCCGTCGCTCGTTGCCGGTCGGCGCCGGCGCGTCGGCAATCGGGATCCGGGCAAGATGGCGGCAGGTCCACAATCCGTGTTCGGGAGTTCGCGAAAGTGTAGAGTTAACAGCGCGCCCTTGGTCTGGACACCGTCGCTCATGGAGACGTCCGTACATTGAACATAGGAGGTTGGAGTCTTGACCGACAATAACGACTCGGATACTAGGAGGCCAGCGGGAACTCTCGGTGGCACATTCGACGAGATGAGAGACGGGGTTTGGCTTGCCAATGCGCGCCATCGCGCATCCCGCCGCAAGAGCGCCTGGAACCTATTACTGCCCGTCATAATACTCCCGCTGTTTCTCGTGCTTTGGGGCGCCGGTGCAGTACTCCTTCAGGTCGTAGGTTTGTTCGCCGGAGTGAGCGCAAAAAGTCCTCACAGCTCGCTAGCGCACTTCTTAATGTTTGCCCCGCTTGTTGTTCCCGCAATCAGTGCCGCATGTGTCATCGGCAACTTCGTGATCTACCGCATACCAGCTGCTCGACGAGCAATGGATGCCGAAGACCGAGGCTTTCCAGGGACCGAGTATGTGACTGCGCAACAGGCACTATCGAAGGCCACTTGGATCTCATCTTCAGTTGCGCTATTGCTGGCGGTGATCGGAATCGTTGTCTCGCGGTGAAGTCTCGTCTCGCTCAGGGGAGCCGACCCGCGTCCGGCGCTGTGCGCCCGGGATCCGCCGGTCTGTGGAGCGAGAGGTGAAGCGGCTGGACGCGACAGTACGCGCGAATCGTTGGTGGATGTCCCGTGAAGCGCGAGTTGGCAATGACGCGCCGAAGCGCACTGGGTTCGAGAGATCGGTCGACTCAAGCGCGTACGGAACCCACACGATGCGGCGTACTAAGGCCTCGCTGATCTATCGACGGACCAAGAATCTGCGGGTCGTGCACCTGCTGCTCGGCCACACAAAACTGGAAAGCACCGTGCGGTACCTGGGCATCGAGCTCGACGACGCGCTGGAAATGGCAGAGCAGACGAAGGTATAGCGTGAACCGCCGGTCGGCGTCCGTCGAATGCGGGCGCCACCGGCCACAACCGGGCACTCGGGGTTCTGGAGTGACCGCCACGAACCGGCCGTTCGCGGGCTGGGGTAAGCTAACGCCCAGATTGAGATTTCATTCCGGCGACCCGGTCGCTCTCACTTACGGATGAGCATCCAATGAACCCGTCGCGTACAGCCTTGGCTGCGGCCGATCTGGCGAACCGCTCTTTTCACACGACAACGCTATACATGCGTGGCATCTCACTGACGAGAATCCCGACGAAGGCACCTGTACGCTGACTTTGGACATCGATCACATCGTCGAATGGATAGAGGCCTCAGGCCGCTTTGAATTCAATATCGTTCCAGGGCTACTCAGCTTTTATGGAGTATTCCGACTGAAGATGGAGATTGATTATTCTGTTGGTCCGATTGGCGTCACGCCGTTTCAAATAGATCGAATCGAACAAACCATTGAAACAGGAGAGTTTGCAGATACCACGCATTGGCGGATTCCGATAAATTGCCCATCCGGTTCGATCTCGTTTGAGGCAACAGGCTGGTCGTTAATTTTGGTTGGAGACCCGGTTCATTCGCTGGGGCAGACACTAACGCGTGGCACTCTCAGTTTGGACATCTAACGATATGAGCCGACCGTATCGCATTGTTCTTCTCATTTCGGCGGTCCTCATTGCTATTGTCGCCACGTCCGGGACGTGGACTCACTTTCGGTCACCGGAGTCGGTGGCGATTGAAGACTCCTCTGCTGTATGGATGGCCCTGTTGAAGGGATTCAATGGCGATGTGGTCTATGTTGGGAGCGGCCACTCGCACGCCTATTTTCGGCTTGGTCACTTCTTTGGTCCTATTACAAGGTGCCGGCGTGCGCCGCTCATCTGCCGGAGACGTTTCCAGTTGGCCGTCAGCCCGGCTATGTCGTCCACTTGCACTTTGAGAAAGGCAACATTCACAATTTGATCAGCGATTGTTCACCTCTCCCACCTTGAAGCAAGAACGCAGAGTCGTTCAAGGTCTCCCCTTGCTATGAATATAACGACAGCTCAGAATGAAATTCTTCAAGGATCAGAAGGTTATGTCTAAAAAATGCTGCCCCCATAACAAGCATGTCCGGACATCGACGTCTCCTCAATACCTGTTAGCCGCTGCGGGGTACTCGTCGACGAGTGACAGTCCATCGGTCCCCCTTAAACCGGAGTAGACGCGCCGCCATGGGAATCTTGACCTTCAGCATCAACGTCACCCTGGACGGTTGCGTCGACCACCGGGAGGGTATCGCCGACGACGAGACACACGCTCTCTTCACCCGCCTCATGGACGAGGGCGGGGCGATGCTGTGGGGCCGCCTGACCTACGAGATGATGGAGAGCTACTGGCCGGCGGTCGCCCGCGGCGACGAAGAGGCGCCGCCAGCGATGCGCGAGTGGGCGGTCAAACTGGAGGCAAAGCCGAAGTACGTCGTGTCGTCGACGCGCAAGAACTTCCCGTGGACCAACAGCCACCACATCGCCGGCGACCTGCGCACGGGCGTGCAGAAACTGAAGGACGCGACTCCGGCCGGCGTGCTCCTCGGTAGCGGCAAGCTCGCGACCGAGCTGGACCGGCTGGATCTGATCGACGAGTACAAGTTCCTCGTCCATCCCAGGATCGCCGGCCACGGCCCGACTCTGTATGAGAGGGGGCTGCCCAGCACGCGACGGCTCGAACTTGTCTCGGCGAAGCCGCTCCGCAGCGGCGCGGTCGCCATGCACTACCGGCGCGAGCGCGGCTAACAACCGGTTGCAGCGGACGGTCCGCTGTGCGGCCCGCCTCTGAACCGGAGCGTTAGGTTCATGAAGATCAAAGCCATCTCAGGTCCTTTCACGACACACACGTCATTCGAGACGGACTCGGGGTCGAGCTACTCGCCAATGGACAGGTCGTAGCAGAAATATTCCGTTGCGATGCATACCATTCACTGGTGCTCACACATTTGGCAACGACATCCCACTCGTAGAACTGGAAAGACTTATTTCTCGAGCACGCGGTCGGTTGGACGTATTCGAGGACGGAAGCCCGCTTCCGATCTCCGGCGAATGAGCAACAAAACCAACAACCGGCTGGAGTGCGTGCTGGTTCGCCTGCCTTGCAAAGGCGAAGCTCACGGATCAGCCGGGGCGTTGAATGTCCGCTTTCGATGATCCTATGTCTGCTTTGCCGCTAGGAATTCGACCGCTGTGGGTCCGGAGACCGCCAGTTCGCCGCCCGGTTCAGACTCGGCTCGTCATTCACAGAGTGGGAGCCCCCGTCATGGCGGTGCGTGCCAAGATAGTTGCCGCCCTCGTTGCGTTAGGTTTTGCCTGCTATTCCCCGGGAGTGCCCGACTGGAACTGTGCAGCCAACGTGAGTCCACACGTCGTCGACCCAGGCGTAGATCGGGGCGGAGATCAGCTGGCGAGTGCCTGGCCATTCACGACCCTTGGGTAGACGACGCGCAAACAGAAGAGCGCTGACCGGCTGATATTGGCGCGCGTACTCTCTTGCGAGGCTGAGTCGCTGTGCGCGCAAGACGTACATCGAAGTGGGCTTTTCCCATCCCCATCCGGGGAAGATTCGAGATTCTCCGTTTCGATGCTCCAGTACTACGGCACGGATGAGGGCATTTCGAAGTTGTTCCTGCGCCAACACGGCGGCAGAGAGCCGCTTTCTACGCGGCGCCGGGAATCGGCCGTAGGAGTTGCGGATCATGAGCCGTTAGCCGCTGCGAGGGCCGCATTGACTACGATGGTTTGATTCCCAGCCAATGCTCAGTTGGAGATGGGCGCAGCGCGAGTCGAATGCAGGAACTGGATGTGCCAGCGCTGTCCGTGGTAATGCAACACCGCCGATTCCAGCCAGCTCATGGGTTGCGTTCCAGAAGCGTCTCCCACGGAGCCGCGGTTGGTGTAGGTGACCCACGCCCAATCGCAGGCGATGTGAACTTCCGGGTCATTGACCGACCAGACGTAGGTTTTGCCGGTGCCGTGAGCGGCCTTGATCAATTGCGGAAGCTGCATGCCGTCGAATCGCTTGCCGTTGTCGAAGGCGTAGAAGTTGGGCGCCAGAACCTCCTTGAAGAGCTTGTCGTCCTCGTGGCTTGCGGCCTCGAAGAACTGGTTGAGCGCATCGACGACGGCTTCGTTGAGTTCCGGTGCGCATGTTTTGTCGCGCGCTGCACTCACAGCTGAAAGCGGGACCAACGTCGCGACTACGATAATCGCCATCGGAATTGAAAAAAGAGCTTTGATCCTGGAGACGGGCATGATGGTGAGAGACCTCCCGCGGAATCAACCATTATAGGCCGGGGACGGCACGCATCACAGGCCTCCGGGTGCTGGATTGAAAACTGGGCCGAGCGGCCTGCATGCCTCGTACTCAGGACGTTCGATCACCCCGAGCTACCGCTCGAAGCGGCGCCGCACGGGGCTCAGGGATTCGTATGGAGGGACGTTGCGCTAGCGGACGCCGTGACGTGTGGCAGCGGTCGGCCATGAGCGGCCGTCCACGGGTATTGCGTAAACTCCTTACGCGAGTCGGGCACGTAGCGCCCGTCCTGCTTCACGCCTAACAAATAAGTAACATCGTTGCCGCGCGGCACTACGCGGTTCTGCGCGTATCCGTCGTCTATAGGAGCCATAAGAAGCTTCCCGCGTAAACACGGAGAGCAGATCTATCGACGCCTCCGCCCAGTTGTTGCGGGTGTCTTGTGGCTTACCAGCCAGACATGTGACGACCGGCCGCCGTCGATAGGAACATGTCGAGGGCCCTATTGACCACACAACTCGACATATGTAGAGTTGTTCCATGGCTCGCTCCCGCAAATCCTCTCCTCAGACCCTAGCACTGCTGTCCGTCTTGCTCGAACAGCCGCGGACATGGCAACACGGCTATGAGCTTTCGAAGGCGACGGGCCTCAAGTCCGGGACGCTGTATCCAATCCTCATACGTCTCAGCGACGAAGGATTTCTCGACTCGCGCTGGAAAGACGCAGAGCGGCCCGGGCGACCGCCGCGACATGTCTACCGACTCACGGCTACCGGGCTGGCCTTGGCGCGCGAACACGTGGAAGTGGCGGCGGAGTCCGAATCCGGCCTCAAGCCTATTAAGGCTGGCGAGCGATGACCTCGCGTTCTCGATGCGTGGCAAGACAGCTCATGAGCATCGCGATGCAGTTGTCGCCGCGCAAGCGCGCGGAATGGACACAGGCGATGTGCAGGGAAGTAGAGGAGATCCCAAGCGATCGAGAGGCCCTGCGGTGGGCGCTCGGCTGTCTCCAGGCCAGTTGTCATGAGAGGTTGAAATCAATGAAACCGACCGACTCGTGGGTCGTTCGCTGCGGGATGGCGCTGTGGATTTCACTTCTGGCGATCGACGCTCTTTTTTATGCAGGTATCACCCTAGCCTACAAACTTGGACTTTACACCGAGCATTATCCTTATGCTCAGAATCTCCCGCTGATAGAAGTCACGCCGCTTTGGGAACCCACGCTAGTTCTAATGGCAGGTATGGTGTTTCTTTTGGCGATTGTTCTCATACTGAGGCGCAGTCGGGTCGCGCTCGGCGCCGTCGTGGCACCCTTCATCATCAACCTATTGCTGTTCGCGCGCAGATTCAGCCGGCCAGAGTCAGGGTACCTGCAGAGCCTTTCAGCGGCCTACCAAAAATCGCATTTCGCGTTGATATGGCCGATCGTGGGTTTGGCGGTCACGATTTTGATCTGCGTTGCGCTATGGCACGACAGACGGACTCCTGTGCCTGGTTAGATTGATGTGCCAGCTCTTTTGCTCTGCCTTGTCGCATCCTCAGCGACTTCAAATAGACCCGTCAGATATTCAGTCCGTTAGGCCATTCTCGTGCGCGGCACAGCCCTGGCTGTACAGGCGGTGATGTGAGAAGGTTTTCCGGCCCTGTCGGACGGCTCGAGGATGTTGTGATTGCGGTCCTAGACCGACGGCGGCGTCCGCGGTGCTCGAAATCCCCTGTGACGTCGATGCGCTGCCCACATTACGACGCATCTCGTCGCGATAACCAGCGGCCAATGCCACGCCAGAACAGCCGGATCAGAATTACACCTGGAACGATCACGATCGACCACGGAATGAGCACGGCCACAAATCGGATCACCTGGGCGATCGCTTCCGTGAACTCCGAGCCAAACGAGCTGAATGCGTCGCGTATGGGTGTGCGCTGCGCTACGGCCACTTGTTGCGGGATGGATAGATTGAGGGTCAACAGATGCGTATCAATGCGACGGTGCAAATTGGCTCGTACGGTGCCCGCCGATTCAATCTGGGTCTGGGCAGATGCCAATTCCTTCGATACGGCTATCAACTGATCGACTTTGAGACTCTTATCTTTCATGAATTCTGAAAGACGATCACGGTGAGTTGTCAACAACGTCAACTCTCGCTCCGTATCGGTGACCTGCTCCGCGAGGTCCTCCGCGGGCGTGGTTCGGGCGGTGACTTCGCCGTTTTGGGACGCCAAACCGATGAAGGCATCAACGCCGCTGGGTGCGAGACGGATTCGAATGGTGCCCTGAGGGATGTCCTCGGCAGTGTGGACTGAAATGTCCAGAAGTGTGCAGCCGTATAGTTTGTCCGTTTGACAGGCGCTTTGTATTTCGCGCACCCGTGTTGGCAGGAGTGCCTTGCCGAGCTCTATTGAAACAGTATGTTCGTATGCGAGATTGTCAGTCGTGCGATGCTGCCCGGCTTGGACCTGTTCCGCCTGCCTCGGCACCGACTCCATAGATAATCGAGCGACGTGCAACTGCTGTTCATTCGACGAACGGGTGCACCCGGTGAAGGCCAGAAGGCAGAGTAGGAGCCCGCCGTGGGCATACGCCCGCGGTCTTGTTCGGCGCTTGGCGCTCGATATCGATTCGACGACATCTGGACAGGATGCCGAGCGGTGACGATTGACCGAGCGAATCCGTGTGGTGACGCGTGAAGGGTCTGTCCGCATGGCGTGACTTCTTTGTCAGGATGATCAGGATGTTAACGGATTGCAGTCTATGGTCGATGGCTCTACTACGCAGCCGTTACTGCGCGCCAGATCAGACGTCCGCTTGCAGCGTTTGAGCGGCCACCCCAGAGGAACCTGACGGACGGCTCAGGGGCGACTCGGGACTTTCGTCGCACGTCAACCCGTGTCGCCTTAGTCCAGCCGTTAGCGGCCGGAACGCGGCCTGCGAACTAGGGATCGGCACCGGGCTCAGGGTTTTCGCGCTTCCATGCGACTGAGGATCGCGTCGAACCGGCGCTGCTGTTGTTCCCACCTTGTCAGAACGGCGTCGATGCGATCCGCTTCAGCTGCGGCTCGTGCCGCCTGCGCCTCTGCACGCGTCATTAATGCCTCACTCCGTTTCGTCAGCTCTTCATTGCGTTTGGCCATTTCTTCAGCATGATCGAAGAGGGCGGATTGGCGGCTGTGCGTTTCGTCCGATTGCGGAGTCGAGGGGGAGCCGGTAGACGACGAGCAACCCGCCGTGAGGGTGAGAGTAATCAGAACCGTCCAAATTCGAACTGTCATAATAACCCGATATCGATGGTGCCGAAGGCGGAAACTATAGCCGACGCGCGTGATTGTTGGTACGGCGATGGAGTCGATATCCTTCTACGCTGGTGGCAGCCTCGTCTGACGCGGCGAGTTCCGTGCGCCGGTCGCTTGGGATTCGCTCGGCGCGGATCTATTTGATCCGCGTCCGGCGCTGCACGCGTTGGGCGAGGGGAAGATGGGCGGATACGCACGGCTCCGCTCGGCCAAAAATGGACATTCAAGACTCTGCAGGTTAGCAGCTACTGCTTTATCTCGACCATAATCGGCTTGTCGACATCCTTGACCCGGATCACTACGGTCTTGGAAGGCTTGTCTGTCAGATTGCTGCCAAAGTGCGGCGTGTTCGGCGGCGTATATATCGCCTCGCCCGCTTTCACGACTTTCGTTCCGACACCTTCGATGTAGAACGTCTGCTCGCCCTCAACGACATAGGTGACTTCATGCCCGTTCGGATGCATATGCAGCGGCAATTGGAAGCCGGGTTGCCAAGTGGATGCGAATATCAACATCTCTTGGCCGGGCAGGTTATTCAAACTGATCTTTGCCACCTGCTCTGTCGCGTACTGCGATCCACGTGCATGCACAAGTTTGTTTGACAAAGCGCCGGCCAGAACGCCAGCGGCGAAGACTGCTCCCCATGCAAAAGCGTGCCTCATGTTTCTTCTTCCTTTCTTTGCTCGTTACGAGAACAATAGAATGAGCATCGATAGTACAAGCACTGAGACGGCTTAACGGCTTAACAGCGCCAGTACAGCATATATTGCAATAGCAGCGCAGCTCCACCGCGTTTACACGTTCCAGCTCAGTCTAAACTTGTGGTCAGCCCGCGCGCAGCATTTGCTGAGCGGCCTTATCCAGCGTCCGTCTTGGGTCGGGTTGAGTCATAGCGGTTTGAGTGAATTCGTTTTTTCCGACGGTCGCGATTCGAGTGCTGTCGGCCAATACCAGACTTACGCCGAGGGTACAGCATGGTTGAAAATCGATCTTGGCTTTGTAGAATGGGGAAGTCTTGGCCGTACTAGATGGTGCCGCCCTCCCTCTAAAACAACCATGATCCCGACTAGTTAGCATTGCAGCGTCCTACCGACCGATCATCAACAAAAAGTTTGAAATGCCCGCCTCTGCCGAAATTCTTAGAATCCGTCATTCCGACACAGATTGGCACGATCCATTCTTCGTCGCGGTCGAGGGAATCTTCGGATGTGGCGAGACCTTCCGCCGATGGGCGCAGATGGGCGGCTGGAACGAAAGCTACGAAGTCTTTGCGTTGCGCAATGACCGGCAACTGGCGTCTATCATTGGCGTAATGGGTATGCATTTTCTGTTTGGCGGAGTTGAACATGAGGGCGTCCAGTTGGGCGCTGTGGGAACGCTCCCCGATTTTCGCGGAACGGGGTTATCGCGGCACTTAATGAACCGGGTTCTGGCGGAACATTCGGCGCCGGAAAAGCCAGTGATACTTTTCGCTAATGATACGGTCCTGGATTTCTACCCGCGATTCGGCTTTCGCCCCGTCGCGCAGAAGCGATTTGTGCTGGCCCGCAGCCTTGAACCCGCCGTGCGTCCAATCCGTCGTCTTGACCTCGCAATACGGGCCGACCGGGCGTTACTGGCTGATTATTGCGCCCGCGCTGCACCGATCAACGGCCGATTCGCTGCTCGTGATTATTTTCCGATCATGCTGTGGAACCTGATCCAAAGCCCCCGGCAGGTAGTTCTGACCGACGATCTGGCTGCGGTCCTTGTCGTCAGTCAGGTCGACCGGTGGCTGATCGTCCATGACGTGTACGCGCCATCGGTGTTCGATCTAATACACGTATTGGCGTCAGCGATCGATGCACCCGTCGAAGGCATCGAATTTTGCTTCGATCCTGCAGAATGGCTAGCTGCGATGACTATGAAGGTCGAAAGTTATACGGAAGACCCATGCTTTCTCTTGTGGAATGGCAATCTGTCGCCTGGGAACTGCCGCTTCCCGGACCTTGCCCATACCTGACGCCCGTGCGCTAAGACGCCAAAGATGACGCACCTGTGTATGACCGCTTCGGGTCGAAAGCACCGGTTCGCTGATTTGCCGGAATCGGCCAGGACCCGTCTTTGAAATCCTCTCTCCAAAAGGGCCACTCGAGCCGCCGTCACCCGTCCTCCGAACGGTAAGCCGTACTGCAAGAAAATCGGAAGAAGCGGCAGCTCGATGGTCAGCGTGAGCGTGTTGACCGAGCGGCGCAGATAGAGGTTCGAGTCACCCCAGGCATGGAACTCGGAGGAGCCGCGCAACGCCTGGCCGTCGCGGATGCGACCGGAAGACTTTTTGGCGTGATGGACCACCAACACTGAGAGCGAGTGACGGCGTTGTAACTCACGCAGGTATGCCAACAGCGGAGCGACCTCGCCGCTGGCATTCTCATCGATACGATGCAGCCGTACGAAGGGATCCAGGATTAGCAGCCGTGGCTTGAGTTGCTGGACGGTGCGCTCGAGAGCCTCTGCATCGGCGGGTAAATCCAGGCGCAGGGTCTGGGCGGTGATGACCTGCACGTCCAACTTGGCGAGCTGGCAGCCCGCGGCGGCACAGATCCCCTCGATCCGCCGGCGCACCACGTGCAGGGCGTCCTCCGCCGCATACAACAACACCCGACCGGGATGCGGCACGGGGAAGTGCCGAAGACACGGTGTGCCGGAGGCAACCGCCCCTGTGGCAGCGGGCAAAAGTACAAGCGCTGTTGCTTGGCTAAGGATCAGCTCGCCGAGAGTGCCGCGCTCGCCGCAGCATCAGCCGCCAGAGCCACCGATGCAGCCCACCATAACCACAGCCACCAGGGGTGCGATTTCTGCGGTAACGTCATCGACGACACCGAAGATGAGCTCACACGCGATTCCAACGCCGTAGTGGACCTCGTACACGAGGGCAAGCTCGATCAGGCCGAAGCGGCCGCGCGCGAGCTACTGGAGCGCTATCCGGAAGTTCACGATGGTTATGATCGCCTCGGCATGGTGTACGAGGCCCGGGGGGACAAGAAGCAAGCCGCTGACTGCCATCGCAAGGTCATCGAGTTCGTCCGTCACCATCCAGACCAGTACGAACCGGGCTTCGAGGAGACCTTCCAGGGCTGGGTCGAGGAACTCGATCCACCAGTCGCAACCTGATTTGTGATTGGCTAGAGCCGACCCAAAAGGTGACCTTCGTCACAAACGCGTCCCTCAACTTGACCACTAATATCTATATATGTAGAGTTATACCCATGACCCGCGAGCGAAAGTGTTCGGACCAGACATTGGCTCTGTTAACGGCCCTCGCGGAACAACCACGCGTTTGGCGTCATGGCTATGATCTTTCAAGTGATACTGGCCTAAAATCCGGAACGCTCTATCCGATCTTAATGCGACTCAGCGACCGAGGGCTGCTGGATTCGAAGTGGACTCCCCATGACCGTGCAGGTCGCCCGCCGCGTCATATGTACCGATTGACAGCCCAGGGCATCACCTTCGCTCGGGAGCAGTTGGCCGCCTGTGCTTCAGCAATCCGGTCATCGACGTCGAGGCGCAGCCCCGCATGAACGAACCCGTATCACTCAGGCGGCGGCTGGCTCTCTCCCTATTGCGAAGCGTCCACCAGTTGCTGCCCATATCCAGCCTCGACTGGGCAAAGGCGATGCGGGCTGAACTCGATCACCTGGAAGATGATCGGGAAGCGCTCAGATGGGCCATCGGCTGCGTTGTCGCAGGATCAAAAGAAAGGATCAGCACCATGTTCGCCGCCAACTTGAAGATCTCACGATGGATTCTGGTCCCTGAGATGTTACTTTGTTTCGTACCGCTGACACTCGGTTGGCTAGATGCACTCGTCGGTGGTTCAGGCATCGTCCGACTGAACGGCGATATCATTGAAAAGTACTTCCTTCGTGCTCCGGGCGGAATTTTCGCGCTGGTCACAATGATCGCGGGGGCAGCTCTCGGAGTCCTCGGTCCGCTGGGCCTCGCCAGCGCATTTCACTTGGTCGCCACAGGTCGGCCACCGAGCCGCCGATGGTTCCGCACTGCACTGGTTACCGGGCCAGCTCTCTACGGCGCACTAACGCTGGTAACTCGATTGGCAATAGGAGGCAAAAGCGCCTTGAGCTTCGATGCCTTGGATAGCTTCGATTTTTGGAGCGGCATTCTGTTTCTCTCAGCGCTGCCCTCATTGGGCGCCGCGCACATGCTTCATCTTGCGCCGCCGAGGCCGAACGAGAGTCTTGCTGCTAGTTAGGCAGTGCATCGACAGCCCGTCTGGACGTTAGCCACCGGTTCACTCGACACTATCCCAGCCCGTCGCTGCGGTCACGCTGCCTGAGGGTCTTGCCCTGTGCCCCTCATCGATCTTGATCAGATTCCCAACCTCTCCCCTCAATTTGCGGGCGCGGGGTCACTCACCGCGCAACCAACGACGGCTCATAACGACGTGGAGTAGATTGGTGTTGTCTAATTTCAGGGTGAAAGCAAACACCGTACAAAGAAGCCATCCACCAGTATGATGTCAGTATTGGCATTCCATCCACAGCACCCACCAGCCTGAAAATCATCGTAGTGACGCTGGAGTTTTCCAACCGGGGAAAGGGCCGTAGCGCAACTCATCCGCCGATGAGTTAGGAGCTGCTCATTTCCTCAATTGCCGAGATCCATGCTCGCACTCAAGCCGGCGCTGCCGGCGCGGTCAATCGATATCTCACGCAATGAAACGCCAGGCAAGACGCGTCTGCGGATGGCCGTGCCACAAAAGCAGAGGCGGTCCGGCCGCGCGCCGACACTCCATCTTTGAACGGTTTGACCCGCCGATCACGCCGCTAAACGAGGTCACCACCTCCTGGTGCGACCGCGCCACTTCTCGACTCTACTTAGGTCGCCGATGTGTGGGCGCCAAACTCCGGCGCTGTGTACTCACGTAAGTAAGGGCTGCGAGGAATCCAGCACCCGCGGGCACACCATTGCGCCGCAAGCTGGTCTTCGGTCGGACTCGTGCTGTGGCTTGACGGCAGGCCACTAGAGAGCCATCTCGCTTGCGACGTCTCTGAGGAGCGTGTAGAAGAGACTACACGCATGTAATTAACGCGACAAAGAGACGAGGGTATGGGAGGCGACGATGAAATGGGTCACCCGCGAACGTCCGAAAATTGACCGCCTCGCCTGCCCATGGCTCATCAAGCGCTTCGTGGACGCGGATGCCGAGATCTGCTATGTGCCGGCGGCGCACGTGCTCGCTGTTGCTGAAAACGAAAAAGCCGTGCCCTTCGATATTCCGGGCGTCGAACTGACGCATTCGGGGCCATTGTGCAGTTTCGATGCTTTTATTGCCAAGTATCGTCTGAAAGACGCCGCTCTCGATAAACTGGCTGAAATTGTGCGCGCCGCCGACACGGACACGTTGAGCAAATCGCCCGAAGCGCCCGGACTGCTGGCGATCTCACTCGGATTGGGCGCCAACATAACGGACGACCAACAGCTGCTGAATGCCGCGCTACCCATTTACGACGCCTTGTATACCTGGTGTCACTCATTAGTGGGTGAACGTCACGGCTGGTATCCGGCCGCGGTTGCGAAGGAGATGCAGACCTGATGGGCACGTACAGCTCCACGAAAGCGACCGCAATTAGCCGTAGAGAGCTCGGCGGCGCCGCGATGCTGGCGTGGTTCAGTTCGATGATTAGCTCTGACGATGCGTGGCCGGGAGGCACTGTGCAGAAGTCATCCAGCAGTGAACATTGGCGTGCTGATTTTCCAGTGCTCGATCAACATGTGAACGGCTATCCGCTCGCATACCTAGACAGTGCGGCGACAACGCACCGTCCCAGACAGGTCCTCGCAGCGATAGACGGCTTCTACGAGAGCGACAACGCCAATCCGGGTAGTACGCTCCACACGCTCGCCAGGCGGGCTCACGAGCGATATGAGGTGGCGAGAAGCACGATTGCCCAATTCTTGAACGCAGCCGAGTCGGAGGAAATAGTGTGGACGAGGGGAACTACTGAGGGCGTCAATCTCGTCTCGACAGCGTGGGCGCGCCCGCTTCTTCGCAAAGGCGACGAGTTACTGTTGACGGCGGCGGAGCACGCTTCAAACCTTCTGCCCTGGCGGCTGGTTGCGGAGCAGACGGGGGCAAAAGTCCGATACGTTGATGTGGATGACGAGGGGAGGGTGTTGCTCGAGGATCTGGATCGCAAGCTCTCGGAGCGCACGCGTCTCTTAGCCTTCAGCCATATTTCCAACGTAACTGGTTATATGAATCCAGCCAGGGAGATGTGCGCACGCGCTCACAGAGCGGGCGCTGTCGTCCTCATCGATGCTGCACAATCTGCTCCACACGTCGCTCTGGACGTGCGGGCGCTGGGCTGCGATTTCCTCGTGTTCTCCAGCCACAAGATGTTAGGACCTATGGGGACAGGAGTCCTTTGGGCGCGTCGCGAGCTGCTCGAGAGCATGCCTCCCTATCAAGCCGGATCGAACATGGCGCACGAGGTCGACTTCCAATCCCAGGAATACGAACACACTGCCCGAAAATTCGGGGCGGGTACCCCGAACGTAGCTGGGGCGGTAGGTCTCGCAGCCGCTGTGCAGTATCTGCGCAGCAGGGGTCGCGATGCTATCGAGGCATACGAGTCAGAACTTACGCGCTATGCCCTGGATAGGCTGACCAAGATTCCGGGTTTGCGGCTCCTGGGGCCAAGGCTGCCATCCGGCCGCATACCAGTATTCTCATTCGTGTTGGAGAAGTACACTGCCCAGGATGTCCTGCGGCACCTGGATTCGCGCGGGATTGCGATTCGCGCCGGTGATCTAGCGGCGCTGCCACTGCTGAAGCGCTTCGGTGTCACCTCGGCTGCGCGGGCTTCGTGCTATCTATACACGCAGGCCTCGGACGTTGATCGGCTGAGCTCGGCACTTCAGGAGCTAACGCGCACGCGCGCACAGGAGCCACAATGAACTTCATCCCGTCTTTGATTGCAGCCTTAGTGGTTATCGCACTGCCGGCATCGGCGGCTGGCGCCGCCGACTTTGACTGGTCGAAAGTCGACCAGGCGATTGGCCGGAAGGGGACTGATCAGCCCGGAGGTGTTCACAAGTTTTCGTTCCCTCGGTCGGACCTGAACGTGACGGTTGATGCCGTGCCAATCAAACCGGCACTCGCACTCGGCGGTTGGGTTGCATTCCAAGCAATGCCGGGTAGCGGCTCCATGTTTATGGGGGATCTTGTTCTAACGGACACGGAGATCAATCCCGTGATGGAACGGCTGATCGCTGACGGCGTGCAGATCACTGCTGTACACAATCACCTGCTGCGCACGTCCGTGCCCGTCTTGTACATGCATGTTAGCGGCCATGGAGATCCGGTGAAACTCGGCGAGAGCTTGCGCGCTGCGCTCTCCTTGAGCAAAACGCCGATGTCTCAGCCGACGCCGGCGCCGGCAGCTACGCCGGATCTCGACACCGCCGGCATCGAGAAGGCGCTCGGATATAAAGGTAATGCAAACGGCGGGGTCTATCAGTTCAGCATTCCTCGCGCGGAATCAATTTCCGAAGGGTCTATGTCCGTTCCGCCTGCAATGGGCACAGCGATTGCCATCAACTTCGAGCCGACAGGCAGCGGCAAGGCCGCGATTACAGGTGACTTCGTACTGTTGGGGCGTGAAGTCAACCCTGTGCTGAAAGCGCTACGTCAGCATGGTATCGAAGTCACCGCACTGCATAGTCATATGATTGACGATTCGCCGCACCTGTTCTTCATGCACTTCTGGGCCAATGACGATGCGACGAAGCTTGCACAGGGTCTGCGTACCGCGCTCGACCGGGCGAATGTGAAACGGTGAGCGAAGGCGTGCCGGATTGCTCGCTCAGTGAGAAGACGGTCTCGCGCACTCAGAGTGAGGGCCACGGTGTTTCCTTCAGGATGGCATTCTGGGTTTGGGTCCGCGTGGCGGCGCTGAGCTTTGGTGGTCCAGCGGGACAGATCGCCGTCATGCATCGCATCATCGTCGAGGAGAAAAGGTGGCTGGGTGAGACCCGGTTCTTGCATGCGCTCAATTACTGCATGTTGCTGCCGGGACCGGAGGCGCATCAGCTAGCGATCTACATCGGGTGGCTGCTCCACCGTACGCGCGGGGGGCTTACGGCGGGCACGCTCTTCGTGCTACCCGGCGTGATCTGTTTGGGTCTCTTGAGTTGGTTGTACGCCGCCTATGGTGGCGTTCAGATAGTCCAAGCCCTGTTCTTTGGGTTAAAAGCGGCGGTGCTGGCTGTGGTTCTCGAGGCCGTTGTGCGGGTCGGTCGGCGTGCGTTGAAAAGCAGGGCGATGGTTGTGGTGGCCGCACTCGCGTTCATCGGCATTTTCTTCTTTGCGATCCCGTTTCCACTCATCATTGCCGCCGCCGCGCTGAGCGGTTTTGCCGGGCATGCGGCCCGACTGGAGTGGTTCCGGACCTCCGGTCGGCATGGTTCGGCAGCAGGTGCTCGCGAAGGGCCCGCAGCAATCGATGAGGCTTTCGCCAGGGAGATTCCTGACCACGTTCAGCCCTCGCTTGCGCGTTTCGTAACGGCCGCGTTGATAGGATTCCTTGTGTGGCTCGGTCCATTATTCGCGTTGCTACAATTCGCCGGTAAGGACAACGTGTTTACGCAGATTGCCGCTTTCAACAGCAAGATGGCAGTCGTCACGTTTGGCGGTGCTTACGCGGTACTCGCGTACATGGCACAGCAGGCCGTTCAGAATTATCACTGGTTGCGCCCGGACGAGATGCTGGTTGGACTGGGATTTGCCGAGACGACTCCCGGGCCGCTCATAAGCGTGGTGCAGTTCGTGGGGTTCATGGCCGCATTCCGCCATCCGGTGCCCCTTGCACCGATGCTGGCAGGCACTCTTGGGGGCCTCATGGCTGCCTGGGCCACGTTCGTGCCCTCTTTTCTGTGGATCTTTTTAGGTGCTCCTTACATCGAGTCTCTGCGTGGCAATAAGGCCCTGACGGCTGCGCTCAGCGCCATCACGGCAGCCGTGGTTGGAGTGATACTGAATCTGGCTTTATGGTTTGCTCTGCATACGTTGTTTGCGCAGGTGAATGAGCGCCGAGCATTTGGAATCTTCCTGCATCTGCCAGTGCTGACGACGCTCAACGTCGCCTCGCTGGTCCTATCCATCGGTGCAATGCTTGCGCTCTTTCGCTTCAAGGTGGGCATGATTCCAACGCTTATTGGATGTTCCGGGGCGGGTATTCTCATGCACTTTGCAGGAGTAACCTGATGCGTTTGGTCTGCAGGATGATAGGTGGAATTATCCACTGGCTCTCGATGAGTCTGGGTACGTGCTGGTATTCCGATTGCCCGCAAGATTAGGCGTGTTGCGTAAGCAAGATGGGAAGTTGGTGACTGCCGTGCCCACGTGCGGGGGTCTACTGGCGTTCTTTTGGCTGCCCATAGGCGGTGTATAGACTGTCAAGCACCGGAGTTATGGCCTTCAGCAAGGCGTGGTCATCGGGTTGGATTTCCCGGATACCCGTGAGGATAGTGGCAAACCCGGGACCGTCTGCGGTGGGGATCCCACCTACGTCCAGGTGATGAACCAATTGGCCCAGGCGCGCGAGCCCCGGATCGTGCTCCAGGCCAAAACTCATCAGCAGCACTTCAAATGTCACCTTGGAATCCACATGCGTGAACTGGGCGCCGTCGAAATCAAAACCGATCGCCCGCTTGGGGCAGTCCGTAATGCGCTTGAGCCAGACAAATTTCGCATCCGGATCGATGAAGCGGCGGATGAGCCAGGCGGAGGCAACCCGATCAACCCATAAGTGCTCGCGCGTAGCCCAGGTCCGTCCACGGTACTCCTTGCGATCGAGACGCCGTAGCTTCCTCTGATGAGCCGCGTGAGGCTCATCGGGTGCAAATCGCCCATCCAGCGCGGCTGCTGCATCTTCGAGCACGCCTTCCATTTGCTTACGGGGCTCTCCAGGAAAGAAGTCCCGTGCAATGATGCTCGCGACCTCACGTCCCAAGGTGGCGAGTTTTTGTCGCGCTTCGGATTCGCGAAGTTTGGAAAGCTCGCGTTTGAAATCGGCAAGTCGCTCGATGACATCCCCATACTCCGCCGTGCGGTCGAACATCGCGGTCAAGGCGGCATTCTGCTCGGCAGTCTCCGGATTGAACGAGACGAGCTGAACCTGACCGCCACCGCCCTTGATTTCTTCTCCTTGTTCTTCGAGTACGCGGCGTGCGGCGGCCGAATTCGGCAGGACGTAAACGCCGTCGCGCATCAAGCCGGCACCGGCCGTCTTCAAAGCGCGCCAGATCCGCATCCGCAGCGTCGGATTGCGCCCGGGGAGATTGGTGATCAGCAGGAGCCAGCTCGCCATTTTTGTCGCCATCGGCAAATGCTACGTCAATTCACCGCTGACTGTGGACTGTCACCGCGCAAACGAGGCCTATTGACGTGTCCATTTCCTGACCCAGAGGTAGCCCCGATTGCGCGTCGCCGCCGGTTTTCGGCAGTGAGAAGCGTCGTCTGCTTGCCAAGGCAGATCGCTGCAAGGGCAGCGCACAGCTCGGCGCATCCTGCGTCGCGAGCGCATTCATTCCTCAATGCTCGCGAGCTGGCAAGCAGGTAGGCAAAGCCGCACCGGGCACCCGGCACACATAACTACTCACTGATGGTGAACAGCGCTCGCTGGAAATCGCGCAGCAGTGAGTCCATCTTTTTCTCGATGTGCGAGAACTCCTGGCTGTGCCCGAGTGCGGCTACGTCGTCTTCCCGCGCCGCCGTGGTGGGGTATTCACACTCCCAGATAACATCGGGCAAGGTGCTCTTTGTTGCGTCCTGCATTCGACGCAACACTCTCCCCCGCGGTAGCCCCAGCGACGCCCGCACCTCGCTGGCGTGGAGCCGTAGCTCGTAAACCTCCTGGGACTTGCCCGGCAACGCATAGTAGTAATTCTCGACGACTATGCGCTTTGAGGGCATCTGCGCGTGGGTGAAGTCACCGCATGTCAGCAGCGCTGCCAATGCAACGATCATCCATTTGACTTTGGGCATCATCGGTACCTCATATCGACAGCCCCCACCCGCGCAGCCCACAATCGCTGTTGTAGCAAGCGTCGCGGCGCCTGCCGGTAACTCCGTTCCTGTCCTCCTGATTGTGCCGTGGTGGGCGGCATCGGCCCGCAGCTGGATTGTGCCACAATCGCTGCCGTCTCCACGCTCCGCCCCGAATACCCTGCCGATCGTGGCAATCACCGGCTGTGCCCTGACGCGCTGGCACACCGGGTTCAGGCACGCCTGCTGCGCTGGCAGCCGGCCTCTAGAACGTCGTAACAACCGCTCCGTGGTATTGATCGATTACAAACTTCTTCGCCTCCGGCGAGCGCAGCGCGGCCACGAGCTCCCGGATCGCCGGAGAGTTCACGTTGTCAGGCCGCGCCGCAACCAGGTTGGCGTAGGGTGAGTCCGCCCCTTCGATGAAGAGCGCATCCTTCCGGGGATCGAGCCTCGCCGCCAGCGCATAGTTGGTATTGATCAACGCGACATCTACATCATCGAGCACTCGCGGCAGCGTCGCAGCTTCCAGCTCGCGAATCTGCAGATGCTTCGGGTTCCACACGATATCGTGCGCGGTGGCGAAGATGTTCGATGGGTCCTTCAGCTTGATCAAACCCTGCTTCTGTAACAGCAGCAGGGAGCGGGCACTGTTGGACGGGTCATTGGGAACCGCAATCCGGGCTCCATCCTGCAACTGTGCCACCTGCTTGACCTTGTGCGAGTAGGCCCCGAAGGGCTCCACATGCACCGCACTGTTGGGCACAGCGACGATATGCGTCCCATGCTCCTTGTTAAAGGCATCGAGGTACGGCTGATGTTGGAAGAAGTTGGCATCGAGCTGCCGCTCTTCCACCTGCAGGTTCGGCTGAATGTAATCCGTGAAGACCTTCACCTGCAGGTCGATCCCCTTCGATCGCAGCCGGGGTTTGATGAACTCCAGTATCTGCGCATGGGGAATGGCCGACGCGGCCACCTTGAGTACCTGGGCTGCGCTGGCGGGCAACGAGCCCGCCAGCAACAAGGTCATCAGAATGAGATTGCGACGCTTGATCATCCGCCCAGCTTGCCGTACGCGTGGTAGGAATGTCAGTCGAACCCCGGTGACGAAGCGGTTAGAACCGGTGCAACATGACTTTCTTACACGCACCGCCAATTCTCATTTGGCATCCGTATCCGGCTCGTCGTACGCTATCGCCAACCCATTGCAGAAAAGCGACCATGCTCACTCTGATCGAACATTCGCAGCAGCCGTGGATACACTGGCAGCAGTCCGTGGTGCGCCTGTTGCGCGCCGAGTTCACCGAGGCCTTGCATCACATCGGATTCGACGAAGTCGATTGGGCTTCCTGGCGGATGTTCTACGACGAAGGCCGCACGCCCAAGGCCGCGATCGACCGGGCGCTGGAGCGCGACTTCTAGCTCCCGTCGCTCCAGCGCGGCAAACAGCGCCCCATCCGGGTGCCCATGATAGATGGCAATTTGATAACTCATACTGCTGCCGTGCTCAACAGCGCCTGCCGTGCGACGAAAAGCGCGGCAAGCGTGCGCGCGTTGCGTCTAATTTTCGCAGCCTGATCATTCGTTGGTAACAACGCAGTTACGTTCGCACTCAGCGCCGATGGCTGAGCCGGGCAACCCACCGGTCACCCAGGGCCTGCACCAGTTGCACCAGGACGATCAGGATCGCAACCGTGATTACCATAACGGGAACGTTGAACCGCTGATAGCCATAACGCACGGCGAGGTCTCCCAGGCCCCCGCCGCCGATCACGCCCGACATGGCTGAGTAACCAATCAGCGCAATGGCCGTCACGGTGATGGCGGCAACCAGCCCGGGAAGGGTTTCGGGCAACAAGGCCCAGAACACGGTCTGCCGCGTCGTGGCCCCCATCGCCCGGAGGGCTTCGAACACGCCTCGCTCTACTTCCCGCAGCAGGTTCTCTACCAGGCGTGCGAAGAAGGGAGCCGCTCCAACCACCAACGGCGGAATCGAGCCGGCCACGCCCAGAGAAGTCCCGACCATCCAGCGGGTGGTCGGAATCATCAGAATCAACAGAATCAGAAAGGGCAGGGACCGCAGGATATTGACCAGCAACGACAGCGCCTCATAGGTCCACGCCTGCAACCGAGCCGTGACACGGCGCTCGGAGCGCTGACCCGGGCCGGTCAGAAACAGAGCCACACCGACTGGCAGGCCGAGCAGAACCGTAAAGGTCAGCGACAGCCCGGTCATGGTGAGCGTATCGATCGTTCCCGTCCGGATCTCCGGCCAATACTCAAACGACCGGATGGCCTCGATCACGGTGCCTGGGCTCACCGCAGCACCTCGTGCCGGACCTCGAGCTCATCCGCAAGCTGCAACAAACCTGGCAGGCGCTCACGGGCCGACACCGGTAACCTGACTGTGAACCGGCCGTACGGAATGCTCTTCAGATGACCCACCGAAGCCTGGAGAATCGTGAAGTCGAGTCCCGTCTCCTTCGACAGCCGCGACAACAGTGGCTGTTCCGATCGTGGGCCATGATAGGTGAGACGCAACACCGGACTGTCATCGGGCTCGAGCGCTACGGCGCTGTCCGATTCAACTCCGCTCTGCGCCAACAACGCGCGCGTCACCTGGTGGCGAGGATTCAGAAAGACTTCCACCACCTCTCCGGTTTCGACGATCCGTCCGTGATCGAGAATGGCGACCCGATCCGCCACCGCGCGAATGACGTCCATTCCATGTGTAATCAACACGATCGTGAGTTTGAGCTGGCGGTTGATCTCGAGCAGCAGCTCGAGAATCGATTGGGTCGTTTCCGGGTCGAGCGCGGAGGTTGCCTCATCACACAACAGGATTTGCGGCCGGTTCGCGAGCGCACGGGCGATTCCCACGCGCTGACGTTCACCTCCCGATAGTTGACCGGGAAACTTGTGGGCATTACGGGTCAGCCCGACGAGATCCAACAGCTCGCCGACGCGCAGGTCCTGGGCCGCGCGTTCCAATTGGCCGCTGATCCGCAGCGGCAGGCGCACATTCTCGTGCACGGTCCGGGAGCTCAGCAGGTTGAAGTGTTGGAAAATGATCCCGATACGCTGCCTCAGGCGCCTGAGCGGCTCGCCGTCGAGATGGGTGACATCGACGCCCTCCATCAGAACGCGCCCTGAGCTCGGCCGCTCCAGCAGATTGAGTGTGCGCAGCAATGTGCTCTTGCCGGCGCCTGAGCGGCCGATGATTCCAAACACCTCGCCGGCGCTGACGTTGATATCTACATCCTGAAGTGCTTGGAATTCGGCTGTCGGGGTGTAGTATGTTTTGGCGACGCCGCGCGTTTCGATCACGATCCCGCCATCGTGCACAATGGCTGGTAGCGGCGTCAGTAGAACAGCGGTGACGTAACGGTTATAACAATGACGCATCGCTTCATTCATTCGATCAAAATGCGGCGGATCCAATATTCGCGGGCCGCTCCCTGGCGCTCACGCACGCTCAGATCGTGGAGCTGATCCAGGAGGCCGTCCGGGATGCGCCGTCCTCGTTCAGCTCCCGAAGCTCGCGGGTTGTGGTCCTGTCTGGCGAGGAGAGTGAGGCGTGCCGATTGGGCGCCCAGGCAACAGCACATCTGTGTGAAAATCAATCTTCAAGGCCCGCCGGTCAACTCGCGTGCCCTGGTATCCAATCCGGCATCGGCGCCATGCGCCGGGAAGCCCACCACCGCAGCCGCCGCCGCGAGGGCCGCCAGTTGAGGTTTTTCATGGTGCCAGTGTTGCACCCCGATATCGCCACGCTTAATACGACTGCGGAATCCTTCTAATACTTTTCGTCATGTACCCGTGCTCCAATAAGGGCTAGGCTCCACAACCCCACACAGGGAGAAACCGATGAAGCACGTTGCACTGACACTGACCTCGATCCTCGCGCTCGCCTCCGCCGGCGCATTTGCCCACGACGTCAAGGTCGATCTGACCGGAGCTGAGGAAACACCCCCCGTGACCACCTCCGCATCCGGCCATGGAACGATCCATATTGCCAAGGACAAGTCTGTCAGCGGCACCGTCAAAACGACGGGCATTGAAGGCACCGCCGCTCACATCCACGTCGGCGCCAAGGGCGAAGCAGGCCCGCCGATCATCACGTTCACGAAGGGTGCGGACGGTGCTTGGACTGTTCCCGCCGGCTCCAAGCTCACGGATGGACAATGGGCCGATTACAAGGCCGGCAAGCTCTACGTCAACGTGCACAGCGAGCAACACAAGCCCGGCGAAATCCGCGGGCAACTGAAGCCCTGAGCATTCTCGATCGTGGCGCTCGATGCCCCGGCTGAGCCAGGCCGGGGCACGTGCGCGACTACTTTTCCGCTCCACTCGTAACCGAGCTCCAGGTTCGTAACATACTTCGGGCGGTTCACTGACTCGTAGAAGGTTGTGATCGAGAAGGCATTGGGGCCCGTGTAGTACTGATCCAGCGGAGCGCTCTTGCCATAGCGGATCTCATGCAGGGACGCGATGATCCCCGCATCCTTCCACAGCCCACCGACGATGATCTTGCTCTGCGGCGAGGCACTCGTCAGATACGCAATCTGCTGCGCATCCAACAGAGGATTGCCATTTCCATCCAGCCCCAGCCGGGTCAGTATCGTACGGTTGTAGTTGAAGGCCGCATCCCAGTCGACAGTGCCCCCCGCGCCAAAGTCACTACGATAATCCGCGGTCAAATCCACTCCGTATGTCTTGGTATCCGCACCGTTGGAAAAGAAAACCGCCGTGACATTCGCAGGGTTTATCCCGGGAGGGAATGTAACGCCGTTCGCCTCGAGAGCGTTGATAGCCTGCTCACCCGCATAACTGCCGCCATCGACAATCCGATTCGTGATGCGGATGAAATAGCCATCGACAGTGGTATGCAATCCATCAACCGGCTCCGCCACCGCACCCACACTGAAGCTGACCGACTTCTCCGGCTCCAGGGTGCCCGCCCCGAGCGCTTTCGCAGCCGGTGATCCCGCCGCAATCTGCCCGCTTGCCCGTAGGAGATACGCCCAGTGAGGCGTAGAACTCCTGTGCCAGTGAAGGCGCCCGAAAACCGTTACTCACGGTGCCGCGCAACCCGAATCGCGAGCTGAAGTCGTAGCGGGTGGACAGCTTGCCGCTGGTGGTATTTCCAAAGTCAGTGAAGTGCTCGTGACGCCCGGCAACATCCACTTGCCAGTGAGGCCACAGATTCGTCGCCACATCGACGTAGGCAGCCCAGTTGCTGCGTCCATAGGAGCCCGCATTCACAGGTGACAATCCCTGTTCCGATTGCGCGCCGCCTTCTTGGTAGGACGCAGGGTCTCCGGGATGTCTGATCGATATTCGTCATGTTGCTAGTTGCGTATGTGTGAAAAACGCGCCGCAGACTATTCGCCGAATCGGGATGCGTCTAATGCCGTTTATTCCGCCACCGTTTGCGATGTGTGATCTGCCGTGGTAGCAACCCGGTGACATAACTGACTCTCATGCCGCGAGCTGTTTTGGCCATTGGACGCCACAACTGACCCGCGATTACTGTCGCGCAATGACGCTTCAACAGCTGCGCTTCCTCGTAGCCGTCGCGCAGAGCAGCCTGAACATGACGCTGGCCGGTGCTCTTCGATCCGCACACGGACCATAGAATCAACACAATGCCCCGTTACACGCTATTGCTTCTTCTATGTTGCTCAACACTGGCAGCGGCCCCGCACAAGGCCGAACGGAATCTCAAAGTGCTCCCGCAGGACATCCCCAACGGCGAGCTGGCGGGGTTGATGGTGCGCTACTCCCGCGAGTTGAACGTGCAATGTCAGTTCTGCCATTCCGAGGGGCCGCAAGGCATCGATTTCGCCTCGGACGAGAGTCCCGCCAAACTCACAGCGCGAGTGATGATCGGCATGTTGAACGACATCAACACCAAATACCTCGCGCAGGTCAGCGACCGGCGCTACGCCGTGCCGCTTACCTGCGGCAACTGTCATCAGGGACAAACCACGCCGCCGGTCTACGAGGCCACGCCGTGATCCGTTGGCTTCTACTCGCGTTCTGCGGGACCGCAACCGCGCAAACACCGGACCCGCGGGTTGACTGGGCCGCATCCTGGAGCAACCCGGTCACTCTCGAGCTGACTGCGCATGTTGAGGAAGGTTGGCACGTGTATGCCTTGACGCAACGACCGGGCGGTCCCATTCCTTTGCGTGTCAGCATCGACGACAATCCGGTCGCCAGCCCCGGAGCGCCGCCTTCAGGCTCGACACCCGAGACCCGACTCGACCCGAGCTTCAACCTGCAAACGGAGTTCTACACCAACTCGTTCGCGGTGCACGTTCCCGTCAGCCTGAAATCCAACGCCAGTGCCGGCCAGTCGATCCCCGTCAGCATCCGTTTCCAGGCCTGCAGCGCCCGGGAATGCAAGCCACCCAAGACTGTTCATCTTGTCGTGGTGCATCCGTGATGCGCGCCATCGCGATACTGACAGTCTGCGCGCTTGCCGCCACGCGGGTGAGCGCCCAAATCGCCGTCCGCAACCAGGGCTACATCCCCTTCAGCGACCCGCCCATCAACTATCGCTCAGATGACCTGCACGACCCGGTCGCGAAGCTGCAGCAGAAGTTGGAAAAGGGCGCGGCCAAGCTGGAGTACAGCCCCGAGCACGGCTATCTGCCATCCGTACTGGGGCTGCTGCAGGTGCCGATCAACTCCCAGACGCTCGTCTTCTCCAAAACGAGCTTCCAATACCCCAAGATCTCCCCGGAGCATCCCAGGGCGCTCTACTACAACGACGACGTCTATGTCGGCTCAGTCCACGAAGGCAAGGCCGTCGAGATCGTCTCTTTCGATCCCATGCAGGGTGCCATTTTCTACCTGCTGGATGAGCGCAAGTCCGACCAGCCCCGGTTCCAGCGCGCGGAGCTCGATTGCACCCAGTGCCACATCGCGGCCGGCACGCGGGGCGTCCCCGGGGTTCTGCTGAGATCGATCTATGCGACTGACACGGGTACCCAGGTCCCTGGCACGCGCTCCTTCATCACCGACCAGGAGAGCCCATTCAGCGAGCGCTGGGGCGGTTGGTACGTGACCGGCGCGCTCCCCAGCATGGCGAATGCCGCCATCGCTTTTCAGAAGATCAGCAACGACTCCAGCACGGAGTCAGCCGCCACGCAGTTGGCGCCTCTGCCGCAACGGTTCGACGCGGCGAGCTATCTGATTAGCAGCAGTGATGTCGTGGCGCACCTGGTGTTGGCGCATCAAACGCAGATGCACAATCTCATCACTCTCACGAACTACAAGACCCGACAGTCGCTGTACTCAGTCGTCTCCCGGGATAAAGGCGACGAGGCGACGGCCGGCACACCGGTCCCGGATGGTCTGCGACAACAGTTCGAACGCCCGGCCGAGCAACTCCTGCGCTACCTGCTGTTCGCCAACGAAACCTCTCTGCCGGGAACCGATCTGGGCACCTCGGCGTTTGCCCGGGACTTTCAAGCACGGGGCGTGCGGGACTCAAAGGGTCGCTCCCTGCGAGACTTCGACCTGCGCACCCGTATCTTCCGATACCCCTGCAGCTACCTGATCTACTCGGATGCGTTCGATTCGTTGCCGGAACCGGCCAAGGGGTACGTCTACCACCGTCTGCTGCAGGTCCTGAGCGGACAGGATCAAAGCCCGGACTTCGCCAGGCTCGCCCCCGCGGACCGCCAGGCTGTCCTCGAAATTCTGCTGGCCACCAAGCCAGGCCTGCCGTCCGAGTGGCAGGAGTACGCCCACTCCAGACACCTTCTGCAACAGTCACTCCACTAGGGATCCAACATGAGAACCACTTTAGTCGCAACGACCATAGGCCTTCTCCTTGCCGGTACCGCCTCTGCGGAAACACTCGTCGGCCGCTGGGATGCAGCTCTTCTCAACAACGGCCCCGCGGTCCCGTTCCGGCTGGATATCTCGGGCTCCGGCCCCACGCTGAAAGCCACTTTTTACGACGGCTCGCGCGCGTATGAATCCACGACGAGTGCCTCCTTCAAGGACGGCAAGCTCGTTCTCAACATCGACCACTATCTCACCACCATTACCGCGACGTTGCGCGACGGTGAGCTCACCGGCACCAGCGCGCTCGGTGGTCCCAACTACACGCTGAAATATGACTTCCACGCCGTTCGTCATGTTGAGCCTCAAAAGGCGGCCGCGAATATCCCCGCCATCGCCGGGTCCTGGGAAATTCCGCTCGAAACCCCGAGCCCCAAGGGGGAAAAGGCCTTTCGCCTGATCGTGAAACAAAGCGGCCCGGAGGCTGAAGCGTCGATTCTGCGTGTCGACGGAGATACCGGCGCCTACAGCGGCCGATTCGAAAACGGCAAGTGGATTCTCAGCCACTTCGACGGCCATCGCCCCGGTGTCATCGAAGTCACGCCAGGCCAGGACGGCACGCTGCAAGTCATCGCCCACAACGAAGCATTCAAACGCGCCATCGAAGGTAAGGACAGCGCAAAGGAAGGGGAGGGCAATAACGCCTATGCCGAAACACGCTACGCAGGCATTACGCAGTATGTCGCCTACCGTTCCGAAGTGGCGCGCGCGAAGAATCTGCCAGCACCGGCCAACTACGAAACCCACACCACCGTTCGCGACGCCAACGAGAAGTTCGTGTTCAAATTCCCCGACGCCGACGGTAAGTTGGTGTCGAACGAGGATCCGCGTTTCAAGGGCAAAGTCGTGCTGGCCATCGTCACAGGCACATGGTGCCCCAATTGCCACGACGAGGCCCAGTTCCTCGTGGAGCTCGACAAGAAATATCGCAGCAAGGGTCTCGAGATTGTAGCGCTCGACTTCGAAGAGCCCGAGCAGCAGTCCAGCCTGCTGCGCGAGCGGGCCTTCGTGAAGCAGTACGGTGTCAAATACACGTACCTGATCGCGGGCGCTCCAGCCGAGATGTGGGAGAAGGTCCCCCAACTTGTCAACCTCAACACATGGCCTGCAACAGTGTTCGTCGGTCGTGACGGCCTGGTGAAATCCATTCACTCCGGCTTCGCATCCCCCGCCAGCGGTGATTTCAATCGCCAACTGAAGGAGGAGTTCACCGCGAAGATCGAGAAGCTGCTCGCCGAGACCCCCGTGCGGTCGGCGCAGGCCAGTGCCGCTCCACCGACTCGCGTTGCGGGCAACTGAGCGAGATGCCGACACTCCAATCCGACATTGGGCACGCGGCGACGCCTGCCCAATACTGTCCCCTCATACAATGAGGGGATTCAGTCAGCATGGGTCAATCAAATGGGCCTACTTCACTTCCTGAGTGATCGCGAACGCGGCGTTCCCGGCCACGACCCAGCTTGCCGACCCGGCTACCACGGCTTCATCCTCGAACCAGAGGAATCCGAAATCGTCGATGCACTCGGGGAAGTCCGGCTTGATGATGATGTATCCTGGAATCACGGCACCGGGAATGTAAGCGTTGTCGGCGCGGTTGTTGCTGTATGTCTTGGTCTTTGAGACCGTACCCACGCCAGCTACATACGAAGTGCTGGATACCGGGTGCGTGCCCAGGATGTAGTTGACGGCACGAAGTGTATATTCCGGGCTCACGAGATCCGGAAACGTCTTGTGCAGGAAGTACATTCGGATGGCCATCTCGACCACGGCGCTCGAGCCGCCCCACGTGCGCAAACTCGGAGGAACCCCAAAGGGGGTGGAGTCCAGCTGCTTATCGCCAGTCGCCATGTAGGTCTTGACCGCTTCGCGCATTTGATCTTTCGCGCTCGCGTCGAGATAAGGCAGTGCCCGCACTGCAGTCCAACCATGAAGGTTCATCTGTTGCGGGGTGATCATCTGAGGTAATAACTCCCGCAGGCGCGACTTGTAGGGCTCGGCGCCATGGGTCGCAATGGTCAGCTCCAGAGCCGCATTCCAGACCTGTCCGATCTCAAAGTCGCCCCGACCGAACGCGTCCGGAGGAGGCGCTTCAACGCCGGTCGCGATCTGTGCTCCCTGAGTGCCTGAGCGGCCCCGTCTCTTGCCACCGGCTCGTGCGGCAGACACCGCCCCTTGAGAGGCGGCCAGCACACCAGATCCGGAAGAGCCCCCCGGCACCGATGCGCCTGAGCTGTCGCGTGCTGGATTCGGCGTCGGATGAGCATTCTCGTCGTTCCATGCTTTGATCGCGGTATCGAGGGCGTCCTTCGCTAATGCATCATCCCAGCCTTTCAGCGCGTCGGCAGCCGCAGCCAGCGCCGCGATGGCGTTCCACTGCAAATACGGGTTCGTCGTGGAGAAAATCCAGCGATCGTCCGGCCTCCCGGAGTAGTCGCCCTCCACTTCGTCAGGGCCGAGCTTCGGGTTGTAGATTCGGCCATCGGTTTTCGAGGCGGCGTCGCCCAAGTGTGTGTACTGACGCAAGTCGGGTTCGTGGGTGCCGCGGATGGAGTGGCCGATATTGTGAAACTGCGCGAGGATGAGCAGCGCGCCGTGCTTGACCTGCTGCACAGTGTCTGGAACGCCGTCAGGACGGTGCATCTGTACCTGACGCGCGCCTTCATCCACCGTAAGCTCGTCGTACCTGATGTTGAATTCGCGGTAGGCCAGAGCCAGACTCTGAATCACACTGAGTTGTGCAGGCTCCTCGAGGTCGAAGTCGCCGGCATCGTACCAGCCGCCCACGTTCATTCCGGCAATATGATCGCCGCCTTTGTACTTCCCGTCGGTTGCCGTAGCCTGATTCCAGCCGTCAAATTGCTCACCAACCACAGGCGCCAGACGGCCATCATCCAGGTGCGATGCTCCATGCCACACGCGGTAGCCTTCGCGGACGGAGACGTGATCCATCTGCTCCGCAATATGATGGTCCAGGCTGTCCTGCCAGATGTTAGCGTAAGCGTCTTTGGAAACGGGGAAGGGCGCCGTACGCTGATCCGCGTACTCGATGACATAGAGACCGGGGTCCTTGACCGCAGTGAAGTCGAATTTCGAATAGACGTAACGCAGCCACGGCGTGGACGGCGTGATCGAACCCTCGAACACCTGCTTGTAAGGCCCATCCTCCGTAAGGCGAAGCACCTTGGCCGTCTTCGGGCCGTTGTACCTCGGGTCGAGTTCAAGGACAGCCACCTTCGAGAAATCCGGCGCATATCCGACCTGGCTGTGCGCGATCATCGGTGGTCGCGTCCAGTTCGGAATCACATCCGGTCTGATGTGCCACACGATAGCGCCGGTCGTCTTGCCCGAAGGGATGAGCGAACGTAAAACGAACCAGCCGTTCTGCGCGCGGTCGCGTCCATCGAACAGCATAAGGTCGGCCGTATCCGACTTAACGTTGATCCGGGCCAGCGCGTCGTCGACCCCCAAGGTGATGCTCCGGCCCTGCGCGAACGGCAGCGGCTCTGTGTATCCCTTGGCCTTCTCCCAGTCTTCCAGGTAGTACGCTTTTTTTGGCTCATCTGGCAGCGGCGACACACTGACCATCGGGTCGTTGGGCGTTCGGGGGAAGATGCCGGCTTTCGTGCCGTCCACCAGGTAAGCCCTGCCCATGTAGATCGATGGCAGGAATTCCAAGTTGAAGCCCGCCCGCCCAGACACTTTCTGAGGTAGCGGCTTGTCGAGATTGACGCTTACCTTCACGCCACCGTGTTCCGCGGCGACCTCCAGTGTGTAGCTGAAATCAAACGTCGGAAAAGCGAGGTTGGCGGTAAGCCGATTGTTGGCCTTATCGGCCCGGCGCCCTTTGAGGGTTGCCACCAAGTCCCACTGCTCGGGTGTTGGCATCAGGCGCACGTCGCCGTTCGTGGCGATACGCTGGCCGTGGAGAATCATTTCCATGGCAGTGTTTTTTTGGTCTACGAAAACGGGATGGTACGTGCTGTCATAGAGAAACACGCTGAAACCTCGAGCGTCGAGGTAGGCCTTGTCGTTCACTCGGATCGCAAGATCGGCGGCGAACAAACTCGACCCGGATGTCAGCACCAAGAGGAGACAGATTCGGCTCAGGATTGGCATAGATTGGGGTCAAGCTGCTCGTGTGACAGGTGATGGCGTGGAACGTAGCTCAGAAAATCCCCGTCTCTGAGACACGATCTATAAATGATAGCGCTAACATGAAACTGTGGCCAGCCAGTCGTGTCCGCCTCGATAAAGCCACACCCCAGCCGCAGTGTTGTCATGTGGCTCGAAGAAACGGATGCGGATGGCGCACACATGTCGAGCAACGCATGCGTTGCGCGACATGCGGTTGGACTTGCCGCGCCGCGGAACTCCACCACGCGCCGTCCATTTGCTCTCACCATCCCTCGCCGGAGCCGTGCATGGCTGCAAGGACCTTCAAAGCGTGGCTGCTGAATGCGACGGGCCAGCCGCTCGAGTTGCGCGACGTCGAAACGCCAGTGCTGCACCCGAGCGGTGTACTCGTGCGCATCGAGAGTGCCATGGTGCTGTCGTACATGCAGCAGGTGATCGATGGTTCGACGCCTTACGCCTTGCCGCCCACCCCATTCATTCCTGGAAGCAATGCTGTCGGCCAGGTCGAGGCAGTTGGCGCTGAAGTGTCTAACGTGGCCGTCGGCGACCGCGTCTTCCTTAGTCCGCATCTCGTTGCGGATTACCCCGCAAATGATCCACCGCAGATCCTGATCGGCCTCACAGCGATGGGCGCCTCTCGCTTCGGCGGTGTTCCGGATGCAGCGCTCAAGCTGCAACAGTTATGGCGTCACGGCACCTTCGGTGAGTTCGCGCATTGGCCGGCGTCATGCGTGACGCCGCTGCCCGGCGCAGCTGCCCTGCCGGACACTGCGTGGATCGCGCTCTCAACGCTCTTGGTTCCTTACGGCGGGCTGCTGCGCGCCGGAGCCGCGCCTGGGCAGGTGGTGTTAATCAATGGGGCTACGGGATGCTTCGGCTCAGCCGGCGTGATGCTCGCCGTCGCGATGGGTGCCGCACGTGTCGTGGCGCTCGGCCGTGACGCCGAAGCACTGAAGAAACTCGCCGACGCGCTCGGGTCGCGTGTTGTGCCCGCTGTCCTGCGCGGCGATGATCCCGCAGCGGACGCGGCGAGGATCGAAGCGGCGGCGGGTGGCAAAGCGGACATTGCGCTCGATCTTCTCGGGCGCGCTTCCAGCGCGGCAAGCACCTCCGCCGCCTTACGCGCGCTCAGGCGGCGCGGGCGTTTGGTCATGATGGGAAGCGCCTCTGCGCCACTGCAGATCACGTTTGGGGAGATGCTGAGCAACGAGTGGGAAGTTGTCGGCGCATTCATGTATCCGAAAACTGCGCCGGTCGTGCTCGCCCAACTGATCGCCGCGGGCGCGTTGGATCTCTCGCCAATTCGCATCAACCGATTTCCACTGGCGCAGCTGCCGCAGGCTATCGCCGCCGCTCAGTCGATGCAGAGCCTCGAGCTAACCGCCGTCGGTCCCTGAATGTGGAGGAGTGCACCGCCCAGTGCGCACTTTCTGCGACTGTTCCCGTTCATGGGCAACCGGCGGCATGGGGACTGCTTCGCGCGGCGAGCAGGCGCGTACAACGCGCCTGAGCTTGCACGCTCCCATTGGTGTTCGTTCGATTCTTCATCTCCTCGTTCGACGACGGCCTTTGTCACGCTGATCTTGCCGTTCACCAGGTTGCAGCCCTCAGTCTGCAGCGCAATCTGTCCGGATTGCCGTAGGCCCGTGAAGAATCGAAACTCCTCATAGTTGCCGTACCCGCGTGCTGTGCGCGACAACCTCAGCCAGCCGTGAACAGAGCACCTGCATCGGCCGTGGAGATTCTCCAAAGGCATTCGGCCGCACGTAAGATGGATGAGTGTTGCTGCTGCGTGTACCATGCAGACTTTGTCCGACCGCGATTACAGCCATCTCAAGGGAATGCTTCGATGCTGCTGTCGTTCCACTGGCGAATCCGCTTTCAGCTCATACAGACTTGGTTTCAGCTCAGGCTCTCTTGGAAACAACGTCCGATTGATCAGATTCGGGCGAGTTGGGGTCGGGAAGGCTGCAAGCAGTCTTGGCTTTCGACGAAGCTGTTCGACCTAACGCGAAACGCCACGACGGAATCAGTCGACAACGGGACCTGGAGAGACCTGGAGTTCGAGCGCTTGTTCTCGTCCATGGATTCGACGCTGACACCTTTGGGGAGCCAGTGTCTTTATCGCAAGCTGCGTATCTATCGGGATGATCCAGGCGAGCTCGAGAACGACTACACCGCGTACCAAGTACTCCGGCGGGAGACTGCGCTACGCGAGCAATTACAGCTGTGCCTATGGCCACTGCGAAGAGACCCCGACGCCCTTACATGCGAGAGCCTGTTCGGCGAGTTGCCCGACAATTCGCGCTTGACGGGATTGGTTCTATCGATGTCAGTCGCGTCGCTTCTGGTGATTGCAGCCACTATCCTGAATCCTGCGTTGGCATGGTTATTGGGTGCGATAGTCCTCTGCAACCTGTGTATCGTGGTATTTCTACGCCACGACATCCATGAGACATTCCTGGCGACAGCAAGTATCGGAAGGATGATCTCTGCTGCCGCGCGCCTCGCCAGAGTGGCCATGCCCGGACCCGTTTCCCAGCCGACACGACTGAGCACGATCTTTAGTGAGACTGCTGACCTGCGCGGATCATTCCGGTGGTTTCTGGGTGACCGTAGCAATGATTTTGCCGCATCGTTCTTCTTCTGGCTCAATCTACTTTTCTTGGCCGACCATGTGGCGGCGGTGCTGGTTACGCGAAATCTGCGGCGTCATCGTGACACGCTCGCTCACGTATTTTTGCAGGTTGGCTCCCTCGACGCCGATATTGCAATCGCCTCCTGGCTACAGCGGATCCCCGCACATTGCCTGCCTGTGATTACGACCGAGAAGACGATCAAGCTCGTAGATGGCTTCCATCCGCTGCTTTGCGCTCCGGTCGTCAACTCGGTCGCCCTGAGTGGGCAGTCGGCGCTCGTTGTCGGCACGAATATGGCGGGCAAGACAACCTTCATCAAGATGGTTGGCGGCAACATTATTTTGGGGCGGACCCTCGGCATTTGTTTTGCTGCCGCGGCCGTCATCCCGCGATCGAAAGTCATGGCTTCGATTCGAGCGGAGCATTCGATCGAGTCAGGTAAGAGTCACTTCTTCGCCGAGCTGGAACGAATCCTGTCCTTTGTGCAAAGGGCAGAGCGCGATGGTAGAGATGTGTTTCTAATCGATGAACTCTTTCGTGGTACCAATACACCTGAGAGGATCGCCGCCGGCAAGGCAGTTCTCGACTCCCTCGGTGCGCACGCGCAGGTACTTGTAACCACACACGACGTCGAGCTGCAACACCTGCTGGGACGAAGCTTTCTTGCCTTCCATTTTATCGAGAATCCGGAGCTGCCAGAGGTTTTTGACTACCGGTTGCATTCAGGAATCTCCACAAGCAGGAATGCGATTAAGCTTTTGGAGAAGATAGGGTTTCCCCCGGCTATCGTTAGAGAGGCGCGACGTCTTGTGGATGCCTTGCGGCACGATAGCCGAGACCAAGGCTCAAATGATTGCAGACTGTAGCGGCCTTGGCCCACTTCTTCTGATTGCGCCACAAACGGAGACCACTATGCGCCTCGTATTGTCAGCCCTTGCCCTGCTCACAGTTTCGAGTCCAACGCTGGCGGGAGCCCGCCAGGACGCCAAAGTAGTGATGGCATCGGAGCCGGGTCTTCTCAAGATTGAGAACGAGTGGGGCTTTTCCGACGCCATCGTGACCGGCGACACGATATATCTCTCGGGAGTCGTTGCCGGCGTACGCGAGGGCGAAACCGATCTGCAGCTCGGCTACACCCGTGCCTTCGAACGGATCGGTGACATTCTGAAGAATGCCGGTGCAAGTTGGGATGATGTCGTGGAAATGACCAGCTTTCACACTGATCTGATTACGCAGATGCCCGCCATCGCCGCTGTGAAGAATCACTATGTGAAGCGACCCTTTCCGGCATGGACAGCAATCCAGGTCTCTCGGTTGATTCCGGCCAACGGCATCACCGAGATCAAGGTCGTTGCGAAGTTGCGAAAGTAGAAGTAGCGCGGCTGACTACGAGGCCATGCGAGCCAATCCGGTAACCGGCCAACAGCGGCCGATCAGCTGACTACGCCTGGCAGTGGAAGCCGCATGTGGCGTTCGCCATCGGATCTGTTCTCGAATCGGATCGCATCTGGCTCGACGCCCCACGTCTGGAAGCCGGCCTTTTCGTATAAGCGTCGCGCCGCGGCTGCAGATTCGCTGACGCTGAGGTGTACGGACGTAACGCCATCAAGGGTGCGTGCATAGCAAATCGCCGCATCGAGCAGTCGTATGCCCACCCCTTGTTGCCGACACACAGCCACAACGAACATTCCCCAAAGGTTAGCTTTGTGGGCTGCCTTTCTCTGGTTCGCACGATACAACCCCAGCATTCCGACCAGCCCCTGCGTATACGCTCCAAAGACCACTGACTCGCGCTGCGGCTTCAGTAGTCCGCGCACTGCTGCCTCCGAGGATGCCAAGTCATCTTCAGGGGAGGCCAGAAAGGCCAAGGGCGAGTCCAGAAGTGCACTATGCCGTAGACGAAAAAGCTCGCCGGCGTCGCCTTCGGTCAAGATCCTTATTTGAGCTGTCATCGTACTAAGCTACCAACTACCAGGGACGGCGCTCCAGCGCGAGCACAACGAATGGATCAAGCAATACGCCCGGCCAAACTCGGCTCAGTCCCCGGCACAGTCCGCTGCTCGGACTTCAATTCTTGGTAGCGCTCCCTTGCACACGCATATTGTATACGGGTATGCTGCTGCACAGCAGGACAAGGGGGGGGAATGCGCGTCTTAGCGGGAAAAAAGAGCCTTTGGTGCGTATGCAGTGCTCCTCTCGCGCTCGGCCATCGAAGCCGCGCTAGCCTTCAAGCCCGGTCCGCCGCGTCGGCGGGTGCGCCAGGCATGCGCAACCGGAATGGGAATCGTATACAGGTTCGCCCTTCGAGCCGGCCTGAAAACTCACCGCCCCTCCTGTACGTGGCCCTGCCATTCGTCGTCGGCTGCAAGACGTTCCTGAGGGGGGACGGCGGCGTGGCGATCGGCTCGATCCACGCGCCACTGCTGCACGAACAGAATGGCGTTGCGACTCAGAACATGTTGTTACACGCGATCGCGTGGGCCGGCGAACAGCCGGTGGATCAGTGGGTGGATTACAAACCACCACCGGTTCCTCAGCGTCAATGATGTAAAGCCTCGTTGCGATCGTGGGACGCGTTCCCGGCGATCGACTGACGAAGACGAGAGTTGCCTTCGGAGCACCTGGTGCTCATCTGCTAGAGAACGAAGAGAGGGGATTCGCTCAATGGTAAATATCAGGTCTGCAATGCGCCTGCTCGGCGGGGTTGTGTTGTCTGCAGCCGTGTCGCTCCATCACAGCCCGGCACATGGCCAAACCGCTGCTGGCACCGGTGGGTCACCACCCCCCAATGGCTCACCGGCTGCCAGCAGCGAGGCGGAGCGGTCGGATGCGGCGACGATCGTAGTCACAGGTACGCGAATCACCTCGAGAGGTTTCACTGCGCCGACGCCGACCACCATCGTCACCGCAGAAGACCTTTCAAAGACCGCACAGCCCAATATATTCACTTCGGTCACTCAGCTTCCCTCCTTGCAGGGATCAACGGGAACCAATACCGGCACTTTCAGCACGTCGAGCGGCCAGCAGGGCTTGAGCTCCTTTTCGCTGCGCGGTCTCGGGGCGATTCGCACACTCACTTTGTTGGATGGCCAACGGGTGGTGGGCGCGAATGTCACGGGAGTTCCTGACATCAGCCAGTTTCCGCAACTGTTGATCCAACGCGTGGACGTCGTCACCGGCGGTGCGTCGGCTTCCTACGGTTCGGATGCGGTCGGCGGTGTGGTCAACTTCGTCACTGACAAGCGCTTCGAGGGCGTCAAAGGAATCGTCCAGGGTGGCATCACCACCTACGGTGATGACGGTCAGTTCCTGGTCGGCGCGGCTGCCGGTCACTCACTGTTCGACGACCGTTTGCACCTCGAGGGTTCGGCCGAGTATGACCACGAGAATGGCGTAGGCCCCGGTGGTTTTGGCGAGCGTCTGGCTGGTGGTCGCAACTGGTTCAGAGCCTCGACGTTGCTCAACACCAATATAAAGGATAACGGTCTACCACAGTACAACTATGCGGATCATGCGCAGTCCACCACCTATTCCAAGTGGGGTCTGATTACATCCGGCCCGTTTCAGTACACGGCGTTCGACGCTTCCGGAAACCACGGTCCTTTTCAGAAAGGCTCGCCGTGTTACACAGGCTTCTGCGTGGGTGGCGACAATTCGGGCGCCGTAGGTGCCGGTGCGTCGCTGGTGTCATCAGTGGAACGCCTGGTGGGCTTTGGCCGTATCGGCTTCAGCCTCAACGACGACAACGAGATCTACGCCACCTTCAATCTGGCGAGCGTCAAGTCGCGCAACCAGCCGAACCCGGGCGCCTTCAGATCCGGACTCGACATCTCCTGTGCCAATCCATACGTGCCCGCGGACATAGCGGCGACCGGTTGCAACGGCAGCACCAAGACGCCGCCGAGCTTCTCCTACGGATTGGACAATGCTTTCCTCCCGAACCCCTACGTAAAGCCCAAGCGCGAGCAGCAGCGCTATGTGCTGGGTGCGGAGGGTAAAGTGGGCGTTGGATCTGATTGGCACTACGATGCCTACTACGAACACGCGATGAATACGACCGATGTTCATGTGTTCGACATTCCACTGAACCCGCACTACAACCAGGCCATCAACGCTGCGACTCTCAACGGTCAGATCGTCTGCGCGAGCGCTGTCGCGCGAGCCGCCGGTTGCGTGCCGATCAACATTTTCGGGGGCGACATCGCACTCACCCCGGAGCAGCTGGCCTACGTCGATCCGAGCCCCGGTCCTTTCCAACACACGCATCAAACCGAGGACGCGGCGAGTCTGGCCATCAACGGCGAGCCCGTCTCATTGTGGGCAGGCCCACTGTCGGTGGCCTTCGGTGCTGAATGGCGTCGCGAGTACTACCGCGTGGTTGGCGACCCGTACGGCAACGGCGTGACAGCCGATAGCCCCAACACTGAGGACTACCCAGCCGACCCGGTCCTCGTTCCCGGGGGAGCTAACTGGTATGCAGGTAACTACCATAACGGTAGCGGTCAATATCATGTGACCGAGGCGTTTCTCGAGACGAACGTGCCGTTTATCGACTCGGAACTCCTCGGCAAAGCCAACCTGAACCTCGCCGGCCGTTGGACGGACTACTCGACCTCGGGGACGGTTTACACCTGGAAGATCGGTGGGTCCTGGCAAACACCGTATTCACCTCTGCGCCTGCGCGCGGTGGTCTCGCGGGACGTCCGCGCGCCGAACCTGTCGGAGCTGTTTGCCGCCCCGACGACGACGACGTCGCCCGGAATTACGCAGCCCGGCGTGCCGGGCACGATCACGGTGCTCCAGAATACGATCGGCAACCCCAACCTCAAACCGGAACAGGCGAAGAACTACGAGCTCGGTCTCGTGCTGACGAACCCGAGCGGATTGGAAGGGTTCAGTGCCTCGGTTGACTACTACAACATCAAGATCACCGACATCATCTCGACCTTGTCGGCTCAGCAGCAGGTCAATTTCTGCAAGGATGTCACCCTGCAGTTGTACTGCGACACCTTGAATCTGGCTCCCACCAATGGTGCGCAACCGTTCGTCAACGTTCAAGCGTTCAACTTGGCATCGGTCAAGACCAAGGGCGTCGACATCGAGGCGAGCTATCAGATGCCGCTCGACCGGATCCATGCGCCGGGCAAACTGACGATTCGTGCTCTCGCGACCCACGTCATCGATTTCACCAGCTATTCCGGCATCAAAAATGTGCCCAACGTGGAGCTCGCGGGGCAGAACAGCGGCGGTTCCGGATCCGGTTCCGGAACAATCGGCAATACCCCGCACTGGAAGGTGTATGGCAGTCAGAGCTGGGACTGGGACAACCTGGGTGTTGATCTGACCGAGCGCTGGTTCAGCGCCGGCGTGTTCGGCTACCAGTACGTAGTCTGCCAGAGCAACTGCCCTGTCTCGACTACGAACAATCCGACGATCAACTACAACCACATGGCTGGTGCGCTGTACTTCGATGTTGGCGCGCGCTACTCAATCACTGACGGGATCACGGCATTCGTCAAGGTTGACAATGCATTCAACAAGGACCCGGTGCCCGCACCGCAAACGAACACCGGACTGGATGTCAATCCCGCGCTCTACGATACGATCGGGCGGGTCTATCGCGCGGGCTTCCGGTTCAACTTCTGATGAGGCTGTTGCATGAAATCGATGCTGGTGTGCTTCGCAGCGCTGACGCTGTTGGCCACGACTGCATTCGCGTCGACGTCTGCGCTGCAAACGGCTCCGACAGATCCGCGAGCGGTCACGGTAAAGGGTAAAGGTGATGGCAAAGCGGACGATTCCGATGCCATCCAGCATGCTCTCGACCAGGCGGCCGAGCAGGGTGGCGGCGGTGTAGTCTTCCTTCCTTCAGGACGTTACAGGATCAGCCGCACGATTCTGATCTGGCCTGCCGTGCGACTCTTTGGCACCGGCCGGACGCGCCCGGTTCTGGTTCTGGGGGACAACACGCCGGGTTTCCAGCACGGCATCAGCAGCATGGTCGTCTTCACCGGCGCCTCGCGTGGTGATAGTGCCCACGGCGATCTCGGCAAGATCGAGTTGCCCCGCGTGCCTTTCCCGCCGCCTACCGTCGTTCCTTTCGACCCCAAGATCTGGGATGCCAATCCGAGTACGTTCTACTCGGCGATGAGCAACATCGATATTCAGATCGGTGCCGGAAATCCGGCCGCCACCGGCGTGCGCTTGCGAATCGCCCAGCATGCCTTCCTCAGCAACATGAATTTCGAGCTGGGTTCCGGCTTCGCCGGCATCTACCAGGCTGGCAATGTGGTTCACAATTTGCATTTCCACGGTGGTCGCTACGGGATCGTGACCGAGAAGACCTCGCCGGCCTGGCAGTTCACCGTCATCGACTCCACCTTCGAAGGCCAGAAGAATGCCGCAATCCGCGAGCATGAGGCGGGACTGACTCTGGTCAACGTGACCATGCGCGATGTTCCGGTGGGGATCGACATTGACCGGGGCTATGGCGACTCGATGTTCGGCAAGGACGTCCGATTCGAGAACGTACGGCAGGCGGCGGTAGTCATTTCAAACGAGAACAATGTCTTTACTCAGGTTGGATTCGCGAACGCGCTTGCCCGCAACACTCCGGTGCTCGCACAATTTCGTGATAGCGGACATACCGTTGGCGGCAAAGGGCAGATCTATCGTGTCAGCTCGTTCAGCTATGGGCTGAGGGTGCCTGCAGCCGGTCAGCTCGGTCGCTTTGAGACCAGCGCTGACATCGATGCAATCAGTTCATTCCCCGCCCCCAAGCCTGTCGCGATCCGTCCATTGCCGCCGGTTTCAGAGTGGGCAAATGCACATGACCTGGGCGTCGTTGGCGACGGAGAGGTCGATGACACTGCAGCACTTCAGCGCGCAATCGATAGTCACCGCGTCGTCTATCTGCCGTTAGGCGCTTACAAGGTGAGCGACACAATTCGCTTGGGAAAAAGCTCGGTGCTCATCGCCTTGCATCCGAGCCTCACTCAAATCGTGCTGGCCGACGGCACGCCCGGCTACCAGGGTGTTGGCGCGCCAAAGGCGCTGATCCAGTCAGCCCGAGGCGGGGATGCAATCGTCTCTGGCGTCGGGCTTTTCACGGGCGGCGTCAACGCGCGTGCCACTGCCTTGTTGTGGAGCGCCGGCGAGAATTCTCTCGTCGACGACGTCAAGTTCGAGCTCGCCCGCGATATGTCACCGGCGAGCGCCATGCGATTCAACCGTTACAACTCGAATCGCGGCGGCGCGCCGGATCCCGCGCATCGTTGGGATGGCCAATATCCCAGTCTGTGGGTAACAAACGGTGGTGGCGGTACCTTCAACGGCATCTGGAGTCCGGATACCTTCGCCAGCGCAGGTCTCTACGTCTCCGACACCGATACGCCCGGGCACGTGTATGAGATTTCGGTTGAGCATCATGTTCGCAACGAGATCGTGTTGGATCGGGTCGCCAACTGGGAGTTTTTCGCGCCGCAGACGGAGGAGGAGTTCCGGGAGAGCCTCAATGCCGTCTCGCTCGAAATGCGCGACTCTCACGACATCCTTGTCGCAAACTATCACGGGTATCGCGTGACCCGCACCGTGGGTCCTGCACCGGCGGCAGTGAGGCTGTATGGAGCCCATGACATCCATTTCCGCAATGTTCATGTGAACTCGGAGAGCGGATTTGCCACCTGCGACGGCGACGATTGCGCCACGTTCCTGCGATTGAGCAAATATCCGTACGACAATGCCATTCAGGACATGAGCAGTGGCTTGGAAGTGCGCGAGCGCGAGTTCGCGCGTCTCGACATATCTGGGACTGCCGCACCCGCAGTCGCTTCATCTGCGGTGAAGAAGCTCGCCGGCGGTTTCGAGGCGCTCGGAGGAGGGGTCCTCGACTCACACGGCACGCTCTACTATGTCGACCGCATCCTCCAGCGCATTTACTCCTGGACAGAGGGTCAGGGACTGAAGATCGTGAGCAGTCACCCTCTCGATCCCATCAACCTGGCGGTGGATCATTCGGACAACCTGTTGGTGTTGTCTTCGGCCGGGTTTGAAGGTGCGGTCTACAGCCTGAAGCCCAACGGCCCCGATGGACCGGTCACCCGGATAGAGGCTGAGCCCGCCGGCACGCATTCCGATGCTGCCCTAGCGTTGCCGGTTGTCTGGTGGGTGAATGGTGAGTTCAAGGATCAGTATGATCCGGCTCGCGACCAGTTCCCGACGCTCGCGGAGCTATTCAAGCGCGACGTCTCCACAGCGCCGCGTCGCGAGTACGCCTCGCCCGATGGCAGCGTTGTGCTCCCAGCCTTTCGCGTCTTCCATCAGGGCCCGCCCGACTACCGCGGCTGGCGATTCTCGCATTCGCTCGACACCTACGGGTTTTCGATTGCGAGGCCTGGGGCACGCATCTATGTCAGTGCCGCTGCAGAGGGGCGGACCTATGCCGCTACAGTCGGGGCGAATGGCGCGCTGAAGGATCTGGAAGTATTCGTCGAACGCGGCGGCGAAAGCGTTGCGACCGACGCATCCGGTCGCGTTTATTTGGCCAACGGCCAGGTATTCGTGTACGCGCCCAACAAGGAGCAACTGGGAATCATCGACGTGCCGGAGCGCCCGCTGCAACTGCTGGTTGGTGGCGGGGACCGCCAGACCTTGTTCGTTTTGACCCACCATTCGCTGTACTCGGTGAACCTCGCGCCTGCTGGCAATTGACACTACCGTCGCCACCGCGCCTCGCATCCCACCAGCAGCGCAGGTCAGGGCGGGAGCTTGCGTGGTCGCAACCAGGAATCACCGTGTCATTTCTCCCGATTCGAGAGCCATGCGACGACCTGTTCGCACAAAGCTGCTGGCGGGCGGCGCGCGTCGAGCGCTATAGCCGCCTCATCGGGCTCAGGGCGCTCCAGTGTATCGAGCTGGCTGACCAGAAGACTGGCCGGCATGTAGTGATGCTTTCGTGAGGTCAATCTGCGCAACAACTCTTCGGGATCGGCCTCCACAAGGACGAAGCTAACCCGTGCCGGGATGACCTCTCGCAGACGGTCGCGATAGGCTCTCCTTAACGCCGAGCATGTGGCGACAGCGATTCCATGTCTGACGAGCTCGTCGCTGATCGCGCTCCCCAGGCGATCCAGCCAAGGCCATCGATCGTCGTCGGTCAACGGTATGCCCGCACGCATCCGGGCGACTGCTTCTGGTGTGTGAAAATCATCGCCTTCCATGAATGCGCAGGTGAGCGTTTGAGCGAGAGCCGCACCTAGTGTCGACTTGCCGCTGCCAGCTACGCCCATCACGATAATGGCCTCGACTGCAGTTAGTGTCACCTGGGTGTGTGCAGGATGCTCCATCATTCGCACCGGTAATCAATTACTCACGCTGCCAGTATGGGCGCGTCCGGGGATGCGGCGCCGAGCTGGTCTGCTACTTGCGGCATCAACTCCTGCCGGCTGGAGTGAGATCTCACGCCTTGCGTGAACGACCACGGTTCTTGTTCGAGGGGGTCTCTTCCGTGGACGCCCTCGCGACACCGAAGCTCGAGAAGCGTTCGGGCTCGCTATAGCCGGTCCGCATGTGGCAAATGATGGCGGCCTCCGGCTCGACGTTGGAATTACCCAGAGCGACATCGAACAGGGCGCGGTGATGATGCAGGAGCCAGCGCTGCACGTCGGCGCTGACATTTTCGAGTGCCTTGTGAGCAAATAAGGACGTCACGAGAGAGTCGAGTGTCTTGGTCAGATACGGGTTGCCAGCCGCTTCCCACAAGGTTCGATGGAACTCGAGGTCCAGTGCTGCCGCCTCCATCTCGCTGCCTTCAGTCCATGCCTCCATGCGTGTCATGATGTCAGTGAGTCGCGCCGCGTCTTTCTTGCTGATCTTGAGCCGACAGAGCTTGAGGGCCTCGGCTTCGAGCACCACGCGCAAGCTGTTGATGCGTTGCACGTCTTCTTCGCTCAATCGAGTGACGAACATCCCGCGCCGTTCGTGATTCATGACCAGGCCATGTTCCTGCAATTGCATCAGCGCTTCGCGGACCGGTATGCGGCTGATACCAAACTCACGCGCGATTTTGCTCTCGTTCAACCGGTCGCCCGGACGGTAGCGGCCCGACACAATGGCATCGCGAAGACCGTGGAAAATATGCGATTTGAGGGTCGAGGGCGTGCGCAGCCCGGGCGCTGGGGAGGTGGGGACGGCGCTATCGCGAGTCATGGGCGTATTCTGATTCAGCTTGGATTTCGTACTTTCTATCACACCATGGCGTCCCCCGAAGCCGCCAGCGCGATTCGAATTGTGTCGGTCGAGATGAATATAATATACATGTTTACGCTCAAAAGAACGTTCTCGGCCACCTTGTGGCGGGAGCTACGCGAATCACGGGGAACGGGCCGGCCGAGCGCCTGACCGCCAGGAAGCGGGAGCGTGAAGATTGGCTTCGCGGGCGGCGACTGCTCGTCACGTAACTTTCCGGGCCTCCTCAAGGCGCAAACGTTCCACGACGGGCACGTGCCCGGTCTATCTATACGGATCGGTCCACACCGCCTCCGGTGAACGAACCTCGTTCACTCGGCATCCGCGACCGGCTCAGCCGTGCCACCGAATACCGAGCACTCGATCCTCGAACGGATCTGCGCCGCGTCATGGACTCGGAGCGGACTCGCATGGCTGCGGATGGCTGGTCTGTCGGTGCGATCCCTTCTCGTTCGTGCGCGCTGTATTAAGATCCTTGGCGTTCGGACCGATGCAAATCGGTCGCTACTGGCGCCGCATTGGGATTGGTTGACTGGTTTGACTGTGGGCTCGTCCGGCTCAGATCTTCCGTTCTTCCGGAGGCAGGTTCGATATGGCGACATTCGTGTTGGTTCACGGTGCCTGGCATGGCAGCTGGTGCTGGAAGCGGGTACGCAGGGCTCTTCAACAACAAGGACATGAAGTGTTCACGCCCACGCTCACGGGAGTGGGTGAGCGCTCACACCTGCTGTCCGAAAAGGTGGATTTGCAAACGCAGACACTCGATGTGCTCAACCTGATCGAATGGGAAGAGCTAAATGACTTCGTGCTATGCGGTCATTCCTATGGCGGCATGGTGGTCTCGGGTGTTGCGGACCGTGTTCCCGAACGTGTGCGCTCGCTGGTGTTTCTTGACGCGTTTGTACCTGAGAATGGGGAAAGTCTTGCAGATCTCGCTCCCATATCGGGCGGGCCACTCATTGACGGATGGAAAAGCACACCCATTAGCGCCGAAACCTTTGGCGTGAATGTTGCCGATCAGGCCTGGGTTGACCGCCAGTGCACAGTGCAATCGGTCGCCTGCTTCCAGCAAGCCGTGCAACTGACCGGGGGTATCGCACGCGTCAAGCATATTGCGTACGTGTACGCCTCAGGTTGGGCCGGCTTCCAGTCGCCGTTCTATCCATTTTACGAGAAGGCTAAACTGCGCGGTTGGAAGACCGTGGAGATTGAATGCGGCCACGATGTCATGCTGGACCGCGCCGACGCGTTGGCCACGCTGTTGATCGACAATGTCTGAACCATGACGTACAACCGAGCGCCGCACCCTGCGAATCGTCCGTATCGGTGATGGCGTGCCCTTCGGATGTGCCTTGCGCTCCGCCCCGGATCGTGTATGATGACCGTCATATTATGATGATCATCATATGAAACGAGCCGCCACCCGATCCAAGGAAGCCACGCACGAACGCATCCTAGAGACCGCCGCGCGCGCCATCCGGCGCAGCGGCTACGATGGCACCAGCGTCGCCGACATCATGAAGGAGGCCGGCCTCACGCACGGCGGCTTCTACGCCCACTTTGCCTCGCGCGAAGCCATGCTCGCTGAGGCGGCGGACCGGGCCGGCGCCGAATCCATCGCTGCCTCGACGCGCATTGCCGCTTCTTCACCGCCGGGCCAGGCGCTGCAGAACCTGCTGCGCGCCTACCTCTCGAAGGAGCATGTGGAAGGCGCGGAAATGGGCTGTCCAATTGCTGCGCTCGGCTCCGAAATGCCCCGACAAGCACCCGAGGTGCGGCGCGCCGCCACTCACCGCATCAAGGAAATGATCGATGTCGTCGCGCGCCTGTCTCCCGATTGGGGGCAGCCGGGCGCACATGAGGAGGCGCTCGTTACCGTGGCCACGGCGGTCGGCACGCTGCTGCTCGCACGTGCTGTCGATGATCCCAAACTTTCCGACTCACTGATCAAGGCGGCACTGAAGCGACTAGTCGCCGCTCGGAGCTGAATACAACTGCCTCGGCATTGTGCACGACTAAAAATATGATGATCATCATATAGAAGCGACCAGGCGCTCCGCTGCATTACCGGCGGTCACTGACTACCACCCACTAAAAGGTATTCCCATGAACATCAAACGGAACGACAACGGCATAGCGCTCGTTACAGGCGCTTCATCAGGCATCGGCGAAGCGACCGCAGAGCGGCTGGCAAGGGCCGGCTACAAGGTATACGGCACCAGCAGACGCGGAGCTCACGCACGCCAGCAATTTTTCCAGATGCTGCCTCTGGATGTAACGAGCGATGAATCGGTTGAAGCGGCTGTGCGGGAAGTGGTACGCCTTGAAGGCCGCATCGATCTGCTCGTTAACAACGCAGGCATAGGTGTCGCGCCCGCCGGAGCGGAAGAAAGCTCGATCGAACAGGCCCGGTTCATCTTCGATACCAACTTCTTCGGGATTGTCCGGATGACGCGTGCCGTCCTTCCCCACATGCGACGCGAAGGGCGCGGCCGCATCATCAACATCGGCTCTGTGCTGGGTTTCCTGCCGATGCCATATGGGGCGCTCTATGCGGCGACCAAGCACGCCCTTGAAGGCTATTCCGAGTCGCTCGACCATGAGCTGCGCACGAGGGGCATCCGGGTCTCGGTCATCGAGCCCGCATACACGAAGACAAAGTTCGACGCGAACTTTCTGGAACCCGACTCGAAGCTCGATGAGTACCGCGAGATTCGTGCATCCCAGGGCGAGACGCTGAAGGAAGTGATGGCCGCGGCGGACCCGCCGAGCATCGTGGCGGACGTCGTGCTGAAAGCAGCCACGGCCGCGCGCCCGAAGCTCCGATACACCGCCGGTGGTGCCGCGAGCCGCCTGCGCTTACTGCGACGATTTGCGCCTGCTGGCCTGCTTGACGCCGGTATCCGGAAAGATCTGCGGCTCGACGCGCCAGCGGCGCCGCCGCCTCGCGCTCCGGTTGTTGTCAAGTAGTCGCCACCATGAAGGCATTCATCGTCGATCGCTATGGAAAGAAGAGTGGCGGGCGGATTGGCGAAACGCCAGAGCCGACACTGCGGGAGGATGACGTGTTGGTCCAGGTTCACGCCGCTGGTGTGAACCCGCTGGACTCAAAAATCAGAGATGGAGAGTTTAAGCTCATCTTGCCGTATCGCCTGCCACTCATCCTGGGGAATCATGGCGGGTGTCGTCGTTCGCGTCGGCTCCCGAGTGCGTGGATTCAAACCCGGCGATGAGGTCTATGCGCGGCCGGACAAGGATCGAATCGGCACTTTCGCGGAATTCCCACTCGCAGTGCTGAACCCAGGCGGAAAGCTCATCTCGATCTCCGGTCCACCGGATCCCGATTTCGCCGCTGAAACGGGCTTGTCCTGGATGTTGAAGCAGGTCATTCGTCTCCTGAGCTATCGCATCAGGAAGAAGGCAAACCGTCGTGGTGTCAGCTATTCATTTGTTTTCATGAGAGCGAGCGGCAGTCAATTGCGCGAGATCACTTCGCTCATCGACTCCGGGGTCATTCGGCCCGTTGTGGAGCGGGTCTTTCCATTTGATGCGACTAACGAGGCGATGGCTTACGTCGAAACAGGACGGGCGAAGGGCAAGGTGGTCGTCAGAGTGAGTCACCACCGCTCGTAAGGTCGGGGTGGGACCTCAAGATCAGCCTGGCGCCATCTGCGGTCTTCGCTACGCAACTTAGATTCCAGCGTACCAAGACCAGCCATTCTGAATGTTCCCATGCCTGCCTTGATCGTCGAAGTGATCCGTCACGACGATCCGTCGGAGGAATTTCAGGCTCTTGTAACCCAGCTGAGTCTCCACTCTTGCGCGCAATGGGGCGCCGTGACTGATCGGCAGGTCACGGCCATTCATCCCGTACGCGAGGATGGTCTGCGGGTGCAGCGCGTCCAACATGTCTATGCCGTCAGCATAATTGTCATAGGCATGGAACTGGACAAATCGCGCTGTCGCGCGCGTTCCGACGACGTGCAGAACATTCCGCAGTGGTACTCCGGTCCATTGTGCTATCGCTGACCAACCTTCCTCGCAGGTGTGGCGCGTGATCTGTGTTCGCGACGCCATGCGCTTCAAGTCAGGCAGCGAAAAAGCGCGTGGCCGCGTGACGCTCCCTTCGACGATCAGTCGCCAGTCGGAGAAACGACTCGCCAGCAGACGGTCATAGGCTGGCCCGTACTCTTTGTTGAAGGCGATGGACTTGTTCGGGTCGGCCGGATTCGTCGTACCGATTGCGGGCACCGAAGAAATGTCGCGGTAATCGTATTCCCGGGCGAGCGACTGTGAAGGCAGCAGCAGGCGATGGACCTTGTAGGTCAGCAGGTCGCCCATGCGCAGGATGTTGCCGTAGGTTGGAGGCTCAGTCTGCGTACAGCCGGCCAGTGCCAATCCAGCAGCGGTGGCCACGCCGTTGACGAACGTGCGACGCGACATTGGACTTCGCGTGTTCATGCTATTTCCCCCACGTCATGGCGCGCAGCTGTTTGCCGAAACCTGTGGCAATGACCATCGCGACGTGAACGACGAAGAACAGAAGGAGAGCGGAGAAACCACAGAAGTGCACGGTGCGAGCCGACTGGTAGCCGCCAAACAGGTCCAGGAGCTGAGGGTAGGCACTCGTCATCGCTGGTGACATCGTGAGCCCGGTGGCGATCATTACGGGCAAAACTATGAACAGAACGCTTGTGTACGCCAGCTTTTGCAGCAGGTTATAGGACTGCCCAGCGCGCACCGACTCGAAATTGATCCGCAAGTGGTTCTTCAGATCCTGCCAAACGGCTGATGGTGAAAGCTCACGAATGCGTGGAAGCAGAACGCGCACTATGTGGCCCGTGACGATTCCCAGTGCAACATAGATAACACCCGCGGCCACGAAAACCCAGGCTGCAAGGAAGTGCAGGCTCCGTGCCCAACCGTTCTGATTGAAGATGGCATAGTTGCGATCGGCACTGATGGGCCTGCTCGGCAACTCTGGAAAGGTAATCGTTGGGTGCAACTCGCTGGGGCGATAATTGCTACTGACGGGCAGCGTCAACAGTGCCGGGGTGAGGTCATTGCCGACCTCGCCCAGATACAAGCGTGGATGGACCATGAGGATGAGGAACCCAGTGATGGCGAGGGTGAGGAAACTCACAACAACCAGCCAGTGACAAATCCTCACCCACGATGGGTGGGCTCGCGCTCGCAGCATGGCCGTGCCAATCATCGTTGCACGGCGCTTCGTGACGATGACTGCGCGGCGGGGGCTGCATCCCGCCGCTTCATCTGATATTCCGCCTGTAACCTCCAGGTCTTGCCGCCATCGCTGGACGCCTCATCGCGCCACACGAAGGAATCGGGGCGTATGTCGTTGAACGACCATCGCGTCTGCTTGCTATCGATATCCGGCGTTTCAAGCACGAACCGATCGTTGCCCACGCCGCCGCCCGTAAATCTGGCGACTGAGCCGTGCTCCGGGTCGACAAAGGTCGCGCGCCATGTTCGGGTCTTCGGATCGAAGTAGTGCAGGTCCGTGTAAACCTCCCGATCCTTTCGCTTCCCGGACGGATTGACGATCCAGAGGTCCTGTAAGGCGCGCCCGTCCATGACCCATCCAACGATAAATTCACCTGTGCGGTGAATTGCCTTGCCGTCCTTCGCGAAGTCGGTGTATTCGACATCCCATGTTCCCACGAGGCGACCCAGAACCTGCGCCTGGTCGCCCAACGAGGGATTCGGGCTCGTGGCCTCGAGTGCCGCCATCAGGCCGAGATGTGGATCGCTCGCAGGCGTGTTGCCAACCGTTTCGGTTGCCGCCGAGGGGCCGCTGGTCCCCAGCGAGGACAACAACCCTGAAGCGACCAACCACACTGCATAGTAATTTCTTTTCATGTCGCCCACTGTAGGTGCGAACGACGGCACGGACCAGACCGCTTACTGCACCAGGATGGCGATTCACTGCATGACCATTGCAACCCGGTCCGGCCATGAACGTCTATCCGGGCTGGCTATTCCGAACCCACAATGAACTGCCACCGCGACTCACAACCTTCTGACAAAAATCAGCGCTCAGATAACACTTGCGTGACGGTCTCGTGAAGACTCGGGCGATGGGCTGTGCGAAGCAAAGGCTCTTTTCAATCCCACCACCGAAATCGTGATCCACACCCCAAGCACTGCGATTCCAAGCACGGTGTCCATCGAACGCTTCCTTTATCTATGTGATGCGAGTACGCAAGGCGATGGCAGCGGAGCCGCTTCGATGTCGGCGGCGAATACTTTCACAACTCCGAGGATACTGCCGTAAATAGCCAGCAGCCCCGCGATAAGGTGCCAATAACGACGGCGAATGACACTGGTCGTAGCCATGGGTGCACGCTCTTTGATATTCGATCCAGCAACAGACTCCGACACTCACAGATACAGCCTGGCTCGGCGGACAGTCGAATGGAATGTACGCGTACGACCGGATCCGTCGCACTGTACGAGCCCGAGCCCAGTACAGTGCTGCTGCGAGTGGCAAGTCAGACACCCCGGCGGGTGTGAGATCACTATGCGGCCGGCTGTCTCAGCAACCAAACACAATCCTTGACCTTCGATTTAGTTTTTCTTTATCGACGGGAGATGCCTTGGACCCGGCGGGATGACAGTGCGTCACCGGCCTGGTCGAGACCAGTGTCGCGCCTTAACTCTTGACATGTTCAGTTCAGCGCATGGCATCTGCTTTTGGCCGATGACGGTGGCACCGTATGTCACACTTCGTAGGCGCAGCTCGTCCTCTTATCAGCTCACAGCCAACTCAGAGGCTTCGATTTGGGTAATCCATACAGAGCTATCTTCAAACCCCGGGGCGCGATCGGGTTCGCCGCTGCGGCATTCGTGGCCCGACTTCCCGTTGCTATGGCGCCAATCGGTATCGTGACTATGCTGTCGCAGAGCCGTGGCGAGTACGCGTTGGCGGGGGCGGTCGCCGCAACGTTCACGCTCGCGAACGCGGTCGCCGCGCCTCAAATCTCGCGCCTCGCCGACCGCCTGGGACAGTTCCGGCTGCTGATTCCAACGACCGCCCTTTCAGCCGTGTCCTTCACCATGCTGATGATCGCGGCTCACCGCAGATGGCCATCGTGGTCCCTGTTCGTGACGGCGGTGTTTGCCGCGTTGATGCCAAGTATCTCGGCGATGGTCAGAGCGCGGTGGACCGAGCTGTTTCGTAATCGACCGCAGCTCAATACGGCATTCGCATTCGAGTCCGCTGCGGACGAGCTCGTGTACATTGCAGGAGCCTCACTGTCAGTCGGGCTCAGCGTAGCGCTGTTTGCTGAAGCGGGCATCCTCGTCTCGACGCTTCTCCTGACCTTGGGAACAGCCGCGTTCGTATTGCAACGAGGAACCGAGCCTCCACTGCGGCGGAGCGAACTCGCGTCCAGAAGTGCAGCGATCTTGCTGCGACCCGTGCAACTGATCACCGCCGTCATGGTGTTCGTTGGCACAATTTTCGCGACCGCAGAGGTCTGCATCGTCGCGCTGACACGCGAGTGGGGCAATCCGGATGCGGCGAGCCTGGTCATTGGCGTCTATGCGGCAGGGTCATTCCTCTTGGGCGTGATCCTTGGTGGAGTGAAACTAAGAGCAGGGCTACATCGGCAAATGCTCGTGGCGATCTGTGTGTTGCTGATCACGACCTTTCCACTGCTACTGGCCAACACAGTTCTGGTTTTGACAGTGACCATCTTCCTGAGCGGCATCGCAGTGTCGCCGACGTTCATAACCGCTTTCGGGCTGGTGGAGCGACGTGTCCCGCCGGCAGTCCTCACGGAGGCCATCACCTGGGTGGGGACCGGTATCGGCATTGGCATGGCCTTGGGCGCATTCGTGTCCGGTTGGGTGGTAGACACATTCGGTGCACGCAACGGCTTTTGGTTGTCGGTCGGCGCCGCTACAGCCGCTCTCTCGATCGTCGCTCTGGGTCAACGCTGTTTGGCAGAAACGCGCGCCGGGCCCGAGGCAAGCGCTCAGCGAGCCGCAGCGCGCTGACGCAAGTTCAAAGTCAATCCCCGTGTCGGGTTGGACAATCCATCATGTGGCAGATCCGGGTAGACCCTCGGCGGCCCCCAGCTCGATCCGTGACAATACGCCGACCGGCGCGCCAGCCATGGTGGGCAAGCAGCCCGGGTGACGTCACCCGGAGCGGAACCTTCGCCGGCACGCAAGGAACGAATGTGCACCTCTGCCGTTTAGGAGTTCTAAACACTTGGAGCCCTGCATGCGACGTCCCGCTGCTCGTCGCTGGGATGCGCGTGCGCTGCAGATCCCTGGCGCAGTTCGCGCCCCATATCCCGGATTCGTCGTGCCTTGCTCTGCGACTCCCCGCGACGGCGTGCCTAAGCGCGGTGCGTGGATTCACGAGATCAAGCATGACGGATACCGAGCCCAACCGCATCTGGCGGGCGGCAAAGCCACCATCTACACCCGCCGAGGATATGACTGGACGGACAGATTTGCGTCCATTGCTGAAGTGCTGAAGCAGCTCCCAGCCCGGCACGTGATTATTGACGGCGAGGCCGTTGTGCCCGACCAGCGTGGAATCTCCGACTACCACAACCTACAAGAGGATCTCGCGAAGGGTCGCACCGACCGGCTGGTGTATTTCGCGTTCGATCTCCTGTATGTCGACGGCGTGGATGTACGCGGTGCGCCGCTAGTCGAACGCAAGCGCCTCCTCGAAGAGATCCTGGCCGCCTTTCCGGAGAACGGACGTATTCAGTTCTCTAAGCACATCGAAGCTGATGCGTCCGCGGTCTTCAAGCAAGCGTGTGCGATGAACGTTGAAGGGATCGTGTCGAAAGAACGCGATGCGCCATATCGCTCTGGTCGCCAGGAATCCTGGATCAAAGTGAAATGCGTCAAAACCGAGACGTACCCGATCATCGCGTTCGTCGAAAAGCTGGGCGCCTCGCCGCGCCGAATCGCGTCCCTCTACCTAGGACGGTGGGAGGAGGGAAGGCTATTGTACGCAGGCAAGGCACAGACAGGGTTCAAGCACGAAACGTTGTATGAGCTTCGTGAGCGGCTTGATCCGTACATCCGGAAGACATCGCCGCTGTCTGTGCCGGTGAAAAAACCGAAAGCGACGTGGGTCGACCCCGTGCTCGAAGCCGAGATTGAATTCAGCGCGCTCACAGCCGATAAGCTATTGCGAGCCCCGGTCTTCAAAGGCATCCGCGATGACTTGGCGCCCGCTCTTCCCGCGCGCACGCAGCGAGAAGTGATCGGCCCATCGAGACCCCGCGTCCCAAAAGAAAACATCCTGCAGCTTCTTCCCGAGGCCGTCGTGCCCACCAAGGAAGAGCTCGCGGCATATTGGCGGCGTGTCGCGCCCGAAGCGCTCGACTACATCGCACGGCGACCGCTCAAACTCGTGCGTCACACGCGCGGCACGACGTTCTATCACAAGGGTCGTCTACCGCCGATTCCGCCGAGCGTGCACGAGCTGAAGATCGTAAAGCGCGAGGGCGGCACCGGCACCCGACTGTGGGTCGACGATCTCGATGGGCTTCTCGGGTTGGTGGAGATGGGCGCGGTGGAGCTTCACGCATGGAACTCCACGGTGGACGATATCGAGCATCCGGACGTGCTTGTGTTCGATCTCGATCCAGGCCCTGGCATCGAGTGGGAACTGGTGACCGACACGGCGTTTGCACTTCGCGAGCTACTTGAGGGCGACGGGCTGAAGTGCTGGCCGAAGCTCACCGGCGGAAAGGGCGTGCACCTGATGGTGCCGCTTGACGGGCGGATGACGCACGACGAAGCGCATCGTTATAGCCGCGCTCGGGCCCAACAGCTTGAGGCCATTCGGCCAGAGCGCTACACCACATCCGCAGCGATCCAGTCACGCACGGGCCGCCTATTCATCGACTATTTGAGAAACGGCCGTGGAACCACTGCGGTTGCCACCTATTCGCCGCGCGCGCGCCCCGGCTTCCCGATTGCCGCGCCAGTCACCTGGAAAGACATCGAGCAGGATGTACGCCCTGATGCGTTCACGATCGCGCAGCCGTTTCCACCACCCCGAAGAGGCCACGCGCAAGCCCGTACCAAACGGAACTCCCGCAGGACTCCGGAGTTTTCAGAATCGAAGCCCATAGGAGCGAAAAGCCATGAGCGACGACAAAAGCCGGCGCGGAAGCCCGGACAACAAGCGCATTGACGTAAACGACCCAAACGAGGTGATTTCTCACGCATTCGACTCACAGCAGACGTTCAGTTGAGACCTCTAGGTGCTCAGTTAACGAACGATGCAAGTTTCGCAAAGCAGCCAGAAGCTCTCCGGGTTCGCGTATCGCTTTGCGCGCAGCGCCGACTGCCTTGCGCACCAAGCTCGGTGCCTCGCCTTTATCCATCAGTGCGACCGCTGGGTCGCGGCAGGCGACCAATGTATCCACCCAGTCTGCGGGCTGCAGTGGGCGGAATCGCCGTGTTACAAGGCGGCTCGCCCGGAACGCTGGAGCCACCTCTTCCACCGCGGCGACCGCTGCTACGAACTCGTCGGCAGCTCGCGCCGGCGTTCCCGGATCGAGCGCGTCCGAGAGTGTAGCGAGCGCATCGGCAATACGCCGCCGCAGCACAGCGGAGGATTGCACCGGGTATACAAACCATGCGGAAGCGACGCCGACGATCGCGCCTATCACGATTTCCTCGAGACGCAGCTCCAAAATGTGCTGCGTAGACGAGTTCTCGAATCCTTGCAGCAGTGCGAGTGCGATGGTAACGAACAACGCCCACCACGCGTAGCCGAGCGGCCGCAGCCACACACCGAGAAAGACGGCGGCAAGGATCAACACGACCGTGGCCGCATTGTGAGATCCGAGGTGAAGGGTCAATGCGAGGGCGACCAACGTCCCGGTTGCGGCGCCTATCAGACGCAGCGCGCTTTTGTACGCGACATCGAGTCTTCCGCGATTACCGCTGTTGACGATGAAGGCGGTCAGTACGATCCACGCCCAACGTTCGGCGAAGAAGACATAGCCGATCAGGAATGAGGCGGCGAGCGCGACGGCCATCTGGATCGCCATCCGGGTAGATGCCACCGGGCGCATGGAACCTTCAGGCCTCGGCACCGCTGCTTGAGCGATCGGCTTTCGTAGGGGCGGCAGGATGTGAAGGCGGCGCGCAAGCGCTTGGGAAACCGCCACCCACATCAGCGCCAGCACCGCGACGATTACCGGTACCAGAATGGCCACGACGTGGTTGGTGTGTGTTGTCGGCACGTATGGCGTGGTCAAGAGCGCCACGAACGGCAGTGCGATAAGCGAGCCGCCCCTCCGCGCCATCGGTCCGAATCGGCGCAGCCAAATGGATACAAACATCCCTGCGACAAAGGCAGCCGCACCCATCCACGGCACTCGATGTAGCAGCGTCCCGACGCCGATCGCGATAAGGCCCACCAGAGGGAGCGCCACGGCGGCTTCCAGGCGGCCCCGAAGATCCCGGTCGAGATGGCTGCGCGAAAGCGATAGGCACAACACGACCGCGAGTACAGCAGTACCCGGTTCCGGATCGATCCCCATGGCACAGCACAGCGTGGCCAGAGTGGCCAACATCGTGACGATGGCCTCCCGCAGCGCACGGCCGACCGCGCCGGCAGTTGTCTCCACGCGTGTAGACATTCGGTCATCTTCGCTCATTCACTATGTTAGCCCACATCCTAGCGGGTAAAAGTCCCGCTGGTGGGGTTCGCTCATTTGCCGCAGAGCTGCGGCATGGGCCTCGCCTCGTGCTCTTATGCGAACCCTAAAAAAACAACTGAAGACGTCGAGTCGCGGCACTCCGCACCGTCCTTGGGATCAGTAAGGCACTACACTGGAGAACACGGTCATGAGAAAGGTCATTGCTGGAGTGATGATGAGCCTGGATGGCGTGATGCAGGCACCGGGCGGCCCCGAGGAGGATCCGACGGGCGGTTTCAAGTTCGGGGGCTGGGTGTTCCCCCACTCTGATGAAGTGTTCGGCCAGGCGCTGGCCAAGTCGTTCGGCGCGCCGTTCGACCTGCTGCTCGGCCGCAAGACGTACGAGATCTTCGCGGCGCACTGGCCTCACGTGGGCGCGGACGATCCCATCGGCCAGCGGTTCAACAAAGTGACCAAGTACGTGGCGACGATCTCGAAGACGCCGCTCACCTGGCAGAACTCGGTGGCGCTTCATGATGCAACGCGTGACGTGGCACAGCTGAAACAACAGGATGGTCCTGTGCTCCTGACCCAAGGCAGCACCGCGCTGCTTCAGTCACTGCTCAAAGCCGATCTCATCGATGAGTTTCGCGTGTCTATTTTTCCCGTGATCCTGGGACGCGGCAAGCGGCTCTTTGGCGAGGGCACGAATCCGGCGGGCCTCAAGCTCACCGAGTCCACTGTCTCGACGACCGGAGTGACGATCAACACCTACGTGCGTGCGGGTGACGTCAAGACCGGCTCGTTCGCGTTGCAAGATCCTTCGAAGGAAGAGTTGCAACGCCGCGAGCGCCTGAAGAGAGAACGTTGACCGCGAGGCCGAGGCTGGTAGCGGATTCCAGCTTTGACCCCAAATTGATCGCGAAACTCAAAAACCAGCGGACTAGTGGTCGCCATTGCTCCAACTGGTAGCTGCGAGCCTCACCCCGCAAGCACCATTCACAGAAATGCTCGCAATTGTTGGTCAGTACGTGGTAGCAGTCCTCGCCAATGCGGGATAGGGCGCGGCGGACAACCTCCTGGCGATCGAAGAAGACCGAAACTTCGTCCTGTACCGATACAGAGCGCCCCCGGCTGAATTCCGCGAGCGACACTTTTTCAACAGGACCGGCCCGCAGACCGCGCGCTAGCCCGGTATATTGAACGACCTGCCCGCCACCCACGTAGATTCCGTGATGGACGTACCCGCGACGTGGTGTAACGAGGTGGGCGCCGAAGGGTGGCTCTTGACCAACGCCCCGCGGTAGGTCCCTTCTCCTGGGCGAGTAGCTTGCGTCGTGGTATTCAACATCGCTGCGGGTCAGGATTGCGTCCATGGTCTACATGCTTGCACTTCCCATACCAGCAGCAAATTGTGGAAAGAATGAGATTGGCGACTGCTAACCACACCATCACCGCAGCCGATGGTGGGTTAGCCGCAAAAACCCGCGGGCCCCGCAGAGTGTTACGGGGCGATAATAGAGCTGAGCGAGGGCATTAGCGGTGGGCGTGTGGGCTCCGGTGTCGCGACAAGCACGGGTGTCTGTTGCGACGCGATTGCTGGTGCGTTTCGCCGCTGGCTACGGCGATATCCAAAGTGGGAAATATCCGGCGGGAAGAACATCGCCCAGTTCCACTCCAGGAACAGTCGTGACTTGCGCGCGAGCGTTGGGATCCGCAGCAGGAACAACCCGCGCCACATGAGCCACGCTATGAACCCGGATATCTTCAGACCCATCACCTCTGCCACGGCTTTGTTGTGCCCGACGGAGGAGAGTTGGCCCCTGGGCCGATAGCTGAACGGCCGCGTAGGGTCTCCCTTCAGGCGCGCAACGACATTAGCAGCCAGCTGCTTCGCTTGGGCGTCTGCGAACTGAGCCGTCGGCGGGCACTGCTTTCCATCCCATGCATTCACGGCTCCCGCGCAGTCTCCAGCTGCCCAAAGCCCCTCGACGCCGGGAACGGACAGATCGGGATTGACTACCAGCCGGCCGCGCGCCTTGGCGGCGGGAATGTGATCCAGCAGCAAGTTCGGCTGCGTGCCAATCGTGCAGATCACCGTACCACCTTCGATGATGTCGCCACTATCGAGGTGAACCCCCCGATCCGTAACGCTGATGGCGCGCGCAGTCAGTCGAACATCTAGACCCCGTCCGCGCATCTTTCGCAGAGTAAACGCACCCAGGGACGCTGATAGCTCCGGTAGGAGCCGGTCGCCGCTATGAAGCAGAACGATCCGCAGATCCTCGCGCTGGATACGCTTGTAGTATCGGAGGCTTGCATAGAGAAAATCAGCGAGCTCACCTGCGGTTTCCACTCCACTGAACCCTCCACCTACTACCACGAAGGTGGTGAGCCAGCGCCGATGCTGCACGTCCGGCTGTAAATCTGCCTGTTCGAGCCGCGCAATGATCCGATTCCGCAGGAACAACGCATCGCCCAGCGTCTTTAAAGGCAGGGCGTAGTTTGCCATTCCTTTTACGATGTCGAGGTTGGCGTTCGTTCCGCATGCGAGCACGAGTTGGTCATACCGCATCGTGCCGGCACCTTCTCCCAGGTAGTGTACGACGCGATTGACGGTGTCGATCTCCGTGACTTGTGCCATACACACGTGGCTGCAGTGAATCATCTGACGATGAGGGGCGATTACATGGCCGGGCAGAATGGAGGCACCCACCACTTCAGGCAGAAGCGGATTGAAGGTGATGAAGTTTTCCTGGCTGACCAGTGTCAGCGTCCAGTCAGGAGGCAGTGTGTGTTCCAGCTCGCGGGTGACCTTGGTTCCCGCGAACCCGCCGCCGATGACTACGAGATTCTTAAGCATGATGCGTGCCCCTTATTGTGGCGTGATGTCACGAGCGCGGCCGATGAGACTTGCGTGCCCATCCGGGTCGTGGGCGATGACTCCGGCACTCCAACCGAGCGCCTTGTCGTGCAGTGATGTCACGCCTGCGGAGCCCGCTGATACTCCTGCCCGCATGTTGATTTGCCAGTACCACAAGTCGTCAGGTTGCGAGTCGGCCGGTATGGATCGACCGGTTCGCGGGCTGAGATATTCCAGGAATTCGACCCCGGGTCCTTGCGCAGCTCTGAGCGTGGTAATGCGCAAATGTGCGCCGAATACGTTGTTCAGATGTTCCTGCTCGGAGCCGTAATTGTCGCTCGTGCCGGCCACGCGCAGTCCGAGCATGTCGCGATAAAAATGCAGACTCGCTTCGGTGTCAGATACGACGATGGCAGTGTGGTCGATCCCGAGAAAAAGCGGCCCGTTCTTCACATGCCATTTGGCCGGACCCTTGTCGGGAGGGAAGGCCAGTACCTCGAGGTTGTGGCCATCCGGGTCGCGAAAATAGAACGCCTCGATGCCACCTGCGTTGGGATTCCAATCGGGCAGCCGCTGCGGGCCGCTCGAGGCGTACTCGACGTTGAAGCGGCGCAATCGGGCGTAAGCAGCGCCCATGTCACTGACGATGATTGCGACGTGCTGAAACCAACGGTCATTGCTTCGAGAGTCCGGGGGAATCGGCCGTCCATGGGGTGCCAGGAACTGCATGAGCTCGAGGTGCTCCTCACCCAGCCGCAAGCGGACGGAACGCACACGCAGGCCAAACACGCCCAACAGGTGTTCGTAGTCATCGCCTACGACTTCACGGTCGGCAACCTTCTCGAAGGTCAGAACGTGGGTGTAGAAATCGACGGCGCGATCCATATTGCTCACTGTCACGGCAATCGAGTCGACAGCCACTACGGAACGCGTGTCCTCGTCGGCCGATGCGGGCGCAGGTGGAATTGCGAGTATCAGGAGTATCGGAAATATCCAAAGTATCGGACGGAGGAGGTTACGCATGCGAATAGCTCCCGCGAAACGCACGAGCGACGAGGTCGCCCACACGCAATCCCCAGGCATAGATTGTCAGTGACGGATTGACTCGGCTGGAGCGCGGCAGAATGCTTCCATCCGCCACGTACAGTCCGTTCATCCCGTGCACTTGGCCGTTTGCGTCTACCACGGAATCTGAGGAGTTTCGTCCGCAAATGAGTGAGCCGCAGACGTGGGCGGTTCCGTTCAAACCGATCCGGCGCGTGAAAGTTGCAAGGCCGGCTTTCGCCAGCGCCCATTGAAAGGACCTGGTAAAGCGCTTGTGCTCCAGTGAGGCCTCGGGAAGACGCGCTTCGTCATAGTCGAGGACTGGAGGCGCATTGCCGTCCGCGCTCTGCCTAACGCAATTGCGTCTGTGCGACCCATCTTCGGTCTGCAGGAAAAAGCCATACGCGCGTCGCCCGACCTGCCGCCGAATGGATTCAGGCACAGCCCCGGGAATGAGCGTCGCGATCAATTCTGAATCAAATCCTAGCGGCTGCACGCTTGAATGTGCGAACCGGGTGTTGGTGATGACTACAGTCTTGCGGATCAGATCGGTCATGGACCGGCCGGATAGGGCTACCATCGCTGTCAACAGGTGCAGCTTGAGATTCCGCCCTATGTGCGCCGCGGCGGGTAGTGCCGTTTGAAGCCCCGCCGAGGTGACGTAACGCTCGAGCAGGCGAGGGGAGTGCAGTGCTCCGGCGGCGAGCAACACGCGCGGCGCGCGTAGCTCGCGGCCATCTGACAGCCGTACTCCGCTGATGATTTTCGGCGACCCTGGAGCGCCGACGAGGGCGCGCACGTCGGCGTTCACGATCAGCGCAAAATTAGGATGTTTGCTCAGCAGGGAGATTATCGAGCCGTCGGCCTCTCCTTTCAGCCGCGCGGCGGATGCAAATCCATCGAAGTGTGCGGCTTCGCTGCGGTGCGAGGTAATGTCGGCAGCAAGGGCGAGCGGAATCGCCTGCGCCTGCCACTGCGAGCCGGCCGCTGCCAGCTTGTTGAGAATGCGCGTGAGATCGGGCTCACGCTCAAACAGTCGCACGCCCAGCAGTTTTTCTGCTTCCACATAGTACGGCTCCAGATCGGGCAGCGACAGCGGCCAACCCGCGCACTGATGTGCGGGCTCCGGCAGGAATTCGTGGCGCCCAAACCGCAGCAGCGCGGCTCCGTACCATTTCGTCTTCCCGCCGACGTTGAAGTGTTCCTCTGGAGACAAGCCACGCCCGCGTCCATCGATCCAGGGCTCGCGGCTCAGGAAAGCGCCTTCGTGAACCACACGCTGAATGTCGAGCGTGCTTCCATCCGTCGGCAGGTGATTGCCCTTTTCGACCAGGGCCACCTTGAGACCGCCCATCGCCAATCGATAGGCCGCCGCCGCGCCCCCTGCGCCGGATCCGATTACAAGCGCATCATAGTTCTGAGAATTCATGGTTCGATGCCCCGGTCAGTGTTGTTTGGCTGGTAGCCACAGTGAATGCAGCTCGAGTCGGCCGGGTGTAGCAGCTTCGCGCAAGCCAGACCCCGCACGCCTCTCGAGGCCAGATATAACTGCGCGCCCGCAAGCATGCCGAGCAAAGGCGCGCACAGATAAATCCAGATGTTGTCCCAGTGCATGCCCGGCGCGGCGGAGGCAAACGTGCGGGCCGGGTTCATGCTCATGCCGGACAATGGCGACTCGAAGGTGATATACAGTGCCACGAGACAGCCGGCGGCGTACCCCGTGAAGCGTGCCAGTCGGGCGGTGCCGGAGAAGGTGAGGACCACCAACATCAGCACGGCGGAAATCAACAGTTCGGCGAGGAATGCGATCCCCGCCCCGGCCGCTCCCGGCATAGTCGCGGCGTAGTTTACGGGAGCGTCCGTAAATGCCGATCCAAACAGGGTGGCGACAATGAGAACTCCGGCTGTGCCACCAAGAGTCTGGGCGATGATGAAGAAAACAGCGTCCCAAATATGGATCTTACCCAGACGCAGGAACGTCAGAGTAACAGCGGGATTCATGTGCGCTCCCGAACGCTTGCCCCAGGGCGAATGAATCAAGGCAATCGCCGTAAGACCCATCGCAATGCCGGCAGCGACATTGCGCAGCAGTGGGTCGGTGATGGCCGCTCCCACTGGCGACGCCGCAGATCCGAGCAACGTGGCGACAACTCCAGCCGAGATCATGAAGGTACCGAGTGCCCAACCCTCAATGAGGTATTCCGGCCAATGACGCTTTAGTGCTTGCCCAGCGCTCATGATCAGCCTCCGGTCTCGAATCCAGGGTAGAGTGTCATGCCGCCATCGACGAACAGGCTGATGCCGTGCACGTAGTCGGCGTAGTCGGAGGCCAGCCACACGGTGGCCCGGCCGATCTCCTCGGCCTCCCCGATACGCTTGTACGGGATGAGTTTCATCAATTCCTGGTACGCAGTCGGTGTATCCCAGGCCGCCATGTTGATCGGAGTGCGGATCGCTCCCGGGCAGATTGAGTTGACCCGGATACGATACGGCGCGACTTCCTGCGCGAGGCTCTTCATCATCAACATGACCCCGCCCTTGGAGGCCGCGTAGTTGACGTGTCCCGCCCAGGGAATGACCTCGTGCACCGAGCTGATGCAGAGAATCTTCCCAGCGGAGCATGAGATCTCGGGCTTGACCCCGCGGCGCCTGAATTCCCGTACGGCTTCGCGCGAGCAGAGGAACTGGCCAGTGAGATTGACTCCAAGTACGCGATTCCACTGCGCGAGAGTCAGTTCGTGGAATGGAGCATCCTGCTGCAGGCCGGCATTGTTGACGAGAATGTCGATCGTGCCGAATTCCGCGATCATCGCGCTGAACATTGCAGCGACCTGAGCCTCGTCGGACACGTCGGCACGGACGATCATGGCCCTTGCGCCTTTTGCGCGGATCTCCTGCGCGAGGGCCTGCGCCTTGTCCTCACCCGATACATAGTTGATGACGACATCCGCGCCGGCCTCGCCGAGAGAGAGGGCGATGGCTCGCCCGATTCCGGAGCTCGCGCCCGTCACGAGCGCCTTCTGCCCGAGCAGCAGTTTCTGAGGCGGACACCGCGGCATCACGGGTTCGGGAAGATGGGCATAGCGGACAGGTACGTTCATGGGTCTTCTCCTGCGGGGTAAGGACTTCAGGGTTTGAGTTCTGTGTGGGCGTAACGCGGCATCAGGAGCTTCGCAACGAGTCCGGTCCAGCCGGTCTGGTGCGAGGCGCCGACACCACGGCCGGAGTCGCCGTGGAAGTATTCGTAAAACAGGACGTGGTCGCGAAAGTGTGGATCGGTTTGCAGCCGCGGATGATGAGCAAACTCCGGCCGACCGCCGCTCGAGTCGGTCAGGAAAATGCGTGTCAGCCGTGTCGCGACCTCGTTGGCTGCCTCGTTCAGGGTGACGAAATTGCCGGAGCCCGTCGGGCACTCGACCTTGAAGTCATCACCGTAGTAGTGATGGAATTTCTGCAGCGACTCGATGATGAGGAAATTGACGGGAAACCAGATTGGCCCGCGCCAGTTGGAATTGCCTCCAAACAGGCCGCTGTCCGACTCTGCCGGCTGATAGCGCACGGATAGGTCCATGCCGTCATGCCGGTAGACGTAAGGCGTGCGTTCGTGCACCCGTGATAAGGCCCGGATGCCGTATTGGGACAGGAATTCAGTCTCGTCCAACATGCGCTTGAGCAGACGTTTCATCCGGTGACCGCGCAGCAAAGACAGCAGCCGCCGATGACCACGGCCTTCCTCGTTCCAGTGCGACACCAGCGAGGCGAGATCAGGCCGGTTCTTCAGGAACCATTCCAACCGCCGCTTGAAGTCGGGCACCTTGTCGAGCAACTCCGGCTCGAGCGTCTCCACCGCAAACAGCGGGATGAGGCCTACCATCGAGCGGATCTTCAATGACTGCATCCGGCCGTCGGGCAGATGCAACACGTCATAGAAGAATTCGTCCTGCTCGTCCCACAGACCTACACCGCCGCCATCGTCGCCACCGATGTGACTCATCGCTTCTGCGATGTGCAGAAAGTGCTCGAAGAACTTGGTCGCGATATCTTCATACACGCGGTTGTGCTGAGCGAGCTCGAGCGCAATGCGCATCAGGTTCAGCGCATACATCGCCATCCAGCTGGTGCCGTCGGCCTGATCGATATGCCCACCGGTGGGGAGCTGGCTGCTGCGGTCGAATACACCAATGTTGTCCAATCCGAGAAACCCGCCCTGGAAAACATTGCGGCCTTCCGCGTCCTTGCGATTGACCCACCAGGTGAAATTGAGCATGAGCTTGTGGAGGATCCGCTCGAGGAACTCGAGATCGCCATGGTCGCCGCGCTGCTTGCGGTCGATCTGGAAGACTCGCCAGGCGGCCCAGGCGTGCACGGGCGGATTCACGTCTCCGAACGCCCACTCATAGGCCGGCATCTGCCCGTTTGGATGCATGTACCACTCACGTGTGAGCAGAACGAGCTGCTCCTTCGCGAACCTGGCATCAAGATGCGCAAGGGGTATGCAGTGGAAGGCGAGGTCCCAAGCGGCGTACCACGGGTATTCCCACTTGTCGGGCATCGAGATGATGTCCGCGTTGTTGAGATGAGCCCAGTCGCGATTGCGCCCCTGGCGGCGCCCCGTCGGAGGGGCTGGTTGAGTGGGATCACCGGCCAGCCATTCGGGAATGTCGAAGTAGAAGAACTGCTTGCTCCAGATCATGCCGGCGAACGCCTGTCTCTGGACGGAGCGCGCATCGGCGCTGTCGATTCCCTGCTGGATGTGTGCGTAGAACTCGTCAGCCTCGCGTACGCGGGCGGCGAACAGAGCGTCAAAGTCTGCGAACGGCGCCTCGGACGCTCGCTTGGTCAGTCGCAGCTCAACTTGGGCGCGGCCGCCCGCACGAACTCGCATCGAATACCAGACCGCGGCCTTTGTCCCGGATTGATCGGGACTGACTGCATCGGCTCGGCCATCGATGACCCGTTCGTGAAAAGCGTCCTTCCAGAAGCCCGAGCGGGAGGAGTCGTTCCACAGTCTGGAGGCGTTGGACTCGTTATCGCAGAACAGGAATTCGGTCGGACTTCCATTGGCGTACAGAAAGAATGTTCCGAGCTTGGAGTGTTCAGCCTGTATCGTGGATGGGCCCTGCAGGCGCAACGTTGGTTTGCGGCGATTGGGTTTCCAGCTCCACGTGTTGCGGAACCAGAGTTGGGGCAGCAGATGGATGGGCGCCGGCTCCGGTCCGCGATTCTCGACCGTGATGCGCATCAGAATGTCGTCTACGCCGGCTTGGGCGTACTCCACGAATACGTCGAAGTAGCGGTTAGCTTCGAATAGCTCTGTATCGGCGAGCTCATACTCGGGTTGTGCGATTCCGCGGCGCCGATTTTCCTCAACGAGATGCCCATACGGGTATTCGCGCTGGGGATATTTGTAGAGCATCTTCAAATAGGAGTGTGTCGGAGTCGCGTCGAGGTAGTAGTAGAGTTCCTTGACGTCCTCGCCGTGATTTCCCTCGCCGTTGGTGAGCCCGAACAGACGCTCCTTCAGAATCGGATCACGTGTGTTCCACATTGCAAGCGACAGACACAGCCGCTGTTGGGAATCAGAGAGTCCTGCAATGCCGTCCTCTCCCCAACGGTAAGCACGGCTGCGGGCGTGGTCGTGCGGAAAGTAGTCCCACGCGTTGCCATGCGGACTGTAGTCCTCGCGGACGGTCCCCCATTGACGCTCGGAGAGATAGGGGCCCCACTTCTTCCATCCTTCGCCCTCGGGGAACTGGGTCTCCAGACGCAGTTGTTCAGCCGTCTTCTTTGTCATATCGTCTCCTCTTGCGCAGGCGTTGCCTGCTCACCGTCCATCCAGGGTGCCCCTTGCCGGCCACCCGTGCGATGCATGCGTTGCACCCTGAGTAAGTGCCAGGCGCGGAGTGTTTCGGATACGCTCCACGCCTGGGCGAAACAGCCGCGAGGTCGGTGAGGTGCATCGCCGTCAAAAATTTCACTGATGGTGCCGAGGCAGGCGTCATCGAGATGTGCGGCAATGCCCTCCAACAGGGCGTTGGCGTGTTGCGAATTCCCGTATACCCGGTAGTGAGCGAGCGCGAAGGGTCCTAACAGCCAGCTCCAGACGGTGCCTTGGTGATAGATCGCATCACGCGAGGCGGGCCCACCCGAGTACGATCCGGCGTAACGCGAATCGCCCGGAGAAAGGCTTCGTAGCCCGACAGGAGTGAGCAGCTCCCGCGCGCAGGTATCGACGACTGCGCGCGCACGGTGCGGGTCCAGCAAGTCGGTGCCCAATGAAACCGCGAATATCTGATTGGGTCGAAGGCTCGTGTCTACGTGGCGCCCGCGCGCGTCGCGCCGATCATCCGGACCGTCCACGACGTCATACAGATAGCCGCCTTCTTCAAACCAGAATGTGTCGGAGAACGTCGCGGCGACGCGTCTGGCAGCTTCAAGGTAACCCGTTGCCGCCGGTCGGTCTCCAAGCGTGTGCGCCCATTCGGCCATATGCACCAGCGCGAAGTGCCAAAGCGCATTGATCTCGACAGCCTTCCCCACTCGCGGCGTGACGACCCAGCTTCCGATCTTTGCATCCATCCAGGTGAGTTGGACGCCGGGCTCACCCGCGTGCAGCAGTCCATCCGCCGGATCAACATGAATGGAATAGCGTGTACCGCGCTGATGCCAGTCTATGATCTCCTTCAGCGTCGGGTAGACATCCCGCAGCAGGGATTGATCGTTGGCCGCCTCAACATAAGTGGCCACTGCGTTGAAGTACCACAGACCTGCATCGACGGTGTTGTATTCTGGAGATTCTCCGCCGTCGGGAAAGCGGTTCGGCAGCATGCCCTGGCTGGTGTGTTGCGCGAACGTGCGCAAGATCGAGGCCGCGTCAGTGTGTCGACCTGTTGCGATGGCGAGGCCTGGCAGAGCGATCATCGTGTCGCGGCCCCAGTCGCTGAACCACGGATACCCTGCGATCACGGTCTTGCCAGACAGCGAGGCCGCGTCCTCTGCCGAGCTCGCGCGGCCCACGATGAATTGGTCGGCTGCGAGGGTGAGTTGTCTTACCCAAATGGGTGCGCCCTTCGGAGCGGCCTGTAGCAACGACCGTCTGCGCCGCGAGTCTTGTTCGGCCGCGATTGCGCCTGCCACGGGCTCTGGCGTCTCCGCTGTAACGATAAACGTGATGGTTTCGCCGGGTTTGAGCCGGGCTCGAAAGGTGCCGGGATGAAGGAGGTCCTCCGTGTCGTCCAAGCCACGTTCGGCCTCGGCGCGATGGCGGAAGCGCCAGTACCAATCCGGGTTTGCGATGAACTCACCGCGATCGAGCAACAGGCGATATGGGCGCGCGCCATCAAACGCCGTCACGCAGCATCCTCGCGGTACGGCATGTACTCCCATCGGCCAACCGCCCTGGGTGTGGCTGTGGTAATCACGATAGGTGCACAGGGGATTCAGCTCGAATTCAACAGGCGCGCCTGCCGCACACAGCTTGAAGCTCACATAGGTCGTGTTGCGGCCATCGGCCATCCAGATGCGCTGTTCCAGTACCGCATCCGAGCAAAGGTACGTCCAGGTCGGGACGTGGTCGTCCAGGCGAAATCCGCTGAGGTGCAGGAATCCTGCTGGTGCCAGCGTGCCGTCCGCAAACTCATTGCAACCCAGTTGGAACTGTCGTCCGCGATAGCTGAGGGTCACATCGGCCTTGGCGACCATCATGACCCTGTCTACCGGCGGCTTCAGAGATGCAACGAGCAGGCCATGATAGCGGCGGGTATTTGCTTGAGAGACGGTACCGGATGCGAATCCGCCAATCCCGTTCGTCACCAGCCATTCGCGACCCAGCGCTTCGGGCGCCAGTCCGATCAGTGATCGTGACAAGCTCATGGCCGGATCCCCGGGATCAGCAGCTGCACGCGGTACAGCGCGCTGCGCGCACAGAGGTAGAGCGTGCGGCCGTCTTCCCCGCCCCAAGCGAAGTTGTGTACGGGCTTCGGCGCGGTCAATGTCCCGAGGTGTATTCCCTTGGCATCGAATATCCAGACGCCGCCGGGTGCGGACAGATACAGATTGCCTCGCATGTCCATCTTCATGCCGTCGAGGGCTTCCTCTCCGGGCACTTGCGTGGTGAGGTCGATGAATGTCTCGCCGCGGTCGAGCGTGCCGTCGCCCCGGACCGCATAACGGGTGACGGTCTTCGCGGCGGGATCCCAATTGCTGACATACAGGTACTTCTCGTCGGGCGAGAACACGATTCCGTTCGGTCCTTTCAGGTCCTTCGTCAGCAACTGCAATCGTCCAGACTTCCAGCGGAAGACGCCGCTGTAGGCCAGTTCCTTCCGGGGGTCGTCGTAGAACTTGGGCAGTCCGAACGGTGGATCCGTGAAGTACAGCGCACCGTCAGATCTGTAGACGAGGTCGTTCGGGCTGTTGAGGCGCTTTCCTTCAAAGCTATCCGCGAGCACCATCAGTGATCCATCCCGTTCCAGGCGGGTCACGCGATGGCGGCCGTGCTCGTTGATGGTCAGACGGCCCTGCTTATCCAGCGTCAAGCCGTTGGATCCCGGCTGACCGTACTGGTTGATGTCTTTACCGTCATAGCCGCTCTTGTCCCGGAAGACCTTCAGCGGCGTGCCGTCGCTGTACTGATAGATTGTGTTGTGATTCGGATCGCTGAAGAGCAGGGCTTGTTTGTCGCGCACCCAAATGGGCCCCTCCGTGAACTGGAAGCCTTCTGCAACCTTGTAGAGCTTTGCGTTGGCAGGGACGATTGCGTCGATCCGCGGATCGTCGCGCTCGATGTGTATGTTCACCTCATGCGGCTCAACGGCTACGGGCGCTTCGCCGCCCGGGAAGAAGAGCAGCTTCGCTTCGCGCACGTAGATATAGTTGGTCGGCGCGTCGGAGATCGGGCCGTTCATGCCGAATATGGCGAGTTGGATGTGCTGACCTGGCTTGACGTTACGCCCGACGAGCAGGCGGTTGGCCGCGTTCCAGCCGGCCACGACAGATCCGCCCATCTGCCCGTATGAGCGGCCGATTTCGCCATCGACCCACACTTCGGCGTAGTCGTCCAGACGTGTTTCGAACCAGACCGCGTTTCCGGTTGGATCGAAATCGCCCACTTTCGCGGGAATGGTGAGGTTGATGCGGTACCAGTTGAAGGACACGCGGCCGCTGCCCCGGCGCGCGCTGAGTGTCGTGGCCCCGATCGCCTGCCATTGTGAGTCGTCGAATTCGGCGGCACCGGCATGCGGCACGATGTCGTTCGTCTGCAGTGCTGCACCGGTTGGTTGGCCTTCAGCGTCAGGGGAGCGAAAGGATGTTTCGATGACCTTGGCATCGCTGTAGTGCCAGGCCCCCTTGACAGCCGCCACCCCGGAATCCGTGGTCAGATCGATAGTGGCCAAGGGAAGGGCCGTTGATGTCGTTGCTCGCCCCGGCGCGGCGGGCACTGATGAGTTCCCTGCTGTCGCTAACGACGTTCCGACTGATGACTCAGTACCGGGCGGTGAGTGCCCGGCCACTGCAGCGGCCCCGACCATCAAGGCGATTACCGCCGCCACCAACGTGCTGTCCTTTGCGAGCCCGTTCATGACTGCGACCCGGTGGTATTCGCTCCACTAACTGACTTGATGACGTAGTACCGAAACGGCGTACGAACTACCTTGAACCAGTGAGGCACGCCATTGGGTATCGTGAGCACGTCGCCCCTGGAAATCTCAATTGGCGCCCCGTCTGTGATGGCTGAACCGCGCACCTCGTCAGGTGATACCTCATGGGCCCCGACGAGTTTTCCTCCGCTAATGACCGTGGCGGACCCTTCGAGCACATAGAAAATGTCGGTGTCAGTAACGTGCAGCTCCGCTTCGCCGGGACCATCACGCCTGCTTGCGTTCACGCGGAAACCCGGGCCCGTTGCGAGTGTCGCCCCGGTTGTGCCCTCCGAGAACGACTTGACGACGGCTGCGGCGGGCACATGCGTCACGTTCGCCTTCGGACCGCCGGTGCTTTCTGGCTCTTGTATGGCTGCCGCGCCCGCGATCGCCACTTCCTCGTCCTGCTGGGCGCTGGAGGCGCCACTCACGCCCACTCCGCCCACGATCTGCTTGCCTACCACGATCGGAATGCCGCCCTGGAGCGGCGTGAACCAGGTGACGGCGGCTACATCCACCATCGCGGTGCGACCCTTGTTGATGCCTTCTTCAATGCCGCGGGTCGGCCGTTTGAATACGACAGCGGTGCGAGCCTTCCCTATCGATATGTCGGATCCCGCGGAGAACGTGCCATCAAGCCGCTCCACATACATCGTGTGCCCACCGGCATCGACGACGGCTATGGAGGCGCCAGGTGCGTCGTGTGCCTTGGCATACGCTACGGCCGCTACCGCGACGCGCTTGGCACCTTCAAGTGTCAGCGTCGGTTGATTGACGATGTCTGCGCTCATGGCGCTATGAGCCGAGAGCAGGGCGAATGTGCAAAATAACAGCGGGGATCTCACGGAATTCTCCTCTATATGCACAGCCCGAGGCGGGCGTGTTGTGCGGCCAGATCGATGAAGGCAGACGGCCGGATCGACGACGCAAGTGGGGCCTCGGTCGGACGGGGCCTTGAACCGGCAGCCCCAAGTCGGCGCAACGTATCTGCGACACGCTTGGGCGTCCCCAGGTCGGTCCAACCGCATTGCGGGGCGGCTACGACGCGCAGTGATCTTTCGGCCCCTTGTGTAATTGCGCGTGAGAAGTCGATCGATTCGAGACGTTGGTAGAGTTCTGCGAGCGCGTGCCACCGGTCTTCTCGGGCATGGGCGGTGGCCATTGCCTCGACACTCGATGCGATCCTCTGGCGAAGCATGCCCAGCAGCGACGCCCCGTTCGCTGCGAATATGAAGCTGTTCCACAAGGCGCCGGATGTCAGAAGCTCGCTTGCGAGCCCCTGCTGCGGCTTCTCTACAAACTGCCGGACGGCATGAGAGCCATCTGCCAATCTGCGGCCCGGCACGATGTAGCCGAGGTCAGGATCCGGCTCGTCCGGCTCGATGCCGACGAGTACCAGCCCGTGCACATTCCGAGACAACAGGTTTGCTGTTTCCCGCAGGGTCTGCGCCAATGCGCTCTCATCCGCTACGTAGTGATCGGCGGGCAGGAACATGATTCGTGCAAGAGGATCGCGGTCCAGAATGGAGAGTGCCGCGAGCAGTACTCCGTGCGCAGTCCCGCGATTGCGCGGCTGCACGATTACGTTGGCAATCGGACGCGCATACAACTCGGGGCGCCAGTATGGGCGATGTTGACCCGCCACCATTGCGCACACGCGCTCCCGGGGCACGATTCGATTCGCGCGCTGCAGTGCATCCTGAAGAAGGGACTGGCCTCCATTCAAGGAGCAGAACTGCTTGGGCACCGAGGTGCCCTCTGAGTCCGCCGTGAGTGCGGACAATCGCGTACCGTCCCCGGCTGCGAGCACCACGGCCCAGGTGTGCTGAAGATCGTTCATCGAAACTGCTCCCGCACCAGTGCGCGGCCCGTGCGGTGCCAGGAAATACCTCGTGACGCGCGGGTCAGCCAGTAAGCATGCGCAACGGGTTGGTCGCGGCCGGCGCTGGTTGGCAGCCACGTCCGCCTCGAGTTCCCAGCAGGGTGCAGAACGAGTTCCGGTTCAAACGTAACGCGTGGGTCGGATTTGTTATTCACGACGGTTACTCCTATCGTTCCAACGTGCCTCGACGTCTTAGCGACGGGCACGCTGGTACGGGTGGTTGTTATTTCTTTGGGGTTGGATCCCTGACGCTGACGACCCGCCCGCCGGCAATCCGGTCGCAGGTGCCCTTCGGAAGATAGACCCAGGCTTCCGCGGTTTGGTCGGCGGTCGCATGCCCATGACAGGCATTCGTGCTGGTGGCACAGTCGTTCTGACCGGCTTTTGCGATGCCGGCACACTGTTCCTTGCCGTCATCGGCCGCGAGCGCAGTGCCCGCGACGACCAGGCCGGAAAATGCCAGAACGCCCGTGATAGCAGCCTTGAGAATCAATTCGTGTTTCATTGCATACTCCTCGAGAGGTTGGTGATGCGACGGTGCCCGTCGCCTGCGAGCGTAGACAGAGCAACAGCCATGCCAACTGCAGCGTTGTCCTCTGTTGGTCATGTAAGTGCCGGTAGGATGAGGCTTTTGTCTTGCAGGAGACCGGGCGGCCTCGCGTTTGATTGCGCATTGTGGCCACCAGAATCACGCCTCCGGCCACAATGTGTTGTGGCGGCACGCAACCCGCTGTGGGGAGGTCTCCCCGTGTCAGGAGTTGGCGATCTGGACGTGCATCTCGTGTGAAGGAACCCAGGCCACGATTGGAAGATCCGTTGCCTGCGGATAGGGGGCGCGGCGGTGCCGGAGGCGGTTACTCGGCGTTGCTGTCCGGCGAATAGTCAGCTCGCGTGATTCCGAGCTTCTTCATGCGAAACCGGGTGGTGCTCGCATTCATGTTCAGCAGGTGTGCTGCGCCGTGGGGGCCCTCAATCACGCCGCGTGTCTTTTTGAGCGTGGCGATCATGTGAGCGCGTTCGATGGCCTGCATCGATTGTTGCTCTGCGGCCGCTTTATCTGGTGTTGCGATGCGTGCTGCCGGCGGCGCGCTGACGTTCGGAGCTGCACCGGCGCCTTCCGTACGGTCCAGGTTCCAGTCGACTCGTAATGTCGTACCGCGCGCCAGTACCGCCGCGCGCTCGATAGTGTTTTGGAGGTCGCGGATGTTGCCGGGCCAAGAATAGCCCTTGAGCGCACGCAGCGTTTCCGGCTCGATGCTCTCCAATCTCCTTCCCAACTTGCGTGCCATGCGCTGCATGAAGTGCTGTGCGAGCGTCTCGATGTCGTCGCGGCGTTCCCGAAGCGGCGGCAGTTCGATGGGGAATACATTGAGCCGATAGAAGAGGTCTGCCCGGAACCGGCCCGTGCGGGAATCAGCCTCCAGATCGCGATTGGTCGCGGCGACGACCCGAACATCGACTTTCAGGCTCTTCGAACTGCCGACCGGCTCGAATTCCTGCTCCTGCAGGACCCGCAACAGCTTGGCCTGGGTTTCCAGGGGCAGTTCGCTGACTTCGTCGAGAAACAGCGTTCCACCATTGGCCAGCTCAAAGCGACCCACACGACGGTCCGTCGCGCCAGTGAACGCGCCCTTCACGTGTCCGAATAGCTCGCTTTCTACCAGGCCGGCCGAGATGGCACTGCAGTTCAGCTTGATCATCGGCCGCTCCCGCCGGGGGCTGCCCTCATGTACGGCGCGGGCGATCAACTCCTTGCCTGTGCCGGTTTCACCGCGTATCAACACTGTGGTATCGGTCGGTGCCACGACGGTTACCTGATGCAGCGCAGCATGTAACGCGGGGCTCGAACCGATGATCTGGCCGGGATTGGCGGCTTCCGCAATCTCCTGTTGCAGATAACGATTCTCCTGTTGAAGACGGCTTTTTAGCGTCTCCACCTCACTCAGAGCAGCCGTGAGTTCGGCGGTACGTGCAGCGACACGGGATTCCAGATCGCGATTGGCCTGCTCGAGTTTTGCCTCGAGCACGCGGCGTGCGAGATGCGTGCGAACGCGCGCCAGTACTTCCTCGGACTGAAACGGCTTGGTGACGTAATCGTCTGCGCCCGCGGCAAATGCCCGCACCTTGTCCTGGCTATCCGAAAGCGCTGTCATGAAGATCACAGGTAGCTGTGCAAGTTGCGGCTGTTTGCGGATTCTCTTACACGTCTCGAAGCCGTCGATGCCGGGCATCATCACGTCCAGCAGCACCAGGTCCGGGGGGGAATATTGAATTTGCTCGAGCGCGGTCTCTCCGTCCGGCGCCACCCGAACTCTGTATCCGGCCTGTGACAAAGTTTCGAGCAGGAACCCGATGTTGGCGCGTGTGTCGTCCACGACGAGAATCGAGGGCAGATCCCGAACTTCCTTCATGTGTTGCCCGTCCTGGCACAATTCAGGACACCGCGGATCGCTTTCATGTCGAACTTGCGCGCAAGCCGCTGCACCTCGTGGTAGATGGGCGCCCCCGCAGGATCGCGTTCAGCGGCGGCCTCAGCGCGCTCCACCAGTTCCTTTACGTCGCCTTGCATGGCGAGGTCGTAGAGTTCCGTGGCCCATGCGGCGTCCAATTCACCGTTCATGCGCGGGAGCGCTCGGCCAGGCTCCGTTTCCGCGGCGTCCCTGGTGCCACAGGCGAATTCCAGCAGGACCGTGAATTTGCTGCCGACACCGATATGACTATCGACGTCGATGGTTCCTCCCATGGCCGTGACCAGCCGCTTCGTGATCGGAAGCCCAAGGCCTGTTCCTTCGATCCGCGTGTCGTCAGTGGCACGGACGAATGGCTCAAAGATGCGCTGCAGATCCTCCGCCGCGATTCCGGAACCGGAGTCCTCGATCACGAACTGCAGCTGGCAGCGGCCCGGGGACATCTCCTTACTCGAGACATCGAAAGTAACAGTGCCGCGGCTCGTGAATTTGATCGCGTTGGCCAGTAGGTTGAGCAGAACTTGCCTGATGGCGCGCTCGTCACCCTGAATCTGACTGGGTAAATCCGCGGCGGTGCGGTACGTGAATGCCAGCCCCGCCTGGGCCGCGCGGACGGAGATCAGATTCGACACGTGCTTGATCAGCGGTGCGAGCTCCAGGAAGCTTGACTGCAGGTCCAGACGGCCCGCCTCGATCTTCGCAAGATCGAGCAGGTCGTTGATCAGCGTCAGCAGGTGCTCGCCCGATCTTTCGATCATGGCCACCCGCTCGAGTTGTTCCGTATCGAGCCGCTTGTCGCGGCCCATCAGCTGTGCATACCCCAGAATGCCGTTGAGTGGTGTGCGCAGCTCATGGCTCATGTGTGCCAGAAAATTGCTTTTCGCCTGGTTGGCCGCCTCGGCTGCCTGCTTCGCCTTCGCGAGCTGCTCTTCCATGTCCAGGCGGGCGGCTACTTCGCGCCGCAGCGCCGCATTGGCCTTCTGAAACTGTGTATTCGTATTCTCAAGACGACTCTCATGGTCGCAGCGTTTGAGCTCGGCGGCTGCACGATTGGCAAACAAACGCAGAATTCCGAAATCGGTCTCATTCCAGTCGCGCTCACGCGTGTCCTGCACCGCGATGTGGCCGACGACGCCCGAGGTGTCATCCGTGATGGGAATGGCGAGGAAGCTTTGGGTACCGAGTTGTTCCAGCGCTTCCCTTGCTGCCGGAAAAAGCTGGGCAACCCGCCGGGGAAAGGCAGCGATCTGCCCATCCAACACAGACTCGCAGGGGGTTGCCGAGAGATTGAAGCGGCTCGGGGCAGCGAAGGTTCCGCCCGTCCACATGGCCAGAATGTCGGCCTCGTAGCGGGCCACATCGATTTTTGCAATGAACACGGTCGCGGCATCCAGGGCCTGTGCGAGCGACCGGACGAGATCCCGGAAGAACTCTGTCCCGGTATTGGAGGTTATTCCCGTGTTGAGGACACGGACGAGCTCGGCTACGTGCTCGGAATGTCCCTTCGTCGTTGCGAGCTCGTCCTCCGTTTGTAGACGCTGCGCGACTTCCCGCCGCAGCTGGGCGTTGGACTTCTGGAGGGCCAGATTGATGCCCTCGAGCCGCTTTTCATAGATGCGCCTGCTGAGCTCGGCGCCGGCCCGCACCGAAAAGATCCGGAGAATCTCGAAATCAACTTCACCCCAATCGCGCTCATTGCGATCGAGGACAGCCAGATGACCGTGGACTTTGCCCTCCTCGTTGCACAACGGTATGGCAAGGAAACTTTGCGCACCAATGCTCGAGAACCACGCACGGTCGTTGGGAAACATCTCCGAGATGTTGCGCGGGAAGGCGACAATCTCGTTGTCCAACACGCATTCGCATGGTGTGCCGGACAGGCCGTATACGAATGGGTCGCGATATTTCCCCTCGCACCAGTACGCGAGCACATGAGCCTCGTACGTTTCGCTCGTTATCTCGGATATGAATGCGCAGGTGGCGTTCAGCGTCTGCGCAAGCGAGCTGACCAGGTGCGGGAAGAAGGGGGCACCGGTTTTCGCACCGACCCCCTCATCGAGCGCTCGTAACAACTTCAATGCCTGAAAGTCTGCCATGTCCGTCGTGCCCGCCCTTGCCCGTCAGCGTACATCTTGTCAGGCCGGTACGGCAGGGCTGAATGGCCGGCAGCGAGCGGCATTTCGGCTTTCCAGCCAGGAATCCACAGCAATCCGCCCGGGGCCGAAGACCGTAAGGACGAGGAGCATGAAGCCCCACAGGACGTGTTGCGCAAGGGCCGCCTCAGACCCTTCCGCGAGCAGCACTTGGCGATACGAGATAACCGCCATCGCGTTCACGAAGAATGCCCCCAGGGCGCCGAGGCGGCCGAAAAGGCCTAAGAACAAGAGTGCGGGGAAGAACAATTCGCCGGAAGCGCCCGTCACGGCGGCAATCTCCGGCGGCAGCAGCGGGACGTGATATTCGGTCCTGAACAGGTCGAGTGTGGTGCTCCAGGACGTCACTTTCAGCCAGCCGGACTTCCAGAACTGCCAGCCCACATAAAAGCGGGTGGCCAGCAGCAGGGGCGACCGAAAGTAATCGAGGAGCCGGCCGAGCGCAGCATGGGCGGCGACCAGTTTCAGCAGAAGGTTCATGACGACAGTTCTCCGGGAAGCGGTGAGTGGGTAGGTTGTGTTCGAGAGAAAACACCGAGACCGATGAAGCGTCGCAGCGCTTCACCCAGATCGAAATCCGGGTCGAGGGCGTATGCAGTTTCGAGCGCGGTGGCCAGGATGGCTCCCTGCGAAAATGCGTGCAGGATGGCAAAGTCAGCGGCGGCAACACGCCGAATGTCCACACCCTCGGCGACGCGGCGCAAGAGAACGAAGTCGGCGCCGCTCGAGAGATCGACGACTTCGGCGTCTGTCACCTCGGATTGGTTCACTGCCCAGATCCGCACCACAGGGTAGGCAGATCGCACCAGCTTGCAGGCGGGGTGCAGGGTAAAGCGTAGTTGCCCGTAAGCGTGCTGAGGGATGTCGCGCAGCGTCGTCAGATCGAAGGGTGGCACGTCCACTGCGACCAGCGATTCTTGATAACTCCACTCGAGTGTCGCCACATCCGGCAAGTACGCGTATTGCGTGTTTTCGAATCGCAGATGGAGGAATTGTGCGAAAGGTTCGCCGATGGAGTGCAGGTCGCCGGCACGCGACGGATGTTCTGCCTGGAACGACAACGCCAACTGGCGAAAGTAGTCCGCTCCCACGAGACGCTCGATGACTGGAAACTCCAGCGCCAGCGCCTTGCGAAAGCCTTCCCGCAGGTTGTTACGGTAGATCGAAAGTCGCGCCGGGCCATCGAGGGCTGTGCCTTCCGGTGTATCCCTCTCGCAGCCGCGTATCCAGGGCGCCACTGCATCCGGTGCGTCGTCGAAGAGCGCGCTTTCGAAGCGCTTCTGCAATTCACGCAGCGGCAACATGCTTTTCTCCCGCAACGGCATCCGCCTTGTGTGCTTCTGCTACCAGTACATCAAGGGCCGGAATGTCGGCATCCCATTCGATGAGCGCCGGCGCTGTGCGAAATCTGTTTGTGGCGGCCGCGTATAAGTCCCACACCGCAGCACAGACGTGCGTGTTGTGGGTGTCGATGAGAATCTCCTGCTTGCCTATGCGTCTGACCGTATGGCCGGCAAGGTGAATTTCCTTGACCGCTGAGCGAGGCACGGCATTCAGATAGGCATGTGCATCAAACCCGTGATTGCGAGCACTGACGTACACGTTGTTGACGTCAAGGAGGATCCCGCAACCTGACTCCGTGGCCAGGGAAGTCAAGAATTCCCATTCGGGGATGTGCGAACAGGTGAATTGCACGTAGCTCGAAACGTTCTCGATCAGGATCTGTCGTCCCAGCACATCCTGCACGTCACGCACGCGGCTGATGATGTGGCGCAGTGCCTCGTCCGTGTAGGGCAGCGGAAGCAGGTCATTTGTGAAGCGATCGCCCACCGAGCTCCACGACAAGTGCTCCGAAACGAGCATGGGCTCGAAGTCGCACACGAGCCGGGCAACCTGCTGCAGATGAGCCCGATTCAGCGGATCTGTCGAGCCCAGCGAAAGCCCGACGCCGTGCAGACTCAGGGCGTAGTCCGCCCTGATCTTCGTAAGATAGGATCGTTGCGCACCGCCGGCTGCAAAGTAGTTTTCGCTATGGGCCTCGAACCAGCCGACCGCGGGTTTGCGCGCGACGATATCCGTGTGATGCTGCGCGCGGAGGCCAATGCCGGCTCGCAGCGACGAGGGCGCTGCGGCCGGCGAACAGAAACGCGTGCTCACGTTCGTGCTCGGGTGGTTTGTTATTTGCCCGGGGTCAGGCTGCCGCCGACCAGTCGCGCACAGGTGCCCTTGGGCAGCTTCACAAATTCCTTGGCGCTCCCATCCTTCGAGCTCTGTCCGGCACAAGCATGCGCGCCGCCCGCGCAGTCGTTCTTGGCGGCCTTCGCGACGCCATAGCATTTCTCCGAGGACGAATCATCGGCCGAGAAAGCAGGCCCGGCGAGAACAAACAGGCTGCCAACAGCGGCAGCCAGGATCGCAGTCTTCGAGGTCATGTCACTACTCCTGAAAAGTTGGGTTCAGTCCGCGCGTCACCTGCGGCGACGGTTGGCACGTGTTGCATAGAGCAACAGCCGTGCCAAATTAGATTATCGTTAGGCATCAACGAGTTACGTTGATCGTTGAGGTTGTCGCGCCACAAAGCACAGCGGCCGCCCCGTCGCCCGTTGTGGCCGCCGCAACGGGCTGCGGATAGGCTCATCAACCTCTGGCTTGAGGTGGTGTCACAGTAGCCGGTCAGATCACGAGAAACACCATCCAGGCTCCCGCAGCGATGCAGAGAGCGCCGGCGGTGCGCGCGACGCACCGTCCCCACGGCGTAAGCTTCTCTAGGAGGACAAGCAGGGCCAGGAGCGCGATCCAGAGCACGTTCATTACGCCGACCACGAACAAGAGCGCCATAAGGACCCAGCAGCAGCCGACGCAATAGGTCCCGTGGAGAAGCCCCAGGTGCAAGCAGCCCAGGACATTGGTACGAAAGCCGCCGTGGCTCATCAGGAATCGAAACGGCGTTTGGCACTGGGCAAGACAGGCGTTCTTGATTGGCGTCCACTGATAGGTGCCCGCCGCAATCAGGACGACCGCTCCAAGCACAATGTTAGTGCTCGCCATGCGGGCACCTAACAGGGCCTCCCGCTCCAACACCCACTGGACAAGAGTTGCCGCGAGGGAAAAGCCGACCCAGGCCAGGAAGTAGCCGGCGGCGAACCAACCGGTCGCAGCGAGCGGCTGGCCTGCGATTTTCCCCTGCCGGCCCACACGGGCATACATGAGGATCATCGGAGCCGCCGAGGGCGCCATCATGCCGACCATCATGACCGCCCACATCACGAACACGAAAGCGAATTCGACAGCGCTCCACGGCGCCGCGGCCGGTGCCATCATCCCGAAACCGGCGGGGACCATGCGGAACCCGCTCATGTTCATACCATCCATGCTCATGTCGGCGGCGAGCCAGAGCACATAGGCCCACGCCAGCGCAGCGATCAGGCCGAGGGCGCTGGCAACTATGAGGCGATCCCGCCGCAGCACTGTTTCCAGGGTGCCGGCGGGCATGAACTCACGAACTCATCGGCCCGGCGCGACGGAGCGCCTGGCGAGGTGGGTCACGACAGGTTCGACCAGCGGATGGACGCATAGAGGCCGTTCTTGCCGGAATTATCCCAGCGCATGCCATGGTCGGTAAACGTATTGCCGGGGGCCCCCAGCGCCAATGCCATCTTGTCGGGGTTTACCGGATGCCCGAGGTTCGCCCACATTTCCCCGCTCGGATGCATGGTCGGCAACGGATCGACGGACATGTGCAGAATGCCCGGGATTTCCGCGGACCGCGTCTTGCCGTCGATCCGGAATGTGATTGGGACCTTGCTCACTCCCAGGTTCTTGCTGATCAGCGGTGTGAATGCGGCCATGGGACCACCGGCGGCGCCGGTGAAGATCGCAGCCAGGGCTTCGGTCTGCTCATCGTCGGCGCGCCGATCGATGTAGGTGGCTATCGACCAATCTCCGTCCGCCATGACACCAGGTGCGTGGAGGATAACGAGAACATTGAGTCCATCGAGCCCGATGGCGCCATAGCGGCCACTTTCGATGTGGAAGATCAGCGGCACGTTGCAAAAGCCCTCGGTCGGTCGCGAGGTCAACGGGGCGGCCGCCGACACGAGGCACGGACACACGAAGCTGCAACTGCAATTCTCGAAATAGTCACCGGAAAGGTGCCATGGAACCTGGTCTGCCATCGCTCTCTCCCGCTGGGGTGAACCCGACAGATTGCTTTCGGATGAACTGTGTGCAGGGGAATGTTACGCGGCGTGGGGAAGAACCGGAAGGCGGATCTTGTCTCATCCGCCGCCCCGTAAGCCTATTTCGCAGACGCCATGAGCTGTTTTGCGGTGGCATTCCGTCTGTCTGAGTACGGGGAGGTACCGGTCGGCAAATCGCTTGAACCGCGCCCTCCGCTAACCCGGAGGAAACCAATGAAACGCTCTATCGTCCTGATGCCTGCCACCCTGTGCGCGCTCTTTACTCTGTCTGTCACGACTGCCTGGACTGCCGACCTGCCGGAGGTCATTGTCAAAGCTCGTGTGCCTCAGACGGCCGCGGCCCGCGCTTCATCCGCTCTAATCGAACGTGTCGAGCATGCATTCAGCGACTACGCCGCCACATGCGCCTCCGGGGGCGGGCGCGCTTCTAGCCGCAAAACGACCGACGATTTGCGGCTCGAATACCCTCTCGCCGAGCGAGGGACTTACGTGAGCATCGACGGCAAGGACTCGCCCGCAAATTGCGCGGCAATCAGTGGTGTTGAAGGGCACGTCGCGAATCTGTGGATCTTCCCGACCAATGACGCCGAATCGGTTTTCGTCCAGTACGACGTGCAGACGTCGTCTGGCGCGGCTCCTCAGCGGCAGCTCGCCCTCATCGAAATGCGTGGCGAACGCATAGCCCGCTTCGTCAGTTTTGCCGACCAGCCGCCCGCTCTTATGGCGACGGTCTGCTGCGGCGGATGATGGCGGGAAGGTAAGATGCAGGGATGCAGACAAGTGGCGAGCCGCTCACAGAGGTTCTCAATCGTGCGCTCGGGGGCGACCGCGCAGCGCACGAAGACATCTACCGCCTTCTTTATGCGGAGCTCCTGAAGTTGGCGCGCGGGCAACTGTCGCAGTCTGATGTGTCGCTTAATCCGGCAGCGCTTGTAAACGAGGCTTACATGCGCTTGCTGAAGCGAGACACGGAGCCTATGCGAGATCGGCGCGCCTTTTATGCGTACGCGTCGCAAGCGATGCGCAGTGTTCTGGTCGACTACGTTCGCGAACGCAATGCCGACAAACGGGGTGGCGGCCAGCGCCCCGTAACGCTTTCGACTGGTGTCTCTGAAGGACTTCCGCAGGCTGATGATTTCTCACGCCTCAACGAAGCCCTTCTCGAGCTGCAGAGCACCGACGAGCGCTGCTTTCGCGTGGTGGAAATGCGCTACTTCGGCGGAATGACGGAAGAAGACATCGCCGCGCAGCTGGATATATCGCTGGCCACAGTGAAACGTGACTGGCGCAAGGCACGGGCATTCTTGTTCGACCAACTGAGATGAATGAGCGCGAGATCTCCAAGGCCGCGCTCGCCCGTTTCGACACGTGGGCGGAGCTTGCGGCTAGCGAGCAGCCTTCATGGCTTGCGGCGTTGGGTGCCGGCGAACCGCAAGTACACGCTCGGTTGTTGGCGCTGATCGAGGCCGACCGCAGCGCCACCGAAAGCCCTTTCCTTAATCCACCTGCGCCCATCGGAAACCTGGCGGGCATGCGCTTTGGCCCGTGGCGCGTGGAGCACCTGATCGGCACCGGCGGAATGGCACAGGTCTGGCGTGCTCGGCGTACCGACGGGCATTACGACGGTCTGGCCGCCATCAAATTGATGCGCCTGGCATCTGCGGATAGCAATGCGAACGAGCGTTTCGCGCGTGAAGGTCGCTTACTCGGGCGTCTGAGTGATCCAAACATTGCCCGGCTGCTCGATGCAGGCGTGACTGGCGGCGGCGAGCGTTATCTCGTACTCGAATACATTGATGGAGAGCGCATCGATGCGTGGTGCAATCGCCACCGATTGACATTAGCAGCGCGTATATCGCTGTTCGTAGTCGTCTGCAAGGCGGTGGCGCACGCGCATGAAAACCTGGTCGTACACCGTGACCTGAAGCCGTCCAACATTTTTGTCACGGCCAGCGGCGATGTGAAGCTGCTGGATTTTGGGGTTGCCAAGCTGCTCGCTGAAGACGCAGAGCCCGTCGCCTTGGAGTCAGAGCTGACTCGCGAGGCCGGTGCAGGAATGACACCGGCGTATGCTGCGCCAGAGCAGATTGCGGGCAACGCTATCTCAACAACCACTGATGTATACGCGCTCGGTGTGGTGTTGTATGAGCTGCTCAACGGCTCACGACCCACAACGTCGGTCGCTGGTGGCGATGTGCTAACGCCGCTTTGGAGATTGCCAACGGCTGTGGAAGACACTCTTCCATTAGCCGAACAACGAGCGACTACGGTGAAGGCGTTGCGCAATTCTTTGCGAGGTGACGTTTCGGCTGTCGTTGCCAAAGCCCTCAAGGCGAACCCGGAGCAACGCTACCGCTCGGCGCAAGAACTGGCCGACGATCTACAGCGTGTACTTGAACACCGCCCGATTCACGCGCGCCCGGATACATTAATTTACCGATCGGGTAAGTACGTTCAGCGGCATCTACTCGGTGTCACGCTGGTCGCGCTCGTTGCTTTTAGCATTGTTGCCGGCGTAGCAGGGACCGTGATTAACGCGCGCGCTGCTGCGCGCGAAGGTCAGCGGGCCGTGGCGGTGAAGCAGTTCCTGCTCGATCTGTTTGAACAGGCTCGCGGCTCAGTGCGCGGCGGTGTCGAGGCGCGTGAAGCCACGCTCAACGACGTGTTGAGCGCGGGCGCTGAGCGCGTAGATCGCGCGTTTTCCGCTCAGCCCGATATCCGCGACGAGGTGTTCCAAATGCTCGTGGAGCTGTACAACGATACTGGTTCACGCGAGCAGATAGAGGGTCTGGCTCGTCGGCGAGTCGCGGCCGCCAGATCGTCGTTTGGTCCCGACGATGCGCGAACTGCGGGGTCTGAAGTGATGTTGGCTGGGGTTCTGATCAACTTTGGCCAATACGACGAGGCCCGCGGGCTCCTCACGGATGCCGAGCGCCTGCTCGACGCAGTGGGCGATCGCACCTCGATTGAGCGAGCCAGGCTGTGGCGATGGCAGGGACTGCTGGATGTGAATACTGAGGTGCACATCCCATGGAACGAAAATCCTTTGCACCGAGCTGTTCAACTATTGCGTTCACGCTACGCTGATACTGACGACTTGCTTGCAGCGCTTACAGATCTACCGGGCGTTGCCTGCCATTATGGATACGCAGAGGACGCGATGGCGGGGGCCGACGAGTTGTACACGCGAACGATTGCGCGGTATGGAAAGGACAACCTATACGTCACTGAAGCGACCGCGCGTCGGGGGATCTTGCTTCAGATGACGAACCGCCCGCGTGAAGCGGTGCCCTTGTTCGAGCAAGCGCTGGCGGGCACTCGCAAGTATGTCGGTGACAAAAGCCCCAACATTGTCGCGCTGCTCACCCACTTGGCGGAAGCGTATCAAGCCGCTGGGCGGCCTGCGGATGCTGAGCGCTCACTTGCGGCTGCCCGGGAGGCTGCCGCCCGGGATCCGGGTGATACACGGCTGGCTTCACTGCTGGCTTCGGCCGAAAAGCATCTTGAGCGGATCAAGGCGGGGGATGCTTTGCGATGCGGACAGACCTGAAGTACGTTTTGCTAACTTAGCGGTCGTCCAGCAGCAGCGGCTTGGCGGCGTCCACCCATAGCCATGCGAGCGCCGCAGTGAGAGCGCAAGCAAATCCGATCACGAAGGCAGCGTGCCAATGACCGTGTCCCGAGAGGTACGCGACAATCGGTATGCCGATCCATCCGCCGGCATTACCCCCGGTATTGAGGACGCCAGTTGCCGCCATCGTGTCCGCTTGCGCGATGCGCATCGTCCCTGCCCAATACGACGCTTCGTTGATCTCGACCGCGGTGTAAGCGAAGGCTAGGGCGCCAACCGCGATATACGCATTCGAAGTCCCCGTCGCAAGCAACAGCAACATACCAGCAACAGGCAGCGAGACGAGCGGGACAAGCCGGAAGCCCCACCGGACTCCGAACCACCGGCATAACGCATCCGTGATACTGCCCCCGACACCTGCGCCGATCGCGGCTCCAATCGGCGGCAGGCTTGCAAGAGCTCCGCTCTGGATCACCGTGAAGTGGCGCTCCTGGATCAAATAAAGGAATGACCACGTTGATAGCAGGTAAAACACGTAGTTCATGCAAATGTAAGAGAACGTCGCGGCGGCGACGCTCCGATCGCGGAGGATCGCCCACAGACGCGCGCGGGTGATCTGAGTGTCGGTAGAAGGCATTGGCGCCGCATCGAGCTCGGCGAGTTCCTCGCCGGAGACGGACGGGTGTTCGCGCGGCGAGTCTCGGCCGTACCAGATCCATAGGGCAATCAGCGCCAATGGCGGCAGTGATGCCCACACGAGCGCAGGTTGCCAGCCAAGTGATGAAATCAGGAGCACCAGAGCCGCGGGCGCGAGTGCCGCGCCCACCTGGCAGCCGAAGGTGTGCAGGCCTTGCGCAAGCGCCCAGCGGCCGGCGGGCAGCCACGCCTCCATGGTGCCAGCACAGACTGGAAAGAACGGCGCGTGAGCCATGCCGAGCAGGAGTTGAGTCATGAAGAGTGCGACGAACAGAGCCGTACCCTGCAATACATAGGGGGCCAACGGTGCGGCGATTGACGCCGCGACCGCGATCAACAGCAGGGCGGTGAGCGCCCGTCGCGGCCCAATCCGCTGGCCGATAACCCCGCCGGGGATTTGCAGCAGTCCGTAGGCCAACACGAACGCCCATTGCAGCCAGCCGATCTGCATCTGGCTGAGCCGCAGCTCCGGCATGATCCGCTCGGCGGCAATCGAAATCGCGCGTTGCTGGAAATAGACAACCGCCCCCGCGCCTACCAACATGCTGAAAATACGCCAGCGTATCCTGACTCCGCGTATTCGCGCTGGCATCAGGGTTATGCTCTGCGCTGCAGAGGCACCTAAGCTTTCGGACATTACCCGGCCGGCGACGCGCCGCCTTCCTCGGTACGCTTTCTTCGGAACGCTTCGAGAGCCTCCGCAATGGCTAAATCGAGCGGCGGTGGCGTGAACGTTTCGAGTGTCGAGCGCCAAATGACCGCTGCCCGCTCCGTCGCCGTCTTTCCCCCATCGTCACTCCAGGCGCCATAGTTGCGCCAATCGGAGACCAGTGGAGAGTAGAAGGCGTTCTTATAGCGCGCCATGGTGTGTTGGGTCGCAAAAAAGTGACCGCCCGGTCCCGCTTCGGCGATCGCGTCGAGCCCGAAATCCTCATCAGTGGCCCCGACAGGCTGCAGCATCTCTGCGAGCATTTGCAGTTGCTCGACGTCCAGGATGAATTTCTCGAAGCTTGCCGACAATCCGCCCTCGAGCCAGCCGGCAGCGTGCAGCACGAAGTTGGCCCCACCGGCGAGGGTGCCCCAGAGACTCATCTGCGACTCGTAGGCAGCTTGCGCGTCGGGCGCGTTTGAAGCCGTGGCGTTTGAAGAGCGCCAGGGCAGACCCACGAAGCGGGCCATCTGACCGGCGCCTACTTGCGCCTTGAAGTACTCAGGCGTTCCGAAGGCCGGCGATCCTGACTTCATGTCCACATTGGATGTGAAGCTGCCATACACGACCGGCGCGCCTGGTCGAGTGATCTGCGCGAGGACGAGGCCACCAAGCATCTCCGCGTGGGCGAGTGTGAGCGCGCCGGCGATCGTGACCGGTGCCATCGCACCGGCGAGCGTAAATGGCGTGATCATCTGCACTTGCCCGGCGAGTGCGAAGTCCATGATGCCGTCAGCCATCGGCGTATCGAGCACGCGCGGCGAATTTGTGTTGATGATCGTGTAAGTGCAGGGCGTATCGTGGAAGGCTTCCTGGGATAGGCCGCAGGCAATCCGTACCTGCTCCAGACAGTCTGCTACCTGAGCGCGTCCGCGGCAGTACGTATGTGGGATCTTGTCAGACAGTGTCAGTTGCGCGTGCAGCATCTCGAGCTGCCGACAGTTGACGGGGATGTCCTGGGGCTCGGTCACCGCGCCAAGTACATGTATGACTTCGAAGGCTTGGCAAAGGCGTACACCGTTCGCATAGTCGGCGAGTGTTCCGATGCGGCGTGCGCCACCCAAATCAATGATGTGAGGAGGACCGGAAACCGGCGCGAAGGCCAACGAAGTACCATCAAGAGAGACGTTGCGAGCCGGGTTGCGGGAGTGGAGTTTTATCTCGCGCGGTGCGCGCGCCAGGCACTCAGCGACGAGACCGCGGTCAATGCGTACCATCTCAGTTGAGTCATCGACCGTTGCTCCCGCCGAACGAAAGCGCGTGCGTGCGTCCGCAGATAGAACCTTGAGGCCCTGTTCCTCGAGAATGCCCAACGCTGCTTTGTGCAATGCCTCGACACGGTCGTCTGAGAACACGCGCCACGGCTGAAAAGGCACTCTAAGCTCACGGTACTGACGGCTCCGATTGTCCGCGACCGGAGTTGACGCTGTTGGCGGCCGCCGCCGTGTGCGACGCCCGGTGTTGGGATCTTGGTCGCTCATAGGCTTGTCCTACATTCGCATCCGTGCGCCCTGAGGATCGAACAGTGGTTCGCTGAGGATTGACGCTTTGCGTCGGTCACCCAGGATCTCGATTTCAAAGGCACCCGCGCGCAACTCGCCGGCCAGAGCCACAGGGACGTAGCCTTGCGCAAGCGAGCGATCGACGCAATGCCCGTAGCCACCGGAGGTGACCCAGCCGATCACGTTGCCGTCGTACCAGATCGGCTCGTCACCGAGTACGTCCGCATCGAGAGCGTCCACTGCGAAGCTCACCCGCCTCAGCTTGCCGCCGGTGGCCTGCTCCGCAACGGCCGCGTCGCGGCCGATGAAGTCGGGTTTGCTGAGGTCGACGAACCGATCCAGACCCGCCTCAAAGGCACCGTAGATTGGTCTGAGCTCCCGGTACCAGGTGGGGAAGTTCTTCTCCAGGCGCAGCGACAGGAGCGCTCGCATTCCGAAATGGATGAGCTCGAGGTCCTGGCCCGCCGCACGAATTGCCTCGTAGAGGCGCCGTTGGTACTCCGGAGCGACCCAGATCTCGTAGCCCAGGTCACCGGTATACGTCACACGGTTGACGAGCGCCGGGCAGTTCCCGACGTCCATGGCCCGATGGTCCAGGAAGCGCAAAGCAGCCGCGGAGACGTCTTCGTCCGTCAGACGCGCCAGCAGCTCGCGAGAGCTTGGGCCGGCAATCGAGAGACCGACCAGCCCCATGTCGAACCGGTGCAGACGGACAGAGCCGTCGGCTGGCTGCTGCGCCTCGAACCAGCGCATGTGATAGATCTGTGCCTGCGATGAGCCCCACATCAGGAATCGTTCGGGCGCGGCGCGCGCAATCGTGAAGTCGCCGATCAACTTGCCGCTTGGGTTGAGCATGGGCGTCAGCACGATCCGCCCCACGCGTGGCATCCGGTTGGTCATGAGTCGCGACAGGTAGCCTTCCGCGCCCGGGCCGGAAATCTCGTACTTGGCGAAATTGGCGATCTCGGTGACACCGACGGACTTGCGCACGCCAAGGCATTCGGCCTTCACGTGGGGAAAGTCATTGGAGCGTTGGAAAGACACTACGTCCCTGGGCTCGACTCCGGGCGGTGCAAACCACAGCGGTGTCTCGAGGCCCCAGCTATCGCCCATCACGGCGCCTGCGGCAAGCATCACATCGTAGAGCGCTGTGGTCTGATGCGGACGGGCGGCAGGCAGCTCCTCGTTCGGAAATCGGATGGAGAACCGCCGGGAGTAATTCTCACGGACCTTTTCGTTCGTGTAGTTACGGGTGGCCCAGGCGCCGTAGCGCGCGACATCCATGGCCCACACGTCGAACCCGGGATCGCCGTTGACCATCCACTGCGACAGCGCGAGCCCGACCCCGCCTCCCTGGCTAAAACCCGCCATGACGGCGCAGGCGCACCAGTATCCGGGCAAACCCTGAACCGGACCCACCAGCGGATTGCCGTCCGGCGAGAAGGTGAATGGCCCGTTAACTATGCGGCGGATGCCCGCGTTGGCCATGGCCGGAAAATGTTGGTATCCGATCTCCAGCGAGGGCGCAATGCGATCGAGATCCGGCTCGAGCAACTGCGCTCCAAAGTCCCACGGGGTCGTCTTGGGACTCCACGGCACGCAGGCGCGCTCGTAAGTACCCAGCACCATGCCGTTGCGCTCCTGGCGCATGTAAATCTCGGCCTTGAAGTCGATCGCATGCGGCAGCTCATGGCCGCGTTCGCGATTGAATGCCACGACCTCCGGCATGTCGTCGGTGACCAGATACATATGCTCCATCGCAAGGACGGGCAGCTCGATGCCAACCATGCGCCCGACCTCGCGTGCCCACAGTCCGCCGGCATTGACCACGTGCTCTGCGTTTATAGTTCCCTGGGTTGTGACGACGTCCCAGCTACCGTTTGGCCGGCGCGAAAGCGCCGTAACCGGTGTCTTGAGGTAGACCTCCGCCCCGGCGAGCCTCGCCGCCTTAGCGTACGCGTGCGTCGTGCCATACGGATCGAGGTTGCCGTCCGCCGCATCGAGCATCGCACCAACAAAGTACTTCTCCTCGATCAGGGGCAGCAATTGTTTGGCTTCGCTGGGGGTCAGTAACGATGTCTCGAGGCCGAGATACCGGGCCCGTGCGTGCGCCATCTTCAGCCATTGCATGCGCTCAGGAGTGTCCGCGAGCAACAATCCGCCAGAACGGTGGAGTCCGCAGGACAGGCCGGTGATCCGCTCGAGCTCGTCATAGAGGCCGATGGTGTAGCCCTGCAGCTTTGCGACGTTGGGATCGCCGTTCAGGGTGTGGAATCCGCCGGCTGCGTGCCATGTTGACCCCGACGTCAATTGGTCACGTTCGACCAGCACGACGTCGGTCCAACCCGCCTTTGTCAGGTGATACAACACGCTGCAGCCAACGACGCCGCCTCCGATGACGACTACTCGGGTGTGTGTTTTCATTTGGTTCTCCCTGAAAATATGATCTCGTAGCCGAAGGGATGTGCGGCATCGAGCAGCACCTCCCAGGTCGACGCCGCGTACGTGCGTAGCGCGAGGAACTCGTAGCGGTCCTCGCTCGCTCTGAAAAGGAGTCCGGCGACGTGGTGGATACCAGTCTGCGCGAATCCGCCTAGGGGGAAGAGTGTCGGGTCGAGGTCGATGGCCACGAGCTGGGCTAGCAGGGACCGGGCGCCCGGTCCCTCTATCAACAAACGCGTGCGCGCCTGATCAAGTGAAGTGACGCTGCCGGCATCGGCGGGGATTGCGGAGCGCAGTCGTGCGTCGAGTCCGGATTTCCCGCCAAGCACCCAATACTGGTCCGGTGCAATGCGCATGATCAGGTGATCGGCAACGGTGGCGGCACGAACTGGAGAGTCGGGTAACGGTCCACCTAGGACCTGTACCGCTCCTGCCGCCACACGCGCCGCACCGCCCGGGTAAACGCCGAGATGGACGAGGCGGGTATCGGTAACCTCGCCGAGCCGCAGCGTACGGCGTCCGTCCGCGCCATCAACACCGGGTTCCGCGCGGTACGTTTCGAGCGCTGATCGTGAGTTAAGCACGCATGCGCTCCCCACTCGCGTCGATAAAGACGGGCGACACGATCCGCGCGCGGACCTGTTCATTTCGCAGGGGGTAGGCGCAGACGATTTCCTGCCCCTCGTGTTGTAAGCCGCCACTATAGAGAGCGAGCGCGATCGTCTTCTGGAGGACGGTCGACCACGTAACCGACGTGATGTACCCGCGCCCGTGGCCCTTGATCGGATCGTCTTTGGAAAACAGGATCGCGCCTCCACGCAGCCGTGCGCCGGGATCGAGGCATTCAAGGCCCACGAGGCTCCAGCGCTCTGGTGCCTGTAGTTCCTGTCGCTTGCGCAGCTCGCATCCCACGAAGGCCTTTTTTTGAGATGCGAGTTTCCCGAGCCCAAGGTCCTCCAACGTTGTGCGATGGTCGAGCTCGAGGCCTGCGACATGACCCTTTTCTATGCGCAATGAGGCCAGCGCCTCCAGACCGTACGGCCGGATACCGAGAGACGAGCCGCGCTCGAGCAGCCTCTCCCACATTGCGGTGCCGCGATCAGCCGGCACATAGACCTCGTAGGCGAGTTCGCCCGAGAAACTGAGTCTCAGTAGCCGCACGGGAGTGCCGTCTATCTCCCTCTCGCAGACGCCCATATGCGGCAGCGCGTCGTTCGACAAGTCGAGGCCAGGAAGCGCGAGCATCAGAGCCTCACGTGATCGGGGCCCCGCGACCGACATTCCGGCCCACCGGTCCGTCACCGATACGACCTGCACGCGCAGGTCCGTCCACGCTGTCTGCAGAAGGAACTCGAGCCGTGACATGACCTCGCCAGCCTGCGCGGTTGTAGTGGTCATGAAGTACGTCGACTCCGAGAAACGCGCCGTTGTGCCGTCATCAAGCACGATCCCGTCGTCATTGAGCATTGCGCCGTAACGGCCCTTTCCCACGGCAAGCTTGGCAAAGTTGTTGGCGTAGACGCGGTCGAGGAACTCGCTCGCATCGGGGCCTTGCAGCTCGATCTTACCGAGGGAGGAAATGTCTGAAATTCCAACACCGGTGCGCACCAAGCTCATTTCGACTACGTAGGCCGCCGCGGCATCGCTGCCAGCCCATGCGTAGAACCACGGCCGTAGCCAGGGACCCGCCTCGATCATCGTCGCGCCATTTGCGAGATGCCAGTCATGCATCGGCGTGCGGCGCGTCGGGCGAAAGTGCGTGCCGATGTGTCGGCCCGCCAGCGCACCGACCGAGACCGGTGTGTACGGCGGACGGTATGTCGTGGTGCCGGCGCCCGACAGGTCGACACCGCGCAGTTCCGCCATCATCTGAGCGGCGATGACGTTACTCGTCTTGCCCTGGTCCGTTCCCATGCCGAGAGTCGTGTAACGCTTCAGGTGCTCCACTGACTCATAGCCTTCTTCATACGACAGAGCTATGTCGTGCGTCGTCACGTCATTCTGGAAATCGACGAAGGCCTTGCCCCGGCCGTGTGTGCGGTCTTTCGCTGGATTCGCCCAACCCTCCATGCCAGTGACACCCTCAGCGACGGGCGGCTCACCTGGATTACCCAGAGATCCAACCCACCGGGCAGCAGCCGTGCCTGTCGTATGGCCGTTCGTGAGCGCATCGCCGGACCCCGTGACCGCGCCGGCGCCTGTAACACCGGATGGCCAGGGGCCAGGCACCATCCCGCCAATCTCGGACTTGTAAACAGCGCGCACGTCGGTATGCGAAGTCAGGTGCACCGTCGGCGACCAGCCGCCTGACATCCCGATAAGTTCGCAATCGACCCGCTGGGTCCTCGATGCGCCATTGGTGCGCAACTCGGCTCCTTGAACGGCGCGACTGCCACATGCACGCACCAAATTCGTCGCGAGCCGAACGTCGATGCCGGCTTGCTGTGCCGCTTTCTGTATCGAGGCGTCTACTGCTGGCCGCTCATCTGCGAGCGTAACGCGGGCTCCCGTGGCTGCAATGTCAATCGCTGTCGCCCAGGCGGAGTCATTGTTAGTCGCGATCAGGACCTGCCGACCGAGGGCGAGCGCGTAGCGGTTAAGATACGTGCGGACGGCGCCTGCGAGCATCACACCGGGGCGGTCGTTGTCGCCAAAGATCAGTGGCCGCTCGATTGCACCCTCCGCGTGAATGATTGAGCGAGCACGCAATGTGATGACGACCTCGCGCGCTTCGCCCTTCGCGGGGTCGGGACGCGCATGATCCCGGCGTTCGACCAACACAGCCGTTAGCCCGTCATAAATTCCCACCACAGTCGTTCGCCGAAATATCCTTACGTTCGGCAGCGAGGCAAGTTCTGCCTCAAGTGAGTGGCGCAGGTCCTCCTCGGCTCCATTGGCGGGTGCGGCAAGCAGACAGCCGCCGAGCATAAAGTCCTGCTCGACGAGGGTGACCCGGCAACCCGAGCGCCCTGCAGCTCGCGCGGCAGCGAGCCCAGCGGGACCCGAACCAATGACCAGTACGTCCGTGAAGGCGTTACCGGTCTCATAGCGGTCCGGGTCCGGTAAATGGGTCGCGCGGCCGAGACCTGCGGCCCGTCGGATGAAGGGTTCGTAGAACATCCACGAGCCACGGCGCGGTCCCATGAAGGTCTTGTAGTAAAAGCCGGCCTCAAGCAGGGACGCGAGTCGGCCTGTGATCGACATTAGATCGAAGTCAACAGAAGGCCAGCCGTTTTGGCGCTCGCATACCAGCCCTTCACAAAGCTCGGTCGTCGTGGCGGGTATGTTGGGCGTGCGCCGTGCGCCGGTGCCCAGCGTCAGAAGCCCGTTCGGCTCCTCGACTCCGGAGCTCAGAAACCCGCGCGGCCGGTGATATTTGAAGCTACGCCCGACCAAGCCCACGCCGTTGGCGAGCAGCGCTGAGGCGAGCGTGTCACCTGCGTAACCCGCCAGCGCGCGCCCCTCAAACACAAATCCAAGCGGCTGGGCACGATTGACTCGACCGCCCAGGGGGAGACGCACGCCGTTGGAATTCATGATTTCACTCCAGCTTCGCCGCGCGGAAACCAAGACCGTCCTACTGTGTTGGTTGCCGTGTCGCGCTCGAGCACGAGCCACTGCCGACAGCCCTCCAGGTGCTGCCAGTATTCCAGGTGCGCACCCTTCGGGTTGTCGAAGAGAAACACATACTCGTACCAGGCACGCAAATCCCCGGTCCCCTGTGCGGGGCGTTGCTTGGTCGCATCCCCTGCATACGAGAACTCGGTGTAATCGCGGAGGCCACAGTGCGGGCAGGGGATTCTTAACATCGGCTATTGCTTGTAAGTCCAGAGACCGAGTCCGTATTCGTCGGCCCCGTTGCCGCGCTCAAATCGATCGAGCGACAAGTGGCGGATCAGCGGGTGTTCCTCGTCATTGGCGATTGTTTCGGCAAGACACCAGCCTGTTGCCGGCGTGGCCTTGAACCCTTGGTAGCACCAGCCGGCGTTCAGGTAGAGGTTCCTGAGGGGGCTGCGGCCGATGAATGGACTACCGTCCGGAGTCATGTCCTGAATGCCGGCCCAGTGACGCAGCAGGCGCAGCCGCGACATCCCGGGAATCAGCGCGACGGCGCATTCGGCGACCGTCCTCACCTTGGGGAACTGTCCGCGCTGAGTGTAGGAATTGAAGCCGTCGATGTGACCGCCAAATACCATGCCGCCCTTGTCGGATTGCGAGATGTAAAAGAGCTCCGCTCCGAACGACAGCACGCAATCCAGGAACGGCTTGATCGGTTCCGTGACGAACGCCTGCAGCAGATGGCTCTCGATCGGCAGTCGCAGCCCGAGTAGCCGGGCGACGTGTGAGGAGTGGCCGGCGACCGAAACCAGGGTGCGTCCTGCATGAATGCGGCCCCGGCTCGTCTCAACTCCGTTCACGGCGTCGCCGTCACGCAGGAATCCGGTGACCTCGCAGTTCTCTATGATGTCTACGCCGAGTCTGTCGGCGGCGCGCGCATAACCCCATGCGACTGCATCATGTCGCACAGTGCCGGCTCGAGGTTGGAACAGTCCGCCATAAATAGGGAAGCGGCAGTCTTTTGAATAATCGAGGAATGGCAGGAACCGCTCTACGTCCGGACGATCGAAAAGCTCGCAGTCGATGCCATTGAGCCGCATCGTATTGCCCTTGCGGGCCAGTACGTCGAGCTGCGCGGGGCCATGTGCGAGCACTAGCTGGCCGCGCTGTGAAAGCATTACGTTGAAATTGAGCTCGTGCGACAGCCCTTCCCAGAGCTTCAAGGAGTGCTCGAAAAACTCCGTGTTTCCGGGCATCTGGTAGTTTGAGCGTACCAGCGTCGTGTTGCGACCGACGTTGCCCGAACCAAGATAGCCGCGCTCGAGCACCGCGACCTTCTTGATTCCATGGCGCGATGCAAGGTAGTACGCAGTGGCGAGCCCATGCCCACCGCCACCGACAATGACCACGTCATACGCACTTAGGGGGTCGGGCTTGCGCCACGCACGCTGCCATTTCGAGCCAAAGACGGCCCGTCGTGCCAGAGCGAACGCGGAATAGTGCGAAAGGACTGTCACGGCTCTTACCGGCTTCGAAGGAGGCCCATACGGTGGCACCCGCGGACGGGTATTCCTAACTTTTAATCGTAACGGCGGCGGCGGCGGCTCACGATGCGAAGATCTACGCGGTCATGAAGAAAATCTGCGGCGACGGGTGCCTTCCCATAGTGGCGTAATAGGGCCCGTGCCGGTACATCGATCCGGACCCGGAGGTCGAATGAGGCACCTGACCCGATGCGTCGGTGCTGTGGTAGCCCTCGTTTTTGCCGTAGCCGCCGTCCAACCCCTGACTGCGGGCGGCCCGGTTCCCGAGCACCACTCCGATCCCGAGCTTCAATCTGTCCAAGGTGAGCTCGGGGTGGTGCACTTTGAGAGCTCCGGCGCGGCTCGCGCCCAGCCGGCCTTCCAAAGAGGCCTGCTCCTGCTACACAGCTTTGAATATTCGGCCGCCCGGCACGAATTTCAGAAAGCGGAGGATCTCGACGCCTCGTTTGCGATGGCGGTTTGGGGTGAGGCGCTGACGTACAATCACACGCTTTGGAATGAGCAGGACACGGCCGCAGCGCGTGCAGCGCTGGCCAAGTTGGGTGCAACGCCCGAGGAGCGCATTGCGCGTGGTCCGACACCGCGCGAACGAGACTACCTCGCCACCCTCGAGAAGCTCTTCGGCCCCGGAGAGAAGGCCGAGCGCGATGCAGCGTACAGCGCTGCGCTGGGCGATCTTTCGCGAAGGTACCCTAACGATCTCGATGCGCGCGCGCTGTACTCTCTGTCGCTGCTTGGGCTCTCGCCGAAGCGCGACGTGAGGATTTACATGCGGGCGGCCGCGGAAGCCGAAGCTGTCTACGACGTCGACAAGCGCCACCCAGGAGCCCTGCATTATTTGATCCATGCCTATGACGATCCGGTGCACGCCCCGCTCGGTCTCAGGGCGGCTCGTCTGTATTCCCAGGTCGCGCCCGCGGCGTCCCACGCGCAGCACATGACGTCTCACATCTTCTTCGCGCTTGGGCTTTGGGACGAAGCGATAGTGGCGAACGAGGCATCGGTGCGCGTGGCTCGTTCGCAAGGTGAACGCGCCTATCACTCGCTGCTCTGGCTCGAGTACGCCTATCTACAGAAGGATCAGCGCCGGGCTGCCGAATCGCTCGTCCGCGCGGTGACGAACGACGTCGCCAGTGGGCCGACCAAAGAAAATCGACTCCGGGCCGCTTTTTCGCGGGCGACGTGGCTAGTCGAGACGCGCGGCGCGCCTGGCGCCGATGCCTCTCAGACAGTGGACAGCAGTGGCATTACTTCGATCGGCTACTTCGCGGTTCATGACTTCGCCCGCGGACTCGTCGCGGCGGCCGCTGGCAATGTCACGGGCGCGAAGGCCGCACTCGGCCAATTGCGGGCCCGCATCGACTCCAACCGAGTTGTCGCAGTCGGCGAAAACAGCCACTGGTTCGACGCGTTGACTGAGAACGAGCTTGCGCAGGCGCGGGCGCTGGCGACCGCCCTTGACGGTAGCGTTGAGTTTGCTGAAGGCCAACATGCGGCCGGCATCGCACGAGTACGTGAGGCAATCGCGTCCACGACCCGAATGGAATTCGAGTACGGGCCCCCTTGGTCCGCGAAACCGCTTGACGAGCTCCTTGGCGAACTGTTACTTGCGGACGGACAACGAGCCGAGGCGGCGGCATCGTTCCAGTGTGTGCTCCTCACCTACCCAAATCGGCGGCTTGCACTGGAAGGACTCGCCGCGGCGAGGGTAGCCCCTTGATTGGAAAACATGCGCTCCTCATAGCCGGATTAGCAGTTAGCGCGCTTTGTGCTGCCGATGGCGGTCATTCACCGCGCATGACCCAACACGAGCTTGTCGGCGCGTGGCGCCTCATCGACATCGAAGTCCAGGCACCGGCCGGGCTCGAAGTCGATCCTTTCTACGGAAGCGGCAGCCGCGGCCTTCTGATCTACGATGCGTCCGGGTGGTTCAGTGTGCAGATCGAAGGCTCTGGTCGGCCGTCGGTGCAGGTCCCATCGGTGAGACCGGCGCCCGAACGGAGCGATTCCGTCGCGCGACTCAAGGCGGCGGCGCTCGACTCGTACTACGCGTACTACGGAACCTGGTCATTCGACCACGCGACATCGACTGTCACGCATCATGCAACGGGTGCGCTATATCCTGGTGAAGATCAGGCGATTTACGCGCAACAGGTCGAAATCGTGGGTCGTCGGCTGATCTTTACACGCACCCAGAAAGTAGCGGGCCGGGTAACAGTACAGACGAAGCGGTGGGAGCGGGTCAGCGCCGACTGACGCCGCGCGCAGCGCCGGCGACCAGCCACTCGACAAAGGCGCCGACTGTCCTGTTCCGCCTGTTTGATTCGGTGTGAACGACGCAGTAGTCGTACTGCAGCGGCATCCAATGGGGGAATGGCGCGACGAGCTCGCCCGCGGAAAGCTCGGTCTCTGCGAGCATCTCCTGTCCGAGAACGACTCCTCTGCCGCTGCAGGCCAAATCGATAGCGACACTCGACGTGTCTGTCGTGTGGCCGAGCTCGCGGCGAGGATGGCAAGTGATTCCTTGGCTCGCGAACCATGCGGACCAGGTTGGATACGAAGAGAAGCCCGCCCGCCACGCTACGTGGATCAGGGCACCATCGCCCAGAGACTGCGGCGCGGCTGGGTCAACGCGCTCGCGCGCCAGGAGACCTGGTTGGCACATGGCGGTCACCCGGTCACGCTTGAAAGGAACTGTGACGAACTCAGGATAAAGGTGCTCGCCATAGCACAACCGCACGTCGATCCGGTTGCGAAAGAAATCAACTGGATCTTCTTCCAGCCGCAAGTCGAGGCGCACCTCGGGATAGGCGTTCAGGAACTCAGGCAGGCGTCGGTTGAGCCAGCGAACGGCAACGGAAGGCAGCACGCTCACGATCAGATTCGCTCGCACCGGCCCGCCGAGCAATCGCTCCGTAAGCTCCGCAAGGCCGTCCATCATGTGCGAACACTCGGCCTGTACCGTACGCGCAACGTCAGTGAGCACCAGTTGGTTGTTGCGGCGGATAAACAGCTGCCGCCCGTAGAAATCCTCCAGCTTCTTGATGAGCTGAGAGACGGCGCTGGGCGTGACATTTAGCTCGGCAGCGGCCAGAACGAAGCTGCCGAGCCGGGCGCTTGCCTCGAAGGCCTTGAGTGCGTTGAGGGGCGGAAGTTTGCGGGACACGACGAAGACCAGGACTTCGGTTTGGGGGTCGTCAAGACTTAGCTTTTCTACTCCTCAAGGGTCTCCACGGCAATATTCCCTTAAAATTTCTGTTCCATAGCTGTAGACGTCATAGCCATAGGTGCCCGAGGGAAGGGCCCCTGCCGGGACCCCTCAGGCTACGTGCTGCTCAGACTGGATCAGCCCGCGGATGTAGCCGAACGCGAACGCGAAGTTCTGCAGCTCCGAGCCCTGCACGCCGGCGGCCGCCCTGGGCACGTGGTCCGGCATGAGCAGGCCGCTATAGCCGATCTCCCGATACACCTTGATCGCTTTCACGAAGTCCACCGAGCCTTCGTCGGGGAAGACCTCCATGAAGTCGTTCCGATGTCCCCGGATGTTGCGGAAGTGTACGTTGAAGATCTTGTTGCGGCGGCCGAAGCGGCGGATCACATCGAATATCTGCGTGCCGGGATCTTCGAGGTCTTCGGACACGGTGCCCTGACAGAAGTTGAGGCCGTGGTACGGGCTTTCCTGAATGGACAGAAACTTCTCCAGACCCTCCACCGTGCCTAACACCCTATCGACGCCGCGGTAACCCTCCGGGGGCATGCCGGGATCCTGGGGGTGGCAGGCGATACGCACTTTGTATTCGTTCGCGACCGGTACTACGCGCTCGAGGAAGTAAGTGATCCTCTCCCATGCTGCATTGGCATCAACATGCCCGGCGCGTGTCAGGGGTTGATCGTGCGGGGCGTCCTTCAGGCGCCAAGTGGCATAGAGCGCATCGCCGCGGCCCGGGGTGGTGCCACTGCGTACCACGCCCAGAATGCTCATGTTGTATTTGACGCCTGGAACACCCGCCGCGGCCGCCGCGCGGATGTGATTCTGAAAGGCTTCGATGTCCCGGTCCCGTTGGGGGCTCTGGGCCAGCATGATCGAGGGATGCCGCTCATCGTCGATGAGCGACGATGGCAATAACACGCTGTCGGTCATATCCAACTTCATGCCGTGCTTCTCGACTGCTTCCCGCAAACGCATCATCTCCTCTGTGCTCGCGTAGATCCGCGACGGGTCGGTGATGGTCGCGCTGGCGCAGATACCCTCGACGTGGTAGCGCGCGAGAAAGGAGAGGTTCGAGTCGTTCACCTCGTGCATCTGATGCCCGAGCCGCGCCTTCAGAGGCTGGGCGGAGGCCGCTGTTGTGGCGGGCGCGGCCGGCCGGTCCTGATGCCCGGCCGCCAGGAGGGAGCCTTTCGCAGTCAGCGCTGTCGCGCCGGCGCCCGAGAGGGAGAAGAACTTACGACGATTCATGGTGCTTCCTTCCGGTGTTGGTTCACAAGGTTACGCGGAACCCGGCCCGGTAGAAGCGGCCGATTGGATCGTAGTTGTTGCCATTGGCGAAGTCCGGTGGCAGTACATTGAAGACGTTCTGCACGTTCAGGTAGATGGAAGCGGCCGCCTTGTCAAAGGGTAGATCGTACGCAAGGTTGACATCAATCGGCGTCTGCCCGCCAAGTACCCGCTGCGGGAGGTCGGTTGCGGCAGTGGTCTTGTCGTAGTAACCCCAGCCGGTGTAGCGAGCTTGCAAGAAGAGCGACCAAGGCTTGTTGTCGTAGTTGACCTGGGCGGTCCAGCGCGTCGTCGGATGGGTCTGATCGCCTGCAAGGTTGACTGTTGTGACGCCCAGAGTGGCGCTCTCGTATCGCGACACGTAGTTCAGGATGCCGCGCAGGGTGACGTCGCCTCCGAGCCAGTTCGCCAGGTTCGTGAGCCCGAAGCGATAGCGGGTCTCGAAGTCAACGCCGCTCATCAGGACTGACTGCACGTTCTGCGGGTTGTTGTTGACACCGAACAGATTGCCGGCGGAGTCGCGGATGATGAGGCTGCAGTCCAGCGCATTCCCCTCGCTGCACTGTTTGATGATGGTCTGGGCGCCGATCGAGACGATCGCATCCGTGATTTTGATGTGGTAGTAGTCCACGGAGGTTTGCCAGTCCGAAGCCCACGTCGGCTCAAAGACGAACCCCACCGTGGTGGTGTCGCCTTTTTCAGGGGTCAGATTGGGATTTCCGGCAACGTATGCGAGGGCCTGCGAGTTGACGACTGTGGGGCCCTTAACATAATCGATGAGGCTGTTGTGGCCCGCGACGGCCCCTGAGTACAGCTCGGTCAGATTCGGTGCGCGCTCGTCGCGCGAACGCGTGGCCCGCAGCCGGAACTCATCCGTAATGCTCCAGGTGAGTCCTGCTTTCCACGTGTAGGCCATGCCGCTCGTGCTGTAGTGAGTGGCCCGGAAAGCGCCATTGAAGTCGAGGTTCTTGACGAGGGGGAGGTTGCGCGCAAGCGGCACGACCGTTTCCACGTATCCTTCACCAACGCGGATCGAGCCGCTCGAGGCGGTGTAGTTGCCCACTCGGAAGGGGCCAGGCACTTGTGAGGCGGTGTTGAGCACGAGCCCTTCGGGCGCTACCGTCTGATACAGAGATTCTTTGCGCCACTCCAGACCGGTCGCGAGCGAGACGGGTCCCGCCCAGATCGAGAACGGCTCGCCGTTGAAATTCACGGCGGCGTTGTCCTGTTGGATTCGCGAGTGCAACCAGTCGGTACCCGTGAGATATGCGAGCTGAGCATCCGTGACCGTGTTCGCGCCCGTACCGTCCGCGGGAGGCGCGATTCCGCCGTTGCCCATCACGTTGAACGGAAGGCAGCCGTTGCTGGGATTAGCGAGACTCGACCGGCACACAATCTGGCCAGTGGTCGGATTGACTACCGCGTCCGCCGCCAGGGTCATGTGGTTCAGGTTTTCATCGTTCGTCGCGATGGTCCGATTGCGGTTCTCACCGTGCTCGTAGTGGAAATCCCAGTTCCAGGTGCCAATGCGTCCCTCGAGTCCGGCCACGGCACGCCGCGTCTCGTTCAGATTCTGGATCCAGGTGCGCGGTAGATCGGCGAAATACTTGTTCAGAGTGAACGGCTTGCCTTTCATGGACGCGACCAGGGAAGCCGGTAGGAAGGCGTTATCCGGCAAAATGCTCAGGGCGGTGGAGCCGAGGTTCTGATCAAACGAGCCGATCTGGTACTCGTAGTTGGAAGTGCCATAGTTGCCTTCGACATAGGCGTTGAAGTTGTCGGTAAACGCCCAGCTTCCCCGCGTGTACAGAACATTGCGGTTTTGCGGTACCTGCTGCGGCACAAACTGCGGTTTGATGCCATCTCCGCCAATCATGGTCGTGCTGCTGACCGTGTTCCCGGTATGGAACAGGATCGGATTGCCGTCATTGTCGAACGTCGTGTTCTTAAGGGCGGTGGGGGAGCTGATGATGCCGCCGAAGTTTGCCTGAGAGGATCGCACGTCACACGCGAAGATGCGTGCAGTCGGTGCTCCCGGGTTGGAGTTGGTAATGGGCGCGCAACTGCGCTGCCCCTGCGGGCGGTCCAGCAGGCTGTATATACCCGCGCTCTTGTAGTGCTCACCACTGAACAGCAAATGGCCCTGGTCGCTGCTGCCGAATTTCGCGCCATACGTCAGGGAGTACTCGGTTTCCCCGTCATCGCTGAACGTTGATACGCCTTGCTGGGCCGCCAGCTTGAGACCCGTGAACTTGCGGTCGAGGATGAAGTTCACCACGCCCGTGACGGCGTCTGATCCGTAGGCGGCGGAGGCGCCGCCGGTCACGATCTCCGTGCGTTGTACGAGCGTCATGGGAATCATGCTGACGTCGACCGTGCCGCTGCCCGAGGTGGGCACGAAGCGGTTGCCGTCCATCAGGACGAGCGTGCGGTTGGCACCGAGATTCCGCAAGTTGAGGAAGCTACCGCCGTTGCCGGCCGAGCCCGTAGCGCCCCGCGGACCGGTGGAGGTTGCGAGAATCGGCAATTGTCTAAGAGCATCTGCCGGGCCGCCAGGATTGGCGTTTTGGAGTTGCTCCTGACTGACCGCAGTGACCGGCGTGGGTGCCGCGAATTCCGGACGCGAGATGCGCGTGCCGGTTATCGTGACTTCCTCCACCTGCTCGGCTGCTGGAGCCGGTGCATCGGCGTTCTGCGCGTGAACCGTTGGAAGGAAAATCAGCGAACCGGATCCGACGAGACCAACAAATAACGAGCGTCGCACGAGGCCCCCTTAAGCGCTTTGCCCACCATCGTTCTTATCAAGATGCTAGTGGCGCGCCGCGCCGAGGTCCAAGTCAAAGGCGCTATCGAACGATGCCGTTCTTGTTTCAATGCAGGCGCACCAAACAGGTACACTTCCGGGGCAATGTCTCGACCGAATACTTGTTAGAAAGGAATCCGGTATGCACCTGGAGCCCTTTGCCGCGCCGGTGTTGGTTGCGCGAGAGCCGCTCACGCTGCTCTCGCTGGCGTGATCCGAGTGGGGATTTTTGGATGTTCGCTGAGCTGCTGTAAGGGCTCGCGCAGGCGGTCGAGATTTTCCGGCGGCTGCCTGGCTTCAGATCACTCATCGGTCGGATTTGCGCGACCGCATCTGTCCTGAGCCCTCCTGCGCAGGAGGTAATCGGCTGGGCTGTTCGCGAGCCGAGGCCGGGAATGCGTCCTGAGATGTGCGTGGCCGAAGGGCCTTGTTCACAGTCTTCCGTGGCGGGAAGGACGGCGCGAAGGGCTACAACGGCTTCAGAGCAGCGCTCGGGTGGCCCGGTCCGAGGCGGGTCGCGGTTGACCATGGCGGCCCCTAAGTTGCTGATTTACAATAATGTCTGCGTCGAACCGAAGGGGCTCGGAGGCTCTGGCCGGGCTCGGTTTTCGATGCGCTGAGCACCGCGGCAGAGGCGGTATTGAGTGGCGGGTAATGCCACCTCCGGCGCGGAAGCGCTCAAGCCTCGGGAACCCCGCGTATGCATGAGGCCCGGACCGCCCAGATCGAGCGCTGGGGAACAGGGGATCGTGTATCATCCGACCCCCTTTTAACCGGCTGGAGTCGCCGTACTCTGGTGCCTGCCTGGGTGCCAGCTGCGGGGAATCCGTGGGCCAAAAACATTTGTTGTGCGTCCTTGCGGGCGCGTGATGACACGGTGATAAGTGAGTACGACGGGCGATACGCTGGCATTGTTCGCGGGGAACGCAAATCCGGCGTTGGCGTCGGAAATCGCGCGTAACCTGCAGACCCCATTGGGGCGCGCATATGTCGGCAGGTTCAGCGACGGCGAGATCAATGTTGAGTTGATGGAGAACGTTCGCGGCCGCGACGTTTTCATCATCCAACCGACCTGCCCGCCGGCCAACGATACGCTGATGGAGTTGTTGGTCATGGTCGATGCGTGCCGGCGCGCCTCCGCGGCCCGAATCACGGCAGTGGTGCCGTACTTCGGCTACTCGCGCCAGGACCGGCGGCCACGAGCGACCCGCACCGCGATCACCGCCCGGATGGTTGCAAACATGATTTCGGGTGCCGGTGTGAATCGATTACTGACGATCGATCTGCATGCGGACCAGATACAGGGGTTTTTCGATATCCCTGTGGACAATGTGTATGCGTCGCCTGTTTTGTTAGGTGATGCGTGGAAGCAGTCGTACACGGACAAGATCGTCGTGTCGCCTGATGTGGGCGGTGTGGTGCGTGCGCGCGCTTTCGCAAAGCGGCTCGATGACTCGGAGTTGGCCATCATCGACAAACGGCGCCCGCGGCCGAACGAGTCGAAGGTGATGAACATCATCGGCGAAGTCGAGGGCAGGACCTGCATCCTCGTCGATGACATGATCGATACGGCCGGTACGCTGTGCCAGGCGGCCCAGGCGTTGAAGGATGATGGCGCCACGAAAGTGGTGGCCTACATTACTCACCCGGTGTTGTCGGGAGCGGCCATCGAGAAGATTTCCAAGTCGGCACTGGACGAGCTCATCGTGACGGACACGATTCCTTTGTCGGCACAGGCCAAGAGCTGCCGCCGGATCCGCCAGTTGTCGGTGGCCGAGCTGCTCGCCGAGACGATTCGCCGCATACGCGACGAGGAGTCGGTGAGCTCGCTGTACGTGGACTGATTTTTTTGAGGTGCATCCCTCCTGGTCGCGGTTGGGATGTGTTGTTGTAACTACTGGAGACATCAATGCGTATTTCATTCACTTTCGGCGCGGACCCCCGCGAGATGCAAGGCAAGGGTGCGAGCCGCCGCCTGCGTCACACGGGCAAGGTTCCGGCCATTCTGTACGGCGGTCACAAAGACGCCACGGCGCTGATCCTCGATCAGCAGAACCTGCTGACGATGGTCGGCGATGAGCGGTTCTACTCATCGATCGTGCAGGTGAAGATCAGTAACGGCACTCAGCAGGAGGCGATCGTCAAGGACGTGCAGATGCATCCCGCGAAGAACGTCGTCGTGCACGTGGATCTGCAGCGGGTTATCGAGAACGAGGCTATTCGCCTCAAGCTGCCCATTCACTTCAAGGGTGAGAGTATTTCTCCCGGTGTGAAGGTGCAGGGCGGAGTCGTGTCGCACATGCGGTCGGACGTCGAAGTCGTCACGTTGCCCAAGGACCTGCCTGAGTTCCTCGAACTCGACGTGTCGGGAATGAGCCTCAATGAGACGAAGTTCCTGTCCGACATTCCGCTGCCGCCGGGTGTCACGATTCCCGAGCTGTCTCATCGCAATGCGCCGGTGGTGTCGATCCACAGCCCGCGTGCCGCGGAGCCAGAGCCGGTTGCGGAAGCCGCTGCCGCGGCGCCCGCCGAGGGTGCAGCGCCTGCTGCCGCAGCTGCTGCTGGTGGCGATGCGAAGAAGGGCGATGCCAAGGCGGAAGCCGCTCCTGCCAAGAAGGAGGGCGGGAAGAAGTAAGGCGGCACTATCCGCTGCTCGCCCTTAAGGTGGGGCGGGGATTGTGTTGGGATCTGTGGCCGCGGGGTTGCCGTTTTGCCCCGCGGCCCTCATTTTTGATCCATCCCGTCCGCGTCCGCTCTTGCTTCCGGGACCCGTACCGTCGTCACTGTCATGTCAGGTGTGCCGCTCAAGTTGATCGTCGGTCTCGGCAATCCCGGGCCCGAATATGCGCGCACGCGGCACAACGCTGGATTCTTCCTCGTGGACGAGCTGGCGCGCCGCTACGGGGGCACGTTTCGCAGCGAGTCACGCCACCAGGGGGATCTTGCAAAGGTGCGCGTCGATGGCACCGAGTTGTGGTTGTTGAAGCCGATGAGCTTCATGAACCGCAGCGGCGGTCCGGTGCACAGCGTCGCAGGTTTCTACAAGGTGCCGACTGAGTCGATCCTGGTCGCCTACGACGAGCTGGATTTCGAGCCCGGAGTCATACGGCTGAAGCAGGGCGGCGGTGCAGCCGGGCACAACGGCATGCGCGACGTTATCGCGCAGATGGGCGATCAGTTCTGGCGGCTGCGCATCGGTATCGGGCATCCAGGTGACCGTGCCGCCGTGTTGAATTACGTGTTAGGGCGGCCGTCGGCCGAGGATTCCCGGCTGATCGATGAAGCGATCACTGCAGGGTTGGATGTTGTCCCCGCCTTGATGTCAGAGGGCGGGCAGAAAGCCATGCATCGGTTGCACAGCCGCAATGCCGGGGCGGCCGGTTCGCCGCCGGAACCTTAAACATTCAGTGCGATGCCTGCAGCGCGTAGTGCTGCCGGTCGAGGCTTCGTTACGCCACCGTCGCGATATACATTCAGGAGCTCTTTACTCACATGGCCATTCGCTGCGGTATCGTAGGTCTGCCCAACGTCGGCAAGTCGACGCTCTTCAACGCGCTGACGCGCGCGCAGATTGCGGCCGAAAATTATCCTTTCTGTACGATCGATCCAAACGTTGGCGTAGTGCCTGTGCCTGATCCACGGCTGCAGGATCTCGCCGCGATCATACATCCCGAGAAAATTCTGCCGACCACCGTCGAGTTCGTCGACATCGCGGGTTTGGTTGCCGGCGCGTCACAGGGCGAGGGGCTGGGCAACAAGTTCCTTTCGCACATTCGCGAAGTGGATGCCATTGCACACGTCGTGCGCTGTTTCGAGAGCACGGACATCATTCACGTCGCGGGCAAGGTGGATCCGCTCGCTGACATCGATATCATCGACACCGAGCTGGCGTTGGCCGACATGGCTACGGTTGAGAAAGCCGTGGAGCGCGCCGTCAAGGCTGCCAAGGGTGGGGACAAGGAAGCCGTGCGCAAGCAGGTGCTGTTTGAGCGTGTTAAGGCGCAGCTCGATGCGGTCAAGCCTGTGCGGGCGTTGTCGCTCACTGAAGAAGAGCGCCGCGATTTGCGCGAGCTGCAGCTGCTGACCTCCAAGCCTGTTATGTATGTTGCCAACGTGTCGGAGTCCGGGTTTCAGAACAATCCGCTGCTGGCGGCTGTTGAGAAGCGCGCTGCCGCCGAAGGTGCTGTGGTCGTGGCGGTTTGCGCGGCTATTGAGGCCGAGATCGCGCAGCTGGACGAGGCTGATCGGGCGGAGTTTCTCGCGGAGTTGGGGCAGAAGGAGCCGGGACTCAACCGGGTCATCCGGGGTGCCTATACACTGCTCGGGCTGCTGACCTACTTCACTGCCGGCCCCAAGGAAGTGCGGGCTTGGACGGTGCGCAAGGGGTCTACCGCGCCGCAGGCGGCTGGCGTGATTCATACGGATTTCGAGCATGGGTTCATCCGGGCTGAGGTCATTGCCTTCGCGGATTACATCGCCGGGCGCGGCGAGGCGGGGGCTAAGGAGGCGGGGCGGCTTCGGCTCGAGGGGAAGGAGTACATCGTCCAGGAGGGGGACGTGATGCATTTTCGGTTTAATGTGTGAGGGGAAGGCGGGCTGCGCCGATGGAGCGAGTGCGGCGGCAGCGTGCTCGGCCCGGCTGGGCAGAGAGGTTCCCTCGTGCCGCTACACCCGTTGATGCGCACGGGACGGGCTTCCGGGACTGGGGCTGGAACTGGCCGCGGGGCGCGGTTGACACTTTTGGGTGGGGCCTAGGACAATGCGCGCCCCTTGCGGGTGGGGCTGCGGGCCCTCACGCCGCCCGGTGCCCGGTTAGCGGGTGAAGAGGGCGGCCGCCGCGACGGCGCTGTGGATGACTGTGGAAAGGTAGCTCAGCTGGTTAGAGCACGGCACTCATAATGCCGGGGTCGAGGGTTCGAGTCCCTCCCTTTCCACCAAATACTTTCAAAGACTTACACGTCACGCGACCAACCGTAGAACGGTTCTCGCGTGAATTCCGCGTGAGTTTGCTATCCGGTTTACCGCCGCGACCAGGTTGCCAATCTCCGGAGCACTGTAGTGGGTCGTGATGCGGCCGGTCTTGTGGGCCAGGATGTCCTGCCGGTCTTCCAGGCTCACCCCGGCGGCCCGCAATCGACGCCCGCATGTGTGCTTGAGGTCGTGCACCCTCACTCGCCTGAAGCCGTCCGGCGCAGGCCGGCCGAGCTCCTGCTGGTAGCGAGCTGCGGCTCGACGCCGGGCTGCTTTCCAGCCTGAGTTGTTCAGACGGCAGAAGCGCCGTCGCCGGCCCTTCCGATCTTCCCAGATGAATACATACGTCGGATGCTGGCCTCGAAGCTCGTCCACGATTCGTTGTGCAACGTCGTTCAACACAACGACACGCGCTTCCTTGTTCTTGGTGACCCACTCCGGCAACACGAACACGGTCCGTTTGATCTCGGGCGTGTCCAATTCCGGCACACGTTGTTCCCATTCCCACCGGAGCTGGCAAACCTCCTTCTGCCTCATTCCGGTGTTGACCTTGAACAAAGCGGCCCGCTGCAAGTGCGGGGTGAGCTCGCCGAATAGCAGCTCCTGCTCGGGCCAGTCGATCGGGTATGGCTTGCGTGCTCCCTTGTTCTCCAGGAACTGAATGAGTGGTGCTTGTGCCAACCATGTCAGCGTAGACCCCTTGTCGCGCCACAGACGCGCGGCGAGATTCAAGATCCTCCGGGCCACCGCCAGATTGCGGTTGATAGTTCCCGCAGCCAGCGGCTTGCATCCCGTTGGAGGATGATTTCGACGCGCGTCGCTGTACGCTTTGAAGCTGTCGTTGTGAACACAGTCGAGCCATATATCCCCAACAAACGGATCCAGGTCCTTCAGCGCCCGTGCATCGCGTTCGATGCTTCTCTTCCAAGCAAACTCCGTCAGGTATCTCGTCGCAGCTTCTCGGAATTTTCGGCGTGGCCGTGTTCCGTAGATCGCGGCCTGTCGAATCTCTTCGATTCGCCGCGCTAGATACCTTGCAGCTTCCTCTTCATCGCTTGTTCCAGTGCTCTCGCAAAGGCGTCCGAATCCTTTGATGCGTTTGTCGATGTGCCACTCGAACGCACCAGTGGTGCGGAAGCGTTTCTTGAGTCCTGGAATTCCTCGTTTCGACATAGCTGTCCCTCCTTCCGCAGGGCGGGACGGCCGTAGCGCTGACAGTATTGCTCCGCCCAGCTATCCAGTTCAAGCCGATCAAAGGCGATGGCGCGCTTGCTCAAGGGAATGACCGAGACGCAGGGACGAACGAGTTGGTTGAAGAGATTCTTGTTCATCCCCAGGTACGCGGGAGCGGCACGGAAGCGAATCAGCCGTGGGGGGAACTGTTCCATATCGTGCACTCGCTGCGAGCCCATTGCGCTTCTGTCTTGAGAATTGAAGTTGACGGCGTCAAAGATGTCTCAAGGACATGGGATGGACGAGTGGAGAATGTGACGAATTCGCTCGCTTATGAGTGTTGCGGCCAGCAGCTGTTGGAGGGAAATTCTGCACCATCGCGCCCCATCTCGCGGCGGAGTGAGACTGCCTGCAACAAGCTGCGACGTCCTGCAACATTGGCGCCCGATGAAGGAACCAAGCGCATCGGGATGAAAGAGCCCAGCACGACGAGCACGCTACCGGACGTCATTCTTCCGGGTCGCATCGCCGATCGCCCGTAGATCAGTGCCGTGGAAACCGGAAGTTTTGTGTGCGTGTTGGGTGGCAAGAGTGCCCACGGATTCCGTCCAATGGCTGACCAGCGCGGCGAGAGTTCGCACTGAGAAGTACGGTCGCAATGACTGTATGTGGCGTGGGACAGAGCGTCGAGTCGCTTAACGGTCCAGTTTGTCCGGGAAGGCACCACCGACCGCCACGCCAGTTTCGAGGTTGACCTGGAATTCTCTCCAGGTGTCATGCAGGGCATCCCATGCCTCTCCGCTGAGTGTGGAACCGCTTATTCGGATATCGCCCATCCCGTCCCACGAGATTCGCCTGGTCTTCCACAAAGTCCCTTTTGGTCCCAGGGCCTCGAAGAGTAATCCCTGATAGTTGAATACAAGGGCCTGCAGAGGTGCGTAATGAAAGACTCCTTCGATTGCGCCGCCAAAAGTGGAAAGTACGGTGCGCAAGTTGGGCTCGATCAGGTAGCCTTGGCCGCCGGCAACGACTAGAGCCTCCCGATCGTTGGGATGAGAGCCGATCCAATCGAATTTGTTAAGACCGCGAACGAAATTGCCGACCCATTTCTGGTCCGTGCCGATCTGAAACTCGACCACAAAACCTTCGGAGTGGGTACCGCCGCCGTGGGCGCTGAATCGCAGCGGTAACTCGCCGTACGGAGGAAGTCCGGGTAAAGCGCGGCAAGCTGTAGCCATATCAACGGATCCGTCCAACATCGATCCATGGTCGCAATGAGGGCCCAGGATCACCCGCACTATAGCCCAATGAGTTCGGCCTTGTCCGCTTCCAGGGTTCATGGACTGAATCCACTGATCCTGGCACCAGTCCACGAAGCCGGAGCCTAGCCCAGGAAACCTCACTGACCACAACACCACTGCGGCAACACGAATAAGTGCGCGTTTTCAGCCTCGTTGCAGGATAGCCTAGCGGCGGCTGTTTGGCCCAAATTGGCGCCATGGCAACGGGTCACACTCACCTTCGAACATGGGTCAGCGCGGAGACAAAGCAGCGCTTCGAGGCGCTCGCGCACGAGTTGGGTCTGTCGGAGGCGGCGCTGCTCAAGCGCTCCGTTAATCTCATGCTCAGCAGCACGACGGTGGCATTGCCAGATGGCGACGGTTCGCCCAAGGCGCCTCGCGGCCTACGCGTGTCGGTGCGACTGCGGGTGGAGGACCACGCATTGCTTCGGGAACGGGCTACGGCGCGCGACATTCCGGCGGCAACCTACGTGTCGATGGTATTGCGCGCGTATCTCCGATCGTTGGCACCTTTGCCGGACCGCGAGCTGACAGAACTCAGACGGGCAGTCGGAGAACTCAGCGTCATCGGACGAAACCTGAACCAGATCGCCAGGGTCGCTAACCAATCGGGGCGGATCGGTGGTCCGACTCCGGTCGAGCTACGCGCTATTCTGCGGGCTCTGGAGGGCCTTCGCGATCACGTCAAGGCGCTGATGCTGGCCAACGCCAAGTCCTGGGAGAGCGGTCGTGGGTAAGCGCATAGTGAACCTGAGTTCGCAAACTCCGCTGCTTGATATCGCGAGCCACGGTCGGCGCGGCCCTGGCCAAGGGCGTTTGACGCCCGCCCAGATCGCTCACGCCGGTCGCACGGTGCGCGGTGTACCTGAAGTCATGATCAAGGTTTCCGGAGGTGCGCGGACGGTAGGAGGAGTAGGAAAGCATCTAGCCTAACTTGAGAAGCGCGTCGACCTTGAAACCGACGAGGGAATCACTCTCGCCGAGAAGGGCCTGGGGCCCGACTTTCTCAAGGATTGGAATCTGGAACTCGATGAGCATCTGCCTCAAAAGCGGTGCGGCATTGCTGCCGGACGAAAGCCCCCCAAGCCCGTCCACAATATCGTGTTCTCGATGCCCAAGGGAACCCCTGCGGACAAGCTTCATAAGGCGGTGAAGAAATTCGCGATGGAAAAGTTCGCGTTGCAACATCGCTACGCGATGGCACTGCATACCGACCAAGGGTACCCACATGTTCACCTTGCGCGTTTGGCGACGCCGTCGCGCGAGAGGGCATGGAACCCCTTGCCGATCAGGTGCGCCAGTTCGTAGATCGAATGCCGCCGGTGCAGACACACCGCCAACGGATCGCCGAGAAGATATGCCATGCGGCTCGCGAGAGAGCCCCTCCACGCGATAAGCCACGATTGGCGATAAGCGTCTTAGTTCGTAGGCTCGACGTTGGCGCGTGCCGGCCATGCTTGGAGGAGTCAGTCGGGCAGCGCTTCCAATCGGGGTACTTCGATTTCCTGGCCGCCAATCTATGGGACTATCTAGGATGCACCGCCGGCTATTGGGGACATCTCACGCAATTGCGCCTTCTGCTTCGCCGATCGCGAGCAAGGGCGCGTCCTCATCTGCATCGAGTGCTTCGAGCCGGGAACCGCCGGACTCGGTCACGGATGACGACATCGAGCTCCTCAAACGCGGTGTTGGCTGGTAGTCTCCTGGAGCGGTTCCGATATGTTACCCGATCTCTGAAATCGCAGAACGGATCCTGTCTCGATCCTTCGCCAGCGACGATACTGGTGCCTGCTCTATCGGCGGGCGGCTGCGGCAAGCCGCAGAAAAATTGGACTCTCCTGTAACCTCGGCGCGACTTGTCGGACATGCTGGAGCGCCTCGGACAGATCGTGCGGAATGACTGAGCCCGCCCCGGTCCCGATCGTGCGGTCGAGCAACTGCAATAGCGCAGCGGCCTTCTCAGGAGTATCTATTCGCTCCAACTTCGCTTTGCCGTCTTCATCACCATATAGGCCATAGTCGATCAGAGACCAACATTCGAATGGCACCAGGAATCTATCTACTGCCGCTACCGCAGCCGCAAAGGCATCACCGCAGGCGGCAGGCAGGTGCGCGAACGCTCGACTACCAGCCGGTGTGTTCAGCGAACGCTCCCGCGGCCATACTTCCTCGAGGAAAGGTTTGGCAGAGGCTGCAAACAATTCCTCCCGGTTCGGTGCGGTGGTCCCATCAGTACGCTGCGCCGAGATTTCCTCGATGAAGCGTCGAATCGCGTCCGCTGCGTAAGCCCGAACTTCATCATCCAACGATCGCAGCGTCTGCTGAACGCGCGAATATGGCAGTGCAGGCTGACGAGCGTCCTTGAGCGCATGTAAGCATTCGACCACTAGGCTAAAGGCTAAGGACTGCCGCGTCTCCCGGCCGAGCCGGCGATCTACCGTCCGCTCGGCCATCGGAGCGCCGATGATCCTCAGGACATCGGTAAATTGCGTCTGACGTCCAACGGCTTGCCAGAGCGTCAATGCGGTAGCGTTGTCGGAGAGCAGCGGCGCAAGCAGCTGAGTTTCCGTCCATTCCGGATCCGCTCGCCGAAAATACGGCAGGTGCTCAATCAAACGATATCGGACGATCACGCCAGAACGGCCGCTTGCGGAAATGAGCGCCTCTCGCATCGAGCGGAGGCTGGCATCCTGATCGAATGGCCGATCGGAGCCTTGGATCTGAGGACACTTGGCCAGGAACACGTCCGTCAGCCTGGCGACGGGCGAATTCAAGGTATCGACTTCCTCATGCTCTTGATCTGTTTGCGCTGGTAGAACCGTGTTGAGATCCACCTGCTCGTCCGGTTGTTGCGCAGCGTTGGTGGCTTGAACCGCAACAGGCCAGATCTTTGACCAGATCAATTGGGTCTCAGGGAGAGGAGCTATCTGCGTTCGCCACGTCTGTAACCAGTGAGAGATTCCCTCGACGGCGACGCGAATCGTGTCCTGGGCCAGCTCGGTCAGAAGTGAGAGGACACGGGTGACATCTGCAATGACTGGCGGATCGGCCGTCGCGCCCTGGTTTGGGGTTGGGGCGTGCGCCCAGCCAAACTGCTCCCACGCATGAGGCGCGCTCGCACCATTGTCGGCTGCGGCCTCAAAGTCTGCGATCAGCTGGGTCGCGTTGCCAGGCACTCGGACCCAGTCGGCGGCCCCCCGTGCGGGATCATCGTCCCATCCGGATCGGGTTGAGGTGAGCGCGCGCTCGAGCGCTTTCAAGCGATCTGCCCCTTCTAGGAGATCAAACTGCTTACTGGGTTGAGGTGCGACGTAACTGGCTTTTGCAGATTCTGGAAATCCGCCATCGACGTCAGTCATGTCCGCGAGGCCGGCAAACGCCCCGCTCGCGATGTGACTGTCCAGCCACGACTTGTCCTCCGTCGATAATGTCGCTCCGCCCAACTCCAATCGCCGAAGTTCTCGAAGGCTCCAGTACCGCCGACCGTCACGGACGCGAATGGCCTCTGTCTTCTTCGGCCATAGGTCTCGAGGTGGCCCCTTCCGCAGTCGCGCCACAATGGGCTGTTGCTCCGCGGGGTTGAGCTCTCGGAACCGCAAGGCGCGCAGTTCAGCCACTTCAGGAAATTCGTGAATATTCCAGAATGGTCTGTCGGCCAGAGATAACAGCCAGGTTCCAACTTCATCGGCCGGTGCGATGCGAGGATTGCGCGCGAAGGCTGCCCAAAGCCGCAGATGGACGGGCGAATCTACGAGCTTCCAGCGCCGAATGTAAGACAGGGCATCCGGTATCGAAAGTTCGGCGAGGCGTGCGACCACGCAGTGCAAGAGCTTGACCGAGGATGCGATCCCTCGGTGAAACTGGTCTGGCTCATTCGTAGCACCCTCGCGTGCGCCGACAGGTACATAGTAGACGCGATTCAGTTGACCCAGGCCCCAGCGCCGCCGTTCCCAGTCCCACCCAAGGCGTCGCGCGATGTCCAGCCCTGAGTTAACCGCTGCCTCCAAGGCATTCGCCAGCAGAGTCAGAAACGGGCGGTCTTCGACGGAAGCTAAGTCCAGGACGGACTGATCGATCGGGTCACCGCTAGAAAGATTCGCGGAGAACAAACCCGAAGCGGTCCGGGGACGGGCACGTGGCTTTCTGTACTGGAGTTCAAACTTGGAGAAGGGCTCTACCCGGAGCCGCGGTTTCACGAGCTCCACAATTTCGGAGATCACCGTTCCGGTTCGGTCACCCGCCCGGAGCTTCCGCCGCGTGCCATACGTAGCCACCGCGGTGTCAACGAGCGGCGGCGTCTCCCAGCTCTCCTGTATCAAAGACCACGCCGACAGCCAGGGTTCCCCGAGTGCTTTGCGGTCCGTGCGCTCAAGCAGATCTAGTGCCGCCATCTGCGATATTGCGTCTGCGGGCTTGAGACGCAACGCCCAGTCGATCGTGGCGCGCTCGCGCAAGCGGCCATCGAGGAACACACTCACGATGCGGTAGGTCGCCCTATCTTGCTCGTTGAGCTTCGTCCACCTCACCGCGATCATCGTCGATGGACCTCGTGCTCCGACGCAACAGCCGTGATCGCATCGAGCCACGTCAGATCCGCCTGCACTTTGGAAGCGAGGGCTGACAGACGCGCGCGCTCGTTCGCATCACCCCGCCGGATCAGGTGGTCAAATAGATCCCGATCAGCCTCGCTTGCTTCGTTACGCGTACGCCGGACAATGCGCCTAATCTCCGCGTCCACCAGGCTCCTTTTGCCCTTGTGAGCGGATAGCGCCGCCCATCGCTCGAGGACCTGGACGAGTGCGCCGTGGCCGTCAACCGAGTCGTATTGAATCGGCGTGATTCCCCGGGCTTTCCAGTCCTCAAGACTCACCGGGTCCGGTTCGGCAGCGCCCACGAACGTAAAGCGCTCCTTCAAATCATCAAAGCGGTTACCGTCAGCAGCAACGGCGTTTAGTAGGTAGCGCATGGGCGGGTCATTGGCGCTGTACCCAACCAGCACAATATTGAACAGGCGCGCTGCATCGTAGATGAAGTCTGACACCACTCGTCGTCGCAGGTAGAACTCGCCAAAGTCCTGATCCGAGACAATGAGATCGGCGACTCTAGCCGGATCACGGTCGAATGCACCATGAATATGCAGCACGCCTGCGAAATCCATGGTACGGCCCGGGCGAGGGATTCCACCAAGAGTGTAGGTTTGAACCGATCGCCGGGCAGTCCTTGCGGCCTCTTCCAGCAGATGTTCGAAGTTGGTCGTCACGATGGTTGTAGCGCCGCCGCGGTCTGCTAGGCGTATCAGGGCGTGGTGGATGGCTGCGGGTCGCGCACCTGAACGTCTGAGAGTTGCGGCAATCGATCTTCGCACGCTACTTGAGGAGCTTGATTGGCCATCCATTCGGCGTTCGAGCATGCCGAGGGCAACATCGTAGTCGCGCGCGACGAATCGTTTGATCTCCGCGGATTGTTGGTCCGTGAGCCCAGAGGTGTCCGCATTCCAGTGGCTGCACGCACTGGAGGGAATAGGTGAGAGCACTTCATGCACCGGCTTATCGAGCTTTTCGTAGACATCGAGTACCAGTTGCCGGAAGTCGGGTAGGCCCGCAGACTGCGAAATGCCCGCACCCGCGATGAAGAGGACTTCGCCACGAGCATGCGCAAGGAGCAAACGCTCAGGGAGCGCGGGCAGTTTGGGGCCGAGGGAGATGACGCGCGCATCAACGTTCGGGTCTTTGGCTGCGCGCATCCCTGTGTGTCTCTCGTCGGATTTAGTTAGCGGAAGGGGTCAATGATGGAAACGCCCTCGACCTCGCGTCCGTGAGCCATGTCCTCAGAGTAGAGCTCCCGACAGCCGAGCGCCCGGGCCGCCGCGATGATCGCGCTGTCCCAGTACGAGAACCCATGTTGAGCTTTGATTTGCAGGGCTCCCTTCAGAATCGACACGTTGATGTCCTGAACGGGAAACCTCAGCCAGGTCTTGATGAGGCCCTCGGCCATTTCATGTGCAAGCCGGTCCGCTCGCGTCGGGCGTGTTGCCTGGACGTAGAACTCCTCCAGGACCTGAACCGACAAAGCACCCTCGTCTCCGTCAATGAGCGCAATGGCGCGCTCGCGCTTTGCCGCCTCACCGGCATCGGTGCTGATCGAATAGAGCAGGACGTTGGTATCAAGAAAATGCCGAGCACTCATACCCGGCGACTGTGCAGCTCGTCGCGCGAAAGTCGATCCCCGGCCCGAAACGCCTTGATCTGCCCGCGGAGGTCCCGTTCCGCCCGCTTTAGCCGCTCGGTCTCACTCTCGGCGGCTCCCAGTTCCTTGAGGAACGCCTTCACCAATGCAGAAAGGGACGTATCGCGCTCCGCCGCCGCCATACGCGCGCGGCGGTACGTCTCATCATCCAGTGATACTGTGACATTCTTCATAGTTTCACAGTATATCAGAGGCACTCAGGTCATACACTGGCCCGACCGTGGCCTGACCCACTCAGTCGTCCGGTTTCGCCGGAATGAATCCCACACGCCAAAGCTACCGCGTAGTCCCGATTATTAAGTGAGTACTTATTAAGGGTTGACTTAATAAGTAAGCTAAGAGCAACATGGGGGCCGTGGCTGCGATCACCCATGCACAGGATTTCGTGGGTCGGCGGTCCGAACTTAAAGTGCTCGAGCAGCGCTACGCCTCGACCCGGTCCGAGATGGTTCCGGTTTACGGTCGGCGTCGCGTCGGCAAGACGGAGCTGCTGTTGCGCTTCGCTTCCGGCAAACCCACCGTCCTATTTATCGCGAGCGACAAGTTACGTACGCCGCAGATCGCAGACTTTCTGCGTGCGGCCTCCGAATGGCTCGCTGCTCCCCACCTCGCCGAGTCCGCGCCCGCCACGTGGGAGGCGGCTCTCCGGCTCGTTGTGGCGACTGCACCCAAACAACAAAAGTTCCTGCTTGTGCTCGACGAGTTCCAGTGGCTTTGCCAGTCGAGCCCCGAGCTTCCCTCGGTCATCCAACGCTTGTGGGACCTGGAGTGGCAACGCAGCAATAGCTTGATGCTGATCTTGTGTGGTTCGCTTATCGGTTTCATGGAAAGGGAAGTCCTTGGCGCACGGTCGCCTCTACACGGCCGGCGCACTGCCGATCTGCGCCTGGAGCCGTTCACGTTCAGGGAGGCTGCGGCTTTCCATCCAAACTGGTCTATCGAGGAGCAAACGCGCGCGTACTTCGTCTGCGGTGGCGTGCCGGCCTATCTAAAGCAATTCGAACACGGTCGTTCTGTCGCCCAGAATATCGCGCGGGAGTTTTTTGAAATTGACGGGTTCTTCCAGCGCGAGCCCGACTTCCTGCTGCGAGAGGAGTTGGCCGAGGTAAAGCAGGCCGCCAGCGTGTTGGAAGCCGTGGCGCTCGGGCGCCGGGCGCAGTCCGACATCGCGCGAGCGGTTGGTCTCACCGCGAGCGCGCTGGCCCCGCATCTGAAGACGCTCGTGTCCCTCGGCTACCTCGAGCGCGTTTTTCCGCTGAGTTCCAAGCGTCCATCTCGAACCTCCGTCGTGTACAGGATTGCCGATCCTTTGTTGCGATTCTGGTTCCGGTTCGTGGAACCGCATTGGGCCACGTTGCGCCGCTACTCGCCGGAGCGGGCGTTCGAACAGATCGTCGCTCCGCAGTGGGAGGCTTTCTGTGGCGAAGGCTTCGAGCGCCTGTGTCGCGAGGCGCTGCCGCTGCTCTATGTGAAGGAAGGCGTCAGCGGGCACTTCGATGTCGGGGAGTATTGGGATCGTGCCGCACAAATCGATGTCGTTGGGCTGCGTGCGGACGGTTGGGTCGACCTCGGAGAATGTCGCTGGCAGGGGCGCGTGGGAGTGGCACAAGCGGCGCGGGAGTTGGCAGTGCGGGCGACGCATTTTCCAGCCGGCAGTCGTACGGTCCGGCAAATTCTTTTCGTTCGCAAGAAGTCGAAGCCAAACCTGCAGGGAACGATTGTGCATGACCTGACAGCCCTGTATGAATGGCAGTGAATGGCGAGCGTGAAACCAGCATTTGGCGCCAGCCGCGGCCGGACGTTCTCATCAGCCTTCCTTCTCCATAGGGAAAGGATGTGCGAAACCTTTCCCTCTACAGAAGGAAAGGTTTGTGGAACGGAAGTGAGCCAGTCGAAAGCCGTGAGCCGTGCGTGAGTTTCGCGTGACCTGCCTGTGCTCGTCCGTGCTTCTTGATGCCCAAGTGCGCTGCTACGCCGTCCCGCCCGGCAGATCTAGATTGAAAAGATTGCCTACAATCAGGTAGTTATCGCTAAACGGCGAGGGCTCGCTCCTGCGGCCCTGCACTCATAATGCCGGGGTCGAGGGTTCGAGTCCCTCCCTTTCCACCATATAATCAATAATTTAGAGCGGTGTCCCTTCGAGCTGTTTCCGCGTAATGCCGTGGTCGAGTGGACGGACTGTGGTTTGCCATTAATTAAATCATGGGGTACGACTAGTTTTCAGCGCCTACAAAACTGTCACAGAAACCGTCACACTAATAAGTATTTGTTTTTGCCGAGGTTTGTTGATCATTAGAGGAGGAGAATGCCCTTCCTCCGGTTGAGACTACCTTCGATCTGCCCGACGATCTCATGAAGCGAGCCAAAATCGCAGCCGTGAAGCGTGGCTCGTCGCTGCGTGATTTGGTCGCGGAAGCCCTGAGTCGAGTGCTGGCGGAGCAATCTTCCCCCAAACGCAAAAGAATGACGGAAGCGCCCATCAAGCTACCGCCCGGACATACGATTCCGATTCGCTCCAACAGCGAAATAGCACAACTCTTCGATCAAGAAGAAATCACTCATCTGAATGACGTGTATCGCGGACGCTAACGTTCTATTCCCGCTGTTGGTTCAGGGCCACGCGGCCTACGAAGTCGCCAAGGCTTGGTGGGACGAGCAGCCTGATGCGAATGTGGGAACCTGTCTTCTGACGCGCCTTGCGGTCCTCCGATTGCTGACCAACAGAGTCGCTATGAACGGCGCGCCCGTCAGGCCGGACGACGCCCTGAAGGCTTGGAACAAACTGAGCGATGATCGAAGCTCGTTCCATATTGATGTTGAACCCGCCGACCATGAGCCTTGCTTCGTTTCGCTCGTTTCTTTCCAAGAGTCCACACCGAATTTGTGGACCGATGCGTGGCTTGCAACGCTCGCGATGTCACTCGACTACGAGATGACAACATTCAATCGCGGTTTCAAGTCATTTCGGGAACTGAAATTATGGCTCCTCGAGATGCCCGATCGCTGATGCCCGAACAGCGGCCCTGAAGTCGGGGCCTGTCAAACCTTGGGTCCTCCCGGCAAAATATTATCTTGGGGCGGAAGTACACCGCATAGAAGCCGTCGTTCTTTCTGGGTGCAGCCCTTGCGGCCGTACTGTTGATGCTGCGGCCGGCGCCAATCTGCCCGACGATCATGCCGACAGTAACGCGCATCCTGCGGATGCAAGCCTCGTCGCCCATCGTTAGCGAGTTTTTGCGTAATGCGATCCACGTTCGTCAAGACATGCTTCCTTCTAGAAGGTCCCCAAGCTTGAATGAACTATCTCGGTCTGGCCGCGTTTCGGTTTATGTGGGACGCGAAGCGGCCACGCCGCCATTCAGTTCATTACGACGTAGAATGCGCCACAGACCCAATGTGATGAGTGGCAGGACGTAGGTCGTCAGGATGCCCACCGCCAGCCAGCTGTATCCGCTTGCGATGAGCGCCACGAGTCCGAAGCGGGTCGCTACGAAGACTGCCACGACAAGTACCACGCAAGTGACCGCAAGTCGCGCGGGCGTGGGCAACACTCGACCTCTCGTCTCCTGGTAGGCATGAGCCACGCGCTCGTTGACGGCATGTATGCCACCTGTGGCGCTTTCCAGGACCGCCGTGAAGATCATGATCTGGAAGAGGGCGCGGAACACCGGAATATTCAGCCTTTCGAGGAGATAGTCCGATGGGAGCGGCGCGGCGGTGATCTGCGGGTAGTAAGCCATCATGCACATGAAAAACAAGATCGCCGGCAGCATCGCCATGGGACCTGCAAGGAGCCCGGCGATGAGAGCGTCGCGTTGACCGGTCATGTGGCGGACGACGGGCAGTATGACGACCGCCCCGAAGATGTTGTAACCCGCGTACATCAGGCCGCCGGTCGCCCAGCCCGTCGTGGCCGCTTGCGTGTCGAATGCCGCTACGATGCGTCCACCGAAATGAGTGAGGCTCAAGAGAACGAATAGTGCGTAGGTGGAATATAAAAAATAGGTCACATACTTGAACAGGCGCTCGACACCCTCGTTGCCGAAAGCCGATATGACAACAATGCCCACGACCAGGAGCAACGACCCTGCAAAAGGAGGCCACCCGAGGAGCGCCTCTCCGATGGCACCGGCCGCGGCGGCGTAGACCGCCAGAATCACCACCATCGCCAGGGCGAATGACACCTCGAAAACCGGCCACAGCCGCCCCAACAGGTGGCGGAAGAACGTCCGGTAATCGAGGCTGCGCGTTTGTAGCGCGAAGACAAAGGTCAGAGCGCAGACGACGCTCCAGATCAACATGCTCAGCAGCATGCCGTAGAGGCCGCCCCACGGCCCGCTGGGCAGAAAAAATGTGGCCAGCTCCCGCCCGGTCGCGTATCCGCCGCCGATCACGACCGCCTTCAGGGCGAAGCCGGGTAGGATGAGCCGTTGAAATACGGACGATGGGGGATTCACCGTTCGCTCACTTCGTAGGTCGACTGCAGCCTGGAAAGCAGCGCCTGCGCGGCCGCCGCTTTCACCGGCCCGAAGCCACGCACCTGCATCACGCTCTCGGTGAGTTCGGTCGCGGCCGCGATGTTGTCTGGGTTGAGTTCGGCCGCGAGAGCTTTCAGACGCACCAGAAAGGCATCCCGGAGCTGGCGCTCCAGGCGCCTCTCTTCGGTTCGCCCGAAGAGATCGAGCGGGCCTTCACGAAGTCCGCGGCAGGCGGCGAGGAGGCGAAAGACTGGAAAGATCCAGCCCCCTACGCTGATCTTGCGGGTCCGCCCGGTGCTGGGATTCTTTCCTACTAGTCCCGGCGGTGACAGGTGGACCCTGACCTTTTTCGTTCCTTCGAACTCCCGGTGCAAGGCCTCGCGAAACTGTCCGTTGGAGTAGAGGCGCGCCACCTCGTATTCGTCCTTGTACGCCATCAGCTTGTAGGCTGCGCGAGCGGCAGCCCACGCGAACCTGTCACCACTCTCCAGCGGTCGCGCGGCGTCGTGCACGGTTCGCATGAGAGTTGCATAACGATCGGCGTAGGCGCGAGTCCAATAGGCTTCGAGCGCTCGGGTGCGGCCCTCGATGAACTCGCCGAGATCAGGAGGCGGCTGATGAGTCGAGTCGTGTGGCTCGGCCAGCGCCCGGGCGCGGCCGGCGCGCAAGGCCTTCATGTTGGCCTCGACCGCGCGGCCGTTGAGCTCGATGGCCTGTTCGAGAGCCCTCAGCGTCAGCGGAATGCGGCCCAGTTGCCAGGCGTATCCCAACATGACCATGTTCGCCGCGATCGAATCGCCCAATAAACTTTCCGCGAGGTGGGTGGCGGCGAACATCCGGGGGTGCGCGCCGGCGAGGTCGGTCAGCGTCTCGAGCAGGCGGTCCTGCGGTATCGTCAGGTCACGATGGACCTGAAAATCCGCCGTCGCCATGATGTCGGTGTTGGCGACGACGAGGGTGTGACCCCGCCTCACGGTGCTGGTGACTTCCGGATGAACGGCAGCGATCACATCACATGCCAACAGTACGTCGGACTCTCCGGGACCGATCCGAGCCGGCAGTACGGCATCTGCCCGTGGGGATAATCGGACGTGACTGAAAACCGCCCCGCCCTTCTGGCTAAGGCCGGTCATGTCGTAGAGGCTGGCGCCGAGGCCCTGCAGTCGCGCGGCCATGCCGACGATCGCACCGATGGTGACCACTCCGGTGCCACCGACTCCCGTGATCAGCATGTTGAAACCCGCACCGATGGGCGGGACGGTTGGCTCAGGGAGCGGGGAGTCATCATACTCGACAACGGCGGCGCGACGCGGTCGTGCGCCTTCCACTGTCACGAAGGAAGGGCAGAAGCCCTTCAAGCACGAGATGTCCTTGTTGCAGGCGGATTGATCGATTTTGCGCTTTCGTCCGAGTTCTGTCTCGAGTGGTTGAATGGCGAGGCAATTCGACTGCACGGAGCAATCGCCGCAGCCCTCGCAGACCTCGGCGTTGATGAAGACACGCCGGTCCGGGTCTGGAAATGCGTTGATCTTGCGTCGGCGGCGTTTCTCGGCGGCACAGACCTGATCGAAGATGATCACGCTGACACCCGGCTGGGTGCGCAGCTCCTGCTGAATGCGACCTACCTCGACTCTGGCGTAAACCTCCGTATTCGAAGGCAATCGATTATTCGGGCTGTCGAAGCGTTCCGGATCCTCTGACAGAACCACCACACGCGAGGCGCCCTCGGCGCGCACCTGTTGTACGATTCTGCCGACCGAGAGTCCTCCCTCGACGGGCTGCCCACCTGTCATGGCAACCGCGTCGTTGTAGAGGATCTTGTAGGTGATGTTGACTCCGGCGACGACGGCGGCCCGGATGGCGAGCGAGCCGGAGTGGCTGTAGGTGCCGTCACCCAGGTTCTGGAAGATGTGGGCCGTTGTAGTGAAGGGCGCGACACCGATCCAGTTGGCGCCCTCCGCACCCATATGAGTCATGGGTAGTGGATAGCGATCCGAATGAAAGCGGACCATGCCGTGACAACCGATACCGGTGGCGCCGAATGTGCCCTCAGGGATCGCCGTCGAAGAGTTATGCGGGCACCCGGGGCAGAAACCGGGGCGACGTACGGCGACCGGCGTCGGCACTCGGGCTCCGGCTCGCTCGGCTCGAAGGGCGGCGATCGCGGCCGCTGTCTCCGGAATGCTCTCCGGAAAGCCAGGCAAACTGGCCTCCAGTCGCTCCGCGATCGCGAGAGCCACTGTCGGAGAATCCAGAACATGGTGTTCCGGTAGCAGGGGCAGGCCGTCTGGAGTGGCTTTCCCGGTGACTCGCGGCCGTGGCGAGCGATGGTAGAGGAGGTCCCGGGCCTGCACCTCGGTGTTTGCCTTCTTCTCCTCTACGAAGAGAATCTCCTCTGCGATCCCCGCCGCCTCGACGAGCGCGACAGGGTCCAACGGATAGACGAGGCCGATCTTGTAGACTGCGACCCCCGCTCGCTTGGCGATCTCATCGTCAATTCCCAACATGCGCAGGGCTGCGAGAACGTCCGCGTAGGCCTTACCCGCAGTAGCGATCACGAAACGTGGGGCGGCTGCGCCTAAAGCGAGATAATCGAGAAGGTTCGCCCGCGCGAAAGCCTGCGCGCGCGGCAACTTATGTTGGATGAGCCGAGCGTCCTGGGCCTGCACAGCCAGGACTTCCGGCCGGATGTGGACGCCGTCAGGGGGTTCCGCAAGCTGCGGTTTCAGGAAACGGGGCAACTCGTCGTAAGCTACGACGCCAGTGCCTTCGGCTGTTTCATTCACCAATTTCAGAGCGACGAGCGCACCGGAGAACCGCGACATCGCGAAGGCTGCCAGTCCTAATGTCAGGATCTCCGTCACCGAGCCAGGGTAGAGGACCGGAACTCCCCAACTCGCCAGCGTCAGCTCACTCTGGTGGGCTGTGGTCGACGACTTTCCGGCATGGTCGTCACCGAAGGCGAGCACGACGCCACCCGTGGCGGACACGCCTGACAGGTTAGCGTGCTTTATGGCGTCGCCTGAGCGATCCACGCCCGGGCCCTTCCCGTACCAGAGGCCGAACACGCCAGCGACCTTGGCTCCGGGGAGAAAGTCGATCTGTTGAGTGCCGGCGATCGCGGTCAACGCCAGGTCCTCGTTCAGTCCCGGCTGGAACAGGATGTCGTTGGCTTCGAGCGTTTCCTGCGCTTTCCACAGTTCGGCATCGAGGCCACCCAAGGGTGAGCCGCGATAGCCGCTGACGAAGCCGGCGCTGTTTAAGCCGTCGCGTCGGTCCAGTGCCCGCTGCAGGAGCAACAGCCGCACCAGTGCCTGGCGGCCGCTGATGAGCGCGCGATCGGTATCCAGTCGATATTTGTCGGCGAGCGAAACGGTCTCAACCACGTTGCCCCCGTCTAGCGGCCGATGATCTGTCTGGCCATCAGCTCGGCGGCGATTTCCGGCGGCCGCCCGTCGGCGCGCGAGCGGCGAAAGATTTCCGCCAACCTGTCGTGGATCGCGCCGAGACGGACCTCCAGAGGTGCTAGCTCGGCCGCCGCCCGGCCCGGCATGCGCGAGGCCGCCTCGAGTCCACTGATGACGCCGCCGGCATTGATGACAAAATCCGGCGCGAATAGGATACCGCGCTCAGCCAACATCAGTCCGGCGCGGGGTGTAGCGAGTTGATTGTTAGCCGCGCCGGCGACCGCCTTGGCGCGGATCTCGCCGACGGATACTTCGGTGAGCACGCCGCCAAGAGCACAGGGCGCGTAGATGTCAACTTCCGCGCTGTGAATCGTCTGCGTCGGCAGCGAGGTCGCCCCAAAAGTACCGACCGCCTTAGCCACTACGTCGGGCCGGATATCCGCTACGACCAGCCTCGCGCCGGCCGCGTGGAGGCGCTCGGCAATGCGCCATCCAACCGCTCCGAGCCCCTGTACAGCGACCCGGATTCCCTCGAATGAATCAGTCCGGAATTGCACTTCCAGAACGGCACGAAGTCCGTGAAGAAGTCCGACGGCGGTATGCACGGAAGGGTCGCCGGCCCCGCCCGAGGTGCCGCCGACGAACCGAGTTACTTCGGCCACGGTGTCGATGTCGGCCACCGTCATGCCAACATCCTCACCGGTCGCGTAAGTGTTGCCGATGCGGTCGATGAAGCGGCCGAAGGCGTGTAGGAGTGCCCGTGTCTTGATGCGCGCGGGGTCTCCGATGATCACCGACTTCCCGCCGCCCACCGGCATTCCCGCGAGAGCCGACTTGTAGGACATGGCGCGCGACAGTCTCAGCGCGTCATCGAGTGCGGAGCTGTCTCCGTCGTAGGTCTTGAACCGGGTGCCACCGGCGGCGGGGCCCAGAAAGGTGGAGTGGATGGCGACGATCGCCCGCAGACCGGTTTTCTCGTTCGAAAAGAAGCAGACCTGCTCATGATCGTCAAACTCAAAGGACGCCCACACACTCATACCTGAATTCCCCCTCGTGTCTTGGCGACGGTGGAGAGCGGCATTCTAGAGGTAATTATTTCCCAATGGAAATTTATCTCTGGGGCGGAATATAAGGGACAGCAGAGGCCCTTCGAGGTGTCAGCGGCCCTTCTTTTCGGCTCGCAGGAGGCGCATCGGACGGACGACTTGGTCCTCCACGGCCGCCACCGCTCCCTCGACCATGTGCAGGACGCCTCTACCTTCCGCTACGCAGATCAGAAGGACCTGGCAGGCTTCCTCGCTGGCGCAGATGTAGGCATGTCCCATCTCACTGTCGAAATAAATCGACTCGCCTTTCTTCAGGCAAACCGGAGCATACGTGTCGGTGTGCAAGGCAAGCTCGCCCTCGAGCACGAACAAAAACTCCTCGCCCTCGTGACGATGGTAGTCACCGAACTCTTCCAGGGTCCGGGCGCGAATGGTGGCGATCAGCGGGGCGGCCCGCTTTTCCAGCAGATCTTGCGCGTGATAGCAGTAATCACCGTATGGGGAGGCCACGACATTGCCCTCCCCAAGTCTCGTGATACTGCGGCGTGCGCGATCCCGCGACGCGGACTCCCGGGTAGGCGAGCCGAACAGATCGGCGATGTTCACCTCGAGCGCCACGCTGATGCACAGCATACGGTCCATGGTCAGCTCGGTCTTCCCGTTCTCGACCTTCGAAAGGGTCGATACGGGGATCCCGGTTTTCCGGGCGACATCGGCCAAGGTCCACCCGCGCCCCGTGCGGAGCGACTTCAAGGCCACACCGGGCGTTACTACGGCGCGGCCGGGCCTGATTGGCTGTCTCATGAGCTCGTGACTGCTCCTTTTCTCGCCGGAAAATTACTGCAATAGCCTAGCAGAAATAGCTGCGGGGAGCCCTCGGGGCGATCTGGTGCGTTCGCTGGATGGAAAGACCCTTGATTTACCCCATTGGGAATAACTTCCGTTGTAGAGAAGTTCGAGGAATGCCTTATGGTTGCGGGATGAAACCTCGCCTGACCCTGAAAGTGGCTCTCGAAGAGTGGCCGCTGTCGGCCTCCGTACGGATCGCGGGCTATAACTTCACCAAGCTGACCTTTGTCACGGTCACTCCGATGCGAATCATCGGGGCCGCGGGGAGGCGACGGGAGTCTTCTATCTCAATGAAACACCCTCGAGTCTCGTCGGCCAGATCGAGGCCGTACGTGAAAAACTCGAGGCCGGAGTCACCCGCGAAGAATTACGCTGCCGCCGGGCGGGGCGCGCAACGCCGTGGACTGCGCGCTGTGGGAGCTGGAGTCCAAGCGAGCCCGCACGCCGGTCTGGGCTCTCGCTGGACTTGAAGCACCGACTCCGCTCCTAACAACCTACACCCTGGGCGCAGACACTCCCGCCGCAGGCGCCACCCGGCGGGAGTCAGCTACTCCGGCAACATAGTTGTCAACGGCCTTGGCGAGCACAGTCAGCGGCACCGCACCTGCGCTGACCACCGCGTCGTTGAAGCCGCGCAACTCGAACCGTGTCTTCAGCACTGATTGGACCTTCGAGCGCAGCCGCAGAATCTCTCTCTGGCCCACCTTATAACCACAGGCCTGCCCGGGAACGGCGCAGTAACGATCGACCTCACTGGTGATGGCCGCAACCGGATGCCCTGTGATGGAGACCATCCAGTCGATCGCCTTTTCGCGCGCCCAGCGCTTCGCGTGCAACCCGGTGTCGGCAACCAGGCGTGATGCGCGGAACAATTGCAGCTGCAAATAGCCCAACCGCCCGAGCGGGTCCCGTTCATACAGTCCAATTTCGTCGGCTAGTTGCTCGGCGTACAGCGCCCACCCCTCCACGTATGCGTTGAAATTGAGCATCGTATTGAAGAGTGGCAGCGTATGACGCTCGGTGACGAAAGCGCCCTGCCAAACGTGCCCGGGAATCGTCTCGTGATACGACAACGAGGGCAGCGTATGACGCGGCCAATTCGTCATCCGGTGCAGATTGATGTAGTAAATCGAGGGACGGGAGCCGTCCAGAGATCCGGAATTCATGTAGGCAAGCGGGGCTCCGAGCTCGATCTCGACTGGCACGCGCTTCACCGTCACCTCCGCCCGAAGCTTCAGCGCTGATAGTTTCGGCATCACCGTGCGCGCCGCGGTTATCCGCGAGTTGAGGTACTCAATCAGCTCCGCCCGGCCTGCATCGCTCTCGGCAAACAGATTACGCGGATCCTGCGACAAGCTTTCCATCCGCTCGCCGACGGAGCCGCGGGTCAGCCCCTGGTCCTTCAGGAGCCTGTCCATGCGCGAGGCGATCTCATTCGTCTGCTCGAGGCCCAGACGATGCGCCTCGTCCGGCGTCAGGGTGGTGGTGGTGCCAACCTTCAGCGTCCAGGCGTAATACGCATCACCCTCGGGTAAACGCGACACGCTTGCGTCATGGCCGGCTTTCGCACGGTTTGTTGCAAGCGCTCCCAATTGACGATCGAGGGCCGGATAGATGCGCCGCTCGACGATCTTTCCCGCCTCGACTGCGTAGCCGCTCGAGATGCCGGCAACCGCCGAGCGCTGAGCAAGCGAAATGACGAGCGGCGATTGCGAAGGAGCCGTCCCACGAAACTCCTTCATGGAGGAGAGAGTCGTGTCCAGCATGAAATCGGGAGGTATGACACCGATCGCGCTATCGCGCCGGATCCGTTCCGTCTCCTGATCCAATACGGAAGCAAACCCATCCAGCCGCGCGAGGTAAGCGTCAGCGTCGGCGCTCGAGACAATCTTGTGTTGTGAGTTGAGGAACTCGGGAACGCTGTTCGCCGCCCCGGTTTCCTGGCTGACTACATAAGGGGTCACGGCCTGATTGATCACCGCAATCAACGTGTTTGAGCCGTAGCGGAAGCGGCCGCCTTCCACTCCCAATTGGTTGGCATACAGCGCCGACTCGTAGTGGATCGCCTCTGCCCGCGTCAGTGAGGCCCGTGAAATGCCCTGCAGATCCCTGATGCGGGCCGCACATGCCGCGCAATCCGCAGCGGCGGCAGCCACGCTTCGATCATCGAGCCGCCCCCTGAGCTTTACGCGTCCGCCTGAATCCAACCCGAGGGCAGTCGCCTGTTCAGGGCTCTGACGCAACACCTGATTGGCGTGAGCATCCAACACACTGTTCAGCGAGTTCTGCGCCCGCGCCGGTTTTGGCAATGTCAGATCGAGACCGGCCCCTGCCGCCAGCAGGATTGCGCCGCGCCGGTTCATCGCGCTGCGGCGGGTTGGGACAGCGGGCGGACGTGCTGTACTAGATCTACGAGCACTTCGCCTGGAGCTTCAGTCACGACGTAGTGCGCGGCACGCTCGATCCGGAAATACTGTTTCGAGGGCGCCTGGATACGCTGGTAGTATTCGGCAACGATGCTCTCGGGCGTGGTCCGATCCTGGGCCCCCGCAAAAAACACGATGGGGCATTGATACGTTCGGACTCTGTCGAAATCAACTGCGGCCAACTGCGGCAGCAGTATCTGGATCGATGACAGCTCACCCAGCTGTGCAGCCTCCACGTCCTTTGCGTTGTATTCCGGACTGAGGCGCCACAATCGCGGCGAATCGTCTTCCTTCTGTCCATACAGCATGCCACCCAACGCGATGTCCCATTTGCGCTCGCTGATGACTTTTTGCAGGGGCGTGACTCCGTTCGTTTCCGGATAGGGCGCGATTGCCTCCAACTCCCGTATCGCGCGCTTGTCGCCCGATGCTCTCGCCTGTTCCAGCGTCAACTGATAGCCGACAGCTTCATTTCGCTGAGCATTGACCACCTGCCCGACTCCGATATAGGCATAGAGCCCCTCGGGATGATGCTGAGCAATACGCAGACCCAGGATACTTCCCCACGAGTGCCCCATCAGGAAGATCCTGTCCTTGTGATACCGATGTCGCAGCAGATCGATCAGCTGCTGCGCGTCGGTCTCCATCTGATCCACCGTCATCTTTGGGTCCGGTACGCGGTTGGCAGCGGCAAATGTCTTACCGGCTCCCCGCTGATCCCACTGCACGACCGTAAAGAAGTCCTCCCACGGCCGCTGGTACGTCCAGCTCTCCGGCATCATCGGCGCGCCGGGGCCGCCGTGCAGAAAGAGCAAGATGGGATTCGAGGGATCGCTGCCGCGAACGCTGATCCACTGTCGAATCCCCCCGATCTCGACGGCCTCCAGAGTGTGAATACCGGACGGACCAACCGCCTGCGACGACGCGATCGTGTCACGCGGGTCAGGAAGCCTGGTCTTTCCGGCAGCGGCGGCCGGACCGTTTGTAAAGAATGCCAATGCGGCGCACGCCGCAATTAACGAAGACCAGCTGGTGCGCAGCATTTGATTGCTCCCTTGTGAAAACCCAGGCCCTAGATCAATACGAGCGCGGCTGCGCCGTTCGTGAGGGGCCCGAGCCATCGAATGTCTCCGGCACGCGGCACTCCCTCTCAGGTTTTAAATCGTACGTCATTATTTCCTGTTCAGCAATATTTCGAAAACATTGCTATATGGAGAAATCGTGTCACCATATGGAAAACTGAAAGTCACACCCTGGGGGACTCGGTATGCGTCTTTTGCGTCCACGAATCGGCAGCTTCGCGATTTTGCTTACCATCGTTGGCAACGGCACGAGCACTTCCGCATTCGGTCAGTCGTCTACAGACGCCGGGGAGCCGCCCGTTCTGCAGGAAATCGTTGTTACCGCTACAAAACGACCCGAATCAGTGCGCTCGATTTCCGGCTCGGTATCCGCAGTCACTGAAGCCCAACTCGAGGAAGTGGGCGCCCGGAGCATGGCCGACTATCTGACCCGCACTCCGGGAGTGGTGCTCAACGCATCCGTCCCCGGAAACTCGAGCGTAACCATCCGCGGCGTCTCTACCACTACGGGAATCGATCAGGGACAGGGGACGACAGGCTATTTCATCAATGACGTGCCGCTGACGGATCCCTACAACTCCGTCGCGATCCCGGACATCGACAGCTTCGATGTGGACAACATCTCCGTCCTGCGAGGTCCGCAGGGCACCTTGTTCGGCTCTGCCTCACTCGGCGGCGCCGTCAACTACCAGGCTGCGCAACCGAATCTGACACGTTACGAGATGCATGTTCAGGGCACCGTGGAAAACACACACGAGGGTGGCACCGGCGGCTCAGGCAAAATCATGGTCAATGCACCGCTGATCACCGATGTCTTTGCCGTCAGAGGTGTGTACGTCTACCGAGAGGATGGCGGCTATATCGACAATATCCGTACGGGTCAGAAGAACGCCAATCAAACCTCGATCCGCGGCGGGAGAGGCGAAGCACTTTGGACCCCTACAACGGACACCCGCGTGTCTTACCTGTATCTGAAGCAGCAGGAAAACACCCGTGACCTCGGCTATCAGGATCCCACTGCCGGGCCCCTCAGTAAGAATGCCGAAGCCGAGCCCAACAACTATGAGACCGAGATTCACAACCTGCGGTTGGACCAGAATCTGGGGTTTGCAACTCTGACGGCCAGCGCGGCGTACCACGCCAAGCGCCAGTACTCCGTACAGGACGTGACTCAGGCGCTCGGCGCGTCCGTGGTGCCAGGAGTGAACCCAGTTTCCGTCATTCAGCTTGCGCGGAGTCATGGGACCACGCTCGAGGTACGCCTCGCATCCCACCCGGGCAGCCGGCTCGAGTACCTCGTAGGTGCCATGCGCGACGACACACACGAAAACTTCGTCAATCTCGCCGAGGGCCCCGGCGCCGCACAGACGATCGAGACTCTCTATGGGCCGCTCCTCGGCGAGGGAATCGGCGCAATTTCCGCGCCCGGTGATGTGTTCCTCAACGCCGAAATTCCGCTCAGGGGCCAGGAAACCGCGCTCTTTGGCGAAGCGAGCTACCATTTCAACGATGCCTGGAAATTGACTCTGGGAGGCCGCGCTTTCCACACGAAGGTCACCAGCGAAACCCTCGCCAGCGGCTTGGTGGCATTGCTGACAGCAGGCACCCTCACCAGTGATGTCTTTGGATCACAACGCGAGAGCGGCTTTCTTCCGAAGGGCTCCCTGACATGGGCTCCCACCAAGGACCTGATGACGTACGTGCTGGTGGACAAAGGTTTCCGTTTTGGCGGCCCGAACCTGATCCCGCCGGAGCCTGGCATTTCCGTCCCGGCGCAGTTCAACTCGGACTCGCTCATCAACTACGAGATGGGGATGCGCTCGGCCTTCCTGGATCAGCGGCTGCAGCTGGACGGCTCGCTGTTCTACATCGACTGGAGTGACATCCAACTGCACCTCATCTCGCCCTTGGGACTCAACTATGCCGCCAACGCAGGCAGAGCCCGGATTCATGGGTTCGAGATCAGCGCCACCTGGCAAGCTTCACGGGGACTCAATCTGTCTACCAATGTCACCGGCCTGGACGCCAGGTTGTCCAGCCAGTTCGATCCCGGTGGCGGACAGGCAGTGGTGCCCAGCGGATCCACGCTTCCCGGCGCATCCAAGTGGCAGGTCTCGAATCTGATCAGCTACAACTGGCTGGCTGCATCCCTGACACCGACACTCGTCGTCTCCCATCGGTTCATTTCGCAGGCGCCCGGAACCTTCCTGACCGGTCTCGCCCAGGGCGACTACAACCTGATCGACGCACGATTCTCGCTGCATATCAAGGATGTCAGCGTGACAACGTTCGTTGAAAACATTGGCGACGTCCGTGGCGTTACGACAGCCAATGTCACTCCTCCCACGCAGAGATACCTGGTGAGACCACGGACTATCGGGGTGACCGTCGATTATCGCCTGTAGGCCAGCGAGATCTCGTTCGTATGCGCGGCGCAAGATTGGATACCCTGTGATCCGCAAAAATTGGAATCAGAACCAGAGAAGGGGTCACGCGGTCGCCGTCGAGGTGCTTGGCAAAGACACTATCGCGACCGTGAATCAAGTACTCGTATCGCTCTTCGAGCCCGACCCGTAACTGTTGCAGCGTCCAAGCGGCAGTTGGATGAGCGGTGACATTGCAATGGATCAGGCGCCGGCTGTGGTGCTCGATCACCACGAACACGTACAACAACCGGAACGTGGCGGTGGTGGCGGCAACACGGAAGTCGCAGGCAATGATTCCCTGCGCATGCAGGCGTAAGAAAGTTGACCAGCGTAAATCGCCTCTTGGCTGACCTCGTGGGCGCCGGGGAAGATACTTGTTCACGGTCCGGGGAGACACCCGAATCCCGGCGATGCGCTCCTCGCCCCAAGAGCCACTTACCGCAGGCCGTCATGCAGATTTATTTCTCCGATCCGGTCTGATCGCGCCACGAATCTTGATTTCGGGGTAAGTCACCGTGCGGATCGTAGGTCGACAGTTCGTCGCGGTCGTCGAGTTGCTGTGTGAAGACGACAACATTGCTTCCGCCAGCGTGGCATGTCGATGGAAATAAGATGCCCTTCGAACCGTACTCGATCGCAATGTCTCCTAACAACCAGCGGGAGCTGCACGGAAGCGAATCAGCCGTGGAGAAACTGTTCCCTATCGTGCACTCGCCGCAAGCCCATTACGCCTCTGTATTGAGAGTTGACGTTGACGGCGTCAAAGATTGTCTTAGAGGCATGGGGCGCGCGAGCACTGAACGTGACGAATTTGCGCGCTTATGAACGTTGCGGGCGGCGGCGGCAAGAGAGCCATCCTGCACGATTGCGCCCCATCCCGCGACGGACTGCCCCTACGGGCGACGACCTGCAACATCCTGCGACACTGGCGTCGCAGACACTCACGTGCGTCATCTATTCTTCGAGCTCGAGCTGGCGCAACCATTCGACAAAGCCCTCGTCCTGGACGGTGACGAACGCGGCACCCAACCGCTCGAAGGGCTCAATCGGTGCCCAGTTATAAAATGGTTCGGTTGCACGACCAAACATCCGCCGCAAAGAGCTCTCGGAGCTTCCCGCAAAAACTACCTTGATCGTCTGTTTGCGAATATCCAATGCAGCCCGCAGCGAATGAGCCAGATCCGAATGAGCGGGCGATGCGAGGACCTGCGCTTCATCGAGTATCAGCAGGAGCCTCCGGTCGGCGCGGTCGAAGCTGCGCAACAAGTCCGAGAGCGCAAGGCCTGCAATTTTTGGATCTTCCGTAAGCTCAGCTTCAAGGGAGCCTTCGGCGATCCCGGAGACCTTCGCCGAAGCTTTTACCTTCTTCAGCGGAGCCCGGAGCTTCTTGAGTAGCGCAGAGAGTCCACGCGGCGAGGCGGCGCGCGCCAGTGCACCAACAAGGCGCCGCGGGGATGCTCCCGCGCATCCCACAGATTCAGGTACGCAGTGAGAAGACCCGATTTCTGTGCGGCGGGAATCAAGTCCTGCTCGAGGAATTCGCTCTTGCCCATCCGGCGAGGTGCAAAGAGCGCTTGGGCTGAGATGAGTCCAATCTCGAACGTCTGCAAGTACTTTTGCGCCAGCTCCGGGCGCGCAAAGTGCCAGGGATCGGGTTTGCTCTTAGACATGGTTGGCAAAGGTTAGCACGCCATTTACCAGTTGGTACATACGGTACCAATCAATGCCAACCTGCAGGAATCGGAGAAGGCCGAAATGCCAATCGGCGGGCGGAAGCGCACGTACAACATGAGGCGACCGTCGGCATCGCCGAACATGGTAACTCGGAGTTGCTCGTAGAGGTTGCGTCCGGCGGAGGGCGTTTCGATCGCTGGCGCATCGACCTTATCCACGGTCTGCCGACGCACCCGTATCACCACGAAGGGTCATGGACGGTCGGCCGCTACGCAAACAACCGTGGGCGCGCCCGGTCTCGCTCGCCGACGTCGTGGCGCTCGTCGAGCTCGTACGCGAGCCCGCCGTGCGCGGCGCGCGCGAGGGTCTAGAGGCGCTGGCCGCGACGGTCCTGTGCCGATCGCGGGCGTCGCAATACGCGTGTGCCCCCAGCTTCCTCCGACGACGGAAGAGCAGATCGTCGACTACTCGCGCGACGAACATCGCAGACTCACGGTCACCCAGATCCTCATCACCCTGGCCGTCGGCTGCGCGCCCGTTCCCCTCAGCGCTCCTGTGGATCAGAATAACGACCCCGAAGTGGCGCAGCCCCGACAAGCCTCCGGATGCATAGCAAACGGCTTGAACCTCACGAGCTCGACAAGATCGCCACTGCGACACTCGCGTACTATGAGGAACGCGCTGAGGACTTTCGTGCTGGCACGCGAGATCACGATGTCAGCCAGAACATCGACGCGCTATTGCGGCACATCGATGGCGAGCCGCCTTTCGTGATTCTCGATTTTGGCTGTGGGCCAGGACGCGATCTCAAGACCTTTGCCAGCCTTGGTCACACGGCTATCGGGCTGGAGGGAGGGGCCAGCTTTGTCGCCATGGCGCATGCCCAGACCGGTTGCGAGGTATGGCAGCAGGACTTCCATAGCCTTGACCTGCCTGACCAGCGTTTTGACGGCATCTTCGCAAACGCGTCGCTCTTTCATGTGCCGTCCCAGGAATTGCCACGCGTGTTGAGACAATTGCACTGCGCATTGAAGCCGGGTGGCGTGCTGTTCAGCTCCAATCCGCGTGGTCAGAACGAGGAGGGTTGGAACCGCGGGCGCTACGGCGCTTACCACGATCTTGAGGCCTGGCGTCGCCACGTCTTGGGGGCCGGATTTATCGAGCTCGAGCATTACTATCGGCCGACGGGACTACCCCGCGAACAGCAGCCATGGCTGGCGAGTGTGTGGCGCAGGCCATGGCCCAAGCTGAACGATGGTTTGCCGCAGTTCGATGGCGACTTGTAGCGCGCCTTGGCGTCGACTGTCCCCTGTTCCATGTCGACGCCAGGCGCGCAATTCACCCGTCTCTACAGCGTCCGCAGATACGCCAGCAACGCGGCACGCTCTTCCGGTTTGATCTGGCGATCAAAGTGCACGCCGTCCGTTGACGCGACGGGCGGCACGACCCCGGGTGGCGCATTGACCTCAACCGCCTTGAAGAACTCGATGTAGTGATCGACTACGGCTTCGAGGGTGTCTGCGCTGTTGTTATGGAAGTACGGCGCGGTGTAGCGCAGCCCGCGAAGCCCGGGGACATCGAACTTGTTCCAGTCATCGCGACCCGGTAGCACGCCTGGTATCGCTGCAAATCCCGTCAACAGTGCGCGACCGGGATCCGAACTGGTTCGTCGGATGGTCGATCCATCGGGCCTTGTAATTTGGTAGGTCCGGGCGTTGCGGGCCAGCCGTGCTGGACAGGGCGCGAAGTTGAAGTGCACAGGCAAGAGGACAGTTGCGGGCCGGGTGTCTATTTGCCGCGGGCACTGCGTGGAGATATCGTGAAAGCGAACTGCCGGTCGCTGTGATGTCGATTGTCCGGGGCCGCCGTGACACTGAGCGCACGCGCGAGTGAACACCACTTTGCCCTGTTGTTGTACTGCATCGAGTGGTGGATCGGCATCTGGCAACGGCAATACACCAGCGTCAATCGCTTCTGACAGTGCACGGACGCGCTCGTTCGTAAAGAGTACCCGCTGAAATGAGGTCAGATCATCGAGCAGTCGATCCGGCGGCGGATTCTGAATCTGCGCATGAGTCAGCAGTGCACCCAGTGCCTGTTCCTGCAGTGTGAGAAATCGGCCGTCGAGCTGATAGCCGCCAGTCAGGTTCGGGCCGCGCGGCCAGGGATTCAGTCCGTCCGGGCCGGTGAGCTTCACATCGGTTACGCCCGGGACCATGCGCCAGACGTCGACGGTGGTTTCATTTAAAACTTCGTTGGTGGCCGGGTCGATCAGGCGCATATTCGCCGGCAGGGCGAAGGTGATCCGGATCAGACCGTTCTGCCGCAGATTGCTGTAGTCGCTGGCCTTCTCGCCATTGATGTGAAAGTCATCCGCATCGATCGGCCGGAACAACGGGTCGTCGGCCTTGGGATTGTAGCGACGCCGATATTGCAGCCTCTGAAATCGGGCCTCCGCCGCGGCGGGAGTCAGCCTGAACCGTTCGGTGGCCATGTGGCAATCGTTGCAGGAGCGACCGTTGCCATCGAGGCCGCGCAGGTCGCGGTCAAAGAAGGCGAGCAGCCCTCGAAATACCGCGGCGCAAGGCTCGGTGCCACACTGGTGCCCCGCGTGTTCGGAGACCGCGGGCATGTCGTCGTCGGCCCAAGTTGGCGGGCTTGCCAGTGCTAGATAGATCAGGAGCGTCCAGAGGACGGTGTGTATCGGCTTCATCGTTCTCTCCCCAGTCAGCTGGAAGTGCATGGGCGGGCAGCGACTGCGTGCGTTCAGCCACCTACCGCAGGGGACTGTGGATCGGAATGCGTGGAGGAATCCTTGGCCGATTCCTGAAGAGTTCTGATTTGTTCTGATTTGTGGTCAGAATCGAAGGGATTAGAACTGCAGGCGTAGGGTGGCGCCGTACATGCGCGGATCGCCGACCACACCGCCCACATAGCCGGCGCCGAACGCGCCTCCGACCGAGAGGGCGGTGAAGTATTCCTTGTCTAAGACATTCCTCGTCCAAAACGACAGCTGCCAGCGGTCTGAGGTGGAACCTACACTTACGTGCAGGTTCACGAGGCCGTAGCCATGGATCACGGAATAAGCCGAGTCGTCGGAACTGTAGTATTCGCTGGCTCGGAAGGTGTACTCGATCCCAGCGTTGCCCAGTAGACTTGCCGTCAGGCGGCGGGTGTACTCGCCCAGCACATCGCCCGACCAGCGCGGCGCGGCGGAGATGGGTTTGCCGGTGAGATCGCAAGTCGTCGCAAGGCCGGTCCATTCCGTGCCGCAGGGGGCGCTGTGGAATGAGGTATAGATGGCTTCGTCATAGGCAACGGCGCTGGCAAGGTGCAAGCCGTCGAGAACGGCCCAGCGTAGTTCGATCTCGGCGCCCCGCGTGCGCGCGGATTGGGCATTGGCTAGATAGGAGGCGATCAGCAACCGATCGCGCACGGTGGTTTGGTAATTGCGGATGTTCGCCCAGAACAGACTGCCATTGATCTCCAAGCTCTGATTCAGAAAGGCGCTCTTGACGCCCAGTTCGATATTGTTGACCACCTCGGGTTTGATGATCGGGTCTACGGCCGCCGGCAAGATGCTTGTGTTGAGACCAGCGGCCTTTACGCCACGCGAGAGTGAACTGTACAGCAGCAGTGCGTCGGTCGGCCGGTAGCTCAGGGAGAGGGAGCCTGACAGGGTGTTGCCCGATGAACTGCTCTCGGCGCCCGCATTACCTGGGGCCAGCTGATTGCGCGCCGCCACGGCTGCAGCGAAGTAGGGATCGGCCGGATTGAGCACGGAGCCGCCGCTACGGTTGCGGTTGACCACGGCCACTTTGTGATCCCAATTACTCCGCCCTCCGGCCGTGAGATCCCATCTGTCGTGCACATGCCATGCGATCTGGCCGAATACCGACTGGCTATCGGTGTCGGCGTTCGCATGGGTGGAGCTCGTGACGCCCGCAAGGGCATATGCCGGCAGTATCAGGGTCGGTTGGGAATAGAATTTGGCCGCATCAGTGCCATAGGTCGCTCCAGGGATGGTGGCAGTCTCGAGCCGCTGTCCATAAAGAAAGACTCCGGCGACGAAATCGACAGTGCGATGCAGGGGTGAGGCGATTCGAAATTCCTGGGACAGCTGGCGGTTCCAGATGTTGCTGCCAGTGCTGCGCTGAATGTCGAGCGGTAGATAGTCCATGTCATTGCTTGGGAAAAATTCCCAGCGACGCCAGGCCGAAATGGAGGTGAGCGTGTAGCCGGCGAAGCTCCAATTGGCTTCCAGCGATGTCCCCACACTTGTCGTCTCGATCGCGGACCGCTGATCCATGTTCACCCGCCGTAAGAAGGGGTCGAACGTGGGTGTGTAGCCAAAGCGCGCGGCACGTATCAGGATGTCGTTGGGCCGGGTACTGCCATTGGCAAGAGTAAGGCCTGGATCCACCAGCACATGTGCGCCTGATTTCTCCTGCTGGTGACTGAAGTCTGCGATCAGACACAGATTGAGCGCGCCACTGGGTTGGTAATAGATCTGAGCACGCGCAGCCGTTTTGTTTTGATTGTTCAGCGCCGAACCGGTACCGATGTTCTCAATCGTGCCATCGCGACCGGTATAAAAACCGGACAGCCTGCCTGAGAAACCGGTACCCAGGGGCCCGGTGATGCTGCCGCGTACCTGAGTCAGGCCGAAGTTGCCCGCGGAAAGCTCAACATCGGAATGGAACGTCCGCTCGGGTTTCCGAGTGTTGATGCTGAGCGCGCCGGCCGTCGTGTTTTTGCCGAATACGGTGCCTTGCGGACCGCGCAGCACGGTAATCTGCTCGATGTCGTACAAGTCGGAGGTAAGCATGCCGGGGCGAGAGATGTAAACGCCATCGAGGTACAGTCCGACACTGGTCTCGAGTCCTTCGCTCGCCGGATTGCTCCCTAAGCCACGTATCGAGAAGGCGGTTTGACGAGGGTTGACGAGTTGCAGCTGCATGTTCGGGATGGACTGCACGATTTCGGCCGGAAGGTAGGAATGACTGCGCTCCAACTGTTTGCCGCCCAAGGCGATGATTGAAATAGGTACGTCCTGAGACCTTTCCTCACGTTTGCGGGCGGTCACGACAATCACGTCAAGATCCGCCATTGGAGTGCTGATAGTTTCGGCATTCGAGCGTGCCGCCGGCGCGAGGATCGAGCCACAGATGACAGCGAGAGCGAAGAGAGTAATTACATGAGCAGCACGCCGCGCGACCGGGCGGAGGCTCGAGCGCTCCGACCCTGGAGATTCGGCCACTACTTGGCCAGCGGCCGTTTCCAAAGACCCACTCGATCGACGAGCGCCGCAAAACGTGGGTCGTCGTGTAGCCGGTCGAAGGTGGGGTTTTGCGCCAGGAAGCCGAGCGTCGATGCGCGTTGCTGCAACGCGCGATCCAACCACGTCAACGCATTTTCGGTATCGCCGAGGCTTGCGTAGATGGAAGCAATATCCACAGCGGGTACGTACCGTTGCACCGACAGTTTCAGTACCCGATCAAGTTCGGCCAGCGCTTCTGAGCGACGCCCTGACAAGGCGAGCGCCTGGCCCACGTCTCCATAGCTTCCCGGCGTAGGCCCGCGAGTTTGCGCAAACTCCGCCAGCGCGAGATTGTAACGGCCCGTATGCAGATACACCCTGCCGAGCAGAGCGTGTGCGATGCCCGGACGGTCGTCCAATGCGAGACTCTCGGTAATCTGCGCAATCGCCTCCTCGTAGCGACGCGCAAAATACAGCAGGGAGGCGGCTCGAGTCTTCGCTATTGTCAGCAACGGCTCGAGTTGCTCCGCTTGCTTCAGCTCTTCGAGGCCGCGATCGAATTCGCCACGCATGCCGAGCAACACGCCCCAATACAGATGCGGGTCTGAGAGGGCTGGATTGAGCGCAATGGCGCGGGCGAAGTCCGCCTCGGCACCCTCCCAATCGCGGTCATACTGCATTTTGACGTGTCCGAGGGTCGAGTAGGCGTCCGCAAGCCGCGGCTCAATCTGCAGCGCCTTCAAGGCCGCATCGCGTGCGCGCGGCAATGTTTCAGAAGGCGGCCGCATGCCAAACACACCCAGAACCATGTAGCAGTCGGCGAGGCCCACATGCGCGAGCGCGAATTGTGGATCGCGCTCGATCGCCTTCTCGAAATAACCGATCCCGAGTCCGAGGCTGGGCTCGGTGGATCGAGCCAGGGCATACCGGCCATTGGCGTAGAGTAGATAGGCCGTAGAGTCCTTTGTGCCGCCCAAAGCAGTCGATGCCCCATGCGCTGCGCTGAATCGCGCTGAGAGAATCTCGGCCACTCTGGCGGATATCTGTTCCTGAATGTGGAAGATGGCCGTGACATTTCCGTCATACTGATGGGCCCACAACTCCCGCCCATCCGTGACACGCAACAACCGCACGGAGACGCGCAGTTGGTCACCGTTGTGTTGCAAGGAACCGTCGAGCACCGACTCTGCATGCAGGGCGCGACCGGCCACCAGCGGATCTTGCTCGATTGAGCCGTAGCGGCGAGCCGAGCTCAGCGGGCGAATCGTCAAACCTGCGCGAGCACCGAGGCTCGCAATCACGGATTCGGTCATGCCAAGCTCGAGGGATTCATCGCGCTGCGCCGGGTACATCGGCTTGAATGGCAGCACCGCGAGTGTTGCAGGCGCTGCGGATTGTTCGCTGCGGCCCCGTTGGAAAAGAAAAGTGCCGACAGCGACCAACGCCAACAGCACCGCCGCACTTACCCACACCGGGCGCAGGGACCGCTTTAGGTCCACCGGAGCCGGTCCGGCGGGCGCCGCGGTAATTCCTAAGCCGGCCGGGGGTGCGGGGACTGGGCAGGCCGGTGGCGAAGTAACACTTGCTGCGGCGAGCGCCGCACTCGCTCCTGGTGCGATGAGTGGCGCACTGGCTCCTGATGCGGCGAGTGCCGCAGTAACGCCTGGTGCGGCGAGCGCTGCGCGCTTGGTGACCTCGCCCACGAATCGATAGCCCTTACGCGGGACGGTAGCAATGTACCGATTCTCTGCCCGCGTCTCCCCGAGCACCTGCCGTAAGGTTGAAATGTTCTGGGTCAGGCTGTTTTCCTCGACGATGACACCGGGCCAGATCGCATGCAGGAGCGTGTCTTTGTCGAGCGTCTCGCCGCGGTGCTCAACCAAATGGAGCAGCGTATCGAACGCCTTGGCCGTCAGCGCAATCGGTTCGCGACTCTCCCGCCGCAACAATCGCCGTTGGCCGCTTTCGAGAAGGAAGTCGCCGAATTCGTAAACGGTGCGTTTGTCGGTATCCATGCGCCTATTCAGCAGACGTGACTGTTTCTCAGCGTCCCGCCAAGGACTTTCGCCCAGTGCGAGCCAAGAGTCACGCCCGAATGCCGGGGCATGCGTTGCTCGGGGCGCCGGACGTACTGCGCCGGGCAGCACGTGGCCGACGCTCAAAGCACGGCTGGCCCAGAAGTCCGCCGTCTCGGTCTATAATTGTCCCTTGGGACAATTCAATGACTGACCGAATCGATATCAGCACCCCGTCCGACTTCGGCCGCGCCATTCGCACCGCGAGAAAGAAGCAGCAACTGACACTAAGTAAGGACGCGGTGCGAAAGCAATCGCGCGCAGCGATCCTGGCCTTATCAGGGCAACGCTGCCGGATTGGCCAGGTATTTTGCCGACAGAGTCTGGAACTGCCCGCCATCGGTCGCTGGCGTCGTCTGGTTTCCAGCGCCTGCACCGAACACTACCCCTAGCCCTCCCACGGCAACCAGTTCGGAAGGATGCTTCAGGAAGTAGTCCACCCGGTTGTCACGGTAGTGCCCCGCAACCCCTCCCGGCGTGGCCGAAGGCACGCCGAACGGCGTCTGCCACCACACGAGCGGCAGCCCGCCGATTCCCGTGTGGAACGTGGACGCCGTCGCGAAGTGGTCCTGGAAGTTCGGGTGCGTCTGGTTCGTCTCGTCCCAATACACGCTGCCTTGCCCGCGCACGCAATCCGCCTGCGCCGTCGAGGGGCTCAGTGCACCCTCTTCGAGACACCCGGCGTCACGGTCAAGCGTCTGCATCACGATGAAATCGCCCTGGGCGGTGCCGAGCTGGTTCATGAACGCGACCACCGAAGCCAGTGAAGGCCCGCCCCATTCGGACGGCGGGAAGCCTATGGCCGCGTTCGGTGCGTACTTGCGGGCGAGCTTCAGCACGCAGGGCGCGAAATTGGTCAAGTTGGCCGACAAGCCTGCGCAGGCCGAGTCCGTCGTCAGGACAGCCGGCACCGTGGTCGCATCCCCACCGTAGCTGCTATTAGTCCCCGACTGTGCAAAGCCAAAGAAATCCGGTTCCACGTTGAGCAGCACCGGCTTGCCGAACTGGTTTATCCGGTTCAACAAGGTCATTAGATCGGCCCAATACGATTGCATATAGGCCGCCGAGGCCAATGAGATCAGTTTGTCCGCTGATGAGAACTGGAACAGCGTGAACATGGGCACCGCGCCGACCGAATCGGCGTCCGACATCACGACGGTCGCGTAAGCCCCCGAAGGCGAGTTCCAGGTCGTCCATCCGCCCTGGCTGTCGATGCCGACCAGGTAGCGTTCATAGAAATCCGGCTTCAGACCCTGCGTGTTGATCAACGTGGTGTCCGAGCTCAGCCCGACCAGCAGACGGTTGGGACGTCCCAGTCGCTTTGCGAGGGCGGCAGCGGGTCCGCTGGAGGCCGGAACCGCGGGGGTCGCCGGGGCCGATTGTGTCGATGCCGGGCTCTCTCCGGCAGCATTTACAGCAGTGACCTCGTAGTAGTAGGTTGTGCCGTTGACCACCGTAGCATCGGTGTAGCTCGCGGTAGGACTCGCCCCGATCTTGGTGCCTTGCGGACCCTGGCTCGTTGATCGATAAATGTTGTACGACGTCGATCCTGTCGCCGCCGTCCAGGTTACCGTCACTTGCCCGTTGCCGGCCACAGCATTCACGCCCGTCGCCGGCGCGGGCACCGTGATGGGCATGGCCGGTGTCACGCCCGTCGATTGAGCCGAGACCGGCCCCTCGCCAGCGACATTGTCCGCCGTGACCTCGTAGTAGTAAGTGACGCCGTTGAGAGCGGTGGAGTCAACGTACGAGAGGGTCGAGCTTGCGCCCACTTTCGTGCCCTGTTGTCCCGGGCTGGTAGAGCGATAGATGTTGTAGGAGGTCACCCCGGCCACGGTATTCCAGGTAACCGTTACTTCGTTGTTGCCGGGTGTCACCACCATCCCGGTCGGCATGGCCGGCTCCGGGGTGGGGTTCGACGAAGAGCCCCCGCTGCCGCATGCTGCAAGCAGCATGATGAGGCAACCCGCCATCCACAATGAGAGCAGTCTCCAGCGGGACCGGGTCACGGCCAGCGCTGAAAGATGGCGTTGACGGGTCAACACGGCTTGGGTTTGCATCATCGAAGTCCTTCAGTAAGCGTTGCCATATCAAGTTGTCTGCTGTCTGCTGTCTGGTGTCGGCGGTTACGTGTTTCGTGCCCGGGAGAAGGTCTTCCAGGGCGCTGCGATCCGACGGCAGAGCGACATCCGCCAAACCTCCAACGGCGTGGCAGAAAATGACTGCTCCATGATCGTGCATCCATGTCCGGATCGGGGCGTTGGAGCCTGTTGCCGCTCCGCACCGCTGTCGGGTGTCGACCACCCCGGCCATGCTGCGGGAGTGCTCATCTGTAAAATATATCTGTTCTTCCCGCCGGATGAACGTACATGACAAGCGGGACGTGCACACGGAATCCATTGGGAAATGTGCGCTTGGTCATGCTCAAGTCGTGATCATTTGACATCAATCAGCCGCCGCCGTGAAGAACTTCACGGCGTAGGGTCGGCGATGCCTTCATCGCGCATATCAGGAGCCCAACTGGTCAGCGCTCTCATAGGAAAACCCCTGAGTTGTTTTGGGAGGCGCTCGAGCGCGTCACTCTCGCTCGAAACCGTGACCTGTTCGGGCCTTGGAGTTGCGCGCGACATCGTCGTGGTCCAGCCGATCGCGCATGGAGCGCACCGCGCGGGCGGTCACCAGCCCTGCGCCTGAGGCCGTCTCGCTGTCGAGGAGGTGGCCGGTAACGCGAGAATTCCGCGGCACACATCATGCTCCGATGAGGCGATCACGCGACGGTAAGAAGCAGGTTATGTATCGCCGATTGAAGCTGACTACATTGCTGCTGGCACGTGATCAGGACCTCCCAAGATGAGTATTGAGATGGATCTGCATGGCAGGCGAACTGCGTGGTTGACGACTCATCTTTGCGTGGTATTGAGCGTTGCAGGCAACGAGTCGCGAGATTGGACGATGCATGTCGGGGGTCAAATCTAACGCGAGCGAGGCCCGACGGGGATGACACGACCACGGCTGCTGTCGCAGTCGCGATGTCTCACCATGAATGGTGGAACGGCGCTGGCGCCATCGTGTCTCGCGCTTCCTTCACCAGGAAGTCCACGCGCGGGTGCTCGAACTCCAGGACCGTGAGGTCATAGAGTTGCGCCTGTACCTCGCTCATTGGCGCGATCAGCCAGTGTTTTCCTGGCTCCAGCACACGGGCAAAGGTCTTGTTCTTCCAGGCCAGTGCTCGCTCATGCTGGGCGACAGTGATGCGCTTCATTGTCATGGCTTGCGGCCCTACCAGTAACGACGTTGAAAGTCGTTGCAATAGAGGGATTTGAACCCTCGACATTGCCGGGGCCCCGACTGCCAAGGCTATCCTGTCGGGGCTAACCGGATGGCCGATGTTCGCCCAAATTTCGCCGCTCGGATGCGGACATGGACATGTTGCAATATCATAAAGGTTAATAATAATATAAATATTGTAAATACCAGGGACGGTATGAAACGGGGGGGCAGGGAATGCGTAAACCAATTCTTTCAGTTCGAACCCAGAGGGTACTGTTGGCTGCCATGGGTGCAGCCTGGGTGATGAGTGGCGGCCTCACGTGGGCGGCGGATGTCTCGGCGGCGCAGCCGCATGCTGCAGCCACGGCAGATTCGCCACCTGCCCCCAGACCGCGGGGGACACAGGTGGCCTGGCGGAAGTCATAGTCACCGGGCAACGCGCGGCAATCCGCCGCGCACAGGACATCAAGCTCACTTCGGTCAGCGTGGTGGATGCCGTTTCGGCCGAGGAAGCGGGCAAATTCCCCGATCAGAACGTGGCCGACGCTTTGCAGCGCGTGCCGGGCGTGGCGGTCAACCGGTCCGGCGGCGAGTCCAGCCAGATCACGGTTCGCGGTTTCGGTCCGGATTTCGTGAATGTGGTTCTCAACGGCCGTACGTTGGCAACGGATGCCAGGGATCGTGCCTTCAATTTCGACGTGCTGCCTTCGGAGCTGATCAGCACGGCAGAAGTGCACAAGACAGCGTCCGCCGAGCTGGAGGAGGGTGGTATCGGCGGCACTGTCAACATCATTACCGCGCGCCCCCTCGATTCCAAAGGCTTCCACGCGGCGGGGAGCCTGGCTGCGGTGAACAACAGCATCAACCACGCCTTTTCGGGCAAGACCACACCCAAGGCATCGCTGCTCATCGGCGACAGCAATGAGGACGGCACCTTCGGCTGGCTGGTGTCGGCCATGTACTACAAGCGGGACGATCAGATTCAGGTCGCAGACACCGCCGGCTGGTACGCCAATGTGGACGAAACGCGGATCAATCCTGCCTACACCAACGTCGCGGTTCCCCAGACGATTCAGCTCGATGTCCTCCACGAGACCCGTACCCGCCAGGGAGTGAGTGGGGCGATCGATTGGGTGCCCTTCGACAAACTCAAGGTGTCGCTCGACGCGATGCTCTCGGATTATCGTGTGGCTTCTGCCTACCGCGCCTTTGGATTGTACGGAAACGCGGCGGACATCCAATCGCTCACGGTCGACTCCAACGGGACGGCCCTGAGTGACACGCGCTACAACACCGGCAATATGGCCAACGATTACGTCATGCAGTCGAATCCGCGCAACGCGTACAACATTCAGGGCGGTCTCAACGTTGCCTACGCATTCACTGATTCCACCAAGCTCGATTGGGACTCAGCTCTCTCCAGTGCCTGGAACAAGCAATCCGCGCACGGCTATTTCCTGGTGGTCGGGACGCGCAACATCGGCGTTAGTCCCGTGTGGACGAACAACGGTTCTGACCACTTGCCCAGCTACAGTAACCTGCTCTCGACGACGGACCCGTCGGACCTGCATGTGCATTGCTGCACCCAGGGTGGTCAGTCACCCAATGTCGAGGACAAGATTCAGCAGAACAGGCTGCATCTGACAACACGCTTCGACAGCGAGGGGTTATCCAAACTCGATTTCGGACTGGAATATACCAACCGAACCAAGAGGCAATTCAACGTCCAGACGCCAAACAACATGCTGTGTGCAGAATACTGCGGCTATGTCGGTACGGTGCCTGCCAGTGCAATTGGCGCTTATGTTTACAACGCAGGCAGTGTGGTGAACGGCGTGTCGCCCGGTTCCCCTACCCAGTGGCTCGCGTACAATCCATACGCCTATTTGAATTACCTCACCACACCGGCGGCGTACAATCAGCTACCGAATCCGGCTGCATTCGCCGCTCTGCTGGCGGCTAACGGCGGTTCTTTCGCGCCGCGCGAGGACTTGACCAGCTTCAGCGAGGTCAATGAAAAGACGCGCTCGGCCTATGCCAAGGCCGATTTTACCGGCCATGTCTTCGACCAGCCCTGGTTCCTGGATGTCGGCCTGCGTTACAGCCATACCGGCACCACCTCGAACGCATACTCCATCCCGCTCCTGGCCATTACGATCAATCCGAACGACACCAGCAATGCCATTCCGACCTATGGGCCGCTCTCGCCGATTTCCGACAGCGGCGGCTATGGCGAGTGGCTGCCGTCGGCCAATTTCAAGCTCAATGTGCGCGATGATCTGATCTTCCGGCTGGCGCTCTCCAAGACCGAAAGCCGGCCGGATCTGTCCAATCTGTCCGCCGCGACGACTTACAATTTCAGGCCGAACAATCAGAGTGTCACGCAGGGCAACGTGAATCTGAAGCCGTACACGTCGAAGAATTTCGATTCAGGACTCGAGTGGTATCTCAACAGTCTCAGCTACATTGCCGTGGACGGTTTCTACAAGAAGGTCAGCAATTTCAATACATCGATCACCACGCAGACGACGGTGCTGGGGTTCCCATTCGAGTTGAATGAGCCGATCAATTTGAATACGGCGACCATCGCGGGCGAGGAGTTCACTGTCAACTACCAGTTCACCCGACTGCCCAAACCCTTCGACGGCCTGGGTGCGGCAGTGAACTACACCCATGTCAGCAGCAATGCGTCGATCAATTCCGCGCTGTTGGCCACCGCCGGAAAATTTGCCGTACCGGGAATCGGCGACTCGGGCAATGTCAGCGGCTACTACGAGGAAGGGCCTTGGCAGTTGCGGCTGGCCTACAACTGGCGCGGGAAGTATCTGTCGTCCATCGCTGGAGACTCCGGGCAACCGACCACCAACAAGGCTTATGGCCAGTTGGATTTCAGCGGGAGTTATGCAATCCGCCCAAATCTGTCCTTGTTCCTGACAGCTACCAACCTGTTGCGGGAGACCATATTCCAATACCAGGTATACCCCAATCGTCCGAGCCGCGCCGAAGCGGACGGTGGCACTGTTACCTTCGGTATTCGTGGTTCGCTTTGAAGCCAGGTCATCAACCTGCGCAATCGCCTGCACATAGACGCGGTGTGGGAATCCCAGTTCTCGCGTGTGTAGGGCTCATCGTTCTGGCACTCGGCGGTCGCTTTGCGGCCGCCGATGTGCCGGCGCATACCTTTACCGTCACCGACGGGCATTTCGTTTTGGACGGCAAGCCCTTCCAGGTCATCTCCGGGGAAATGCACTATCCACGCATCCCACGGGAATATTGGCGCGCGCGATTGAAGATGGCCAAGGCCATGGGCCTGAATGCCATCACCATGTATACCTTCTGGAACGTCCACGAAAGTGTTCGCGGAACGTATGACTTCAGCGGCCAGAACGACGTCGCCGAGTTCATCCGCGAGGCCCAGCAGGAAGGTCTTTATATCATCCTGCGGCCCGGCCCTTACGTGTGTGCCGAGTGGGAGTTCGGCGGCTTCCCCGGCTGGCTGCTCGAGAATCCCCAAACCGTGGTGCGCAGCCGGGATCCCAAGTACCTGGTGCCGGCCACTCGTTGGTTATATCGTTTGGGTCAGGAACTGGCGCCTCTCCAACTCGCCCGTGGCGGTCCCATCCTCGCGGTGCAGGTTGAGAACGAGTACGGTAGCTTCGGCGACGATCGGGAGTATCTGGAACAAACCCGCCGGGCGCTGATCGAGGCCGGCTTCGACAGTGCACTGCTTTATACGGCGGACAACAACCAGGATAAAACCAAAGGCACCTTGCGTGGATCCCTGCCCGATTTGTCCGCGGCAATCAATTTCGGCCCGGGCGAAGCGCAAGCCCAATTTGCGCTGCTGCGCGAGAATCGACCCCGGGGGCCGTTCATGAACGGTGAATACTGGGACGGCTGGTTTGATCATTGGGGCGGCGAGCGTCACCTGCCCGACGCCAGGCAACAGGAAGTTGATCTCGCATGGATGCTCAGTCAGGGCTATTCGGTGAGCCTGTACATGTTTCACGGCGGCACGAGTTTCGGCTGGATGAACGGTGCCAACTGGGACCATGGGCTATTCCAACCTGACGTCACCAGCTACGACTATGGTGCCCCACTTGACGAAAGCGGGCGTCCCACTAAGAAATACTTCGCGTTCCGGAATGTCATCGCCAAGGGCACCGGTATTGCTCCACCGCCGATACCTGCCACATCGGCGACCCAGGCGATCGGCACCTTCGCGCTGACCGAGTCCGCGTCGCTGTGGGACAACTTGCCGGCACCGGTGATTTCCCATGACCTCGAGACCATGGAGGAATTGCATCAGGCCTACGGCTACATCCTCTATCGCACCGCGTTGACCCTCGATACCGGCGCAGACCTGGTGATCGATGGACTGCACGACTACGCGCAGATTTACCTCAACGGAACGCTCGTGGGCAGTCTGGATCGTCGCCTCGGGCAAACCAGGCTACCGCTGCCGATCGGCAAGGGGCCGCGCCCTGCGACGGGCGACCGTTTGGATGTGCTGATCGAGAACGCCGGCCGAATCAACTACAGCGTTGAGCTACGCAAAGAGCGCAAGGGCATCACGGGGTCCGTGACATTGAACGGCAAGCCATTGCACGATTGGAATATTTACGCATTGCCGCTGACGAACAGCGCGAGTCTCGGGTATCGCAGCGCTCCGTGCGCGGCTGCGCCGTGTTTCTATCGCGCCAGTTTCAACGCCGCGGCGAGCGGTACGGCCGCTGCGGATACCTTTCTCGATACAGCGGGTTGGAACAAAGGCTTTGTGTGGCTCAACGGCCGGCCGCTCGGGAGAATGTGGAATATCGGCCCGCAGCGCACTTTGTATGTGCCGGGAGTGTGGCTGAAGCAGCGGAACAACGAAGTTATCGTCCTGGACCTGCTGGGCCTGAAGCGGCCCATGCTGAGCTCACGGCGCGAGCCCATTCTCGACGCCGCCCCTCACCGGTAGTCTCGATAAGAAGAACGCAGCTTGAAAATTACGCAACTGACTACCTACCGCGTCGCACCCCGCTGGATGTTCCTGAAGATCGAAACCGATCAAGGTCTCGCCGGCTGGGGCGAAGCAGTTGTCGAGGGCAGGGCTCGCACCGTGGAAGCCGCCGTGAACGAGATCGGCGAGCTCCTGATTGGCAAGGATCCAGCGCGCATCAACGATCATTGGCAAACCATGTATCGAGGCGCGTTTTATCGGGGCGGAGCGGTCTTTATGAGCGCGATCGCCGGTATTGACCAGGCGTTATGGGATATCAAGGGCAAGGTGTTGGGCGTGCCCGTGTATCAACTCCTGGGAGGCCTGGTGCGTGACAGCATGAAGACCTATTGTTGGGTGGGCGGCGACCGGCCTTCGGACATAGTCGAGCAGATCCATCAGCGTATTGCGCTGGGTTACGACACGTTCAAGATGAACGGCTGCGAGGAACTGGGTTTGCTGGACAGCAGTCGCGCGATCGATTCAGCTGTGGCCAAGGTGGCCGAAATCCGCGCGGCGTTTGGCAATGCGATCGAGTTCGGTCTGGATTTTCACGGGCGCGTCGGTATGCCCATGGCAAAGACACTGATCCGCGAATTCGAGCCGTACCGTCCGCTATTCATCGAAGAACCGGTGCTGGCCGAGCAGGCCGAGTACTACCCGCGCCTCGCCGCGCAGACTGCCGTTCCGCTCGCCGCAGGCGAACGCATGTACTCACGTTTCGAGTTCAAGCGCGTCTTCGAGCAGGGCGGCCTCGCCATGGTGCAACCCGATCTGGCGCACGCCGGGGGTATCACGGAGTGTATGAAGATCGCCTCGATGGCCGAGGCTCATGACGTCGCGCTGGCGCCTCATTGTCCGCTGGGACCGCTGGCGCTGGCTGCCTGTCTGCATGTGGACTTCGCCAGTTGGAATGCAGTGTTACAGGAACAAAGTATTGGCATCCATTACAACACCAGCGGCGAATTGCTGGACTACGTGGTCAACAAGGAAGCGTTCGACCTGGAGCGCGGTTGCATGCGGCCGTTCACCTTGCCCGGGTTGGGTGTGGTCATCGACGAAGCGTGCGTCATCGAGCGCAGCCGTGCCGTGACCGACTGGCGCAATCCGGTGTGGCGCCACGGCGATGGCAGCGTGGCGGAGTGGTGATTGCGACCAGACCGGAAATCAACCGTACCTCGGCTGGAGCAGCTCGTAACGCTTGCGGCTGCCAACCTGACGAACGCGGTCCAGCAGACGTATGACCTATGCGAACGAGTTCGATTGGCTCAACGAGTTCGGACGGCGTTATTCCGCCGGTGTACGTGTGGGCTTCTAATCTACAGCTGCCGGAAAAGCCTGCGGGCATTCACCGAAGAGTGCCCGCAACACATCCAGCGCTCGCGGGCAGAGCGTGATTTCGCGATCATTGATTTTGGCCTTCGCCAAGTCGCAGTCTCCGACCTGCAGCGCGAACTACTCGGATTCACGCAGACCCGTGAAGAATCGAAACTCCTCATGGTTGCCAGGTCGGCAGCTTGATATCGACGACCTGTTTATAGGCGCGCCGCACATTGGCTTCGGTGGGAACGCGCTTAAGAATAGCGCGGTAGCGAACGCCCTCGAAGTTAAATTTGAAATTCGATCCGATCTGTTCTTCAAACTGAGCGCTTCCAACGCTCCAGAGAACGTCGGCGGAATGAAACGCCCTGCCGGGAACACCCCGGCAGGGGAGTGCGGTGCGCGAGCGTCAGCAAAGGTGTGGGTAGGCTGGCTTCGCGACGGTTGCGATTGTGAACATGTATGCATGCCGGGCACAGTGCCTTTAGTCACTAACCGTCTGGTTGTGGTGCATTGACCGATCGAGCGGTATGCTCCACGGGCGTTCAGCAAGGCGAAGAGCTTCACCATGAGCCTCACCTTTTGTTACTCGCACATGAGTACGGCGGCTATCACCGAGCTCGTGTTGGCGGAGTTAGACTTTTCCACGTACGCAAACCTCAATGCGTGGAGTCAATGTTGCGCCGGCGGGACCTGCATACCGCCAGGCAATGGCGCCGCCGCAGATAGCCATTCCTCCACCGACCGTCTGATCGACCGTGAGTTGTTCGGTGAGCGCGTCTAAAGTCAATGAGCAGTGGCGCCTCGCGGCTTTCCCGCAAGGAGAGATCCGACCGGGCGACTTCGAATGGTCCCGCGAACCCGTACCCAAAACGGGTGAGGGCCAGATCCTAGTCAGAAACATATATCTGTCGGTGGATCCCACCAATCGCCTCTGGGCCAGCGGCGAAGAAACCTATCTCCCAGCGCTCGAGCTGGGAGAGGTGATGCGCGGAATCACACTGGGAATCGTCGAAGACTCGCGTCATTCCAAGTTCCAGCAGGGCGATCTGGTGTCGGGTATGTTGGGCTGGCAGCGTTATGCGCTATCTGACGGCGAGGGGGTGGCGCGCTTGCCGCGTGAGGATCGCCTACCATTGACAGCGTACCTGGGCGTGATGGGAACCATAGGCCTCACTGCGTATTTCGGTCTGCTCGAGATCGGCCGACCCTCGCCGGGCGAGACCGTTCTCGTCTCGGCAGCCGCGGGCGCAGTCGGGTCGCTGGTGGGGCAGATCGCAAGACTGTGTGGCTGCCGCGTCGTGGGTTTGGCGGGTTCGGCCGCAAAGTGCCGCTGGATTGCGCAAGATCTCGGTTTCGACGCCGCGATCAATTATCACGACAAGGATATTGTCGAGGCCATCGGGCTGCTGTGCCCTGCTGGGGTGGACATCTACTTCGACAATGTTGGCGGTCATATACTTGATGCCGCAATGGGCGCCATGAACCGGCACGGACGCATCGTCGTGTGTGGTCAGATCTCGCAGTACAACCGGCAAACGCCGCAGCAGACGTTCTCCCACATGCGCCGTTTTCTCATCAATCGAGTCCGCATGCAGGCCTTTATAGTCACCGACTATCTGCCGCGCGCTCGCGAAGCGATGCCCGCGCTGCAACAGTGGGTCAGGGACAGGAAATTGATCTATCGATTCGATATCCTGGAGGGGCTCGAACAGGCGCCAGTCGCGCTGTCCAGAGTGTTTGCAGGCGCGAATTGCGGCAAGCAGTTGGTGCAGATTTCCGCCGAGCCGGACGAGTACCTAACGTGACTCAGTCTTGTGGCCGTCTGGAGGGTGTCACCGCGTTGGTAACCGGTGCTGCGAGAATGCGCGGCATTGGGCGCGCAATCGCTGTGAAGCTTGCAACCGATGGTGCCCACGTCGTGGTAGCGTCTCTTCCTCGCCAGGCGAGCGCTTTTCCTGAGCATGAGCAAGCCTGCGGCTGGCGTGGCATTGAGTCAGTTGCGGAAGAAATCCGCGCATTGGGTCGCCAGGCACTGTCGGTGGATTGCGATGTGACTCAGGCGGACCAGGTCGAGAACCTCTTCGAATTGGCCGAACGCCAGTTAGGTACCGTACACGCTATCATCAACAACGCCGGTGTCGCTGGAGGAGCGGGGTCGGCGGCGATTGCGGATCTCGACTATGCCGAGTGGCAGCGCACGATAGACGTTAACCTGAACGGTGTTTTCCTGGTGTCCAAACGAGCGGCGCGGGGTCTGATTGCGGCCGGCAAACCAGGCGCCATCGTGAACCTGTCATCCCTGGCAGGCCGTGTCGGCATGGCCTGGTACGGCGGCTACTGCGCCAGCAAGTTCGCGGTGATCGGACTGACCCAGCAGATGGCATTGGAACTTGCCCGTAACAGCGTGCGTGTCAATTGCGTTTGCCCGGGGACGATCGATACGGACATGATGGATGGTACTTTTGCGCGGATGGCGGGACGCATCGGCAAGTCATCTGCTGCGCAGATCAAGGAGTCAGTCGCGCGCAGCGTGCCTTTGCGTCGGCAGGGTATGCCGCAAGAGTTGGCTGCCGTAATTTCGTTCCTGCTCGGCCCTGAGGCCTCATACATTACCGGGCAGACCATCAACGTCGATGGTGGCGTCCGGATGGACTGAGGGGCCCGCGATGATCGTCTGCTCGCTACAAACAAACAAAGCGGAGCGTGCAAGGTCGATGAAGCGTTTTTCGTCTTCGAGTAAAGCCTTCCCGGCCGATTGCGCCGTCGGGTCAAACATTGCGCGGTGCAGCGCTTCCGCCGACTGGTAATAAATCTCCGCGACACCGTCATATCCGTCCGCAGCACTCCGCGAGCGGCGCAGCAGCTCATTCACGGGATGTTCCAAGGTGTGGCTCTGCACGTATTTCAAAATGCCAATCGCTTCCGCATGTTTGCGCAGCAGGGGCGCATGCTTCTGATACCAGTAGTCAATGAATTCAGCGTGACTCAGCTCTGGGCGCCGCGTGAGACAGAAAATAAGTTTGACCATGGGAGACCTCGTCAACAGCCCGTCTCTTGCGGTGAGGCCAGATATTTCTGAATCTCCTCGAGATTCGCGCAAATACCGCTGCGAACATAGAGCCAGTCTATTCCTATCGCCAAAAGATCGAACCCATCGTCAATCAACTCTTTGGCGCGTGCCGCAGGTCCTGCGTATGCGCCAGCAATAAGTCCGACAGCTTGGCATGCGGCTGCAACCTTGCGACTCGCCATGCGCAGTGCAGGCGTCGAAGGATTAGCAAAGAGGGGCTCGCCCATGGTGACGGCGAGGTCACCGCTGCCAAGAAAGATCCCGCTCAGGCCAGGCACGCAGCAGATCTCTTCAAGATTGTTGACACCCTCGACGGTCTCAACCATCACGAAGCAGGAGGCCCGATCCTCGAGCGCGCGAGGGTCCGCAGGAAGAGATCGTCGCGTGGCGCCGAGGCTCCTGATCCCGGCCGGCCCGTACCTGCAAGCGGCAACTGCGACGCGCGCCTCCTGCGCGGTGTTGACCATCGGAACTATGACAGCGTCCGCTCCGGCGTCGAGCACGGAGCCGATTTTGTAGGGATCTGCCGAGCTCACTCTGACCATGATTGCCGTACTGGGAGTATGCGATGCGTAGATGAGTCGCCGGGCGGCCGACTCGCTAATCAGAGAATGCTGGCAGTCGATGATGACGAAGTCCGGGCCGAGCTGACTCTGCAACTCCATGTTATCGAGAGCCTCGTACGTCACCATCGTCCCGAGTAGTGGCCTCGAGCCCCTGCTGCGCCGTTCGAATACCGGGTGACCCATGGAGCCGCTCCAGCGCTTCAGTGATGCATTGCAGCGCCCGGGCAGGCCGGTTGACACCTCCGCCGAGCACTCTTAATCTGCTGATTAAATATTAACCTACTGCTTAACTCGAGCCAATGGCAGTCCCGGAGTAGCTTGCGCAGGACGTTGATGGATAACGAGAAGCAAGGAGTCAAAGCCAGCGGCCCTGCCTCGGTCCGGCGGTTCGGTGTGAGGGTGGATCACGGAAGGTGCATAGCCTCGGGGCGCTGTGTCGGGGTCCTGCCGGAGGTTTTTTTCCAGACTGACGAAGGCTTTGCCTCGGCCAGGGAACGCTACCCGCCGTCGCAGTATCACGAGTTGGTGCGCTCGGCGGCCGATGGCTGTCCGGCCGCGGCGATCCTCCTTGACGAAGAATAAACCACAATGTCCGCTGCGCAGGGCGCGGGAGGCTGCGCAGGAAGGGCGGCGTCCTGCGGATCAACTACCGTGAATGTCGACTTCTTTTGCCGGGAAATCGCCCGCGATCCTTATCCCATTCTCGAGGAGATACGTGCCCAGGGCCCGATCGTGTGGAACGATCTGATGAAGACGTGGATGGTTACCAGCGATGCGTTGTGCCGCAAGATCATGCTGGCCTTCTCCAAGTTCACACACGAGGGCACGATCGGCGAGCAGTTGTTTGGCATGGACGCGATAATCTGCATGACCGACAAGGAACGACACGACAGGCTGCGTGCGGTCTGGTCGGTGGCTTTCCAGCCGTCCACGTTGGAGCGCAACCTCAGCAGCATGATTCGGCAATGCGCCGCAGGTCTGCTCGCGCCCGTCGAGGAGCGTCTACGTGCGGGCGAAGTGGTCGAAGTCTTTCGGAAGTTCTGCCGTGACATTCCCGCCTACGTCATTGCCGAAATGCTGGGCATGCCGGCCAACATGCGCAAGAGTCTCGTCGAGTGGAGCGATGCGATGGCCGAGGAGGCGAGCGCGGCGGGCGACCCACTTGCGCCGCAGTTCATCGCCAGTGAAAACGCCAAAGCAGCGTTTGCCCAGTACCTGCAGGAGCAGATTCGCGAGCGGCGGCGCAATCCGGGACCGGATCTGATCAGTCAGATCGTGCAATCGGACATCGGCAAGACGCTGTCAACTGTCGAATTGATGCAGAATTGCCGGCAACTGCTGTTTGCAGGGAATGAGACAACCGCCCGGTGGCTGTCAAATTCCATCGTGGTGCTCGGAAAATGTCCGGACGTGCGCCGCTATGTCGTGGAGAATCCGTCACGGCTGCCCGCAGTGTTGGAAGAGATCATGCGGTGGGACCCCAACGTGCAGGCGGATCCGCGCATGACCAGCGGCGAGACCGTCGAGATGGGCGGGGTCGAGCTGCGCGACGGTCAACACCTGTACCTGCTGTTCGGCGCGGCCAATCGCGATCCAGCCCGGCACGAGAATCCCGCAGTGTTCGATGTCCACAGGCAGCAGAAGGGCCATCTGGGCTTCGGTTTCGGCATGCACAATTGCCTGGGCCAGAGCCTCGCACGGCTGGAGGCGGCCATCACGATCGGACTCTTCCTGGAACGGATTCCAGACTACGAGTTTGCGGGCGAGATCGACTATGGAGCCAGTTTCCTGGTACGCGGCCCCCAGACCGTTCCGCTCGCCCTGCGTTGAGCTGCGGAACGATCCCCAACAGGAGAAATCCTCGTGGCAGCGCACGTACACAATGCCGACCTTCCCGCGGATTTCCGCGCGCTCGGCAGAAAACTGAGCAATTGGGGACGATGGGGGCCGGACGACCGCCTCGGCACCCTCAACTTCATCACGGCCGAGCGACTGGTGGCTGCCGGGCGAGCCATCCGCACCGGCAAGTTGTTCGATCTCGGAATTCCAGTGAGCTCGCAAGGCATTCAACTTGGGGTCGTGCGCACGAACCCGGTGCACCTGATGTCGATTACGCCGCTGGATTTGAAGGGCCGCCCGGATGGGCTGAGCGTAGCGGATGATTACATCTTCATGCCGCTGCAATCAGTGACTCAGTGGGACGGGCTGGGACACGTGGGATATGACGGCCTGCTCTACAACAACATTCCCACGGACAGCATTACCACCATGGGCGGCTCCACGGTGCTGTCCATAGACCAGATCGCGGCAAAGGGAGTTGCTGGACGCGGTGTCCTTCTCGACCTCGCCCGGCTGCGGGGTGTCGATCGGCTCGAGGTCAGTGACGTGATCATGCCGAGAGATCTGGAGGTGGCCGAAGCGCGGCAAAATGTACGCGTTGGGTCTGGCGACATCCTCATATTCCGCACTGGCTGGATCCGGCATTTTCTGGTCGATGGCTCGGCGGCAGCCTACTGGAACGGAAATCCAGGCCTGCACCATAGCTGTGCTGAGTGGCTCTCAGAGCGCGAAGTTGCCGCGACCGCATCAGACAACTGGATGGTCGAGCTCGCGCCCGCAAACACTCAGGATTTTCCGCTTCCATTTCACAGCATCGTGATCCGCGACATGGGTATGACATTGGGCGAGATCTTCGATCTGGAAAAGCTGGCGCAGGATTGCGCTGCCGATGGCGTTTGGGATTTCTTCTTCAGCGCTCCACCCCTGAAGGTCACGGGCGGGGTGGGTGCCGCAATCACACCCTTGGCCATCAAGTAGCCGCTGCTCTTTGAAGCATTACGAGTTCAAGCTTCGCACCTCCAGTCTTCCGATTTCAGTGGAGGGTTACCGCCGCTTGGCCCGAAAGAGCGTGCCACAAATGGTGTGGGCATTTCTGGAAGGCGGTTCGGACGATCTGGTAAGCCTCACGGAGAATCGCGCCGCATTCAGAAGGTACAAGCTTCGGCCCCGTGTACTGACCGGCGTGTCAAAACCTGATCTGTCGGCGGTCATTGCGGGGACGAAGGTAGAATTGCCAATCGGCCTCGCGCCGACAGGCGCAGCGGGTCTGACACACTGGACTGGGGACGTCGCCGCCACTCGGGCTGCGGAAGTGGCCGGCACGCGCGCCATTCTCAGCTCGGCGTGCTCCTACACGGTCGAAGAGGTCGCAGAGGCGACGCAACAACAACATTGGTTCCAACTGTATCCGATCGGCAGTCGGAGCAACATTGAAGACTTGATGCGCAGGGCGCGCTCGGCCGGATTCACGGCTTTGTTCGTCACGGTAGATGTGCCTGTGGTGGGAAATCGCGAACGTGAACGGGAAACCGGGATGGGTGTGCCTCTGCGCTTGACGCCTGCGCGGTGTCTGAATCTCGCGTGTCATCCGCGCTGGTTAGCGGGGTTTGTGGCGCATAAGCGCGTAGTACCGGTTCACTATGCCGAATGGGCCGCGAAAGCGGACGCGCTTGAAACCTCCACGCGGCGCAGCGCGCGGACAGCGGCTCGGGCCGCGCAGGAGCAGGCTCGCCATCTGCAGGGTGATCTTCGATGGGAAGACGTCGCTTGGATGCGCGACCAGTGGAAGGGTAGGTTCTACGTCAAGGGCATCATGAATCCGGATGACGCCGAGCATGCTATCGACACACTAGGTGCGCAGGGCGTAGTTGTGTCGAACCACGGCGGCCGACAGCTCGACAACGTGCAAGGAACCCTCGACGCCCTGCCGGCAATTGTCGAGCGGATCGGCGACCGGGCCGACGTTTACCTGGATGGCGGCGTACGCCGTGGCACTGATGTGATCATCGCGCTGTGCCTGGGTGCCAAGGCTGTCTTCATCGGGCGCCCGTATCTGTATGGGCTGGCGGCCGCGGGACAGGCGGGGGTGGAGGCTATCCTGGCGATCTTTCGCGAAGAGTTGCAGCGCGATCTCGTGCTGTTGGGCTGCAAGTCCAGCTCGGCCCTCGATAAGAGCTGGCTCGACGGACCCAGGGCATAGGCTGTGCCATCCCGCCTCGCTGCTCAAATTTCAGCGGTTGATTAATCTGCGCCGGCACGTGTGTTGACAGGCCGATCGCCGCGATTTAACCTCTCGATTAAATATTAACCGGACGATTAATATCCGGTTGACGTGATGGCAAGCTCAACCGGAAGGGGGAGCGAGTGAACATCCAGAAGACTCCGTTCGTATGCGCGACCTATGCGGCGCTGTCCCTTGCGGCCACCGCACATGGGCAGAATGTCGCCGCTCCAGGGGCGGCAATGGATGCAGGCCCGGGCCTTCAGGAGATTGTGGTCACGGCGCAGAAGCGCAGCGAGCCGGCAAACAAGATCGGCATGTCGATCACCGCGGTGACCTCAGACACCGTGGAACGACGCAATATCGTGGACCCCCAGGAGCTGGTCACGGTCGTACCGGGATTGAGCTTCACCGAAGCGCCGCGGGGCGGACCGGTATTCGCGATTCGCGGTGTGGGATTTGACGACTCGACTCTCGGGTCCGCCTCGACCGTGGCGTTGTATGTCGACGAGTCGCCCATTTCATATCCGATCGAAGCGCGTTTCCCGACGCTCGACCTCGAGCGGATCGAAGTACTCAAGGGTCCGCAAGGCATCCTGTACGGGCAGAACTCGACCGCCGGTGCCATCAACTTCATCGCCGCCAAGTCGACCGAGCACCTGGCGATCGGCGGTGATGCGAGCTACAGCCGGTTCAACACGGTGGACGTGCGCGGGTTCGTGAGCGGACCCGTAACCGATACGTTGAGGATGCGCATCGCGGTGATGGGCATTCATTCCGGCGACTGGCAATACAGCTACACCCGGAACGATTTCCTTGGGGCGAAGCGCCAGTTCGCAGGCCGGGTGATCACGGAATGGGAGCCATCCTCGGTGCTGAAGATTTCACTCAATCTGAACGGCTGGATCGACAAGTCGGACACGCAGGCGGGCCAGTTGCAGAACGTTCTTCCGGTCACCCCGGGCGTCTCGCAGGCGTCCCAGCCCGGCTGGGTGTACCCCAACTATCCGCATGCTCCGCAGAACTCCCGCGCGGCCGACTGGGACATCAATCCCCAGTATCCGCTGCGCCACGACGACAACTACCTGCAGGCAACGCTGCGTGGCGACTTCCACATCAACGATTATCTAACAGCCACTTCGATCACTGCCTTGCAGCGTTTCAACCAGGATTTCACGCTCGATACCGACGGCTCCGATCTGCAGGATTTTCTGATCGTCGACCAGGGTTGGGTTCATTCATTCAACCAGGAACTGCGGCTCACTGGAGATCTGCAGAACCTGAAATTCATCGTCGGCGCGAACTACGCCCACGACGAAGTGCACGAGCAGCAGATCTACAAATACCGCGAGTCATCGGCATACTATGGCTTCCCTTTCGTTCCGATCTACATCGGTCCTTACAGCTCTGGAGCCCACCTCGATCAGCCGATACGTGATTATGCCGCATTCGGCAACATCGATTACTCGTTCAACTCTGTAATAACCGCGCATGCGGGTGCCCGTTACACCAGGGACAAGCGCCACTACGCCGGCTGCACCAGTGACGCGGGCGATGGCGTGTCGGCAGCGTTCTATAACGTCCTTTATCCACTCATCACCGGCAACCCTTATCACCTGGTGCCCGGTCAATGTACGTCGGAGACCAACTTCGTGCCCACCCTGGCGCAATACAGTCTCGATGAACATAACGTGAGCTGGCGCACGGGTCTCGATTTCCAGGTCACACCGACGATGCTGCTCTACGCCAATGTCAGCAAGGGATACAAGTCGGGCGGTTTTCCCGCGGTGAATGCCATCGCCAATGTCCAGCTCAGCGGTGTGACGCAGGAATCGGTACTGGAGTATGAAGGGGGCATCAAGGCTGGCCTGTTCGACCGTCGGATGCAGATCAACGCGGCTGCTTTCTACAACGACTACACGGACAAGCAGCTACACGGCCGCATCCTCGATCCGTTCGGCATTCTCGGCGTCCTGGAAAAGCTGCTCAATGTGCCGAAATCGCGTGTCATGGGTGGCGAGATCGACATCCAGGCGGTGCCGGCGGCCGGGCTCAATCTCGAGTTCTCCGCGACGTACACCGATTCCAAGGTCACCAAGGACTTCTTCGCCTACGATCCGGTCGGCAATCTGTTCAACTACAAGGGATTGGCTTTCCCGCATACACCGAAGTGGAATCTGCTTGCGTCGGCCAACTACGAGCGGCCCATCACCTCCGCTCTGAACGGCTTTGGCGGCGTCAACGTGACCTACCACAGCAAAACCATGTCCTTGTTCGCGGACCCGGCGCTGGTTGCGCAGACTCCGCTGGACCCGACCAGCCGCCCAGGAGTGAACGTGCCGGGCAACAGCTTCGACGAGAAAGGCTACACGCTGGTGGACCTGCAGCTCGGAATCGCGCAACCCGATGGCAAGTGGCGCGCATGGCTGTGGGGGAAGAACCTGCTCGACACTTACTACTGGACCAATGCGACACAGGGACTCGACTCGATTTACCGGCTTGCGGCGATGCCGGCCACCTATGGCGCCTCGGTATCGGTGCGCTTCTGAGCGGCGCTGCCTGCGTGTTCCTGCACGGCGCGTTGCAATCAGCGGTGGCTCAAATACAATCGGGCCTCAGCCCCAACATGTTCCTGCAACAGCAATACTCCATCAACGGACTGAGTCAACTGACAATGCCTTCCCCAGCAAAGCTCTCCGCCAAGCCGGCCCGCAAGGCGAGCCGCAAGTCGCTCGCCAGGGCGACCGCCCGCTCGTTTTCCATCGAGGTAAAACCGACGCGCGGCTCGGCAGAGCTGCTGTTGGCAGCCACCGCGTCCCTGCTCTCGGAGCGTCCGGACATGGCCGCCTCCTTCAGAGACATCGAGAAGCGCTCGGGGCTGAACTCAGCGCTCATCAAATACTATTTCGGCAACAAGGAAGGCCTGTTGATGGCGCTGCTCGAGCGGGATGCCAAACTCGAGATGGATGCGCTCCGGCACCTGGTGGCCACCGCCGGCCTCAGTGCGGCGGAAAAGCTCCGCATTCACATTACCGGGATCCTCAATGCCTTCTACAAGTCTCCCTACCTCAACAGTCTGATCCATCACATGATCGACAACGCGAGCGAGCGCTCGCGCAAGCTGCTCAAGAAGGTGTACATCGATCCGATGGTGGAGGCCTACCGGCAGATCGTCGCTCAGGGTGTGGCAGAAGGCGCGTTCCGCTCGGTGAACGCGGAAATGCTTTATTGCAGCCTGGTCGGATCCTGCGACTATCTGTTCTCCAGCGCCAGCATCGTTCCGCAGATGCTGAACGAAGCGCGGATCACGGAAGAGCTCAAACAGCGCTACATAGCGCATGTAGTGGACATGACGTTGTTTGGTATGAGGAAATGAACCACCGCAGCATCGAGCCGCAGCGCGCCGTGCGCACCTCGAGGAGGTTATGCCGATGTTGGAATCCCGCTTACAGCAGCTGGAGGATGATCTCGCGCTGCGCAAGCTGATCGCGGCCTACACCAGGACGGGGGATGCGTTCGAGTGGCAAGCCTGGTCGGAGCTGTTCACGCCGGATGCGGTGTTCACGGTCCCCGGCGCCTTCGGAATCCTGCGCGGCCGGCAGGAGATTCACGACATACCCAAATCAAAGATAGACGGGGTGTTCCACACGACTCAACACTGCATCGTCAATCTTGACTTCGACGTGCAGGGCGACACCGCGAAGGGCACCGGCAGCCTGATCTATACCGCTGTCGCCGATCCGGCGAAGCCGAACGAGTACTACATGGCGGGCGGCCGTTACCAATGGTCCTTTGCCCGTACGCAGGCAGGATGGCGGATCGCCAAGGCGCACCTCGATTTCCTGTGGAACAACGGCTCGGGTGCGGAGTCGGTATTCGTGGAGGACCCCAAGGGCTGAGGGACGGCACGTGTGTCGCTTGGTTGAAACAGCATCGACGGGGGAATGAACATGTCAACCCTTGATTTTGGTGGACGCGTTGCGATCGTGACGGGTGCCGGCCGCGGAATGGGCCGGTCACATGCGAAAATGCTCGCCTCGCGTGGAGCGCGCGTGATCGTCAACGACCTGCCAGCCGCTGCAGGCGAAGAAAGTGCTGCTTCAGCAGTCGTTCGGGAGATCACCGCGAAGGGCGGAAAGGCGGTTGCCAACCATGCCAGCGTCGTGGACAGCGGTCGCGAGATCGTACAGGCGGCCATCGATGCGTTCGGGCGGCTCGATATCGTCGTATGTAATGCCGGCGTGATGAGTAGTGCCTCGTTCGGTGACGGGGATCCCGAGGAATGGCAGCGCGTCTTCAACATCCATTTTGGCGGTACGGTCGGTGTGTTGCGGCCCGCCTGGCCTCATCTGGTTCGATCGGGAACTGGCCGGATCATCACGATCTCATCGAGCGGCATGCTCGGCAATGCGGGCATCACGAGCTACGGATCTGCGAAAGCCGGTATCTTCGGCCTTACGCGCAGCCTCGCCTGTGAAGGCCTGGCATCCGGCATCATGGCCAACTGCATCTTTCCAACCGCGCGGACCCGGATGGCCGATACGATAGACGATCCGGCCATCCTGAGCACACTGGAGAAGTACTTTCAGCCCGAACACGTGTCCGCCATGGTCGTGTGGCTAACGCATCAGGACACACATGTGACGAACCAGGCGTTCCAGGTGAGCGGCGGACGTGCCGGCCGGCTGACCATGGCGGCAGCGCCAACCGTGCGGGTCAATGAGAGCACACCGGAGGCATGGGCGCAGAATGAAGCCAAGCTCATGGCCGATGGTCCGCTCACTCCATACACCAGCACGGCAGAGATGTTTGGCAACGAGCTCGCTGATGCCGATCCGGAGATCCGTCATACGATGGGCGAGAAGGGTGGGCTTGCGTTGAGAACTACGGAGGATTTTCCCACGTAGTCAGCATAGTGGGCAGGCGATCATGAATCAGCCGCAAAACGAGCGCGCTTTGGAGAAATACCGCCGGATGGTGCGCATTCGCTATTTCGAGGATCAGGCGGAAGCCATTCATGCGCAGGGAGAGATTCCAGGTGCCCTCCACACCTACGCAGGGCAGGAGGCCACCGGCGTGGGCGCGTGCATTGCGCTCAGGAAGGATGACTACATGGTCGGCACGCACCGCAGCCATGGCCACCCGATCGCAAAAGGTGCGAAGTTGCGGCCGTTGATGGCCGAGCTGCTCGGGAAGGTTACTGGCGTCTGCAGAGGCAAGGGCGGCTCGATGCACATCAGCGACTTCTCGGTGGGCAGCCTCGGTGAGACGAGCATCGTCGGCTCGGGTATCCCCGTGGCGGCCGGTGCGGCCCTCGGCTCGAAGCTGCAAGGCAACGATCGGGTCACGTTGTGTTTCTTCGGCGATGGCGCCACGAGCGAGGGCGCATTCCACGAAGGTTTGAACCTGGCTGCCATCTGGAAGCTCCCGGTCATCTTCGTTTGTGAGAACAACCATTACGCGGCATCGACGCCGGTCAGCGTCGCTGTCCCCGTGAAGGACATCGCCGACCGCGCTCAGGCTTACCGGATTCCCGCTGCAATCGTCGATGGTCAGGACGTTGATGCCGTGGAGCTCGCTGTTTTGCAAGCCGTTGAGCGCGCGCGCGCTGGCGGGGGGCCGTCGTTCATAGAAGCCAAAACTTATCGCTATGCCGACCATGCCGTGAATTTGGGCCGGATATTGCTCGATCGCGGCGCTGAGGTCGACGTGTGGCGCAAGCGCGATCCCATCATCCTGTATCGCTCCAAGCTTCTCGCCGCAGGCGTCCCGGCCGCTGATCTGGATCGGATTGCAGGAGAAGTGACCAACGAGGTTGCCGATGCCTTGCAGTTCGCCCGTGACAGTGAGTATCCGACACAGGCCGAGGCTTTTGACGATGTGTTCGCCGAGCGTCTGCCCATTCCCGAGTACCTGAGCGTCTGAGCCGAGCACGCAATATGGCAAAGGCAACCTATCTGGAGGCAATCCGCCAAGCGCAGCACGAAGAGATGACTCGTGACAAGCGCGTGTTCCTCATGGGTGAGGACATTGTCGCGAGCGTGTTCGGAACCTCTTCCGGGTTTGCCGCGGAATTCGGGACCGAGCGCATCCGCGATACGCCCATCTCCGAAAACGGCTTCATTGGCGCAGCCGCCGGAGCTGCGATGGTTGGCATGCGGCCGATAGTAGATGCCACCATCGCCTCATTCCTCTACCCCGCGATGGACCAGATTGTCAGCATTGTCGCCAAGTCGCGGTACATCTACGGGGGTCAGGCCTCTGTGCCGCTGGTTATCCGGGCGTGCCTGTTCTATGGCAACTCGAACGCGGCACAACACAGTGATCGCCCTTACTCGATGTTCATGAACGTGCCTGGCCTGAAGGTCGTGGTGCCCTCGAATGCCTACGACGTGAAAGGTCTCCTGAAGGCCGCAATCCGCGATGACGACCCGGTACTTTGTTTTGAGGACGGAACGTGCTGGGGCTCCAAGGCAGAGCTCCCCGACGATCCGGACTTCCTGATCCCACTGGGAAAAGCGGAGGTCAAACGTGCGGGCGCGGATGTATCCATCATTGCTATTGCGGGGAGTGTGCCTCTTGCGCTGAAGGCCGCCGAGGAGCTCGCAAGCGAGGGAATCTCAGCCGAAGTGATTGACCCGCGCAGCCTTGTGCCTCTGGATAAAGCTTTGATCCTGAGATCGGTGCGCAAGACCGGACGCGCAATAACCGTGGATCCCGCCCATCAAACGTGCAGCGCCGGGAGCGAGATCGCGGCAACTATCGCGGAGCACGCATTCGACTCGCTGCGTGGGCCAGTGCTGCGCGTAGCCACGGCGGACACGCACCCCTGCTTCTCACCGATCATCGAGAAGCCGCTATATCCAACCGTAGAGAGAATCGTGGCCGCCGCACGCAAACTCATCGGGGCCAAGCGTGCGGTTGCGACCTGAGCGGGTGAACGGCTATGGCAAACATGAAAGTCCTCCTTCCGCAGTTTGGCATGGGTATGCAGGAAGGCGAGGTGCTTCGCTGGTTCAAGGCAGTCGGAGAAAGCGTCGCCGCGGGGGAGCCGCTGCTCGAAGTTGAGGCTGCCAAGGCAACAGTGGAGATTCCTTCACCTGCGAAAGGGGTTCTTGCCGAAATCAGGGTGGGCGCAGGTGAGACTGCGGCCGTCCGCAGTCATATCGCGACTCTCATCGTCTGATTTGAACCACCAAGCCGGGAATCACCTATGTCCTTGGCGAAAAAAATAGTTGTCATTCTGGGCGGCAGCTCTGGTATCGGACTCGCTACTGCGCGTGCTGCGGAGGCGGCAGATGCGCAGGTCATCATCACGGGCCGTAATGCCGCTCGGCTCGAAGCGGCGCGTGCATCGCTGGGCAGTAACGTCCGAGTACGTGCTCTGGATGCGACCCACGAAGCAAGTACTCGCGCTTTTTTCGACGAGCTGGGAGCGTTGGATCACTTGTTCATCACCGCTGGCACCGTCGTCGGGGATGCGAAGCTCACACTGGATACAGCCGCGCTCGAACCAGCACTGGCGACCCGGTTCTGGGGCGCGTTGTTCGCTGCCAAGTACGCGGCGCCGCGCATGCGATCAGGCGGCTCCATTACCTTTACGTCGGGTACGGCGGGTCGGCGACCGCTACCCGGAACGGCAGTGTCCTCTGCCTCGTGTGCCGCAGTGGACAGTCTTGCGCGTGCGCTCGCTGTTGATCTTGCGCCGCTGCGAGTGAACAGCATTCAACCTGGTTTCGTTGATACTCCGCTGTTCGATGCGCTCGTCGGCCCCAACCGCGAGGTCATCTTGGCAGACTGCGCCAAACGCCTGCCAGTCAAACGCATCGGACGACCTGAAGAGATCGCCGATGCGGTGCTGTTCCTCATGCGCAATGGCTATGTGACTGGCATCAACCTGGTCGTTGATGGCGGAAGCCTGCTCGTATGAGCCAACCAGAGCGCTCCCAAGTCATCTAGACATCAGGAGAGTACTCGTGCGCACCGACATATCATTCAATGCCCAGGGTACGCGCATCAGCGGGTGGTTGTTCACACCCGAATCTGCGCGCAAGCCGGTGCCACTGGTTGTCATAGCCCACGGCTTCATGGGAACGAAGGAAATGACGCTCGACCGCTATGCAGGGGTGATCGAAGGCAAAGGGATGAGCGTTCTCGTGTTCGATCACCGCAATACTGGTGCAAGCGAGGGCACGCCGCGGTACGACATTGACCCGGTTGCCCAATGGCGAGATTACAGTCACGCCATCACCTACGGGCAGGGGCTGCCAGGCATCGACCCGTGCCGGATCGGGATCTGGGGGACCAGTTATTCGGGCGGCGAGGTGATCGCTGTCGCAGCGCTGGACCGCCGCGTCAAGTGCCTGGTTACGCAGGTACCGCTGATATCCGGTTATGAGAATATCCTGCGGCTCGCACCCAGCGCAGCGCTCAAGGATATCCGCGCGATGATCGACGCTGACCGCAAAGCGCAGGCGGGCGGGGCGCCGCCCACCCTGGCGCCGATTTGTGCTGCCGATCCTTCGCAGCCGCACCTCTTCCCGGGCCGTCGCACTTACGACTACTACCACTCCCACAAGGCCGCAAATCCAACCATGGACTGGGAGAACAAGGTCACGGTCCAGTCGGTGCAGTACCTGTTGGAATTTGATGTGACGCCGTGGTTGGAGCGCGTGGCGCCGACGCCCATGCTGATGATCGTAGCTGCCGACGATGTCTCCACGCCTACTGACATAGCGCTTCGGGCGTATAGCAGGGCCCTCGACCCGAAGAAACTGTTGATCGTCCCGGGAGACCACTACGGGTCCTACCTCGAGTCGTTCGAGCAGACCAGTACCGCGGCTCGCGACTGGTTTGCAGAACACCTGCTGTGAGGGCCGATGAACGGCGGAAGCGTCTCACTCGTTTCTCTTCTCGATAAGGGTGCAGCCAACCATCCTTTCGCGCCCGCCGTTCGAGCGGGCTCGAGGATTTGGTCGTACGCCGATTTAGACAGAGAAGCGACGCTGTTGTGCAGCTACTTTACGAGCTCCGGTCTGCAGCCCGGCGAGCGTGTTGCGACGCTGGCGAGAAACTGCGGTGAGCTGGTCGTTACCCTGTTCGCCTGTTTGAAATGTGGGTTGGTCTATACGCCGCTGAATTTCAGATATTCACAGGGCGAGGCATTCGATGTTCTGCTCGCGAGTGGTGCGGCCGCCATCGTCGCCGGACCTGGGTATTGCGAGCTTGTCGACAACATCCGCGGCTCCCTGGCGCACCTGCGGCTCTTCATCGGAATCGGCCACGCCGTCAATCCCTGGACGGACTTCGCGATGATCGTGGCCGAAGGGCCGAGGACTCTGCCGCCTTCCTCATCGGTGCATCATGACCGCGCCATTCTGCTGTACACCAGCGGCACGACCGGCCGACCCAAAGGCGTGTTGTTGGGTCATTACGGCTTTCTGCATCTGGCTCATCACGCTGCCCAACACTGGAAGACATGGGCACCGGACGACGTCAATCTTGTCGTAGTGCCATTGTTCCACGTTGGCGGCATCGTAATGTTGCTCGTTACGATGGCGGCCGGGGGGCTCGTCATACTGCATACAGAGTTCAATCCGGCCGCCGTATTGCGGGCCATCGGGGAGGATCGGATCACCCGGGCATTCTTTGTACCGGCCATGATTCAGACCCTGCTCCAGGCACCCGAGTGTGAGCGGACTGACTTCTCCAGCCTGCGGCTGGTGTTCTACGCCGCCGCGCCGATGCCAGCCGCGCTCCTGCAGCGCGCAATGGCCGCGATCGGCTGTGACTTCGCACAGGTCTATGGGATGACGGAGACTTCGGGTGCGGTCACTTACCTCGATCCGCAGCAGCATCGCAGTGGCGGAGCACGCGTAGCCTCGTGTGGCCGTGCGCTGCCGGGAACCGATCTTCGAATCGTGGATCAGTATGGCCAGGACCTGACGCCGGGCCATGTCGGGGAGATCCTGATCCGTACTTGTCAGCTGATGCGCGGCTACTTCGAGGATCCGATCGCCACCGCCGCAGTGGTGCGCGATGGTTGGTTTCATAGTGGAGACGCCGGGGAGCTCGACTCTGACGGGTACCTGTACGTACGTGACCGTATCAAGGACATGATCATCAGCGGGGGCGAGAACGTTTACCCCGCAGAGGTGGAGAATGTCCTTTTCCAGCATGAGTCAATTGCCGATACGGCGGTCGTGGGAATCCCCGATGCGCGTTTCGGCGAGGCCATCGCGGCTTTCGTGGTCATTCGCGAAGCGCACACGCTCAATGAGGAATCGGTTCGACAGTACGCGCGCAAGCATCTGGCCGGATACAAAGTGCCCAAGCGAGTGATGTTTGTAACTTCGCTGCCGAGAAACTCAGCGGGCAAGATCCTGAAGGACAGGCTACGGAGTTCCTGATGCGCGAGGCGCTCATTTTCGATCACGTCCGTACGCCGCGTGGTCGCGGAAAGACGGATGGCGCGCTGCATGAGATCACTCCGATGCAACTCGCCGCGCAGACTCTGGTCGCGTTACGCGATCGGAATCATCTCGACTCGAGCCTCGTAGACGACGTAGTCCTCGGTTGCGTTGCTCCAATTGGCGAACAGGGGGCCGACATCGCGCGTGTAGCCGCTTTGGTGGCGCACTATGCAGATTCAGTTGCCGGCCAGCAGTTGAACCGCTTCTGCGCTTCCGGGCTGGAGGCGGTGAACAACGCGTCCGCTCAGATCATGAGCGGGCAATCCGATGCGGTGATCGGCGGCGGCGTCGAGTCAATGTCGCGCGTATCGATGGGCAGCGATGGCGGTGCGTGGTATTCCGACCCGGCGGTCTTCTTCAAGGCGTACTACGTTCCGCAGGGAATCGGTGCGGATCTGATCGCAACGCTCGATGGCCACAGCCGCGAGGAGGTCGACGCCTTTGCCGCGGAGAGCCAAAGGCGCGCCGACCAGGCATGGCGCGAGGGCCGATTCGCGAAATCCGTGATTCCGGTGCGCGATGCTATTGGTGCAATCGTGCTCGAGCGTGACGAGCATATCCGACCCGGTACTACGACCAAGAGTCTCTCTTCGCTGAGACCCTCTTTTGTTGGTCCTGGCGAACAGGGCGGATTCGACACTCTGGCACAGCTGCGTTATCCGCAGGTCGAGCGTATCCGCCACGTCCACACCGCCGGAAACTCGAGTGGCATCGTCGACGGGGCGGCTGCTGTGCTGGTCGGCGGCAAGAAGTTCGCTCGCAAGTCGGGATTGAAGCCGCGCGCGCGGGTGCGCGCCTTCGCCTCCATCGGCAGCGAACCCACCATCATGCTGACAGGCCCTGCACTGGTCACGCAGAAGCTGTTACGGCGTGCCGGCATGAAGATCAATGACATTGACCTGTTCGAGATCAACGAAGCATTTGCCTCAGTGGCGCTGCGCTTCATGCGCACTTTCGACTTACCGCATGACAAGGTGAATGTGAACGGTGGAGCAATCGCCATGGGCCACCCGCTCGGGGCCACGGGAGCGATGATCCTCGGGACTGCTCTCGATGAGCTGGAGCGGCGGGATCGGAGCACCGCCCTGATAACGCTGTGCGTTGGCGCTGGTATGGGCACGGCGACGATCATCGAGCGGATTTGATGCACGCTCCCGAACAACAAGAATCTCGAATCTTCAACATCAGCGTGGAAACGCGGGATGGCATCGCTCTCATGACTCTCGACGTCGCAGGCGCTGTGGTGAATATTCTTTCGCCCAGTGTCGTCGCTGAAATGTCAGACGCCCTCGAAAGCCTGGTTGCGCGTGCGGATGTGTACGGTGTTCTTTTGAGTTCCGGCAAACCGGACTTTGCCGCGGGTTGGGATCTGACAGATCTGCTGGGTATGCTCGATGCCCGCCTCTCTGCGCCGCAGGCAGTTGAGTGCAGCCGCGGCTACTCGCGCTTGCTGCGCCGGCTGGAAACCTGCGGCAAGCCTGTTGCGAGCGCCATCAATGGACTTGCCTTGGGCGGTGGGCTCGAGCTTGCACTGGCCACTCACTACCGCGTGCTCTCGGATGATCTCAAGTCGGTTGTCGGACTGCCCGAAGTGAAGCTAGGCCTGCTGCCCGGCGCAGGCGGGACGCAGCGGTTGCCTCGTTTGATCGGAGTCCAGCAGGCATTACCGTTGTTGCTCGAGGGCAGGCCTGTTGCGCCACAGGAAGCTCTGCGCCTGGGCATTGTCAATGAGCTTGCGCCGGCCGAGGATGTGGTTGAGCGCGCACGTCAGTGGTTGACGCGGGCCTTGCGCGACACAGCGAAAGCCCAGCGTCCGGGTGTTTCCTTCCAGGCGCCATGGGACCGCGAAGGATTCGATGTGCCGGGTGGCTCTAGCCTGCTCGTGCCCTCAGTCAGGATGGGCTTCATGGCCGAATCGGCTCGCGTTATGAGCCGCACACTAAACAATCTTCCTGCCCCGAGGGCGATTCTTTCTGCGGTTTTCGAGGGTATCCAACTTCCCATCGACCGCGCGCTCGCGGTGGAGAGCAAATACTTTGCGAGCCTCGTTACCGGTACGCCGGTGGCGCGCAATCTCGTGCGGACGATGTTCGTCAACAAGAGCAGGGCGGACAAACTGACACGGCGGCCTGCCCCAGTTCCGCCGACGACTGTGCGAAAACTCGGCGTTCTGGGTGCCGGCATGATGGGAGCGGGGATTGCTCACGCATCGGCACTGGCAGGCATGGATTGCATCCTTCTCGACCGCGCGCAGGATTTGGCTGAACGAGGCAAACAGCACGCGCAAGACCTTCTCGCCAAGGACGTAGCGAAGGGCGCGACCACGCGGGCAGAGGCCGATGCGGTTCTCGAACGAATCAAACCTACGGTTACCTTCTACGATCTTGCAGAGTGCGATCTCATCATCGAGGCTGTGTTTGAGGAGCGCGAGCTCAAGGCTGATGTAACACGGCAGGCGGAAGCGGTAGTATCGAAGGCTGCCGTGTTCGCAAGCAACACGTCGACCCTGCCGATCTCGGGGCTCGCCAGCGCGACGGGCCGACCCGAACAGTTCATAGGCATACATTTCTTCTCACCGGTGCATCGGATGCCTCTGGTGGAGATCATCGTGGGCAAGAAGACCACTGAGGAAACCCTCTCACGGGCGCTTGATTATGTGCGTCAGCTCCGGAAGACGCCAATCGTCGTCAACGATAGCCGGGGTTTCTACACGAGCCGCGTCTTTGGGACGTATTGTTACGAGGGTCAGCGCATGCTCGAGGAAGGGGTCGATCCGGCCCTCATCGAAAACGCCGGGCGTTTCGCGGGCATGCCCGTAGGGCCGTTGGCGGTGACCGACGAAGTATCGCTCGAGCTGCAATACAAGGTCATCCGACAGAGTCAGGCCGATCTCGGGCCGAAGTACAAATACCCTGTGGGCTGGAACGTGCTGCGCCACTTCGTCGAGGACCTCGGGCGCCTCGGTAGAAAGTCCGGGGGCGGCTTCTACGAGTATCCCGATGACGGCAAGAAGTTTCTGTGGCCGGGCCTTGCCAGCGAGTATGCACAGCTCGCGCAACAGCCTGATCTCGAGGAGGTGAAGATGCGCCTGCTCTATATCCAGGCTCTGGAGACGCTGCGCTGTCTCGATGAGGGTGTGCTCGCCAGCGCTGCGGAGGCGGACTTGGGCTCGGTGTTGGGGTGGGGCTTTCCAGCCTTTACCGGCGGAACGTTGTCGTTCATCGATGGTGTCGGTGCGGAAGTCTTTGCTGAGGGCTGCCGGTGGCTCGCCAATCGCCACGGACCCCGCTTCAAGCCGACGCGCGCTCTAATCGAGCGCGGGCGGTCCGGCAGCACCTTCCATCCCCGCGCCCCTTGGCCGGCTCGCAAAGCCATGGGTCGGGTGTGAGCATGCGTCGTCTGATCTTCGAGGACGAGCACGAAGTATTTCGCGATTCCGCGCGGCGTTTTTTCCAGAGCGAGGTCGCACCGCATGGCCAGCGCTGGAGGATTGCCGGGCAGGTGGATCGGCAGATTTACCTCAGGGCCGGCGAGCAGGGCTATTTGATGATGTGGGCCGATGAGAAGTACGGGGGCGCGGGCAATCCTGACTTCCGCTTCGAGCAGATTCTCATCGAGGAGAACGTCCGCCATGGAGAGACCGGCTTCTACCATCAACTGCATTCCCGGCTGGTCGGCCCCTACCTGGGTAAGCTCGGCACGGAGGAACAGAAGCAGCGCTACCTGCCAGGATGCGTCCGCGGTGAGATCATCCTCGGAATCGCGATGACGGAGGCCGATGCCGGCAGCGATCTGGGTGGCATCCGAACGCGGGCGGAAAAGCAAGGCGATGCCTGGATATTGAACGGCGCGAAGACGTATATCTCGAACGGACAGATCGGCGACCTGTTCGTCGTGGTTGCACGCACGGTGCCTGATCAAAGGTACGGATTGGGTCTGTTTCTGGTTGATGCCAACACACGAGGCTTCAAACGCGGCCGCAATCTTGCGAAGATGGGGCTCAAGGCGCAGGATACCTCCGAGCTCTTATTCGAGGACGTGTTGGTGCCGCCCGGGAACGTACTCGGTGATCCCCTGCAGGGCTTCGCCTATCTATCCGAGTTTCTGGTGGAAGAGCGCCTCATTACAGCAGTTGCCGCGCTCGCCTCCGCGCAAACCGGGTTTGACATCACGCGGAAGATGAGCTGACGTGGCACCGCTCTCGAACGTGCGGGTATTGGAGTTCGCGGCGCTGGGTCCGGCCCCGTTCTGCGCGATGATGCTCGCGGATATGGGCGCAGACGTGATCCGCGTAGAGTCTGCTTCCGCAAGCCCTGACGGGCCACGGCCATGCGATCCGTTGCAACGCAGCCGCCGCTCTATTGCGCTCAACTTGAAGAAGCCTGCTGGCGTTGAGATCGCTCTCGAGCTTGCCGCACAGTGCGACATTCTTCTCGAAGGCTTCCGCCCCGGCGTGCTCGAACGACTCGGTCTGGGTCCGCATGCCTGCCTTACCCGCAACCCACGCCTGGTCTTCGGCCGCATGACCGGGTGGGGGCAGGATGGCCCGCTAGCCCACAAAGCCGGACATGACATCAACTACATCGCAGTTGCCGGCGCATTGCACCTCATCGGTCCCCAAGGGGGTAAGCCCTTACCGCCGCTCAACCTCGTCGGCGACTTCGGCGGCGGGGGCATGTTACTTGCCGTCGGCGTTCTTGGCGCGCTCTTGGACGCACGGCGAAGCGGACGGGGCCAGGTAGTTGATGCGTCAATGGTAGACGGGACGGCCGCAATGCTCGCGATGTTCTTTGGCTTCCGGGCGGAAGGCTACTTCCGGGACGCGACAGGAGAGAACTTTCTCGCGGGCGCCGCACCTTATTACGATACATACCGCACGCAGGATGACAGGTACATCGCCATTGGGGCCATCGAGCCACAGTTCTATCAAACTCTCCTCAAGAAGCTCGGTATCGATACCGGACGTTTCGCGAATGCGGGGTACCCAAACCTCGATGCGCAGGCGATCGATTCCTGGCCGGACCTGCGGGCCGAAATAACGGCACGAATCAGTACCAGAACCCGAGACGAATGGATTGAGATTTTCAAAGATATTGATGCGTGCGTTGCGCCGGTGCTCAGCCTCGAGGAGGCAGCGCAACACCCGCACAACATGGCGCGCTCTACGTTCATCGAAGTGGACGGTGTGTTGCAAAACGCTCCAGCGCCGAAGTTCAGCGATGCTTCCGTCACGCCGCCGCGCCCGCCGCGGCGGCGGGGCGAGGATACTGATGCGGTTCTCGCAGAGTGCGGATTCACGCCCGAGCGCATCAAGGAACTGCGTGCAGCGGGTGTGTTGACCTGATTCCTAGGACCCTGGGCCAGTCAAACACCGGTGGTGACGGGGTGCATTCGATCCACGGAGATCATTCAAACCTATGTATCGTTAGAGTTGATATAGGGTATAAGCGGAGACTGCGACGTCCGCTTGCGCGTCACGGCACAACGAATGCCACATCGTTTGCAAACTGTGTGTAACTTTAGCAGTGACACTCCGGCGCTCCCCCCTGTACCTGATTGCGCATGGCGCGATCACGCGCGAATCACCGCGTGGATTTGCGCGCGAGAGTCAACGCGCGTGTACCTCGCGCGTAATACGTCCGCGATCGGCTCAGGGAGATCTTGTGTTAAGAATCTGAGGGGGCGCATGAGGAGTCTCCGCTGCTGCACGATCGGTCGCTCGGCATCTAGGAAACCGTGAGCACGGGGAGAATTAATCGACGGAATCGCATTCAGTGGACTCAGTCGTCCGGTTTCGCCGGAATGAATCACGCCAAGTTACGGTGCAGCCCGCTTATTTACTTATTAAGGGTTAATTTAATAAGTAAGCTGAGAGCAACATGGGGACCATGGCAGCGATCACCCATGCACACGATTTCGTGGGTCGGCGGTCCGAACTTAAAGTGCTCGAGCAGCGCTACGCCTCGACCCGGCCAGAGATGGTTCCGGTTTACGGTCGGCGTCGCGTCGGCAAGACGGAGCTGCTGTTGCGCTTTGCTTCCGGCAAACCCACCGTTCTATTTATTGCGAGCGACAAGTTACTTACACCGTACACCGCAGATCGCAGACCTTCTGCGTGCGGCCTCCGAATGGCTCGCTGCTCCCCACCTCGCCGAGTCCGCGCCCGCCACGTGGGAGGCGGCTCTCCGGCTCGTTATGGCGACGGCACCCAAACAACACAAGTTCCTGCTTGTGCTCGACGAGTTCCAGTGGCTTTGCCAGTCGAGCCCCGAGCTTCCCGCGGTCATCCAACGCTTGTGGGACCTGGAGTGGCAACGCAGCAATAGCTTGATGCTGATCTTGTGTGGTTCGCCTATCGGTTTCATGGAAAGGGAAGTTCTTGGCGCACGGTCGCCTCTACACGGCCGGCGCACTGCCGATCTGCGCCTGGAGCCGTTCACGTTCAGGGAGGCTGCGGCTTTCCATCCAAACTGGTCCATCGAGGAGCAAACGCGCGCGTACTTCGTCTTCGGTGGCGTGCCGGCCTATCTAAAGCAATTCGAACACGGTCGTTCCGTCGCCCAGAATATCTCGCGGGAGTTTTTTGAAATTGACGGGTTCTTCCAGCGCGAGCCCGACTTCCTGCTGCGAGAGGAGTTGGCAGAGGTAAAGCAGGCCGCCAGCGTGCTGGAGGCCGTGGCGCTCGGGAGACGTGCGGTCGGACTTCGCGATTGAAGCGGTTCTTGTCCATGCCCAGGTAGCGCGGCGCATCTCGTAGCCGAATGAAGCGCGGATGAGCGCTGTTGGTGCACCTCGCGTCACGACATCGATTCCTCGTCGAATTCACACGTCAAATTTTCGACGAAGCACTTGCACGTTTAGTGTGCGCGCAGAGTGGGAAAAGCGGAAGGGGGAAAACGGCACGAATCTCGATACAACTATCAATTCGCAATTGTCCGTCAGGCCACGCCCGACAATTGTCCGTGTTGCTTACTGCTTCCGATCAACAGAGTGGTCGGTTGAAGGACGGACGGAGGGCGTCACCCTGGGGAGTGCACAGGTCCGTGACGAGCATCACTTGCGGTCTATATCAAAACGGATATATTAGCAATAACAGATCAGCGCGACAAACCCTTTAAGGCTGGGTGACAGCCGGAACTGCGTCCGCTGCTTTCCTGAAGCGGTGCGCCAGCGAAGCGGGTTTGAACTCCGAGAAGTGCAGAAGGGTAAGGACCCTTCGGACTGGAAGCCGATGCCCCGAGTTGGGCTCAGGGTGCGCGAGATTCGGATTCACGCGGACGAAGAATTCCGAGTCATGTACGTGCCGAAATTTGCGGAGGCTGTTTACGTGCTCCATGCCTTTGAGAAGAAAACGCAGCAGACAGCGAAGCGCGAAATCGACCTGGCAAAGTCCCGATTCCGGGAACTGGTCGCGGAACGCAGGAGAGAACGCAGATGAACGGACGACTGAAGGCGGAGCGTGGAAGTGGAAATGTATTCAGTGACCTCGGCTTTCCGGAAGCAGAAGCGGAAAATCTTTTGCTGCGGTCGCAGCTCATGTCTGAAATCCGCGATATCGCAAAGGGGCTGACCCAGGCGCAGGCCGCGAAGCGGCTAGCGGTCACTCAGCCGAGACTGAATGACTTGCTGCGCGGGAAGATCGACAAATTCAGCTTGGATGCGTTGGTCGTCATGCGGAACAAGGCGGGAATGCACGTCGAGATGCGCGTCCGAAAGGCCGCCTGACGCACTGAGTGTTTGGCAACGGCCGGGGGATTCACCTCAAATCCGACTGAGATCTGCATTCGTCTGTGTCCGTTGTTTCAAAGACGCCGTCAAAGCCGTTCGGCTTCCTGAATAACTTCCGACATCGCGACACCCACCCCTCGCAGACCCGTTCGAGTGTTGAGAGCTGAAGATTGTTTTTCCGTTCTCAAGTGCGCCGTAATACGCCCGGCTCCCCCCGTCGAAATTTCTGAGTTGCGGCGGTGGACGGCGAACGTCATAGGCTTCGGTTGGCTTGGACGTCCATCAGAGCCGGAAGCCAGGAATCCTCTGGCTGTCCGTAGGTAAGTTGATCGTAGCTCCGGCGTATGAAACGTGCGATCTCTTACAACCAATAGCCCACCGGCGTGCCAGATGAAATCCAACGGGTCCGGCGTCTCTACGATCTCCTGCACTGCTGACCAGGCGCGCTTTGTCTCTGCGCCGCCTTGTTTCGTCGTGATACCGCCTGGGGTTATCTCAACCTCGCACAGGAAAGGGCCGTCTCCACCTAATAGTTCTCGGTAGTATTTCCATAGAACACGACAGCGAAGAATAGGCAGGTAAACGAAGCCCGGGCGACAAAACCCCCATCGATAAAGGCATACAGGACCAGACTGAGTAGAGCAGACCAACTCGCTGCGGCGTGCCATCGCGTGTCGCGCACAACCTTGGAGCGGGCTGCCATGCGTTGCGCTGCATCGGCAACCTCGGCCGCCGAGAACTCAAATTGAATCTTCATTTATCGTTGTATTGCGTCGTGCGCGCTTGGCATGGTCGGTTGCACTGTCCAGACATCGACAGTCGGCACGGGGTGAAGGTGGGTCGTTTCAATTCCCATGCCGTGGACCACCGTCGAGCTTCTGATCGCACACGGCGCTGAGATCGAGCCAAAGGATTCGCGGTTCGCCGCGACGCCGCTGTTCTGGGCAGTGCATGGTTATGGCCCCCACGGCCCAAGGACGAAGAAGGATCAAGTCGGTGCAGCCCGGGTCCTGATCGAGGCCGGCGCAAGCGCGCGAACGTTCAATAAGGACGAGCTCTCGGCGCTCGATTTGGCAAACACGTGCAAGCACAAAGATATCCACGAATTGCTGCAACGGTACGTCAAGTGAGTCGATCGACCGACAACTGAGGTGGCTCGCGTCGAGCCATCCGATCGAACCGTACGCCCGCAGCACGTTGCCGGGAACCTTCTTCGTCACTTCCTGCAAGAGTCGCTGTGCATCGGCATGCTGCTCGCTCGACGAGCGCACTTCACCAAAGTGAATGGTGACTGCATCGTTGGCGCTGATGACTGCGTGGACGATGCAAATGCCTATAGCGTTTCCGTATTCCTTGTCCCCCAGTGTAAGGTGCGTCCGGGCACTCTCCATGAGGTGTGTTGATACCTGCCGGTAGTCTGCAGCACGATGACGGGCTACCTTGCGACGCGTTACAGGCTTGGGATTCACGAGCGTGACCTCGATGTTCTTGCGGACCCGAGGGATTTGCGCAACTGGTGCGGCGTTTGCCCGTGACGTGCTGCCAATTTGCTGCCGCATCATCGAACAGTGGCTGACCTTTTGAGAGACCGTGGGCGAGTGTCGGCGACCAACCCAACCAGGATTTCAGCCCTTCTGAGCATCGCCGAATCATGCCATACCGTCCCCGGACCCCCTCTCCGCTATTGACTGCCCGATCCCCGTGGGCCGCTTATTTGCGCAGCACAGCCGGGCTTCTCGCGGCACTGACGGCGAAAACAATGTTCGAGCAAGGTGCTGCGTACGTTGCCGCACATCGGAAGCGTTGCCGATGTGCCTATACTGCAGGCGTGTGGCGCTGTCTCAGTTGCCCCGTCGGGATGCTCTCCATGCCTGGCCTAATCACCCCCGCGCACGGATCTCGCGGTCATATCACCAAGGAGGACCTCTATGACTCTTGTGCAGATTCTGGCACTTGCCCAGGAACGCATTCGGTCCGGGCAGTTGTCCTCAAGCCTCCCCTCGAAAGTCTGGACTGGTCACGGTAAAGGGCAGCGCTGCGCTGTCTGCAATCAGGCAATCAACTCCGCAGAGCGACTGTATGAATTCGCGCTCCCGACACTCGGCGGGCACAGTTACTACTGCTTACACTTCGCCTGTCACGAAGCGTGGATCGGATGCCAGAGTATCGCATGATCGACTGGTACGAGCGTTGCCGCCTGTGGTGCACCGTGTGGAGTGGCTGAGTTAGTACTGCTATAAGCTAAGGAGACGGTCCCATGCCTGACGATACCGTTACAAGCAGCTGGAAGCGGTTCACAGACAAAGTGGGCGGACTGCGGGGAGAGCCTGCCGACGATCACTTCGCGGAAGTTTCTTCAGCGCCCCTTTTGCAAGACAAGGACGGCGCCCACCGCGCTCCGGGATCATCTGCGTCGTTGCGCTTGGCGGAGCTCCGTTTCAGCGTGGGGCATCTCTTACTTGCCTGGCCGGGAGCGTATAAAGGAGACGATTCCGGTACTGAAAGTAAAGGGCCTTGATTTCCGGCGCCGGCGGAATGGGCATGAACTCAAATCTGTCCCCAACACGGCATCAGGTCGGTCACGGAGGATCCACAGCAGCCTTGAGCTAAGATCTCTTACGGGAAAAATCCAATAACGTTGGACATTGCATAACACTCAGCGTACGGTCAATTGTGGCTCGTGACTCTTTCTTCTTGCGAGTATCTATTGGCTCGGGCGCGACTCTCGCGCCACTCTTGCCAGCCCGCAACCCGACCGGTCCTCCGAACTAGACAGGCATAACCGCGGTATGCGTCGCCTGCGGGTTGGTCGTGCGGTCGCCACGTGTGTAGTGCGTCTCCCGGCATCTGCGCGATCATCCCACGGCACTGCGAGCACGCCGCGACGGCTTCATCCCATAAGCAACCCAAGCGGTTTCTGCCAAGCCTGCGGACGCTTGAGGAGTCGTTTCCATGAGTACTCAGCCTCGTAGCGATATGAAGTCCACTGTGCTCACCAGCGTTAGTCGGAACGCCATGAACCCATATGGCGCCAAGGATCTCACGGCCTTGGCGGCGTCATTGTCATCCGCCGGGCGGTCCGCACGCGAAGCACTGACCGCCACGGCACTGCGGGGAAAGAGACGTACCGGCAAACGATGGCAGGACGATCTGGCAAGCGCGGAAGGGCTCGCCGTCGTATTGCGACGAGCGCGCGATCGAGCCGAATCCGCCAATCGCGCCGGGTGGCCGTTGCTGGCGGTAGCCCATCGCGATTTACGCGAACCATTGACGGCAATGCTGCGGCTCAACAGCGACTGGAATGTGCGGGCCACCGACAACGTGGCTGTGAGAATGATCGAACAGCAACGTCAAGCGCTCGAAGTGATGGCCGATCTCATTGACAGCTTCCTGACGGTCGCCGAAGCCGAGGCAACGCAGCCGCCCGCGCTTTTAGCGGACCTTGCGTCGCGATCTGCTGGCCGAAAATCGCGCGAGGCGAGCGCAACGCCCGAGTCGCGGACTGAGGAATGGACAGCCGAATGGTCCATGAAGTCCGCTGTGGACCGCCGACAGGCGCCCGTGGTGCTCGGGGCAGCGTCCCGCGTGCGCCGCGTCCTCTTAATTAATGAGGATCGAGGGATTTTGGGCGCGTTACGGATCTATTTGTTATGCGCGGGCTATCGGGTGTTCGCGGCAGCCAACGCAGACGAAGCGCTTGATCGAGCCTCGATGGCGCAGATGGCGACATCGGACATTGACGTTATCATCGTGGATTATGACCTCACTGGTGACGATGACGGCTTGGCAGTGATCAAGAAAACGCGTCTATTGTTGGGATACAACGTTCCCGCGGTGTTATTGATGACTGAGACGTCCATAGAGATCGCCGAGGCTGCGCTGGTCACCGATGTTTCTCTGCTGAGAAACCCCGTCAACCTGGATCAGCTCAACGCCCTGATCGGCGAAGTGCTCAAACGTCCAAGACGATCTCGCCTCGCTCACCTGAGAGCCACAGGCGCAAAGCTCGGTCACGACGAACCGCACGCAGAGGTCGTCTGCTGACAGACTCTGAAAGGCATGAATCAAAGTGCTTGTTATGCATCGAGGTGTTTCCGCGTTGAAACATTCCCGCATCGCATTGCGACTCAAATCGGCGTGTGTCGTACCTTTACAAGGCGCAATACGCCCCAATGGTAGGAAGTCAGAGCACACTCGCTTGTTTGACAGGAGAACGAAATGATGAATCTTGTGTACTATCAACCGTGGTCCCTGGTAGATCGCTGGTACCGCGGGATCGAGCGGAATTTCAAGGAAGGGTCGGACGCGTCTCAACCCGCGGTAACGAATACAACGGCTTGGAACCCGTCGGTGGACCTACAGGAGGAAAACGACCGCTTCGTCCTGCGTGCGGATGTGCCTGGCGTCGCGCCCAAGGACATCGAAGTCTTCGCCGAAGACGGCACATTGACCGTTCGTGGCGAGCGACCGGCGAGGGAGCGCGTCAACGGTGTCGGCTTCGAACATATCGAACGCGACGTCGGTACCTTCTTGCGCCGTTTCACCCTGCCCGATTCGGTACGAGCCGAAGCGATCAAGGCGCGCTATGCCGATGGTGTGCTCGAGATCGAGATTCCAAAGCAGGCTCGCGTCGAGCCCGCGCGCATTCCGATAACTGTCAATTGAAGTCACGCACCTGCTGTAGCTTCGAGATGTTCGGCCCTGGCGGCGACAAAGTGTTGTCGTCCGCCGTCGGCCGTCTTCCTGTCAGTTAGCGACAGACCGAGGACAACGGGCTACCGAGAGGGCGATCTCGCATTCGCGACTCGGATCGTCAATTGTGAGCGCCGCTTGACCGTTCGCCACATTCATAGTCATGCCAGAATCGAAGAACTGACGTGCGGCAGGCAGGCGTTACTCGAGCCGCCAATTCTCTACGTAAGTGAAAGCTGGTCCGCTATGGCCGCGGAAAGCCGACGATCATCGATGGACTGGGCTTGGAAGCGCCATGCCTCGATCACCTCAATGCCTTTAGGCATGTCTCGCGCCGGGACCCTCTTGCACGACCAACATGCGCTTTGCCCGCGGCATTCGCCCGGCCGCCCACTCCAGCACCCCCCGTTACCCGGATCTCCCTGTCGTATACTTCAGGGCGATCAATGTGAGCGGCCACGTTAACCAACAGTTCCGGCTGCTCGAGGTTGACCACCAAGTCGATCTTCCGCTCTCCGCCGAGGTAGCCTAGATCTTCGCGCTGCCGGCGCCAATGCAGATAGATCGCGGTCTCGAGTTTGTGGCCGGCCTTGATGAAGGGCTCCGGTACCAGCGGATACCCTAAACCCACAATCCACTCCGCAGACGGATCAGGGCACCGCAAGCGGATGATCACCCGCGCTGCGTCCAAGTGGCGATCCGAGCCCGTCGCCTATACAGCATGCGCCGCACAGACTGACATTCTGCACAGGTACCACGAACAGCAAGTGGACCTATGCGAAAAACAGTGTTTGGCTATTTACTGTCAAACAATGAATCAAGTGTCATATACCCATGACTGAAACGAATTATGAGGGTATGACGCACCTGTTATCATAAGAAAACTCCCGAAGGCGAGCATCGCATGGCGGTCGCCGGCGCGCGCAGAAGACGGAGTTTCAATTCGTCCAACCCACATCCTCCACAGGTCTGTACCGTGATCAGTAGACACGTTTTACGGCGCGATCTATTCGCCGTTGCAATGGTTTTGTGTTTGTCAATCGCCCATGCGGTGGATAACAACGCCGACTCGGGCGCGAGCCCCGATATCGCCGAGGTCGTCGTCACGGGCACACGCATCCGGCAGCCGACGGCTGAGGGCACCACGACCGTGACTGTCATTACCGGCCAACAACTCGAGAGCCAGGGTTACCGCAACGTATTCGACGCACTGAACAGCCTGCCCCAGAACACAGGATTCACTCAGGGTGCCGATTTCGGCAACACGTTCACGCCGGCGGCCAATGCCATCAGCCTGCGCGGACTCGGGCCCAACCATACTTTGGTCCTGTTTAACGGCAGGCGCGTAGCGGACTATCCAATCGCCTACGACGGATCGGTGAACTTTGTCGACTTGGCCACTGTTTCCTCGGCTGCCATCGACCGCATCGAGATCCTGAACGGCGGTGCCTCGGCAATCTATGGCTCTGATGCGATCGCCGGCGTGGTCAACGTGATTCTCAAAGATCACGCGGATGGGGTGGACATCAACGCGAAGATCGGCACAACTGAACGCGGGGGCGGCAACAATGCGCGCTTTCAGGCTTTCGGCGGCGATACATTCGGCAAATTGAGCGGCGTGTTCGCTCTGGAGATCGGCAAGACGAATCCGATCTGGAGCCGCGATCGAAGCTTCATGTCCTCGACGACGCTGCACGGCGCGAATCCAACCACGGTCTGGTCACGACAGAATGTGGATACGGGTGACTATATCTCGCATCCGAACGAGTGCTCCGCACTCGCCGGCAACTTCGGGGGCTCCGCCGCCCCCTTCACCAGATCGTCGGGTGAGGTGTGTGCCACGGGCAAGGCCAGCCCCGATTTCTGGACCGTACAAACCGGCAATCAAAGTGAAAATCTGTACGGCAAGTTGAAATACCAGTTGAACGATCACACCCGGTTGTTCATTGATGCCGTGGCGGGATGGAACAAGGTCACGAACAACACCCGCGGCGCCAATTGGACATCGGACCTCGCCACCACCGGCTACTTTTTCAATCAGAACACGGGGGCTGATGAGTCCTGGACGCGACGCTTTGCGCCGGAGGAAATTGGGGGGATCGATCTCTACGATCGCTTCTGGCACAGCACCAATGCCCTTACTACGGCCGGTATCGAGGGTGGCATCGGCAATACGGGGTGGAGCTACGAAGGGGCGTATCGCGCTTCCTTCACGGAGAGCCGCGATAACCGCCCTCGGCTGCTGACCGGCGTCGACAACTACTTTCTCGGGCCGCAATTGGGCGAGACAGCCGATGGTGTGCCGATCTACGCCCCGGATGCGAACAAGTTCGCCCAACCACTCACGCCTGCGCAAGTTCAGACTCTAGTTGGCCACTCCGAAAGCAAGGATACCTCTTGGCTACAAACAGCCAGTGTCACTGCGAATGGCGATGTAATCACACTGCCCGCCGGCATCCTGAAGGCAGCACTCCTGGCCGAATGGGGGACCCAGGGATTCAGCAATATCGCCGATCCGTTGGTCAACGAAGGCGCATTCTTCAATACCGCCCCATTGCCGAAAATCAGCGGCTCGCGGCAACGCTATGCGACAGCAGCAGAGCTGAATGTGCCCATCATTGAGCACATGAATGCACATCTCGCGGCGCGTTGGGATCATTACTCATTTGCAGACAGGGACAACAGCAAGCCGACCTACAACGCCGGATTGGAATATAAACCCATCCCGAGCGTGCAGTTGCGTGCCAACTATGCCACGAGCTTTCGGGCCCCTGACATGAACTATATTTTTCAGTCGCAGCAGAAGGGCTACGAGGCAGAGACGACTGACTACTACCGGTGCCGGCTGGCGAATCAATCGATCGCCAACTGTGACTTCGCGCAGGTGTCACCGGGCGCCAATTTCACACAGACGGGCAACAAGGACCTGCGCTTCGAGAATGGCCGCTCGTTCGGCTACGGCCTCACCTGGTCGCCGAGCGAGCACATCAGCTTGAGTGCCGACTACTGGAACATCCGGATCGATAACCTCGTCACGACGCTCGACTACGACACCCTGCTGCGTGTGGAGGCTGATTGCCGCACGGGCGTTCTCAATGCGGCGTCCTCACAATGTACCGATGCGTTGAGCCGCGTTCAGCGCAATCCACCGACGGCGATATTCAATCCAAACGCCATCGTTCAGCTGCTGCTCAATCCGATCAATGCCGCTGAAGAGCACACTGACGGTGTGGACCTGGCCGCGCGCCTGAAATGGAACATCGCTCACTTCGGTGATTTCGGTTGGAATATCGACTACACCAAGACCATCAAGCACCGTTACAAGCAGGTTGCGAGCGACCCTGAGCTCGACCTGCTGCACTCGCTGGAGAATCCGAACGGCGACAACGACTTTCCCGACAAACTGATCACGACGCTGAGCTGGTCGCTCGGCAAATGGGCCTCGCAGGTCACGATCACCCGCTACGGCAGCATCGTCAACCAGGCTCAGACCGGTTACCTGACACCCACCTCGCTCGCCAATCTGAGTGCCAGCTATCGATTCGCCGAGGCGGGCTCGGTGTCATTGATCGTCAACAATATCTTCGACACGATCAAGTCCGATACGTCCGCCGGCTGGCCGTTCTACCCCGTCGGGTACTACTTACCCTACGGGCGCGAGGAGTGGCTGGAGTTCACGTATCACTTCGGTAGCTAACGACGGCCGCGGCCGCCTTCAAGCCTGGCGGCAACGCGCCGGGGACATGCTGAAGTGGGCCGAGAATGTCGGCTTGAAAATGAACTTCGGGCGGGAGGTTCGCGCCCGACAGATTGAGGACGTCATTTCGCATCCAGCGCTGGTGGACCAGATTCGCGCGGGCCTTCACAGGACTCACATTCCGTACGAAGCGATGGTCCAAACCGTTGTGCCAAAGCTCGAGGCGGACAGCACGGGCAAACCAACCGGTCTGTTTGTGTTTGACTACGACGAAAAGCCGGCGCGTTGATCGGTGGTGTTCGCTCATCATCAACCGTGACCTGCCAACGCCTGCCAGTCTTGTGCGCAAGGATGTCCTGCCCTGCCGGTCTTCCAGGCGTACTCCTGCCGACCGCGATCGTCGCCCGCACGTGTGTTTCAGGGTGTACCCGAACTCGCCTGAAACCCTCCGGCGCCGCTCGCCTCAGCAGTTGCTGGTACGGCAACAGTTGAAGCCATCCGGGAAACCGCGGACTACAGAACCTTGTTGGCATCCATGCTGGACGTCATCGCTCACGGCGTCGACGCCATCGGCGGCCAACGCCGCCGCCTGCGCATTCGTAACCGCGCGCAGATTGCGTCGGCCTTCCGTCGGACCATGCTCCGATACTCATCTCGTTGCTGGTTGTGTGGCGAATTCGACGCGAACCGCTCGGCGGACTGCTGCGTCAGAATCGACGTGCGCGTGTGCCGAGCGTAGTACGCACGTGATCAAATGAGAGACGGATCGGGTGTTTCCATGCGTTCCTAGCCGTATGAAGTCACACGGAATTAAACAGCATTCGACGAGTTGATGTTAGGGTGTTATATGATTACGCATCCGCGTGGATCAGGGTGCATTCGAGTAAGGAGACGGGCGCTCAATGAATCCCGCAAACCGAATTTATGTAGCCCATTGCGAGGGTCTCAGGCGGAGATGGTGCACGTCGTCAGGAGGCCGGTGCGTCTCCCAACATCAAGTGGGGCAGGATTGTGCAGACACGGTCTGCGCAATTGGTCGGGCGCACCTTGCAAGGAATGTACGGTTACCTCGTGACCGCTAACGGCGTACTAAAAGACCAGCCATGAAGCGAGCGAAGCGTCCCGTGCGCGCCGGTATGAGGCTCCGGGCCCATCCGGTTCTCTGTCGCGCCGTTGAGGAAGGTGTCGCGTACGGCTGGCGACGCGCGCACAAGCACATAGACGCACCCGACGCGCAGACGATCGAGGAACAGATTGTCGAGGCCGTCCTCAGCGAGGTCTCCCAAAACTTCGACTTCGATGAGGACGCGGAGGTGCAGTGAAGTCAGGCCATTGCAGGTGCCGATCGGTAGGCACCCGCGCAATGCCAAAGGGTAGGTCGAACGCACATATCCCCAGCTTAGTACTTGATGGCTTAGATTTGGCATTAAGTACTATGCTAAGTACTATGCTAGGTACTATGCGAGCGATCAAGCGTCGAGGCGCCCGCAATGACAGACGAAGAACTTCGAGAACACATTGCCTTGCTCCGCCGAGTGCGTACCGATTTTCGGCATGTTGAGGCGAAGTTGGCTTGGGGAGGACTGCCCAAACGCCTTTGGGAGACTCTCTCGGCTTTTGCGAACACTGCCGGTGGTGGAGTGATCATTCTCGGACTCGACGAGGGAGACAACTTTGAAGTGGTTGGAGTCGAAAGTCCCCGCAAGATTATGCAGGACCTAGGTAGCATGACTGCCGACATGGAGCCACGCCTCGCTCCGGTCATAGACGTGAAGGAGATTGACGGCCGAGCGCTGGTTATCGCTGAAGTCCCGGAACTGCTTCCCAGCCAGAAACCCTGCTACTACCGTCCAGCAGGACATTCGAACGGAGCCTTCGTACGAGTCGCAGACGGTGACCGCAAGCTGAATAGCTACGAGGTGCAGCTGATACTCTCCTCGCGGGGACAGCCGATTGACGATCAGGAGCCTGTCCCGGCTGCCGGGGCCAAGGACCTTGACCAACCCGCTCTGAACGCGTTCCTGCGGCACGTAAGGGAACGCCGCTCTCGTTTTCGTAGCGCGACCGACGAGCGAATTCTACGATCTCTTAAAGTATTTGTGCCTCACCCCGATGACAGGAAGCGTTTCGTGCCCTCCGTCGCGGGGCTACTTGCATTCGGACGGGAGCCGCAGACTTTTTTCCCACAGTTCTCCGTACTAGTAACGGCGTACCCAGGCCGCGAGATCGGCGAGTCGGGGCCACACGCCGAGCGGATGCTCGATGATGCCCGCATTGAGGGGGCAATCGGACGAATGCTCTCCGAGGCGCTAATTGTTATCGCACGCAACCTCCGTCGGCCGCGCATTGCGAGCGGTCCCTCCAGGGTGGACGGATTGGAGATCCCGGTAGCCGCGTTGAGCGAGGCAATCGTAAACGCACTGGCGCATCGCGACCTATCGCCTCAGTCCCGTGGCACTGCTGTTCAAGTCCAACTTTTTGCGGATCGGTTGCTCATCACGAATCCCGGCGGACTATTCGGGCCGGTCTCAGTCGATACCCTTGGGGCGGCGGGTGTCACGAGCGCACGTAACGCCACTCTGATGCAACTACTCGAAGACGCCGTTATGCCTCGAACCGGCGAGGCCATTGTTGAGCACCGCGGAACAGGTATTCCTGTAATGATCCAGGCGTTGCGCGCGGCAGATATGAGTCCACCGCGTTTTGAGGACGGCGTGAGCACGTTCTGTGTGACGTTCCCTCGACACTCGCTCGTAGATCCACACACTCTAAGTTGGCTTGCGGGGTTGGGCGAACCGGTTCAAGGCCTCTCGCGTGATCAACGTAACGCGTTGGCGCTTATGAAAGCGGGGGAGGTGATGAACAACGCACGCTATCGCCAAATCAGCGATACGGACAGTCGTGTCGCCACGCGAGAGCTGGCAGATCTGGTGAGCCGCGGTCTTGCCGAAGTGGTTGGTGGTGGCGGTTACACAGAATATGTCCTCGCAACGACTGCCCGGGCGGCTGACATGCCGCCGATAGCGCGTCTCGCTGGCGGCGAAAGAGCGGATCGACGCCCTCAGATCCGCCGGTTGCTCGAGCAGCGCGGCGAAATGTCGCGAGCTGCTTTGCAGGCTGAGTTGGGATTGGGGCAGCCAATTGTGAGCCGCTGGCTCAGGCGTATGGTGAGGGAAGGTGACGTCGAACTGACAACTCAGAGCGAAAAATCCCCCGGAGCAAAGTATCGCCTACGTTCACGGATCTGAAGATGGTTGTGCACGCGTGAATCTCGCGTGATCTGCCTATGCTCAACCGTGCTTTTTGGTGCCAAATGGCTGCTACGCCGTCCCGTCCAGCGGATCTGTAGTAAAAAGATGTGCCTGGTATCAGATACTTACGACTAAGCGGCAAGGGTCCGGTTCCTCCGGCCCCGCACTCATAATGCCGGGGTCGAGGGTTCGAGTCCCTGCCTTTCTCTTGAAGGCATCAGCATTGAACTCGGCGCTCCATCGTTCCTGATCAGTCATTCCTCTGACTCACTGTTTCGACCTGAGATGGTTGTTGATCTGCTCGCCCCATTCGGGGCCGGACGCCCTGTCATGCATGGCCATGTTGCTCACGAGCGTATTGGCACTCTCTGAGAGCGCCGTGCGCTCGTAGGTCACTGCGACATGAGTCGAGTGTCCACTCGGAATGAGGCGCAGCGTAACAACCGTGGCGACGATATCCGGGAGCACGTAGACGTATTGCACCCGATGCGCCAGCGAGTCCAGGCAAGTGTTCACCCAGATCGCGCTCCTATCTCCGTGGACGACCTTGAAGACCATGCCCTGTTGGTCCGCAGCCTGCGCGGGCCAGACGAACACGGGATCCCAATCAGGAGCCCAGGCTCGTTCTGCCTCGGCGCCAAAGAGCGGCCATACGACCTCAATCGGTGCGTCAGCGATAAACTCAAATTGTTCGCGAGTGTGTACGGCCGGTTGCGCACGCGTGGTGACCCGATCCTGTGGCTGCGTCGCGGCGCCTGCATTTGCCGGCGCCGATAGTGTCAATAACATACTAGTTGCAACTCCCAGCCCGGCGCCGGCGAGAACCGGCGACATTTTCACTCCTGCTTCTCCCGCAATCTGTGACTATCAGTGGCCCGCAGCGTCAGGCCGTAAATCTTCCTCAGCTCGGCGATCTGACCGAGTGTCTCTTTGGAAAACGCGCTCTTCCCTTCGATGGCGTGCAAGACAATGCCCTCCAGCAGATCGCCCAGCGAGAGGTCCTTCAGCTCGGCCAATGCCTTCAGCACCTTCAACAGGCGCTTTTCAATCCGAACCCCCGTCTGGATGCGCTCGACTTCGATCACGTCTGGTTTCACACTACCGCAGTAGTTTGGTACATTGGTACAACTTAAGCGAGGAACCCTCTCGTGTCAATGACGTCAACGCTTGCCCGAATGGATAGCTTCTTTCCACTTTTTGCCATCGCAGGCGCGTTGACTCTCGGTGCGATGAGCCCTGGGCCGAGCTTTGTCATGGTCGCCCGTACGGCAGTGGCGCGGTCGCGGGCCAATGGACTCGCGGCCGCCCTGGGAATGGGTGTGGGAGGAGCGACATACGCAACAGCGTCCTTGCTTGGTTTGCAGGCGCTATTCGCGGCGGTTCCGGTGGTTTATCTGCTGATCAAAGTCGGCGGTGGGATTTACCTGATCTACATCGGTGTGCGTATCTGGGGCAACTCCAAGCAAGCGTTGCTTGTATCGGCCGACGACGGGCGCTCGGCACCGGAAAGACCGCAGCGCTCGTTCGCATTGGCGCTCATCACGCAATTGAGCAATCCCAAAGCAGCCGTTGTCTACGGGAGCATTTTTGCCGCTTTCATGCCGCGTTACGTACCAATTGCCTTCGGTGTCTCGATACCGGTCGTTTGCTTTGTCATCGAAACGGGCTGGTATTCGACGGTTGCCTCCTTGCTGTCGTCCTCGAGACCACGTGCGGCGTACCTGGGTTTCAAGTCGCAGTTTGATCGCATTGCGGGAAGCGTGATGATGTTGTTGGGAAGCAAGCTCATCGCCTCCGCACATGAGGCGTGAGACTAATCAGAGCGTCCCGTGGCTTCTGTGTGGTAGATTGATTGGCCGGTATACACCCCTTCGCAAACACAGTCCCCGCGCTCGCTGCAGCGCTGCTGGAGGATCCTTCTATCAGGCGATCACGCTTGACCACGGCACCGATGAGGCCGGCCCGCTTTGACGTGCTCTGTCGGTATTTCGAATACTCGCTGCAGGAGGCCGATCGCATCGGCCGTTGCGCTGTTCACGATGACCCGGCGTTGGGAGCGGCGCCTTGGATACTCCCGCGCAGCGCGGAAATCGAAGAACGTGAGACAGCCGCCAAATCGCGCTATGTTAACGAGTTGCTTGGCCCACGAGGATGGGCCAACTATCGTCAGATCATCGACTTCATGTCTCAGCAGTCCCAAGGTCTCGTGGCGGGTGATGCGTGGTATCTCAGTATCATCGGGGTGCACCCCGCCGCTCAGGGTAAGGGTATTGGACTGAAGTTGCTCGCACGGACCCTTGCGGCGGCCGACGAAGTAGGGGCATACGCCTTTCTTGAAACATTCGCAAAACGCGGTGTCAATTTCCATTCGACGGTTCGGCTTCAATTCTCTGGCCGAGATCGTCGAGCCTACGACAGGATCGCCGTATTTGCTCATGGGTCGCGAACGAGCACGCGTAACCTTCCAGCGGCCCTGAGGCGCTCCCACCGGAACGGACCTATGCGCAATCCCGACAGCGGATTGGGTACTACTCCAGAAAACCATGCGAGATCCGAGGCAGTACACCGTCAACGGACGGTGTTTGTCACCGGCACGGTCGAAGCGGATATCCGGAAAATACGGCCTGCCGCCGGTCACGGATCGGAAAGCCTCTTTTGCGCGGGGGCGTAGGCTTCCGTCTTCGAGTAGATCGAGACCATGAGCGCGATCGCCTTTGCGGCATACAGCGTTCCTCGAGCAGCTGGCGGCGCACCATGCGCGGCCGTGGCGACCCACGAATGCCACGGGATGCCTTCAGGAGCTGTAGTGGCCTTGAGGCCGACCGTCGGAGCGATCCAACTGACTTCCGCTACATCAGTGGAGCCAAGATCGTAAACGGGCTTGCTGCCAAAGGTTGAACGCGCCCTTCGTATCCCGTTTGTGGTATTCCCGCGGCACCCTGTAACGCGCGCCCAAATGCCTGGTCATCGGCCTCGAGCAACACCGGACCCAGGATCTCGAGGTCGCGTTGCATTGCCTCCTGAAGTGGCCTGTTGAGCAACAAGGGATGCAGCGCGCTGAACAACGTGACCTTGTATTCGACGCCCATGGCCAGCGAGCTCCCTGCGCGATCAAAACGAATCACTCAACAATTAAGCGGGGGCGAGGTGCTCATTGGGACCTTGTCCGTGCCCTGCTTATTCAGCATGATCTCCCAGTCCATCTTGTTTGAGTGGGACACGGTCCCTGCAGGTGCTCGCAAGTACGATCGATGATAGCGAAATATGTTGCTCGAGAGTGGCTGCAGCTGAACTGGACTGCCGGTAAGCCTCGTGTGCCGGCGGTTATTGACCCGAGCCGCGCGCCCGGGCTCGCTCGCCGACGTCGTGGCGCTCGTCGAGCTCGTACGCGAGTCCGCTGTGCGCGGCGCGCACGAGGGTCTCGCGAGGCGCTGGCCGCGACGGTTCCTGTGTGGTGGACGACAATTAGAACTGACGGCCACCCGTGTCGACAGCGGGCATCGCATCAGGAAATAGATCGATACCTGCGCGCCTGAAGTGACTGGGTTGGCGGCCTGCCGCGCTGCTCTGGGTGCGCCGTTATCCATAAGTGCTCCGGGCTCAGGCTCACCGGCGAAGCTGAGTTGGTTATTGGGTATGCGAAGGCAGCACAGGCAGCCCGGATGGCACTTGCTGTGGTACGGCCGGCATCATCGATTCATCCGTCAAAGTCAGGAGAAAAGCGACTACATCGTTGATGTCTACCTCGCTCAACACCGGTCGGCGCAGCGACATGCGCCAGTCAATCTTCAGGTGCTCCTCAGAGGGGGCGAGGTGTCCGGGCCGATCATTGTAGAAGCGCACCACATCGGCAAGCGTCGAGAACTGACCGGCGTGCATGTAAGGAGCAGTGCGCTCGATGTTTCGTAAACTGGGTGTCCTGAATGCACCCTTGAACGCTGCCGTGGCAGGCAGACCTCCGGCGCCGGGGTCGAACGGCAATCCCGGCGCATTGGGGACACCGGTGATCTCGAGTTCATCGTTCGTGAAGAGAGGTGGGGTATGGCATCCCGAGCATCCCAGCGTAATGCCCCGGAAAATATTCAGCCCGCGTTTTTCTGCATCCGTCAGGGCGCTCTCATCGCCGTGGGCATATCGATCATATGGGCTATTGATCGAAATGAGCGTGCTTTCAAATGCGCCCAGGGACTGTAGCACCATCGAGAGCGTGAGCTTTGAGGTTGCGGTTGCTCCATATACCTCCGCAAAAAGCCGACGGTAGGTGGTATTCGCATTGAGCTCCCGCTCAATCTGATCCTGCGAATTGGCCATCTCGTCGTGAGAGAACAAGGGTCCGGTCGCTTGCTCGGCCAACGTATGAGCGCGGCCATCCCAAAACAGCTTGCGCAAAAATCCCACATTCCACAGCGACGGTGCAGCCCGTTTGAGCATCGCCCGCGCGGTCCGATCCGCGGCGCCCGCGCTACGAGCACGACCATCGCTGAAACCCCGCTCGGGCTGATGGCAGCTTGCACACGACAGATCGTGATCGCGGGACAGAATGGGGTCGAAAAACAAGTAACGCCCCAAATCGATTTCCTGGGGTGAAAAACCATCATCGAGTGGGGGAAGTCGCGCGCGAAGCCCCCCAAAGCCCTGCGTAGCTGTGTAGAGCTGATACAAGCTCCGAAACCGGCACCGATTGCCTTCAGTCCGTTCAAAACTTGCGGGGCAGTGCTTCGCCAGTTGGATTTGCTTACGCGAGGGACCGGCGAGCACTTCCGAAGGACGAGCAAGGAGCCACGCGAGGCCTGCAAAGGCTATGACTGTAAAGGCCATGAACGTGAAGGTCGAGATCGAGCGCATCGGATGGCGGCCAGCGTCGACCCGATCAGTCAGATTCAGGCTCGCTGTCGGGATAGCGAGTTGCACGGCGCGAAAATGTGATGTATCGTCACATTACGCTAGAATAACCGGGACGAACTGTCAACGGTGATGCGCGTGGCCTGTCGCTTGCTGACGTCCGCGTATAATGTCGGGGAGAACTCGACCCTCTCTGCGCGCCATCGTACGAATGAATCAGTCTCTGGCGATACGCATCCCGCAGCAGCAGCGAAGCAAACGACGCGTGCTGGCGATCCTCAAGGCAAGCACCGCGTTGATTGCCAGGCACGGTATTCTCGGCCTGAAGATGAACGACGTCGCCAGGTCGGCAGGGATCCCGATTGGGTCCGTATACCAGTACTTCCCAACGAAGAGCGCTCTGATCGCTCACTTGTTCTCGCAACACCTGGATGTTTATCACAGGCTCGGGGAGCGTTATCTTTCCGAGGCGCGTACTCCGGAGCAATCAGCGGCCAAACTTCGGCGGCTGGTCGTGGTGGTCTATCTGGACAACCGGCGCAATACCTTGATGAGGGAAGTGTGGGCCGGTGTGCAAGCGGACCGGACCATCAGGGAAATTCACCTGCGGGACAACGCCTTCTTCTCCGACCTGTTGTACAAATTTGTACGCGCTGCGCGCTCGACCGTTCCAGAGGCACAGTTGAGAAGAAGATGTCAGGTGGTGAACGAAATGTGGGACGGCACGATCCGGCTCGCGATCACCCTCGACCAAAAGCAGGGAGACGCGCTCCTGCAGGAAAGCATCAGACTCGGTTTGAGCAATCTCGGCTTGGAGTCCCAATAGCGCCGTTTGCGATGGCGCAGCGGCACGTTCAAGTCAGTTGGTACCTGCGACACTGTGCTGCGCATTTGCGCATTTGCGCCGGTGCGAGGACTCCATGATCACCTTCGCACTGACCGCTTCACGCAACCTGCACTGGCTCGCGACAACGTGTGTCATTGTCCTGATTCCTGGGCTTGCTTCGAGCGACCAGCTTCCGGCGGATCCCGAAGCGGTTGTGCATGCGAAATACAGTTGTCCAGTGTACGCGGACAGGTCATCGAAGGAGCGAGGCGCGAGAGAGCTCAGCGCGAAGACGAGCGACAAGAACGCGCTCGCCTGTGCAGCGGACATACGGTACGCGCTGGCGGTGGAGGCGGCAAACGATCGTGATGCCCACGTCTCCGCCCTCACATCCGTGCTGCGGTATGTCGACCATGTTCATTCCCTGAAGAACTTTGATTTGGGCCATACCAACTGGCCGGAATTCGATATTCGCCTGCAACATGCGGCCGACATGGCAGGAAAATTACGAGCGGTCGCAGAACGGAATTGGCCGGATGATTCGGTGCTGAGCATCCTCAGCGCGGGAATACAAGCATCGTTGGCAGGACCGGATGATCCGCAGACGACGCTCTCGGCCGTGGACAAACTCAAGCGCGCTGTCACAAAGGATCCCGGCGCGCTCGAGGGCCTCGGAGAGTTCCTGATCGGGCGCAGCTATCTTGCTTTGCCGCCTATCTTCGGAGGTGGCGCAACACAGGCACTCCCGTATCTGGAGAAAGCCCAGAAGATCTCTCCCGGCAATCCACGTGCCTTGCGATACCTGGCTGAGGTGAATGATGAGCTGGGCCGCCGACAGGAAGCTCTCAGCAGCCTGACGGCTCTCAGCAATGTGCAATCGCGGAATGTTGACCTGCAGTTACTGGCGGACGAATGGCGCATGGGCGAGGGGCTCGCTACGCGAATGCAAAATCAGCGACTGGCGGACAAGTTCGGGTCTGAGCGAACCGAGCTCATCCGACAACATCCCGGTCTGCTGGTACGCAAAATCGAGCCGGTCATCGGCCATGGTGGCGATAACCCGATAACGGGCATCCCGCAATACCGGGGGGAGCCGGCCGGATCACATTAGCAGGTCAAGTCTGCGACAAAGTGGCTCGAGGCCCTTATGAGCAAGCTGTTGCAACTGATCGGATTGTCCTTCCTTCTGTGCGCGAGCGCCTCTGCGGAGGTTATTACGGTCGCTGCTCCGCAGACCATCCAGTCGGCGGTCAATCGCGCGAAGCCTGGTGACACGGTCCGCGTCATGCCGGGGCTATACGCGGAGAGTGTGTTTGTGGATAAGGACCGTATTGGACTGACCGGTGTCGTTCAGGGGGACCGATGGCCGACGCTCGACGGAGCCAACGTACGTAATGACGGCATCCTGGTGTCCGGTCACGGCGTCACGGTCGAGCACTTTCTGATCAAGCGATATCTGGGAAATGGGATCATGATCCAGGGGGCGAACAATTTCGCGGTGCTGAACAACCGCGTGGAGGGCCCTGGGTTTTACGGCATATTCCCGCAATATGGACGGAACGGTCTGGTAGCGCACAACGTCATCTCCGGAATAGGCGGTAGCGCGATGTACATCGGGATGTCTCAGAACATCGACGTTGTGCATAACGAAACCGCCAATAACGCGGGCTTCGGGATCGAAGTCGAAAACTCGCGGCAGGTGCTGATCGAGGGCAATTACTCACACGGGAACCTCGTTGGTGTCGTGTTGAATCTGATCCCGGGATTGCCGACCAAATCGGAAGAGCAGATCGTCGTCCGTAACAACTTCATCATAGGTAACAAGCCGGCGGAACTCAGTGCAGAAGCCAAGAAAGCGTCGGTGATCGATAGCGGTAGCGGAGAGCCACCGGGCGGCACTGGCCTGCTCATCAACGGCGCAGACGCCAGCACGATTCAGGGTAATGTCTTTGAGGACAACCCGGGTGCCGCGATTTTCGTGATGGACCACAACTTCGGGCAGCTCTTTCCCGTGCCGGATCCCAAGGTGGATCCGCTTCCCGATGATACGAAGATCCTCACGAACCACTTCTACGGAAATGGGCGATCGCCGTTCGGGCGCACGCAAAGGGTGCTTGCGGTTCTCAAGCAAACGCAGGCGCCGGACCTCCTGGTGGCCGGCAGCGGACGCCGCAACTGCGTCATGGGGAAGGCTTCCCTGAGTACGCTGGGCGCGGATGTGTGGACGGAATGCCCAGCGGGAAGCTCGAGTGAGGCACTCAGGACGATGCGTCTGGACAAGCCGGTGCAATCCCCCTCTCTCACGTTGGAGCAGCGGGGACGGCTTACGTGGCTTGCGGTCTGTACCGGCTGCCATAGTTTCTCGAGTCGTCTTCACGGACCACCGATGGTCGCGGCTCGGGCGCCTTATATGGGAAATCCGCAGAAGCTTGCGGACTGGATTGCTCACCCGACAAAGAAGCGCGCGGACTACGCAGCCATGCCGCCGCAAAACTACCTGCCTCCGGAGGTCCGCTTGCAGGTTGCCAAGTACGTCCTCGGGTACGGAAACCTTGACTAGATGGAGGTCCCTTGCCTGGGCTCTTGCGCTCCCCATTGCACTGCGAGGCGTCGCGTCGGGATACACCCCGAATGCCACAAGAGGAGAGCAGATCTACGTCATCTGCGATGCCTGTCACGGACCCGGCGCCCAAGGCGAGGAGCGACTGCAGACGCCGGGTCTCGTCGGGCAACCCGAGGCCTATCTTCTGCGTCAGTTGCGTAATTTCCGCGGCGGGAGACGAGGCGGCAACAACGATACCGAAGGCCAACAAATGCGGCAGATACTGGAGGTGGTCTCCAGGGAGGAAGATTGGCAGGACGTGCTGCGTTATATCCGATCGCTGCCTGCACAGGCGCCACCAGCGACGCTTCATGCGGATATCGAGAAGGGACGTAAGCTGTATGTTAGCTGCGCCGCCTGTCATGGGTCGCGGGCCGAGGGGAACGAGGCACTCAACGCACCACCTCTACGGTGGTTGGCCGATTGGTACATCGTCAGGCAACTGCAGAAGTTTCGCGCGGGCGTACGAGGCGCCGCGGCGGACGACGCGCCCGGAAACCAGATGCGTGCGATATCACAGAAGCTGCGATCGGACAGCGACATTGCGGCTGTTGCATCGTATATCGGTACGGGGTTCGGTTATTAGTGCTTGGCTAGGGAGAAGCCGCTGACAGGGGAGTACACATCATGTGTTCGATCTCTTTGTCTCGGTTCGTCAGAACGGTTCTCCTGTTCATGATCTGCGCGGCCAGCAGGCCCCTTGTCGCCCAGGAGTTCGCCGCGGCTACACCGCTGCCTGGCTCTGAGGCCCTGGAGGAGGTTGTGGTTACTGCGACCAAGCGAGCGGAGTCGCTCCAGGCGGTGCCGCTTTCGATCACGGCGCTCACCGGACAGGACCTCGAGAGTAAAGAGGCCGTGAACTTCGTGGATTACGCGCGAACGGTCCCCAATCTGACGTTCACCGACTTGGGCGCAGGCCGCGAACGGGTATCCATACGGGGCGTTGATTCGAAGCTCGGCTCCACTGTCGTCGGCTACTACCTTGACGAGACGCCAATTCCAGACAGCAGTTCGGTTAGCGCCGAGAAGGTCGCCTTTGACCCAGAGCTGATCGATGTGGATCGGGTGGAAGTACTGCGTGGGCCGCAGGGTACTACCTACGGTGCGGGCTCGATGGGCGGCGTGGTCCGTATCATTCCCAAGCGAGCGAATCCCACCCATTGGGAAGGTGCAGCGCGTACGGAGTTGTCGTACACGGACAATGCTGATGGGCCTACCGAGCTCTTCAACGGGATGCTGAACGCGCCGATTATTCCCGACCGGCTCGCCCTCCGCGCGGTAGGGTGGGTCCGTCAGGAGAGCGGTTTTGTATCCAAGCGGGTGGCCACGCCTTCGAGTCTGGCAGCCTATAACGCAACCGGAGCTCCCCTCGATTTTGAGAAGGTCGCAACCGTGCCGGAGGGCACCGCATATGGAGTACGTGTTGCGCTTCGCTATACGCCTGCTGATTGGTTCGATGTCGAGGCGAGTTATTTTTACGATTCACAGCTCTATCGCGGGTTTCAGGACATCACCACCGGTGCTCTGAATCCCGGCGATGCGCTACAACAGAACCTTTACTTCAACATCCCTGAACAGAATCGCAATCGCCTGAGCATCGCCAACCTGAAATCGACCGCCGACTTGGGATTTGCGGATCTCATAGCGAGTGCGGCGTACACGCGGCGGCTCTTGTTTCTCAAGGAGGAGGCGACTGAAGCACTGGTCTATGTCGGCTTTACTCCGCCATTCAATGCAGTGCCGATTACGGAGGAGGGTCGCGATATAAGTTCTTCCGTAGAGCTCCGTCTCTCCTCCAAACGATCAGATGAGCGTGGTTCGGATCTGTTCCAGTGGTTGGTCGGGATCTTCTACGACTATCAGAAAGGCTGGACGAATGTCGATTGGCGAGTGCCGGGATTCACTACAGCGTTCGGATCGGTGGTTGGACCTGTTGTGAATGATAATCTGTTCACGTCACATGACGTCGACTACTACAAACAGCAGGCCGTTTTCGGCGAGTTCTCAGTCCGTCCCGTCAATCGCCTGACGCTCACGGGCGGCGTACGGTGGTTTAAGCTCAGCCGGCTCGACTCTGCGCCGCAGAACGGGCTTTTCGCCGGAACACCGAACGATGGCTCCATACTCAATCCGTACGCCTATCCGTTTATTCGGGGCGATACGAACAACGAGGCTTACAAGGGCGTGATCAGCTGGCAACAGACGAAGAATCTCATGCTCTATGCTCAAGCTGCTGAAGGGTTTCGAACCGGATTTGGACGACCGGCCCTTCCTACGGCGTGTCTTCCCCAAGCACAGCAGCTGGGAAACAATGGTGTCGCGGGCGAAGTAGCAGGCGATAAGCTGTGGAATTACGAAGTTGGAATCAAGAGTGATTGGTTTCAGAACCGGTTGCGGGCCAATGTTGCCGGTTACCGGATCGACTGGAACAACATTCAGCAATCGGTATTCCTCGACTGCGGGTTCCCCCTGGAGCTCAATCTCGGGTCAGTGCGGAACACCGGTGCCGAGCTGGAGGTGGAAGCCCGCCCGCTTGAGGCTCTGACGGCGGGCGCTGCGTTCGGCTATATCCATAGCGCTTTGCAGCGAGACATCTTTGGGATCCCCGGGACTATGGGCAAGGCGCTTCCGGATGTCCCTCAGGTCACTGCAAGTGCGTTTGTCACTTATGATTTTCATGCGTTTGCAGGTTGGGCGGGACACATTCGCGGAGACTACTCCTATACGGACCGATCGTTGTCCACCTACGTCGCGAACGCGTCCTTTACTCCCGACAAGAAGGCGATTTCCCTGTTGGGTGCTCGCCTCGCGTTCGATCACGAGCGGTGGGAATTGGCGCTGTACGGACGTAACCTGCTGAATGATGTGGAGCGTACGGCACTGGAGCGCGACGTCTCTTTGAACGTGGCGTATCGGCTGCGCTACTCTGTCAATGTCCCGCGTACATTCGGCGTCTCCGCGTCCTACCGGTTTTGATGCTGAGTTGACCGGAGGCGCCAGCAAGCAGCGCACGCGAAAGTAGCGGATATTCGTCCCGCACCCGCAAAGCGAAGTCGCACTACGCGCAGCTGCTGCCACTGACCCCGCGTCTGTCCGCCACCACGGCTAGCGTCCCACGAGAACGGGGTTAATCGAGCACCGATCGCTGCCGTAGCTTTTGTCCTCGCGGTGACAGTACCGCCGCTCGGCTCAATGACGGGGTTGCTGGAATGCTCACCCTCAGGATATGACGTTCCGACTACTAGGCGGCCTTTGGTGGACGCCGAGCGATCCCTCCTCTCATCAGCGCTTGCTAAGCTGACCGTGATACGGTGGGAATTTGACGGAGGCAGACCTTGCGCTCAGTACTGTTGGTGGAAGACGATTTGCTGCTGGGCCCATCGTTGGCACGTGCCCTGGAGCAGGCTGGTCATCCAACCGTCTGGGTGCGGCAACTGGCCGATGCCCGGCGCATGCTGGATGAGCAGCAGGTCGATGCGATCGTGCTCGACCTGGGGCTGCCCGATGGCGGAGGCATTGAGTTGCTCGAACAGTTACGTGCCGCCGCCGACCCGATCCCCGTCATCGTGATCACGGCGCGCGATGCGTTGGACGACCGGCTCGGTGCCCTAGATGGCGGCGCCGACGACTACATCGTCAAACCCTTCGCAGTGCAGGAACTGCTGGCGCGATTGCGCGCGGTCCTGCGACGCAGTGCGGGCTTCGCCACGCCGCAATGGATCGTCGGTGAGGTTCGTATCGACACCGAACAGCGACGTGTGTGGTCTGGCGGGGAAGCGATCGAGCTGACGCCGCGCGAGTACCAGGTGCTAATCGAACTGGCCCGACGAGCCGGGCGCTGGGTGCCGCGTGAGCAGTTGTTCGATCGTGTCTATCGCGACGACGAGCCGAAGACGATGAATGCATTGGAAGTGCAGGTCCACGGCCTGCGGCGCAAACTCGGGCGCAACGTCATCCAGACGGTTCGCGGCGTAGGCTACATGATGGTCAACGAATGAAGCGAATCTCCGATCTGTGGCTTCGCCCCTCGCTGTTCCGCCGGCTGTATGCCTGTGCGATCGGCGCGCTCGTGCTGCTGCTGCTTGTGCAAGGGTTCTATGGCTACACGCGTCTGATGCGCGCCGACGGCGAGACCGTGGCCGAGGAGCTGGGGCAAACGGCCCGGGCGTACGCGGAGTTGTTCTCCACGCCGGGCCTGGAACCAGACACGCTCGCGGAACAGGCGCGCCGCTTGGCCGCCATCAAGATCAGCATGACGCCCTTGTCGATGTCCGCGGACGAGTTCATCTACAGCGTCTGGGCTAGCGATGGCCGGCTGCTGACGCATTCGAAGCACGGCGCGCCATTGGCGAAGCCGCCGAGCGTTGACCGCCTGCATCTGGTGCAGGTAGCAGGCGACGTCTGGCGCGCCTATGCGACGGTGAGCGCCGATGGACGCATCACCGCCGTTGTCGCGCAACCGCAGCGCCTGTATCGGCGTTTCGCCACGTCGCTGCTGAAAGACGCCGGCAGAGTGACCTTGGTCGCGGCGATCGTGCTAGTGGTGTTGGTTGGCGTGACCACGCGCGCCGGCCTTGCGCCGCTTCGGCGCGTCGCCGCGCTGGTGCAGCAGCGCGATCCGCGCGATCTCTCCCCGCTGGCCGTCCGGACAAGGTATCTCGAACTCTTTCCCTTGATTGATGCGATCAACTCGCTGTTCGCGCGGATGAGCCGCATGCTTCTGGCCGAGCGTGCCTTCTTTGCTGACGCCGCTCACGAGCTGCGCACACCACTGGCCGCCGTGGACGCGCAAGCTTACGTTCTCGCCCATGCGAGCAGCGACGAAGAGCGGCTGCTCGCGCTCGCGCCACTCGAGCAAAGCGTGGCGCGGGCGGGCACGTTGCTGTCGAAGTTGCTGATGCTCTCGCGGCTAGAAGCGCTGGAGCCGGGCGCCACCTGCGGCGGTGCCGACCTCGCGATCCTCGCGCGCGAACGCCTGATGCAACTGGCCAGTCGAGCCATCGCCCAGGACGTTGAGCTCTCGTACGACGGATCGCAGCAGGCCGTGACGCCGCTCGACGCGGAGGCCGCGATATCGGTGCTCGACAACCTGCTGGACAACGCGTTGCGCCACACGCCCGAAGGAGGGCGCATCGGTGTTCGCATCGACACGCTGCGTCATGCCGACGGGGCGTCTTGGGTGCGCATGACCGTGTCCGATACTGGCACCGGCGTGCCGCCCCACGAACGCGAGCGGGCGTTCGATCGTTTTTATCGCGTACCCGGAACGAGTGGGGACGGAAGCGGCCTAGGCCTGGCCATCGTGCGCCGCATCGTCGAGCTGAACGGCGGCCGAATTCACATCGAAGACTCGTTCGGCGGAGGCGCCGCCTTCATCCTCGAATTACCGACGCTCAGCGCTTTCTAAGCCACGCGGCCCCGCGCTCAGGAAGCGCTAAGCACCATTTCCTACATTGAATCGAGCACATCGAGCGAGACCCGCTCGCCCCTCATCGGGCATGTGCACACATCGATTCAACGTAGGAACCCACTATGCAGAAAGCTTCTGTTGCGATCGCCATTGCGATCCTTGCCGGCGGCGCCTCCGCTTCGCACGCGACCTCACCCTTCGATCTCCCAAGGTCATACGTCGGAATTGCCGGGGGTCGCGCTGACTTCTCCGAGCCGAAGCCGACATTGCCCGTGTCCGAAGAGAAACAAGGTCTCATGGGCAAGCTCTACGGTGGCTTCCGGTTTACCGACAACTTCGGTGTCGAGGTCGGCTATTCGCGCCTCGGCTCCTTTAGCAGGCGATTGATGACGAACGGGGAAGAAGTCAGGCAAAAGGGCATCGGGAGCAGCTTCTACGCTGCAATGACTGGCCGTATGCCGCTGGGTGAGTCATTTGCCGTTAATTGCCGTCTTGGGTTGTCGTCCGGGAAGTTCAGCGCGACCGGAGAGCCGCCTGCCGGCGAGCCCGTTCTCGCGGGCACCAAACGATCCGCGCTAGTGGGTATCGGTGCAGAATACCGCTTTTCGCCCCAGTTCTCGTTGAATGCGGATTACGACTACTACGGAAAATTGTCCAACAGTGTGAAGGCCGGTGCGCTGATGTTCGGCGCTCGCATGAGCTTCTGACCCCCAGTGTCACGCTAGTTGCCGGTGCGCCGGGAGACCGGCAGAGAGTAGGTGGTCAAAGTCCACTGCAATGAAGGAAGAGCGATCGACATTGACCCCAAGCCGTGCGTGTGCCTCTGCTGCGCGCTTATACGAAGAGCAACGGTCTGACTATCGAACGATCGTGACCCGCGCGCTGGACGCCTTTCTGGGCGCCCCCAAAAGGCACTGGGCGGCGCGTACGGCGTCGCTCACTTCAAGTAAATCTCGATCATGTGTTTGATCGCCTGCGCGAGTGTAAGCTCGCGCAGGCGTATGACACTTTGGTGCCCGGGCGAGAGCGTCTCGTTGGCGCGCAACCAACCAGGGGAAGCATTCATGAAGATGGCGGCAATATACGCACGGGGCGAAGTCAGTGTAATGAGTGGCGCTCCCTATCGGTACCGCTATATCCGCAAGACTGAGGATGCTCCCGCCTCGTACAGAGTGAGTAAAAGCGCGCCAAGCGAGAGTCCGAATGGACCACCCGTTCTCGAGTTAACTTTCATTACCCACCCCTGAGTACCTGGGTGTTGACGAGTAAGTCGGGCTGTGCAGCCGGTGATTCGCTTACGAACGCGTCTGGATAAATTCTGCTCAAAATGGCGTGCCACTTCTGCGCTTCGACAATCGTTTGAAAGAAGCCCAGATGCAGCCGAAATTGCCTGCGGCCGTCTTCCCAGCAGTGACTGAAAAAGAAACGGAACCGCGTGAGCTGTGAGTCTGGTGGCTGTGGGATCGCGATCGGTTGCGCGACCGAGCACAAAATGATGACGAATCGCCCCTCCCGCGCTGCGGGAGTCCTCTTATCCCCCGGCTCGGGGCGTGCAGCGCCATCGAACGAGTGCTTGGGTGCCAGTGTCATGGTCCCTCCCGGACATTGCGGATTAAAACGTGCCGCGCCTTCGCGCCCCGGATCATCGACTCCCAAGACGGCGAACTAAGGCAGCGCGATAGTCGTCGTGTTGTTGGCCGTGACGGACACGTTTCCGACGGTCGTCCACTTCATGGTCTGATATCCCGGCTGGCCTGCCGTCGCACTGGGGATGTAGTCGTTGCTATCCGGCGCATCGACATCGAAGTTGCAGGTGGCAGCTGCTGTATAGCTGCCGACTTCCATGAATGGAACGGTCACCGACACATTTGTGTTGACCCCATCGTACGCAATGGGCAGAAACACGATGGGGTCGGCGCCATCCGTAGCGTCCCCATCCTGGTCATCCGGCACCGCAGATGCGCCAGCGAAGAGATACAGCCCCGCCTTGCAGCTGGATACGCTGGCGCCGGAGCCTAGCTGCGCTGACGTGAGCGCGGCCAGGTCGATGTTTGCGGCAATTTTTCCGACCTGCAGCTGATCCATCAAGCGTAACGCTGGTTTCAACACGTAGTTCGGATCCTGCCCCGGCGGCGCCTTAATGGATTTTCGCAAATCGAAGTCGATGACCAAGCGTGTTGTGCTTCCTTGAGCCACAGTGAAGGGGCGAATGAGCTTCAGTCCCGTCTCAGCGCCACTAGGAATGTATAGCGGGTATTGCGCACCGTTCAGCAATGTGATGTACGACTCGCCCTGCGAATTCTTGTCGGCCAGGACCTTGAGGCGCATCCACTGATAGTCGCCAGCCGGAATCGCCTCACCTTGGGTCAGGGCACCCGTCACGCCGTTTTGCAGCTTCATCAGATCGATGGACTTGGTATTCGCCTGACCGTTGGTAGTCCCGAAATCGAGGGTCACCAAAGATCCATCAGAGCGGTGCAACTCGAGGCCGGTGAATACGACGACTACGTTCGCTGCACCATCAACTGGAGCATCGGTGAGGTTGACACTCAGGGCGCCGTTGCCCGGATCGGATCCGCCGCCGCCGCAACCGGACAATGTGACCATACCGGCGACCAACGCAGCCAACGTGCCGGCGCGCGTGATCGAAATGTTGAGCTTCGAAGTAGGCATGAACTTTCAGCACCGTGGGTAGCTTCGACACCCACATATGAGACCATTTATCCCATATAAGGCAATGCGTCTGTCTTTGGCGTCACCATTCGCTACATAAGTCTGAGGCTCCGTGACGCACGTCACTGACTATTGTTCAATTCGCGCCTGATCTGCCGTGAGCACGTCTCCTGAGAACGACCCACGCACCTCGACGATGTGGTTCGCTACCTGACTGAAAAAAGTGGCAGCGCCTGAGGCCGTTCCCCCTGGACCCTCGAAATGGGCTTGCGCGCTGGTTGTCACGGTGAGGGAAGGGCCGCTGCATATCCGCAACATCAATTAGCAGTGGGACTCGGATGGTGTGCACACGGCGTACGTGCAACTGGTGGGAAATCTTTGGGGATGGCTGGTGGCAGGCATCGTCCTCGCTGCCACGGTCGGGCTGCTGATCCTGCAGTGGTGCCGTCCGTGTCCGTCGTCAAACCCAGAGCACCGTGCACTGATGGTCATGCTACTGTTGCAATACGTGGTGTTCATGACCGCACACGCCTATCTGGGAACGATGCGCGTAATGCATGTGAGTGGCGCAACATAGTGCAGCACATCGTGGACTGTCGTTGAGGCGAGACCTGCGGGCCGTTGCGTGGAAGTCGCAACGGCCGGCAGGCGGAGCCTACTCTAGGTAGTCAATTAGGCAACACGGTTGAATCGTAGCGCTGTCCGGTGTCTACCGGGGTGAATCCTTGACCCTGGTCGTGAGGAACGAATCCCTGCACCATTCCGCTGCACTGCGCGCCCTGCGTGTTGGTTGCGGTAAACGAGATGAAGTAGATGCGGCCGGTTCCGGGACCTGCGCGCTCGGCGCGTACGTAGGCGGTGGAAGTGCCGACGCCCGAACCATCGGGCCCGGTATTGCCGCTTCCGATCGCCTCGACAGGCTCGTCCTGCTGAATGCCCGTGACCGCGACGGTCGTCGGAAGACCGTAGGCGTCCGTCACTCCTACAACGGTCTCTGCCACCATCGTGTGGTTCGGCGGCCAAATGACGCCGAGCGACGCCGCTGCGCCACTGCAGTCTGGGCCATAGCCGCTGCTTGAACTGCTGCTGCTGCTGGAACTACTGGTGAAACTACCGCCGTCCGACAGCGTGTCCGCCACGACGACTCGAGAGCCGAGCGATGCGACGGCCACCAGCGCGCTCGCGCCAAGAAGTGCATACACGAGTTTTGACATTAACCTCTCCTCACGATTTTTGCGGGCCGCAAGCGACGGCGCGTTTAAATTCGAAGCGGCGCCATTTCCGGCCATCGGGCCCTGTGGGTCAAGATGTCCCACAGGTGGTAGAGCCGGACCGTGACGAAGGTCGCATTCGCGGCTACATTGCGCGACATAACACCGTCGCCATGCGCGTGAGTTTCCGAGAATTCTCTATCGTGGAATTGCAGCGGACCTGATGCAACTGATCCGAATGTTCTCGGTTCTGCCTCGCTGTCGTGAGTTGCTCGCGATCCCCGATTTCAGTAACTACCTGCCGGGGCTGCGTTCCGATGACTCATCGTAGCGTTGACGGACGAGGTGTTGGAGCGTCTGCAAGCAATCGCGAAGGATCAGGGCTGAACGAATCCTCATTGTTCTGGCTCTTTTCTCAGTAGCTCGAGCCGGGTTGTGCGTAGCCATTTCGACGCGAATCACTTGGCCGAGTGCTGCGTCAGAGTCGACGTGCGTGTGTGCTGTGCGCAGTACGCACGTGATCGAATAGGAGACGGATGGCGTATTGCTATGACTCCCTAAGCGGAGGAAGCGCGTACGAAATCAAGACAGCATTCGACCAGTTGATATCTCAGCGCTATATACTTAAGAATCCGAGTGTTGAATACATGCGCGTCAGGGTGCATTCGAATGGTGAGGAGTAGTCTGAGTCCCGGAAGCGGAACAACGGCGTTTACGGCCGCAGGACCAGTGATGATTGATAGGGTCCCCTGACCCTGGGCTTCCCAGCCATACGGAATTGACAGGCCGCTTTTGACATTCTCCGCGAGGCGCCGACCATCAATGTCGCGCGCATTGTTTAGGGGACAACGAGTGCGGAACCATGTCGTCGCAGGCGTTAGCGTCACATTCTACGTAGCCAACGAGAAAAACCCGATTCCCCAGCTATGCGTGTCATCGGCACTGCCGGTGCATGCAGTCCCTTCGACCTACTGGTGCCCAGGTCATGAAGCGACAGCCCTACCGATCCGCCCAGCGAGTGTTCTGGATCATGGGCAACGGCTCCTCGCACCGCGGTCAAGCTTGCATCAAGCGCTTGCAGCGACGTTGACCCACGATCATCCCGGTGCATACGCCCGTGCACGTCAGCTGGCTCAATCACATCGAGGTGAACTTCTCGGTTGTTCAGCGCAAAGTGCTCACGCCCAATTACTTCGTGTCCCTGGCCGAAGTCAGGGATCGCCTGTGCGTTTCCAGGATCACTACTGCGCCGCCGCTCGCCCTTTTTAGTGGAAGTTCAGCCGCGAGGACTTGAGAACACTGCTCGCCAAAATCCACGTGTATGAGAAAAACCTTCCGCAAGGCAGCCTGAGTGGAAATACGTCACCGAACTTAAGGGCCAGAGCACTCAGGAAATGTCCACCCGATAAATCTGGGGCATCTGACCGCTGTATCCGCAACCCGACACCCCGAAAGTCAAGCTCCGCCCTGCGAGAAAGGCTGCCAGCACAGTGGCATACAGGGCCTTGCCATCAGGTGCTGTCTGCGCCGAGAAGTCAATCCAGAGTGTAGTCCCCCCGGCATAACCCGAGCAGCCCTCGAGGCCGGCCGGTTGCGCAGGTGTAATATCTATGTAGGCGCCCGTCGCCCCTCCCCCAACATTTCCCATGTAGATACTGGCCCCTATCACAGTCACTGACCCGATTTGCGTTGTTGCATGTGCTGGCACTTGGGCCAGCATCAAAAGACCCGCCAGGATGGAGCAAGTGCGGCTCATTCGCCGCGCGACATCAACTCTGATCATACGACTTTCCCTGTGCTGACGTTTTCCCCTGATGTTTGAATGTCGTGATATCAGTACAGAGGATTGCTGATCTCACGGATCGGGACACCAGCATCCGCACAATTGGATGCTTGCCTCGACCAGAATGATGTAGTCCTTAGTCTATTCCCGGAGCACGACCATGCCTCTCGATTGTTGTCTTCATGACTGGTGTCCGCTTCAGTTAGCGGAGTTACCCGGTGATTGAATCAAGTCTATACACAGCTTGTTTGAAGTTGCAATCCATGGGATGAAAATATTTGTGCGCGCGTGGAGATTGCGGATTCTGAGGTGATGTCGTTATGCTGCACCGAGCGCGCTAACAGTGCTTCAGGCATGTCGCTCGAACGTGCCTTTCGATGAAGAGAGGGATCGGTCGGCCTGAGTGCGGGCTTTCTCGGCAGCAATGGATGAAGCGGGGAAAAGCGGATGGCTCGAGGGATTGTCGTGGATAGCTGCGAGCGACACGGATGGCGGAGATCCGACGGCGCGATGGCGGCGATCGTTTCGCATTTGCAATCGCGGGATCTCGTTGTCAGCGAATCGTCATTACCCGCAGAGCGCGCCATTTGTGCACTGTCTGCCGGGGCGTGTGAGATTGGGTCCTCTTTCGGCTGAAAGACTCGCCAGTGTGCAGACCCGCCACCTAACTAAGCCAACCCTGCCTTGCCGCCTCAGAAGTGCTCCAGGCGTTTGTCCGTGCGCGCCCGAGGAAACATTTGAGGGCGCCCGTTCCAGTTGCTTCTAGCAGCTTTTCCGCGTGCAATTCACCTGTCTTCCCACGTGTTAACCGAACTATCAAGGAACGTACCGTGAGCATCATCCACAACAAACTCTCATCAGAAGTTCTGCTCGCGCTGCTGACGTCGCTTCTTTTTCTTGTGCCCAGCGGGAGGGCACATGCCCAGTCCACG
>JBJMWM010000038.1:0-36878 GCA_045810105.1 Steroidobacteraceae bacterium | reverse complement strand
AATGACCCGCTGGAGAGCAACTTCAGGCAGCAGTTGGTTCCGCAGCTGCGTGAGTACCTAAGGAGACAGCTGCCTGAATACATGATCCCTTCTGCCTGGATAGTTCTAAAGGAGCTGCCACTCACGTCCAACGGCAAGCTGGACCGGCGCGCATTGCCGGCGCCGCAAAGTCGCCCTGAGGAAATGGGCGAGTATGTTGCGCCGCGCACAGAGATGGAACGCATACTTGCGGGCATCTGGGCTCAAGTACTGCGAATCGATCAAGTTGGAGTGCACGACAACTTCTTCGAACTCGGTGGCCACTCTCTGCTTGGGACTAAGCTGATAGCTAAGCTCACTGAGACGCTCGGCGTGCGCTTGCCCGTTGTCGCGATATTTCAGTACCCAACCATTCGGCAAATGGTGAACGCCGTGCAGTCCCTGCGGAAGACGGATGAAGAGCGCTCGGATCTAGAACGAATCGAGTTTGAAGAGGGAACTATTTAGCGGGAAGCAGGTCCATGACTTTGCAGTTTCACAGAAGCTCGACCACGAGGTGGGAGCACACCCCGGAGTCTATACGCTAGTTGCATGTAGTTGCGGTCAATGCGTCTATACCAACCCAACTCTCAGCCTGTCTGTGCTGTCTTTGCAATTAAGAGTCTAGATAGGCGATGGAATGGAAACAAACCGGAGGGAAGATGAGTTTACCTGGGAGCCTAGAATTGACGAATGGAATCGCGGATGTTCTTCTTGGTGTACGCAAAAAAGGCGCTAGGCTATGGTCCGAAAATGGTCAACTGCGCTTTAAGGGTCCTAAGGGAGCACTCACTCAAGAGGAGATTGAGAGGCTTCGAATATGTAAAAAACAGGTCGTTGCAATTCTAGAGAATGAGATTCCCGCGGAATTCACGTCATCAGGACGTGAGCCTCGCCTTGGAATATCTTATGCCCCGTTGACCTTCTCTCAACTAGCACACTGGCATTTGTACGGGTTGCGCGAACGGCACGCTATACGTCAAATAGCCTGCGCCTTGCGCGTGCATGGCCGATTCAATGTTCCCGCTCTCGAAAGATGCGTTGCCGCGACTGTTCGCCGCCATGAAGCGTTGCGCACTCAAGTTGTTGTGCGCAACGGAACTCCGGCACAACAAATTATCGAGTCAGGACACACCGTGTTAACGGTAGATGACTTGACTCAATTACCGGAAACGGTTTGTGAGGGTGAAATCTACCGAACAATCGAGCGTCTGATCCTCGAGCCGATAGAAGTGTCTGTAGGTCCACTCTTTAAAGGGCTGTTACTGAAGTTAAGTGACCTTGATCATGTGTTGATAGTTGTGATGGAGCATCTGATTTCAGACGCGTTCTCGATGGGTATAGTGTTGCGGGATACATTCACATTTTACGCGCAAGCGGTCACGGGTCGGGCACTTTTCTTACCACCCATACCGCTCCAACTCGCGGACTACGCTGTTTGGCAGCAGAATATGCATGGATTGTGGCGGCAAAGGCATGGTCCGTATTGGACTGAACGGCTAGCAGGGTGCAGCAGGTTGAGATTTCCAGAATTTGGAGGACTACCGATCGGCTCCTCTGAGGGTTGGGGGCGGGTGCCCGTTCAGATAGGGAAGAATTTGAGGGCTGATCTGAGTGAGTGGTCGCGTTCGCGTCGAACGACTCTCGTGATGACCATCTTTACTGCGTATGTTGCGCTCGTGCTGAGATGGTGTCGCGCCTCAGAAGTGGTGATCCAGTATGTAACGGATGGTAGAGTTCGTCCGGAGATAGAGAGCACGGTTGGGTATATTGCGTCAGTGTTATATTTGCGTATAGAGAGCTGTGCAGAGGATAGTTTCACTGATCTCTTGAGAAGATCTACTGAGGAATACTGTAACGCCCATGGGCACGCCGATCATTCCTATATAGAATCCCAGATTCCCAGACCTGAATTTGCGCAAAACACCGGGTTCAACTGGATACCGCAGCAACAAAGCATAGAGGTCCCGGAGCTAATTGGTTCTCCAGACGCAATCAATGTGACTTCGGTCCCTTTTGTGCACCCAATGCTAAGGAAGCTTGAGCGGGACAACGAGCCAGCAATTGAACTATGCGATCGCAACGACCATGTCGTTGGTAGCATATGTTTCCCAGCTAATCGATTCACCGTCCATACTATGGAAAGGTTCGGGCGAAACTTTCTAGCGTTTGTGGAGGAGCTTCTAAATCGGCCAGAGCGCCGGGTGTGTGATGTTAGGCTCTTGTGATCCAACAGCTTCATCTCCATCGGCGCCGAGTGCGTACTTTGGGGAAACGTCGCCGGGAGACCGATTGCGCATCGTCATCCAGAAGATGCGCCAACACATAATCCAGAACATGGCATGAGATTCACCAAGCGCTCTACGGTCCTCAGCTTTGAGGCGTCTACAATCGGACTTCATGAACTTGTGAAAAACTGGATATTTCAGCATGCCAATTAATTATTGCATCGCTTCTGCGCGGGAGCCCACCTGCGTATTCCGGCAATGCCGGACCACCGTCTTGGTGGATGACCGGCCAGAGTTCCGGGGAATGGCGGGCCGGCCGTGACGCGCTCAAATGAAGTGTCAGATTGTGGTCGGCAGTGGGGGCAATGATCTTTTGATCGCCGGGACTGCGTGGTCTTGCTGTCGATCCCTTGTGCCGACGCATGGACTCGTCCTTGAGGACCAGGCGATAACTGTTGTGCACGAGGCGATCCAGGATGGCGTCGGCGATGGCGCGGATGAGCTGTTGCTCGAGAGCCGGTGACGATGTCCTTCGGGCGTAGTTGCTGCAGTTGCTTTATGATCGATGTTCACAATGATCCCGATGTGTCGCTCGGGCCGGTCCGCCCGTCGCGTGAACGGCGACCTCGCTCGGTGGCGCGCGCGGGCGCGGCAATCAATGTCCCGGCGCCGCAGACGTTGAGGTTTGTGCGCGATCAGGCGCACAACCGACCATCGACCTGCTGTTCAATGAAGCGGATAGGGTACGGAGTAGTACGCTCGGGCGACCTCGATGTGATAATCCGTATGCACTTTGCCTTGCACCACCGCCAAACTTGTAGTGCCGCGACGGCAGGCGCCAGCTCGCGCAAGCTGCTGTTGAGCTCTCCGAGCGAGAAGAACACGCGGTTGCGCAGCCGAGCCAGAATCCAGCATTCTACGACCAGTACGCCGCTTTCGAGGTTGTCCGGCATAATGGCGCGCGGCATTGCGCCAAAATTCTCTAGAGCCCGCACGTGAGAGCCCAGCCAATCGGGGGACGCTTGTGTCTAGGTTGCTTCCGTGTGCGTGTAGTTGGAGCATCCCAACAGTGACACACACCTGGGCGGCGGCCGGCGTCTCACCCGTGTGACGTCGGTCTGTCACGGGCGCGGTCTGCCTTGCGTAGTCGGCGATAGCTTCTCCCCGTCTCCCCGGGGCGCGTGATCTTGGCGTAACGTTAGCTCCCCGGTCGCCAGCCAACGCCGATACTGCTCGCAAAATACGCGTGACTTCCCCTGCATGGTTTCTGGTTTGCGCTCGTAGTGGCCCGCCCGGCTATCCGCTCGTTCCGGCGATCGCTCGGATCGATGAGGGCGAGCGTGCGGAAGCCGGATTTATTTGGCTGCAGCCCAATGACGGAGGTGTAGCTGGCGTGCGCTCAGTACACTGCGTCCCACTTGTTACATATGGCTTTGCCGAGGGAGTTGGCGCCCTACTCGGCAATGTCGAACCTTCCGTCCTTTGCGCTCGCCGTCTCGGCTACGTCAATACTGTCGTGCTCCGGCGCCGCTACCTGCACTTTCGCTTGTAGGAATGCTGCGCCGATAAGCGCGGCCGCACCGGCGCAGATAGCGCCCAGCAGGAAAGCGATGCGATAGCCACCAATGAGAGCAACCGAGGCTGTAGCTCCGGAGGCAAGTAAGTCATCCGTGCGCGCGGCGCAAAAGCTGGCCAGGAGTGCCAACCCGAGTGCGCCGCCCGTGAGGACTGCCGTGTTCACCATTCCCGAGGCGAGACCGGAGTCACTAGGCGGCACGTCACTCATCGCGGCAGACAGCAGGGGGTTGAACGCGATGCCCGCGCCGAGACCGATGAGAATCACGCTCGGAATTACGTCAGCCATAATTGTGCCACTGATGGGAACCCGCACCAACATCGCGAGACCGATCGCACCCAGCAGAAGTCCAGTGCCCACCGGTGCCCTCATGCCGAAGCGCTTAACGAACCGGGCGGACAGGCCCAACGCGAATACGGCCGCGATGACGTTCCCGGGAAGGAGCGCGAGGCCGACCTGCATGGGTCCGTATCCGAGCACGAGCTGTATGTATAGCGCAATGAAGACTGACGCGGACCCACCTGCAGCCCAGAGAACGAACACGGCGTTCGAGATCGCGAGGTTCCGCAGCCTGAACGTGGCGAGTGGCACGAGTGGCGTCCTCACACGGGCTTCGATCATGAGGAATACGGCAAGCAATACCGCCGCGCAAGTCAGCAAGCCGAGTGTTGGAGCGGAGCCCCAGCCCGCTTCATTGCTATTCCCAATGGCGTAGATTGCGAGCACCAACGACGTCGTCATCGTGATGGCGCCCCAGACATCGAGTCCCCTATCAATCACCTCCACGCGGGCATTTGGCAGTCGCGAAATGCACATCGCGTATACCGCCACGCCAATAGGCAAGTTGACGAGGAAGATCCAATGCCAATTGAGTGCGCTCGTGAGCATGCCTCCGAGCACCAAGCCAATACTACCGCCACCGGCACAAACGAAACCGTAGAACCCAATGGCCTTCGCGCGTTCGTTGCTCTCAGTGAACATGTTCATGATCAGCGAGAGCGCGACTGCCACAACGACCGCGCCGCTCAGTCCTTGCACCGCGCGGCCGGCAACTAGCAGAGCTTCTGTATTTGCAAGGCCGCACCCTAGCGACGCGATCGTGAACAGCACGATGCCAATTAGAAACAGCCTGCGGTAACCGTAGAGGTCACCCAGCCTGCCGCCCAGTAGCAGAGAGCCGCTGAACGCGAGCGTGTACGCATTGACAACCCAGACGAGCGACGTATCCGTGAGCTTCAGATCCTGGCGTATCGATGGCAACGCCACGTACACGATCGTGGCGTCGAGGACGATCATGAGAACCCCCAAGCAGAGTACGATGAGTGCGAGCCACCGTTTACGGCTATCGGCTCCAGTATGCGTTGCGCCCCGTACAGCATCCTTGCCGATGAATTCCATCTCAATCCTCGCGACCTGAATAAAAGCCGCAGCACCGCGCTGAAAATGTCGCTTCGACCCTACGTCCTAACTGCCGCTGTTGGCCATGCCGATATCCGGCCTTTCAGGCAGCGCCAGTCCAAGCCGAACAGGAACTCAAGCCTACCAATGATAGTCCAGAGACAACGCCAGCACCCGCTGCGTCCTCTCTTCGATGAGCGGACTATGCGCCGGACTCCCCCTTACTTGGCTTATAGCCGCATCCAGATTCAACAACCAATGCTCGGTCACAAACTTAGTAGCACTAAACCCCACCCCCGCAGCACTAGTCCCCGCATGCGGAATCTCATAAACCGGATGCCCAGACGCCGCAGACTGCGCCGGCGTCACCCCATACAGCGTCTGCAGGTAGTGATCCGTAGCCATCGTAATCGACACCCCAGCAAACATCACAAACGTCTTAGAGCTCCCCGGTAACGGCAGATACACAGCAGCATCCCCCACTGCCCCCTGCGCCCCGCCCAGGAATTGCCGGGCATCAACTCTCAATATCAGCGGAAACTTCCGCGCCAGCACCCACGACCCATACATCTTTGCAACCGGCGCCGCGGAGATGTCACCCATCCCATGCAGATTCGTCAGGTCATCCTTCTCCTTACGCCCCAGATCGTAAGTCACTCCCAGGCCCACCTGGTAATGATCCCCCCGCAGGACGTTGTATCCGAGTCCTTCTCCGATGGCAAAGAAGGCGACATCACGATAGTGAATGTTGATAACGGGCCCGCCCGATACGCGGTACGCACGCGCGCCGTCGTAGACGGGTTGCACTTCGGAGGCCACGCCTAGAACCGCTCTCCATTGGGGGAGATCCGGCTGGAACAGCCTTGCGAGGATGATGCCGCCGGAGTACTGCCACTCCTGTAGCGGTGAGGGGGTTTGGGCCAGCACGGCCCGTGAATTAGATGCGATCAGTATGAGAGCCAGGAAGGCCAGCTGACGCAGAACGTTGGCGATGCTCACCTTCGGATCGCACTCATCATGCACCCACTCCTGTAGGTCTCGTCGCCGAGACCGGGAGACATAAAAACGCGCAGCTTGGCGGATTGTTCACGGCCGGCTCGCCAAAAAACGTCGGTGAACCGCTGGAGCTTGGCAGTTAAGGCTGAGCCTTCTCGGCTTTCTCCGCCTTTTCCCTGGCGTGCTCTTCCCGCAGATCTTGCCTCAACCTCTTGTAGTCAATCGGCCGGATCTCCGTGATCTGGCACCGCCATCCCTTTACCAGCACCGCGTCGAATTTGGAGCTGATGGTGTTCGCGGTCTGCGTGATCCCGACCCGCTGGGCGAACTGCAGGTTTTCGCAAGGTGACGCGACGGTAATCAAGTAGGCGTCGTTGATGCCCGTCCACAGGACGACCTGGTACCGCGAGACGGGCTGCCAGTTATCGTATCGTCCCAGTAAGCTGATGTGATCGACCGGAGGCCCGGCGTATCTCAGATATCGATCCAACGTCTCCTGATCCCGCTCGCGTCGCGGAATTCCCGAGCAGGCAGCGGTAATCAACGCTGCCGACAATAGGACAACCGCATTCCAGTAGTTCGGTTTCATGGCTGCACCACCGTTCCCAATAGTCCAACCGGAAAATGCGCCAGCGCATCGGCCACCCGCAGGGTAACCCGGTTGCCGGCCCTGGCAGTCGGTACTGTCTTCCCATCGAGAACGTTCTTCAACTGCACGGTCTCATCGCATTCCTTGGGCAATTCAACTGCCGTGTCTTCCCAAACACTCTCGCCCAGCGGAGGGTCTTCTCGATCAGGACCAAGCAACCGCAGATACAGTCGCGGAGCGATCGTAATGGCGAGCTTGCCCTCGTGCCGCCGCGCAAAGGCACACACATTCGACGCATGCTCGCCAGTGACACGCAGCGCAAGGTACTCACCATCGCGAAACAGCGACTCGTGATCCCGGCGGAACTGCAGCACCTTCCAGGTCAGGAATAGCTTGCACCGCCCGTCACTCATCCCATCGACCAGCGATTTCATCAGCCCGCGATCCACGCACGCGTCCATGTCTATACTCTCGAGCGAGGCCAGCATCGTACGCCGTTTCTGGTAATCCACTTCGCGCCGGTTGTCCGGGTCCACCAGCGAGAAATCCCAGATTTCGTTGCCCTGGTAGATGTCGGGAACGCCCGGCGCGGTCAGTTTGCACAGTGTCTGGGACATTGCGTTCAGTAACCCGAAGCGGCTGATGCGCCGCTGGAAGGCCGTGAAGTCCGAGAGGAAGATGTTCCCTTCACGCGCTTCCAGTGCTGCTCGTATGAACTGTAGTAACGCATCTTCGTATTCGGCGTTGACGTTGGCCCAGCTCGTGCGCACCTTCGCTTCGCGCGCCGCCTTCGTCATGTAGGCTTCAATGCGTTCCCGATAGGTGGCCAGTCCCGCCTCATCGAGATCTTCCAGGGGCCAGCTCCCGACCAGGGTTTGGTAGAGCAGATACTCGTCGTTGGGGGAGGGAGCCGGTTGACCCTCGACTTCGCGCTTGCGTAGTCGATTTATGCGTGCCCAGCGCTCAATCGTCTTTCGCCAGACCTGGGTCATTTCTGACAGCACGTTGATGCGGGCGCGAACGTCCTCCGATCTCTTGGTGTCGTGCGTAGAGGTGCCAAGCATCTCATGCGGCCAGAAACGGGCGCGCTGTTGCGCATCCGCGTGGAATGCGCGCACGCTTGAGCCGTACGCGTCGGGCTCACCACCGACCTCATTGAGGGACACGAGCCGATCGAATCGGTACAGCGAGGTGTCTTCGATGCCTTTGGCGGTGATGGGAGCCGTGATCTGCTGGAACTTCATCGCGAAGTTCTTCAATTGGCGGCGCAGTGACTCAGTGGCTACGGGCAACTCCAACAGCAATGCTGCGCGCACGAAGTCGAAGGCTGGCGCTTCCCCAGCCGAACGGCGCCGGCGGGCGGAAGCGATTGCCCAATCGACATACCGCTTGTCGGCATCGGCCACAGCATCGTTGACGTACGTCCGGTAGACCGGGAAGCAGGCAATGACTTCCGCCAACGTTTGGCGCAGGCCGTTGATTGTGAAGTCACGAGTGTGCCGGTCAGCCTGCGCGATACGGCTCAGCAGATTCGCGACCACACTGAGCTCTGACGCGAGCGAACGACGCAGAATCATATGCTGCGCGTCGTAGGCCACGTTCGGCCACTCTAGGGTTTGATCGATGAATGATGCGTAAACGCGATCCATGCGTGCTTTGGTCGCCGCATCCACGAGCAGCCGGTTGACCACATTAAGGAAGTGATATCCGGTCTCGCCATGTACTGGCCACGTCGGACGCAGATGCTCGAAGGATGCGGTGATCTTCTCGATGACCAGGTAGATGGGCAGATTGCGCTTCTGGCCAGCCACTCCGAAGTCAGGTGGGTTGTTCGTGGCGAGTGCGGATGCCGGCACTGCCCCAGGATTAATCGAGGCACCGGTCGCCTCCCATGAGCCTGCTGGCCCATGAGCGGCGCCTCGCAGAGTGGCCACACGTCCCTGCAGCCTGTGAAAGTACTGCTCTGGGTCGCGCAACCCATCGGGATGATCGACTCGCAAGCCATCGATCTTGCCTTCGCTGATCAGCTCGAACAGCAGCCGATGGGTGTTCTCGAATACGGTCAGGTTCTCGACACGCAACCCGGCAAGATCGTTTACGTCGAAGAATCGCCGGTAGTTGATTTCGTCGGGCGCGACGCGCCAGGAAGCCAGCCGATACGCTTGCTTCTCGAGTAACTCGTGCAGCGCATCGAAGGACGCACCATCCCCGGCATTGCCTGCGAAACTTCGAACTACGGCGTCGATGGATTCACAGACCTGCGGTTCGTCGTTGCAGAGCGCCGCCAATCGCCGCTTCAGATCTCCCTTCGACTCATCGCGCTCCGTGACCTGCTCATCAGTCGGGTCCTGGCGATCCGCGAGCGCCACAAATCCTCGGCGCAGGTACCCCAACTCAGGGCTATGAACGGCACCTATGACGCGATCGAGAATGTGCGGATACGTCTTCGGATCGATGGGCATCCGATGCTCATGGTAGAACACCGCGAACGAGCCCCACTCGCGCTCGAATCGCAACTCCAACTCGCCTCGTTCGAGCACCACGCCGTAGGGATCCCCCAGCACCGGCACGAGTACTTTGCCTTTGAGTGCCGGATTGACGGGGTTCCACTCGATGTCGAAGTAATCGGCATACTTCGACGCCTGCCCATTCTCGAGTACGTCCATCCACCAGGCATTGTCCGCGCCCATGATCCCAACATGGTTGGGCACAATATCCAGAATGTGCCCCATGTCGTGAGCGCGCAGCGCGGTTACGAACTCCTCGAAGTCCTCGCGAGTGCCGATTTCCGGATTGAGCTGGTTGTGATCGACGACGTCATACCCATGGACGCTGCCTGCGCGGGCCTTGAAGTAGGGCGAGCAATAGACGTGACTGATGCCTAACGTAGAAAGGTACGGGATGATGGCCGTAGCATCTTTGAACGTGAATGATTTGTTCAGCTGTACTCGATACGTGGCGCGCGGTATCTGAGCCCCCATCGCGGGCTGCGGCTCGCGCACGATCGAGAGCACGGGGGCATTTTCGCGAACGTCCTCGACTACCGGAGCCGAGGAATCGGACCGTTTGAGGTCAGCCTCCAATGACACCGCGCTCCAGCAGCCAGGTGACACTCCACGGTGCGAGCTCGTTCTTCGTGACCGTTGCGCGAATGTTTGGATGCGTAGCGTAGATCAAACGGCCCGCGGTACGTCCCACCAATTGAGCTGGCTCGTCTGCCAGGTTGGCTATCAGGTGCAGGACAGATCCTTCCGCGAGCGTCCAATCGACTGCAAACGCTACTCCCGACTCGAGCTTGCTGCAGGCTCCGAAACGGATCTCGGGGATCAGGGGAACGATGTCTTGCTGGCGTATGGCGAGCAGACGCTGGTACAGGTCGAGCCAGTTTTCGTGTCTCGCAACTGTCAGCTTGCTCCAATCCAGGCGGGCAGACTCGACCGTGGCCGCGCTGGTTGGGTCTGGAATCCGATCTGCGTTCTTCGGGTCGCGGAAGCGCTCGAAGTGGGAGAACTCCTTCTTGCGGCCTTCCCGCACTTTGGCGGCCAGCTCCGGCTCGAAATCGCAGAAGTAGGGGAAGGGTTCTGGGGCGTTCCACTCCTCTCCCATGAAGAGCATCGGCGGGGAGGGCGCGAGTAACAGAACCGCTGTTGCAGCGCGCAATGCATCTTCGGTCTTCACGATATGGCCAAGCCGCTCGCCGAGTGCGCGATTGCCGATCTGATCGTGATTCTGCTGAAAGATGACAAACGCCGTGGGCGGCAGGTGTGAGCTTCGCTCGCCGCGCTTGTGCTTTTCGTGCTTGGAATATTCGCCTTGGTAGACAAACCCTTCCGCCAGGCTGCGGCACAGCTTGAAGTGCGGCTCTTCGGCGAAATCCGAGTAATAGCCGTCCCTTTCGCCCGTGAGAATGGTGTGCAGGCAATGGTGAACGTCGTCGTCCCACTGCGCATCGAACTTGTCTTTCTGTCCGGGATAGCCCAGGAAATGGGCCTCGTTCGCGCCGTTCTCCAGAACCAGATAGATGTTGCGGTCGCCGCTCGTGGCATACGCGCGGGCCGTCTCGGCGATTTCCGTCAGTATGTGTTTTTTGCCGTCATCGATGATGGCGTGCACTGCATCGAAACGCAGGCCGTCGAAGTGGTATTCCTCGAGCCAGTACAGCGTGTTGTTGATGAAGAAGTCGCGTACGGCCCGGCTATTGTCGCCGTCGAAGTTGATGGCGGCCCCCCAGGGAGTGTGATGCCGCTCGGTGAAGAATTGCGGGGCGTACATGCCGAGGTAGTTCCCCTCGGGGCCGAAGTGGTTGTAGACCACGTCCAGCATCATAGCAATGCCGCGTTTGTGGGCTGCAGCAATGAGCGATTTCAACTCGTTAGGAGTGCCGTACGCAGTTTCGGGCGCGTATAGGAGCACGCCGTCATAGCCCCATCCGCGCTTACCGGGAAAATCGGCAATGGGCATGATCTCAATGACGTTGACCCCCAACTCAGCCAAGTGATCGAGCCGGGCCTGAGCGCCCGCGAATGTGCCCTCGGGGCTGAACGTACCTACGTGCAGCTCATACACAACGGCCTCGTGCCAGGGCCGGCTTCGCCAGCCCTCGTCATCCCAGTTGAACTCGGTTGGGTCGATGACCTCGCTGGGACCATGCACGTCCTGGGGGTTTCTGCGTGAGGCGGGATCAGGTACCTCGTTCTCGCCGTTGATCCTGTAGCGGTACAGGGATCCTGCTTGGGCTTTGTCGGTGACGAGTTCGTACCACCCGTCCCCCACCGGGTTCATCGGCAATAGGTGCGCGACTTCCTTTCCGTCGTACAGGGACAGGTCAACGCTCTTCGCACTCGGTGCCCACAGCCGGAACCGTACGCTGTCGCCTATTAGCTCAGCCCCAAAAGGCATGCTGTGGCGTCGTTTGGTCACCGGGCCCCGCGGAAATTGTGTGTCTTCATTAAATGCATAGGCGGTATCAAGCGTAATGCGCAATTTCCGTGGGTGGTTTTACCGGTACTGAGTTTCTCTCAGGAGAGCCAGCGATCGGCCCTGCAGGGGATAGAGGCTGCCTGCCTCGTGGCGCCGCTGCTCGAAGGGGGCTGAGTCGGCTGAGGTGTCCAGCACGGACCACCAGGCCTTGTCCGTCAAAAACTGCGGCAATACGAAGGGAATCTCCTCGTGATGGGCATTGAACAGCAGCATGAAGTTGTTGTCGGTCACCGGCCGCCCGCGTTTGTCGCTCCGCTCAATGGCTGCACCTGCAAGATACACGCCCAGGCAGCGCGCAAAATGCTGGTTCCACTCGGTTTCGGTCATCTCGCCGCCTTCAGGCGTGAGCCAGACAATTTCCTTCAACCCGTCCGCGTTAATGGCATTGGCCTGCAGGAAGCGGCGGCGGCTGAAGACGGCGTGACGGCGCCGGAAAGCGATCATGTGCGCGACGAACCCCAGGAACTCTTCCTGTTCCTTGTCGAACTCCCAGTCCAGCCAGGACACTTCGTTGTCCTGGCAGTAGGCATTGTTGTTGCCCAGCTGGGTCCGGCCGAGCTCGTCGCCGGCCAACACCATGGGTACGCCCTGAGAGAGCAGCAGCGTTGCGATCAGGTTGCGCTTCTGTTGGACCCGAAGCTTCCTGATGACGGGATCCTCCGCCGGACCCTCCACGCCGCAATTCCAGGAGCGGTTGTCGTTGCTGCCGTCGCGGCTGTCTTCTCCATTGGCCTCGTTGTGCTTGTCGTTGTAGCTGACGAGGTCCTGCAGAGTGAAACCATCATGAGCCGTGATGAAGTTGATAGAGGCGTGGGGCTTGCGGCCGCTTGCCTCGTACAGATCCGAAGAGCCGGTGAACCGGCGGGCAAAGTCCCCGATGAGACCTCCGTCCCCTTTCCAGTACGCGCGCATGGTGTCGCGATACTTGTCATTCCACTCATTCCATCCTGGAGGGAAGTTACCTACCTGGTAGCCGCCGCTGCCGATGTCCCAGGGCTCCGCGATGAGCTTCACCTGCGATAAGACGGGATCCTGGCCGATGGTGTCGAAGAAGGAACCCAGGCGGTCCACATCAAATAGCTCGCGGGCCAGGGCCGAGGCCAGATCGAACCGGAAGCCGTCCACGTGCATCTCCAGCACCCAGTAACGCAAGCTGTCCATGATCAGCTGCAGTACGCGCGGGTGTTGAAGATTCAGGGTATTGCCGGTGCCGGTGAAGTCCATGTAGTAACGGCAATCGTCCGGGACCAATCGGTAGTACGACGCGTTGTCGATCCCCCTGAACGACAGGGTCGGGCCCATCTGGTTGCCTTCGGCAGTGTGGTTGTAAACGACATCGAGAATCACCTCGATCCCGACCGAATGCAATGCCTTCACCATTGTCTTGAACTCGCTCACCCGGCCGATCGCGGAATAACGCAACTCGGGTGCGAAGAATCCAATGGTGTTGTAGCCCCAATAATTGCGCAGCCCTTTCTCAAGCAAATGTCGGTCATCGTAGAACGCGTGGACTGGCATCAACTCCAGGGTTGTGATGCCGAGCCTTTGCAAGTGCTCGATCACCGGGGCCGTCCCGACCCCTGCGTAGGTGCCGCGTAGCTGCGGTGGCACGTCGGGATGCCGCATCGTCAGCCCACGGACGTGCGCCTCGTATATGACCGTGTCATGCCACGGCACTCGCGGTGGCCGGTCATCTCCCCAGGTAAACGCAGGATCGATCACACGGCACTTGGGCGTACCGGGCGCGCTATCGCGCTTGTCGAAGGAAAGGTCGGCCTTGCTATGACCGACGCGGTAGCCGAAGTGGGCGTCGCTCCAGACCATGTTGCCCTGGAGATGCTTGGCGTAAGGCTCGATGAGAAGCTTGTTTGGGTTGAAGCGGTGACCTCGTTCGGGGTCATAGGGGCCATACACTCGATACCCGTAGAGAAATCCGGGACGTGCCTCGGGCAGATAGGAATGCCAGATCTCGTCGGTGCGCTCGCGCAACGGTATACGTTGCAGCTCATGCCGTCCGCTCGGATCAAAGATGCACAGCTCCACTTTCTCGGCGTGGGTTGAAAACAGCGAGAAGTTGACTCCTTCGCCGTCCCAGGTCGCACCTCGAGGGTAGGGCTGGCCCGGCCAAACCGCCCGGATGGGCCGGACGTCACTCTGGCTCGTGGGAGCTCTTGGCAAAGAGGTACGCTGGTCCATCGATAGTGTCCGCTCCTTACTGTGTATAGGCGATGAGGCTGCGCAACGGGATGTACGCCCATTCGGGGCGGTTGCTCAGCTCGTAACGGACTTCGTACAGCGCCTTCTCAATTTCGAACAGCGCCAACAACGGCTGTGCCTCTTTCATCGACCGGTATAGGCCAGCCGGCCTGGCGATTGCGTCATAGGTGTCGATAAACGTGGTCTTCACGTCGCTTTCCCACTTATCCAACAGGGCATCCCACCTGCTGCAGTCTTCTGCCGACTGCACCGTGCACCGCTGCATTCCGGTCCATCGCGCGTAGGTGAAGGAGCGCAACATGCCGGCAACATCGCGCAGCGGCGAGTGTTTCAACCGCCGTTCGGCCAAGGGGCGTCCAGGCTCGCCTTCGAAATCCACAATGATGAAATCGTTGCGTTTCAGTAAAACCTGGCCGAGGTGGTAGTCACCGTGGTGGCGCGTCTTCAGTCCGCGCAGCGGTCCTTTAACCGAGGCGTCGATCCACTTCAGCAAGATTTCGCGGCGTGACAACAGGGTGTCGGCCTCGGGAATGCCTGCTGCGGGAAAATGCGTTGCTCTTTGGGCAAGCAATTCCAGGGTTTTCTCGGCGTCAGCACGGACACTGAGGCGCCAGGCCGCAAGATCCTGCTCATTGATCGGCTCCGGGGAAAAGGCCTCGTCGGTAGTGGGAGTCGACAGCGCCCGATGCAACTCTGCCGTTCGCGTCGCAAGCGTCTTCACGAGCTCTAGATAAGCACCATGCACGTCCTCCGCCACAGCGATATCACTGCGTCGATCTTCGAGGAAGCGGGTGAGATAGTTGACAGTGTAATCCCAACCGTCGCCCTGGTTCATCACGAACGCTTGCAGCAGCGCTAATGTGGTTGGGGTGCCCTCGATGTTGCGATATTCCGCAACACCCGCCACAGGCACGATGTTGGGGAAACGAACCACCTCAGTCAGATACCGGCCGATCTCGACCTCCGGGTTGATGCCCGACTGCAGGCGGCGGTAGAACTTGAGGAAGAACATGTCCCCGACTCGCACTGTCGTGTTACTGCTCTGACCGGCAGTCTGAGTGACGGTCAGCGGCGCCGCGGGATCACCTCTAAGCTGCGAATACATCTGGGTTGCCGACAGACGAACGAGGCCGCGCTCGGTCTTGATCTCAGCCCCGGTGGCAATCCCCTCTACGACTGACCGGCAGAAGTTCTCGTCCGAGGTGGCATCGGCCAGCACGCCCACGGTTGCCTGCCGGCGCACACGCGCGATTGCACCGGCCTGCAGCTTCTGCCAACGGCCTTCGTCCGTGTCCTCGTAGGCGATCGCAAACGGCAGGAAGTAGAGCGCCTTCTCAACCTTGCTATCGACTTCGAACACCCCGGCCAGCCAGCGGCCATTGGGTGTTTCCCATTCGCCGTTGTCACCGAAGCGCGCGCTCAGTATGGGGGCGCCCTTGCCGGCGTACCAGCGCTGGGTCGCGATGTACTTCGGCGCCACACTCTTTTCCAACTGCTCGCGCAGCCTCGTGGCCAATCCCCTGCGCCAGATGGCCACGCGCTCGGGGAAGAAGCTGTTCCATCCATCAAACAGCACCAACACCGGAAGGTCGTCTCGCGGCAGCCGCTCGTCGTGCCAGGCGGGTCCCTGCTCTCCCTTGGTGAGTTGGAACCAGTAGAAACCATAGCCATGCAGTGTCAGCAGGTAGGGCAACTCACCGACGGGCGGGAAGGGCGTCCGCCCGACGAGCTCGATCGGGACTGTGCCTTTGAATTCCGCGAGGTCCACTTCAACAGGTTGCGCCGTGCGTGCGAGGTTGCAGACACAGAGGATTACGTCGTTCTGGTACTCACGCAGGTACACCAGCACTTTGCGGTTGCCGGGACGGATGAACCTCAGGGTTCCGCGTCCGAACGCTTGCGAGCCCTTGCGGACCTGCAGCATGCGCTTCATCCAGTTGAGCAGCGAAGAGCGGTCGCGCGTCTGAGCTTCAACATTTACGGACTCGAAGCCGTAGATCGGGTCCATGATGGGCGGCAGGTATAACTGCTGCGGATCGGCTCGCGAGAACCCGGCATTGCGATCGGGGCTCCACTGCATCGGGGTGCGGACGCCATTGCGATCGCCCAGGAAGAAGTTGTCTCCCATGCCGATTTCATCGCCGTAATAGATGATGGGCGCGCCCGGCATGGACAGCAGCAGGCTGTTCATCAGCTTGATGCGCTCCGGGTCGTTTTCCATCAGCGGCGCGAGGCGCCTTCGAATGCCGAGATTCAGCTTGGCGCGAGGATCAGCCGCGTACATCTTGTACATGTAGTCGCGCTCGCGACTGGTCACCATCTCGAGCGTGAGTTCGTCGTGGTTGCGCAGGAAGATCGCCCACTGACAGTTGTCGGGGATGTCCGGCGTCTGTTCCATGATCTCGACGATAGGGTGCCGATCCTCCTGAGCGATCGCCATGTACATGCGCGGCATCAGCGGGAAGTGATATGCCATGTGACATTCATCGCCGTCGCCGAAGTAGTCCCGCACGTCCTCGGGCCACTGGTTCGCCTCCGCGAGGAGCATGCGGTCCGCGTAGCGGTCGTTTATGACCTGGCGAATGCGCTTGATGACTTCGTGCGTCTCGCGCAGGTTTTCGTTACTGGTACCGTCACGTTCTATCAGATACGGAATGGCGTCCAGCCGCAACCCATCTACGCCCTGGTCAAGCCAGTACTCCATGATGTGGATGACGGCTCGCACCACGTGCGGGTTGTCGAAATTCAGGTCGGGCTGGTGGCTGAAGAAACGATGCCAGTAGTACGTCTTCGCGACCGGGTCCAGCGTCCAATTGGAGATCTCGGTATCCCGAAAGATGATACGGGTCCCTGCGTACTTGTCCGGCGTGTCACTCCAGACGTAATAGTTCCGCTTGGGCGATCCCGGCGGCGCACGGCGTGCAATCTGGAACCAGGGGTGAGCGTCCGAGGTGTGGTTGATGACCAGCTCGGTGATGACGCGCAGACCCCGCCGATGCGCCTCCGCTACGAAATGCTTGAAGTCCTCGCGCGTCCCGTATTGCGCGTGGATATTGTGGTAATCGGCGATGTCATATCCGTCATCCTTTCCGGGGGAAGGATAGAAGGGCAGCAGCCAGATCGTATTGACCCCGAGGTCCTGGATGTAGTCCAGCTTTCGGGTGAGGCCTGCAAAGTCCCCTACGCCATCATCGTTGCTGTCGTAGAACGCGCGGACGTGCACTTCATAAATGACTGCGTCCTTGTACCAAAGAGGATCGGTCGCGGGCTGCAGTTCAGCGGCGGTGCCCAGCCCCGGTGCGTTCATGACCTGTGCGTTCATCAATCTCCCCTCGCCAGTCTTCTATAGGATTCCGCACAGCATCGGGCCGATAAAGCAAGGAGTGTGCCCGCGCATTGCGCTTTTCTCATGCGCTGCGCGCAGGGTTCAAGGGGGATCGCTTCGCGACCCCCGAAGAGTATCGGCGCGAAGACGCGCCGGGAGGAAGGGGGGCTGTGCGGCACCCGCCTTCAGAGGAAGTAGTCGAAGTCTTTTTCAGATCTGACGCGCCGCCGTATGCGGAAGATGTGGGCGGGGGAGTGGCCTGGATCGAGGGATACGTAGTTTCGCGGTCCCTGCCAGAGGAATCGTGCGCCGGACAGCAGGTCGTGCACCTGGAAGGGTCCGTTGACCGGCAGGCCCAGGGTCTGCAGATCGAGTTGCAGCCAACCGGACTGGGTATGGTGCGGGTCGACATTGGCGACCACGAGGACAGAGTCCGCGTCGCCTTCATCGGTCTTGCTGTAGGCGATCAGATTGTCGTTGTCTACGGCATGGAACTTGAGTCCCCGGTCGCTCTGTAAAGGTGCGTTTTCGCGCCGGATGCGATTCACGCGGGCAATGAATTCCCGCAGGCTGGCGGGGTCATCACGGTTCCAGTGGCGGATCTCGTACTTCTCCGAATCGAGGTACTCCTCGCTTCCCGGCTCACGCGGCCGGGATTCCATGAGCTCGAACGCCGGCCCGTAGATGCCGTAGCTCGCCCCCAGCGTGGCAGCTAGCACCAGCCGGACCATGAACCCGCCACGGCCGCCGAACTGCAGATACTCCGGGAGAATGTCGGGCGTGTTGGGCCACAGGTTCGCGCGGAAGAAGTCGCTGACCGGGGGCTGGCTCAGCTCGGTGAAATACTCGATCAGCTCGCGCTTGGAGTTGCGCCAGGGGAAGTAGTTGTAAGACTGCGTAAAGCCCAACTTCGCGAGCCGATACATCACCTTGGGGCGCGTGAACGCCTCGGCCAGGAAGATGACGTCGGGCCGCAGACTGCGAATCTCTCTGATCAACGCTTCCCAGAAAGGAAAGGGTTTGGTATGCGGATTGTCGACTCTGAATATCCGCACGCCCTGCGAGATCCAGTATTCGATCACACCGTGCAGCTCTTTCGCCAACGCCTGACCGGCATCGGACTCGAAGTAGAAGGGGTAGATGTCCTGGTACTTCTTGGGTGGGTTCTCCGCGTATTGGATCGAGCCATCCGGCCGCTTGAGAAACCACTCCGGATGCTCGCGAACGTAGGGATGATCCGGCGTGCACTGAAACGCAATGTCCATCGCGATCTCGATCCCCTGCTTGCCGGCTGTGGAGATCAGATGTTTGAAGTCGTCGATCGTACCCAGTTCGGGAAGGATGTCCTTATGGCCGCCCGTCGTACCTCCAATGGCCCATGGGCTACCCGGATCGTCCTTGGAGGCCTTGGGGTTGTTGTTCGGGCCCTTGCGCTCCGTCAGGCCGATGGGATGAATGGGCGGCAGATACAGTACATCGAATCCCATGGAGGCGACGTACGGCAGTAATTTCTCGACATCGGCAAATGTGCCGTGTTTCCCAGGCTCGGAGGCCGTCGAGCGGGGGAACATTTCATACCAGGTGGAGTAGCGGGCGCGTTCCCGATCGACTTCAACTTCGAGCGGTGAGTCCCAATTCAGGACGATGGCCGGGTCGGGGTAACGCTGTTCCAACTCGCGGACCGATTCTGTCTGGGAGAGGGCGACCCGCGCCTCGATGTCGCGGCGAGTGTCCGTGATGGCAGCTGCCCATTCGCGCAGCCTCTGAGCATCCAACCCATGGGCACGCTCTGCCATGGCCTCGGCGAGCAGGGCGCCCGTCTTCAGATCGAGAGTGATGTCCTGGTCGGCCCCGTACTTCTTCATGAGTCCGCGGCGCCAGGATTCGAGGTGGTCCACCCACGCGCACACCGAGTACAGGTAGGCGCCGAGCTGCTGAACCACGAATTCCGCGCGAAAGCGATCGTTACCGATCGACTTCATGGGAACTTTGTGCCAGTCAGTCAGCGTGTCGTGCCGATACATCATCATCGCAGACACAACATCGTGGCCGTCGGTGAAGACATCGGCTTCGACTACGACTGTCTCGCCAGTCGTGCGCTTTATGGGGAATCGTCCGCAGTCAACGCGCGGCGTAATGTTTTCAATGACGACGCGGACCTTGCTCACAGTCCTGCGCTCAGTCCGGAGTGAGCACCAGCACCCCCAGCGGTGGGAGACGCAAGTTCAGGGAATAAAAATGTCCATGCGACGGCAGCGGTGCCGCCTCGATCGCCCCGAAGTTCCCGATGCCGCCTCCCCAATACTCCTTCGCGTCACTGTTGAGGCGCTCGCGCCAGGTGCCTCCGCGCGGCACGCCTATGTGATAGTTGTCTCTGGGCACCGGTGTGAAGTTGAGAGCCACCAGCGTGAAGTCGCCCGGGCGCTTGCCCTTGCGCAGATAGACCAACACGCTCGCATCGGCGTTGTTGCAGTCGACCCACTCGAAACCCTCGTTCGAGAAGTCCAACTCCCACAGCGACGGCGACTGCTTGTAGAAATGGTTGAGATCGCGCATCCAGTGCTGGATCCCGGAATGCTGCGGGTACTGCAGGACGTGCCACTCGAGGCTGCCGTCGTGCGTCCATTCACGCACCTGCCCGAACTCGCACCCCATGAAGAGCAGCTTCTTGCCGGGATGGGTCCACATGTACCCGAGTAGCAGGCGAAGATTGGCGAAGCGCTGCCACTCGTCGCCTGCCATCTTGCCGACCAGCGAGCCTTTCCCATGCACGACTTCATCGTGCGAGATCGGCAGCACGAAGTTCTCGGTGAACGCATACCAGATGCTGAAAGTCAGCGCGTTGTGCTGATACTTTCTGAACATGGGATCGGTCTGGAAGTACTTCAGCGTGTCGTGCATCCAGCCCATGTTCCATTTTTCGCCGAAACCCAGGCCGCCCAGGTACGTCGGCCGGGACACCATCGGCCACGCCGTGGACTCCTCGGCAACCGTCTGGGTGTTGGGATAGTCGCGGTAGACGGCCAGGTTGAGCTGCTTTATGAACTCGACGGCGTCGAGATTTTCGTGCCCCCCGTATTTGTTCGGGATCCACTCGCCGGGCTCGCGGGCATAATCGAGATACAGCATGGACGCGACCGCATCGACGCGCAGTCCGTCGATGTGATACTTCTCGAGCCAGAAGAGGGCACTGCTGCCGAGAAAATCACGGACCTCGGCACGGCCGTAGTTGAAGATGGAGCTGTTCCACTCCGGGTGGAATCCCTGTCTCGGATCGGCATGCTCGTACAGATGCGTGCCGTCGAAGTAGGCGAGCCCGTGTTCGTCGGAGGGAAAATGTGAGGGCACCCAGTCTAGGAGTACGCCGATTCCCCGGCGGTGCAGGTAATCCACGAAGTACATGAAATCCTGCGGCGTGCCATAGCGCGATGTTGGCGCGAAATAGCCCGTAACCTGGTAGCCCCAGGACCCGTAGAACGGATGCTCCATGATCGGCATCAGCTCGACGTGGGTGAAGCCCATCTCGCAGACGTAGTCGCTCACGGCATGCGCCAGTTCGCGATAGGTCAGCGAGCGATTGTGCTCCTCGGGGACGCGGCGCCATGAGCCGACATGCAATTCGTACACGGACTGCGGACGGTCGAGTGCGTTCCGCGTGGCGCGGTTTTGCATCCACTCCTGATCCCCCCATTCATAGGAGAGATCCCAGACTACAGAGGCGGTCCGCGGTGGGGCCTCGCATCTGAACGCGAAGGGGTCGCTCTTGTCGACCGTGTATCCCTGATTCTTCGATACGATGTGGTACTTGTAGAGCACGCCTGGGCGGACGCCACGCAGGAATCCCGACCAGATGCCCGATGAGTCGGCGCGCGCCTCGAGGCGATGCGCCTGCGGGTTCCAACCGTTGAAATCGCCCACCACGGAGACAGACGCCGCATTGGGGGCCCAGACAGCAAAGTGGGTGCCTTGTTCGCCCGGCTCCCCAGGGGAGGTCGGATGGGCACCCAGCTTTTCGTAGGACCGGTAATGCGTGCCTTCGCGGAAGAGATAGATGTCTTGTTCCGTTAGCACGGGTAGAGTTTAGCAAGAGCCATGCCCACGGCAGCGATATATCTTGGCGAAATGAGCCCCGTCTATGCCTGCTTCCATGCAAAAACCTGACCGTTCGTCGCAAAAGACAGTCCCCCTCGTCATCGGACACCGCGGTGCTTGCGGCTACGTACCCGAACATACCCTGACTTCGTACTTCATCGCGATGCAGGACGGGGTCGACTATGTCGAGCCCGACCTCGTGATGACACAGGATGGTGTGCTCATCGCCCGGCATGAAAACGAGATCGGAGGCACGACAGATGTCGCCCGGCACCCCGAGTTCGCCGGTCGTCGCACCACGAAGACAATCGACGGCGTTACACACACCGGGTGGTTCACCGAAGACTTCAAGCTTGCCGAGTTGAAGACGCTGCGGGCCCGAGAGCGAATTCCGGGTGTTCGGCCTGACAACACTCGCTTCGATGGACAGTTCGAGGTTGCGACCTTCGAGGAGATCCTGGCGTTGGTGGCAGGTGTGCAGCAGCAGCGCGCCGTCAATGCTCAGCAACTCGGGCTGCCGGCGCCGAAGCGTATCGGTGTGTATCCGGAAACTAAGCATCCAACCTATTTCCAAGGTCTTGGGTTGCCCATGGAAGAGTTGCTGGTCGATACACTCCATCGGCACGGTTACAAAGGCCGGGACGGTTTGGCCATCATTCAGTGCTTCGAGGTCGCGAATCTCAAAGCCATGCGCCGGATGACGGAGTTGCCCATCATCCAGTTGATGGAAGGTGAGGGCGGGCCGTACGATTTCGTCGCAAAGGGCGTCAAGCTCACGTATGACGACATGGTCACGCGGGCAGGCTTAGCCGAGGTGGCTACCTATGCCACTGGGATCGGGCCATACAAGATGCAGGTGATTCCACGTAATGCTGATGACACACTGGGTCGGCCGACCTCGCTGGTTGAAGATGCTCACGCGGTGGGTTTGAAGGTTCATGCGTACACGTTCCGGGCGGAGAATCAGTTCTTGCCTGCGGATCTGCGTTCGGGGCCCTACCCGAATCAACTGGGTAACCTGGAGGGTGAGTTGAAGGTGTATCTCAACGCCGGGCTGGACGGGTTTTTCACCGACCATGCCGATTTTGGTGCTCGGGCGAGGGACGCGTTCGTATGAAGATCGTGTTGACGACTTTGGAAGCGCGCGTCATCGGGTGTCTGATAGAGAAGCAGATCACGACGCCGGATCAGTACCCACTGTCATTGAACGCGCTGGCGAATGCCTGCAATCAGAAGAGCAACCGCGATCCCGTGATGGATCTCGATGAGGCGACTGTGCAGCAAACGGTGGACGCTCTGTCGAAGAAGCACTTCGTGATGGAGAAGTCAGGATTCGGGAGCCGCGTGCCGAAGTATCAGCATCGCTTCTGCAATACCGAGTTCGGCACCTTGAAGCTCGATCCGCAGGAGCTCGCGATTGTGTGCGAGTTACTCGTGCGTGGACCGCAGACTCCCGGGGAGTTGCGGACGCGCGCTAGTCGCATGGCGCCGTTTGCTGAGACGTCGGAAGTCGAAGCAGCGTTGAGCAGGCTTTCGCAGCGGCAGGATGGGCCGTTTGTCGTCCGATTGGCGCGCGAGCCGAATCGGCGGGACTCGCGGTGGGCGCACTTGTTTAGTGGGCCTGTCGCTGACGCTGCCACTGGCCACGAGGACGACGCACTGCGCTCCGCGGGTCACGGCGCTACGGGGTATGGCGCAGAGCGTAGCGAGGCAGGGCAACAAGGTTCACTCAAATCACATGCGGAGGGCCCTTCGGTCAGCGCACCCGAGATCTCTTTTCCGGCTTCGCGCAATGACGAGCGGCTTGCGAAGGTGGAGCAGGAAGTGTCGGCGCTGCGGGCGGAGTTGGAGGATTTGAAGCGGCGGCTCGGGGGTTAGGCGCGGCCGCAAGCCACGCCCGCGAGCCACGCCCTGACCCGGCCGCATGGACATCAGTCGCGGCTCGCGCACGTCTCCTTGTAGGAGACCCTACTCCGATGGAGGGCTTGTTGACTGCTTCTTCTGGAACTCTTCCATGTGCTTGCGAAGACTCAGAGGCCGCATGTCTGTCCAGACTTCTTTGACATACGCGAGGCACTCAGCCTTCGTGCCCTCTTTGACCGACTTCCAGCCATTAGGAATGGCGTTCTCCTTCGGCCAGAGCGAATACTGCTCTTCCTCGTTGACCAATACACGGTGCAAGGACTTGTCGTCATTGTCTTCGGATGCCATACGCTTGTTCCCTTCCATGAGATATCCGAGGGGCTATCCTCGTAAGAGGGCGGCGGTATGTCAACATGTCGGACGAAGTCTTCGTCTATCCTGGGTGATACTCCAATCGCTGACACTTGGGGGGCGCCACTGGCGCTCTCAAGCGCCGTGCCTGCATATCCGTATCGGGTCGAAAGCACTCCTTAATGATTGATTCGGATCGGCCAATTGCAGGCGCTCAAACAGGGCCCCCGACCCTCTACCGCCCCAGTATGAACGCCGCCATCGGGTACGTTGATGACATGATCCGGCAGACGCTGTCCTACCGCCTCCCTGAAAGCTTTCGGTTTCCCCGGATGTTGGCCCAGTGTTCGCCCGTCCAATACTTGTGGACCAAAACACGTAAGTGGCTGCGGCGCTAAAGTGTCACCCATGTTATAAACCGTCACCTATGTGGTAACCCGTCGCTCGCCGATCACAGTCCGCATGCAAGCCCGGTTTTCCATTCACCCTCGCGGAGAGCTTCGATGACCACAACGAACCACGACTGATGCCAACGGCCGTGCGCCCAGCCTCCTCTATGTCGGCTTCGCGTTCCGGGGCTGGATTGCCTACGCCTGACCCTTACTTCCGCGGGGAGCCGTGAGAGCCGTGAGAGACTCTCGGATGACAGCTCGCAGTTCCTGGGTGTTCATGGACCGTGCCCGTTGGTCATTTCGAATTCATCAGCAGTAAACCAGCCGTTCTGAATCAGATGCTTCCTAACAAGATTTGGTTCTGGAGAATAAGCTATTAGTGCAAGGCTGCTTTCGGCCCGACTGCAAGTCACGTAGAACAAACGGCGAGTTCGATCGATGGTGGTTTCCTCTCCTTTGGCTTCGTGTTCCAGGTCGGTCTTTGACCTGGCTTTTGCACCAAGCAGCTTGTCGAAGCTGAACAGGAAGCCGCGAGCCTCGTCGTCGTCCATCACGACCATGACCCTCGGGAATTCTCGGCCTTTCACGCCCTGGTGCGTGTCAAATTCCGCAACGTCGGAAAGGTAATCTGCGGTGCGGCGAACTTGGTTAAATGGAGCCTGTAAGGCTTCATACCAGCCTGCTATCGCTCCCTCTGTCGTCACGGCTGGATCGTCAGGGGCATCCTGAAGGCCGGCTTCCTCAGCTCTGAGGGTTGCGCGCAAATTCTCTGGAATTTCAAACAACTGATGGGCGGCCACTATCTTGATTACATCCAGGGTGCGCGGTTCCGGTTCCTTCTGTAACAGCGCTGAGAGATCGGCCACTGCTGCTCGTGCTCTCTGGATGCGTTCCACCTGATTCGCCCCGACTCCCGCCAGCGCCTTGCGCTCCAGCATTGGCGACATCGTGCGAACGACCCTGGCGATTTCGAACTTATCTCCCCGTTGGATTGCTTCGACCAAAGGAAGGACGGCATTGAACAGCAGCGGCAAACCACTCAAGCTGCCTTCAATTAGGCCGGTTCGAAAATCACCGACGCCGTAAAGGGGCAAGAAAAATTGCCCAAACCCAAGCCGCCGGGCGGCCATGTGATGCTCGAGAGTGAGTGTCTTGTAGCGACCGAGCGTGCTCCACTCCGGGTCGCCTGTAACTTCCGCCATTCTCTTTGCAGCGGCGGCTTCCGCTGCCTGCTTATCTTCAGTCGACGTTGGATATATGAAGCATCGGATAACGCCTTCCAGTTTGTCGGCCGGCGTGATTTGCCGGCGTCCGTCGACCGGCTTCCGAATCTCGTTGATTAACCTGACTACCCGCTTTGGGCATCGCCAATTCATTTTCTTTTCTGGCTTGGCCCAATCGTCTGGCACCATCTTATCGAGGTCGACCTTTCCGTCAGAATATATCCTTTGCATCATGTCGCCAAAGAGACCGAGACAGAACCTGTCTCTGTTGGCTGCCTGTACTGCGAAGAAACTGTCGACCAGGTTCTTGTTCGTATCTTGGCTTTCATCGATGAAGAGAAAGGGGAATCTTCCGACTAGGATCGCCTGCAAGGTTTTTTTGTGAAGGAATGATGCGCAGATGCCGATTGCTTCGGCGTGCGTCAGTGAATCGCGTGTACTGTTCTCGCCGGTGGGGCTGTAGATAAAAGTCTTGATCTGATCCAACTGTGCAAGACGTGACGATTTTTCAATCAGACTACTCTCCCTTTCCAGTTGGGCCTTTGTTCCCGGTCTCGACTTGGCGAGGGTGGCACGCAGTTCATCGATATCGGTCTGAAGTTTCGCGCGAAGCCATTTCCTTATGTCCGCGTTGTAACCTCGGATCAGGCCCCATGCAAAACTATGGATCGTTGAAACGTGCACCAGCGGATCAAACTCAAGTCGCTGCGAAATAACTTCACTCGCTGCATTTGTATAGGTGATAACCGCGACTTTCTGACCCCGACTCAGCAGAACGTCGCGCTGGTTTGTGCGAATGTCTCGGAGGGCGGTTACCAGCGATCGCGTTTTTCCTGAACCTGCTCCTGCGAATAGAAAAAAACTGCGCGGATTTCCGATTCGAGTGCATTCGGCGATTATCCCGTCGGCTTCCGCGTCAGGCTCCGATTGAATGACTTGGTTCATTCCTGTTCACCGGCGTCAGCAACAGCAACTGCCGCTATAGTGGCGACCGGTGGCGGCTGCCCTTGATTCTGAGTCGCCTCGGTAACCTGCGTCAGTGCCGTGCTGATTACCTCGGCTGTGGCGACGATGGGCGCTAAAATCTCAGCCTTGTTGCTTTTTAGTCGCGCCTGAAGCCAGGAGAGGGCCTCTGCAATGTAACCTGGGCACCGAAGGGGATTAGGTTCCGTTTTATACACAAGAATATCCATGGCAAACTCTGCTTTCTTCTTGCCATCAAGGGCATCGTACAAACCCTCCGCCAGTGTTATCGCATCACCATCGGCGCTGATGAGTCTCGCGAACTTCCCGAGAAGACCCGTACCATTCATTTTCTCGATTACTGCCGTGTTCTCAAGAGCGATCGCGTCCTCGAAGGTATAGGGAGCTTCCGAAGCCTTCTTACCTTGGCGCTCGATTTCAATTGGAATTTGATACCCGACCCGTACCGCAAAAAGGGGTCCACCCTCGAAAACCTTGTCAGATTCCGTAAGGATCAACAGCTCATCGATCTTATCCTTATTCGGTAGCCACGTTCGAAGGGTCGTATTATTCGTCTCCTGTCCCTTGCCTATGACAGGTCGCGCGGCCTTCCTATTTTGCGTGGGGTCGCATGCATCGATGTCCGTAATGATCAAGGTGAGCACGCCGAGCCTCTCGATCAGAGGGCGAAGTCTATGGGCGTGGCTTCCGCCAACTTCGAGCCAGCTGATGTAGCACTGACTCAGGTATTTGAACTCTTTAGCGACGAAATGGGGAAGTAAGATGCGTTCTGCGGAACCCTCTACGAATACGGCAGCGTCGGCAAAAAAGAGGTCGCAATGGGTTGCGCGTAGGTACCGTTTTACGAATCGGCTCGTTTCCGTTTCATTACCGAATGCGTCGGTGAGATTGATGATGATGCTGATTGGGATGGGTGTTTCGGCCCCGTTGGGACCGGGATAACCAGCGGGGAGGCGTTTGAAGTACCGGATGCATAAGAATTCCACTTCATGAGCGACATGGCTGGAGTGTGTACTGACGATTAGTTGCGTTGCGAAGTTGTCTGACACTCCCAACATCGGATGATTGCGGAGCACGTCATAGGCTTTGCGGATGAAAACTTGCTGGACTTGAACATGGAGGTGCGCTTCTGGTTCTTCTATTAGCACCAAGTGAAGCGGCGGATAGTTCCCGAGCTCTGCGCCCTCGTCGTTTGTCTTGGCCTTTCCAACGCGCATCCATGCGTCGCGGAAGCTCATCAACTTGAACACCATGGATATCAGGTTCTGATAACCAAGACCGTTATAGTCTTCGGGTAAGATTGCTGCGGCCACCTCCTTCAGCGCAGAAATTTCATACTGTACCGCTGCGTCGTGGCCCAATCCATCGACGGGCTGCAGGCGCGTCCTTATTCTCACTCGCGGGTCGGTTACGCCGGGATATCCGAGACCCTCCATTTCCTTGAGCGGCCCGGAGAACGAGGTTGTTAGGCGCTCGTCATAAGCCCTCTGTGCGTCTTCGATAGCCTTCAGTGCGATGATGTCTGTGGAGTCAGGCTTGTCTTGCGGGTTTAGATGTTTCGAAAAATAGTCCACGAATTGTTTCGCGAGCCGGCGAGCTTCTCTATTTGAACTCTGGCTCGCAGTGTCGCCAGGCGCGTCAACGAAACCACGCTGCGCTGGTATCTCATCAATCAGAAGCAGATCTGAGAATGGGTCCCCGGGGATCGGCGCGGCTCCCGGAGCCAGCGGCTGTAGGATTCCAATCCCATTCTGCGGCGAGACGAGCTTGGCGGGATCGAGAATATACGCGGCGATTTTGAAATGCTTGCCCAATCGACGCGAGAGAAAGTCCACGAGATCGATGGGCCACAACTTCACCTCGACCGGCGTTCCATCGGGGTTCTTTGCCCCGGCTTTTGCTAACAATGCGCCGTCAGTTGTCTCGATGAACTCTCGATACAGGGTTTCTATGTCCTCCGGTTGCAGTCGGAGGCGGACGCCGAGATGCCCGCCGGCCCAGTCCAGTGTTGGAAGAATGTGGCTGACGTAATGTAAATCCGTATCCTTTGCGTCGAGCCAGACATCCATCGTTGGAAGCACTTCATCCCAATCCGTTAGCTTGGGTGCTTCCGGTTCTTGTCGTTTTGCATTCGCGATCCACGCACTGCCTATCTCAATAATTCTGCGGCGGTGGGATATGGTGAAGTCATTAATCGTGAATCCGCCGCGCTTATGGAGAAAGTAGCGCAACGCAATCATTGCGGACGTCTTGCCGCTGTTATTTGCGCCTACAAAAAGAGTTGTAGCTTCGTCGAGATCAATGCGAACGGACTTGAGCTTTCGAAAGTTGGCGACTTCGATGAATGCAATGTGCATAGCGATATCTTCCTTATTATGCTTGCACCGTCGTCCCCCCCCCTACTGGGATACGCCAGGCCGCCCAGGAAGACGAGAGAATACCAAGATAACCAGCGCCGGCCTATGCCGCACTACAGCAATAAAGGTTCTCAGGACTGACATGGATCACTGAGCAGCTGGCGAGCGTGCCACCAACGCACCTTCGTCCCGCGCCACCGCAATCGGAAGCGCGCCGACTGTGGCCGGTTGACCCACGACCAGCAGAATGGGGCCATGCTCTTTGAGCTTGCCAATCAGCGCTCTCAACTTCGTCTCGTCGTTGGGCAAGGTGCTGTCCAGAAGACGTTTGCCCTTACGGTCCAATGCGACGGCATGATGCACGCCCTTGCCTGCGTCGACACCGACGAAGGCCTGACGCTGTCATGCTGTTCCGTATCAGTATGCTTGCTCCCGAGGTTATAGCGATGGGCCAGCAAACCATGGCAGCTAGTTTCGGCATCCACGTTACAGGCGACCTCGGCAAAAACCGGGTCGAGCCCCTATCAGCGATCACCAGCTGCCCGCCAGGCCCGGTGACTTCACCCCCCCCCGGATCATGGACGACTGGGGGCAGCAATCATGCCGGGCCTAGCTGGCCAACCCCAGATTACCTGGGGTCACGAACAAGGTAACAGGGGGGTTGATGTTTATTGCGCTGCAAACCCGGGCTATCCAAGGTAATCAAAAAACACAAGGCTCCGAGAGAGTAGGAAGTGACACCGGGGGATAACAGCAATCGGGTGCCGGCCCCGAGCCGTCGAAAAACGACGAACGCCGCGTAACCCTCGAGCAGTTGCTTCGCCAACACAACGACGCGTTGGTCAACTACATCTATTCCTGGGTTCATTCCCGTACGGATGCTAAGGACATCGTGCAGGAGGCGTATTGCAGGATCTTCCGCCTCGGCGATCCGCATGCCGTTAGTCATTTGCGTGCGTACTTGTATAAGACGGCGAAGAACATCGCGACTGACTGGATCCGTCAGCGGATCGTTCGCGAGGCGTATGTCCAGGAGGAGCCGCTCAGAGCCCCGCAAGAGACGCCGTCGCCTGAGCAGATATGGCTCGCAAGTGAGCAGTTGGACGCGCTTCAACGAGGCATTGAGGCGCTGCCTCCCAGAACGAAAATGGCACTTCTGATGGTCAGGCAGGACGGCTTGAGTTATGAGGAGGTTGGAGAGAAACTGGGTATCAAGACGCACAGTGCGAGGCGTCTGGTCGAGCGTGCGATGGAATACCTGCTCGAGGCTATACAACAGGAGAAGTGCAGTCTCAGGCGTGGCGGATAGCTACGAGTGACCCCGGCCGGGTGGTGCTCTTTCTCGGGCCAGCCACTCAGCGATGGACTCAGAGCCGTCATACTTGTCGCCAGGCAGATCGGTCTCGGTGGGCCGCGCGATGTCGGCCAGCCGTGGCAAATTGTGCCAGAGTTGCTTTAGGCGACGAAACTCGTCGAGGTGGCGGGCATTCGCGGACCAACGCGTCCATGCGGCGAGCTTTTCAGCCGAGAGCGTCGATATATCGTTTTGCAGAAATAGTTGCAGCCACCGTAGCGCCGCTGCCGTAACTGCAGCAGCTTCGCCAATCCTTTGCTTGCCGCGCATCGCTTTCCCCTGAAAGTGTGACTGTCTGGTGGCGGTCCTCGTTCGTCAGCGGCCCAGAGCCGTACAATTAACCGCTCTGCGCCTCTGCTCCCTATACTTTCCCCTGGCAATGTGTCTTGCACTTGACTGTGGACGGTCTGGGGCCACCATATGCGACAAGGATGCGGTTAAAGTCCAAATCGTTGATCTATAAGTCTTCGACATACGTAGTAGCGGGTATTGGGTCGCTCATTCTTGCAGCGCTGATTTTCTATCACGCCTCCAGACAGCGAGTCCCTCCGGAGGCGCAGCTTCAAGTCGTGAGCCGGCAGGATGTCGCGGAAGTGTCTGAACCTGCGAACTTCGGTATCCCCTATTTAAGTGACACGTACCTGCTGATCACTCTTCGCGATGGCCGAGTTGTGAGGTATGGAGATTGGATTCCAGAGTTTCGCCGGGCACGGGGGGCTCTGTTGTCCCGGAAGCGGATACGCCTGTGGGTGGGTATCGGCAATCAGTTCGAAGCGGTATACCAGGTTGAGATCGAAGGCCGCATGTGGGTTCCGTACCGTGAAGTGGCGGCCGAAATGCACCAGGATGCCGTATTGGCTATTGTTGTAGCCTCCGGTTTCGGGCTTATGTTGGCCCCGTATTTCCTTTGGCACGCACGGAAGCTGTCGCGTACCTCGCGACCGAGCGGTTAGCGACGACCGGTCAGCGGCGACCGAGCGGTCAGCGAGGGAATCCCCAGCGGGGATTCCGCCTAGTTGTTTGTCCGGCGTCGGCCGCCCGATCCTACAAACACGAGCGAACCACCCGGGGACTCGCCAGCGGCTTCCCTCGACGTGGCTTCAAGAATGCTGCGCGCGCGGGCGGCCGCGGCATTGGCTTCCTTCTCCGCGTCCTGACTCTCCACCGGGTAGGCAAGCAGATAACCTTGCACGCCAATGGGACCGCAATGCGAGAGGAATTCCAACTGGGCCGGGCGTTCGACGCCTTCGGCAATCACCTGCAATCCCAGCCCGTGGCACAAGGCCACAATGGAACGGACGATCGCAGCGGACCGCGGATTGGAATCGACGGCTTCGACCAGCATGCGATCGAGTTTGACGCGGGTGATTGGTAGCTGTTCCAGCGACGTGAGTGACGAGTAGCCGATTCCGAAATCGTCGAGGGCGATCGACACCCCCATTTCGCGCAGCCGCCGCAGCGACTCAACGGTCGTCGGGCCGGTTTGGAAGACGGTTTCCGTCAGTTCAAGCTCCAGGGCGCTGGCGGGCAGGCCCGTCACTTCGAGTGCGCGCGCAATGTGCTCGCAGAAGTCACTCTCCAGGAACTGGGGCGCCGAGATGTTGATGGCCACGCAGGCCCGATGCCACCCTTGGGCGCGCCAGGCCGCCACTGTTGAGGTGGCTGACCGCAATACCCAGTCGGTCAGCTCATGGATCAATCCCGTCATTTCCGCTATGTGAATGAACTCGTTGGCGGTGGCGATACGGCCGTCAGGCTTACGCCAGCGAAGCAGCGCTTCAAGGCCAGTGATCTCGAATGTATGCAGAGCAATTTGCGGCTGGAACATCAGCATGAGGTCGCCATTCTCAACGGCGCGACGCAGTGATTGCTCCAGCCGGAAGCGATGGGCGGCAGCGTCGTACAGCTCAGGTTTGTACAGGGCGTGACGATTTCTGCCCAATTCCTTCGCCCGAAATAGTGCCACGTCGGCTGCACGAAGTAGCTGCTCAGCGTCGTCGGCATGGTCCGGGTACATGCTGGCGCCGACGCTAGCACTGGTGGCGAGGAGGCGGCCGTCCACGGTCAGTGGCTGTTGAAGAGTGGTTACGATTTCGGCGGCACGGGATTCGATCTCTTCAACGGACTTGACGTCCTCGATCAGCATCGTGAATTCGTCGCCGCCGAGGCGGGCAAGCAAGGCGCGTCCCTGGGCCGCGCGCAGCCGCTCTGCAATCCCCTGCAGCACACGATCGCCGAAGTTATGGCCCAGCGTGTCATTGATGGACTTGAAGTTATCGACGTCCACGAAGAGCAGGCCCACGCGCTGACCAGTCGCCGTCGCCCGCGCCAGTGCGCCATTCAGCCGATCCGACAGTTGACGTCGGTTAGGAAGCTGCGTGAGTGGATCGTGATGTGCGAGATGGTGGAGCTGGCGAGTGCGCTCGGCCACGTGCCGTTCGAGCTGCGCCTGGTGGGCGCGCAATTCAGCTTCTGCTCGGGAGATTTGCGCGGCCATCGTATTGAAGGACTCAGCCAGCGCATCGATCTCTGCCGAACCACCACGAGGTGCACGCGCACCCCTGTTTCCGGCAGCTTGAAGCTTGGTGGCGTTGGTCAATCGTCGCACGGGCACTGAGATACTGATGACCAACAGGGCGGACACGATGAGTACGACAGTGACAACAGCGACACCGGTCATTGTGAGGGTGTGCTCCGCACCTTCGGCAGACGTAGCCGCCCGCGCTGCCGCTTCCATCAAACCGCGTCGTGCGGGCTCCTGCAGATACTGCTGAACTCCCGCCGTGAGTGCCGCGCTCTCTTCGAGAAACTGGCGGCGTGCGGTGTCGTTGGTTGCATCGAACTTGTCGATCGCCAGCCGAAGTTTCACGGCCTGCGCAAAGTCCTGCTTCTCGAGATCGAGCCAGTTGCGTCCAGGCGAGTGCTGCAGTTCTGCCAGGTGCGCTGCCAGAGTGGCGACGAATTCGTGCTCACGCTGAGCGATGACAGGTGAAGGCGCAAAGTTGCCGCGTACAGCGTTGATCGCCGAAGCGAGCTCTGCGAGGGAGCGGTTCGCCACGACCTGCGAGCCGTTGATGGCGAGCCCGGCTCCGCCCGCGGAGTTGATTCGCTGTTGGACGCGATCGAGGGCGGCATAACGCTGCTCGAGCCAATCGGCGCGTTGGGCGGCGTGCTTGGCCAGATCGCGCCCGCGTTCCATGTGGCTGGTCAGTTGCGGCAGCAACTGTGCGCCGGGCGGTGTCGAACTCTGCTGTGAATTGCCGGCCGCGGTCTCAGGACGCTGGGCGTCCGAACGTTGAAAGTAGGTGAGTACTGCGGCATCGAGCGAATCGCCCGCGGCGCTGATACCACCGAATCCCGAGCTATGACCACTCTGCAGATATTCGATAACCGCACGGTCGTATGCCACGAGTGATTCCACGACCGCACTGGCTCTTTGCGCCCGAGGCTCATGCTCGGTCTGCATGCTCATCACGGCTTGCACCGCCATGCGCGTGGTGCGGGTGGCTAGGATGTGTCCCCAGAGGACTACCGCGCAGACCGCCGCGAGACCCAGGGCAAGGCGACCTGCAATCCCCATCCGTAACCAGCGGGAAACGCGCTGGGTCGGCACTGCCGGCGGCGGCAGGTCCGCTCGTGCTGCCGCGATGGAATCGGCCATTTCAGTGGGAATTTCTTGCATGCGACATAAGCCACGGTCAGCAGAAGGTCCCTGCCTGCCTGCCATGGCGGCCTTGGATTTCGCATCATCTTGGGGGGAGCTGTCGGCCACTTCCGTGGCGGCCATCTCAGAAGCACAACGGTAACCGGACCTGTACAGCCATTTCACAGTACTGCGCGTGCTTCGGCGCCCGACCTGAACGGCGCCCGCGCCTGTTTATGCCGCCCGATCAATCGCATGTTTGCTTGGTATACTGGTCAGATGCAGATGAGGGGAATATGACCGAGATCGCTGATACCTTCGACTCGGCCTTCACGAAAGCCGTCGACCTGGGAAACCGCCTGGCCGATAAGGACAAGGACGCTGACCTGTGGGACATCGCGGATGGCCTGCTGGCCGGCGCCCTGCAGTATTGGCTGTACTCGCGGCAGCCCTGCGGTGATCCACGCTGCCAGGACTGTATGCCGATCAGTACCGCGGAAGGCAGGATGGCCGAACTGAAACGCCTGATGGAACAACTCGCCGCCGAGAGCGAGTATTTTCATACACCGACCGACGCTAACGCTGGACGCGCTTAGGAAAGGTTTTTGCGCCCGCGAGGGCGCAAAACCTTAGACCGCTGCAGCGGTTGTGGCGCTACTCGTGCTGCTGGCCACTTCCTGCAGCGCCTGTTCAAACAGGTTGAATCCTTCCTTGAGCAGCGCGTCCGAGATCGTCAAGGGCGCGAGGAAGCGGATGACATTCCCGTAGATCCCGCACGAGAGCAGGATCAATCCTTTGCGTGCCGCTGCCTGTACGAGCTGTTTGGTCAACTCCGCATCCGGCTGATCGGCGCTGCAGTTCTTGACGAGCTCGATAGCTACCATTGCACCCAGACTGCGCACTTCGCCGATGCTTGGAAACCTGACTTGCAACCCATTCAGGCGCGATGTCATGAACTTGCCGATGTGATTTGCACGTTGCAGCAGTTGCTCTTGCTTGATCACCTCGAGCACTGCAAGTCCCGCCGCGCAGGCCAGCGGTGAGCCAGCAAATGTCCCGCCCAGTCCGCCGGGCAGTGGCGCATCCATGATGTCGGCTTTGCCGATCACGCCGGCTAGCGGCAGGCCGCCGGACACACTCTTGGCGATAGTCATGAGGTCCGGCTCAACTCCGGAGTACTCCACCGCAAACATCCGCCCCGTCCGCGCAAATCCTGTCTGGATTTCATCGACGATCAGCATTATTCCGTGCTGGTCGCAGAGGGCGCGCAGCTTCCGCAGCAGTTCCACGGGCGCAACGTAGAAGCCGCCTTCGCCGAGCACGGGCTCGATGATGATGGCTGCAACGCGGGCCGGATCGACGTCGGCTTTGAGCAGTCCATACAATGCTTCCAACGAGTCCTCCACGGTGACGCCGTGGTACGCCATGGGGAAGGGTATGTGGTAGACCTCCGGCATCATCGGCCCGAAGCCCGCCTTGTAGGGTTGGACCTTGCCCGTGAGGCTGATTCCCAGGAACGTTCGGCCGTGGAACCCACCGGAGAACGTGATGATCGCCGAGCGCTTCGTGTGATAGCGCGCAATCTTCACCGCGTTTTCGATCGCCTCGGCACCCGTGGTCAGGAAGATCGTCTTCTTCGGAGTCTTGCCTGGGGCGATTGCGTTCAGCTGTTCGGCCAGCTCGACATAGCTCTCGTAAGGGGTGACCTGGAAGCACGTGTGCGTGAACTTCTCGAGCTGAGCGGCGACGGCCGCCTTCACTTTGGGATGCAAATGGCCCGTGTTGAGGACCGCGATGCCGGTGCCGAAGTCGATGTACCGGTTGCCTTCAACGTCCCACATTTCGGAGTTCGTGGCCCGGTCGGCATAGATTGCGAGTGAGTTCGAGACGCCGCGCGGAATGGCATTCTGGCGGCGCTGGTGCAGGTCGGAATTGGATTTCGACAAGAGAGGCTCCTCAAAGTGGGCGTCCCGCCTTCGGGCGGGATAGTGAGCGGGCGATATTGTAGCCCCCTCAAGACCCTCTACAATCAAGGTCTGGCCCTATTGGAGAGACGTTTTGACCGACATTACCACCGACGTCGTCATCATCGGTGCAGGCCCCTGCGGTCTGTTCCAGGTTTTCGAGCTTGGCCTGCTCGGTATCAGCGCACATATCATCGATTCGCTGCCGATCCCAGGTGGACAGTGTGCGGAGCTGTATCCCGAGAAGCCCATTTACGACATCCCGGCGATACCGGTGTGCGGAGCCCAGGAGCTCGTTGATCGGCTGATGAAGCAGATCGAGCCGTTCAAGCCTCAATTTCACCTGGGTGAGGAAGTGGCGGAATTTGCGCGGCACGAGGATGGGCGATTCAAGGTCGGTACGACTGCGGGCACCGTCTTCAACGCGGGTGCCGTCGTGATCGCCGCAGGGGTCGGCTCGTTTCAGCCACGTCGAATTGGCGTTGAAGGTGCCGACCTCTTCGAGGGCACCGGCATTCACTACCGGGTCAAGAATTCCAGCCACTTTCACGGTAAACGGCTGGTGATCTTCGGCGGCGGCGACTCGGCTCTGGACTGGGTGCTGGAACTGGCACCCAAGGCTCACAGCGTAACCCTCGTCCACCGCCGCTCGGAATTTCGTGCAGCTCCCGCTTCAGTTGCGAAGATGCGCGATCTCGTGAAGGAAGGGCGGATGAAGCACTACGAGGGACTGCCGCACTCGCTTATCGGTGAAGGCAGCCTGCTGCAAGGCGTGAACATCAAGCTGAAGGAGGGCGGAAGCCACCAGCTGGATGCCGATCATGTCCTGGTGTTTTTCGGCTTGCATCCGAAACTCGGTCCGATCGCGGAGTGGGGTCTGGAGCTCGAGAAGAAGGCCCTGAAGGTCGATACGGAGAAATTCCAGACCAGCCTGCCGGGTGTGTTTGCGGTGGGTGACATCAATACGTATCCGGGTAAGAAGAAGCTCATCCTGTCCGGCTTTCACGAGGCTGCGCTGGCCGCGTTCGCAATCCAGCATCATCTGTTTCCCCAGAAAAAGCAGTTTCTGCAGTACACGACGACGAGCCCGATCATGCATCAGCGGCTCGGCGTGCCAGATTGATGAATGCCGAAATTGCCGACCTGCTGAATCTGCTCGAGCTGGAGCCGCTCGAGGTCAACTTGTTTCGTGGCGAGAGCCGGGATGTTGGCAGTCCTCAGGTGTTCGGCGGCCAGGTACTCGGACAGGCTCTGACCGCCGCGTCGGCGACCGTGGAGGGGCGGGTGGTGCACTCACTGCACGCGTACTTTCTGCGCCGCGGGGATTT
>JBJMWM010000037.1:0-17438 GCA_045810105.1 Steroidobacteraceae bacterium | reverse complement strand
GCCTGCCAGAGTGAGGGCCACCAGGCTGCCCGCAATCAGGTAACGAAGTGATTTCAATTGAGTGCCGTGGATGGTGTTCATGAGGATCTCCTGCGTTGAGGTAGCGTCCGAAGACGATTGACACGCTATGCAGGGCGCCCTGGCTCAGCATGAAGATGGGCTGAAGGGTCGATGAAGTTTCACCAAAGATTCGATCAACGCGCCGCCATTACCCCCTGGCGATGCTTGCTGCGGCCGGAAATCGGATCGACAGGGGTCGAAAACTACATTCGGCAGGAAGCCGACAACGTGAAGTAGCGGCCGAGAATGCCGCTGAAGTAGGTACCGAGGCCGACTCGGCGGGTCGCGAGCGGCGGGAATGCCGGGAGGGGAAAGGGCATTTCAGGATCGAAAACGTTGTCGGCCACGATCAGAAGGCTCCCCAGGGTCACTCTAACGCTGACATGGAGCATCCGGAGCAAGATTCCTAGCTTGATGGCGCCCTGTTTTCCCGCGATACGGCAGCGCAACGATTACTTTGAACGCCGAGCTCGACCTGGCTATGATCCCGTGACCGAAGGCGCCGGTCACCCAGAAAGAGACTCGGAGCACCGTCGGAACACCATTCGAAGTAAGTTTCAACGCTGCATCGAGTAGGCAACGCCTAGTGTGAAGCCGTTGGTTAATCTATGGCCGTTGGCGCCGCTCACAGCGGTCTTGTACACCAGATAAGCGCCGGCGCCGGCACTCCATTCAAATGCTACGCCCCCGCCTACCTGAATATAGCGTTCTGCCGCCAACCGATCGTGATTGGGATAGTATGGGTTGGTGAGAGGCACCGGCACATCGATGCCGCCGTGAGTGTGTTGCCATGCGCCGAGCGCGCGCACGCTCCAGCTTGGACTGAAAAAGTAACCAAGCTCCAACTCCGCGTTGCTGCGATTGTGAGATACATTCTGCACCTGCTGCACGAACGCGAAGCTGTATTGGCATTGCAAATAGGTTCGCGGTAGCCATGGATCCAAACTCTTTCCGGCAAAAAAACCGATCCAGCGTTCCTCGAGGTGACGTCCCGGCGCCGCGTGCCCCAGCGTCGGGTAATCATGTAACGGTACAGTCAGTGCGACATAGGGTGCAAAGGCAAACGGATTCTCGATCGCCTCGAAATGCAATTCAGCATGGAGGTCGGTGAATGTGCCACGGTACGTGCCGTCGTCTATGTTTGTTCCGGGATGCGGGTGGTCGCCGTGGTAGCGCGATCTCACATAAGGAACGCCGACAGATAGAAGCCATCGATCCGACGGCGAATAGGCGAGGTTGATCGCATCGCTGAAAGTACGGGTGTGGCCGACATCCAATTCATCCCCATTGGGGAGAAAGTGCTCGTTGTTTTCGATGTCGTTGTGAACGTAGCTCGCACCGATCGTGCCACGATCCGGCAACCAAGCCTGGGCCCCCGTAAGCGAAGGCAAAAGCCCCAGCAACAGCGGGTAGAATCTACTTCGCAGGCGGTGCATCTTCTTCCTGCCGGTGCGGTTGCGGGCCGCGGGAGACTGCGGAAATGTCTGCCGCGGCCCGACTGTACATCAACTGCCGGGATCCTCGCCCATCGAGCTCAGTCTTTCAGTCGCCGAAAGTAGTGCTCCGCTACCCATTCGGCAGTTTGCCGGCCAAGGCGCGCACCCTGCACAACGGAGGTCCGGAAGTGCATGCCGCCGTAGACGCGTGCATTGATGGCATCTTCGACTATGGAATCGGTGTGGAAGTATTCGTGCGGCACCGAACCTGCGACCGTGCTCGTGAATATCACGTGCGTTCTCGATCCAAATATACGTCGAATCGTCTCCGCTACCGCGCCGTTGGCGCATCCGTGGGCTGCGGGGTACTCCGGGTGCGGAGGCGTCGCGACCAGGGGTATCCAACCGGCATCCGTCGTTGTGTCGGGGTTGCCATCATCCAGGCTGGTCTGAATGGCCGTGACCGGCCGCCAAAAGTTGTAGGTGTACTTGGACTCGAAGCAACCGATGCCCGCGTCCCCAAATGACACCCACAGTTGCGCCAGCGCACGCGCCTGATCGGTTGGCGCCAGATTTCTGCCAGCGACAAAGTTGCCGAGATTCCGGGCCCAATAGGTCGTCGGATTTTCCGTATTGAACCGTGCCGTTTCCGTCTGTGCAGCTGTGCGCTCCGTGCTCTCGAGCGCGCCGAGCCGTTTGGTCTCGTTGAAATCCCGCGCAAAGCGCTCGCTGCCCAACGCAGGCGGCCCGTAGGCGCGAAATTGAGAGGCACGCAGCAGCGCAAACGGGCGGACACCCGGCAAGTACGCCAGGACCGGCGGCCCGAACGCGGGCGGCGTCAACTGATAGGCGCCGGCCCCGGAGGCTGGAATGTAGGGTACTACGGGGGACAGGCGGCCGTCGTTGGCGCGCCAAGCCAGCACTGCCGTGCCCACCTCCGTCCCAACAGCGATACCGCGGTCACGCGGCTCGCCCTGCGGGAGCGCTGCGAGGGAGCTCGCATACGAGGTGTCCAATTGCGCGCGCCGGCTCGGAATGTTGCTGCGCAACACGGTATACGCCGCCGCAATGGCCGCCGCCTCTTGCGAGGCGCCCTGGGGATTGGTTGTTGGTCGGGCAATATAGGTTGTGTAACGGCGGTCAATGGCGTTCACGGCGTCGAACATGGCTATGTTCACAATCGGGAAATCGATGGAAAGGTTGCCTCTTTCAGCCGGCAGCGAGCCGAGAAGGGTGTCAGTCGTTATTTGATTCCAATCGGTGATTGCATTGGCGCCCGCCGGAAGTGCGCCCACACCGCCCAGCACTGTGAGAGTCAAAAGGGCCATCGCCCTGAGGGGTGGTCGTTGTCGAAGTGTCATGTCAGTTCTCCGGTTAAGCGTGATGGGATGCCCGTGACGGGCAGGTAGCACGCTAGGAATGAGGCGACCGAACTGCATGAACCTCGCCCGGTTTTGCGTGAAAGTTGGGTGAATTCGTTCTGATGGGAGTGGAAACCGGGACGCTGGCGGCACCAATTTGAACGGAGTAAGCTCCTCAGAAGAAATCAGGAAGAATCGTCATGGACGGTAGAATTTCGCGAGCCCTTTTGGCGTTCGGGCTGGGTCTGGTTTTGGTGCCAACCGCACAGGCATGCGGCGATAAGCTCGTGGGCCTGGGTGGCGGGGTGCCGTTTGCGCGAATTCACCCTCAGCACTATGTCGGACGGATCGTACTTTACGCGCGCCCTGACTCGGAATTACGCAACCTCGACGACCGGATCCGCTTGGGTCTTCGGTTGCAGCGGGACGGGCATTCCGTGAAGGTGATCTACAACGATCACGACTTGGATAGCGCGCTGCAGGACAGCAACACGGACCTGATCCTCGCTGATCAGAAATACGCGCCTTCGATCAAGGCGCGACTGCCCGCCCGATCCGGTTCGCCGATGGTGCTATCTGTGGTTTCCAGCGCCGCACCGGCGATATTGCAAGCAGACGACGCCGCGTCGGGGTGTGAGTTCCAAGTGCCGTTGGAGCAGAGCAAGGCCGTTGCGAGCGCCTTGCAAGGCTTAATGACCCGCCGCCAGGCAGGCGCGGTCTACGATTGTGCGCCTCACGCACCGACTTGATTCAACCGGGGTTTCCGAACCAGACACGCTGGCGTTAACCCCGGGCATCATCGGGTATCGGATCGGCGATATCGAAGTTCACTTGGGCCGAGTCATCGTGACTCGCCGCGGGCAAGCGCTTTCCCTCCCCCCATTGTCATTTGATCTGCTGATCGCGCTTGCGCGCGCCGCACCCAACGTCGCCACGCTCGACGACCTCATGACAGAGGTTTGGCCAAGGTCCGTGGTCAGCCACGAGACGTTGACACAGCGCATCAAGTTGCTGCGCGAGGCGCTCGGAGATGATTCGCAGCATCCCCGGTACATTGCTGGTGTCAGGGGCCGCGGCTATCAATTGGTTGCACCGGTCGAAGAGCTGCGCGAACAAATCCCGCAGACCACTTCGGCCTCACGCTCCCGAACGTATTTTGCGCTGGCGATTTTGATTGGCCTGGTGACTATCGCGCCCGTGGTTTGGTTCGCCAAGGTTCGAGATCACCCAGTAGCTGTGAATTCCAACCGGGCAAGCCTGCCGCCGCGCTCAATTGCGGTGCTCCCGTTCCGCGATATGAGCCGCGGCCAGTCCGCGAGCGACATTCTCGCGCTCGGAATCCCGGAGGCCGTTCTGCACCAACTCGCCAGCCTGGATAAGCTCGACGTCATTGCACGCACCTCCTCGTTCGCATTCCAAAATCGCGAGACTGACGTTCGCGAGATCGGACGTCGGCTCAACGCTCGATACCTATTGGAAGGCAGTGTGCAGCGGGATAACGAGCAGCTTCGCGTCACCGCGCAGTTGATCGACGCTCAGTCCGGCGAGCATATGTGGTCGATGCGCTTCGATAAGCCGCCGCAGCGAATTTTTGAACTGCAGGATGCGATTGCTCTGGAGGTCACGCGCGCGCTGAAACTGACCTTGGACCCCGGGGAAACCGGCGATATAAAAGCGCAAGGGTCGGCAGACTTCGCAGCCTATCTTGAGTATTTGCAGGGCAGCCGCCTGCTCGCGACGTGGCGCACCGCGGACTTGGTCAGCGCCGAACAGCACGCCGCCCGCGCCGTCGCGATCGATCCCAAATTCGCGGCCGGATATGTGTTGCTCGGCGTTGCCAAGCTTCGCGCTGCGGAATACTACTCAGGTCCGAACAGTGAGAAACGCTTCCGCGAGGCCTTGCGCGAGACCCGACCCTTGATGGAACGAGCGCTTTCTTTGAACCCGAAGGAAAGCGAAGCGTACGCAGCCAGAGGGTACATCAATGCGTTTTTTGACGTGGCGACAGCCGAGCTCGACTATCGCAAAGCCCTCGACCTCAACCCCAGCAACGCCGCGGCATACGAGGGTTTGGCGGCAGTGCTTTACGAGAATCCAGCCCGCCGCGACGAGGCGCTGCAACTTATCGACCAGGCGCGCAAACTGGATCCACTGGAGCCGCGGCTCGACGTTGCCAAAGCGACGTTCCTATTTTATGGGCGGGGCGAGGTCGGTGAAGCGGAAACACTGTTGATCGGGGGACTGCGCAAGGACCCGCTGTATCAGCCCGCGTTGTTGCGGTTGGCGCAACTGTATTGGACGGTCGGGCGCCTTGCGGAAGCCATCAAATTGTCCGAACAAGTCCTGGCGGCGGATCCGAGCGCGACTCAGCCCCGCCTTGTGCTGCAAAACCTGTACTTGGACATTCAAGACCTCGAAGCGGCGGAGGCCATCACGCGCATGGCGCCGGAGCCGAGCCCGACGCTCAATTCCATCATGGCGCTGGCAGCCCATAACCTACCCGCCGCAGGATCGGAAGCCTACCGAGCCGCCTCTCTAGGGACGATCCCGGTGGTCGGTGAGCCTATGCCGATCGCGGCCATTCGTCTGCGCGCAAGGTCTAACGGCGAATACTTACGCGCGATCGATGTATTGGCCGAAAGATCTCAGACTGAATGGGATGCCGCCGGCCAACCGATCGTCAGAGACCCCTCGAGCCTCTACATCAACGTCGTTGGACTCGCCGACATGTTGATTCAAGCCGGACAGGCTGTGCGTGGCCGTCGATTGCTTGAGGCGACGCTGCTGGCAATGGAACACGAGGCTCACGCTTTCAAAGCAGGCGATCTGTGGCATCGCCAGATGCGACCCGTGGTGTTTGCCCTCTTGGGGCGAAATGAGGAGGCGCTGAAGGATTTGCAGCAATCAGCCGCCGATCGCATGGGTTTAGAATGTTGGTGGTATTACGCAGAACTGGAGCCGGCCTTCGCGCCGCTTCGCAAGGATGCGCGCTTTCAGGCGATCTCCGCGGCGGTACGGCAACACGCCGCAGCGGAACGTGCGGCCGTGGATCGATTGCGATCAAGCGGGACGGTTCCGGCTCGGCGTTGAGGCCGGCTGCGGCGTGCCGTGATCCGCCGATGCGTGGCTGACAGCGTCCGGAATCCGAAGTGGACCTGTGTGCGACAGCCCGTGCGTTTCGATCGACCTCTTCTGCTGAGATCAACTCCGCGTCGCTGCGGCCGGAGCTGGATCCGCAGCGCTATGCCGGCCGCAGTCTGCGCAGCGGGTTTCTTACCAGCGCGGCGCGCGTCCGTGCCAACATCTTCAGTATGGCCGACCAGTCGCGGTACAAATCCCTCGATATGCTGCGTGAGTATTTGTGCGATGCGGAACGATTCGACAGGTCGGCCAGGTCAAACGTCAGGTGGTCGGGCCCTTGCGCACATCACGCCGGGACCGGTTTACTGCGGGCTAGCGAGGCGACTTGAGACGTCCTCACGCGGCTTGATGGTCTTCCGGCACGGTCGCTCGGGGCTACGGGCGGGGGGCGATGGGTAGACTCGACATGGCTCGATCTTCGCTATACGCGGTCTACTCTGCTTCGGTCATAAGAACCTGCCATGCCGCTTCCTGCGGCACGGGCAGCTCCGCTGCCGAGGTTTATACTCACGCGATGACCGCCAATATCGATATACCGCAGGAGTTTGGAGGATCTTGGGCGACGTTCTGCCAGCAGTGGTGCGCGGAAGGTTCGCTGGCGTACTCTCCCAACCAAATTTCGCGGGGCTTGACCACTCTCAGGCGTCTTTGGTTACAGAAACTTGCTGAAAATGTCGGCCAGGGCAACTACGACCTCTCGTTCGACGCTCACATTCACACACTAGTCAAACGGCGCCATCGGCTCTCAGATGAGCGGGCGGCGGAACGAACGGAATCATTGCAATCAACGACCCTGGAGCGGACGAGTCCTTTGCGATCACTCGAGAGCTGATCCTGACCGCGGACCTGCTCGTATTCATTGGGTTCGGATGGATCCAGGCTAACGTAGCGAGGAAAGATGCGTGATCATCAGCGCCGCGAGGCGGAAGTCCTGATCGGCAATTCGGCCGGCCCGCGCCGCAGGAATCCAATTGCCCGTTTGCTCACGGACCCCGCATTTGCGGTCCGGGCCGTCCGCTTCGCGCTCGGCCTGCCAACCAAGATGGAGACCGAAGACCGGCGCGTCCTGGAAGAAATCATCTTTCCGTTCTATGTCGCGCTCCCCGAGATTCAGTCCGTGCTCTTCGTAGGATGCGACTGGTACACCAAACACTACGCGAAGATGTTTTTTCATCAGCATGATTATTGGACAATCGACATCTCGCCGAACGCGCGCAAGTATGGGGCGCGCCAACATATTGTTGATGCGCTGGAATTCCTGGACCGGCATGCCCCCCCGGAGCGGTTCGATCTCATCCTCTGCAACGGTGTGTTCGGATTCGGACTCAACACTCAGGATCAATGCGAGCGGGCCATCGTAAATTGCCACTCACGACTGAAGCAGCATGGACATTTCCTGTTTGGCTGGACGAACGTTCCCGCCCGCACGCCGATTCCGCTCAAGAGCCTCGAGAGCCTGAAACGCTTTCAGCAGTTCTCATTCCCGCCGCTGGGCACATGGAGGTACGTGACGCAGACCCCCTATAGCCACACCTACGATTTCTATCAGAAGGTCCGGGAAGGCAACGATAATTGAGCTGCCGGGTTGCCTAGCGATATCATCATCGGGCCAATCCTGCCGTGAGCGAGTCCTTCAACGCCTCTGCCTGCACCTGCTCCAGGCGGCTCGTCAGCGTGAGCACTTCCTGAACGCTTTGTGTCGAGCTGCGAGACAATTGTAAACACTCGCTGAGCACCTGCTGCGTCTCGGTGAGAAGCTCGTTCACGATCTCACAAATTAACTCACGAGCGCGATCTATCAGAATTGGTCGATGACTACAACACCCGTTGTATTGAAACTGCCCATCGCCTGCAGTATACCGGTTACCCCTTCCAAGCTGACCGTTTGACGCACGACCTTGCCCGGTTGGAGTAGCCCCCCTTCGCACATGGCCAACATCGTGCTGTAACCGTGGCTCTGCATGCCGAAGGCTCCCAGCAGCCTCAACTCGTTGAGCAGTATTACGTCGATGGGCAGTCCAACATATCCACCCTCTTTCCGGGTCGTGTGGCCAAGTTGCACGTGGCGACCTCGTTTGCGGAGGCAAAGTACTGAATTTCTGCAGGTAACGTCGATGCCCACGGCGTCAATCGAGATGTGTGCGCCGCCCCCGGTGAGCGTTTTGACCGCGTCGATCGGGTTTTCCGTCGAGGCATTCACCGTGAAACGTGCTCCCAATTCGCGCGCTGCGGCCAGCGCCTTCGCCGATTTGTCAATTGCTATGACGCGGGCACCCAATGCCGTTGCGATCTGGACTGCCGAAAGACCCATGCCGCCACAACCGTGTACCGCAACCCATTCGCCACCGCGTAATGCAGCTTCGTCGACAATGCCATGAAAGGCGGCCATGTATCGGCAGGCGAGACTTGCAGAATCAACGAATGACATGGAATCAGGGAGTCGAACGAGATTGACCTCTGCATGCCGAACGGCAACATATTCGGCAAAGGCGCCCCAGTAGGCCACGCCCGGCACAAGGTCCGCGACCGAGTCGCAAATGTGCTGGTTGCCGCTGCGACACCACTCACACGTGCCCTCTCCAGGATTCATCGGAAAGATTATCCGGTCGCCCCTCTTCCAACTGGAGACCTGGTTGCCGACCTCCTCTATGGAGCCGCTGAACTCGTGACCCAGGACGAAGGGCGGGCTGATCGCCAGACCGCGCCACGTCCAATCTCCAGTCCAGAGGTGCCAATCCGTCCGACAAATCCCGTTCGCCCCGACGCGGACAATTGCACCGTCCGCAGGGCATTCGGGGTCGGGCACCTGGCGCAGCACCAACGGCTCATTCAGCGCCTCCACAACAGCTGCACGCATCATCCTGCTCCATTGTTTGCCGATCGACAAATAATACCGGGCAGATCCCGCGCGTCAAGCGTATTATTTGTGGACCGACAATGAACGAAGATTCGATATGGCTGGACGACCCCGCGAATTCGACCGTGAAGCGGCCTTGAGCAAGGCCCGGGATATATTCTGGTCGCGCGGTTATGAAGGTACCTCGATGGCGGATCTGGTCGCGGCTCTGGGCATTGCCTCGGCACGCATCTATGCCGCCTTTGGTTCGAAGGAAGAGTTGTTTCGCGAGGCGATCTCCCTTTACGAAACACACGAGGGTGGGTTCGCGGATCGCGCATTCGAGGAGGAGCCCACTACACGGCGCGCTATCGAGCGGATGTTACGCGATGCCGTCGAGACCTACACCCGCCGTGGGCGGCCACAGGGATGCATGGTGGTTTCCGCAGCTACGAACTGTTCTACTGACAACGAGACCATCGGCGCCTGGCTGGCCGAGCACCGCCGTGAGCGCACGGCCAGCATCATAGACCGTCTGAAACAAGGTGTCGCTTCCGGGGAGTTGCCCGAGAATACGGATGCGCAGGCGTGGGGCGATCTTTTCGCTACCTTACTGCACGGTTTGTCGGTGCAGGCGCGCGATGGCGTTCCAAAAAAACGCCTCCACGCGCTCATTTCTCAAGCGATGCAGGCGTTGGAGCGAGCCGCCGGGTGAGGCACATGACCGCCGGCGGCACCCAGGTCGCGGTCGCCCGCACGCGCATCGACAAAGCGGATGTCAGGCCGTTGTGGCAGTCGTGCGCCAATCCCAGCGTCCGTATTCATCGCCCTCTCCATCCCTTAATTGGCCGCCCTGTGTGCTGCTGGCCCTCCTAGACGTCGTGTGTACGCGTTTCCGTAGTCATCAATTTCTGAACAATCTTCCAGGTTCCGTTAACTTTCAAACATAACAACATGTCAGTCATATAACGTGGCGGAATCTGCAATTTCAACTTCAAAAGCGCGAGTTCTCTTACAACGTCTATTGACAAGATCTCATCGTGGCGCTCCAAGCCCAGTTGTTTCGGAGCTTTCATGTTCCGTACCGCCGCCAGCCACATCTCCAGCGGTGTCACGCTCACGTTGCCGTTCTCGCCGAGTTTTGTCACGGAGCACGAGTGATGAAATACCGACGCGAACTTGTCAGCATCCATTTCATAGGCAGCGTCGAAATAGGCCTTTGCTATCACAACCAAAGCACCAATATCCGTATCCATAGAACTCCTCAATAAGCTGTTTTACCCAACGTATCCATTGCTAGCAACGCTCAAGCGTCAAGTCGCAGCGCTTGCGATCGCACGGCGGTTGCTCCGTGATTACCAAGATCGCAGCCTAGCGGCGTCTCGATGATCGAGATCTGACTTGCGGCACCCTTCAGGCCGACGTGTAACACCCCCCACGAGCCACCGGCGCGGGCACATGCCCTGCGCCGATCGGCCGCAAATCCTGCGCGCCATGGGGCCACTTATTAATACCCATGGAATTAAGCGAGCTTGTAAGCTGTGCTTAAGAATGCGAACGAGAGGCGCGGATGGATAACCTGCTTTCCGGCACGGACTTTGGTCAGCTCCGCGCGTTCGTGCTCGTCGCTAATGCGCTCAGCTTCAGCCGTGCTGCAGAATCACTTGGAATTTCCTCTTCGGCACTCAGCCAGACGATTCGGGGGCTGGAGCAGCGGCTCGGTGTACGTCTGCTCAACCGCACCACTCGGAGTGTCTCGCTGACGGAGGCCGGAGAAGCGCTCCTGCGAAGAGTCAGCCCGGCAATCGAGGAGCTTGCGGTCGCAATGGGTCAGGCGGAGCGGTATCGCGAGAAAATCGCCGGAGTGGTCCGGATCCATGCATTCCGCACGGCTGCTGATCTATTTCTCAGGCCGATGCTGCGATCATTCGACGAAGCCTGTCCGGATGTCGTGCTCGATGTCACCCTGAGCGATGAAGTCGTGGACGTCGTTGCCGGAAGTTACGATGCGGCGATCCGCATCGGTGAAGTGATCGAGCGTGACATGATTGCCGTGAGGCTCGGTCCCGATCTGCGGCAGATCGCAGTGGCCTCGCCGGAGTATCTTGCCCGTCACGGAGCGCCCGGGAGCCCCCGCGAGTTGACGACCCATCGTTGTATAGGATGGCGTTGGGAAGGACATGAGTTGCCCTACAAGTGGGAATTCAACAGTGACGGCAAATGGTTCGAAGTTGAAGTCAAGGGACCGTTGATCTGCAACAGCAAGGACTTCTGTCTGAAGGCGGCCGCCGAGGGTCTCGGCATCGCTTTCGCCACCCAGGAATTGCTCGCTCCGTATCTCGAGCAAGGCGCGCTCGTCCCCCTGCTCGAATCCTGGTCCGCACCGTTTCCCGGATTCTATCTTTGTTACCCGGCGCAGCGGCAGATGGCACCCGCCTTGCGGGCATTCATCGACGCGCTCAGGTTTTTCGCAAACCGGGCTTGAAGGCTCCGGGCCCGGGAAGCCTCCCTGCAGGAGCAGAACGGTCGCCTCCCGGATCGACTTCTTTACCGCGACCGACTGCGGCAACCCACCGCTTTAGACATTCAGGTGTCATGGCTTCAGAAAGCGAGCCAGCGCAACCGCGGCGCCCCACACGGACAGAATCGTTCCCGCCCCAGTCACCACCATCCACAGTTTCGCTCGCTCAATGGCTGTGCGCAGGGACTCGATGGACGTCCTGAGCGATCCGAACTCTTTCGCCACCTCAGTCTTGAATGACAAGAATTCCGTTCTCAGCAGATCGAAGGCGTCCCGCAGTGACTTGACCTCCCCTTTGATCTCAGTCACGTCGGCCTGCAGGTGCTGCACATCCGATTCCAACTTCCCGATTCGACTCTCATCAGTCATGGCTCTCTCCTGGGTGGCACGCGCATTCATCGAAGACTGCCTCTCATGAAACGGACTGTTGTGATGCAGTCCAACCGCCGCAGCATAGATTCAGGTGTGGGCTCCCGGACAGTGGAATATCAATGTATTCCCAGCAATTTTACACACGCAGACGATAAAACGTCATCCGCCGCCAGACGGAAACACGCGACAATCGCCGTTCAACACGGCGCTATCGAATCTGACGCAAGTGTAGCCCAGCATCGAGGAACGTACCGTATGACACCACGGTCAGCGCACGTACGTAATCGACGAGCCGGTCGTACGCAGCGTATACAACAATGCCGACCGCGAGCCGCGACGAGGCGATCCAGGTGTCCGATCGACCCGTCTGGCGTTTTGGGGACGGCTGATTCCTGAGAAGATGCCCTTGGTTTTCTGAATGTCGCGCCGGCAAGATCAGGCGCGCTGAAGCCTGGAACTCAACGAAGCCTTGGCACCGTGCACTATTACATGAATATCAAGGGGTTATAGAGCATAGTTGGTGCCACGGTGAAATCGTGTTTTGATGCAGCAGGACTCTACCCGCGAGCTTGAGATGCCAAAGCAATCGTTATCTTTACCCAATGAGCAGCGGTTCATGCTGCTCGACGGGGGGACTGGGCGCGAGCTCTTGCGCCTGGGAGCGCCGTTTCGTCAGCCGGAGTGGTCGGCGCTTGCGCTCATGGAAGGCCCCGAGTACGTAACACAAGTGCATCGGCGCTACATCGAAGCGGGTGCCGATGTCATCACCACCAACAGCTATGCCGTAGTGCCGTTTCACATTGGTGCGGAGCGCTTCGAGACCGACGGGCCGCAACTTGCGGCGTTGGCAGGCAAGCTCGCGCGCGCAGCGGCGAATGAAGCCCCGCGCCACATTACCGTGGCCGGCTCGTTGCCGCCGGTTTGTGGGTCGTATCGTGCGGATCTGTTCGATGCGGCAAAGGCACGTCCGGTGCTGCAAAAACTGCGGCAGGCGCTCGAGCCTTATGTGGACGTGTGGCTCTCGGAAACTGTGAGCTCAAGCGCCGAGATGGTGCTGATGAGCGAAGTGCTGACGCAAACAGAACGGCCCTGGTGGGTATCGTACACGCTGGAAGATGGTCCAACCGGCGGAGGCGGTGCGCGGCTGCGGTCCGGCGAGCCGGTCGGTCCTGCGGTTGCGCATGCGGCTCGCCTGGGTGCCTGTGCTGTGCTCTTTAACTGTTGTCAGCCGGAAGTTATCGGGGATGCCCTGGTGCAGGCACGGCTCTCCTTAGTAGCAGAGAGCGGGCATGGACCTACTGACTCCGTGTTGCTGGGTGCTTACGCGAATGCTTTTGGACCGCAATCGGCGACGGCCAGCGCCAACGCTGAGCTGAGTGACCTGCGTCCGGACCTCGGGCCCGCAGAGTATCTGGTTTAGGCACGGCGCTGGTTCACAGCGGGCGCCCATATTTTGGGGGGTTGCTGCGGTGTTGGGCCTGAACACATTGCGCTGATCCGCAAGTCACTCGAGGGCCCTTGAGCCTGCAGCCCGCTCGCAGCGCGCAGCTGCCACCCGGCCCACGCGCTACTCCAGCGAGCGTTTGATGTCGCGGCTGTTCAGATGAAAGTTGGCGGGGGATTCGAGTTTGCACGCCACGATTTTGGCGGCGGCCGCGGAATGAAATGCAAGGTATTGGGCAACGAAGTAATTTTCGCAATCTTCGCTCGAGGGCGCAAAACCCAGGAGCGTTTGAAACGCGCGCCGATGCACAAAGCAGCGGCCGGCGTGTTGTCCCAGCTCAAAGCTCAGCGCTTGAATATCAGGGTGCCAACGACACTGCATGGGGCGTTCGCAAGTTGAACGGCCGAGCGTTCAGATTTGGGCAGTGAGGCTGCATAGCAGTAACTTCCTGAGCGGGATGCTCGAGGACATCCCGAGCACCCGCCCGAAGATCATAGCTCAAGACGTTGCCGCTCTGCGGGTTCACGGCTCCTCCTCGCCCGAGCCAGATGAGGTCCCGCCTGATCCGTCTAACCGGGACCTGAATACGATGATCAGGAACCGAGTTTCTGGACTCGGCTAAACACCTGCTCGCGCCGTCATCGACTACCGCGATGCGCTCGACGCGAACGCGATCCAATCGAAGCGTGTTTCAATCGTGGCCTTTACGCCCACGGATCACTTATTGCATCAGTGCGAGGTGCCGGTCACATTGGAGAATCGCCGGCCAACCCTCAATCCGGACGCGCGCGAGCGGCTGCAGGAGCTGCAATACATTCGGTTTGAATACCAGCACCTCACCAGGAGCGACGGATGATAGCGTGTCGGCGAAACAGCTGAGGATATTGCCCATGTGAGTCACCAGCAAAATGTTGGTTCCGGGTGCCGGCGGCTGCGCGGCTGTGGCGCGCAACCAGACCGCCTGCGCATTTGCGTCAGTGTCACTTGAATCATCGAGCTGCATCAGCTCCTTGGGTTGTCGGCAGCCCACCAAATGAGCTGTTTCGCGAGCTCGATCGCGAGGACTGCAGTACACCTCTCCAAAGTAGATATGTAGCTGATGGATTACTTCGCCCATGATCCGAGCGCCGTTCTTGCCATCCTCATCGAGCTGATACCCACGGGCCGTCTCAGACGCTGTCCTGCTGTGGCTGGGTCTGCACGAACACGCGCTGGCGTGTCGCATTACGAGCACGCAACCACCATTGCGCAAAGCTTCGATAATGTGAGCATTGGACAGGCCGCCTGCGAGGCTCACGGTGAAATCCCTTTTTGTGCGCTGTCGCGGGACCTGGTTTCAACATCGGCCTTGCCCATCGATCCTGCCGGAGCCTAGTTCCCGAGCGAGTTGGCGCGCGCGGAACCCAACCTGCAATCGGGGATCTCTTTAGATGGGATGTTCACGGTAACAATTCACCGTCAACGCGCGAGGCGACAGCTTGGACTCGGGCATCGCCCCGGCGCGTTATCACAATTGCAAACCTGATAAGTCTGCTGTTCAAGGCGGGCATCGCATGGGCTCTCGGATCGAAGCGCCTTTCCTGCGCATGGCAATCCCATTCGGGGTGATTCTGGCCAGTGGGCTCGCGCGTCCAGGACCGATTGGCCAATAAGCTCGTGGAAGGGCTCGAGCGCGAACTCGGCGAACACTACGCTGTGCGTGAGCCGGTGATCCAAGGCTATCATGCGAGCCGCTCCAGACCACGGGTAGCTTAGCCTCAACAGCGAGCGAGCGCCCTGACGCGCCGGCCGATAATGTGCTAACTGCTTACCCATGCCAGACCCGATAACCGATTTCCTCGAAGTCTTAGCCCACGCGCTCAGAAACCCGCTCGTGCCGGTGAGAGCGGCAGCGGAAGAGCTCCGCATGACGGCCGCTGATCCGAATTCCCAACGTATGGGTGAGATCATCTACCGGCAGGTGGAGCACATGGAAAGGATGCTCAATGCCCTCCTCGACCTGTCGTTATTGCAACGAGGCCGCCTGCAGCTCGCTCACTCCAGTGTCGAGTTGCTACGCGTCATCGAGTCGGCGGTCGAGCAGTGCAGGCCCGCTCTGGAATCCAAGAGCCAGCGTCTGATTGTGGACATGCCGGAACACGCCGCGCGGATCGCAGGTGACGAGCCTCGCCTCGTGCAGATTGTCCGTAATCTGCTCGACAACGCGGTCAAATTCACACCCGATGGCGGATCCATTCATCTCTCGATTGCCGCCAAGGGCTCAGAGGCCCAGATTCGCGTGCAGGACACTGGCTGCGGCCTGACACCGGCGATTTTAGCAGGGCTCTTCGAGCGCTTCGTTCCGACCACCTCTACGGCTCATGCCGAGGCCGGCGTAGGGTTGAGTCTCAGCATCACAAAGCATCTGGTCGAACTTCACAGGGGCACCATCCGTGCCGATAGCGCAGGCCCTGGGCAAGGTTCCCAGTTCAGCGTGAGCCTGCCTCTGGAGACCCCCGAGAACTGAGTGTTGCGCCAATCGTTGGCGGACCCGGCATCAGACCAGGTGCGAATCCAACGCGCGACCGGCTCGTTCCGCGTATGCCTTTCCGCTACTGGCGAGTGGGCGCGATCGTCTGACTGGCTTCCCGGCAGCTCTGCTCGCACTGCTGGCAGGCCTCAGCGCAAACCCTGCAGTGTTGATGCTGACTCGCGTGACGCGCGCATTCTTGTCCGCAGAGCTGACAAGCCTGCGCACAGGCATCCAGTATCGATTTCAGTATGATTTCGTCACTTCCCGTTCGCCGTGAGGCGAGCCTGCCGGTGGCGGTGCAGACATCGGCGCAGTCCAGATTCAGTCGAATACATTGCGTGAGTTCCTTCACCGTTTCCTCGCCCAAGCAAGCGTCCGCGCATGCAGTACAGGTCTGGGCGCAGTCGTAACACGCTTCTATACAACGAATGAGTGCAGCATTCGTATTGCCGCGGACGCGGGGGTGTGTACTGATGATTTCTTGTGCGTGCATGGTCGTACCTCGACTATATGTTGGTTTACGGACTGGGATAGGTGCCGCAGCTAACCGCAATGCTTGTGCCCTCAACAGGTCGTGACCGGGGCATGCGATTTGCTGACTCAAGCGTCCTGTGGAATCTGAAAAAACGCTGGAGGTTCTATGCTTTGTAAAGATCTGATGAAGACCGAGGTGGAATGTATTGCATCCGATGACTCGGCCGGGGCCGCAGCCCGCAAGATGCGCGATGAGGAGATCGGCTTTCTGCCGGTATGTGACTCTGAAAGCCAGGTGATCGGAACCCTCACGGACCGCGATATCGCCATTCGACTGGTCGCCCAGGATCTTTCCTTGGACACTCCGGTTGAGGAGATCATGACCGCTGGGGTCGTGGCATGTGCCCCCACCGATTCGATCGAACGGGCACAGTCTCTGATGGGGCAGACGAAGGTGTCGCGCATTCTGTGCGTAGAGGCAGAATCCGGCCGGTTGGCGGGTGTGATCAGCCTCTCCGACATTGCGCAACTCGAGCAGGGGGCTCGAATCGCCCAAACCTTGCGAGAGGTCAGCGAGCGCGAAGCGCGGGTTTAACGGAATCCGCAAGTTGACCCCTCCACTTGCGAACCCCCGCAGCTGGCCTTGCAGCTGCGGCGGCACGCAGGCATGTCCGAACGCTGTCTCAGCGATGGGCCTGTCGCGGCTTCCTGCGCCGCGGCCGGCCATGCTGAGGCATCCTCGATGAGGAGCTCACACTTACCGCCACGACCGGGCCCTCTAGGGGCTTCTGTTCGCGCCAACCCGCCAGAGCGGCCTCTACCCGCGTAATTGCCGCTTCGTAACATCGCTCCATGCGCTGCAGGCGGCCGCGCGTCGTACTGAGCCGGCCGCGCTCCACGGCGAGCCTCATTTCCCGAATCGCAATGCGCATCGCCTGCATCCTTTGAATCCCCAGCATGAGCAGGCTGGTGCACGAATCTCCACTGATCTGCAGATAATCGCGCCGATTGCCTGGCTCACTGACGAGTTGCGCGATCGCAAGAGACTGCAGCAGCCGGCTGTTGGTGCTGACGCTAGCCCGACTCACCTTCAGCCGGGCTGAGATCTCATCGATGCCGAGGGGGTTTCCAGAGACGATCAGGAGTCCCATTAGCCGTCCGGCCGTCCGTGGCAAACCCTCACCTTCAGCCAGTCTGCCCAGCTGCTCGATAAATCGGTCAACGTGTGAAGCATGGGCGGCACTCATCATCGTCCGATCCGGGCGCAGGTGCTTTGCTCAG
>JBJMWM010000036.1:0-21516 GCA_045810105.1 Steroidobacteraceae bacterium | reverse complement strand
GCCGGTGAGCTCGCGGCCGATGGTGAGTTGATGGATGGTCTCGGTGCCTTCGTAGGTGATGACGCTTTCCAGGTTGAGCATGTGGCGGATGGGGACGTACTCGGCACTGATGCCGGCGCCGCCGAGCAGGTCCCGGGCATCGCGGGCGATGTCCAGGGCGATGCGGCAGTTGTTCCACTTGGCCAGGGACACGTGCGCGGGGGTCATGGTGCCGGCCTCCTTCAGGCGCCCGAGCTGCAGGGCGAGCAGTTGGGCGGCGGTGATCTGGCGGGCCATCTCGGCTAAGCGAATCTGCACGGCCTGGTTGTGGGCCAGGGTGCGGCCAAAGAGCACCCGCTCGGCGGTGTAGTCCAGCAGCTGCCCCAGGCAGGCCTGGGCGGCCCCGATGACTCCCCAGGCGATGCCGTAGCGGGCCTGGGTGAGACAGGACAGCGGACCCTTCAGGCCGAGCACACCCGGGAGCACGTTCTCCGCGGGCACGAGCACGTTGTCGAAGAACAGCGCCGCGGTGACCGAGGCGCGCAAGGAGAACTTGCGCTCGATCTCGGGGGTGTCGAATCCCGGGGTAGCGCGCTCCACCAGAAAGCCGCGGATGCCCTCCTCGGTCATGGCCCACACGATCGCCAGGCCGGCGATGGCCCCGTTGGTGATCCACATCTTGGAGCCATTGAGGACCCAGTCTGTGCCGCGGCGCTTGGCATGGGTCTTCATGTTCGCCGGGTCCGAGCCGCCGTGCGGCTCGGTGAGCCCGAAGCAGCCGATCAATTCCCCGCGGGCCATGCGCGGCAGATAGCGCTGCTTCTGCTCCTCGGAGCCGAAGGCGTAGATCGGATACATGCACAGGGAGGACTGTACGGACACGAAGCTGCGGATGCCCGAGTCCCCGCGCTCGAGCTGCTGGCAGATCAGCCCGTAGGCGATGCTGTTCAGGCCGGCGCACTCATAGCCGTGGATGGAGGAGCCCAGCAGGCCCAGGGCGGCCAGCTCCGGTACGAGCTCCTTGGGGAAGCGGTGCTCCTCGAAGCATCGTTGGATGATGGGCAGCACCTTCTCGTCCACCAGCCGGGCCACCGAGTCCTGCACCATGCGCTCCTCGTCGGTCAGGGCGCTGCGCACGTCGAAGAGATCAAGGGGGTCGAGCTTGGAGGTTTTGGCCATGGTTTTGGGCTCCGGCAGGGAGCCGCACATCATAAACCATGGCTAGTGCCGGACGATGATCGCCACCTTGCCCACGGTGCGCGACGTTTCTACCTGGCGAGTGCTCCGTCGTATCCTGCTGAGACTCTGGCACAGGAAACGCCGCGCGTGAAGATTCCGGAAATACTGATTGTCGAGACCATTCATCAACCCGGCAGCCTTGCGAGTGTGCTGCTCGTCATCGCCGAGGCGGGTTTGGCCATCGAGCATTTGACCGCGCTGCGCCGCGACCAGGGCAGGACGCTGTGGGAAATCACACTTGAGATGGACGAGGAGGCGGACCGCAGCCTCTATGATCGAATCGATCAGCTGCCCAATGCGCGTTTCGTGGGTAAGTCCGACCGCGTGTTCAACCGGCATCGCGGCGGCAAGATCAAGACCGTAGCGAGCCATCCCATTAACACGCTACAGGTGCTGCGGGATATCTATACCCCAGGCGTGGCACGTGTATGTCTTGCTATCAAGCAAGATCCGCAGTCCGCTCACGACTTCACCAATCTTGACAATACAGTTGCCATTGTCACCAACGGCACTGCGGTGTTGGGGCTGGGCAACATCGGGCCACTTGCCGGGTTGCCGGTGATGGAAGGGAAAGCGGCTTTGTTTGCGGACCTCGTCGGCATCAGTGGGGTGCCCATCCTCATCACCGAGACCCAGCCGGATCGCGTTGTGGACCTGGTTGCGGCGATGGAGTTGTCGTTCGGTGCGATTCAACTAGAGGACATCGCGGCTCCCGAGTGCTTCGAGATCGAGCGGCAGCTGCGTGAGCGGATCGCGAAGCCGGTGCTACACGATGACCAACACGGCACTGCAGTGGTGGCACTGGCGGCCCTGGCAAACGCTGCGCGGCAGGCGGGGCGAAGTCTGCGCGACAGTGTCGTCGGTCAGATAGGGCTTGGCGCGGCGGGCACGGGCATCGTGCGATTGCTGCGTGCCTATGGTGTTGAGCGCGTGCTCGGTGCTGATCGTAGCCAGGATGCGATTGCGCGCCTGGTCTCGATGGGTGGGGAGGGCGCCTCGCTCGAGGAGATCATGGCTCGCGCGGACATAGTCATTGCTACCACGGGCGTGAAAGGGTTGATCAAACCTGAGTGGGTGCGGCCGGGGCAGGTGATTCTTGCATTGTCGAATCCTGACCCGGAGATCGAACCGCTGATCGCGCGCGAGCGTGGTGCGGCGTTCGCGGCCGATGGGAAGGGGATCAATAATGTGCTGGCGTTTCCCGGATTGTTCAAAGGGGCGCTGGCGGCACGCGTGACTCATTTTTCGGATGCAATGCTGATGGCCGCGGCGGAGGCGATTGCGCAGCTCGCGCGTGGCGACGAGTTGGTTCCTGACCCGCTGGATAAGAATGTGCACGAGCGGGTTGCGGCGGCGGTGCGGGAGGCGGCCGCGGAACCGATGATGGTGTTTTGAGCGCAGGCGCGCGGACCGCGGTGCGCGCCCCGACCCAGGCGCAGCCGCCGCTAGTAACTCAGGCCGATTCGCCGGTAGGCGGCCGCTAGCAGCCACAGGGGGCCGATGAGGAGGAATTGGACGTCCTTGAAGAAGGATGGGCGCTTGCCTTCGATTGCATGGCCGATGAATTGGCCGATCCAGGCTACGACGAAGATCGTGAGGGAGGTCAACCACAGTGGCCAGGGAAGTGTGGCCAGCCACTTTGTCACGAGCAGCACCAGTGTGAAGGCAACCAACATGCCGGCGGCGAGAGCCGGTGACAGTGCGAGGTAGTACAGCAGTGCCGCGGCGACCAGAACGGTGGCCCAGTTGAGCCAGGGGGATATGCCGGCGAACACGCCAGGCACGGGCAGTGACCAACACAGGCCCGCCAGGGTCAGCACGATCAGCGGGACGCAGATCCAATGCAGCAGTTTGTTGACGGGGTTGCTGTGACTCGTGCCGTATTCGCCGAGCCAGTTGGTGAGGGTTCGCATGGCGTGGGCTTCGATTGCGGCCTTCAATGGCCGCGGATCAAATTACGCTCTGCCGGGAATGGTCGCAAGGCCGTGGGTGCGTTGAGCTCAAAAAGCAGCTTTCGCCTCGGGCATTCGCCTGGCGGCGCGGCCTGATCGCTCGCCCGAGGCAGCGGCGTTGGCCGCTGCCCCGGGAGTTCGCAATGGCGGCGTGCTACTGCGGAGGGCTTGGGGTCTCTGCTGTTGACCCGGCGCCTTCCACCTTCACGTCCCCTGGATTGCTGATGACAAACATCACCACGCGCCTGTTCTGGGCGCGGCCTGCGGCTGTCTTGTTGCTCGCGGCCGGCTGCGTCTGGCCGTAGCCCTTGGTTACGAGCTGGTCGGGGTTCGCGCCACTGGATACGAGATAGTCGCGCACGGAGTCTGCGCGCCGCTGTGACAACTTCAGGTTGTAAGGGGGCGAGCCTGTGCTGTCGGTGTGGCCTTGGATTTCAACCTTGAGCCGCGGATGCTTCTTGAGGCCGTCAGCAATCGCGTCCAGTGCGGGGTGAGAGGCGACGGTCAGTGCCGCGGAGTTGTGCTCGAAGTTCACGCCTTCCAGAGTGATCGAGCCTTTCAGTGGGCATCCCGTGGCATCGACCTGCACGCCTGCCGGTGTGTCAGGGCATTTGTCGATGTTGTCTGGAACGCCGTCGTGATCGCTGTCTGGAGGAGTTGCCGGCACGGCGGCGGGTGCTGGCGCAGCCTGACTCACCGGCGGGGGAGGTGGTGGCGGTGGCGGCGCAGGAGCCGGTGGGGCTGGCGTGCGGCTCCCGCCGAACGAGTACTGGAATCCGAGCAGGGCGATGTAGTCGATCAGATGGGCACCTTTGCCAGGGTCATCCCACCGCGCTTTGACCTCAGGGCGCAGCGCAAAGGCGCTGGTCCCATCGGCGCTGCGCCATAGGTTGATGTACGTACCGAGGCCGGCCTGCGTCATCAACTTGGTTTGATTCGTGAGTGCGTTACCGGGGACGACAACATTGCTTTCCGCGCCTACGCCGACAGTCAGATAGGGAGAGATCAGGCCGGTTCTGTTGAGAATCCCCAGCACATCGAGCGAGTAGCCATAGGTGTCAAGATGGCCGGTGGCGCGCCCGTCGTTGATACGCGCGCCGTTGAAATTCAACTCCATGTTGATGAAAGGGCCCATCTCGCGGCCGAGTGCGAGCCCGTACAGCCAGTCGTTGTGCCGCAGGTCGCGCTGGTGATCGGGGGAGATGCCGCCGACCTGGGGAGTGATGTACCACTCGTCTCCTGGTACCGCAGCCGCGATCGCGGGCAGGGCCAGGGCGCACGCCAACAGAGCTCTGTTCATCGTCCGCACTTCTCGTCTCCTTGGGTTCAAGATGCCTTACAATCTGTAACTTAAATGCAACGGCAGCATATGTCGCATCGCACTACATTGAGAACGCTAGGGAAATGCGAAAGTTCCCACTGTAGCGAGAATGCTGCAAGCGTGGCCCGCGGCGGGACCGGCCGCGCACCGGCCAGTGGCGGCATGGCCACGGCGGGCAGTGATGGAACAGGCAAAAGAAAACCCAACACCCTCGCGGGTGTTGGGTTGCAGGAGGAGAGCGGCTAGATGATCAGTTGATGATCAGTCGGCGATCGGTGGATCACTCAACTTCTCAGGCGGCAGCGGCTTCGGCGCCCATGTAGCCGCGCAGTTTGCCGAGCGCGTTCGATTCGATCTGGCGGATGCGCTCAGCTGACACACCGTACTTGTCCGCGAGCTCATGCAGCGTGGCCTTGTCGTCGGCCATCCAACGCCTCTGCAGGATGTCGCGGCTGCGGTCATCCAGACGGCCCAGCGCATTCTGCAAACGATCCGATGAGTCGATTTCCCACTCGGCGTTCTCCACACTCTCGGCCGGATCGGAGTCGGCGGCCGGCAAGTAAGAAGCCGGGCTGTAGACTTCATCTTCATCCGATTCAGGCGTCGGGTCAAAGGACATGTCGCGCGCAGCGAGACGTTTCTCCATCTCGGTGACTTCGCTCGTGCTTACACCCAGATCGCGGGCGACTGCCGCGGTCTCTTCAGCGGACAGCCACGTCAGGTTCTTCTTCAGCCTGCGCAGGTTGAAGAACAGCTTGCGCTGCGCCTTGGTGGTCGCGATCTTGACCAATCGCCAGTTGCGCAGCACGTACTCATGGATCTCGGCGCGGATCCAATGCACGGCAAACGATACCAGGCGCACGTTGACGGTCGGGTCGAAGCGTTTGACCGCCTTCATGAGCCCAACGTTGCCTTCCTGAATCAAATCACCCATCGGCAGTCCGTACCCACTGTACCCGCGGGCGATGTGCACGACGAAGCGCAGATGAGAAAGTACGAGCTCACGGGCGGCGCCCAGGTCATCCTGGCTCCGAAAGCGTTCGGCGAGCTCACGCTCCTGATCGCGGCTCAGAACGGGAATACGGCTGACCCGGTCCAAGTAAGCGTCGAGGCTTCCGAGCGGACCGGCGAGAGCCAAGTCACTATGGCGGGCGACGATTGCGGTACCTGTGGTCATTGAGTCTCCCAAGGTTTGTCCTCACATATTAGCAGTCGGGCAGTTGGAGTGCTAAGGGGACGGGAAAGTTCCCCGGACCTGCAGGCCAGTCTGTGGGCGTTAGCCTTGGGAAACAAGAGCTTAGACCCCAGCTCATCAGGGGTAGGAGGCCCTCTCCCGAAGGAGCCAAACGAGCGGCCCCGCAAGGGGTTCCGGGCTAGATTAAGAGGCTTATAGGAGCCGACGAATGGACCCCTACGCTCTGCTGCTCTCGCGGATCCAGTTCGGCTTCACGATCAGCGTCCATATCATCTTCCCGGCGTTCACAATCGGCTCCTCGGCCTTCGTCGCCACCCTGCTCGTGCTGTGGCGGCGCACGGAACGCGATCACTACCTGCGGATAGCGCGATTCTGGACGAAGATCTTTGCCGTTTCGTTCGCGATGGGGGTGGTATCCGGCATCCCCCTCTCGTACGAGCTGGGAACGAACTGGAGCCGCTACTCCCTGGCGACCGGCAACGTAATAGGACCGCTGATCGGGTACGAAGTTCTGACCGCCTTCTTCCTCGAATCGACTTTCCTCGGGATCATGCTCTTCGGGTGGAAGAGGGTGCCGCCCTGGCTGCACGTGACCTCGGCCATTCTGGTCGCGTTCGGGACGATGATCTCAGCCTTCTGGATCCTCGCAGCGAACAGCTGGATGCAGACACCCGCGGGACATGTGATTCAGAACGGACTCGCCATTCCCGTCGACTGGTTTCACGTGATCTTCAACCCGAGCTTTCCATACCGATTCACCCACATGCTGACCGCCGCCTACCTGACGACTTCCGTTGTCGTGCTGGCAGCCGGCGCTCGCTACCTGCTGGAGGGAAAATTCCAGGAGGAAGCTCGCACCATGCTGAGAATGGGCGTGGGTATGGTGGCGATCCTCGGACCCGCGCAGCTGCTCTTCGGCGATCAGCATGGCTTGAACACGCTCAAGTACCAGCCGGCGAAAGTGGCGGCGATGGAGGGTCATTGGGAAAACAACGGGCCCGCTGAGCTCGTGCTGTTCGCAATTCCCGACCAGGAGCGCGAGCGCAACCACGCCGAGATCGCGATCCCGAGACTGGGTAGCCTGATTCTCACGCACGACCCGAATGGGCGGTTTGCCGGTCTGAAAGATTTTCCGAAAGAGGATCGTCCGCCTGTACTGCCGGTGTTCTTTGCTTTCCGGATCATGGTTGGAGTCGGTGTTCTGTTGATCCTGCTGGGGTTGACGGGCGCGTTCCTCTGGAGCCGCGGGAGGCTATTCACGACACGTTGGTATCTGCAGGCTGCAACCTACTCGTGGCCTATCGGTTTCGTGGCGATCCTCGCCGGTTGGGTGACCACCGAGGTCGGCCGACAGCCGTATGTCGCGTACGGCATCCTGCGTACGTCGCAAGCGCTATCACCAATCAACGCGGGCACGGTTGGTACGTCACTCGCGGCTTTCATTATCGTTTACCTGGTGGTGTTCTCCATCGGGATCTACTACATACGCAGACTCGTGCTTGGCGGCCCGAAGCCCGCGGCTGTCTCGCCGGCCGCGCTGCCTCAAGGATTGCCGAATAGGCCATTGTCATTGGGCGCGCATCCGCATGAGGCAGCAACGTCGGGCGAGGCACCAACGTGAATCCGGCTGGTCTGTCTGGCTACGCCTACTGGCTGCCCCTTGTCGCAACGGGAGTCGTGGGTCTGGCCGTGGCGATGTACGTCGTCCTGGATGGATTCGATCTGGGCATCGGCATTCTGTTTCCCTTGTACCCGCGGGAGGCGGACCGCGATCAGTTGATGAATTCCGTGGCGCCATTCTGGGACGGAAACGAGACGTGGCTGGTGTTGGGTGGCGTGTGGCTGCTGGTGGCTTTCCCGCTGGCGTATTCCATCCTGACACCGGCCTTGTACGTGCCCATCATCGCGATGCTCCTGGCGCTGGTGTTTCGCGGTGTTGCATTCGAGTTCAGGTGGGTGGCGAAACCACATCATCGAAAATGGGATGTCGCGTTCGCGGCCGGCTCGACAGTAGCGGCGTTTGCACAGGGCGTCATGGTGGGTGGGATTCTCAACGGCTTCAGGATCGAGGCTGGGCAGTTTGCCGGTGGCCCGCTCGATTGGCTGACTCCATTCAGTGTGATGTGCGGAGTCGGGCTGATCGTAGGGTATGCGCTGCTGGGGGCGTGCTGGCTGGTGATGAAGACTTCGGGAGATGTTGAAAAGCAGGCTCGCCAGTATGCACGCCCGCTGTTGCTGGCGCTGCTGGCGTTCATCGTGCTCATCAGCATTTGGACGCCCTTGCAGTTCGAGCGTATTGCTGCTCGCTGGTTCAGCGACCGTCACTTGTTATATCTGTCGCCCGTGCCGCTGATCACCGCAGGGTTGGCGATCTCGTGCTGGCGTGGTCTGACGGGACGGCACCCAACCATTGCCTTCTACTCGGCGGTCGGGCTGTTCATCATCTCGTTCGTCGGTCTGGCAATCTCAACGTTGCCATACCTCGTGCCACCCTCCGTTACCTTCTGGGATGCCGCCGCCTCACCCAAGGCGCAGACCTTTATGCTCGTGGGTACTACCATCCTGGTGCCGTTCGTATTGGGGTATACCGTATTTGTGTACTACACCTTTCGGGGTAAAGTGCACCCGGGAGAGGGATACCACTAGCTGCTGCTGACCGGGGGGAATTCATGAGCGAGGAAGTAGTCTTCTATTACAACCCGATGTCACGGGCGCGCATCGTGCACTGGATGCTGGAGGAAGTGGGTGCCCCCTATCGAATGGAGCTGCTCAGTTTCGACAAGGGCGAGCAAAAGAAAGCCAGCTTCCTGGCGGTGAATCCGATGGGCAAGCTGCCCACGGTGGTCCATCGTGGCACCGTGGTCACTGAAGCTGGCGCGATCTGCGCTTACCTGGCGGATGCTTTCCCGGCTGCGGGCCTTGCGCCTGCGCCCAGCGCCCCGGAGCGGGGAACCTACTATCGATGGATGTTCTTCGGCGCCGGTTGCGTCGAGCCGGCGCTGATGGATCACATGATGTCGCGTCCCGCGCCCACGAAGCCTAGTGCGAATGGCTACGGTTGCTACGAAGACACCATCGGTACGCTGGAGAAGGCATTGACGCCGGGGCCGTACATCCTCGGTGATCGTTTCAGCGCGGCGGATGTTTATATCGGCTCACAGATCCGATTCGGGTTGATGATGAAGAGTCTGGAGGCGAAGCCGATCTTTGCGTCTTATGCAGCGCGCCTGGAGCAGCGGCCGGCGGCCAAGCGGGTCGCGGAGCAGGCGGAGAAGTTCATGGCGCAGATGAAGGCGAGCGCCTAGGGTCTCTTGCACTTCGGACGCGTGTGCCAACTTCGGTGTTTTGGCGGTCGGGTCCGGCTCAATTTAGCATCGGTCGAAGCTACGCGCGTGGCTCGATTCTGCGGAGGTGACGCGCGGCTGAGATCCACGCGCCCGTCCAACCCAGTACGATGCCCGTCGCGAGCAGCGCGCTGACGTCGTCGGCTGGCGGTCCTTGCAGGGAGAAGTGACTGCCGTAGAGCTCTGCGAGTGTTGCTATGGGGCGCCCGAGCGCAACCACGGCCGTTTCAACTATGGCCCAGGCCAGCAAAGCGCCTGCCAGCCCGTACAACGCTCCGGTGTACAGGAATGGACGGCGCACGAATGAGTTCGAGCCGCCGACGAGTTTGGTCACCTCGATTTCGGCGCGCCGATTCAGGATCTCGAGACGGATAGTGTTGCCAATCACTGCGAGAACTCCGGCACCGAGCAGCACCGCCGCGATTGCAAGCAGGTGCTGCAACACATCGATGATGGCGTTGAAGCGCATGACCCATTCGGTGTCGATCTGCACGAGATCCACTTCCGGCCAAGCCGTAAAATAGTGACGCAGTGATTCAACGGACGCGGCGGTTTGCGCGCCCGCGCGCGGCTCAACATGCAGCACGTGCGGCAGCGGATTGTCCTTCAACGCCTCGAGTGCGACGCCAAACCCCGAATACTTGCGGAACTCTTCCATTGCCTTCTCGGCCGGTATGAGCTCCACACGCGCAACATCCGACCGTGCCCGGGCACTGCGCTCGAGCTGCTGCGCCTTGGCGAGCGGGACATCCGTTTTCAGGTAGACGGATAGCTCGATCGCGCTGGAAAAACCGCCTGTCGCTGCCTGTGCGTTGAGAACCAACAGTCTGAGCGCCGTCGGCAGGGCGAGGGCGAGGGCTATCACGAGGACTGTCAGTGCGGTAGACAATGGGTTGCGCGCCAGGCGACCCAGCGAGCCAAAAAGAGCCTGTATGTGCCGCGCTCCACCCATGCTTATCTGACGGCAATCACGCTAGGAAGCGAATCACTCACATTGCCGTGGACCTGTCCGTTCTCGATGATCAGTTCACGTTGACCGAATTCGCGGACGATATGCACGTCGTGCGTGGCCACAATGACTGTGACCCCAACGTCCTGAAATCGACGGAACAGCCGCATGATCTCCAGCGCGAGGTCCGGATCGAGATTGCCGGTAGGTTCGTCGGCGATGAGCAGCGGCGGCTTGCTGACCACGGCGCGGGCTATTCCGACACGCTGCTGCTCTCCGACCGATAGCTCCATGGGAAGCATGCGTTCTTTGCCTAACAGCCCTACCTGATCAAGGGCGGCGCGCACCCGCTTGTCTACGTCCTTGAACGGTGTGCTGGCCACGACAAGAGGCAGCGCAACGTTGTCGAATACAGGTCTGTCGGCTAGCAGCTTGTGATCCTGGAACACCACTCCAATATGACGTCGGAACGCGGGCACGTGTCGGGCTTTCAACGTGCTCGTGTTCTTGCCGCCGACGACGACGGTGCCCCGTGTTGGGCGCTCGAGAAGTGCAATGAGCTTCAGTACGGTGCTCTTGCCGGCACCGGAGCGGCCGGTGAGGAATACCATCTCACCCGTGTGGATCTCGAAGGTGACGTTGGTGAGTGCTTCTCGTCCATTCGGGTAGCGCTTGCTGACCCGATCGAAAATGATCATGGCGCGGGGCCTTCGACCAGGGCAGCGGCGAAGGCTTGCGCATCAAACTCGCCGAAGTCCTCGGCTTGTTCACCGATGCCGATGAATCGGATCGGTAATCCGAGCCGGCGCGCTATCGCGATTACGATGCCGCCCTTCGCGGTGCCATCGAGCTTGGTGAGCACCAGTCCAGTGACGCCGACCGCCTCGTTGAACTGGATAGCCTGGGAAAGCGCGTTCTGACCTTGGTTGGCATCGAGCACGAGGAGGACCTCATGCGGGGCTGATGGGTCTACGCGCTGAACGACGCGTTTGACCTTCTTCAGCTCCTCCATCAGATGAGACTGGCTGTGCAGGCGGCCTGCCGTGTCGGCCAGGAGAACATCCGTCTGGCGCGACTTCGCGGATTGAAGGGCGTCGAACACGACGGCTCCCGGATCGGCGCCGGCTTGTTGGGCGGCGAATTCGGATCCGGTGCGCTCGGCCCATACATTCAATTGCTCTATCGCGGCCGCGCGGAAGGTATCGCCCGCGGCCAGCATGACGGTGTGACCCTCATCGGACAGGCGGCGCGCGAGCTTGCCGATGCTCGTTGTTTTTCCGGAACCGTTGACGCCGACGACGAGGATGACGAATGGCGAATGGCGCTCGTCGATACTCAAGGGTTTGGCGCAAGGTGCGAGTATTTCGACGATCGAATCCCGCAGAGCGGCGATGAGGGCGGCAACATCCTGCAGCTCGTTGCGGGCGACGCGTTTCTGCAAGCCTGAAAGTATGTACTCGGTGGCTTCGACGCCGACGTCAGCGGTGAGCAGGCGGCTTTCGAGCTCTTCGAGGATCTGCGCATCGATCTTGCGGCCGCGAAACAGATCGGCCAGATCGTAGGTGAGCCACGAATTTCCGCGGTTGAGCTTGGAGCGGAGGCGCTTGAAGAAGCCTTGCTTTTCCTCAGGCTTCTGGCTCGGTGCGGGGTCGGGGCCCGTATTGGAAGATCTGCGTCTGAACATGCCGCCTATTGTAACGGGGCGGGATGAACCACAGGGTGAGGTCGCGAAGCGACCGAACGCCCGCCATGGATGGCGGGCCGGGTTGCGGCTCCAGGGACGGTTCTCGCCTTTGGGTCCGAGCGGGTTATGGCGGGCCCGGCCCCTAAGGCTGAATCACGGTGGGATTCAGGATGAGGATGGTGCTTCCCGCGGGAGTGGGCGGGAATCCCGGAAACGACAGCTGCGGGATGGGCGGCACGGGGGCGCCCGTGAAGGTAATCGCTTCGGCCTGCATCTCGGTCGTGGTGGCGAGGCTTGCCCGGTAATCGATGATGGAGCCGTGATCACCGACCACGAAGTTTACGTAGGCACGCAAGCCGGCCGGGTTGGTTACTGGGCCGGGAAGCGCCGGTGCGGGAATTTGGGTGAGTGCGGCGGCGTCGATCAGGCGCCGGGTCGCCGAGTTCGGCACCACCTGGTCCGGGGGGCTCGAGGCGCTACCGGTGATCTGCAGCAAGTGGATCGGGTGCTCAGTGGCCGCCGCGGCGATGTAGTTGAGCGGATCCCCCGCATCGACGATGGTCTGGGCGTCGCGAAAGAATTGCTCGAATAGCGTGGTGCCCTGCACCAGGCCCTGAGCTGCGAGGCCCGCGACGATCCGCGGGCCGAATGTCGGCGAGTCGCGCAGCAGATAAGGCAGCCCGCCGCCCGGCATCGCCAGTGTCGCGGTGCTGACTTCTGTCTTCGCTGTGACGCCGAGAAACACGCCGCCGACAATTGCGCCGAGGGAATGACCGAGATAGTGAATGGCGGCCGGATCGATGTCGCCGGCCGGATCGTTGTCCAGGTTCATGTTTGGCAGCGACCGTGTCAGCGTGATCAGGTCCGCAGCCCCTTCGCGCAGGTTGTCCCGGGTGGTCAATATGCTCGTCAGGTTTATGAAGCTCGCACCCGAGGTGTCGATCAGGCCGTCGGGAGCCGGCGCACTCGTCGTGTTGTTCATGACATCCAGGTCGAAGGTGCGCTCGATGGAGCCGGTGGCCGGCAATCCGAGTCCTGCGTAGAGCGGATTGGCTCCCGAGGCGTACAGCGGCGAAGTTGGATCTGTCAATCCATGCAGTGGCAGATCGATGGCCACGACGACGAACCCGCTGTCGGCGAACGAATCCGCAACCGCGAGCATGTCGGTCCGATTGCGGGTGATGCCGTGCTCGAAGATGAGCGCCGGCCACTTGCCGCTGGCGGGCTTTACGCCGCGGCCGACCGAGTTGGCATTCGGTACGCTCACCAGCACCGGAATCTGCAGTATTTCCGTCGCCACCGGGACTGGGTTGAAGCGCGTCAGGAAGCGGCTGCTGGCATCCAACTGCGAGGGGTTGCCCCGCCAGTATCCAGTGAGCGGGGATGTGCGGTCGAGGTAGTAGGGAATGTTCAGGGTGCCAACGTACAGGGTGGCATGACCCGACAGCATGGGATTGGCGTTGTTAGTCGTCAGGCCGGTGCTGTGGGCCGTGAGCAGTTGTGGCGTAGCCGTTTTCTCGACCACTGCCAGCGTATCCGCGATGGATTCGGTGGAGAAGCTGAACGACAACACGACATCCGCCGGATTGAGCCCGATGGCGTGCGCGATCTGCAGGTGCGCGCCGGTCAACTGGCAGATGCCGTGCAGCGAGTTGTCCGTGATCGTCGCACAAGTCGGCAGTGCCGCCTTGATGTTGGCGTAGTCGGTATCCGCGGTCGCGGGTTTGCCCGTTGCGTCCGTGATGCCCTTGGTGAGCAGAACGAGATAACCATTGTTGGTCGTGCCCGTGCTGGGTACCAGCGGGTGGGTGGGCCGTATCTCCAGAATTGTGCTACCTACGCCTGTTTCGGGTCCGACACCGGTCGTGTAGTCAACACCAAACACCAGCGGCCGCACGACACTGGTGGTCGCCTTCGTCGTGTTGTCGATCATGACCTGCAGCACGAGCACTGATTGCGCCGTGAACGAGGCCGGATCGAGGGGGCCGCCAAAGCGCGCACGGATCACGGCGGTGGTTGAAAAGCCATCGAGTGCGTTGACGGCTGCCTGGTTCGGCATCAGCGCATTCTCTGGCTGGATATTCAACGTGCCGTCGGTGGTTCCGGCGAAGTACAGGTCGGTCGGATACGGCAGGATGCCCTGCAAGGGTTGGAACAGCGCGGCCGTTGAAGCCTCAGGTGTGACGGGCGTTACACCTGCCGGGTTGCCATTGCCGCTGGCCGTGTCCGTGGGCCCGACGGTCCCATGCCCGCCCGAGCACGCGCCAAGAAAGAGCGCGGCCGCAAGGCATGCAGCCATCATGAATCTGTCCATATTCCCTCGTTGCTCCTTGCCTAATCGCCGCCGGTCGCGAACCCCTTCGCGCCGTGCTTGTTGTTGTCGTGGAAGACCACAGGTTCCTTCGGTAGGGTACGCTTTGCGCAAGAAGGGTGGCAAGCCACCGCCCAGGCTGCACACTGTGACAAATTTCAGTAAATCGGGCAGTGGGTCGCCACCTGCGGCAGGCCGTGCCGCTCGTTCCCGGGTGTTGAGAATAATTGGTGGCTCGTGGCGTGGGCGGCGACTGCGTTTCCCGCCCCAGGCGCAGATCCGGCCGACGCCGGATCGAGTACGCGAGACGCTGTTCAACTGGCTGGGGGCCCGCGTGCCCGGAGCGCGCTGTCTCGATCTGTTTGCGGGCAGTGGAGCGCTGGGGCTCGAGGCGCTGTCGCGCGGCGCGGCGCACGTGACTTTCGTCGAGACAGATGCGATGGCCGTGCGGGAGCTGCGCGCTCGCTTGACCGAGTGGCGTGCGGCGGGCGCACAGGTCGAGCAGGGCGATGCGCTGCGTTTCCTGGGAGCAGCGGCGCAGCCGTTCGACATCGTTTTCCTCGATCCGCCGTTCGCCTCGACTCTGCTGGCGGCGAGCTGCCGGCTGCTGGATGAGCGGCACTGGCTGGCTGCACATGCGCTGGTTTATGTAGAAACCGACGCCCGCACCGGACTACCTCCGCTGCCGCAGACCTGGAAGGTAACCAAGGCAAAGCAGGCGGGGGCGGTGGGGTATCATTTAATGACGACGGGGGGTGGGGTCGAATGAAACGCAACGCGATGTATCCGGGCACGTTCGACCCGATAACGAACGGCCACCATGACCTGGTTCGCCGGGCGGCCAGCATTTTCGATCGCGTGTTCGTGGCTATCGCGGCCAATCCGAACAAGGCGGCCATGTTTCCGCTGGATGCGCGTATCGATCTGGCACGCCGGGTACTGCACGACCTTCCCAATGTCGAGGTGGTCGGATATTCAGAGTTGACGGTGGAGTTCGCGCGCAAACACAGTGTTACGGTCGTGATACGCGGCCTGCGGGCGGTCTCGGACTTCGAGTTCGAGTTCCAGCTCGCTAACATGAACCGTCACCTGGCGCGGGAGATCGAGACGGTGTTCCTGACTCCGCAGGAACAGTTCACGTTCATCTCCTCCACGCTGGTGCGGGAAATCGCCGTGTTGGGTGGGAACGTGGCCGAGTTCGTGCATCCGATTGTCGAGGCGGAACTGAAGAAGCAGCGGCGCGCGTAGCGGGGCGCGTTACTTCTGACAGGTCGGACAGTAGTAGGTGGAACGCTGTCCCTGCGTCAGCTGACGGACCGGGGTGCGGCACGTTCTGCAGGGCTGTGCACTGCGTTCGTACACGTAAAGCTTCTGTTTGAAGTAACCCGGCCGGCCATCCGCGCCGACATAGTCGCGCAGAGTTGTGCCGCCAACTCGAATTGCCATCGCAAGGACGGATTTTACTGCACGGACGATTCGCCCGGTTTCGACCCGTGTGAGGGTTCGCGCCTGTCTTCGCGGGCGCACCTTGGCTCTGAACAACGCCTCGCTTGCGTAGATATTTCCCACACCGACCACCAGCCGGCTGTTCATCAGCAGCTGTTTGATGGCCACACGGCGCCCACGTGTTATGCGCCACAAGTACTCGGTATTGAAGGTCGGATCCAGCGGCTCGGGCGCCAGCTTTGCCAACAGCGGGTGCTCGTTGGGATCGCCGGTCACGTAGTGCAGGCTGCCGAAGCGGCGCGGATCGTTGAAGCGCAGCGTGTTGCCCGAGTCGAGGACGAGATCGAAATGATCGTGAGTGAGTCGGGGTGTGTCCGCCGGCAGGACGCGCAAACTGCCTGACATCCCGAGGTGTAACAACAATGTGCCTGATTCGAGCTCGAGCAACAGGTACTTGGCACGGCGCTTCGCATGCAGGACGCGCTGTCCCGCTACCAGGTTGGGAAGCTCATCCGGTACGCGCCAGCGAAGCCGCGGTTCGTAGAGTTGCAGCGCTACGAGCTTGGCTCCGGCCGCGTGCGGTTCGATACCCCGGCGCGTTGTCTCAACTTCGGGTAACTCTGGCATGGCTAGACAGGCTTCTGAACCGAAACCTCCGGCGCATCTTCCCGGCGCGCATGGCGCCATAAAAAAGGCCCGGCAATGCCGGGCCTTTGGGGTTTGTCCGGCGTAGCCGGCACACCTGTGCGCAAGCGCCGGCGCTTACTTGATCTTCGTTTCCTTGTAAGGCACGTGCTTACGGACCACCGGGTCGAACTTGCGCACTTCCATCTTGTCCGGATGCAGGCGCTTGTTCTTGGTGGTCACATAGAAGTGGCCGGTGTCGGCGGTCGAGAGCAGTTTGATCTTTTCGCGCATGACTCAATTCCTCAACGTCAGAGCTTTACGCCTTTAGAGCGCAGCTCGGCAATGACGGTTTCGATACCCTTCTTCTCAATCGTGCGCAGGCCATTGGCCGAGATGCGCAAGGAGACCCAGCGCTTCTCGGTTTCGACCCAGAACCGCTGCGTGTGCAGGTTCGGGAGGAAGCGACGCCGACGCTTGTTGTTCGCGTGAGAAACGCGATTTCCAGTGGCCGGCCGCTTGCCGGTGATCTCGCAGACGCGGGACATACGAAACAACCTTGAGATTCAGTGATTTGGTGTGTGAGGGAGGACTGGCCATGCCTCACGGAGTCGCGCTTTATACCAGTCCGCGCCGCTTGCCACAAGCCGCTCGTGATAAGGCTAAAGCAGCCCATGCTCCGAGAACGAGTAGCAGCGGCCGTCGCCCACGATGAGGTGGTCGAGCAGCCGGATCTCTACGAGCGCCAGGGCTTGCCGCACCCGCCGCGTGACCCCCTCGTCGGCCTGGCTGGGTTCCACCACGCCAGACGGGTGATTGTGGGCAACGATCACCGAGGCGGCGTTGTGAGCCAAGGCCTGGCGGACCACCTCCCGCGGATGCACGCTGGCGCCGTCGATAGTTCCGCGGAAAAGCTCTTCAAAAGCGAGAAGTCGGTGGCGATTATCGAGAAACAGGCAGCAGAAGACCTCGTAGGGCCGGTCTCGCAACTGCGCCAGCAGAAACCTCCGGGTGAAGTCTGGAGCACTCAGAGCGGAGCTGCTGCGTAGCGGCTCTCTGAAGTGCCGACGTGCCAGCTCGATGGAAGCCATCAAGGTGGCATAGCGCGCGGGGCCGATGCCCACCTTGCCCTTCCACCGCGGCCGCTCGGCGCTCAGCAGTTCGCGAAGGGACCCGAAATCCGCGATCAAGGAGCGGGCGACATCAACCGCGGAGCGGCCTTTGATGCCTGACCCGAGCAGCAAGGCGAGGAGCTCGGCGTCGGAGAGCGCCTCCGGGCCGCGCTCGAGCAGCTTCTCGCGCGGTCGCTCCGACTCCGGCCACTCACGGATGGTCATGGTCGGTCGCGGCGGTGCCTTCGCCGGGGAGCTCGGGTCGGGGTGGGTGGTTCGCAAGATCGCAGGCACGGCGGCTGCCGTGGGTAGCGCGGGTGTCGTGGGCACAGCGGGGCCCGTGGCGACAGGGGCGGAGTTGCGGCTGATGGCGTCGATTCGGGTCGAAGTGGCGACGATCGGGACCACTGCGGCGGGGGTGTCGAGAGTAGTTTCGATGTGGGCGCCGTTGGCGCTGGATTTGGCGGGTTGAAGGTTCATTCGCTGCGGATTTCCTTGGGTTGCGCTTAGGTTTGCTGCGGCGGGGGATTGTCAGGGAGAGCACAGAGCGCGAGGGAGGGGGAGAAAGGCGGGCGTATTGGCAGAAATCGCATTATTCCAAGTGGTTGTTTGCGCGCCTGGGGAATGTCGCCCGATAATCGGGTTCAACTGCTGGACGGGTCTAAATGCAAGGCAAACGCATACTGCTCGGAGTGACTGGCGGCATCGCCGCGTACAAGAGTCCGGACCTCGTGCGCCGTCTGCGCGAGCAGGGGGCGGAGGTGCAGGTGGTCATGACTGCCGCCGCCCGCGAGTTCGTGACGGCGGCAACGTTTCAAGCAGTATCCGGCCGCCCGGTACGTACGGATTTGTGGGATGCGGCTGCGGAAGCAGCCATGGGCCATATCGAGCTCGCCCGGTGGGCGCAGCTGGTGCTCATCGCCCCTGCCAGCGCTGATTTCCTGGCCCGGTTGGTGACAGGCCAGGCGGATGATCTGCTCAGCACTTTGTGTCTGGCCACCGAAGCACCGATCGCAGTTGCCCCGGCGATGAATCGTGTGATGTGGGCCAATGTGGCAACGCGTGCCAACGTGGCGACGTTGCGGCAGCGGAACGTGCAGGTGTTAGGACCCGCGGAGGGTGAGCAGGCGTGCGGTGAGATCGGCGCCGGCCGTATGCTCGAGCCGCTCGAGCTCGCCGAGCGCGCCAGCATCATGCTGCTCGGCGGGGGTGGTCCCTTGCAGGGGCGGCGCGTGTTGATTACCGCCGGTCCGACGCGGGAGCGAATCGATCCGGTACGGTTCATCAGCAATCGCAGCTCGGGGAAAATGGGCTTTGCCGTCGCCCAGGCGGCGCGTGAGGCTGGCGCGGAAGTCATCCTGGTCAGCGGGCCCGTGAGTCTGCCTACTCCGACCGCCGTCCGGCGGATCGATGTTGAAAGCGCGGCCGACATGCTCAACGCGGTGTTGGGCGAAGTGGATCGCGCGGATATATTCATTTCGACGGCGGCGGTGGCCGACTATCGGCCGGCCAACGCGGCGGAGCAGAAAATCAAGAAAACTTCGGATCGAATGGACCTGAGCATGGAGCGGACCGCGGATGTTCTGGCCACGGTCGCGGCGCGGCCGAACCGACCCTTCGTCGTTGGGTTTGCGGCGGAGACCGAATCCGTCGAACAGCATGCGCGCGGCAAGCTCCTGAAGAAGAACCTCGACATGATCGCAGCGAACGAGGTGGGGCACGACAAGGCTTTCGACTGCGAGGACAACGAGCTGATCGTGTTGTGGCGCGCCGGGCGCCGTGATCTTGCCCGGGCCTCGAAGGCGACGCTCGCCCGGCAGCTGGTGGCGCTGATCGCCGAGTCCTACCTCGCGGCGCGGACCGGAATCGTACAACGCGGCTCTGCCCTCGCGTGACACAGGTGAGTGCAGCGAAGCGTCACCCGCTCAAGGTGCGCATACTGGACCCACGCGTGGGCCGCGAGTTTCCACTTCCCGCTTATGCTACCGCGGGGTCCGCGGGCCTCGATCTGCGTGCCTGCATCGACCGGGATCTGCTGCTCGAGCCGGGCAAGGCTGAGCTGATTCCAACAGGCCTGGCGATCTACGTGCAGGATCCCGGGCTGGCCGCGGTGATCCTGCCGCGCTCCGGTCTCGGGCACAAACACGGCGTCGTGCTCGGCAACCTGGTCGGGTTGATCGACTCGGACTACCAGGGACAGCTCATGGTGTCGTGTTGGAACCGGGGGCGTGAGCCGTTCACGATCCGGCCCGGTGAGCGGATAGCGCAGCTGGTCGTGGTGCCCGTCGTGCAGGTTGACCTCGAGATCGTTGAGGATTTCTCTACGACACAACGTGGGGCCGGCGGGTTCGGGAGCTCGGGCAGCCACTGACGTCTGGCGGGCTGCTACGCGGCGGGCGTCGCGCGCGGCGCTCAATTGTGTGCGGTGTGCAACTCGCGGTAGCGCTCGATGTCAGCCTGAAACTGTGCTTTCAGGGCCGACTCTTCTTCCTTCTTGGTAGCCACCGCGTTGCTTTGGGTGCGCAGCTCATTGAGCGTGTGTACCAGGTCTTCCGCCAGGTCATCCGGCATGCGCCGGGCATCCGGGCGCGGGCTGTAAGGTCTGAAGATCTTCGCCCGCGTCTGCAGGGCGGCCAGTCTCGAGTGGAGGTTCTCCACGTACTGCTCCGCAGCAGTCTTCTGTATCCGCAACTGATCGAGACGTACGTCTCGCAGCGCTTCGATGTCCTTCACGGAGGTGTAGTTGTTGACCAGAAAGGCATCGTGCTGCTTCTGCCGCAAGAAGGTCTGTTGGGCGCGCGCGTCGGCCGCCGCCTGCTCGGGAGTCTTCTGCGCGTCGAGCTTGCGTACCTCGACTCCCTGGCTGTTCAGCACGGCGCGTTCTTTCTGAGCAAATTGTGGAGGAATGCGGTCGCCGTAGTGCACCACGCCCTGCTCATCGGTCCAGCGATAGGCAACGCCCTTGTCATTGCTATTGCCCGGGCCAGCGTTGGCCGCTACAGATGCCAGCCCGGTGAATGCGAGCAGCATTCCCAGCGAGAGCAGCGGCAACGGCCCTGACATCAAAACCCCCAACTCATTCGATCTATCAACTCTTATATTCTGACTCAGCCAGCCGCCGTGGCAAGCGTCAGCTCACTCCATATCGCTGCCTATAGGCCAGTAATGATGTGAGCTGCTCTGCAGAAATTCGAACCTGTCCATCGGGTGGCTGGGACAGCGTCTCGATCAGCTCGGCGAGTGTGATGATGCTCACACAAGTCAAACCGTGCTGAGTCTCGATTTCCTGCACCGCGGACAGGTTGCCCTGACCACGCTCCTGCCGATCGAGCGCGAGTGCCACTGCCGCGGGTTGCGCACCGGCGTTGCGGATGATTTGCAGCGATTCGCGTATCGCTGTACCCGCTGTTATTACATCATCCACTATCAGGACGCGGCCGGACAGAGGATGGCCGACCACAGTGCCACCCTCGCCGTGGTCCTTCGCCTCCTTGCGATTGAATGCATACGGCACATTGCGGCCGTGCGCTTCGGAAAGGGCGATGACGAGGGAGGTGGCTAGCGGAATGCCCTTGTAGGCCGGTCCGAAGACCATGTCGAACTCGACGCCGGCTCGCAGGATTGCCGCGGCATAGCAGCGACCGAGCACGGCCGCCGAGGCGCCGTCGCTGAACAGGCCCGCGTTGAAGAAATAGGGGCTCTCGCGTCCTGATTTGAGCTTGAAGTTGCCGAAGCGCAGAGCGTCTCGCGACAACGCCAGATCGATGAATTTGAGCTGATAGTCCTGCATGCGTCGGGCGCTCAAAGGAAGTGAATGGCGCGCGACGGTGCCACCGGTTGCTTTGTACTGTCAACGAGTGTCGTGCCAGTATCGGCCGTCCACTTTCGTAAAAAGGGAACAAGAGCATTGAGCGTTGCGCGCGACACTGTGGCACCCGGGCCTTCGACGGTGCAGAAGGGACCGCCCCTGCGAAAGATTCTGGCGAGCCCGAAGATGCTCGCCATCATGGTCATGGCGGCGGCTTCAGGTTATCCGAACCAGCTGACCGAAAGCGCGTTTCAGGCGTGGTTGAAGGACTCTCACGTAACGAATACGCAGATCGGCGTGATGTCGTACGTGGCGTTGCCATACCTGCTGAAGTTTCTCTGGGCACCCCTCATCGACCGGTATCCGTTACCAATCCTCGGGCGCCGCCGCGGCTGGATACTGCTTATGCAGATAGTCCTCGCCGCGGCGATCGCACTCTTTGCAGTACAAGACCCTGCGGCCGCGCTGTTTCCGGTGGCGGCTTGCGCGGTGGCGATCGTGTTCTTCTCTGCCACCCAGGATATCGCGGTCGACGCCTACCGGACCGACGTG
>JBJMWM010000035.1:0-73676 GCA_045810105.1 Steroidobacteraceae bacterium | reverse complement strand
GCGGGGGCGAGGTGCGCGAGAGTGTGGTGGCTGGCGTGGCGGTGGCTGGCGCGGCGGTGGCTGGCACGGCGGTGGCTGGGGCGGCGGTGGCTGCCACCGCGGTGACCGGCGCGGCGGCGGCTCGCACGGCGGCGGCTGGGGGTGCCGATACTGTCGCGCGACCTGCGGTTAAGGAGACTGCAGGCCGCCCGGCAAAGAAGAAGCGGCTGAAGGCGCGGGCGCGGAAGAAGCTGAAGGCGTCGTCGCGATGAACGCGGGGGATGACAGCGTCAGCGGCGGGGCGCAGGCACGCCATGAAATGGGTGCTGGCGCGTTCAGCCTCGATCGGCCCGGCATCCGCGCTTCCTTTGATCGCGCGAGTGCGCGGTATGACGCGGCCGCGGTTTTGCAGGCGCGTGTCAATGAAGAATTAATGAGTCGGTTGGAATTCTTTAAATTCCAACCGCACGTGGTACTTGATCTCGGTGCTGGCACGGGGCGTGGGGCTGAGGAGTTGAAGCGTCGATATCGACGCGCGCTCGTGGTGGCTGTTGATATGGCGCCCGGGATGCTGCGCGAGGCGCAGCGGCGTCAGCATTTCTTCAGGCGTTTCGAGCGCGTGTGTGCAGATGCCATGCGCCTGCCCTTTGCGGATTCCAGTGTGGATGTCGTATTCAGCAGCCTGATGTTGCAGTGGTGCGACCCTTTGGACGTGACGTTCGCGGAAATCAGGCGCGTGCTGAAGCCGGAGGGGTTCTTCGCGTTTAGTACATTTGGGCCGGACACGCTGAAGGAACTCCGCGCTGCGTGGGCGGAAGCGGACGGATACAACCACGTCAATCAGTTCGTAGACATGCACGATGTTGGGGAGGCGCTCGTTAGGGCGGGCCTCGTGGAGCCTGTGTTGGATGTTGATCGAATCCAGATCACCTACACCGACACGTTGGCGCTGATGAAGGATTTGAAGACAATTGGCGCGCATAACGTGACCGCGGGCCGTTCGCGCGGGCTGATGGGGCGCGCACGTCTCGCGCGCGTTCAGGCGGCCTATGAGGCGTACCGACGCGATGGTCGTTTGCCGGCCACCTACGAGGTGATCTACGGCGCGACGTGGGGTGCAGCGGGTCGCGCCGGGGCATCGGTGCTGCAAGGTGAGGTGCGTATCTCGCCGAGCGCGATCAAGAGGTCGGGACGTCGGTAACGATAGGCCACCGGCGGCGGGCGCGGCGCGCAGGTGGGCGCTGTTGGCGGCGCGGGTGATGGTCGGGAGGTTGGTAGCGAGCGGCGCGGGCGATGGTCGGGGAGGTTGGTAGCGAGCGGCGCGGGTGATGGTCGGGAGGTTGGTAGCGAGCGGCGCGGGTGATGGTCGGGAGGTTGGTAGCGAGCGGCGCGGGTGATGGTTGGGAGGTTGGTAGCGAGCGGCGCGGGTGATGGTCGGGAGGTTGGTAGCGAGCGGCCACGGGCGATGGTCGGGAGGTTGGTAGCGAGCGGCCACGGGTGGCGGGCGGGCGGGCGTTTGGCGGTGAAGGCGGCGGGTGGTGCGGCGGCCGGCGCGCGCGGGCCGGACCTCGGTGGCAAACCGACCAGGGGCGGCGGGCCGGGCGCGCATGTGGGCGCTGTTAGGGGCGCGGCCGATGCTCGGGGCAGGTGCGGTTGCAGGGACGTCGGTAACAAGCGGCCAAGGGCGGCGGGCGCGGCGCGCATGTTGACGCCGATGCCCGAGCGCGGACGCGGGCGATGGCTGGGGGCGCGAATGGGGTCGGGCTCGGGCGGGCGAGATGGCCGCGGGGCGGGCGGCGGCCCCTTGGAGGGCGACGGGGCTCAATCATGGCGGGACAAAAATCGGTGGCGGGAAAGGCGAGAGGCATATTCGTCACGGGCACGGATACGGGGGTTGGGAAGACTCTCGTGTCGGTGTCTCTGGTTAAGGCTTTGGTTCGGCGGGGGATGCGTGTGTCGGTGATGAAGCCGATTGCGTCGGGGTCGGAACACACGGCGGCGGGGCTTCGGAATGCGGACGCGCTGGCGTTGGCGGAGGCGTCGAATGTCGCCATGCCCTACGAGGCCATTAACCCCTATTGCTTTGAACCGCCGATTTCGCCGCATATCGCTGCAGAAGAGGCCGGAATCGCGGTCGAAACGGACCTGATCGCGCAGAGCTTCGCGACGGTGGCGGCAGATTCCGATTTTGTGGTCGTAGAGGGGGCGGGTGGCTGGTATGCGCCCATCAGCCAATCGAGGGCGATGTCGGACTTGCCGAAATTGCTGGGTACTCCGGTGCTGCTAGTGGTCGGGCTGCGCTTGGGCTGCTTGAATCATGCGCAGCTGACGAGGCGGGCGATCGAGGCGGATGGCGCGGAGTTCGCGGGATGGGTGGGGAACTGCATTGATCCGGCGCTGCAGCGGCGGGCGCAAAACCTGTCGAGCCTGGAGCGCGGACTCGGAGAGGCGCCCTTGGCGGTGTTTCCGTTTGCGGATGAGCAGGGGCAGGTGCGCGCCGGCGAGCAGCTCGGTACCATCTGGGCAGCGCCGCGCTGAAATTTACGGTCACTCGCCAGTGCACCCCGAGCCGCAACGCATTGAAATCTGCCCGCACTGCTCGCTCAGTATCCGTGCCGCTGTGCTGTTTTTCAGCAGCCTGTGCTTTGTCTCTTTCGGGGTGGCGGGGGTCATGGCCAGCCGGGGCTTCTGGCCGGTGCTGCCCTTCGCGGGTCTCGAAATGGGGTTCCTAGCCTGGGCGCTGATCGTGAGCATGGCCCGACGCCACCACCGGCAGACGATTACAGTTACGGACTCGGACGTCAGCGTGGAGCTGCGCGATCGGCAGCATTCCGTTCGACACGTGTTCCCGCGGCATTGGGCGCAGGTTAAACTCCGCCGCCCCGCGTCGCGCTTGCATCCGAGCCGGCTCACGATCGAGTCGCACGGCCGGCAGTGCGAGCTGGGTAGTTTCCTCACGGAGGCGGAGCGGAGCGGACTCGCTGTTCGGTTGCAGAGTCTGATTGGCCGCGTCAATGAGTCGCCTTCCCTGGCTCAGCCGGTGTGAAAAAGGGGACGGGTCGGTCATAAAGGGCCGCTGGCCACTTTTAACGGAAGGCCACGACGGAAGGGTAAGTAGTTCGGGTCATGCGTTGCGCTGAGCCTGTGTGATAGGCGCGCGCCAAAAGACCACAAGGTCAACAAGACAAGGTAAATGATGATTCGTTCAAACTCTGCACGCCGCGCCGCGCTCTTCGCTGCCAACACTGCTGCTTTAGGCCTGGGCCTGCTGGCCGGCCCCGCCCGGGCAGAATCCGGTTGGAGCCTGCTCAACATGACGCAGGGCGTGACCGCGATGAGCCGCGAGATTTACAAGCTGCACATGCTGATTTTCTGGGTGTGCGTCGTCATTGCGGTCGTCGTATTCGCAGCGATGCTCTGGTCGATCGTCGTCTATCGAAAATCGCAAGGCGCGGTTGCGGATACAACAATGGTCCACAACACCAAGGTGGAGATCGTCTGGACGGCTGTGCCGGTGATTATCCTGATTGCCATGGCGGTGCCGGCTGCGCGCACGCTCGTCGCGATCGAGGACACGACAAAGACCGAGCTCACCATCAAGGTGACGGGCTTTCAGTGGGGATGGAACTACGAGTATCTGGACAAGGGCGTGGCGTTCTTCTCGCGGCTCGACCGCAAAAGTGACGCGGCGCGCGAGCTCGGATCCGGCATCGATCCCAACTCGGTCGATCATTACCTGCTCAATGTTGACAACCCCCTCGTTGTGCCGGTCGGTACCAAAGTACGTCTGCTCGTAACGGGCGCCGATGTGATCCATTCCTGGTGGGTGCCTGCGTTCGGGGTCAAGAAGGATGGTATTCCGGGCTTCGTGAACGAAGCATGGTTCAACATCGACTCCGACAAGCCGGGTCTTTACCGGGGGCAGTGTGCTGAGTTGTGTGGCCGCGACCATGCGTTCATGCCGATCGTGGTCGATGCACGCTCGAAAGACGATTTCGCTGCGTGGGTGAAGGAGAAGGCCGCGCAGCAGAAGCAGGCTGCAACGCCCGCTGCAGAGACGCCTACCGCGAGCGCGCCGGTGACCACCACACCGATTGCCGGCAGCACGGTGCCAGCGGCGCCGAGCGCAGCGGCTGACAAGGCTGTTGGCAGCATGTCAGGCTCGTCAACCGCGAGCGCGTTGGCCGCCAGCACGAATGCGCCAGCTGCGAATGCAGCGCCCGGCGTAGCGCTCGTGGCGCGTGCCAACGTCCGCTGATCGCGCGAAATTACTTACTACCCGCCTACCGTTGATCCGAACAGTAGCCATACCAAGTTGAGAGAACGCCCATGGCCGAGCATTCAGTAGCCGCCGCACACGATGACCACGACCACAAGCCGCATGGCTGGCGGCGCTGGGTTTATGCCACAAATCACAAGGACATCGGCACGATGTACCTGGTGTTCTCGTGCCTGATGTTCTTCATCGGTGGCGCGATGGCGATGGTGATCCGGGCGGAGCTGTTCAAACCGGGCATGCAGTTCGTCGATCCGCAGCTGTTCAATTCCATGACGACCATGCACGCGCTGCTCATGATCTTCGGCGCTGTCATGCCGGCCTGGACGGGACTCGCCAACTGGATGATCCCGATGCAGGTGGGCGCGCCCGATATGGCCTTGCCGCGCCTCAACAACTTCAGCTTCTGGATTCTGCCGTTCGCCTTCACGTTGCTGCTGGCCACGCTGTTCGTTCCCGGTGGTGCACCGGCAGGTGGCTGGACGATGTACCCACCGCTGGTCCTGCAGAACGGCGCTTCCTTCCCAATGTTGATCTTCGCGGTGCACATGATGGGTGCGTCGTCGATCCTCGGGGCGATCAACGTCGTGGTCACCATCCTGAACATGCGCGCCCCTGGGATGTCGCTGCTGCGGATGCCGCTGTTCGTATGGACCTGGCTGATCACCGCCTATCTGCTGATCGCTGTCATGCCAGTGCTCGCCGGCGCAGTGACGATGCTGCTCACCGATCATTTCTTCGGAACGACCTTCTTCACCGCTGCTGGCGGTGGCGATCCGGTGATGTTCCAGCACATCTTCTGGTTCTTCGGGCACCCCGAGGTTTACATCCTGATTCTGCCGGCGTTCGGCATCGTCTCCGAGATCATCCCGACGTTCTCGCGGAAGCCGCTGTTCGGCTATGAAGCGATGGTCTACGCGACGGCGTCTATCGCCTTCCTCTCGTTCATCGTCTGGGCGCACCACATGTTCGTGGTGGGTATGCCGCTCGCCGCCCAGCTGTTCTTTATGCTCTCGACGATGCTCATTGCCATCCCGACGGGCGTGAAGGTCTTCAACTGGACCGCGACGATGTGGAAGGGCTCGCTCAGCTTCGAGCCGCCCATGCTGTTCGCACTCGCCTTTCTCTTCTTATTCACCATCGGCGGATTCTCGGGTCTGATGCTCGCAATCGTACCCGCGGACTACCAGTACCAGGACACCTACTTCGTCGTCGCGCACTTCCATTACGTGCTCGTACCCGGAGCCATCTTCGGGATCATGGCCGGCGTGTACTACTGGCTGCCGAAGTGGGTCGGCAACATGTACGACATGACGCTGGCAAAGTGGCACTTCTGGCTATCGGCGATCTTCGTGAACGTGCTGTTCTTCCCGCAGCACTTCCTCGGGCTGGCAGGTATGCCGCGCCGTATTCCCGACTACGCCGTGCAGTTCACCGACTGGAACATGGTGTCGTCGATTGGTGGCTTCGGCTTCGGTCTTTCCCAGCTGCTGTTCCCGTACCTCATTTACAAGTGCGTGAAGTCCGGTACACGGGTTACGGTCAACAAGCCGTGGGAAGGCGCGCATGGCCTCGAGTGGGAGCTGCCTTCACCGGCGCCGTACCACTCCTGGCAGACGCCTCCGTCCGACGCTGTAATCGCTAAAGGGGCATTCCACTGATTTAGGGGCTGCGCCCCAACTCCCCACGGGGTCGAAGCGACCCCGAACGAATAGCGGCGCGCAGGGCGCGCCGGAAGGACCACGTGGCAGCACATCTAGAGATGATTGGATCGGAATTGATTCGACGCAGGAGAGTTCGCCGATCGGCGATCCTGTTCGGGCTGATTGCGGCCGCGTTTTATCTGGCTTTCATAGTGATGTCAGTCGTACGGGCCCATTCATGACGGCAGGGCAGCGCGCCAATCGGAACCTCACTCTGAAGCTGCTCGGCATTGCGCTGGGCAGCTTCGTGTTCGCGTTCGGGCTCGCTCGCTTTTACAACGTGTTCTGCAACGTGGTTGGCGTTGGCGATCAGAGCGCGCTGCTGCGCCGCGTGAAGGCTATCGAACATCCTGACCCCAACCGCACCATCACGATCGAGTTTCTCGGCAATGTTGCGAGCGCGGGCGGATGGGACTTCCGTCCGGTCGCGCGGACGGTGGAAGTCCATCCGGGGAAACTCTATTCGGCCGAATTCTTCGCGCACAATCTCACCGGCCGCGACATGACGGCGCAGGCCGTGCCGGACATCGCCCCCTCCAAGGTGGCTGCCTACTTTCACAAGACCGAATGTTTCTGCTTCTCGCCGCAGCACTTCAACGTGAACGAGCAGCGCAACATGCCGGTGCGTTTCATCGTGGATCCGGCCATACCGAAGTACATTGACCGGATCACTCTCGCATACACTTTTTACGACGCCTCATCGCAGGTCTCCAAGCGCTGACGCGCGACTCGTTCATCTTCCGGGAATTCAAGAAAATGGCCAACGCAGCACACGCCCACGACAGCAACTCCTACTACGTACCGCACGACAGTACGTGGCCCATAACGGGCTCAGTCGCGCTGTTCACCCTGATGCTCGGCGCCATCTCGTATCTGAACGACTGGGCCGGCGGCTGGTCCTTCCTTCCCGGCGCCATCCTGATGGCCATCATGTTCTTCGGCTGGTTCAGCACCGTCATTGGCGAAAGCCAGCGCGGGGCCTACAACCTCCAGGTGGACCATTCTTTCCGCATGGGAATGATGTGGTTCATCTTCTCCGAAGTGATGTTCTTCGCGGCCTTCTTCGGCGCACTGTTCTACGCGCGCACGCTATCGGTGCCGTGGCTCTCGGGTCAGGGTGTGAAGGTGTTCACCAACTTCATTCTCTGGCCTCAATACGAGGCTACCTGGCCGACGAATGGACCGGCACACGTGGGTGGCCGCGCCGATTCGTCGTTCGATGTGATTCCTGCGTTCAGCCTGCCGGCCATCAACACTGCGATCCTGTTGACCAGCGGTCTGACGATCACGGTTGCCCACCATGCATTGCGCTCGGGCAAGCGCGGCACGCTCACTTTGTTCCTGGCACTTACGTTTATCCTGGGATTTACGTTCGTCGGGCTCCAGGCGAAGGAATACGGCGAGGCCTACAGAGAGCTGGGTCTGCGGCTGTCCACCGGCATCTACGGTTCGACCTTTTTCATGCTCACCGGCTTCCATGGTCTGCATGTGACGATCGGCGCAATCATGTTGCTCGTCGTCTGGCTGCGGGTACTGCGTGGACACTTCACACCCGAGCGCCACTTCGCCTTCGAGGCCGTCGCCTGGTACTGGCACTTCGTGGACGTCGTCTGGCTCGGTCTGTTTATCTTCGTGTACTGGCTTTGAGCGCCGAAGGCGCACTCCGCAAGCGCAGCCGGCAAAAACCGCGCTTTTTGCCGGTGGACCACGAAGTGATGTCCGCGGAAATTGCCGGGAGCAATTTCCGCCAATCGTCAGTGATGGGCTGGAGGTCCCAGCCCATGCGGCGCGATGAGTCCGAAGTGCCACGCGAGCATCAGCAGAATAAACAGTGCCACGGAGAGGCCAACGCGGATGGTCAGGTCGCGCGCGAGTTTGCGCGAGTCGCCCGCTTTGCGTGTCAGATGGAACAGGGCAGAGCCCAGGCTGGCCACGATAGCCACCAGTACGCCAATGATGAGTAGTCGAATCAGGATTTCCATGTGCGCGCCGGTCAGTTTATAGGCCTCGACTCCCGGCGTGTCCATTCGGATCCCCATCGGCTCCCGCATCTTCGCACCGTCATGGATTTTCACGTCCCTGACAATCGTGCTGTGCATTGCGTTTATCGTGCTCGGGCGCTGGCAGTGGCGCCGCGGCGAGCTGCGGCAGGCGGAGTGGGACAGGTTTGCAGCCGGCGCGCAGCGGGTGATCCCATTAGGATCACGGGGTGTGGACCAGATGCCCCGCTTTCAGCGAATCAGCGTGGTGGGACGCCTCGACGCGGAACACCAGTTTCTGTTGGACAATCGCAGCTACCAAGGACGCCCGGGCTTCGAAGTGTTGACGCCGATGCAGCGGCCAAATGGGCGCGTCCTCTTGATCGATCGTGGGTGGGTACCCTTCTCGGGGCTGCGGGAACGGCTACCCGGCGTAGCGCTCAAACCGCGCGATAGTGTGACGATTGTTGGACGGGTCGATAACCTGCCAAGCCCCGGTCTGGCGAGCGGCCGCGCGCCGCCCGATCGGCAAGCGCCGTGGCCCAAGGTGACGGCATTCCCTAGCATCGATCAGTTGAGCCTGGCGCTGGGCACTGCCCTGGAGCGCCAGATCGTCCTTCTCGACCCGAAGGAAGAGGACGGCTATGTGCGCGATTGGCATCCACCGGGAATGGAGCCTGTCCGGCATTGGTCGTATGCCGTGCAATGGTGGTCGTTTGGAGTCGTATTGGTCGTGCTGTGGATCGGTTTGAGCACTCGCAAAGTTGCGGAAGGCTGAGGCGCCCGCGCCCCCAATGAACGAATCAACGAACACGACGGACAATGAGTTGCGCTCGCGCAATCTGCGCATGCTGGGCGCGCTGGCCGGCCTGTTCCTGCTACCCCTGGCGATCGCGTTCTGGATGTACTACGGCACGGACTGGCGCCCGGCGCGAACCGTCAATCACGGCGAGCTGATAACGCCCGTCAGGCCCTTGCCCGCGAATCATCTGCAGGCCGTGACCGGCGGTGCCGCATCCGCGCAGTTGTTTCATCGCAAGTGGTCCCTGGTTTATGTCGGCGATGGCCGCTGCGACGCTGCATGCCGCCAGGCTTTATTGGTCATGCGGCAGACCCGGCTATCCCTCAACAGCGAAATGAGCCGGGTCGATCGCGTGTTCCTGGCGACCTCGCAATGTTGTGCACGCGAGTTCCTCGCACAGGAGTATCCGGGCCTGCTGGTATTGGATGCCACTGGCCCGTCGGCGAGCCCTTTGTTGGGTGTATTCCCGGTCAGTGAGCGCGAGCAGGCGCTGTTCATCGTCGATCCCCTGGGCAATCTGATGATGCGCTACGACGTTCGGCAGAATCCGAAAGGACTGCTCCAGGATCTAAAGAAGCTCCTTTCTCTGTCTCACATCGGTTGAACCATCATGCCGGCTGCCCGTTGGATCCGTTCGTTCGCGCTCGCAGGGCTGCTGCTGTGCTTCACAGTCGTGGTGCTTGGGGCCTACGTGCGCCTGACGGCAGCGGGTCTTGGCTGTCCGGACTGGCCGGGATGTTACGGACACGTCACGCCATTCGGCGCGCAGGAGAGTGCGTCCGCCCAGGCAGCTTTTCCGCAAAAGCCGTTGAATGTTGGCAAGGCATGGCGGGAGATGATCCATCGCTATGCGGCTTCGACGCTCGGCCTGATCATCATCGTGATCACGGTGCTTGCGTTCACCACACGTCGTGCGCGCCTCGTGAGCCTGCCGCTTGCAGTGGCGCTGTTGGCCACGGTCGTCTTTCAGGGTGTGTTGGGAATGCTGACGGTCACCTGGCAGCTGAAGCCTTTGATTGTCACGGGTCACCTGGTATTTGGCCTCACGACACTGGGGCTGCTATGGTGGTTGTGGCTCACGCTGCCACGCAACTCGTGGGGGAACCCATCAAATCCCGGCTCGCGGGGAAGCGCCCTCAGCGGGACCACCGTGGAAGCGGCGCGCCTGGCGTGGCGCCTCGCGCTCATCGGGCTCATCGCACTGGCGATCCAGATCGCCCTGGGAGGATGGACCAGCAGCAATTACGCAGCCATTGCGTGTCCCGATTTCCCAAAGTGCCAGAATGCATGGTGGCCCGAGACGGATTACAGGAATGCCTTCATTCTGTGGCGCGGATTGGGACTCAACTACGAGGGGGGCGTGCTCGCGAACCCTGCCCGGGTTGCCATTCATCTGACTCATAGGATAGGCGCGTTTATTGCCACGCTGACGCTATCCCTGGCTGCGCTCACGGTGCTGACCCGCCGGATATTGGCGAAATTCGTGCTGTCAGCCTGGCTGGTACTGGCGGCGCTGCTACTGCAGCTGACAATCGGAGTGTCCATGGTTTTGCGAGGGTTCCCGCTGCAGCTCGCGACGGCGCACACGGCCGGAGCTGCGCTATTGCTGCTAGCCGTCATTGCGCTGTTGCGTAACCTGGGAGCCGCGGCTCGCGGGAGTGCCCTTTGATGCAGCACACCGAGCACGTCGCAGCGCCACCGGCGATCTGGCGCCGCTACTTCGAGCTGACCAAGCCGAAAGTGGTCGCGCTGATCACTTTCACGGCGATCGTGGGCACTCTTCTGGCCAGTCCCGGCCTGCCGCCACTGGATGCGCTGGTCTGGGGGAATCTGGGAATTGCTCTCGCCGCGGGCTGTGCGGCAACCATCAATCACGTGCTCGATCGGCGAATCGACGAGCAGATGAGCCGGACACGGGGGCGGCCCCTGCCCATGGGGCAGCTGAGCGAACGGCAAGCTCTGATGTTTGCTGCCGTGTTGGGCACGGTTGCGATGGCGATTCTCGCTTTCCTGGTCAACCTGCTGACGGCCGTTCTGACATTCGCATCTCTGATTGGCTATGCAGTCATCTACACGGTCTGGCTGAAGAGAGCGACGTCCCAGAACATCGTCATTGGGGGCGCGGCCGGCGCGGCACCTCCAGTGTTAGGTTGGGCGGCGGTCACCAACACTATCGACCCTAACGCCCTGCTGCTGTTTTTGATCATATTCGTGTGGACGCCACCACACTTCTGGGCGCTCGCGATAGCGCGTCGTGATGAATACGCACGGGCCGGTATTCCCATGCTGCCCGTCACCCACGGCGTCGCGTACACCCGGCTGCACGTATTGCTCTATACGGTTCTATTGGTAGTCGTCACGCTGATGCCCTTTCTCACGCGCATGAGCGGGCTGCTATATCTGGTCGTCGCGCTGGTGCTGAACGCAGGGTTTCTCTATTACGCGTTCGCGTTGAACGTCAACGCCCGGCAGGAGCTGCCGATGCGGGTCTTCAAATTCTCGGTCAGGTACCTGATGTGGCTGTTCGCCGCGCTGCTCGTTGATCACTATCTGTCAACAACGCCGGCAGCACTGCAATAGGCCGTCGTAGGCGCGGGAGCGGGCCATGAACCAAGAGCGCTGTCAGGCTCCTAGTTCCAGCAGCCCGTGGTCGAAGGTGTGGACGTCTGCGCGCCTGTTTGATCGACGGTGAACGTCTGGCATGGCGTATCTTTCGCCTGGGTTCCGGCTGCAGTGGCCTTGATTAGGAAGCCCGGTTGTCCTGTCGCACTTGCGGGTGTGGTGACGGTCACTGTGTAGTACCCGCTGGCCACTTTCAAATTGGTGATCGCCTTATTGGTCGCGCCGTAACCTAAATTCACGTCATTGGCGGTATAGCCGTTGTTGACGCTGAAGTAGCGCTCCTCGCGCGTGGCAAGATCGAGTACGGCGGTGCGCGCCTCCGTGCGTCGGGACTTGCGTATCTGGGACATATAGCTGGGTACAGCGATCGACGCCAGGATCGAAGCGACCACAATGGTCACCATGAGCTCGACCAGTGTGAAGCCCGCAGCTCGCAACGGTCTAGAGCGCATCGTCATTGAAACCTCCGTGTCCATTAGCGTCTCTGTATCCAGGTCAGGCGCTTCCCGACCGGGCCGTGGGGTTTGATCCTCGCACTGCACAGGGGTGAACCGGCCGGACACGCGATAGGTCCGTCCGCAGATCCACCGCCGACAGTTTGCGTCAACATATAGGCCTGTCCACCAGCCATTACGATGAACGGGCTACCGGAGCCGTTAGAGAGCGACCCGACGGCGGACGTGTCGTTATACAGCGGGAACAGACCGGCGATCGCACCACCCGTGGCGAGCGAGATCGCGATCGTATAGCCCGTATCGCCAGTATTCTTACAGCTGAACGGCGAGTTGGCGGCGGGCACCGTGGTATTGACCAGGAAGGCGTCCTGGTAGATCACCGGGTTGAAGATGACCTGCTCGAGAGGATTCAGCAGCGTCATGTACCAGCCGTACTTGGGCGCATTGGCGCAGCTGGTCTGATCTGCCCAGCAGACTGGGTTATCCGTTCCGTCCAGATCGCCTCTGGAGTTGACCGTCAGGGTCTGCTGCTGAAGGGTTCCGAGGCCGATAGCGGTGGAAGGAGCCGTTTTCAACATGGCGAAGTGCGCGGTGGACTTGGTATTCCAATCGCTCATGTTCCAGTCCCAGATGCCGTAAAGACGGTGCACGCCCGCGGAGTACGTTGCCGGCGAGGTGTTTGTCAGCGGCGACTTCATTCCGGTTCCGAAATCGATCATCGCACGTGGCAGTCCCTGCACGGGTCCTGAGCCCACCGTGAGCTTTGTCGCGATTGCCTGACCGGATGGCTCTCTGAAGACCGGTGTCGAACTCACCGCCCAGTTGGTGGGGTCGCTGCTCGTGAGATCGAACCGCCACACGTTGCCCAGCAGATCTCCCGCGTAGACATAGTCCGTGATGTGATCGCCGTCATAGTCGGCTGGCGACGGCGAAGCGATGCCATCGTTCTTGCCACTCTGGCCGGCGCTGAGGTAGTAGAAAGTTCTGGCGCCGGTGGCGCTCACCGTCATGATGAAGATGCCCGCATCGCCCGTGGAGCTGCCATAGCCATTGCCGAAAATCACACCCCAGCTGCCGTTGTGGAGCCGGCGGATTACGGGCACGCCGTACGTGTTGCCCAGGTTCGTGCCACAGTTGGCGCTGCCGCACTGGAGGCTGTTGGACGTCCACTCGCCAATAACCAGGCTTGCAGCGTTCGATTCGTTGAATTGGGTTGGATCGGTGACATCCAACATATAGATCGCCTTGCCGCCGGGTCCGAGCCCCCCGACCAGCCAGGTGTGCCACGCGCCGCCGTAGTACAGGTCGTCAGTGGCAGGAGGCGCGTCCACGAAGAACACATGTCCATACCGCGTGCTGGAATAGTCGACGGCAGGGACGTCGTTGTTATGGATAACGCTGACGACTGCCCCTGGCATATAGGCGAGTACTTCGAGCCCATCGTTGGGCGTGGAAGTGACGAGATTACCGCTGCTGTCCATGGCCCCCGCGCGAAAGCCATGTAAGAAACCATCATTCGACCCGGCATACACGACATTGGTGCGGCCCTGTTTGGTCGTGATGTATTGCGCATAGGTGGCCGAGCCGTTCTCGGAGGCTGCCATTTTCGGGTACAGGCGATCCTTCCAGACGGCGGTGTACGGGTTCACGGGCGGTCCTACCCAGGCGGGACTGGCATCGACAATGTCCCCCAGGACGCTGATGCGTGCGCGGTACATCCCGTTACCGGAGCTGTCAATTTCGTTCTTGCGCTCGCCCCGCAGGTAGTTCAGCCGATCGGGGGTACCTGCACTCGATACTCCCGGATCCAGGGCCGCGCGTTGTGCGTCCGACAGCTGCGCCCATTTGAACGGAACTCCCTGCGTTCCGTTCCAAGTCAGCATGGTTCGGCTCGCGGACCCCTGCGCGGTCATGTTCGTGGCACCCGTGGCAACGCAAGTTGCGGGCGGCGCGACACCCGTCAGAACACAGGATGCATCCCAGTTGGCCGTTGCACTCACGATGATCTGTTGAGTCGAAGGCAAATAGAGCAGATTGCTGGCGCTCAGGCGGCCCCACCAACCGTTCGGATAGTACATTGCAAGAAACGCCTGGGTGCCGCTGCCGATCTGGGTCGCCTCTTTTGCGTTGACACCCACGGACGTGTCCGCCAGTTGGGTCGGGTTCGCCTGGAAACACAGGATTTCGTGCACGTTGGTGCTGCCGCCCGTGGAGCCGGCAAAGCCGAAACGCAGCAGCTTGGGCAGGTCGCCGTTGCTGGCCGTGATGTCGTGGTCGGCAATGACGGGCTGATACGCGCCGCCGTTGTAGCTGTAGGACAGGCTGAGTAGCCCGTCCTGGGTGATCTTGAGCTGATAGGCGATCGGTTTCGCGTCGCCGCGGGTTGTGGCTGCTTCGTTGGCAATCGGCTGGTCGGCGGGCAGCACCGCTTGCGCCTTGAGATCGGCATAGTCCGGGACAGTGGTGTTGAGCTGGGTCGACTTGGTCGTCCCGGTCGTCGACTGGGAATAGTCCCACAGGGTCCCGGTTTTGCAGGTGTTGTGGACGGCTTCCACCTGCTGAGCCGCCGTCAATGACGAGGGATAGTATTGGGAGTAGTTGGCGTTGAGCGCTTTCCAGGAAATACTGCCGGCACCGCGCAGGCCGATGCGGCCGGCCTGCAGACCAGGGCCCGACGCGGTGTTGTCCCTCGAGTTGAGGAAGTTGCCGAACTCATCGATTCCAAGTCCCATGTAGCCGGACAACAGGCCGTCGTATTGGCGCGGCGTGCCATCGGCGCGCAGGTTCGGATCGTTGTTGCTGTTGGAGCAGGTGTACCCCAAGCTGCCGCCGAAGGCTCCCATGTCGTACGGTTTACCGCCGTTGACGCCAGTGGCCGCGGCGTTGATCAGGAAAAAGCTGATACCGTCCGCGCCGTCGCCTCGATCCACATCCTGACCGCCGCCGTTACCGCCGGAGTTGCCGCGGTACGTCAGTGTCTTGAAGAGGATCTGTACGCCGGTTCCAGCCGCGAAAGTGAAATTGGAAATGATGCCGCCGGCCTGGTTGTAGCCGAACAGAAAGGAGGTCGGCTTGTCGTTACCGTCGTACTTGTGCCCGGCGGTGAAGCCATTCGTCAGGCGCAAAGCACCGCTGCCAATGGTGTCCGGCAGCGTTCCGTTCGCCCCACCAACCAGTGTCTGGCCCTTGTAGTAGGCCAAGCCGTCACATTTGGGGATGGCGCCCGTGCCATCGCCCGCGGTCAGACAGGCGCCGTCAAACGTGGCCCAGGCATTTTGCGCAGCGCCCTGGGTGAAATCATCACTGACTGTCAGCTGGACCTGCGCGCGGGCGCCGCAGGAGAGGACCAGTGCAGCGGCGATCAGGAGTGTGCGCGAAGACTTGGTGTGCATCATTTGTCGTAGTTACGGCCCGCGGGGGCCAGCAAATAGGTACTTTCAACGACCGCCACGGTTTCGGAGGTTCCGCCGTAGGCAGTGGCATCGATCTGATAGACCTCGCCCGGGCCCGCGGCCGACTGACCGAGGTCCGTTATATAGAAGAGCGGCGTATCGAAATAAGTGGCTTTCGAGGCTGTGTGATTGACTTGGGACAAGAGCTTGAAGTTCGAGAACGTGACTCCAACCGGTTTCGCAGCGAGGCTCCACGGAACGGTCGTAAAGTCCGGGGCGTTCGAGCACACCTGGCCGACAGCCGATACGCCTATGTCGGAACAGTCAATGGCGACCAGGGAGGGGCTGGTGGACAGCCAATACTCCGCATATTGCTGCGCGCTCGTGGCCGCACTGACCGCGCGCTGTTTTTCGCGCACGTTACCCGCAATTTTTTGTTGCGTCCCATAACTGCGGAACATGCTCATGGCGAGGATGGTGACCACCACCAGCAACAGCAGCCCCGAGATGAGTGCCATGCCCGTCTGGGAGGAACGGCGCCGCAGTGGCGGCTTACGATACGTGCTCATCTGTCAGGTTCCTACGGCGTTCATGGCAGCGATGACACGAGTGAACGTGAGAGTGGGTTTGGTCCCGCCCGGCGGGTTGAACGGATTCGGGAAGGTCAGCGTCACTTTGACGGAGCAGATGTTGGGCCAGTCCGCCGCCAGCATTGCGGCGGTGGCCTTGTACCTGTCGGCACAGCTGCCCGTGCCGGGACCGGCCGTATTCACGGCATACTGGAAGGACATGTTCTGTACTCCAGTGACCAGTGCGGTGGTCACTGACTTGTTGGTGGACAGGCTCCAGAGAGTGCATTGGAGCTGGTACTGCGGGACACCCTGCACGGCGGCAAGCTTGACTACGCTGAAGGTGTTTTCCCAGGTCTCGAACAGGGCCGTGCCCGTGTACTGATCACCCCTGCAGTTGAAAACGTTGTCCCCCGGCGCTGCCGCGTACCGAACGGTTATGGTTTGCCCCACCAGGGTGCCAGGGGGCGCAGTCGCTGGGCCCGCGGCTATGTTGGGTGTTCCTGGCACGGTGAATGACGGCGACACGAGCGTTTGCGCGTCACTGAAGGTGTGTGGGTTCGGGTAGTAGCCGGCGGACTGAATGACGTCCGTTATCAGGGCCATGGCCGTTCGCTCGTTGTCCTGCAGCTGTGCAAGTTGGTTCTGAGCGGTGTAAGTGCTGCGCGTGTGTTGCACGACGGTCAGCGTTCCGCCGAGGAGGAACAGAGCGATGGTGATCGCGACCATCACTTCGACGAGTGAGTAACCTCGCTGGGGGTCCTTAGCGCGTGTAGTAGGTTGCATGGTGAGCGTTCAGGGTTCGACGTACAGCTCGTAATCCGGCTGGTTGATGGCGATGGCGCTCTCCGCCTGTCCCGCCGCATTCGTGTTGAGCGCCACAGACTTCTCACTCCACGTGATGTTGATCGTGCAACTGCGTGGCGTGGTGAGGATCGCGCAGTTGATCGTGGCCAGGTAATTGGGAAGCAGCGCTTCTGTCTGCAAAGATGTGGCCCATTGCTGCAGGTCGTAGGTCGCCATTTCTGCCGGCACGCACATGACGGCGGTGCAGACCTTCGCGGCTGCTGGCAGCGGGGTGACCGTTCCGCCCTGCACCGTGATCTTGCCCGCGACGCCCGCAGCGCCCCAGTAACCCCGGTTTGCATGCATCGATGCGGCCAGGCTCGCCGCTTCGAGCGCCGCCAGCGAGCGCTGGCTGGAAACGGAGGTGTTGGAAAGCGCGACGGCCTGCATCTTTGCGATTCCGAGCAAGCCCACAGACATAACGATGAGCGCGACCAGGACTTCGACGAGGCTGAAGCCGCTCGAGCGATGGTACAGGGGGTGGCGGGATTTCATTTGCACCCCGCGGCCGTGGCTGGCGTCTGGGTCGTTACGAGTCCCTGCGATACGATCGCGAGGCAACGTGTCCACGCGGGCGTCGCTGTTTTATCGTGCAGTGTCAGCGTGATGGCATTAGCCGCGACTGCCGGGGTGGAGAGCAAACCCATCCGATTGAAGGTCGCGGAACTGAGTGTATTGGTGTTGTCCTTGAGACTGTCTGGAGCCAGGGTCGGCTGCGCCCGCAGGATCGCTCCGGCAACCACGACGTGGTCGTTGTTGGGATCCGAAAACACGATCCAGCCTTTGGACCAGTCGGCCGTGTCACTGCACGTGGAGTTGTTTGTCGAGCTACAGACCGTCACGGTCCGGCCTTCCTTGATGGCTTGGGCGCGCGCGAACTGCATGTCGCCGAGCAGCCCGTTGATCTCGGATGAGAGGCGATTGGATGTGGTTACGTAGCGAAATGACGGAACGCCGATGGCCATCAGGATCGACACGATCATGACCACAGCCAGTAATTCGATCATGGTGAAGCCGGAAGACGTTTTCATCTGGAGTCAGTTCACGCTCGTTCAGCACATCGCAGCGGCGGTGTGCACAGTGCAGCGCAGAGTAAGAAGCGAAGCTTGCGTAAAGCTGACGAAATGATCCTGGCGATGCGTGCCAGCTGCCCGGGTGGTCAGGATGGGAGCTGGTTCTCACTCTCGAGCGTGGGAAACAACACCTTCAATCTGGCACCGCGACCTTCGGTCCCTGTCTCAATGTAGAGACGCGCACCGTGTTGGCGGGCGATTTCGTCGACGATCGCGAGGCCAAGACCGCAGCCGCCAGACGGGGAGCCCGGCATGCGATAGAACCGCTCACGCACGCGTGGGCGCTCGGCTTCCGGAATGCCGGGACCGTCGTCTTCGACCTCAACAACGGGTTTTCCGTTTTCATATCCGGAGCGGACGGTCACGTGGCCGCCGGAAGGCGTGTAATTGAGCGCGTTGTCAACGAGGTTACCTAACAGATCCTCGAGCAAGCGCGCGTTGCCATTGATGCTTGCTGAAAGAGCCTCGGCTCCCAGATCGAGACCACATTCAACGGCTCGATCGACATTGCGCTCCACCACGCGCTCGACCACTGATTTGAGATCGGTTGGGTGGAAGCCATCGGCGATGCTCGTGGAAGGATCGGCGCGCGCCAGCACGAGCAGCTGATTGGCGGAGTGTGAGAGCCTGTGGACGCCCTCATGTAGCGCGGCAAGCCGGCTTTGAAGCGGTGCTGCTGCAGGCTCACGCAGCAACACCTGCAGGGACCCTACGAGCCCCGCTATCGGAGTGCGCAGTTGGTGCGCCGTGTCGGCAACGAATTGCCTTTGCGCACGTGCGGCGCCGCTGAGCATTTCAAAGAGCAGATTCAGCGCGTCGACCAGCGGTCGTACTTCCGTGGGTACTGATGTCACCTCAAGCGGCCGCAGCTCACGAGCGGACCGCGCCTCGATCTGCCGCCGTACGGCGACCACGGGCTTCAGACCAAAGTGCACGCCGATCCAGACGATTAACAGTGTGACGTCGACTTGGATGAAGTCGACGAGCCAGGTGCTGGCCAGAATGAAGTGATTGGGCCCCGTCCTTGAATCATCTGCTTCGGCAACGGTGATCGTGGTTACGCCGTCTGAAGTGTGCAGGCTGTATGTGACCAAGCGCAGGCTGCGGCCGTCGAGGCTTGCGTCGGCGAAGGAGAGATCTGCGCTTCCGGGCGGCGCCATGGGCAGCCGTGGATCGCCCGCAACCACCGTTCCATCGCTTGCCGATATCCGATATTTAAATGGACTGGCCTGTTCACTCAACAAGGCAGGGCCGGACTGCAGATGGGCTTGCAGCGCGGCCCCAAGCATTCGCGCCGTATCTGCCAGTCGTTGGTCAAACGCGGCGCGCACGAACACAGTCGCTGCGCGGTAGTTGACATAAACGCCCGTGAGCATCAGCAGCAGCAGTGGCGGCAGAAGGAAGATCAGCAGGCGTCGGCGTATGGAGGTGGCCTGCCGCGGCGCCTCATTCATTGCGCCTCGTCGAGACGATATCCCAGCCCACGGATCGCACGGAGTACAGCGGCATCCCCAAGCTTGGCGCGCACCCTCGAGATATGTACCTCAACCGCGTTCGGTGTGATCGCCTGGTCCCAGCTTGCGACCGCCTGCTGCAGGCGGTCCTTGTTAACAATGCGCCCCGAATTGAGCGCGAGGCATTCGATGATCAGCCATTCGCGGCGCGTCAGCTCGACAGGCTCGCCATCGATGTAGAGCTGCCGTCCAGTGATGTCGATGCGCAGGCGGCCCAGGGTCAGCTGGCCGCTGGCGTTGAGGTTTGAGCGGCGAATCAGGGCGCGGCAGCGGGCGGCCAGCTCCGTCTGCTCAAAGGGTTTGACCACGAAGTCGTCCGCACCCATGTCCAGAGCTTGTACTTTGGTTGCAAGTGTCTCGCGAGCGGTGAGGATCATGACGGGCAGGTGTGTCCCGGCGTTTCTCAGGCGGCGCAAAAATGTCAGTCCATCGGCACCGGGCAACTCTATGTCAAGCAGCGCCAGGTCGAAGTGTTCGGCCGCGAGCGCGGCAGCGGCCTGATCGGCATCCGATGTACAGTCGACCGCGAAGCCCGCCATGCAAAGACCACGTCGGATCGCATCTGCTACCAGAGAATCATCCTCCACTACCAGGATGCGCATACCAGTCCTTGTACGAAAGTCTCCCGGACGCGACGGCCCGGCATCCACAGTATGTGCAGTAGTTTCCGCTGCGCTCAAAGACCGCGGCTGCTGCGGGGCGGGAGTTTACGCGAACGCGTGTTGGAATGAGCGCCAGTCGCCGCAGAGCGTCATTTACTCTTCGGATTTGGACTTAGGTCTCGATGTTGACTTTCGCTTCAGAGCCTGGGTGTCCCCGGGCAAATCGAACACGATGATGTCGGCTTCGCGGCCATGTTGCAGCAACACGCCGCCGGGCGGACTGATCTTCACGCCGTCTCCAACATTCAGCCGGGTCTCGTTCACCGCGATGGAGCCGCGTACGACATGCAGAAAGGCGCGGCGGTGCTGCGGTAATTCGAGCTCGACTCGCTGGGCTTCGTGAAACAACCCGCCGTAGATACGTGCATCCTGCTGCACGATCAGGGAACCGTCCGCACCGTCGGGGGAGGCAAGCAAGCGCAGCCTGCCGCGCTTTTCGTCCGTTGCAAAGTGCTTCTGTGCGTAAGCCGGTGTCAGCCCGGCTTGGGCCGGCTTGATGCCGATGAGCAGCAGATGAGCATCCTGGGAGGCCGAGGTGTTGAATTCCGTATGGTTGATACCGGTTCCGGCGCTCATGCATTGCAGGCTGCCGGCCCGCAGCAGGGTCTGGTTGCCTAGTGAGTCCTGATGGCGCAGCTCGCCGTCAATGAGATATGTCAGGATTTCGGCGTCGCGGCGCTGCTGGCTCGGGTAACCTCTGCCGGGCTTGACTCGGTCCTGGTTCATGAGTTTCAACGGACCGAAGTCCACGTGCTCGGGATCGTAGTAGTCTGCAAAGGAGAAGGTGTAGTAGCTCTTCAACCAGCCATGATCGTCGTAGCCGCGGTCACGGCTCCTCCGTAGCTCCAGCATTCAGCCGCCGCCTGCTGATTTGCGGCTCAGGACGAGCTGCCAGGAGGAGAGGCGGCGCTCGTTGAGCAGCAGAATTCCCGTGGCGTTGTAGTGGTGGGAGTCGATCTGGCCCATGTGCTCGGAGCCGTGATAGCCGGAGGCGGTGCAGGTGTAGACGCACAGGATGCTCGTTCCGACGACGCTGAACGTGCCGCTCAGCTTGCCCAGGGTTGCGTTCTCGGCGGTCCACTTCATGCAGGTTGCGTCGCGGCCCGGGGGGCTGATGGAATAGGCGTTGACGAATTCGACCGGGGGTGCACCGAACACTTTCAGGCTGCCGGCCAACAGCCACGCTGTAGGATGATGGGCGATTTCCGTTCGTCCCTGGGCCTCGAGGGGTTCTCCGTCTGCGCGCCAGAATGTCCCCTTGGACGTCCACACTCCGGGCTCGAACAGAAACGTGTGCATCATAGGCGTGCGGCCAACCTTCCCGGGGATCTGCACGGCGCGATCCCCGAAGCGTAGCGGCGCGAAACGCGCCGGGCTCATTATGGCGCTTCCGCGGGGTTTAGGGGTACGTTGCGCCGAAACCACGGCAGGGGCATAAATATGTTGATTGAGCGCATCTGGGCAGCGAACAGCTACCGCAACTTTCACTACTTGATTGCATGCCCCGAATCAGGGGAGGCGCTCGCCATCGATCCGCTCGAGTGGCAGCGCTGTCTGGACACGGCACGCGCCAAGGGGTGGGAGATCACGCAGATCCTAAATACGCACGAGCATTTGGACCATACCGGTGGCAACGCCGGCATGGTGGCGGCGACCGGTGCCCGTGTCCTGGCGCACGCTGCCGCCGCGTCCCGTATCGGCGGGGTCGATCGTGGCCTCGGAAAAGGTGACGTTATTCGGGTCGGCCGCACCGTTGAGCTGGAATGTCTCGACACCCCGGGTCATACGCTGTCGCACATTTGTCTGTTCGCGCAAACACAGGAGCCGGCCCTCTTCTGTGGCGACACGCTGTTCAATGCCGGGGCCGGCAATTGTCACAACGGTGGTAATCCCGAGCGGCTGTTTGAAACGTTTGCCGGGCAACTTGCGCGCCTGCCCGACAGCACGCGGGTATTTCCGGGTCATGAGTACATGGTCCGGAATCTGGAATTCACCCTGGATCGCGAACCTGACAACGCGGAGGCTGCAACACGTGTCGCCGCTGCACGCCGACGCGAACCGGCTGAGATGACAGTTACGACGTTGGGCGAAGAGAAACTCATGAATACGTTTTTCCGTCTGCGAAGTCCGACAGTGATGGCGCGCCTGCGGGAGGTGTTCCCGGACATCGGCGACCCTCCTGATGCCAAAACGGTGTTCCTCAAGCTTCGGGAACTGCGTAACAAGTGGTAGCGTCACCCCTTGCGGCCCGCCACTAACCGGCCCTGACAGTGGCTGGCCGTTGAGTCAGCGGAACGTATCGCGGCTGACTCGCTATACGCTCCATCCATGTCCGTAACTGCACGTAAGGCGTTAGATCGAAGTGAGCTTCGTGTGCAACATGCGTGTACGCATATAAGGCAATGTCCGCAATGCTGTAGGCGTCACCGACGAAGAAGCGATGCTTGGAGAGGTGGGTCTCCATAACAGCCAGCGCGGCTCGTCCCCGCTCCATCCGGCTGGGAAGCTCGGCGTGACGCGGTGAATCAGCGGGCAGATGCTTCACGATGAAACGCGAGGTGGCCACGTACGGTTCGTGGCTATATTGCTCGAAAAACATCCACTGCAGGACCTGCGCACGCTTGAGCCGATCGTTGGGGACGAATTGACTACCTTCGGCGAGGTACCAGAGGATGGCATTGGATTCGGCAAGACAGGTGCCGTCAGCCAACTGCAACGCGGGGATGCGGCCATTGGGGTTCTTGGCGAGAAACGCGGGTGTGCGGGTCTCGTTGGCGAGGATATCGAGCTCCACCCAGTTATAGGGTTTTTCCAGTTGTGCCAGCAACAACCGAATTTTGTAGCCGTTGCCGGAGTCGAGGTAGTCGTACAGCGTATCCATAGGTGCGTTTTCCGAGTCGGTGAGAGGGCGGGTGCGTCATGATGGGCGCGCACGTAATTATCGGTCAGGGGTGTTGCGGCGCCAACAGAGAGCTCCGCAGCCCAAGGGTAAGTTATTCTTGGCCATGGTCCGGCGGCTCCCACCCCTCAATGCACTGCGCGCCTTCGAGGCAGCGGCGCGGCTCGGCAGTTTTTCTGCAGCTGCCGAGGAATTGCGGGTGACGGATTCCGCGGTCAGCCAACAGGTCCGTACCCTCGAGCGTTACCTGGGTACGCGCCTGTTCAAGCGCTTGCCGCGCGGGCTGCTGCTGACGGAGCTTGGAAGCACTTACCTGCCGGTTTTGACCGCGGGTTTCGACCGGCTTTCCGAGGCCACGCTGCGGCTTCGATCCAGAGGCGTCGGAGGTCTGCTGACGGTGGCCGCACTCCCGGCGTTCGCCTCGGGATGGCTCCTGCCACGAATCGGGCGATTCCGGGAGAGCTATCCCCGTGTCGATCTGCTATTGAAGACGAGCCGGGCGCTTGCGGACTTTCGCCGTGAGGACGTGGATGTGGCCATTCGCTTCGGCGCGGGAGCCAGCACGGATACCAAGTCGATTCTGCTGCTACCCGAGGATGTTTTTCCGGTCGCAAGTCCTTCCCTCCTATCGACCTCTCTCATTCCAATGGAGGTCGCCGACCTGCGTGGGTTGCCCTTGTTGCACGACGTTGATGCGCATCCCGGTCAACCTTGGCTGAGCTGGCAGGCGTGGTTCGAGCGCGCCGGAGTTGAATCGTCCACCGCGCTTCGCGGCCTGCAATTCACCGACTCAATCATACTGGCGGAGGCAGCAGTGGCCGGCCTCGGCGTGGCACTCGGGCGCGGGCCCAACATAGAGGGACTCCTGGCGCGCGGTCAGCTCGTACGTCTCACTCGGGATTCATGGCGAGCCGCCTGGTCGTATCGCCTTGTAGCACCGCCGGTCAATTTCTCTCGTCCCAACGTCCGCGCGTTCGTCGACTGGATCGTCGCGGAGGCACGCGGGAACCAGCCGCATACGCGGGCGTTACCTGTGGAGTAAAGTGACATCCATGTACTCATCCTTCTATCGCCGAACGTTCTTCCTCGCCACGCTGTTCATTCTGGGTTGGGCCTTCCTAACGATACTGCAGCCCCTATGGACGGCGCTCGGCTGGGCAGCCGTGCTTGCCTTCCTGCTCAATCCTCTGCACGAGCGTCTCACCATCCGTCTCAAGGGTAAGCCATCGGCGTCCGCAGGCATTCTGACGGCACTGACGCCCTTCTTTGTCATGGCGCCGATTGCCTTTCTGGGAATCGTATTCGCGCGGCAGGTAGCCAACATTTTGGCCGCGATGTCGAAGTCCACTCTGACCTATCCAGACCTGCTGCAGCGTCTGAATACGGTTCCGGTCGTTGGACATGCGGTGCAGTGGATGCGCGAGAATGCCCCGGTCAGTGCCGAACAGATCCAGGGCTGGATCATCGATGGCACGCAGACCGTGTTGAAATCAGCCGCGTCCATGGGCGGCAGCCTCGCGCTGAATATCATGGGATCGCTGGTTGGATTCGTGCTGATGCTGTTTCTGCTTTTCTTCCTGATACGTGACGGCCGCGTCATGCTCAAGCGTCTCATCGGTTTCATCCCGATGGAGCCACGGCCGCGCAGCCAGCTCATGGCTTACCTGGGCGATGTTACGCGTGCGGTTGTATTCGGGTCCGTGGCAACGGCTCTGATTCAAGGCACGTTCGTGGGTATCGGCTTCGCGTTGGTTGGGCTGCCCTCGCCCGTGGTGTTCGGCGTGCTCGCGACGATTTCCTCCTTCCTGCCAGTCGGCTCAGCCCTCGTGCTGGTCCCTGCCGTGCTGTACCTGATGTTCACCGGACACTGGGGAGCGGGGATTTTTCTGGCCGCATGGGCTTCCGGGGTGGGGGTCATGGACAACTTGTTGCGACCGTACCTGACCGCGAGACAGGCGGAGGTGTCCACCCTGGCCGTTTTCGTGGGCGCCATCGGTGGGGCCTCCGCTTTCGGAGTTCTGGGGCTGGTGATCGGGCCGGTGCTGCTGGGCTTCATTGCAGCGCTGCTGCAGTTTGCCGAAAAGGGCGTAGTAGGCGGCGAATAATCCCTTCTTCCGGCGCCTCGATACTCATGCGCTGCGCGCAGGGTTCAAGGGGGATCGCTTCGCGACCCCCGAAATCAAGCGGCGCGAAGCGCGCCGGGAAGGAGGCATTGCATGAGTATAATGCGCCCCCCATGGATTTATCCCCCATCCTGAATCCGCTCAACGAGGCGCAGCGCGCGGCCGTTACCGCGCCGCTGGGCCCGGTGCTGGTGCTGGCGGGCGCGGGTAGTGGCAAGACGCGAGTCCTCACCCATCGCATCGTCTGGGTCATCCAGGCCGAGGGTGCCTCGCCCCATGGCATCCTGGCCGTGACGTTCACGAACAAAGCCGCGGGCGAAATGCGGGGCCGCGTCGAGCAGCTGTTGGGAATCCCGGGGGGCGGCCTGTGGATCGGGACATTCCACGGCATTGCGCATCGGCTCCTGCGCCTGCACTGGCGCGAGGCGAAACTTCCCCAGGGATTCCAGATCCTCGATTCCGAGGACCAGCAACGGCTGATCAAGAAGCTGATCCGCGCACAGAATCTCGACGAGGCCCGCTGGGTGCCGCGCGAGGTGCAGTGGTTCATCAACTCGAACAAGGACGAGGGGCTCAGGCCTCCACAGCTGAAGGACGGCAACGATCCGACGCGCCACCAACTGATCAAGCTGTACGCGGAGTATGAAGAGGCGTGCGCGCGGGCCGGGGTGGTGGACTTTGCGGAGCTGTTGCTACGCGCGTTCGAGCTTTGGCGCGACAACGCAGAGTTGCTTGCGCACTATCGGCGGCGCTTTCGTCATGTGTTGGTGGATGAGTTTCAGGACACGAACGCCATTCAGTATGGCTGGATGAAACTGCTGGTGGGCAGCGAGGGGCATCCGTTCGCGGTCGGTGACGATGACCAGTCGATCTACCGGTGGCGTGGCGCGCGCGTCGAGAACCTGCACCAGTTTCGGAGAGATTTTCCCACGGCGACGCTCTACCGGCTGGAGCAGAATTACCGTTCCACCGGGGCAATTCTCGGCGCCGCGAACGGGCTGATCGCCAACAACTCCGGCCGCCTGGGGAAGAACCTGTGGACGAGCGGCGAGCGCGGCGATCCGATTCGCCTGTATGCGGCATTCAATGAGCGCGACGAGGCGGAGTTCGTCAGTCACCGGATCCGTGATTGGGTGGCTCACGGCGGTCAGCGGCGCGAGATCGCGATCCTGTATCGCTCGAACGCGCAGTCACGTGTGTTTGAGGAGGCGTTCCTGTCGGGACGGATTCCCTACAAGGTCTACGGAGGCCTGCGATTTTTCGAGCGCGCGGAAATCAAGGATGCGCTGGCCTATCTGCGCCTCGTATCGAATCGCCGCGATGATCAGTCTTTCGAGCGCGTGGTCAATCTGCCAACGCGGGGCATTGGCGCGAAAAGCCTGGATATCGTGCGGGAGCATGCGAAGGGTGCCGGCTGCTCACTCTGGGAAGCGGCTGTAGCGTGTAGCGGCGGCGCCGGTGCACTCGGACCCAAGGCAGCGGTGGCGATGAATGGCTTTCTAGGCCTCATCGAGCGGCTGGCACGTGAGGTCAACGGGCTCGCTCTGTATGAACAGGTCGATCACGTCTTGCAGAGCAGTGGCCTGATTGAACACTACAAACGCGACAAGGCGGATAGAGGCGAAGCGCGTGTCGAGAACCTCGATGAGCTCGTCAGTGCCGCGCGTGGATTTACGCCCGACGGCATGGAAGGTGAATTGCCACCGCTCGAGGCTTTCCTGGCGCATGCCGTGCTCGAGTCTGGAGAGGGACAGGCCGATGCGTGGGAGGACTGCGTGCAAATGATGACTCTGCACACGGCAAAAGGCCTGGAATTCCCGATGGTTTTCCTGAGCGGAATGGAGGATGGCCTGTTCCCTCATCAACGCTCGCTCAATGACATCGACGGCCTCGAGGAAGAGCGGCGTCTGTGCTACGTCGGCATGACCCGGGCGATGAAACAGTTGTTTCTGACTTATGCCGAGCAGCGCCGGCTGCATGGCGTGGACAGCTACGGGATGCCGTCGCGCTTCATCAAAGAAGTACCGGAAGAATTCATCGAAGAAGTGCGGCCGCGTATCCAGGTTGCACGTCCTGCTGCCATCACGCGGGTGCGATCCGAGGAGCCTCTCATGCCAGGCATGCGGTTGGGCGGCCGCGTCCGTCACGGGAAATTCGGTGAGGGCGTGATTCTCAACGTGGAGGGCAACGGGCCCACCGCGCGCGTGCAGGTGAATTTCGAGCATCAGGGCTCGAAGTGGATGATGGTTCAGTACCTGGAGCCGCTGTGAAGATAGTCATCCTCGGCGCTGGCCAGGTAGGCCGCAGCGCAGCGAGCAGTCTCTCGCGCGAGGAAGCCAACGAAGTCACTGTGGTTGACCTGGATGAGGACATTCTGCGCAATCTGCAGGACAGGCTCGATATCCGCACGGTCGCCGGCAATGCCTCCTATCCAACGGTGCTCGAGGCCGCAGGTGCCCCGGAAGCTGACATCATCGTTGCTCTCACCAGCAGCGACGAAGTCAACATGATGGCGTGCGAGGTAGCACACACGCTATATCGTACACCGACGAAGATCGCCCGAATCCGCTCGGCGGAGTACACGAGCCGGCCCGAACTGTTCAGCGATGATGCGCTATCCGTGGACGTATTCATCAGCCCGGAACAACTGGTGACGGAGTACGTCGAGCGACTCATCAAGTACCCCGGCGCGCTGCAGGTGCTGGACTTTGCGGATGGCAAAGTACAGTTGGTCGGCGTCCGCGCACTCGCTGGCGGACCGCTGGTTGGGCAGCGCCTGCGCGAGTTGCCACAGCATTTGCCGCAGGCCGCAGCGCGGGTGGTGGCGATCTATCGCAACGGCCGTAGTATCGCGCCGGAAGGCGATACCGTGATCGAGGGCGGCGACGAAGTGTTCTTCCTCGCCGCACGCGCCGATATTCGCCGTGTCATGAGCGAATTGCGCAAGCAGGATGGTCCCGTGAAGCGGGTTGTGATTGCGGGGGGCGGCAACATTGGCTTCCGGCTCGCCCGAACGCTCGAGAAGACGAGCCAGGTGAAGCTGATAGAGCGCGACATCCGACGCGCGCGCAAGGCATCCGAGATACTGGAGAACGCCATCGTATTGAACGGCGATGCGGCGGACGAAGAATTGCTGATCGAGGAGAATATCGACAGCGCCGACGTGTTCTGCGCGCTGACCAACTCCGAGGAAGCCAACATTCTGTCGGCAATGCTGGCCAAGCGGCTGGGGGCTCACAAGGTGATGGCGCTGATCAACAAACCCTCTTATGCCGATCTGATCGAAAGCGGCAGCATCGACATTGCAATCTCTCCTCAGACGATCACTATTGGCTCTCTCCTCGCTCACGTCCGCCGAGGCGATGTCGTTCGGGTGCATTCGCTCAGGCGCGGGGCCGCGGAGGCGCTGGAGGCGGTGGTGCATGGGGATGAGGGCAGCTCACGGGTCGTTGGCAAGACCGTGGAGCAGATCGAGCTCCCGGAGGGCACCTCCATCGGCGCCATCGTCCGCGGCGATGATGTGTTGATGGCGCACCATGACACTACGATTCGGGAAGACGACCATGTGATCCTGTTCCTTTCCGACCGCAGGCATCTCGAGGCGGTCGAGCGTTTGTTCCTGCGAACTTCGCGTTAGGGATCGGCACGAGTGCTCGCAGTAGCGCACGTTCTCGGGCTGTTACTGGCGTTTTTCGGCGCAACCTATCTTCTGCCTATCGGCTGCTCGATCTTCACGGGCGATGGCCTGGCCCTGCGGTTCGTTGTAGCGGCGGCGAGCAGCACCGGAGCGGGTCTGCTCGTAGTGGCTGCGACGATGGGCCGCCGCCGCGAGCTCAAGCCGCGGGACGGGTTCCTGCTGGTGACGCTCGGGTGGATCGGAACTTCGGCACTCGCGACCATCCCGCTGCTGATGGCGCTACCTGGACTTACTTTCACCGGCGCATTCTTTGAGACCATGTCGGGACTGACTTCGACGGGCTCCACCGTGCTCGTCGGCCTCGATAACTTGCAGCCCTCCCTCAACCTCTGGCGTCACGAGCTCGAATGGATCGGCGGTCTCGGGATCATCGTGATGGCACTCGCGGTGTTGCCGCTGCTGGGCATCGGGGGAATGCAACTCTACAAGGGCGAGACACCGGGCCCGGTGAAGGATGAGAAGCTTGCGCCGCGGATTACCGAAACCGCCAAATCCCTGTGGCTGGTGTACACGCTCATCACCGGGGCCGGGGTCATTGCGCTGCGGGTTTGCGGCATGTCCTGGTTCGATGCCATCTGCCATGCGTTCTCGGCCGTGGGACTCGGTGGGTTTTCAACTCACGACGCCAGCATCGGCTATTTCAATTCGATGTCCATAGAGCTCGTGCTGATTGCGCTGATGCTGGTCGCCTCGTTGAATTTCGCGCGTCACTTTGTTGCGCTGCGCAGGTTGTCCGTGCAGCCCTACAGCAACGATCCGGAGTTCAGGGCGATCTTCGGCGTCGTTGGCGTGAGCGTGGTGGTGATCGCGGTGATACTGACCTGGCACGCCACCTACCCGAACTTCTTCACATCCTTCCGCCATGCGTTGTTCAACGTGGTGTCGATGGCGACGACTACGGGACTCGTCACTCAGAACGTGGATGCATGGCCGGTGTTCGCCCCGTTCTGGATGCTATTTTTGTCTTGCATAATATGCAGCACCGGCTCCGCCGGTGGCGGTATCAAGATGTTTCGGACGCTGTTGCTGGCAAAGCAGGCCGGGCACGAGCTCAAGCTGCTGGTGCATCCGAGCGCGGTGGTACCGGTGCGAGTGGGTGGCCGGCCGATTCCAGAGCGGGTGGCGAGTGCGGTACTCGGCTTCATCTTCCTGTACTTCATGACCGCCGCGTTACTGACATTTGCACTTTTGTTGACAGGGTTGGATCTGCCGTCCTCGGTCGGTGCGATCGTGGCCTCTATCAACAACACGGCGCATGGTCTGCGCGCCGACGGCCTCGTGCGCAACTATCACGCCCTTACCGCGGCGCAGACATGGATATGCACCGCAGCAATGTTGCTTGGGCGCCTCGAAATTTTCAGCGTTATTGTGCTGTTTACGCCCGCGTTCTGGCGCAAGTGAGTTTCGCACCAACAGGGTGCACACCGGCGGGCTCGCTTCGGCGCAGGTTGAACGTGTTTCTCACTGTTCAACGCGGCGGACTGTCATTTTGACGCAGGTCAGTGCAACCAAAGCACGATTACAGGCATCTTAGGGGGGAGGCTGTGGCCCGGATCCCTCCTGCAAACGGTTGGCCGACTGGGGACTATTTCTGCCAATCAACCTTCTGGGCCGCAGTCTCCTCCTGAGCGCCGCGGCCTAAGCAGATAACCATTGATTATGAGTGGATGTAGCTTTCCAGCTGCTCGATGGTTTGCTGCTGCTCTTCGATGACGGCCTTCACGAGGTCGCCGATCGAGATCATGCCGACGACCTGGCCGTCGTCCAGGACGGGCAGGTGGCGGACCCGGCGATCGGTCATGAGCTTCATGCAGTCCTGCACGGTCTGATCGGGCGTGACGGTGATGACCGGCGAGGACATGATCTGCCAGACGGGTGTCTCGGCAGAGGAGCGGCCGTGCAGGATGACTTTCCGGGCATAGTCGCGCTCGGAAATGATGCCCTGAAGCTCGAGGCCCTTCATGACCAGAAGCGCACCGACGTGACGGTCGGCCATCTGGCGTATGGCCTCGAGAACGGGGTCCTCGGGTTCGACTGAATACAGCGTCCGACTTTTGCTTTCGATTAGCTGTCTCACCTTCATGCTGGCTCCCCTTCCGCCGCTTCGCGCCGGCTACTCTTCGGGCGTCGCGCCCTGCGCGATCCCCCTGGACAGTTGGCCGCAGGCCATGAGCAGACGACACTAGCTAACGCGAAGCTACCTCGACTGTCAATGCGACGTTCGAAGTCATGACGAACGAGCCTGACTGTATCGCAGTCGGCGCAGCGCCCGCAGCGTCGCGCGCGTCCATGATCGACATGTCCGGCGTTGCCGCGGAAGGCTCGGCAGTTTCCTCCACTGTCAGGGTGCGGGTGATCTTGAGATTGAGGGCGGATGCCAGGGCGTCGGCGTTAGCTCGCGCCTTCAACGCTGCCTCGCGTATCGCCTGTGAATGCAACACCTGTGAATCGCGCATCATAAACCGGACGCTCTCGACATGATTGGCACCCGCCTGCGTCGCGGTGTCGAGGACGGAGCCAACTTTGTCCAGATCATCCACAGTGACTCGTACGACGTTCATCGCAGTGTACGAACTGACAGATGCCTTGCCGCCGAGGGGGCGGTATTGGTAATCGGGACTCAGGGTGTAGTTGATTGTTTTGATGTCGGCGTCGGGACCGAGCAGCTTGTGCAGCGCCGCCAGGACACTCTCGATCTGCCTCGCATTCTGCGTGGCGGCGTTTTGTGACTGTTTCTCTTGTGTCAGAACACCGACATCGATCTGCGCGCGGTCCGGTTTTGCGCTGACCGTTGCATCACCCGTGACGCGAATTGACGACAGCGGTGACGTAATTTGTTGAGCATTGACCTGTGACACGGCGCACGTAAGAAGTGCCGCGAGAAAGATTTTCATAATGTGCATGTCCCCTGGTACGACTTACTCTATTCTAGCAACGTGCTGCAGTTCATAGTTTGAGCACTCGGGAGCACACCCGCATGCGACGTGACGGTATACAACATCGGATGCCTATCAACCGCGAAATCACTGTCGCTCCCGACCGTTTTGAGGTCGCCGCGGACGATGCGATCCTCGTCACGGAGCTGCGTTCCGCGATCGCGGTTTGCGTGTACGACGCGGTTGAGGAGGCCGGGGCGTTGCTCCACCTGCGATGCATCGTCCGTTCCCCGAAACCGGTGGATATGACAGATTCGACTCTGGCCACCGAGCTGCTCCTGCTCGACCGCTGTGTAGAGTCAATGCGTGAACTGGCTCCCAGTGCCCGCAACCTGCAGGCTCGCGTCGTCGCCCATCTATCCGACCACCCCCTGGCGCAAGAGACCTTCGAGACGGTTTTGAGCATGGTCCAGGATTTCCTGACCGATGCCGGTGTGAGGGTGCTCCCGCTGGACGCCGCCGCGGGCCAGGCGCGGGCCTTGCGTTTTCGGCCCAGCATGGGTTGGCTGCAGACCCGGTAGGTTCTCCGGAACCGGCAGGCGACGTAACCGTTGTCTGTAGGGTGAAACGGCTGGTTTGTGTTTCCAATCGCATTTCGCTGCCTCGGCGCGGCGCTACCCCCGGAGGCCTCGCGGTGGGGGTCCTGGCCGCGCTTCGCCACACGGGCGGCGTTTGGTTCGGGTGGAGCGGTGAGACTTCGGAAGTTCCCGCCGAGGAACCTGAGGTCCTGACGCGCGGCAATATTCGGTTCGCCACCATTGACCTGAAGCCCGCGGACTTCAACGCTTACTACAACGGGTACTGCAATGGGACGCTGTGGCCGCTGTTCCACTACTTCCCCGACCGGTTCACGCACGAACTGCGGCACTACGAGGCTTACCAGGCGGTGAATGCGCAGTTTGCCCGCCAGCTGGTGAAGGTGCTGAAGCCCGGGGACGTGGTCTGGGTGCATGACTATCAGCTGATTTCGCTCGGGCGCTATCTGCGGGAGCTGCGTTTCGAGGGGCCCATAGGCTTCTTCCTGCACATTCCGTTTCCGCAGCAGCAGATACTTCGTCTGCTGCCGAACTACGCGGAACTGGTACAGGATATGTGTCAGTACGATCTCGCCGGGTTTCAGACTACAGACGATGTGCGCTCCTTCCTCACCTGCCTGGAAGGGGGACCGTGCGAGCTTCCGGCGGACGGACGCATCGACGTTGCCGGGCGCAGCGTCCGTCTAGGCGCGTATCCCATCGGTATAGATGTGGATGGCGTGATGAGCGCGGCGATGACTACCTTTGCCCAGGAGACCGTGCAGCGGATGGCGGTCAGTTTGATGGGCCGGAAGTTGATCATCGGTGTCGATCGCCTCGACTATACGAAAGGGCTGACCGAACGCTTCGCCGCATACGAGCAGTTCCTCGAACGCTTCCCGGAGAACCAGGGCAGGGTGACTTTCCTGCAGATCGCCCCGCCCAGCCGCTCGGATGTACTCGCGTACGGGGAGATCCGCAGAGGACTGGAGCAATGTGCCGGCCGGTTGAATGGCCGATTTGCGGAAGCGGATTGGACACCGATCCGGTATCTGAATCGCGACTACACTCACGCCACGCTCATGGGCTTCCTGCGGGCCGCCAAGGTCGCCCTGGTTACGCCTGTGCGTGATGGCATGAATCTCGTTGCGAAGGAATTCGTCGCTGCGCAGGATCCCGAGGATCCCGGTGTGTTGATTCTGTCCCCGATGGCAGGGGCGGCACAGGAGCTTCGCAGTGCCCTGCAGGTAAATCCCTTCGATAAGCGTGGGATGGCGCTGGCGCTGCAGGAGGCATTGAACATGCCACTGGATGAAAGGCGGCAGCGGCACGAGGACCTGCTGGCGGCGGTGCGCCAGCATGACATCCACAATTGGTATGGGACTTTCGTGCGCGATCTCACCGGTGAGAACTTGCGCCGTGCGGCAGCTTAGGCGCTGGTCTCAGTGGTGCGGTTCGCGCAGGCCAAGGTCCTTGCTGTACACGACGTTCATGACATTATCGTACCAACCGTCCACTTCGGGTTTAACCAGGTGCTTGTTAACATAGAAGTAGATGGGCATCACCGGATGGTCGCGCAACAGGACGCGCTCAGCGCTCTGCAGGAGCTCGGCACGTTTCGCCAGGTCGAGCTCCACCGCCGCGGCGCCAACCAGTGAGTCGTATTCCGCGCTTCGGTAATGCGGCAGGTTGATGCCGAAATCACTCTTGAAGTACTGAGCGAAGGTGTAGGCATCGTTGTAGTCACCCGACCAGCTCGAACGAAACACCTCGACGTCGCCGCGATCGATGTCCTGCAGCAGTGATTTGAACTCGACAGCCGTGAGGCGCGCGTCGACCCCCAGGGCTTCCTTCCACATGGAGGCCACCGCGACAGCCACCTTGGTGTGCACCTCTGCGGCGTTGTAACGCAACTCGAACCTCAAGGGCCGGGCGGCTGAATAACCCGCTTGCGTGTACAGCTTGCGCGCCTCGGCTATCCGCTCGGCCATCGGCCGATCCCGGTAGTCAAAAGATTGCGGGGTGTAGTTGTTGAGGCCTGCTGGGATCCAACCATAGGCCGGCAGCTCGCCGATGCGCAGCACACTGTGAACCAGCTTGTCCCGGTCGATCACCAGTGAGAGCGCGCGCCGCAGGGCCGGATGATCCATGAAGGGTGGCTTGTTCAGATTGAAGCCGTAGTAATAGGTATTCAGTTGCGGCGCGACGTGCAGCTGAGCAGCGAGATTCGCCTGGATCCAGTCGAATTGCCCGCGCGGGACCACGTAGGTGGTATGCAATCCGCCGGCGCGATAGCGCGTGAGCTCCGCGTTCTCATCCGGGATGAGGAGGTATTTGACCGCATCCAGACGCGTGGCGCGGTCATTCCAGTAGTGATGATTACGGGTTGCGAGAATGTGCGAGCCTTGTACCCATTCCTGCAACACGAAGGCGCCGTTCGAGACCATGATCCCGGGTTTGGCCAGGTCCGCCGGATGTTGAGTCAATGTCGGGCGATGGACCGGACATGTGCTCGTATGTGAGAGCAGGCTCGGCAGGTAGGCGGCCGGGACGGCGAGGTCGACGACCACGGTGGCGTCAGAGGGCGCGTGTACGCCCAGAGACTCAGGTGCTTTCTTGCCTGCAACAATATCGCCGGCGTTCTCGATTACATCGATGACCTGGGCGTACGTCGAGGCCGTCGCCGGATCAGCCAGTCGGCGCAAGGCGGCGACGAAGTCGGCCGCTACGACGCGTTCGCCGTTCGACCAGCGTGCATCCGGTCGGAGGTTGAACGTGTATCTCTTGCCGTCCGCACTGACAATCCAGTCGGTTGCCACGCCCGGGGCGACACCGGCGCTCTTGTCGAGTGTGGTCAGGCCTTCGCACAAGTCACGCAGGATCCCCTGGGATTCGACCGAGCGTGCCTTTTGCGGATCCAAAGAGTCTGGCTCGGCGCCAGCGCCGCGCAACAGGGTTGTCTTGGGGGGCGCGGCAGGTGTTGAGTTGGTCTGGGGGGAGCGCGAGCAGGCGGCTATTGACAGCAGGACCGCTGCCAGGGCGATGCGCTGCAAGGCTCGGGAAGTCATCCCGCTCAGGCTGCGCGGATCCGGTTGTGCGCGTTAGCGTGCACGCGCAGAGCGGCTGGCGTTGATCTGTTCGCGCAGGGCTTGAGCTGCGGAGCGCGCAGCGCCGCTGAACAGGGGCGCGCCAACCTTGTCACCGCAGCCGGCATACAGAATGCCGCGGGATGAGCTGATGATCAGTCCGGTGCCGTCGGCTGTTTGGCCGCTGCTGACTGCCGCGGCGACATCACCGCCCTGCGCGCCTACTCCGGGAACGAGGAAGGGCATGGTACCGACAATCTCGCGAACCTCTGCCAGTTCGCGCGGGTAGGTCGCGCCAACGACGAGCAGGCAGTTACCACGTGAATTCCATTCACGCGCGGCAAGGTCCGCAACCACTTGATACAACTTGCGGCCGTTCACTTCCAGATCCTGCAGGTCCCGGCCACCCGGATTCGATGTGCGGCACAGGATGATGACTCCCTTGTCCGCATGCTTCAGGAACGGCTCGAGTGAGTCGCCGCCCAGATACGGGTTCACGGTGACTGCATCGGCGCCGTAGCGTTCGAATGCTTCGATGGCGTAGCGCTCAGCCGTGTTGCCCACATCCCCGCGCTTGGAATCGAGGATCACGGGGATGCCGGGATAATTGCGATGGATGTACTCGATCGTGCGCTCGAGCTGATCTTCCGCTTCGTAGGCAGCGTAGTGTGCGAATTGCGGTTTATACGCGCAGACCAGATCGGCGGTCGCGTCGATGATCGCTTTGTTGAATTGGAAGATCGGCGAGGGCTGGGCGGCGATCTCCTGCGGGAAGCGCTCGATTTCCGGATCGAGGCCGACACACAGGAGCGAGTTGCTGCGTTCCCAGCTGCGCGCCAGCTTGTCTATGAAGGCGTTCATGCCACGACCGAGCGGCTAGCGACGACCGAGCGGTCAGCGAGGGAATCCCCAGCGGGGAGGGAATCCCCAGCGGGGACGCGGGCTCGGTCTTTCAAGCTGCGCTTCTTCAGGTGTACCAGCAGGATGGAAATGGCGGCGGGGGTCATGCCAGGCATTCGGCTCGCCTGTCCGACTGTCGCCGGGCGCGCTTCGGCCAGCTTCTGGCGTACCTCATGGGACAACCCGGCGACCTGGAAGTAGTCGAGATCTTCGGGCAGACCGGTCTCCTCATTACGCAGCTGGCGATCGATTTCGTCCTGCTGACGCTCTATGTAGCCGGCGTACTTGGCGCGGACTTCGATCTGCGCACGAACCTGGGGCGGTACGCGGTCGTCAACATTGGACCAGTCGGGTGCTCCGATGAGCTCCAGCAGATCGTCGTAGCTCACTTCCGGACGCAAGAGCAGCTCGAAGGCGGAGTAGTCGCGGCTGAGCGCTCCACCGCCCAAAACGCGGCTTGTCCATTCCTGTGATGGGTCCGCGGGCCTCACGCGCGTGGCACTCAAGCGCTGGAACTCGACCTCGGAAAGCCTTCGCTTGTCTTCGAACAGGCGCCAACATTCGTCGTCGACCAGCCCAAGCTCACGACCCAGTGGGGTGAGTCGCAGGTCGGCGTTGTCCTCGCGCAGCAGGAGCCTGTGCTCCGCGCGGCTTGTGAACATACGGTACGGCTCGCTAGTGCCGCGTGTGACGAGGTCGTCGATGAGCACGCCGACGTAGGCCTCGCTGCGCTTGGGTAGCCATGCCTCACGGCCCCTGCATCTGAGAGTTGCGTTGATACCAGCCACCAAGCCCTGCGCGGCGGCTTCTTCATAGCCTGTCGTGCCGTTGATCTGGCCTGCGTAGAACAGGCCTTCGAGAGTTCTGGTCTCCAGAGATGGCTTCAGATCCCGTGGATCAAAGAAGTCGTATTCGATCGCGTATCCGGGCCTGGTGAGGTGCGCGTTTTCGAAGCCGCGGATCGTTCGCACGAACTCGTACTGCACGTCGAATGGCAGGCTGGTCGAGATGCCGTTGGGGTAGACCTCGTTGGTCGTGAGGCCTTCGGGCTCTACAAATATCTGGTGCGACGCCTTGTCTGCGAAGCGCACGACCTTGTCCTCGACGGAGGGGCAGTAGCGCGGGCCCACGCCCTCGATACGACCAGTGAACATTGGGGAGCGATCGGTCGCAGCCCGGATGATCTCGTGGGTGCGGTCATTTGTATTCGTAATGAAACAATTGACCTGTCTTGGGTGCTCACTGACGCGCCCCGCGAACGAAAAGACCGGAGTGGGGGTATCGCCTGGCTGCGCTGCCATGGCTGAGAAGTCCAAGCTGCGCCCATCTATGCGAGGGGGCGTACCTGTCTTCAGGCGCCCCACGCGCGGTGCGAGCTCGCGAAGGCGAACGGCAAGCCGGTTTGACGGGGGATCTCCTGCCCTGCCGCCTTGGTAGTTGTCCAGGCCCACGTGGATGCGACCACCGAGGAAGGTGCCTACGGTCAGAACGACCGAGGGTGCTTCGAACATGATGCCGGTTACTGTGACGACGCCGCGTACCGTTTGGCCGTCCACCAGTAGGTCACCCGCCTCCTGCTGGAAGAGCGTGAGATTGGGCTGGTTTTCCAGGACGGTTCGGATTGCCTGCTTATAGAGCTGACGATCTGCCTGGGCGCGCGTAGCACGTACCGCTGGCCCCTTACTGGCGTTTAGTGTTCGGAACTGGATTCCAGCTCGATCCGTCGCACGTGCCATGACGCCGCCGAGGGCGTCTATCTCCCTGACCAAGTGGCCCTTACCGATTCCGCCGATGGCTGGATTGCAGCTCATCTGGCCGAGCGTTTCGATACTTTGGGTCAGCAGGAGAGTGCGCACGCCCATGCGGGCGGCCGCCAGTGCCGCTTCCGTACCGGCATGGCCACCGCCGATGACGATCACGTCAAAAGTTTGGGCGAAACGCATCGATTCTTGGATCCAGTCGCAAGCCGCCAAAAAAACGCACCGGCGCAGCCGGCAAAAAATACCGCATCGGCGCAGCCGGCAAAAACCACGCTTTTTGCCGGCGTGCGAGCCCGATATCGGCCGAAAGCGCCGCCAGGCGACTTTCGGCCAAATGAACCATAGCAGTCGCGTATTGTAGGGCGGCAGGCTCTACGAACAAGGCCATAGCTCGCGTCGCGTGAAGTATCTGACCGTTTCATTACTGCTCGTTTTTGGGTTTTGCGCCACAGTGCGGGCGTCGCCGCTAGCGCTTTCGGCCTGCCAGCTCGAGGATCCGGCGAAGGTGAGCGTGGTGCTCGCCGAATGCGGTGACTTGAGCGTGCTCGAGAATCCGTCTGATTCGAATGGACGGCGTATACGGCTGCACATTGCTCGCATACCCGCTATCAACCGCCGCAAGCAACCAGATCCGTTGTTTGTACTGGCGGGCGGGCCCGGGATGGCGGCCACGACGTTCTATGCGTCGGCTGCCGTTGCCTTTGAGCGCATTCATCGTGACCGAGACATTGTAGTGGTCGATCAGCGTGGCACAGGCCAGTCAAATCCGCTGAATTGCGCCCTCGATGATGAGGATTTGTATCGCGCCTCGGACGCTGAGGTCGCCGCTGATGCGCGGCGTTGTCTCGCGACGTTGGAAAAGGCTGCGGACGTTGCCTTCTATACGACGAGCGTTGCCGTGCAGGATCTTGATACGGTACGCGTTGCCCTTGGCTATCAGCGAGTCAACCTCTACGGGGTTTCATACGGCACGCGTGTTGCTCAACATTATGTGCGCCGGTTTCCGGAGCGGACGCGCGCCGTGGTCCTCGACGGGGTCGTGCCACCGCAACTTGCGCTTGGACCCGCTACTGCGCTCAACGCGGAGCAAGCGCTCATGCGTATACTCGCGCGTTGTGCCCATGATGGTGAATGTAACAAGCGCTTCGGTGACCCTGCCACTGCTTACCACGAACTTCGGGATTCTCTCAGGGCGCATCCAGTGACCGTGAGCCTCGCGGATCCAACGGGCGGCGAGGCTTCGAAGCTCGATTTCACGGAGTACCATCTCGCTACCGTTCTGCGGCTTGGGAGTTACACGGCTGAGCAGGCGGCACTGTTGCCTCTGATGCTGCACAGCGCGACTGCGTCCGTTAACTTCACTCCGCTTGCTTCGCAATTTCTACTCGTGAACCGCTCGTACGGCGATGCGTTGGCCTACGGTATGCACAACAGCGTGGTGTGCAGCGAGGATGTTCCGTTCTGGGATCTCACGAAGGTGAACCGGTCCGAGCTCGAGAAGACGTATCTCGGCGCCGCGCAACTCGATGGATTGCGGAGCATCTGTGCTTTGTGGCCGCGCGGGCCCATTGATCCGGACTTCCATGCGCCGCTGCACACTGACGTCCCGGGATTGCTATTGTCAGGGAGTGATGATCCTGTAACGCCGCCTGGTGATGCAGAGGAAGCCCGGCGCGGCTTCACACACAGCGTGCATGTGGTCCTCACGGGCTTTGGTCACGGACAGCTGACTGCCCCATGTGTCGACCGTGTGATGGCCGCGTTCCTGAGCCGCGGGAGCGTCGAAGGCCTGGATGTGTCGTGCGTTCAAAGTGACCGGCCGATGCCGTTCTTTGTCACGCTCGGCGGGCCTTCACCGTAATCTGGCCGCCCGCCGTGATTGAAGCCAACAATCTGAAGAAGCATTTCGGCCGCGTGGCTGCTGTTCGCGATGTGAGCTTACGTGCAGCGGACGGACGCATTACCGGCTTGCTTGGCCCGAATGGTGCTGGTAAATCCACCACACTTCGCATCTTGTACACGGTCATCGCACCGGAGGTTGGCGACGCAACGATCGACGGCGTAAGCGTCGTAACACAGCCGCTCGAAGCGCGACGGCGTATGGGTGTTCTGCCGCACAACGCGGGGATCTATCCACACCTCAGCGCGCGGGAAAACATCGACTATTTTGGCGCACTTCACGGATTGGGTGGCAAAGAGCGGCGCTCTCGGACGGTCGAGTTGATCTCGCTGCTCGAGATGGAGGAATTTGCCGACAGGGCGGCCAAGGGTTTTTCGCAAGGCCAACGAATCAAGACCGCCCTCGCTCGCGCGCTGATACACAGACCGCGAAATGTGTTGCTGGATGAGCCGACGAATGGATTGGACGTGATGGCGGTACGCGGGCTGCGTCGCCTGCTTGCGCGGCTACGCGATGAAGGCCATTGCGTGTTGTTCTCCAGTCATGTGATGCAGGAAGTGGGAGCGCTTTGCGACGACGTGGTGGTGATTGCGCACGGAACAGTCGTCGCCAGCGGGACACCTGAGGAACTGCGCGCGCAAACGGGCGAGAGCAGCTTGGAAGATGCGTTCGTGCGGCTCATAGGAACCGGCGAGGGGTTGTCGTAATGCGTGCGATTCTGAGCGTGTTCCGGAAGGAGTTCCGGGAGAACTTGCGTGACCGTCGTACGTTGATTTCGGCGCTGATCTTTGGCCCTCTGTTTGGCCCACTGTTGTTTGGGGCGACGCTGTCTTTGTCGATCGAGCGTGGCACCTCTCAGGGCGACAAGGAGGTGACCTTGGCGGTATCACATGCCGAGCGCGCACCGAACCTTCTGGCTCACTTGCGCCAGTATGGCGTCAAAGTCGAATCTGTCCCGTATGACGATCCGGCGGCACGAAAAGCTGTGGAAGAGCACCGCAAACCTATGGTGCTCATGGTGACGGATGAGTTCGGTTCACGGTTCGAGGCATCCCAACCGGCGCAGCTGTTGCTGTACGTTGATTCTTCTGATGCAAATAACAGCAAAGATGTAGCGCGTGTCAGAACGCTGCTGAGTCACTATGGGTCCTTGCTTGCGCGCTTGCGGGTAATGACGCGCGGTATTGATCCGTTGGTACTCTCGCCGATTGTGATTCACGATGTTGACGTATCTACGCCGGCGAGCCGTTCCGTTCTTGCACTGGGGGCTCTCAGCTATCTCGTACTGTTGACTATGCTGATGGGTGGTATGTATCTCGCGATCGATGCGACTGCGGGAGAACGGGAGCGTGGGTCACTCGAGCCGCTGCTGACTGTTCCTGTTCGTCGCGAGCATCTCATCTACGGGAAGATGCTGGCTACCTGTGCGTTCATGACGCTGTCTCTATCTCTCACTGTATCTGCGTTTGCCACTGTGCTGCAGTTTGCGGGGTTGGAACGCTTTGGAATGAGCGTCAATTTCGGTCCATTGGTTGCGTTGACCGTGATCTTGTTCTGCCTCCCGCTCGTGCCTTTGGGTGCTGCGCTCATGACGATCGTGGCTGCGTTCACTCGGAGCTATCGCGAGGCGCAGACGTACTTGGGCTTGGTGCTGCTGGTGCCGACGCTGCCGCTGGTGTTCGCTGGTGTGCTCGGTTTGCGGCCTACGGCCCGACTGATGGCAGTGCCGTCGTTGAGTCAGCACTTTCTGATCACTAGCTTGTTGCGGGATGAAGCTATACCGGGAGGGTTTCTGGCGCTGTCGGTGGGGGTGACGCTGGCTTTGGGTGCGCTGCTCGTGTTTGTAGCAGGGCGGCTTTATCACCGCGAGGCGCTGCTCGGGTAAGAGCGCAGCATTGTTCGCAGACGATGTGCGTGGGTGTCTGCGAACGCGCGGGCTTCCACTTCGAATCTGTTGTTCCAATAGCCTCGACGAATGCACTCCGCTACGTAGCTGCGGATCGTGAGGGTTCGCGGCTCCCACTGTCTGATGACGTGGCAATACTCGTGGAGCATCAGCCAGGGGTTCTCGAAGAACTCCAGGCCGCTGCCGCGCAGGTAGATTCGCCCGCGGCGTGTGGTGGCGATGGCGCGGCCGTGGAGCCGCACGAATAGTGAGTGCTCGAAGACCTGGACGTGATGTACCGGGCCCTCGAACAGCACTTCTAGCGAAGCGCTGACCGTTTGGGGCAAAGTGATTGCGCGTCCGATCCAAGTCACGGGACCAGTATGATCTATACCCTCGGACATTCGAACCATCCCATCGAGCGGTTCTTGGGTCTGCTCCAGCCGCACGGGATTACCGCCGTGGCTGACGTCCGTTCCACGCCCTATAGCCGCTTCAACCCGCAATTCAGGCGCGAGAAGTTACAAGCCGCCCTGGCAGCCAGCGGGATTGAGTACGTGTTCCTGGGCGAGGAGCTCGGGGCCCGCAGCCAAGACCCCGCCTGCTATGACAGCGCCGGGCGGGTGAGCTACGCAAAGCTCGCCAGAACGGAGCTGTTCCGCAAAGGCATCGGGCGCTTGAGAGCGGGGATGGCGGATCACCGGATTTCGCTGCTGTGTGCGGAGCGCGAGCCCCTCGAGTGTCACCGTACGATTCTCGTCGCTCGCGAGCTGGTGCGTGAGGGGGTTGCGGTGACGCACATACTGGGCGATGGCTCGCTCGAGTCTCATGAGCACGCTCTGCAGCGGCTCGCCGCGAGCCTGAAACTGGGCGGCGGTGATCTGTTCAGCGATTCGGCGGATGTAATCGAGCAGGCTTATGAGTTGCAGGCGGCGCGTATTGCGTACGTTAAGAAGGGCGCCTGACCATCGCGCGAGATGAGGTTGGGTGCTCGGGTTATTTGCCGATGCAGAAACTGGAGAAAATGCGGCCCAGGAGGTCGTCGCTGGTGAACTCGCCGGTGATCTCGTTCAGGGCTTGTTGGGCGCCGCGGAGCTCTTCGGCGACGAGCTCGCCGGCGCGGCGGTCCTGGAGTTGGCGCTGGGCTTCGTCGACGTTGCGACGGGCGCGGGCCAGTGATTCGAGATGGCGCTGGCGGGCGGATACTGTGCCGGTGTCGAGTGTTTGATAGCCCATGCAGAGCTTGAGATGGGCGCGCAGTGAATCGATTCCTTTGCCCGTCGTTGCGGAGACGGTGATTCGTGGCGGACCTGCGATGGTGTCGGCGACAGGGATTCCGACAGCGAGATCGCATTTGTTGAATATCAACGTTACCGGCACGTCGGGGGGCATGCGAGCGCTCTCGTCACGGAATGCGCTACCTGATGGATCCTCGCACGCATCGATGACAAACAACACGCGATCAGCGCGCGTCATTTCCGCTTTGGCACGGCGGATGCCTTCCTCCTCGACGATGTCGCCGCCCTGCCGCAGGCCCGCGGTGTCCAGTACATGGAGTGGCATCCCGTCGATATCAATTCGTTCGCGCACCACATCGCGCGTAGTCCCGGGGATGGCTGTGACGATTGCGGCTTCGTAACCCGCCAGTTTGTTGAGGAGACTGGATTTGCCGGCGTTGGGTCGGCCGGCGATTACCACGGTCATTCCTTCGCGTAGCAGGCGTCCTTGCCTTGCGCTCTGTTCGACGGCATCGAAATGATCGCGCACGGCCTGGAATCGTTCGGCCAACTGCTCATCGGCGAGGAAGTCGACTTCTTCCTCGGGAAAATCGATCGCTGCCTCGACGTAGGTGCGCAGCTCGATCACCGCGTCGGTGACGCCGCGGATCATGTTTGAGAATTCGCCCTGCAATGAGCGCATGGCAGCGCGCACGGCGGCGCGGGAGCCGGCGTCGATGAGATCTGCTATCGCTTCTGCCTGTGCGAGGTCCAGTTTGTCATTCAGAAACGCGCGCTGGGTGAACTCTCCAGGCTGTGCGCGCCGGCCGCCAATCTCAATGACTCGGGCGACGAGCGCTTCGATGACCAGGGTGCCCCCATGGCCCTGCAGCTCGAGGACGTGCTCGCCGGTGTAGGAGTGTGGTGCGGGGAAAAACAGTGCCAAGCCCGCGTCGATGGTCTCCTGGTGGCCGTCGAGGAAGCGGGCAAAGGTTGCCCGTCGCGGCACCGGCAGGTCGCCGAGAATCACGGCGGCGATTTCGGGGACTTTAGGGCCTGATACACGCACGACGCCGACACCACCGCGTCCGGGTGGCGTTGCCGCTGCCACGATGGTGTCGACTTTCCCCATGCGGCGGGCATTTTAGATTGATTGTGCGAACGCTGGGTGCCCTGCGATCCGAATGATCGGGACCGTGTCATTCCCGAGACTGAGTCGGAGGAACGGCCGCGGCTCTGACCCCGACAACCCGCGCTACCCCGCCACACGCCCAGCGGCCTCAGCTTTTCTTTTTCGCGTCTGCTGCTGCGATGCGGCGGTTGATGTTCCATTGCTGCGCGATGGACAGGACGGTGTTCGTGACCCAGTAGAGGACCAGGCCCGCCGGGAAGAAGGCGAACATGAACGACATCACCAGGGGCATGAACATGAACACCTTGGCCTGGACGGGATCTGGTGGGGCGGGGTTCAGCTTGTATTGCGTGAACATCGCCGCAGCCATGATGGCCGGCAGCACGAACAGCGGATCGCGGGAGGACAGATCGTGGATCCAGAACGCGAAGGGCGCCTGGCGCATCTCGACGCTCTCGAGCAACACCCAGTAGAACGCCAGGAAGACCGGAATCTGGATGATGATGGGGAGGCAGCCGGCGATCGGGTTGATCTTCTCGCGCTGGTACAGCTCCATCATGGCCCGGCCGCGCTTTTCGGCGTCGTCCTTGTAGGTCTCCTGCAGGTTTTTGATGCGCGGCTGCAGCTGCTTCATCTTGGCCATCGAGCGGCCGCTCGCTTCCGACAGCGGGTAGAAAGCGAGCTTCAGGAGGAACGTGACCAGGATGATGGCGACACCCCAGTTGCCGAAGAACGAGTCCACGGCATCGAGCACGATGAACAGCGGCTGTGCCAGTACGTACAGGTAGCCGTAGTCGGTGACGCGCGCCAGATCGGGCCCGGTTGCTTTGAGCTGTCGTTGCAGCTTGGGTCCCACGAAGATGTCTACACCGAACTTGGCCGATCCACCCGGGGCTACTGTCTGAGCCGGACCCTCGGCGGCGAGGCGGTATTGGTCGCCAGCCGCGTTCAGTGTGAAGCGATACAGCTGGTCTTTGGGCGGTACTACCGCAGTGACAAAGTGATGTTGTAGCGCTGCAACCCAACCGTTGCTGACCGCGGCGGAGAGGTGGCTGTCGTCGCGATCGGATGTATCGAGTTTGCGGTACTTCTTGCCGTCATAGAGGGCGGGCCCGTGGTACGCATAGGTCTCGACGTTGAACATCGAGCGTTTCGTGCGCGGGTCGTTCCTGAAAATCTGCACATAGGTCGCGGCCGTCCACGGGGACTGCGAGTGGTTCTCGACGTCGTAGTCAATGTCCGCACGATATTCGCCGCGGCGAAAGACATATGTCTTCGTCACCTTTACGCCCTGGTCGCTCGTCCAGGTCAGGGGAACGCGCAGCTCGTTGGCGTTGCCGAGCTGGTAGTCGCGGCTCTCGCTGCTGAACAGCGTCAGGTGAGTGGGTGTTGACTGGGGCCCGGTCAATCCTGACTGCAACAGATACAGAGTCTGTGGATCATCCGTGTTCTCGAGACGAACCGGAGTGGCCTCACCTTTCACCTTGGGATATCTGAGGAGATCGGCTCGCTGGAGGGTCCCGCCGCGTGTACTGATATCCAGATCCAACACATCCGTGCGGACGTGAATGACAGGCGCGCTGGCGGTGGTTGTGTCAGGTGGGGCTGTGGCAGTGGAGCCCGGCACCGCTGCTGCCGCGGCGGGGGTGGGAGCGGTCGAGGAAGCAGGGGCGCCACTTGGGGGAGCCGCTTCTTTCGGTGCCTGTGGTACCTGGTTCGCCAGATCACTGCTGGCGGATGTCGCAGACGCAGAAGCGCCAGTGGCAGAGCGGGTCGTGTTGGTCAGTACGTCCGGGCGCGGAGCGTAGTCCTGCTGCCACTGGGTGTAGTTGAGCCAAACCATCGCCAGGAGCGCGAGCCACAGGTAGATACGGGGATTGTTAGTCATGTGCCGGATGTTTGCAGACGGTCGGAGGCGTTATAGCCGAGGACGCCATAATCGGAGGTGCCATAGCCCCGGCGCGTGCTGCGCCGGTGGTGAACGGCACGGGATCGAATCCACCCGGATGCCATGGATGGCATCGTCCAAGGCGCTTCACAGTCAACCAACCGCCGCGGAGCATACCGAAACGGTTGATGGCCTCGAGAGCATAGTTGGAACAGGACGGATGGAATCGGCATGTGGGACCGAGGAGCGGGCTCACGGTCCATTGGTAGACGCGAATCAGGAGCGTGGCGACGTGGCGCATTGCTCTTTCACTTTTTTCCAGAGCGCAACGAGGCTCGCGTGCAGTTGAGGTCCTGTTGCATCTTTTGCGCGGCTGCGCGCGCTGACAACCAGGTCAACGGCGGGCAGCTCATGCTGGTGCTGTCTGAAGGACTCGCGGACGATCCGGCGCAGGCGGTTGCGCTCGACACCGCCGCCGGCGGCGCGAACCGCAACTGCGAGACCGATACGTGGCCAACCTTTATCGTTCCAGTGGGCAGTCACACCAAAGAATCCATCCCCAAACCTGCGGCCGCCAGCATAAGCCGCATCGAAGTCAGACTTGCGACGCAGGCGGCGTTGCGCGGGCAGAGTATGCCTTGCTGGGGCCGCGCAATTAGAGGTCAAGAGGGCGTTGTCCTTTTCGACGCGGGCGCCATAGCCGGGGACCCCGCAGTTGGGGGCACCGTACACAGTGACACCACAGGCGGAGGCGGCATAACGCGGGGCGCGTCCCCAAGCGTACGACAGGCTAGGGTGCGTAGCTTCGCTTGCCGCCGCCAAATCCAGCGCGCAATCGAGTACGGCCGAGCACGTGCGCGGTCGGAGGTGCACTGCGCGCAGCCTGAGCGCGTCGCCGCGCGCAACAAGGGGCGCGGCGTATGCCACGCTTTATGGAATGAGCTTTCTACGGCCCTTGGCGCGACGGCGTGCCAATACGGCGCGGCCATTCTTCGTAGCCATACGTGCACGGAAGCCGTGCGTGCGCGCCCGCCGCACTTTGCTCGGTTGATAGGTGCGCTTCATTGCATGGACTCCGTCGATGGTCCGTCGGTATCAAAAAGGGCGGCAAGGCTAAGCCGTTGAGCGCCAAGGTGTCAATAGATGATTCGCATGAGCTGCGCCCAACTGCTGCTTCAGCGCACGCGGCACTAGGTATAGACTGCGCAGCCCTTTTCTCAGGTCCCGTCGAGGCGGCCGCGGAGGCAGCGCTGTGGAAGCGTCTCATTGGACTCAATGCATCTGCGCCTTGGAGGCTGAGCTTCCGGAGCAGCAGTTCAATACGTGGGTGCGTCCTCTGCAGGTGCTGGAGGGCGCCGGCGCGTTGAAATTGCTTGCTCCGAATCGATTCGTGGTTGATTGGGTGAATGCCAATCTGCTGCCCCGGATCGGCGAGCTGTTGCGCGACCAGGGTGGGGGCGACATCCCGGTTGTCACCGTGGAGGTTGGGTCGCGAACCGCGGCTCCGGCTCGCAGCATGAGCGCGCCTGTTCTGCCCACTCGTCCACGACGCGCAGACGGCCTCGTGGTCGGCGCCAGACTGCAACCGGATTTCACGTTCAGCTCGTTTGTGGAAGGCAAAAGCAATCAGCTCGCCAAGGCAGCGTCCTTGCAGGTGGCGGAAAATCCAGGTCGCGCTTACAACCCGCTGTTCCTGTATGGAGGTGTTGGTCTCGGCAAGACGCACCTGATGCACGCGGTCGCGCATCTCATCAAGGAACGCGATGCTGAAGCGCGGATCGCGTACGTTCACTCCGAGCGCTTCGTAGGCGACATGGTGCGCGCCTTGCAGCACAACTCGATGAACGAGTTCAAGACGGCCTATCGGTCGCTGGATGCGCTCCTGATCGACGACATTCAATTCTTCGCAGGCAAGGATCGATCGCAGGAAGAGTTCTTCCACACCTTCAACGAGCTGCTCGAGGGACAGCACCAGGTCATCCTGACGTGCGATCGCTACCCGAAAGAGGTCCAAGGCCTCGAGGAACGCTTGAAATCGCGTTTTGGCTGGGGGCTGACGGTCGCGGTCGAGCCGCCGGAGCTCGAGACCTGTGTGGCCATCCTGATTTCCAAGGCACAGCACGCGGGCGTGATCCTGCCCGAGGAAGTCGCGTTCTTCATCGGCAAGCGGATCCGCTCCAATGTCCGCGAGCTCGAGGGTGCGCTTCGGCGCGTCATTGCCAACTCGCGCTTCACGGGACATCCGATCACCGTCGAATTCACGAAAGAAGCGCTCAAAGACCTGCTGTCTCTGCAGGCGAAACTGGTTACGATCGAGAATATTCAGAAGACCGTTGCGGATTACTTCAAGGTGCGGATGGCGGACCTGCTCTCCAAACGCCGCAGCCGCTCTGTGGCGCGTCCGCGCCAGGTAGCTATGGCCTTGGCCAAGGAGTTGACGAGTCACAGCCTTCCAGAGATCGGTGACGCGTTCGGTGGCCGCGATCACACCACGGTTCTGCATGCGTGCAAGCGGATCAAGGAGCTGCGGGACTCAGAGCAGCGAATGAGCGAAGATTACTCGAACCTGTTGAGAACCCTGGCCGGATGATGTGTAGAGCCCTGTGGGCTAACTGTGGATTATTCTGTGGATAAAGTTATGCACAGGGCGCGCACAGGAGACTGCCAGCTTGAGCCGTGACTTGTGCGCTATCGAAAGCGCTGTAAGACCTTGGAACTTAAGCCAAACTATTTTTCTGCCCGCTATCCACAGGCTCTATAGCAACAACAATCTGACTTCTTAAAGAAAGAAAGATAGAAGATATGAAGCTGACAGCTGCACGTGAAGATTTCCTCACACCCCTGCAAAGCGTCATCGGCGTAGTCGAGCGCAGGCAGACGATGCCGGTTCTCGCGAATGTGCTTCTGTCAGCGAGAGACAATCGCCTCAACATCACTGGCACGGATCTCGAGGTGGAGCTCGTAGCGACGAGCATGGTGAACGTTCAACAGGGGGGTGACATCACCGTTCCTGGCAGGAAGCTGCTCGACATATTTCGATCGTTGCCCGATCAGGCAAGCGTGACGCTCAGCACTGAGGGCGAGCGAATGTCGATCAAGGCGGGGCGAAGCCGCTTTACGTTGTCCACTCTTCCGGCAGCGGAGTTTCCGTTGGTCGAGGAGATCAATGCGCAGCAGACATTGACGATTGCCCAAGGGGAGTTCCGACGGCTCATCGACAAGACGCATTTTTCGATGGCTCAGCAGGACGTGCGTTATTACCTCAATGGCCTGCTGCTCGAAACTGAAGGGGCCGCGCTGCGCGCAGTAGCGACGGACGGGCACCGTCTGGCTTTGTGCGAGATGACACTCGAGGAGAAGGCCAAGTCAAACCAGCAGGTGATCGTCCCTCGCAAGGGCGTCTTGGAGTTACAGCGCATCCTCGGCGACCAGAAGACGATCGAGCTGGCTATCGGGACGAATCACGTTCGCGCCCAGATCGGCGCTATTCGCTTCACTTCGAAGCTGATCGATGGTCGTTTCCCGGAGTACGGGCGTGTGATTCCAGCGAGCCCGGCGCGCAAGGTGGAAGCAGATCGCGAATTATTGCGGCAGGCGTTGCAGCGGACGGCCATTCTGTCGAACGAAAAGTACCGGGGGATTCGGCTCACGGCGCGGCCTGATCTGCTCGTGATCCAGGCGCATAACCCGGAGCAGGAGGAGGCGGAAGACCAGGTTGAAGTGGTCTATCAGGGCGAAGAAGTGGAGATCGGCTTCAATGTGAATTACCTGCTCGATGCATTGGGCGCCATCGAGAGTGACAAGGTTGAGATTGGCCTCACTGATTCGAACAGCAGCTGCCTGATCCATGCTCCCGGCACGACGCATACCCGGTACGTCGTAATGCCGATGCGGCTCTAAGAAGCAAGTTAAACGCCGCCAACTGATTGTGGTGGCCGGCTCGGGGGCCGCCGAGGTCGTTTGGTGCTTCACCCGAAAGAAAGGGAATGGAGATCCGGAAGAAGAAGAAGAACCGGAAGAAAGCAGGGAATCGGAAGCAGAGGGGGAAGTGGGCTTGGTCTCGGGCGACGTGCTCTTGTAATGCGCTCACCCGGACGGGGCGCACCTGTGGGGGCGAAGAGGGCTCGGGGCGCTGACGGGAGCTGGTGCGGGGCGAAGGATCAGCCGTGATGGTTTTGGGCGCAACGCCCGGGTGAGCGCATTACAAGAGCGCGTCTCCCTTCCGACCCGCTCGCTCGTTCTGAAGGCGCCGACCCTATTTCGGACGAGAGCGGAGCCGGCTGAGAACGCTCCAGCCGACTCTTGGCCTTGGTCTGGGCACGGTCGGCCTACGTACGGGTTTCGGCCTTGGTACGGTCTCGGCCTTGGTCGGCCTTGGCATCGCTCTTGGCTTGGTCTAGGCACGGTCTCGGCCTACGTAGGGGTTTCGGCCTTGGTGCGGTCTCGGCTTGATCGGCCTGGCATCGCTCTCGGTCTCAGTCTGCGTATCCGTCTCGATCTCGGTCTCGGTCTTCTCCGGCTGTAACCGGTGAGAGTGTTCGGCGCGGCAGGTGGGTCTAGAAGGGCCGCCGCGATCTTGTAATGCGCTCACCCGGGCATTGCGCACGCACACAACCCGCGCGCTCCCACCACAAACCCCCACCCACAATCAGTCCCCCGACCCTTTTCCGCCCCCACAGGTGCGCCCCGTCCGGGTGAGCGCATTACAAGATCACGGTGGCCCGGCCCTCACCGTTCTTAACCTGCTCCTACTTCCCATTTCTGACCCCCTCCTGATTTCCCCCGTTCTTGGCGCCTCCTCGTTATTGGCCCCTCCTCGTTCCTGGTCCGCTCGTGGTTCTTGGTCAGTGCGTGGCTCTTGGTCAGTTCGTGGCTCTTGGTCGGTTCGTGGTTCCCGGCCCGCCGCCGCTTCGCGTTCTCGGCCTGCTCCCGTGTCGGCGTTCTGGCCTACCCCTGCTTCCCGCTCTTGCCCTGCTCCTGTTCTCTCCATGCGGTTGCTGCGCAGGGCGCATTCCCCCGTGCCCTCTGCCCAATAAGGTATTGCGACAGCTTTGCGCCGGCTAGGATGCGGGCAAGGATTCGGAGCCGATTAAGTTGATCGTAAACAATGCTAGCTGACCTGCCATGAGCCTTATCGAGTTGACCGTGGAGGATCTTCGATGTCTCCAGCGTGCTGAGTTGGCGCTTGATCCGCGGCGCAATCTGATTTGGGGGAGTAACGGGTCGGGGAAGACTTCCCTGCTCGAGGCCATTTTCCTGTTGGGTCGGGGGCGCTCGTTCCGAACTCGAAATTCCGAGCGTCTCATCCGTCACGGCCAACCGCGGCTGACGGTGTTTGGGCGGACCGATGGAATTCCTTCCCAGGCGGTGGGCGTTCAGGTTGCGAGGGCCGGCGGGACCATGGCGCGCATCAATGGCGCGACGGCGGGGTCGCTGACGGAGTTGTCCCAGGCCTTTCCTGTTCAGGTGATCGACCCAGGCGTTCACAGGCTGATCGAGGAGGGAGGCTTTCGCCGGCGGCGGTGGATGGACTGGGCAGTGTTCCACGTGGAACCTGGGTTTGCGGACACTTGGGTGAGATACGCGCGGGCGATCAAGCAGCGCAATGCCGCGCTTCGGCATCAGCCAGCCCAGGCCCACATTTGGGATCTGGAAGTGGCCAGGCTGGGTGAGCTGATCGCGGAGTCACGTCGCACGATGCTCGATGACATCCAGCCTCTCTGGCGGCAGACAGTCACCGCGCTCAGCGGCCTCGACGTGGATCTACATTACAGCCGGGGATGGTCGCAGGAAGTGCCCCTCGCCCAGTCTCTAATCGATTCGCGAGCGCGAGATGAGGCTAAAGGGCAGACCCATAGCGGACCGCATCGGGCCGATGTCTTAGTGCGCTTGGGCGGCCGTCCTGCCAGGGAGGTGTTATCGCGAGGGCAGCAAAAGCTCGTCGCTGTTGCCATGACCTTGGTGCAGATTCAGCTATTGCGCCAGCGGAGCTCACTGACCCCCACCTTACTGCTGGACGACCCGGCGGCAGAGCTGGATGGGGCGCACTTGCTTCGGTTTATAGAGGAAGTCAGCCGCCTGGAGTGTCAGCTGGTATTTACCTCGCTGCACCCCCATTCAGATCTGTTCGGGCAGCCTGAACGGGTGTTCCACGTGGAACAGGGAAGGGTGGGACCTGTATAATACCGTATCCAAAGACCGGGCTAATTCATGGCATCTGACGACGTCTACGATTCAAGCAAAATCAAAGTTTTAAAGGGCCTCGATGCGGTGCGGAAACGCCCCGGCATGTACATCGGAGACACCGATGACGGCTCCGGTTTGCATCACATGGTTTTCGAAGTCGTGGACAATTCCATCGACGAGGCGCTGGCCGGTTATTGCGACCGGGTGATAGTCACCATCCATGCGGATGAATCCATCACCGTCTCGGATAACGGGCGCGGCATTCCCGTCGATATCCATCCCGAGGAAGGTCGCTCCGCTGCGGAAGTGATCATGACCGTCCTGCATTCGGGCGGTAAGTTCGACGACACCTCGTACAAGGTCTCCGGCGGTCTCCATGGCGTCGGCGTCTCGGTCGTTAACGCTTTGTCCGACTACCTGCAGCTGACCGTGTATCGCGACGGGAAGACTCACAGGCAGGAATATCACTTGGGCGAGCCTGCTGCGCCGATGGCGGTAGCGGGCGATACGCAGGAGCGGGGTACGCTCATCCGCTTCCGTCCCAGCGCAAAAATCTTCACCAATATCCAGTTCAGCTACGAAATCCTGGCCAAGCGTTTGCGCGAGCTGTCGTTCCTGAATTCAGGCGTCCGCATCGACCTCGTGGACGAGCGGGAGAACAAGTCGGACGTCTTCAAGCACGAGGGCGGACTGCAGGCCTTCGTAAAGCACCTGAATCGGACGCGCACTCCGGTCCACGAAACGGTCATGTGGTTCAAGACCCAGGATGGGCCCATCGCCGTCGAAGTCGCGATGCAGTGGAATGACTCCTACCAGGAGAGCATGTACTGCTACACGAACAATATCCCGCAGAAGGACGGCGGCACTCACCTCGCAGGATTCCGCAGTGCGCTCACTCGCACGCTGAATGACTATATCGAGAAGGAGATGTCGGCCAAGAAGGAGAAGATTCAGACCACAGGCGACGATGCACGCGAAGGTCTGACGGCCATCCTGTCCGTAAAACTGCCGGATCCGAAATTCTCATCCCAGACCAAGGACAAGCTCGTCTCGTCGGAAGTCAAAGGCATCGTAGAGACGGCGGTGAGTGCCAAACTGCAGGAGTACCTGCTGGAACACCCCACCGAGGCTCGGGCGATCGTCGCCAAGACAATTGAGGCGGCTCGGGCGCGCGAAGCGGCGCGTAGGGCCCGTGAGATGACCCGGCGCAAAGGCGCGCTCGATATCGCCGGCCTCCCCGGAAAGCTGGCGGATTGCCAGGAGAAGGATCCGGCACTGTCGGAGATCTTCATTGTCGAGGGCGACTCGGCCGGTGGATCGGCCAAACAGGGGCGCGACCGGCGTACTCAGGCCATCCTGCCTCTGAAGGGCAAGATCCTGAATGTCGAGAAGGCCCGGTTCGACAAGATGATCTCGTCGGCCGAGGTAGGCACGCTGATTACGGCTCTGGGCTGCGGAATAGGCCGCGACGAGTTCGACATCGACAAGCTGCGCTATCACCGCATCATCATCATGACGGACGCGGACGTGGACGGCTCGCACATCCGCACGCTGCTGCTCACGTTCTTCTATCGTCAAATACCGATGTTGATCGAGCGTGGCCACATATACATCGCTCAGCCGCCGCTCTACAAAGTGAAGCGGGGTAAGCAGGAGTCGTACGTCAAGGACGATAGCGAGCTCGATGCGTTGCTGCTGAATACGGCCCTGGAAAGCTCCGCACTTCACGTCAATGGCGAGGCCCCGCCTCTGCAAGGCTCTGGTCTGGAGATGCTCGCGCGGCAGTACATGGAGGTCCAGGCGATCATCAAGCGCTGGTCGCGTCGCTATGACGACCGGCTGCTGGACCAGTTGATCTACATGCCGGAGGTCAAGACCGAGGATTTCGATCGGCCGGACTGGCTGCGGGACTGGGCAAAAGAGCTCCATCAACGGCTGAATGGGTTGGATGATGGAACCCGGACTTACCGTGTTGAAGTCGGTACCGCTCCCGATGGTCATGCGGCCCGTGTGATCATTCACAAAACCGAGCACGGCACCCCGAGCAACAAGTACCTGCCCCGTGAGTTCTTTGAATCGGCCGAATACCAGCGGATCGCGGATCTTGCGCGCACCCTGGCTGGTCTGATCAGCGAGGGCGCCTACGTCACGCGCGGCGAGGATCGGTACGAGGTTGGCTCTTTCAAGCAAGCGATGAAGTGGCTGTTCGACCAGGCCCGCCGCGGCCAGTCCATCCAGCGTTATAAAGGCCTCGGCGAGATGAACCCGGAGCAGTTATGGGACACGACCATTAACCCCGAGTCTCGCCGGCTGATGCAGGTGAAGATCGATGATGCAGTTGCGGCGGACGACATCTTCACCACGCTGATGGGAGATCAGGTCGAGCCCCGACGCGAGTTCATCGAGAAGAACGCGCTATCGGTGATGAACCTCGACGTCTAGGCCAGAAGCGTAGCGACGAGCTCGCGCGTGCTGTAGTTGCCGGGCCCCACGAGTGCCACACCGAGCTTTTTTGGCTGGCGGCGATTGCGCGGCACGCGCCCAGACCGGTGCCACCTTGGCAGGTCACGTGCGCGCGTGTGTCCGGGCGCCTGGCGAATGGGGGCGGGCCTCTGCTAAGTGCGGCGCCATGGGGGGCCCTGCGCGCCACTGGCAAGCGACGTTCGTGTGTACCGACCAGTAGTGGGCGCGGCGAATAGCTTCTAAGTCACTGATATTAAAGGGAAAGTAGAATTCCGGTGACGAAGACGGCGTAGCCGATTACGAAGTACGCCAGTCGCCGGGGTGTCAGCGCGTTGCGCCGCAGCAATGCGAGCAGGCCCGCGATCGCAACTGCCGTGACAATGGCGGCAATGGTCAATGCCCCATCGAAGAGCCACCGTGTGAAGAGCAGCCCCAGTGCCGTCGGAATGGTCGCCTGAACCATCATCGAGCCACTGATGTTGGACAGAGCCAGCCGGTGTTTACCCTGTCTGATCCAGATGACCGCGTTCATGATCTCGGGCAACTCGGTAGCCACTGGGCTGAACAGCAGCGCGACCACGGTTCCGGGAATTCCCAGGCCGGCGCCAATCGTCCCCAGCTGACTCACAAACACGCGCGAGGCGGCGAAGATGGCGATCAGTGCCAGCATTGTTTGCAGCGCCGTCATCGGCCAACTCGGTTCCAATACCTTCGGCTGGAACATGAGCGGTTCCAACTCTCCCTCGGGTGCATCGCCGTCGTGAAGTACTTCCGAGTACGTGTAGGCCGCGTACGCCGCGAGGAACAACCAACCGAGCCAGGGTTTGATGCTGAACGCCAGGAACCCTAACGCGATCTTGAATGCGAAGATCAGCAGGAACCAGCCCTGATCGCGGCTCAATCGCCGCCGATTCAACTCGATGGGTCTGCGCGGCGGCTGTGATCGGGTGATCAGCAGCATGATTCCGACGACTGGGTAGGCGACGGTCGCCAATACGAGTGGGCCGCCGAGGGCTGCTCCAACACCGATGTCCTTTGCGGCGGCGTCGTGACCGAACACGACTGCAACAAAGGTGACTACGCTCTCAGGCAGGGCCGTACCGAAGGCGGCCAGGACGGTACCCACGGCGTTCTGGGAGACACCGGCCTTGTGGCCGAACCATTCGACTCCGTTTACGAAGTACTCGCAGGCCCAATAGACACAACCGGCGGACAGCAACAGTGTCGCGACGGCCACCGCCATGGATAAGGTCAACTTATCGTCCAATCATGCGCAACGGGACATCCATTGTCGCAGTTCCCATGCGCTGCGCGCAGGGTTCAAGGGGGATCGCTGCGCGACCCCCGAAGCATGGCGGCGCGAAGACGCGCCGGAAGACGCGCCGGAAGACGCGCCGGAAGACACGCCGGAAGACACGCCGGAAGACGCGCCCAAAGACACGGGCTTACATGAACTGTTTGGCGAGCTCCCACGCGGCGGCGTCGATGGCGGACTGCAGGGCACGGGCGGTGCGCGTGGGATCTACCTGGAGGGCGGCGCGGTCTCTGAAACTGAGGTTGTCATCCGCCCTCACCAGCACGGCCTCTTCATCCGTATTTTCAACACAGCCGTAAATGATTCGATCCTGGAAGAGAATCTGGTGGTCTTTCGCCCTTACCAGCCGGGCGGAAAGCTCGAGCCGCGGGCGGAAGGCCGTCGAGGATTGGGGCGCTTCGAATCCGACATAAGTCGCGTAGACGTCGAGATACGCATCGACATGTTTCAGTGGTGGATACTTCGTCAGGAAGTGGCCGTTCTCTTTCTCTGGCCGGGTGCCTGCGAGGCGAGTGATGGTAAAGCCAACTTTGCTCACGGCCTGTGCGACGGCATTTGCAAGCGAGGTACGGAAATCGAAATGCGCCGCCGCCAGGGTGTTCTCCATTGCCTGGCTCGCCCAAACCGCGCGTCGTGCTTCGACGAGGTTGCCCACCACGCCGAATCCGGCGCCGATGGGATTCATGATTCGGACTTGAGTGCGCTCGGGTGTTCCGATCGGAACGATATCCACGCGCTTGATTGTCGCGCGGGTGGAATGCTCGAAGGTCTGGGCCGGCAGTGCGCCGCAAGCGGCCAAGGTCCACGTGAGGATGGATGCCAGACAGAGTTTGAGCGGGACGCGCATTGCTGTCTCGATGCCGGGTAGAAGGCGAGCCTCGAGTCAGTGCAATTGTTATTTAATGCACCGCCGGTAAAACAGCGGCGGCGTCTCACTCCCGCAGCGACAGTGGGGACGCGCGTTGCGTTATCCGTAAAGTGAGCGCTGGCTGCTGATTTATGCAGTGAGCTGAGCGACGGTGCGCTCGATCCACTCTTGGACTTCTTTATTGATTTCCCTCACGTCCCTGCCCGCGGGTGCGATCGGTGGGCCGATCACGACGCGCACCGTGCCGGGCTTCTTCATCCACCCTCGCCTCGGCCAGTAACTTCCTGCGTTATGCGCCACGGGGACGATGAGCTTGTTGCGCTCGGCGGCCAGCAACGTGCCACTGACCCCGTACTTGCGCGTCTGTCCATGCGGCATACGCGTCCCTTCGGGGAAGATTATGATCCAATCTCCCTCGTCCAGCCGTTGCTTGCCCTGCTCAACAACCTGGCCCACTGCCGAATGGCCGGCCTTGCGATCGATCGCAATGGCATGCAGTTGCCGGATTCCCCAACCCACCACCGGTATCCATAGCAGCTCGCGCTTCAGGACCCACACCTGGCGCGGGAACACCACGGCCATGGCGATCGTCTCCCACGAAGAGGAGTGCTTCCACAGGGCGATGTGATTACCGGCGGGCAGGTTCTCCTGGCCTTCGATGCGATAGTCGAGCCTGCAGGTCCACTTCAGTGCCCACAGCAATACGAGCCCCCACACCCTCGCAAGAACGAAGCGCTTGGGGAATGGCAGGAACGAGCACGCAATCACGAAGAAGATGGCGTAGAAGAAAGTCCAGGCAAACAGGAATACGGTGTAGATCAGCGAGCCGAGTAGCTGCATGGGTGCGGCTCAACCGGGAAGCCGTGACAGGTCGGCGATGCCGATGAACAAGCCGTGGAGCTGGGCGAGCAGCGCGAGGCGGTTCGCACGCAAGCGTGGATCTTCGTCCATGACCATGACTTGTTCGAAGAACGCATCGACGGGTGGCCGCAGTTGTGCAAGTCGTCCGAGCGCATTCGCGTATTCACGTTGGGCCACGGCAGTGGCAACTGCTTCCTGCAGCGAGCGCATAGCGTCGAACAGGCGAACCTCGGCGGGATCCTTCAGAGTTTCGACCTCGACATCCTTGCGTGGCAGCTCGCCGGCTTTGCGCAGGATGTTAGCAATGCGCTTGTTGGCTGCGGCGAGGCTCGTTGCCTCGGGCAGATCCAGGAACGCGCGCAGCGCATTCAGGCGCGCGTCGAAGTCCAGCGGTGAGGCGGGCTTCGTGGCCAGCACTGCGTCGAACATTTCGGTGGTGAAGGCCGGCGCGGAGCCGGGTAGTCCGCTGGGTGTACGTTCGAGGTAGTAGGCGCGCAGGCGCTCCATGATGAAGTCGTAGACCTGGTCAGCGGTCGTTGCCATGGCAGCGCCCGTGGGGGTCGGGCCTTTGGCCGCCTTCGCCGATGGCCCCGCCATTGTTGGGACACCTGCAGTATTGGCGGTCGCGGAGATGCCGGTCGAACCAACATTGGCCGCGGTGGCAGCGGCAGCTTTGGTGGCGCGAATGCGCTCTATGTCCGTTCGCACGTTCGCGAGCGCAACGGCGATCAACTTTTGCAGATCGAGGTCGAGGCGCTTCTCGATCAGAATTCTCAGCAAGCCGATGGCGGCGCGCCGCAGACCGAAGGGATCCTTAGCACCGGTGGGCTTTTCGCCAATGTCGAAAATGCCGGCGAGGCTGTCGAGCTTATCGGCAAGTGCTACCGCCAGGCCCGCGTGGGTTTCCGGCAGCTCGTCGCCCGCGCCGCGCGGGAGGTAGTGCTCACGGATCGCAACGGCAACCTCGGCTGGCTCGCCATCGGCGAGGGCATAGTAGGTGCCCATGATTCCCTGCAGCTCGGGAAATTCGCCGACCATCGCGGTCAGCAAATCGCATTTGCACAGATCGGCAGCACGCTCGGCGTCCGCCCGCTCGCCGATCCCAGTGCCCGCGATTTCGCCCGCGAGCGTCTTCACCCGGCGCGCCTTGTCGCCCAGTGATCCAAGCTTCACCTGGAATGTCATCGCATCGAGCGCATCGCGTCGCGCCGCAAGCGGTTGCTTGCGGTCCTGCCCCCAAAAGAATGCCGCATCGGCGAGCCGTGGGCGTACCACGCGCTCGTTACCTTCGCGCACTTTCGAAGGGTCACGACTCTCGATGTTGCTGACAGTGATGAAGCTCGGCATCAAACGGCCTTGCTCATCCTCAACGGCGAAGTAACGCTGATGGTCCTGAAGGGTGGAGATCAGTACCTCGCGCGGCAGCTCCAGAAATCGTTCTTCGAAGCGGCCGGCCAGGGGCACGGGCCATTCGACGAGCGCTGTGACTTCGTCGAGCAGTGCATCGCCGATCAGGGCTCGGCCACCCATCTCGGCGGCGACAGCCAAGACTCTCGTCTTGATCAACTCGCGCCGCGCGGCGAAATCCGGGAGCACAAACCCACGTTCACGCAGTACACGCTCATACGTGGCGGGCGAGGTAATCCGGATCGGCTTGGGCGCATGAAACCGATGCCCCTGGGTTTGATTCCCGGCATCGGTCTCCAACAACCGCGCTGGCAGTACATCTTTGCCGTACAGCATGACGAGCCAGTGCACCGGCCGCACGAATTCGGCAGTGCCCGAACCCCAGTGCATGCGCCTTGGGATAGGCAGGGCATCGAGCGAGCTCTGTACGATCTGGGGCAACAACTGCGTGACGGCAGCTCCGGGCTTCGTGCCGATGAAAAACAGAAATGCGCCTTTACCCTCATCGAGCCGTTGCAATGCATCCACTGTCACGCCGCAACTCTCGGCGAACGCAAGGGAGGCTCGCGTGGGCTGCCCCGCGCCATCGAACGAGGCGCTGACCGGAGGCCCCCGGCGCTTGATGTCCTGATCCGGTTGGCGTGCCAGCAGCTTTTTGACCAGTACAGCGAGCCTTCGCGGGGTTGCGAACGAAACAACATCGCCGTGTGTGAGGCCGGCCTTCTCCAACCCTGTACGGACGCCTGCTGCGAAAGCTTGCTCGAGTCCCCGCAGCGCCGTCGGCGGCAGCTCTTCGGTTCCCAACTCAACCAGGAAGTCATGTCGCTCCACAGTCATGCCGCAGCCCCCGCGTCCACCGTGTCTGGTTTCAACAGCGGGAAACCGAGTGCCTCGCGGCTTGCGTAGTAAGTTTGAGCTACCTGGCTCGCAAGCGTTCGGACACGCAGGATATAGCGCTGCCGCTCGGTGACGGAGATGGCCTTACGGGCGTCCAGCAGGTTGAAGGTGTGAGAGGCCTTGAGCACCTGCTCATAGGCCGGCAGAGCCAGTTTCGCCGCCAGCAATTCCTTGCACATGTTTTCGTGATCATCGAAATGGCGCAGCAGCAGCGGCACGTCGGCCAGCTCGAAGTTGTAGATGGACTGCTCGACTTCGTTTTGATGGTAGACGTCGCGATAGGTGACCGGGCCACGCGGACCATTTGTCCAGATGATGTCGTAGATGCTCTCGACGCCCTGCAGATACATTGCGAGACGCTCGAGACCGTAGGTGATCTCACCGGTAACGGGCCGGCAATCCAGTCCGCCGACCTGTTGGAAGTAGGTGAACTGGGAGATCTCCATTCCATTGAGCCAGACCTCCCAGCCCAGGCCCCAGGCCCCAAGCGTAGGCGATTCCCAATTGTCCTCGACGAAACGGATGTCGTGCACGAGTGGGTCCAGCCCGAGGGAACGCAAGCTGCCCAGATACAGGTCCAGGATCTCGAGCGGCGAGGGCTTGATGACGACCTGGTACTGGTAGTAGTGCTGCAGGCGAAAAGGATTGTCGCCGTAGCGGCCGTCGGTCGGCCGGCGCGAAGGCTGCAGGTAGGCAGCGCTCCAGGGCTCGGGGCCAATGGACCGCAGGAAGGTCGCGGTGTGGAACGTGCCGGCGCCGACCTCCATGTCATAGGGCTGCAGGATCACGCAGCCCTGGTCTGACCAGTAGCGCTGCAGACCGAATATGAGCTCCTGGAACGTGCGCGGCGCAATAGGGATCTTCATATAGTGAGTCTCTTTTTCCGGCGCGCAGCGCCGATACACGGAGCGGGTCCCCTTAGGGACCCGCTGGAAAGTTGCGCGACAGCGCATGAAAAAGGGCCGGTGAGTATACCGGTTACGATTCGAGCTGCCGCAGCTCGTACACGCGGCTGATTCGCGCACCGTCCCAGACGTAACGCAGGTGCACACCCTGGCGAAGATTCTGGATGAGGCGTGGCCTGAAGATGGCCAGACACTCGCCGCCGGGATGCCGCACGCTGTCGTAGACGACTCCGTTCGAGCCGTTGCGTTTCAACTGGCGGCCGAGCACCTGTGACGAGATGTAGCTGTCGGGATCGTAGATGTCGGGTATGCGGGCGCGCTTGCCGCGGATGTCATGAAAGCGCGCGGCGACGTCGGCCAGATAACTGCGCATGTCGAGCTCGAGCGGTTCCTGCTTCGTTGCCCGCAGGAAGACTTCGCGGTGGTAGCAGGTTTCGGCCACAGAGGTTGCCAGATGTGCGGCGGCATAGAACGCACCGAACGTCCCGTCGGCGAAACGGCTACCCGCGGGATCCAGGTGAGTGAAGGGCGCCATGATGACCGAGCCACCCGGACCGAATGCCCGCTCATCGGGCGGCACAAGCTCGATGTCGCCCACTTCGTCGCGCAGGCGCGGATTCGTGAGCGATTCGATCCAATACAACGCCTCCCAATCGGCGGGATCGGCGACACGCTCAAACAGGTGAATGGTTGGATACCGGCTTGGGATTACACGAAAGCACGGCTGCCAGCGCACCTCGCTCGAAGCGAGTGCGGTTTCGATGCTCTGCATGTCCTGCTGCTAGCGTCCTTTGTAAAATCGCCTGCGGCGCTTTTAACCGCGATGCGCGTCCAGATACTGGCGCACGATGTAGAGGTCGGCGACATTGCCGGACAACATGCGGTCAAGCGCGGATCGGCCGCCGAACACGGCGGCTTCGTTAGGACGTCGGATCCACTCGTCGGCGGCGCGAGTGTCCGGCAGAAGGAGTTGGAGAGCCTTATAGATGCCGAGAATGTAGGAGATTCGCTCGAGCGTATCCCGTGGCAACCGCACTTGCGGCTCCTTGCGCCACTTGAAATAGGTGGAGCGGGACGACAGGCCCAGCAGGGTCATTTGTTCGGCGATGGACAAATGCCACAAATCGGCGATCCGGGCAAAGGCGCGCAGACCCGCAGCTCCTGCCGCGTTCGCTTCGCTCGATGGGATCCGCCTTCCCTGCAAGGTACCGGATGACAGGCTCATAATGACTCCCGGTCGGTCTACATCTGGACTCACTATACTCTTAGTCCATCAATAGACAAGTAGCCGCACCAAGATCAAGCGGTCGTGTGAAGCAGGGCGCAGCCGGGGTGAATTTAGCGGCGCAGCTCGCACGCTTTGAGTGCAAGATTCCCATTTAGTGCACCTCCATGGTGCACTGCACAGCCCGCGGGCGGCTAAGCACTTGATTTGTCAGCGCAACAAACTTGGCATAGCGCCTGCACTGTGAGCCCGCTCCACCGCGCAATGGCCGGTGCTGGACGGTCGCCGCCTGTGTGTGGCCCGGCTGCGAAAGCGGTGAGCATTATCTTTATCCGGAGGCGATATGACACCCACCGATGTAATCAAGCTGATAAAAGAAAAAGACGTCAAATTTGCGGATCTGCGCTTCACGGATACCCGTGGCAAAGAGCAGCATGTGACGATTCCCGCCAAGCTCGTTGACGAAGACCTGTTCGCCGACGGCAAGATGTTCGACGGCTCTTCCATCGCAGGCTGGAAGGGGATCAACGAGTCGGACATGATCCTCATGCCCGAGGCCGGCACGGCCATTCTCGATCCGTTCTTCGAAGAAACGACGGTCAACATCCGCTGCGATGTCGTCGAGCCCGCCACCATGCAGGGCTACGAGCGCGATCCGCGCTCGCTCGCGAAGCGCGCGGAAGCGTATCTGAAGTCCACCGGCATCGCCGACGGCGCGCTGTTCGGACCTGAAAACGAATTCTTCATCTTCGACAGCGTCCGCTACGGCAACGAGATGCGGGGCTCCTTCTATTCGATTGACTCCGTGCAGGGCGCCTGGAACTCCGCTACCGAGTACCAGGAAGGCAACAAGGGTCACCGCCCGGGTATCAAGGGCGGCTACTTCCCGGTTCCCCCCGTTGATGCGTTCCAGGACATCCGCTCGGCCATGTGCCTCGCCTGTGAGGAGATGGGCCTCAAGGTCGAAGTGCATCACCACGAAGTGGCGACGGCAGGCCAGTGCGAAATCGGCATTGGCGCCGGCGGCCTGGTCATGAAAGCCGACCAGGTGCAGATCCTCAAGTACGCGGTGATGAACGTGGCGCACGGCTACGGCAAGACCGCGACCTTCATGCCGAAGCCGCTCGTCGGCGACAACGGCAGCGGCATGCACGTCCACCAGTCCTTACAAAAGGAAGGCAAGGCGCTGTTTGCGGGCGACAAATACGGCGGACTGTCCGACACCGCGCTCTACTACATCGGCGGAATCATCAAGCACGCGAAGGCAATCAACGCGTTCACGAATGCCGGTACCAACAGCTACAAGCGCCTGGTTCCGGGATTCGAGGCGCCCGTGATGCTCGCCTACTCCGCGCGCAACCGCTCCGCCTCGATCCGCATTCCGTGGGTCTCGAACCCGAAGGCACGGCGCATCGAAGTGCGGTTCCCGGACTCGAGCGCCAACCCGTACTTTGCGTTCGCGGCCATGATGATGGCGGGGCTCGATGGAATTCAGAACAAGATCCATCCGGGCGATCCTGCCGACAAGGACCTGTACGACCTCGAGCCCGAAGAGGCGAAGCACATTCCGACGGTGTGTCACTCGCTGGACATGGCGCTCGAGAATCTCGACAAGGACCGTGAGTTCCTGACCCGGGGTGGCGTGTTCACGAATGACGTGATCGATGCGTACATGGGACTGAAGATGCAGGAAGTCACCAAGTTCCGCATGGCGACGCACCCGATCGAGATGGAGCTGTACTACAGCTGCTGATGCAAAGTTCGTTCAGAAACAGCGTGCGGTTGGCGGTACTTCACGGATATCGCCAACCGCTTTGGTGGCACGCACCGGGGACAGCTATGCTGGTCCCCTATGCGCACGTTTCTGTTTACCTTAATGTCCTTAGCCTGCACGGTCGCTGTCGCAGCGACCGTGTACAAGTGGGTAGACGAGAATGGTGTCGTCCACTTCAGCGATCAGCCGCACGAGAATGCCGAGAAAGTGCAGTTGAAAGCGCCGCAAACCTATTCGGCTCCCAAGGCTCCAGCGAACCCGTCGCAAGCTCCCAGGCAGGCGGCGTCCAAGCCCGTTCCCGTATATCAGAACTGCGTAGTCTCCGAGCCGGTCAACGACCAGGTGTACATGAACACATCGACGGTCACCGCCGGTGTGATCACTCAGCCCGGGGTTCGGCCCGGCGACACTGCGGTCGTGACACTCGACGGACAGCGCGTGCCGGGCGTCCCGGCCAACGGCGGTCAGTTCACAATCTCACCGGTGGACAGAGGCACGCACTCGATTCAGATGACGGTTCAGGATCCGTCCGGCGCGACTGTGTGTTCATCGCCCGCCGTGACCTTCCATGTGCAACAGCCGTCGCTGCAGTCACCGACTCGACCCATTCGACCACACTGATTTCATTGGCTGAAATTGCTCCCGGCAATTTCAGCGGACATCACCTCGTCGGCCGCCGGCAAAAAGCGTGGTTTTTGCCGGCTGTGCCCCAGCCCGCCGTCCGGGGGTGCCGTGGTCGCTGAATCCAACTTCCCGTCAGCCCTTTCCCATTTCGACCCGACCGATCTGCTCGACGCACTGTCGACCGGTATCGTCATGCTCGATGCGCAACTGTGCGCGATCTACGCGAATGTCGCGGCGCAGGATCTGCTGGCGTTCAGCCTGAACCAGGCGCGAGGCCGCCCCTTCGGCGATTTTCTCCATGACTCGAACGGCTTGCACGGCATCCTGCGCCGGGCGCTGGCAACGGGTGAGGGAATCGCAGATCGCGAGTTAGTTGTCAGGCCGATAGGCGCGCCGCGCGACGCACGCATCCTGGATGTAACAATCACGCCACTGGCCGGCCAGATTACCGGCACTCACCTGTTGCTCGAATTGGCGGATACGACCCAACGGCAACGTATTTCACGCGAGAACGATCTGCTGGCACGGCTCGACGGCAGCCGCCTCATGATCCGGCAGCTCGCCCACGAGATCAAAAACCCGCTCGGGGGTCTGCGCGGCGCGGCGCAGTTGTTGGAGCGCGAGCTGCAGGAAGCTGCGCTCAAAGAGTATACGCGCGTCATCATCGGCGAAGCAGACCGGCTCACGGCTCTCGTCGATTCCATGGCCGGTCCCAGCCGGGCGCCGCAGAAAGTACATATCAACGTTCACGAGATTTGCGAGCACGTGTATCACCTGTTGCGCGCCGAGGCGCGTAACGCCGTCGTGATCGAGCGCGACTACGATCCCAGCCTGCCGGATTCGATCCTGGATCGACATCAGACTATCCAGGCGCTGCTCAATGTAGCGCGAAACGCTTTGCAGGCTGTCGGCGACAGCGGGCAGATCACGTTACGCACTCGCGCGCTCACCAATGTCAGTATCGGTCCGGCGCGTCATAAGTTGGTGGCCAGCGTGGAGGTCGAGGATGACGGGCCTGGCGTCCCCAATGAGCTGCGCTCCAGCATTTTCTATCCGCTGGTTACGGGACGTGCCAATGGCACCGGTCTTGGCCTTGCGGTGGCTCAGGAGCTCGTGACCCGCAACGGCGGCATCATCGAGTTCGTCAGCGAGCCCAAACGCACCATCTTCACTTTGCTCTTGCCACTCGGAGAATCCTCATGAACGGCCAGGCTTTGCGCATCTGGCTCGTCGACGACGATGCCTCCATTCGTTGGGTCTTGGAACGTGCCCTGCGCAACGGCGGTATGGCGCCGCGCGCATTCGAAGCCGCGGAGCCGGCGCTGGACGCTCTTCGACGCGAGTCCCCCGACGTATTGATAACGGACATCCGCATGCCCGGTCAGTCAGGTCTCGAGCTGCTCAAAAAAATCCGGGATGCCCGGCCGGCGCTGCCAGTCATCGTCATGACGGCTCACTCGGATCTGGGCAGCGCTGTTTCAGCCTATGAAGGCGGTGCTTTCGAGTATCTGCCGAAGCCATTCGATATCGACCAGGCCGTGGCGCTCGTCAGGCGCGCGGCCAATGCACATCCTCAGGTTGGCGCAGATTCGGCCAGTACGCCGAAGATTCCCGAACTATTGGGACGCGCGCCTGCCATGCAGCAGGTGTTCCGTGCGATCGGCCGCCTGGCTCGCTCCAGTGTCACTGTGTTGATTACGGGCGAATCGGGCACTGGCAAGGAGTTGGTTGCACGGGCTCTGCATGACCATAGTCCGCGCGCCGGCAAACCCTTCATTGCGCTGAACACCTCGGCCATTCCCGCCGATCTGCTCGAATCCGAGCTCTTCGGTCACGAGAAAGGCGCGTTCACCGGGGCAGATTCTCAGCGCCGCGGACGATTCGAGCAGTCTGATGGCGGTACGCTGTTTCTGGATGAGATAGGCGACATGTCAACTCCGCTGCAGACGCGATTGCTGCGTGTGCTTGCTGAAGGGGAGTTCTATCGCGTTGGCGGCCAGACACCCATTCGTGTTGACGTGCGGGTGATCGCGGCCACTCACCAGAATCTGCAGGATCGTGTGCAGCGTGGGCTGTTCCGCGAGGATCTCTATCATCGGCTCAACGTCATCAGAATCGAGCTGCCGCCCCTACGCGCGCGCTCAGAAGACATCCCTTCCCTACTCAGCCATTACATGAACGTCGCGGCGCATGAGCTGGGAGTCGAGCCGAAGATGCTGGCCGCGGAGGCGGAAGCAAAGCTTAGCGCGTATGGGTGGCCAGGAAATGTGCGCGAGCTCGTTAACCTGTGTCGAAGAATGTCGGTGCTCGCGCCCGGTAGTGAGGTGCGCGCCGAGGATCTGCCACCTGAGGTGGGTGCGGCCGCGCCGACGGGGTCGGCCGATGCCGACTGGGCCAAGGCGCTTTCCAGTTGGGCAGACCGTCACGCCATGAATGGCAAGCGGCCGTTGCTCGATGAGGCGCAGCCGGAGTTCGAGCGGGTTTTGATCCGGTCTGCATTGAAGCGCACGCAGGGTCATCGGCAGGAGGCCGCCAGGCTGCTCGGGTGGGGGCGCAATACGCTCACGCGGAAGCTGAAAGAGCTGGGAATGGACGCGGCCGCGGCGGAATAGCCCGCAACCACCGCCGCAGCACCGAGATTCCGCCGGCGCCTTTGGCGCCGCTATGCTTCGTGAATCGCGGCTTTGCGCGATCCCACAGGACAGTTGCGCGGGGCGCATGACAGGGCTTCGCGCGGGAACTAGATTTCGCTAGCGTGATAAATTTACCGGATGCTGCGCTGGCAAGACGTCATGCAATTCGAATTTCTCGGCAACCCCGTGCTGAACTGGGGTTATGCCGTGGTCACGTTCCTTGTAACGTTGACGGTGCTCCCCGTCATCAAGGGGTTCATCGCAGCGCGCAGGCGTAGCTGGACGCCCAACGATCGCCTGCAATTTCACGCCGCGATTGAGCTGACGACTCTCCTTGCGGCGCGCACCGGTCGGGTTTTTCTTTTTGCGGTCGCGCTCTATCTCGCATCCCGCCACCTGATTTTTCCGCCGCGCCTCGAGCGCCTGATCACGATCGTCATCGTGAGCCTCTTCTGGCTTCAGGCAGGTATGTGGGGCATGGCTGCAGTGCGCTTCGGGATTGACTACCGACGAGCGCGGTCAACCAGCCTCGACGCGATTCTGACTGGCTCCATGGACGTCATCCTGTTCTGTGCGGGGCTGATCATCTGGGCCATGGTCCTGCTGCTCGCGCTCGATAACCTGGGCATCCAGATCAAGCCACTGCTGGCTGGGCTGGGCATCGGTGGTATTGCCATAGCGCTGGCCGTGCAAACCGTACTCGGAGACCTGTTGGCCTCCATGTCCATCGCGCTCGACAAGCCATTCGGCATCGGCGACTCGCTTACCATCGGCGACTTCCAGGGCACGGTGGAGCACATCGGTGTCAAGAGTACCCGCCTGCGCAGCCTCTCGGGCGAGCAGATCATCATCGCAAACGCCGACATCATCAAAGCTCGCGTGCGAAATTTCGGGCGCATGGGCGACCGCCGTGCGGTGTTTGCGTTCGGGGTCAGCTACGACACGCCCACCGACGTGTTGGCCGCGATACCTGGCGAGGTGCGCAAGATAGTCGAAGCCCAGCCCGACACCCGGTTCGACCGCTGTCACTTCCTGACTTACGGTGATACGGCATTGCAGTTCGAGCTCGTCTACTTCGTGACGAAGGCGGACTTCGCGGTGTATGCCGATACGCAGCAGGCGATCAATCTCGCTCTACTGGACCGCCTCCGGGAAATGAAAGTGCAGCTCGCGGCCCCGACACGGGCGCTGGTGTATGTCGAGTTGCCGGCCGGGGCGCATGCATCGGCTGGCGCACGAGGCGCACCAGCCAATGCCAGATCAGGCTGACCCCCGCACGCGGGCGGCACGCACCAGCGGTTAGATCACACGCCAGTGCCTGCGTAACCCATAGACAACTGATCCCAGTGGCGCACAGGCGCGTGCTCAAAGCGCGGTTGCGCATGTTCTAAAGTGCCGGCGATGCCGAGACTTCCTTGCCCGTCCGCAAAGAGCCGACCAGCTCCTCGATGTTCTTCAGGCCCTGGCGCTCCAGGTACTCTTTGATACCCGCGTTGATTTTCTTGCAGACCATCGGGTCGTAGAACAGGGAGGTGCCGATCCCAACTGCGGACGCGCCGGCAATGATGAACTCGAGCGCGTCGGTAGCGGTGGTGATGCCACCTTGGCCGATGATGGGTACGTGGTGTCGACGCGCGATCTCGTACACCTGGTGTAGCTTCAGGAGTGCGATTGGTTTGATCGCAGGCCCCGACAGCCCGCCCTGGATGTTGCCGATGATGGGCCGTCGTGAATCCACGTCGATCGCCATGCCCATGATCGTGTTGATCACCGCGAGCGCATCTGAGCCTGCTTCGATGCAGCGCCGGGCGTTTTCGCGGATGTCGGTCTGATTGGGGGACAGCTTGGTGATGAGCGGCTTGTTGGTCACGCGGCGGCAGGCCTGTACCACCTGCGCCGACATGTCCGGATAGTTGCCGAACGCGACGCCACCCTCCTTGACGTTTGGACAGGAGATGTTGATCTCGATGGCATCAATGGGTGACTGGTCGAAGCGGCGTGTGACTTCGACGTACTCCTCGATTGTCGAGCCGGAAACGTTGGCGATAAAGCGCGTCTCACTGAAATCGAGCTCGGGAAGGATGCGTCGCACGACATGATCCACGCCGGGATTTTGCAGGCCGATGGCGTTCAGCATGCCCGCCGGCGTCTCGTAGACGCGGTGGGGCGGGTTACCCAAGCGGGGATTTTGAGTCGTACCCTTGAGCACGACGGCGCCGGCGTCGCGGTTCGAAAATCCCTCGATCCGCGTGTACTCCTCCCCGAAGCCCACGCAGCCGGACAGCAGCACCAGGGGTGACCCGAAATCCAGCCCGCAGAAGCTGAATCGCAGCGGATCGCGCGCGGGATGGGAAACAGCGTTCATGGCGGGCATTATGGCCCAAGGGCTCAGGAGACGTCCCCTCTTCGAAAATGTTTAATGTCGTGCTGTTCCAGCCTGAGATTCCGCCGAATACTGGCAACGTGATCCGCCTGTGCGCCAATTCCGGCTGCACGCTGCATCTGGTCAGGCCCTTGGGCTTTGACATCCAGGGCAACGCGGTACGCCGCGCCGGACTCGACTACGACGAGCTGGCGCAGGTTCGGGTCCACGTGAGCCTCGATGCCTGCCTGAGTGAGTTGTCGGCAGCCCGCGTGTTTTGTGTTGAAACGGGTGGGACGCGGATTTACAGCGAGGCGGCGTTCGAGCCCGGCGATGCGTTGATATTCGGACCGGAGACCCGCGGGCTGCCCGCGGCCGTCTTGAATCGGATACCGGTCGAGCGGCACCTGTACATTCCGATGCGGCCGGGGAACCGCAGCATCAATTTGTCCAACAGCGTGGCGCTCGTGGTGTACGAGGCGTGGCGGCAGCAAGGGTTCACGGGCCAGTAGGCGTCGCCGGCCGCTGGGGCGGCGTCTTTCAGGCAAGCGAATCAGTCAGTCTCTGACTTGATGGGCCGCGTCATCAGTTCGCGAACGGCGTCGCGGGCGGGAACGCCTTCATACAGGACTCTGTATACGCCGGCGCACAGCGGCATCTCGACATTCATGCGCTTTGCGACTGCATGAGTCGCCTTGGCTGCCGTATATCCCTCGACGACCTGGCCAATCTTCACCAGCGCCTCTTGGGGAGTGCGGCCCGCGGCCAATGCCAGGCCGAACCGCCGGTTGCGTGATTGATCATCAGTACAGGTCAGCACGAGGTCGCCCAACCCAGCGAGGCCCATGAATGTTTCGCGATTAGCGCCCGCGGCGACGCCCAATCGCATCATCTCGGCCAGTCCGCGGGTGATCAATGCAACCCGGGTGTTGGCCCCGAATCCCAGGCCATCTGACAGGCCGGCGCCGACCGCGAGCACGTTCTTGACGGCTCCACCCACTTCGACGCCTGTTATGTCAGTGGAGGTGTAGGCGCGAAAATTGGCGGACGACAGGGCGAGAGCCAACGCCGTCGCGAATTCCTCATCCGGTGAAGCGATGGTCATGGCCGTGGGTAAGCCGGCGCCGACCTCGCGCGCAAAAGTGGGTCCGGAGAGTACTGCCACGGCGCGGTTCGATCCGAGCACTTCGCGTGCAACCTGGTGAGGTAACAACCCGGTGTCGAGCTCGAAGCCTTTGGTGGCCCAGGCCAGCCGCGTATCGGCTGTCAGATGCGGCAGCAGTTGCTGCAGCATGCCGCGGAACGCATGGCTCGGAACCGCGATGAGTGCGTCGCGCGCGCCGGCCAGGGCGGCACCGAGATCAGGCTCGATGAGCAGTGAGGCCGGGAATTCAGCCGAGAGGTAACGCTCGTTGCGGCGGCTCGCCGCCATCGCTGCCATCGCTGCGCGATCGCGGCCCCAGAAACGAGTGAGGTGGCCGCTGCGGGCGAATTGGATTGCTAGGGCGGTACCCCATGAACCGGCTCCGAGCACAGCCACCGGGCCATTGTGCTGTGCTTTATTGGGCTGAAAGTCGCCGCTGGCGCTTTCAGCCGACATCGGGCTCGCCCGCCGGCAAAAGAGGCGACTTTTGCCGGCTGCGTTTGGGGTTCACGGAGCCACCTGTGCGTCAGTGTCAGTTCGCTGCGGCGGGCTGCTGCTGGTTGGCCGACTGTGCGTACAGCGCGTCGAAGTTGACTGGCGGCAGCAGGAACTGCGGGAAGCCACCTTGTGTCACGAGGTGCGAGACGGCCGCACGAGCGTACGGAAACAACACGCTCGGGCAAACGCTGCTCACCGCGCGCTTGACGTCCACTTCGTTGAGGTTGCGCATCAGGAAGATGCCGGCCTGTTTGACTTCGACCAGGAAGATGGTCACGTCATTCTGCTTGGCTGCGACAGTCACCGTGAGGACGACTTCGCGCAGCTCCGGCGTCAGGCCGTTGGCAGTGGTGTGCAGATCGAGGTTGATCTGCGGGTTCCAGTTGCCATCCACACGCGGACCGTTAGGTGCCTCGTAGGAACAATCCTTCAGATACACGTTCTGCAGGGCAAGCTGCGGGCCGGTTTCGGCCTGCGGATCGGAAACCGGCACACCGCCGGCCATGTTACTGCTCATAATCACGCTCCAGATTTGAGTAAGGGGTCCAGGCCGCCAGCTGCATCAAGAGCGTACAGGTCGTCGCAACCGCCGACATGAGTATCGCCAATGAAGATCTGCGGTACGGTGCGACGACCGCTACGTGCCATCATCTCTGCACGCGCCTCGGGGCGCTCGTCAACATTAATAGCCTCGAAGCTGGCACCTTTGCGTTCGAGGAGTCCTATCGCCCGCGTGCAGAACGGGCACCAGTCAGTTAAATACACCACGATCCGGGGTTCTGCCATCTCGCTCGTTCCGGCCGGCTCACGCCTTCGACAGCGGGAGGTTTTCGGCTCGCCACGCGGCAATTCCGCCGCGCAGATTGAACGCCTTTGTGAACCCTTGTGCCGCGAGCTGCCGCACAGCCGACGCGCCGAGGGAGCCAGTGTCGTCGTACACGACGAGCACCTTCTCCTTCTGCTTCTTCATCGTGTCGCCTGCCTTCAGGATCTGCTCGCCCGACATCTGGCGGGCGCCAGCCACGTGGCCCGTTGCGAAGGCCTCCGTGGGACGCAGATCGATGACCACGGCTCCCTGGTTCATCAGACGTACCGCATCCTGTGGCGATACAGCGGCGATGTTCTCGTTTCTCGCTCGCAATTCGTAAACAATGACCAGCAGGGCCGCTACGGCCGCACCGGCTGCGTACCAGTAATGATGGGTGATGTATTCGAGAAGACGGTCCATGAGTGCCGGTCATAAAAAGGGCGCGCATTATAGCGCCCCTATGTGGCTAGTTCGTATCCGGATGTCATTGCGCAACAAAGGCCCGTTTTCCCACGCCGGGATCCTTACCCTGCTGGTGTTTCTGGGGGCCGCCGACCGCGCCGTGCCCGCGGCGCAGCCGGAGGCGGACGCACGGAAGACCGAAGCGGAGCTCCAGGCGGTCAAATCCGAAATCGATCGTGTGACCCGCCAGGTCAGTGAGGAGCAGGTGGAGCGGGACAAGGTGTCCCGTGAGCTTCGATCCGCGGAAGTGTCCGTTGGAAGGGCTCGCCAGGGCCTGGACGAGGTTCGGCGTGGACGTGCGGAGCGGGCCTCGAAGCGTTCCACGCTTGCCTCCGAAAAGCGTGCCCGAGAGGCGGATCTGAGCCAGAACCGCAGTGCCTTGGCGGGGCAGTTGCGGGCGGCCTATCTGATCGGGCGTGAAGAGCCTCTGAAGCTCCTGCTGAATCAAAAGGACCCGGAGCGGGCGGGGCGCATGTTCGTCTACTACAGCTACTTCGGGCGTGCGCGTGCCGAGCAGATTCGTGGAATCGAGAATGATGTTCAGACGATTGCGACGCTCGATGACCAACTGCAGGCGGAGGATGAGAAGCTGGCCGAGCTGGAAAAACAGCAGCGGGCCGATCTTGCCGAGCTCGAGCAGGCGCGCGCGAAACGCTCGGAAGTGCTGGCGAGCCTCACCGCCGAATCCAACTCGCACGCGCAGAACCTCGAGCGCCTGAAGAGCCAGCAGGGGGGACTGGAGAAGCTTCTGCGGGAGCTGCGGCGGGCCATCGAGAAATTTCCGATCGACAACAACGATGCTTTTGCGCACTTGCGCGGGAAGCTCACCTGGCCGGTGGGCGGGAAGCTCGTGGCGCGATTCGGGGAGACACGCGCCGGGGGCGTCAAATGGGATGGGGTACTCGTTGCGACGGAGCGAGGCGCGCCAGTTCGGGCGGTCTATGGGGGCCGGGTGATCTACGCGGACTGGCTTCCGGGGCTGGGGCTGCTGACGATCGTGGATCATGGCGAGGGGTACATGAGCTTGTACGGCCATAACGAGCGGCTTTACAAGGCGGTGGGGGAGCGTGTGAGTGCTGGGGATGCCTTGGGCTCGGCGGGGGACAGTGGGGGGAGTAACCGGCCGGAGCTGTATTTTGAGATCCGCAAGGGCGGGAAGGCGGTTGACCCGCGGCCTTGGTTCAAGGCCACTGAGCCGTGACGACTACGGGACGGGGCATGGGGAAACAGAAGGTAAGGAACCGAGAGGGAAGCCGGAGTAGGCCAGAACGGGGTACGGGAGAAGCAGCCAAGAGGGGGAAGCAGGACGGAGCCAGGAATGGGAGGCAGGAGCAGGTTAAGAACGGTAGGCCCGGGCCACCGTGATCTTGTAATGCGCTCACCCGGACGGGGCGCACCTGTGGGGGCGGAAAAGGGTCGGGGGCCTGATTGGGG
>JBJMWM010000034.1:0-16450 GCA_045810105.1 Steroidobacteraceae bacterium | reverse complement strand
CGACTTCGGCAAAGTGTCATGGCCGAGAAGAATCTGTCGAGTATGCCCACGAGGCGAAATAGGCGCGGGCCCGAACCTTGCTGGACGCAGCGGGCACATTTCGTCCTCTACCTAGGAGGTTTTCATGTCCATACTAGCGTGGATCATTCTCGGTCTAATCGCTGGGTTCATTGCCAGCAAGCTCGTGAATAAGCGCGGCGAGGGCATGTTTCTGGATATTATCCTGGGCATCGTAGGCGCAGTGGTAGGCGGCTGGGTGTTCAGCGCGTTAGGCATGACCCGCGTCACGGGCCTCAATCTCTACAGTCTGTTGGTGGCGGTGATCGGCGCAGTGATCGTGCTGTTTGGTTATCACGCCATCACCGGCCGAACGGGGCGAGGATCGCGTCTCTGAGATCAAGGGTGCCCGGACGTACGGAATGCGCCCGGGCACCGGAAGCAGGCTCTATCAAGGCGTCAGGTCGAAGGCGGAGTCGGCATCTTTCCGCTCAAAGATAACTGAGCCACCGGGCAACGTCCGCTGTGGAGGCCCTGCCTACCGACACTCGATCACTTGCCTCGACATTCCCCTTCGACCTGCGCGACGTAACTGCGCACACTTCCAGAGCGTTGCGCGCAATCGCTGGTTACCACGAAGACCGTGCGGTCACCGCAACGCGCCTGCAGCTGCGCCACGGCATCGCTCTCTGCTTGCTGGCAACCGCTGCGCCAGATGCCTTCTTCGGAATCGAAGGCTGATCGGTCCAAGGGTTTACTGCTTCCGGACCCGGTCACCGCTTGCGGCTCTTCTCGTCGCGTCTCGACGAACTGCCGCAGCGCCTTTTCGACGCACAGTACGTAAATGGCTTTTAACCCGGAAAGCCCGCCCCTATTTCTGATCTGATCGAAAACGCCGTCCAACTGCCTCATTGCAGCCACCGGACCTGTCTCTGCAGTCGCATGCTTCCAGTCGACAATGGCCGCGCTCACCTTCTGCGCGAGCGCCAGCATGCCACTGTCATTCACGGCGCACGACTCCTCCATGGCCTTGACTTGAGCATCGGTGGGGTGAAAGTCGCCAGCCGTGACATCTTGCGCCAACGCCGCAGCAGTGCACATCAGCAAAATAATAGCACCAACATATCGTACTATGTTCACATGACTACCTGCACATAACAACGTTACCGGCCACCCATCGCGTCGCAACTCATCCCACTCGCCGACCGTCGAAAACCAACCCGGTTTCCTCAATCCAAGCTCATCACGACCCTGACCGTATCATCCACATCGGCCTTGTCGATGTATCCTACGGATTTCGGATCGGCGGCCACTGCCTTCTTGACCGCAGCGGCGTCCGCCAGCACCTTTGGTGCTGTCGCATGACCGGTGAAAACGAGTCGCGACCACAGGGTCTTGACTTGCGAGGCTTCGCGACCGGTCGCCTTCTTATAGAACTCGTCGTGAATCGCAGCCGCCTCCGGCAGATCCAGGGGCTTGTAATCGAAGCTCCGGCCAAGATAGACGTTGGCAAGCTGCTCTTTCGTCACGGGCGCAGCGCTGGGCGCCATAATCACGACGATGTCCCCGGCGACGGCGTGCGATGCCAAGCCGAAACCGAGCATCAGACCACAGAAACGCAAACGAAAATGATGTGTGTTCACGTCAGGTTCCTTAAAACACGAAATCAACGCCGACGCTATACACATTCACGTATGCGTTGGAGGCAGCATTGGCCGTCACCCAGTACTGGGCGTTGGCAGCCTGAGCACGCGAGATCTGTGCCTTCAACGCTATGTTGTTTGCCACATCATAGCGGAAGCTCGCAGTCCACGAGCCGAACTGGCTCGGAGCATACAAAAGACCCTGCTCCTCTTTGATGTGCCCATAGATCGCCAGGGGCAGGAACTTGCCGAACCGCCAACCGGCGGCGGCATACCATTGAGCAGAGGCCACCAATGGCTCGTTCAGTACGGGCGCATCATTCTGCTTGGTCTTGGCCCACTCGCCGATGAAAACGGCCTTACCGTTGTCGTACTGGCCGCCGGCGGATAAGAAAGTCTCATGCAGTTGATAATTGAGCGAGGCCGTGGCGCTCAGGGGCAGAGAAGTAGGCACGTTCAGACTGGTCTGCGCCACCCGCAGAAGCAAGTCTCCATAGCTGACGGTCGCCGCCGAACTGAAAATGTCCTTGGACTTCGACGTGATCGTCAAGCCGCCCGCCTGAAACACTCCTTTCGTGCTTCCATAGCTCGCTTCCAGACCAACTGTGAATTGGCCGAGGGCTCTCTGCCATAACACCTGTCCGCCGTCCAGGTAGTTGAATGGCAGCTGGGAATACACCTCGACGGGCGAGCGAAACCAAGGAGCGGCAAAGCCGACTTGCCGGGAGTCCGAATATTGGAACGCACCCAGCACCACCCGCCCCAGGCGCACCTGCCACTGCGAGTTGGGCGAGTACTGGGCATAGAGCCACTCGGTGCCCGGACTGAAGTCCGTATCACCACGCTGCCGCAGCACCTCCTGTGCGGTTACCGAAAAGCCGGAGCCGAAATCGAATTTCGCCTGCACACCCAAGCGCGATTCGAGTGCGAGGTCGAACTGATTCGACGCGCCGGTGAACTCGCTTGCGTCATGACGGAAGGAGTAGTTGCTGTCGCCCGTGAACGAACCGCCAGCGGTTCCGAAGCCACTGATGGTGGTGGTCATGTCCGCCCGCGCAGCAGTTGCCGCCGCCAGGGTGAGGGCAGCACCGACGGCCGCGTGCCACGTTGTTTTGTAACCAAAATGCATAATCGATCCTTGCGTATAGGATGAGTGTCTCGTTGCAGAAATCGGCGCACGCCGAAAGGACAATCTGCTTCCCGCTCCTTGGCGGGGGATTGCCTGGCACGACGAACAACCGGCCGACATACTGGGACGCGGCATTGCGCCGCGGAGCTCCACTCCCATGTGCACTGTTTTTGTGCCGAGCCCTGCAGTGCCGGCTGTTGGTTCTTGCCAAGGACTGTGGCTAGGTCATTGGCCGTGAGCGTCTGGACCTAACACTATCTGCACCGCTCAGCTTCCGCCAGATCTTTGCTGCCGCTTTCAACTGAATCGTGACACTCAACACACATTCCTCGCACATCATTCACATATGTGAACGTGTCTGCGGGCCGCAACAATCGCTGCTCTTCCAGCGTGGGGACCGCGCCGACATAGGTAGCGCCCACCCCCACCACCGCCGGTGTGCTGTCAAACTAGTGGTACGGTAGCGCTATCAACATCCATGTACACGGCCACACCGCAGGGGCTGCAGTTGATTGCCGCCTGGCGCGTGGCATGCCGATCTGAGCCTCAGATGCGGCCTTGTGCGCGGGCGGCGAATACGTAATCCGTCAGCGGAATGACGCCCCGGATACGTGACGCAGGGAGCTCAAGTGCGTCAACGGTGACTCCAGTCATGCAGGCATATGAGCGTGCGGCTTTTGCGGAAAAGCCGAAGCTGCGAAATGCTTCTTCCCAACGCTCTCGAGCGACGACCTCCACCTCCACGGCTTTGTCCAGCGCTCTGGCGAAAGCCGCTGCAACATCGGCTGGAGTATAGCGCTCGGGCCCCTCAACGTGATGGATCTCCGTCCCGCTGGCACCCTCCTGGAGCAAGCGGGCGGCCACGGCGCCCAGGTCCTTCGGCGCGACCATGGGAATTTTCAGGTCGCGCGGCAGCATGGACATCAGCAGACCACTCCGGTTCGCTGCGTCGAGCGCCCCATCCCAGTTGCTCATCATGTAGGCGGAACGCATGATCGCCGCCGGAATCGACTGCGCGCGCAATCCTTCTTCGAGAGCGTGCAGCACAGTCAGATCGCCACAAGCTTCACCGGGTCGAGCTCCGTAAGTGGACTGCGCCACCACCTTCTCCAGCCCAGAGCCGTCGAGCGCGGCCAGCGAGCATCGCACAGTGGCGCGCTCCTCAGTGTCAGTGTCTGAGGATGGGTCCGCAGGTGGATTGAGCACGAGAGCGCGGCGGCCGTGTCGAAAGAGGGCACGGAGCGCGCCGACGTCATGTATGTCGACCACGGCTACTTCAGCGCCTCGCTTTCTCCAAAGGTCGCCTTTGCGCGCGCTCCGACTGACAATCGTGACAGGTTCACCCGCCGCTAGCAGCGCCTCCGCCGTTGCTGATCCCACACGCCCTGTACCGCCCACGATAATGAACATACGTCGTCCTCCGACGCGACTGCGAGAGCTCCGAAGAGTTAATGCCGCAGGCTGTCGGGAACTTTCCCGCCGCTAGCCGCAAGCTTCGCCATGACCTGCTTGTGCAGCCAGGCCGGTGATTTGCCACTCAATCCTACAAACATACCTGGTGCGATGCGATCGACGCACTCCCTCAGATCATTTGCCCGGTAAGTGCTGACACGAGCACAGGTCGAGCTCCTACACGCGGATCGCGTCGCTTGCGGTTTAATGCCCGCCTCAGGGAGACCGCCGTCGCCAACCGGCTCCGCTCTCTCCCTTTCAACATGCGAGGAGTTGTTTATGGCTGGAAAGAATACAGCTGTGTTTGGGATCTATCCCTCCGCTGAGCATGCGGAGCGCGCTGTCGATTCCCTGATCGCCGCCGGGTTTGCGAGTTCGGACATCTCGGTTCTGTTGCCGGACACCCGGAGCACGAAAGAGTTCGCGCACGAGAAGGAAACCAAGGCACCGGAAGGGACCACCGTGGGAGCGACGACGGGCGGTGTCGTAGGCGGGACACTCGGCGTTCTGACTGGAATCGGGGCGCTCGCGATTCCGGGCCTCGGGCCATTCATAGCGGCAGGGCCAATCATGGCCGGCTTGGCCGGCCTCGGCGTCGGCGGCGCAGTCGGCGGCCTCGTGGGCGCATTGGTCGGAATGGGCATCCCCGAATACGAGGCAAAGCGCTACGAGGGGCGAGTCAAAAAAGGAGGCACTTTGCTCTCGGTTCATTGTGACACCTCCGACCAGGTGAAGCGCGCGAAGGAAATGCTGAAGTCCAGCGGAGCCGAGGACATCGCATCAACCGGCGAGGCTAGCGCGGCGGCTCCCGCGAAGTCCCGCGCTGCCTACTGAGGTCTACTTCCCCTACGAAGCCATCCTGGAAGGGGGGCCGAGCTGCTCCCTTTCCACAACACCATCAGATGTGGAACCTTATGAAAATCAAGACAGTTGTTGCATGCACTATCGTACCGGTGCTGGCCCTCGCGGCTGAGATGTCCGTCGCCCAGACTTCCGCAGGATCGCAGCCGCCAAGCAGTGCAGCTCGAGCGCCCGACAATACCAAAAACAACAAGCTCGAGAGTAACAGATCCCAGACGGCCGACGATCAGAAGGACAATGAGTCGGATCGGGAAATCACGCAGCGAATTCGGCAAAGTGTCATGGCCGAGAAGAATCTATCGAGTTATGCCCACAACGCCAAAATTGTCGCAGTCAATGGCACGGTAACCTTGAATGGGGTCGTTCAATCGGAGGCAGAAAAGAACACCCTCGCGCAAAAGGCTGAGCAGGTGGTCGGGAGTGGTCACGTGGTCAATAAGCTCAAGGTGGCAGAGGCGAAATAGCGCGGGGCGAGGATCGCGTTTGTGAGCTTTCAGCGTAGCGGCTGATAGCGCATGCCAAACTGCCGCAACCCCAGCGAAGGGTCATATACATCCTTTGTGATTGCAGCCGGCTTGCGCATCAGCCTCGCATCCGAGAAGGCGTCCGCCCTGCCGCGCCGGTCGGCGGTACACTCTTCTGTATGCGCCCGATCAGCTTCATCGTTCTGACCATGCCCCTACTGATCACCCAGTGGGATCACCCCCGCAAGCCACTCGGCACAGGCAGCTGCCAGAATCGCGACATTCATGAATTGCTTTCGGCGGATCGGGTATGGAAGGCGATTCGGTTTACAAGGTCGTGTGGAGGCAGCGATATGGCGCTTCAGGTGTCGGTGCTCCGCGCCTCGGAATCGCTGCCGAGTGCCCCTGGCAATGCGCTGCGGGAAAAGCCCGCCACGCTGAGTGCGGAACTCCAGTTGGTTTGGGAAAAGCCCCGCGAATTGTGGGTTATGCACAACTATGAGATGACGCTGGAGTACTCGGCCTCGCAGGTCGGGGACATCACCATTGTGCATACCACGCGAAAGCTGCGAGTCGACTGAGTGTTTTAACTCGGCGCCCGTCACACTCAGTCCTCAGAATTCCACTTCAGGATTGGTTGGTCGACGACCGTCGCTGTTGGTGCCGTGACCTAAAACCATCGATCGGGTATAACAGCCTCGGTGCAGAGTGCCATCGAACACAACCTTCAGCGAGGGGCTGGCGTAAAGGCTCTCCGGAGTAACCGTGGCGCGCTCCCACGGAATACGGCCAAAGTACCAGACTTTCCAGAGCCGCAGGTCTGCACCAGATTTGCGCTCCAGCAGCTCGCGGAATGTCGTGGCCTCGCCGACCACTACACCCGTGGACTCCTGCATCACCTCACGGACAAACCGCGAGCAGAACTGGCGCCCCGATCGCAGGTTGAAGCCCGCGTCATATAGCTGCCCCAGGCGGGATCCTGTCGCTCGATGCAGCCGCAGGATTTCGTCGTCAGACAATGGCCGGGGCAACCGCAATACGGCCACACGTCCATGAGCAGAGCGTCGCACAAAGTTGGCGAACTTCGTCCGACGTGAAAACGGGACGCGACTCTCGGCGACTACGGCCCCGACGGCATTGAATCCCACGACGATACCAACGTGATTGGTCCACGTGCCAGTCACGTCCGCTATTTGGCGCGATGGGGTCCACGGGATACGCGTGAAGACGATATCGCCCGTGCGCAGGGTACCTTCGAGTTCGCGCTGCCTCAGAGTAGGAAGTGCTGACACGCGCCCGGCAGAAATGCTCCTAGCACCAGATTTCTTCATTGGTGTGACCATCGATACGGGATGGCCACAGCGTCCCAGACGGGAGCCGTTTCCGCTAGCGGAGGCGGCGGAGTCGCTTGGTATTCGCCTTCAGGTATCGCCTGGTAATACCCGAATAGTCCTCAACGGACCCTTGCACCGGACCTCGCGTCATACCTCAAGGGCCGCACGATCTGGTGAAACTCAGCCTCGTTGACCATCGTCTGCTTAGACTCGACCTCGAAAATACAATTGACACTGACAACCATAACGTATGAACGCGCCGCTGATTGTAGTAGACGCAAATCGTTCCAGCTTGCGCTGCAGGTCCAGACCATTCCCGAAAACGACCTGATCGACGCGGACAGGGTCCGGCGAGACTGTTCACGAAGTTGACAAGATATTCAGAAATATGACCGTGCACCCCGTGTCGCCGTTATTTACGTAGTACATGATCTGCATGCCGGACGTCACAGCTGCCAACAGCGTCGCGTAAGTTGCCTTATTGTTGTCCTTATCCGCATTCGCCCACGTCAGCCAGTGACCCGCCGGGCAGCTTGCAGTGCCGGTGTCTACCGTGAATTGAACGTTGGTGGGCATATATGTCGACTGCAATGTCGTGACATGCGCGACACCCAATTCGTATGCGGCGCATAGGGCGCTCGCACCAATCCCGAATACAAACAGAAGTACCCGTCCCAATGTACGCACCTTCATGTCCTCCCATTTGATCCGCTCGTGCGGATTCGACTCGCTCCCGCACCCGTTCGTCCAGGTGATTCTTTCAGTTGGAGTGTATGCATGCACGGGCCGCGTCCGCAACAAAAATACCACTGCTACCAGCTCAGATGAGAGGTCAGGCAGTAACAGTGTTGATACTCGAGGATGGCGGTCGCATGTGGGACATCCCGTTCTTCATCATCCCCATGGATGGCCGCGCCAGATAAAGACCTGGAAGGGATCGCCTGGCTGACCGATCGGCCGAACAACGGCTTCCCGGCAGAACTGAATCCCTGATTGGTGAGCACACGCGTGAATGCGAACGATCTGGCCAACGAGGTCTCCCGCGCTGAGTTTCACGGGTTGCCCGACGTGTTCGCGACGCCACGGATGCCCGCCTAGTTCGTGAGCATCAGCCCACGCGAGAGCGGCTTTGACCGGCGGCGACGCCGCATATTCGGCTGGCATAGCCGCGTGGGTATAAACCGTGAATGAGTCGAGAAGACTCGATTTCAGGGTTTCGGCTGCAAGGACCTGCCGCAGTTCTTCCACATCCTCAAACGGTGCGTTGCGCGGACCATACCTCTTATTGGCTGCCAGGTATTCCGCTAGCTCAGCTCCCCCGCTACGCGGAGTGTCGTCAGGGTCTCGCCAGTCCGCGATACGAGCCACCAGTGTCCGCGCGCCCGACTCTGTCCAGCCGTTGGCCATGAAAAAGGCGAAGAGAAGGTCATCGTCCGCGGTGTTGAGATCGATGCGGCCACTTTCGAGCTCAATGTTGACCGTAACGCTTGTGTCGAACATCGAAAGCTCACGGTCCAGTGACATGATACCGTCACGTGTTCTCGGTGCTGCGATGACATTCAGTAAGGTGAGCCGGATGGCGCCGTCGGCGAGCAGCCCAAGGCGCTCGATCTCCGTGGTACCGGTGGCTTCCCGCCGCGAGCTCATGAACCCGCCGCCACCGAAGCGTCGGCCGATCGGATACCGCCGATCTGCAGCCTCCAGCGAGCGCGAACAGCAAGTGATTGATCGGGTATGCCGTGTTACAAAACGTGGCACACGCCTGTCCACGTGTAACACAACATTTCACATGCCTATTCAAACACTTGCGCGCAAAACACCCGCCCAACAGGTGGGCGTCAGGTGTGAGACATCACACAGCAGGACCCGCGGTACGCGAGGAGCCGGAGAGAGGGCATTCAACGACCGTAATCGGGACTTTTGCGAGGGGATTTAAAGGCCGTTCACCGGCGATACCGGAGGCGGCTACGTGGAGCAAAGGGAGGGGATTCTTCTTATCGGATCGGAGTCACCGACGACCAGAAAAGCCACAATCTTTACGGAACGTACGCGTCCATACCGTTGCCTACTCGTCCCACTCCACGTCGCTCTACAAAGACCGGAGCACGACGCCCTATTCATCGATTGATCGCTTCAACCATCTTGACCGAGCGCTGCCTCTTCATATTCCAAAACACCGGTTTTCTCCCGCCTGTCGAGCAGCGCGCGAACAATAGAATATTCGACATTTGGCGGAACGTCGACAGAGATCAACCCTTGTATGTGGCTCAGCTCCGACTCACATCCCAGACCCCGAAGCTCGTCCCGAATTCCCTGTGTAACACTCGGATCCTGCATAAGGACACGCAGCGTTGAGTGCCCGGAAGGTTCGACAAGTTCCATAAATGTTAACTCAGATCCAACCTGCCTTGCGCGTACCCTGTCTCCGAGAGCAATACTCTTGGCAAAAAATGGAATGTTGTCGATCTCGTACAGATCATCACCAGCATGCTTCGCCCACACGTGCTCCCAGTCCGCTGGCGGATAGCCATCGGAATCTCGCTCGAGACGGAAGGAGATCTTGGCTCTCTCGTTCGTTGACACTTTTGCCTTTCAGCTCATCAGTTAGTGCGGGTAAAAATCATCCGGCAACTGGTCTGGCGTGAGATCGGATTTTGCCCCATTGCAGTCGTTGCAAAGTATCTGGCCGTTTGATGGATCTCCATTGCCGCCTTTGGATTGAGGATAGACATGGTCAACGCGCGTCTCGTCCCCCGCAGGAGAAACACCCTTTTGACTTTGCTTCGCAGGCGATGTGTCTCTTCCGCATCCCTCACATTTCGTCTTTCCGCTATTCGCTTCCGCGTTCCTCGATTTGACATCCTCCTTGCCAGCCTTAGTAAAAGGCTTTCCGGCGCGATCTCCATCCTTGGTTCCCTGTTTCGCGTTCGATTTGTCCCCGCTATCGCCTTGCTTGGCATCCGACGAGGGAGGGGCATCATTCGACGATGAACTCGATGACATCGCATTGTAAATCTTCGAGTATATGTGGATGGCCGCCGCCTCCACGGCATCCAGTATTGAATGGACTTCGCAAGTAGCAGTGCCTCCACCCGGATCTGGTGTGCAAGTAACTTTTCCCGTTGGATCGGTCCGATCCAGCGGATCGTTGCCGACATAAGCATAGAGGTTGACGTCATCCTTATACCCGATCGGATCGGTCTGCATGAACCGTCCGAGCGCAGCGTTGTACATCCGAGCCTTATAATAATACAGGCCCACTTCGGGGATATACGCCTGACCCGTATACTGGAAGCGCCCCTGATTTAGAGAATTACGCATCCCGTACGGGTCATACTGATTCACAGCCAAGGTGCCGCCGTAGCCGTCGGTCACTGCGATTATGGAGCCGTGGTGGTCTGAGTGCAGATAGCGCCGGTTCGACTGCCCGACCCCGGAGCGTTCATACCACACGAGCGGGTTGTCCCCGCTCGGCCCGTAGGCATAGCGCCGCAGCAGGTTGCCGATGCCGTCGTACTCGATGGCGATCCGATCACCATCGTAAAGGAAGGCGGTGATGGCCGAACCGCTGGTCGCCTGATAGAGACGCCCCAGCGGATCGTAGCTGAGGGAGGCGTTGTAGGAGGTGCCACTGGCGCCCGTGAGACGGTTCTCCAAATCATACGAGTAAGTGGTGGATCCGTCGGAGGTTAGATTGCCTCGCGGGTCCCAGCCGACCGAGACACCGCCGACCGCGGTGTATTGGTTCAGGCCATTCGGGGTATAGCCCTGCGTGGCGCTCTTGGCCAACGGGTCGTACTCGGCGTTCGAGATGCCGAGACTGACGATTTGGCGATCGGGGTTATATCCAAACGGAGAAAATGAAACGTTATCAAGCGGCGTTGCGAAAGTGTGAGAAAGTGAATTTAAGCGCGAGACGCCATCGTATCCGAACCCCGAACTCGTCACCCCGCCACCGCGGGCGAGCTGCGAGACCCGACCCTGGGTATCATAAGAGTACTCGGCCAACACCGAATTGCCGTTCTCCAGGACCTGGTACAGGCGATCCAGCCCGTCGTATTTGTATTTGACGAAATTCCCGTCGGGATAGCTCACCTGGATACGATTGCCATCGGCGTCGTATTGATATGACATCTGCTGGGCGGTGCCGCTCAGGTTCACCATCTCGGTGTGCACGTGACCAAAGCCGTCATACGTATTCGAGACACCAAGCCCGGTTGGGGAGCTGTAATTGGCGTATAGCCTCAGGTTGCGCAGGTCATACCCGTAATAGACATTCACCCCCCAGGAGCTCGGCCACAGCTTCGAAGTCAGACGATTCAGCGCATCGTAGTTGTAGCTGATGGTCTGGGAATCCCGCGTCACCAAAGTCTTGCGGTTGTTATTGGCATCGTAGGTATATTGTTCGAGATCCGTCGTGCTCGAGGTCCCCGGTGTCGTTTTCGAGGGGAATTGCATCTGCCCCAGGCGGTCCAGTCCATCGTAGGTGTCGGTCGTGAGGTTGCCGTCAGCATCCTTGATGGTGTGGACCTGTCCATTGGGCCAATAGGTGTAGGTTGCGTACGTTTCCTGCAACGAGGTGCCGTAGGCCCGCTGGATCGTCAGGGGGTGGTCCTGGCCGTCATAGGCCGTATAGGTAATACGGTCGGGTCCGTAGCTGCCCTGTGGTGTGGATACTGTACACGCCCCTGGCATCGAGCTGAACTGCGCGGGATTCATGCGAGTCGCAACACACTGCTGACGGCCCATGATGTCGTAGGAGTACTGGGTGAGCTCGTAGGCTACCCCACCCGATGAGACCTGCTTCCAGAGCATTCGACCCATCGAGTCGTACCCATAGGCTTCGATCTGGAAGACGTCGGAACTGGCGAAATTCGGCCAGGCGGCCGGATCGTCATTCTGCGGCCAGGCGTTCAGCGCGCCCCTCTCTACCTTCGACAACAGGCCGGTGCTTGGGTCATAGGTATTTCTGGTGGCCAGGTAACTCACCGTTCCAGTTCCAGAATACGGCTGGATCACGCCCGTCACCTGGCCGGCGAAGTTATAGCGGTAGCCAGTTGTGTAAGCCGAGGCAGCTGTTTGCGAGAAGCCCACTGTCGCCACAAGCCAAACGCTGAACGCAAGGCCGATCAGACTCGCACTGCTTCTGATCCGACTCGTCGGCCTCATACGTACACTCGCTTCTTTAGGCAACATCTACGGGCAGCTCGTAAGGCCGGCAGCAGGCTTAGTCTCACTGATCCTGTTGCCATACCGGTCGTAGCTGTAGCAGGCCCGATGCGTGACTCCGTCCGCCGTGACCGCGACCCCTTTCAAGAAGAGGTTGTTCGGTCCCGAGTTCGATCCGTACTCATAGGTCGTAATAACTTCATCGCCTGCTAGCGCGCATCCCGTGCCCGACGAGGCCGCGGCACCCTTACGGCAGTAGCTCTCGGCAGCTGGAACCCAAATCGGCGCGGCAGATTGCACATAGCCATTTCCGGAGGAATTCATTACCCAGGCATAACGTTGGGTGTACGCATATCGGGTTTCCGGTCGGATTCCGTCGGCATCCGGGGGCAAGGTTACCTTCACCACCCCCCCATGATTCGGGTCGTACTTGTAGTCTGTTTGGTTACCCTTTCCATCTTTGACCCAATTCGGCTTGTTGCACGTGAAGCGATTCGTGCACGTCGCATCGTAGTTCGCGTATAAGTTCACCTGGGCGAGCGGGGAGCCGGACTTCGGCACCAGCGTCTCCTGCGTGAGGTTTCCCCGCTCGTCATATGCATAGTTTGCCCGGTTCCCCTCCGGCTTGATCGCGTTTTGGATACCGACTCCGTTGGGATTGGCGTTGAACTTCGCTCCGGACTCATCAGTCAGCTGAAGGAACGGACTTATAACGTACCGCGGTAAGGACGGCCCGTTGGTAGGGCAATCCAACAGAGCCGCTTGCTTGCTGGCTCCCACTGGGTTCGTAAAACCGTACGTAGCATTCCCACATTGACTACCGCTCGGCGAACCCGGGGCGCCACTATAGCTCCAAGCTTGGCCATCCCGGGTCACTGCCACTACGTAATTCTTATAGGTCCAGGGTAGCCAACCCACAGTCCCGAAGTTCGTACACCAGATATTTCTATTGTCACAGTAGGTGTACGTAATGTTATCGGCGCTTGCGCTAGAAGGCAGCTTGATCCCAACCGTCCGCCCCCACGAGGTCGGAGTGGTGTTCCAAGGCACATTGTCCTCGGTGTAACGCGTTACGCGACCGGCCGCATCGGTGACCGTGAAGACGGCACCCGATGCCGACTGGGTGAACGAATAGTTCACAGTTGGCCACATCATGCCCAAAGAGCATGTACTCGCCGTAGGATTGCAATACTCGTATGCGTTGTTGATCATCGTGACGCTGGTGGTCGACCAAAGGCCCGATGCCAGTTTCGTATATGTGTATTTCAACTGCAGCCCATCGCTGCGTGTTATGGATTTCAGAAGCGGCGCACCGGTTCCATCGTCATTAAACCACCACGTCAGCACACGCCCATCAGGATACCGTGTCTGTGCCAATGGGGTAACCAAACCGAGCAGTGTCTGCTCGCCATCCCCGTTCGTGTAGGTAAACGTCTGATCGGAATTGTAAGTCAGTGTGCTTCCGGAGGGAGCCGCAGGCACTATGTCGCCACCGACGCAAGTAAAGTCCTCGGTGACCGTCCCAACAGTCACTGTTATTCCGCCTGCTGGGTCGCCACTGCTATGCTCACAATTTCCAGGCCCCGGCCAACCGGATACTCCTGCCCGGGATGAGTCCTTGCCGAGGAAGCGCTGCCGCGCGTCTTGGTCTATCCCGTTTGTGGCAAAAATGCCGCTCGACAACCAATCCCCATCCGAGTAGGACATGATCGTATGCGTAAGCGGATGCTCCCGCGAGCCGATGGAGACGTCTGTCTGCTGGAGATAGAGCCTGAACGAGACGAGGTCCACGCCATTCCCGTCTTTGAGGCTATACACGGGCGGCGGAAGGCCCCAACTTTGCGCACTGCTGGAGCACACCACCGTGCTGTTGATCACGAGTGACGCAATCGCAAGTGTAGCGGCGTGGGCAACGGTCCTACCCGCAGCACTCAGGCGACGCATCCAGTAACCCGGGATCACCACTTGCGGCCTTCGGACAACAGGCTCACGCACAAACGTCCATTCGTAACAGCTCACATCAACCCCTTTACCTTCCGCTTCGTCATCGTGTCGCAACCTTCCGCGGGGATATCGACGGCAATTAATTACTCAACAAGATGGACAGTATTGCCTGTATCGCCGCGAGCTTTTTTCGCTGTTGCGGAAGCAGCGGACCGCTGCCCGCACCGCTTCCTGTATTCGTCACCTGAGTGCGATTGCCGGCGGGATCATAGGTGTAGGTCACCGTCGTCCCATTTTGGTACGTAACCATATGCAGTCGTCCCAGAGCATCGTACGTATAGGTAATTTGATCTACAGCGAGAGCGCTCTGCGCTGCCGAAAGCCCAAGCATCACGCACAGAGTCCAGAGCGCCAGCGCTGCCCGCGGTGACCGCTTATTACCGACGCAGGGGTCTTTTGAACGCGTTCCCGCACCAGCGCAGCTTACTGTGACATCAGCGATCACTTTCATTACAACGTCCTCCAATGGCAGCGGCACTTGCGGCTGGGAGCCCGGGGGCGGGCCCCGTGTGACAACGAACAAAATACAATGACGAGCGATTTGTCGGCCTCTGCGACTCACGACCGGCTCCCTGTGCGAATTTTGCGGCCCGATAGTGCAGAATATTCAGCAGATTACTTCGATTGCCGACAGGCGGGGACCGGATAATGACCAGAACTGCGTCGGGACCTTCGCCCCGGGGCATACACGGCCCTCGCTCCAGGCATTGCATTGTTGTTGTTCGTCACACGATCTCCCCGCGCACTAATCAAACATCTTTTGGCATTATTTTGCGAACATGAGGACCGAGATGCCAGCGCCTCAACGTCCCGAATCTAAGCACGGCGTTTCACACTGTGCAATCTATTTTGCAACTCAACATCGAACGCCTTGTAGAGACAGAGGATACGCGTGGAACCTGGTTGCACCAGAAAGGACATCCACGGCCACTTTGGCCATCGAGCGACGAATCTCACATGAGTGACCGAAATATCTCACCCCAAGTGAATCTTTTTTTTGAACACCATCGGCGTCCACTGCCCATCGTTCCGTCACGTGTTCGCGGTGCGCTGACCGGGCGACGAGCAGGTCCCTCGCCGTGTGGCCGCGTGCGTACCCCCCCCCGATCGGCGTCGAGCCCCCGACTGTGCACCAAACTCTCAGAGATCACTGCAGCGAATAAAACCAAATGGTCGGATAGCTCGGCCACTCGGTCCAGCATGTATCATTGAGAACGAAGTTCACGTGCTGCCCGGCGAGAAAAGCAGCCGTCAGCTGCGCCACCGTGACCTGACCGTTTGGGGACGCCCCTGGGTCCCATCGGATGGAGTTACCATTGCATGCGGCCGGCCCGACACTCGGGCCACTGACATATACCCAGCATGCACTGCCAGGGGTTCCTACTGGCCCCGCCATCCCGCAGCCCATACTGGTAATTGTGACAGGCCCTGTCGAGATGCTTTGTGCGTGCGCATTCCCCATGCAAATCAACGCGAATAGCGCTACGAACAGGTAACTCGCGAACTTGACCGTTTTTCTCATAGGTACTCCGTCGGTTGGACCGCGTTTGCACGCCGCAAATCTCGTACTGACAACAATTGTCAATCCGCTATCGAAAGGGTGGCCGCGGTTAAACCTCGGAAGACAGCAGCGCAGAAAACGCAGGGGGCCGGAAATTGTTCGCCTCTACTATCAAAGCACGGCCCATCCCTGATCACAGACGGTCGTCGCGCCAACTATTCTCTTCGTGTCTTTGGAGGAAACGGCGCTATTGAGTTGAATAAAAGCACGGGGTTTGCACGGAGTCAATCGCAGACTCACTCGGTGAATGTAGTTGCCCAGCGTACCGACCTGAACAGACGAATCCGTCAATCCAATGGATGGCTGCGCCATAAAAAGATTTGGAAGGGATAGTTGGGTTGGCCAACAGGCCTCACAACCGCTTCCCGGCACGTCTGGATTGGAGGTTGGCGGGCGCACGCGTGAATGCGAACGATCTGGCCAACGAGGTCTCCCGCGCTGAGTTTCACGGGTTGCCCGACGTGTTCGCGACGCCACGGATGCCCGCCTAGTTCGTGAGCATCAGCCCACGCGAGAGCGGCTTTGACCGGCGGCGGCGCCGCATATTCGGCTGGCATAGCCGCGTGGGTATAAACCGTGAATGAGTCGAGAAGACTCGGTTTCAGGGTTTCGGCTGCAAGGACCTGCCGCAGTTCTTCCACATCCTCAAACGGTGCGTTGCGCGGACCATACCTCTTATTGGCTGCCAGGTATTCCGCTAGCTCAGCTCCCCCGCTACGCGGAGTGTCGTCAGGGTCTCGCCAGTCCGCGATACGAGCCACCAGTGTCCGCGCGCCCGACTCTGTCCAGCCGTTGGCCATGAAAAAGGCGAAGAGAAGGTCATCGTCCGCGGTGTT
>JBJMWM010000033.1:0-212953 GCA_045810105.1 Steroidobacteraceae bacterium | reverse complement strand
GGTCGTGAGCGAATGTCGGACTGCATTTTGATCTCGGCGGCGGTCGAGGGCAGGATCGTGATACCGAGGGAGGCCCGCACCAGCGCTACCGCTGTCGACATGTGGTTGACCTCGCAGGCGGCAAGGGCAGTCAGTCCGGCGGCCGCAAACGCTTCATCCACTTTCTCGCGGACACTGCTTCCTGGCACCATCAAAATGAGCGGGCGGCTCGCAAGGCAGGCCGCCGTGACCGTACCTGCCTCGAATCCGGGGTCCTCACTTCCATAAACTACGTGCAGCGAGTCGCTGAACAGCGGCCGCCACTCCATGTCCGAGTGCTGTTCATCGCGCACGGCGATCCCGAAGTCGACTTGACTTGAGCGGACGAGGCCCGGAACCAGGTTGTTGATGACATCCCGCACGACGAAGGCGACACCGGGCTCCTCACGGGTAAATTCCCGGATGAGATCGGGTAGGAGCGAGGCAGCGCAAGACGGCAGGCACCCAAGCCGGATGACGCTTTTCGTCCGCGTAACGGATTCGCGGGCTCGTGCAACCGCCGTATCGAATTCTGCGATAAGGCGCCGGAACAGGGGCAACATGTCATGCCCCAGCGCGGTTAATTCCACAGCGTGCGTATTCCGGTCGAACAGGCGAAGGCCGAGGGCCTCCTCGAACTGACGTACCCGATTCGTCAGGGCGGGTTGTGACAAATGGAGCACGTCCGCCGCGCGGGTGAAGTTTCCGGTCGAAGCTACCGTGACGAAAGCCCGGATCTGTCCCAAAGTGACGTGCATTTGCAGCCTATAACGATTTCAAATCAAACAATCCAATCATTCTATTTCTCGGCTGCGGCATGGCAGCCGAGAATTCCGTCAGCCGCAGGGTTGATCCCTGCGGGCAATTTCAGCATTCGAGCGCGCCCAGGTCCACTCGCGGCACGGGCGCGAGGGGACTTGGATGTCAAAAGTTGTAGGGCTATGGACGGCACTGCTGTCGCTCGTGATTTCGGCCGGGGCTGTGTTCGCGCAGGCTGCAGCCCCGCCGGCGCAACCTCATACAGTACCTGCGAGGACACCTGAGGCGCAATCGACCCTGGAAGAAGTAATAGTTACGGCAACGGGCACCAACATCTCCGGTATTCAGCCGGTCGGCTCGGAAGCGCTGAATCTGTCCCGGCGAGAGATCCTCGACACCGGGATCGCCGATCTGCACGATGTGCTGCGTGCCCTTCCGCAGATCGTGGACGTTAGTCCCGCGGGAGTAGCCAACTACCGCCTCGGTGGGACCGCCGGCTATAGCGCTAACAACACCCAGGGAACGGCAATCAACCTGCGCGGCCTCGGGGCACAGGCAACGTTGGTCCTGGTTGATGGGCACCGAGTGACTCCGAGCGGCACGGTGAGCGTATTTACCGAGGCGGATCAGGTACCCATCGCGGCTCTACAGCGGATCGAAATCATTGATGACGGCAATTCCGCAATCTACGGCTCGGATGCGGTCGGCGGCGTGCTCAACTATGTCATTCGCAAGGACCTGGAAGGAGTCGAGGTAACCGGGCGCGGAACATTCGTTGCGGGCTATCACGGCTATGGTGCCTCCGTGACGGGCGGCCATACGTGGAGCAGCCTCGGCCCCCTGGGCAAGGGCAATTTCATCCTCGGCGTGGACTATGACTGGCGCGGCGCCATGCCGGCATCTTCTCGAGCATTCCTGACCGATGTGAGTCCGTTCGGTGGGTACGATAATCGTATCCGCGGAAACTCGCAGGGCGGCACTTCGGGGGTCATCAATGGCGGAGTCGGTCCTGGCCAGCCGGGCAACAATGCAACCCCGGGGGGCCTGAACGACATCAACTGGTGCGACAACTATAACGCGGTAGCCGGCTCCTGCCGCACTGGCACCTATCTGTATCGGGGTTTGCCGCGGGGGAGTGGCATTCCGACATACGATCAAACCTCGCCGGCTCCGAGCCTGGGCGATCGAGCGGCCGAGAGCGACTATATCGGACGCCGCTGGCGCTACCAGCTAACCGCCTTCTACAACCAGGAAATTAACTCACGGCTGAGCGCATTTTTCGAGGGTTTCTGGACCAAACGCGATGTCTGGACGGCTGGGTCGCAATACTATGATCAGGCGGTAGTGCCGGTCACCGTCAATGCGGGCAGCCCGTTCTATATCACTCCTCCCGGGGCGGCAGGCGGCCCGATGGCAGTCAATTATGACTTCACGGCGCACGGCGCTCCGCTCTGGTATACGGATAATCCGGATACCAACTGGACGGCGATCACAGGAATACGTGCCGCCCTCTGGGCCGACTGGAGCGCGAATCTATCGATAACCGTGGGGCGCGACCGCACCTGTGGCATCTGCAATATCGGCACTCATGTAGATGTCGGCGCGCTGCGGCACGCGGTCAATGTCGGTGCCGTCAATCCATTGAGCAGCGACCCACTGACTCCCGAACAGCTCGCGTTGTTCATGGGGGGCAATATCCAGCAGAGTCAGATGGGAATCGAGGACTACGTGCTCCGGTTCGACGGCCCGCTGTTCGATCTCCCCGGTGGGGCACTCAAGGGCGCTCTCGGCGGAGAGTTCCAACACAACACGGAGTACGTGCAGAACGGCGCCAATCGGACGCAGATCCCCGCCGAAGGCATTACGGAGGAGACGCCGCCGCCGTACGAAGGTGTCGGCTGCGGGGCGCCGCGTCGTTGCCCGCCGCGGACACGGCCCAATGAGTTTGCCTGGGATAACATCAGCAGCGCCGGCAGGCGCATTACCTCCGTGTTCCTCGAGCTATACGTTCCGTTGATCGGTACGCAGAACGCCATCCCGCTGGTGCGATCGTTGAGCCTGGATGCCGCCGGCCGGCTCGATCACTACTCGGACGTCGGCGGGACGACGAATCCCAAGATCGGACTGACGTGGAAGGTCAATCCCGAGGTTGGCTTGCGTACCTCGTGGGGCACTTCCTTCAGGGCTCCGTCGCTCACCGATACCAACCCGTTCGTGTATTCCGTAAAGGGGTTCATTGCGGGGCTACCCAATTTAACGGGCGACCCGGCGATCGATGGCATTCCCATTCCCGGCGGAAAACTCACCTCGGTTGCTTTCCTGCTCGGCGACAGACCCGGCATCAAACCCGAGCGCGCCCGCAACTGGTCGGCGGGTCTCGATCTCACACCCCACTGGATCCCGGAGCTGAGGGTCTCGACCACCTACTACCACATCAAGTACACCGACGAGATCTTCGGGCCTCCGGTCCTGCCGGCTGCGATCACGAATCCACAGACGTATCAGCTATACAAGCCCTTCGTGCATCCGATTCACAATCCGGCGAACTGCACACCAGGTGACCGCGCGACATACGATCCCGCGCTACTGCCGCTCCTGGATGCCGTCGGGATCTACGGCACGAGCATTTCGTCCACGCAGGCGTGCCAGATTCAGGCATGGGTGGACGGCCGTGTGACCAATATCGGGTCGATGACCCAGAGCGGTCTCGATCTGAACGTGGCCTATGACCTGGACACAGCGCTCGGGCACTGGTCTGTCAACCTGAATGCCGTGCGCGTACTGAAGGAAGATATCGCCGCGGTCGCATCGCTTCCGGAAACCAGCGTCCTGGGCCGTATCAACAACCTGGTCCGCTGGCGAGGTCGCAGCAGTGTCGGCTGGAGGCACGGGCCGCTCAGTGCCACCGTGTTTGTGAATTATGTCGGCAGCTATCTCAATAACACTCCGATAGTCGGCCGCCCCAACCAGACAGTCCCATCGTGGACGACACTGGACCTGACCGTCGGCTTTGACCTGGGGCGCCTGTCGAACTCCGGCTTCCTCAAGGACAGCGCCATCTCGGTGAGCGCGCAGAACCTGTTCGATCGGGATCCACCCATTGTATTGACCTCGGGCGGCGCCCAATTCGATGCCAACAATGCGAACGTGTTCGGCCGGATCGTGCAGCTGAACGTAATGAAGAGATTTTGAAGGAGAGACTCGGGTGATGAGCCAGACGAAGTACCTGCGGGACCTGTTGCGCGCCACGGTCCGAAGATGGGCGATGATCTTGATGATTCTGCTCGCGGCGGGTCTGCACCCTGTGAGCGCTGCCGATACGAATAATCCGGAGGTCACGCTCGACACGGGCCGCGTCGAGGGAGTTGTCCAGGATGGTGTAGCGTCTTTCAAGGGTATTGCGTTCGCAGCGCCACCGGTTGGAGATTTGCGCTGGCAGCCGCCACAGCCGGTGCAGAGCTGGACGGGAGTGCGCAAGGCCGACAGCTTTGGTGCCGACTGCATGCAGGTACCGTTCCCCAGCGATGCAGCCCCGCTCGGTGTGAAGCCGGCTGAGGATTGCCTGTATGTGAATGTCTGGATGCCCGCAAAATCCGCTCGCGGCAAGCTTCCGGTCTTTGTGTGGATTTACGGGGGCGGTTTCGTCAATGGCGGCAGCTCGCCTGCGGTGTATGACGGCAGTGCGTTCGCAAAACAGGCCGTGGTGTTCGTCAGCTTCAATTACCGGCTGGGCCGCTTTGGTTTCTTTGCCCACCCGGCTTTGACCGCCGAACAGCCCGCGGGACCGCACGGCAACTACGCGATCATGGACCAGATCGCAGCGCTGAAATGGGTACAACGCAACATTGGCGCTTTCGGGGGCGACCCGCGCAAGGTCACCATCTGCGGGGAGTCGGCCGGCGGCATTGCCGTGCATATCCTCATGACCTCACCCGCGGGTGCCGGGCTTTTTCAAAAGGCCATCGTGCAGTCGGGCGGTGGACGCCCGGGTATCTTCCGCGATCGCCCCCTCTCCGGTGGGCCCGATTCGGCGGAGGGTCTCGGCGTGGCCTTCGCCAAAAAGGAGGATATTCAGGAGGAGGGTGCGCAAGCGCTCCGCAAACTGCGCGCGCTCCCGGCGGAAGAGCTCGCCAAGAACCTGAATCTCAGCAACATGGGAGATCCAACTTACGTCGGCGGGCCGATAGTGGATGGACAGATCATCACAGCGAATCCGGCGCAGCTCTATGCTGAAGGCAAGGGAGCGCGCGTGCCGACGATGGTGGGCGCAACGAGCAGCGATATCGGATTTCTGCACGCCGATTCCTTTGACGAACTGTTGACACAGTTTGGGCCAAACGCGGAACAGGCTCGCGCCGCGTACGAAGTGCATGGCGGTGATGATGTCAGGCTCGTTGCGTTTCGGATGGGTGGGGATCAGCTGATGATCGAGCCTGCGCGCTACGTTGCGCGGGTATTGACTTCACACGGGCAGCCTGTCTACGAGTTCCGCTTCTCCTACGTTGCTGAATCCATCCGCGGCCAGTTTGGCGGGGTGATGGGCGCAATGCACGCTTCTGACATACCGTTCGCATTCGATACGGTCGCCACGAAGTATGGCAAGGACCTGACAGAAAAGGACGCTGCAGCAGCGCGTGCCATGAATGCCTACTGGGTGGCATTTGCCAAGACCGGCAAACCGCAAGCCCCCGGCCTGCCGGAGTGGCCCAGGTACGATCCGCAAGCCGACACCATCATGAACTTCACCAACACGGGTCCGGTTGCCGGCCCGGATCCTTGGAAGGCTCGTCTCGACCTGGCTGAGGCGGTCAGCGAATCCAAGCCGCGCGGCGCCGAGCAGGGGAAGCACTGATGCGACGTCTGTCACGAGCTTTAGGCCTCGCGACGGCCATGGCAAGTTTACTCGCCTCGCTGTCGGGTGCGCTTGCTGAAACCGTACCGGTGTACAAGAACTCACAAGCGCCACTGGAGCAGCGTGTGGAGGATCTCTTCGCTCGGCTGACACCGAAGGAGAAGCTCTCGCTGATGGCAGGTGGGTCCTTCTTCTCAATGCAGCAGATCGAGCGTCTGGGAATTCCGGCGCTGCGCCTGTCCGATGGACCCAACGGAGTTCGGTCCAACGAAGGCGAGGCCATGACGGTTTTCCCGACCGGCTCCGCGCTGGCGGCGACCTGGAATCCGGCCCTGCTGGAATCCATCGGTCAGGCGATCGGCCGCGAGGCACTCGCCTCCAATGTGCAGGTCATGTTGGGACCCAACGTCAATATCCAACGCTCACCGCTCGGCGGGCGCAACTTCGAGGCTTACTCGGAGGACCCGTACCTCGCAGGCCGTATCGGCGCCGGGTTCGTCAAAGGTGTGCAGAGCCTGGGCGTGGGTACTTCGGTCAAGCATTTCGTCGCTAACGAGCAGGAAGCCGAGCGAACCCGCGGCGACTCCATCGTCGATGAGCGCACATTGCGGGAGATCTACCTGCTGCCGTTCGAGATCATCGTGAAGGAGGCGCATCCCTGGACGGTGATGGCATCCTACAACCGCGTGAACGGTACCTACATGACCGAGAACGAGTATCTCATCCGGAATATCTTGAAGGGTGAGTGGGGTTTCGACGGTCTGTTGATGTCGGATTGGGGCGCGGTGCACACCACGGTTGAGGCGGCGAATGGGGGCCTCGATCTGGAGATGCCGGGGCCAGGCCGCTATTTCGGCCCGGCACTTGCGCAGGCGACACGCAACTGGCAGGTCGAGCAGCCTGTCATCGATGAGGCCGTCAGGCGTGCACTGCGCCTGATCATCCGGACGGGTGCGCTTGATGGAAAGGATCCAACCGGAGCGCAGCGCGACCGAAACGCAGTGGAGGGAATCCCACGGAGCACCAACGGTGCGACGTGGGAGAGGGAATCCCGAGAAGCGCCAGCGGCGCGACGTGGGACAACCGGTGAGTCGCGCAGCGAGCGCAATCGAGGGGCGGCGCTGGCGGCGGCGCGTGAGGCTATTACATTGCTCAAGAACGATCGGGGCCTGTTACCTCTCGACAGATCCAAGCTGCGTTCCGTAGCTATTATCGGCCCTAATGCCGACGTACCGCTCTATCAAGGCGGCGGTAGTGCCGCTGTCATTCCCTCAGGAATCCTGACCCCGCTCATGAGCTTGCAGGCAGCGCTGGGGTCGAGCGTAAAAGTCCTCTACGCGCAGGGAGCGGACAACGATCCTTTACCACCTCCCGCCGATGCGCGGCTCCTGAGCCCAGCCGAGGACCGCAAGGAGCAAGGCCTCCGCGTCAGCTACTACAACAACGCTTCGTTCGAGGGGACCCCGACCCAGACAGTTACAGAAACATTCTTCGACCGAATTGCGTTCGCCGCAGGTGCAGGGGCGCAGGGTAAGGTGAGCGTTCGATGGGAGGGATTCATGTGGCCTCCGCGCACGGGTACCTACGAGTTCGGGTTGGGCCAAGTGGGTACGGCGACGCTCTACGTCGATGATCGCAGAGTTGTTGACGCGGATCTGGGCACTTTGCATCCGCCGCAACTTGACTTCGGACCGCCCGTTAGGACTGCGACGCTGGAATTGACCGCCGGCCGCGCTCACCGGATCCGAATTGATTATGTGAGTCTGCCCATCCCGTTCCGATCAATGCATCTGGGTATCCGCTTGCCGGCCGGGAGCATCGATGAAGCCGTTCAGGCCGCCCGCAGCGCCGATGCCGCCGTGCTGTTCGTGGGCTCTTCCCGCTCCTCGGAAACGGAGGGCCGGGATCGAGCTGACATGGAGCTCGCAGGACGGCAGAATGAGTTGGTACAGGCGGTGCTTGCCGCCAATGCGAATACAGTCGTCGTACTCAACAATGGCGCACCTCTGTCGCTGCCCTGGGCTGAGCGCGCACCGACGCTGGTGGAGGCCTGGTTGCCGGGCGAGGAGGGTGCTCGGGCACTCGCGCAGATTCTGCTGGGCGATGCGAACCCGAGCGGCAAGCTGCCGTTCACCTTCCCGCAGCGGCTCGAAGACAACCCGGCCTATCTCAATTATTCAGCGGGTCGGGAGGCTGCCTACGGGGAAGGTGTATTCGTAGGCTATCGGTACTACGAGAAGCGCAAGCTGCAACCGTTGTTTCCGTTCGGACACGGCCTTTCCTACACGCGATTCGAGTACAGCAATCTGCGGGCTGCGGCCTCCACGCCTGCCGGACAGCCGTTCCAGATCTCCGTGGACATCCGCAATGCCGGGGTACGCCCCGGGCAGGAAACTGTTCAGGTTTACGTGGGTGACGAGGCCACCACCCAGCTCGTGCGGCCAGTCAAGGAGCTGAAAGCGTTTCAAAAGGTGAGCCTTGCGCCCGGTGAGAGCAAAACCTTGAAGTTCACGCTGACCGCCCGTGATCTGTCGTATTACGACATACACCGGCACGACTGGGCGAGCACTCCCGGTACTCATCGGATCTACATCGGCAGCTCATCGGCCGACGTCCGCTTGCAACAGGAGTTGCACTGGACGGCATCACCGGCCGACCCGCGTGCGCCTGCGGCGGAGCAGCCCTCACTATTGGATTTCTTCTGATGCGTACGCTGCTTGCATGGTCTCTGGCGGCGGGACTGGCTACCTGGATGTCTGTCGCGGCTGGCACGGAAGCCACCGCGTCACCGGATCTTGATTCCATCCCCGCTCAACTGCGTTGTCTGGTGGATCAGGGAAAGATGCCGGGGGCGGTCACGTTGATTGCCCAGGATGGCAGGGTGATTCACTCGAGTGTGGTGGGATATCAGGATATCGCCGCACGCCAGGCGATGACGCGCGATACCGTGTTTCGTCTGTATTCGATGTCCAAGCCGATCACGAGTGTCGCAATCATGATGCTCGTGGAGTCCGGGAAGCTGCGGCTGGACGATCCGGCTTACAAGTTCATTCCCGCATTCAAGGAGGCGCGAGTCTATGTCAGTGGCGATGTGGATCACATGGTGACCGAGCCGGTTCATCGTCCAATCACGATTGCCGATCTGCTCACGCACACATCCGGCCTCACATATCACTTCACCGGAGATACGCCCGTCCACCAGTACTACCGCAAGCACGGCGTCAAGCGCGATACGCCCGTGGGCTCACTGCCTACCGACGCACCTGCGGCAAAGACACTGGAGGAGTTGGTCAGGCGCTTGGCGGCAGCGCCACTGCTGCATCAGCCGGGACAGCAATTTGATTACAGCTATTCAACCACGGTGCTGGGCTACATCGTGCAGCGTGCCTCGGGAGTCCCACTGGACCGGTTTCTGCATGAGCGGATATTCGCGCCATTGCGGATGACCCATACCGGGTTCTTCGTACAGGGCCCGCAGCTGCAGCACTTCGTGACCAATTACCTCCGGGCGGACGATACTCTCCAGGTAATAGAGACAAACAGCACGACTGACTATCGCGACCCCCACCGCCTGTTGGATGGCGGCGGCGCGCTCGCGGGCACCGCGGATGACTATCTGCGCTTCGCACAGATGCTGGTGAACGGCGGTATCCTGGACGGCGTGCGGCTACTCAAGCCGCAGACTGTGGCCCTCATGTTCGAGAACCACCTGCCGAATCCCGCGCCGCCGGGCAGCGGCCGCCTGGACTTCCAGTTTGGATTCGGGTTTGCAATCGGTAATGAGTCGACGGCACGCGCTGGGTTGTTTCCGGCGGGCGCGGTTGGGTGGGACGGCTCAGGAAATACGTTCTTCTGGGTGGACCCGTCGCGAAAGCGCGTGACGGTATTCATGACCCAGGTGATTACACCCAAGGGTCCGCCGGCACCTTTCAAGAAGGTGATCTTACAGGCGCTTCATGGCAGCCCCGCGGATGCCAGCCTGGATGCCTGCAACCATGACTGATGCGAGTTCCCGGGTCATACGGATCGGCTGTGGGGCCGGATTCTCCGGTGATCGGATCGAGCCTGCGGTCGAGCTCGCGGAGCGGGGCAATCTCGACTATCTGATCTTCGAATGCCTCGCGGAGCGGACGATTGCGCTGGCACAGAAGGCGAAGCTCGACGATCCTCAGCTTGGATACGACCCGCTGCTGCTCGAGCGTCTGGGCGCCGTGTTGCCCGCGTGTGTGGCCAATCGTGTGAAGATCGTCAGCAACATGGGTGGTGCCAATCCATTATCGGCAGCACGCCGCACGGTTGAGTTGGCGAGGGCGCTGGGGTTCGTCGGCCTCACGATCGCTGCCGTGGAGGGAGATGACATAACAGCCCTGCTGCGCTCGCCTGATGTGGATCTGCTGCAGAGTGACGGATCGGCACTCAAAGTAAATCCGAGTGACATGATCTCCGCGAATGTATACCTGGGCGGAGGACCTGTTCGGGATGCGTTGCGCCTGGGCGCGGATATCGTCTTGACCGGCCGCGTCGCCGATCCTGCGCTGTTCCTGGGCCCACTCATGCACGAGTTTGACTGGGCAGAGGATGACTGGGCGCACCTGGGACGGGCAACGCTCGTCGGGCATCTGCTGGAGTGTGCAGGTCAGCTCACCGGCGGCTATTTTGCCGATCCGGGAATGAAGGATGTCGCAGGTCTTGCGCGGCTGGGCTTTCCATTGGCCGAGGTGCACGCCGACGGGCGGGTCATCCTGACAAAGCTCGCAGGTACGGGCGGCGTGGTCTCCATTGCGACATGTAAAGAGCAGTTGCTCTATGAGCTGCAGGACCCGGCAGCGTATCTGACGCCCGATGTGGTGGCGGATTTCTCAGGCGTCACTTTTCAGCAAGTTGCCGCTGATCGCGTTCACGCTGGCGGCGCTCGGGGTCACGCGCGCCCGGAAACCTTAAAAGTGTCCATCGGCTATCAGGATGGTTTCATCGGTGAGGGACAGATCTCATACGCCGGAACAGGCGCGCTGGACCGTGCGAGGCTCGCTCTGCGGATTGTCGAGGAGCGGCTGAAGCTGACGGGTGTCTCGTTGCGCGAAAGCCGATATGACCTGATCGGTGTCGATTCCATTTGTGGCGATTCTCAGGGCGTAGTCATTCCGCGTGAGATTCGCATTCGCGTCGCAGGCCGTACACGCACACTTGCCGAGGCGGTGAGAGTCGGACGGGAAGTTGAAGCTCTGTATACGAATGGTCCCGCTGGAGGTGGTGGCGTGACTCGCTCTGCCACCGCCGTCATTGCTATCGCCTCGGCGCTGATTCCGCGACGACACGTTACACCTCGTATCCGGCTGGAGCTCGCCTGAGCCGCATCGCCGCCTGTTGCGGCGCCACCATAATCAAACCGTATCAAACCATTCGGAATTGAAAATTCCGCGCTGGCACCGGGCTCCGCCACAATCGGCTCGTGAAAACAACTTGACAGCACAGTGACTGAAGGGGGCATGCAGCATGTTGAGAATCCCGGGGCGGAGGGTTCGGTACAGTCGCGGTTGGGGGGGAAGCTCGTGCGCGGTGGCGCTCTGTCTCCTCGCGTGCCCTGAATCCCGCACTCTCGCACAGAACGCCACCAGCGCAGGAACAGAGCCGGACCCACTTACGGAGGTCGTCGTCACCGGCAGCTACCTGCAGAACGTCCGCCAGGAAAACATGGCGTCCCCGATCGTGGCGATAGATGAGGCGCAGATTGCGAAGCTAGGAGTTGTCGCGCTCGGCGATCTGACACGCTACGTGCCACAAAACGTGGGCAGCGTGGGGGGCATACAGGACCTTGCGAAAGGTGGCATTGATACGCGGGACGCCCGTTCAGCGAATTTGCGCGGATTGGGGTCCGCCGCGACGCTGGTGCTGCTCAACGGCCGGCGGGTAGTTCCGTACGAGGGCTACGTCAATCTGAACAGCCTGACGCCGACTATCGCCATCAGCCGGGTAGAGACCGTGCTGGATGGCGCCTCTGCGACGTACGGAGCCGATGCCGTAGCTGGAGTGGTGAACGTCATTACCAACAATCGCTTTGAAGGCTTTCAAACCACGGCGCAGCACACTCACGTGGCAGATTCGCCTGAAGAGCAGATTCAGGCCATGTGGGGCGCTCATGGCGAGCGGTCGAGGGTGGTTGTTGCAGGCTCGTTTACGCATATCGACAATCTGCAGAATGCAGATCGATCGGTGACGAATTTCTTCAACGCTTCCGGGGGTAGCGGAGCGCATCCCGGGTCGTTCGCGCTGACCGCACGCCCGCAAACCCCGGCCGGCGGCGACGTGATCATCAACGGTCACAACTACTCGACACTCTATGACACGTACAAGGCCCCGAACGGGACGCTTACGGTGGTCGATCCGGACTGCGGGTCTGCAGCGACCAAGAGCATCTTTACGCCAGCGGCAGCGGGTCCGGGTTGGGGCATCGGAACTTGTGCATTCAGTTTCCAGGCGCAAAATCCCATCCGGCCGGTGAGCAATAATACACTGCTGCATATGGACGCCAGCTACGACCTGGCGGAAGAACAGCAGGTCTTTCTCGAAGGGGGTTACTACCGCCAGGACTCGAACCGATATGGCGTCCCGTCCTACGCCCAGAATCACAACGGGGCTACCGGGCCGGTGGTGCCAGCCTCCAGTCCCTACAATCCCTTCGGGGTGCCTGTGATTTACAGTGGCCGCGCTGTCGGTTCCGAGGGTTTCAACGGAACCTACTACAATGTGCAGCGTGACCATGTCGATCAGTTGCAGACCGTATTCGGTGTCAAGGGCCGGCTCCGGGACAGCTGGCATTACACGGCCGATCTCACCTGGTCTCAGGCAAGCGTGACTCACAACGACCATGACACCGACATGAACCTGTACCAGGCGGCACTGAGCGGGTATGGAGGGCCGAATTGTAATTATCGCTGGAACGGGCCTGGTGTAGGCGCGACCCCCGGTGTCGGAAACTGTTCATACCTGAGCCCATTTGCCAAGGACGACCTGACGCAAAACCCGGCATTGATCTACAACATCCAGGCTGACGAGCTTTCCTACAACAGGATCAACTATCTGAGTGGCGACGCCATCGTCGATGGCTCCCTCTGGCACCTTCCTGGGGGCGATATCGCGGCCGCGCTGGGTGTCCAGGTGCGGCACGAAGAGCAGTCGGCTCGCTACTCTGACCTGCTGCAGAGCGGTTTCGGGGGATTTAACGGTCCCTCGCGCGATTCAGGTGGCAGCCGCACCATCAAGAGCGTGTTCACGGAATGGAACTTCCCCATTGTCGAGAATCTGAACGCTGACATTGCCGTCCGACACGAGGATTATGGGCAGTTTCGCACGACCGACCCCAAGGTGGCTGCGATGTGGAGGGTTGTACCCTGGCTGTCGCTTCGGGGCTCCTGGAGCAAGGCCTTCCAGGCACCGACGCTCGCCAATTCTACCGCCTCGCAGATTTCAGCCAACGTCGTCAACATTACAGACCCGGTGAAAGGCACCACCGTCTTCCGATCTGTGCTCGCGCTGGGCAACCCGGCACTGCAGCCGCAGAAGGCAAACGTGTACAACCTCGGATTGACACTGCTGCCTCTGGATAAGTCCGCCATCTCGCTCGACTACTGGCGATATAAGTACGACAACCAGATCGAGACGCAGAACCCGCAGGCGGTGATCAACATCGATCCCGCCGGGTCCCAGGTGATCCGAGACCAGAGCGGTGTGGCGCAGACAATTTACGTGCTGACGTTCAATGCGCCGAGCGGTACGCAGACTTCGGGCATCGATCTGGATGCAAGATTTGGCTTCGACTGGCTGGGGAGCCGCTTTACCCTGAGAGACACGCTCAGCTATCTGCTGAAGTACGACATAGATACGGGTACGCTCGTGTACAACGGTGTCGGCCGTCGGAATAACTCCACCACTTCGCCGCTCACGGCCGCTGCGGCACCCAGATACCGGGACGTGCTCGGTATCGATTGGACGAGGGGCGGGCAGACAGCGACCGCGACAATCCGTTATGTGGCCGGTGTGGAGGACGACTACAACATCGCGGTGGCGGCAACCACCAGTGCCCGCGTTGCATCTTGGACCGTGTGCGACCTTCAATATGCGTATGGGTTTGGAGCGGACGAGCGCTATCGCGTGACACTGGGGATGATCAATGCTTTCAATCGGTCACCTCCGCGCGCGAAGTACACGGGTTATCTGTCATCATTGGCAGATCCCTATGGGCGGCAGTCGTATATCAGAGTAGATGCTCGGTTTTGATGTGACCACCGTGCGTGCGTGGATGATTGTGGCTGTATGCGCTGCCGCGGCGGGGCTGCCCCCGCGGGCGCTCGCCACCTGCGCGCAGCTGACTGCACTCACGATCCCCGACATCCGTATCGAGAGTGCAGTCGACGTGCCTCCCGGCGGTTTCACACCGCCGGGAGGGCAAGCTCCCCTGATGGCAACAGAAGAGTTCTGCAGGGTCGTCGCCATTGCCAAACCAAGCGCGGACTCGGACATTCGCCTGGAGATCTGGGTCCCCTCGCTGCATCGCTGGAATGGCAAGCTGTTAGGTGTCGGCAACGGCGGCTTTTCGGGCGCAATACCGTACTGGCCCATGCTAGCCGCACTGTCTCGCGGCTACGCGACAGTGGGCACCGATACAGGGCATACCGCAGATCAGATGGAGTTTGGCCAGGGCCATCCTGAGAAGATCGTTGACTGGGCGTATCGCTCCGTCCATGTCATGACCGCGGCGGCGAAGCTGATTGTTCGCGACCTGACGGGCAGGTTTCCGACTTGGGCGTATTTCCAGGGCTGCTCCACCGGCGGACAGCAGGCGCTCAGTGAAGCACAGCGCTTCCCCGGCGACTATGACGGCATCATTGCAGGTGCACCCGGCAACAACCGAATTCGCCTGATCATTGGATTCCTGTGGTCGTGGGCGGCAACACACGGTGCTGACGGCAAGCCTCTGCTGAGTTCCGCGCAACTGGCTCATCTGACGCGAGCGGTGGTTGCGCGTTGTGATGTCGTGGATGGCGCCAGGGATGGGCTCATTGCGGATCCACGTCGGTGCAAGTTCGAACCCGCGGTGCTTGCGTGTCATGGTGAAGCGGGCGAGAACTGCCTGACGCAAGCGCAAATCGATGCCGTGCGGAAGGTGTACTCCGGAGCGAAAAATCCGCGCACCGGCGCGCAGCTGTTCCCGGGATGGACGCTCGGAAGCGAGCTGGGTTGGGGCGCCTACATCCTGGATCCACCGGAGCCGGTACGGTTGGGGCTGTTTCGTTTCTTCGTCTATCATGATCCAGCCTGGGACTGGAAAACATTTGATTGGGACCGTGACCTGGATTACGTGGAGTCGCAGGTTCCATATCTCAGTGCTGTCTCCCCGGATCTGACAGGTTTCAAATCCCGTGCCGGTAAACTCATCATGTACACCGGCTGGGCTGATCCCGTCGTGCCGGCACAGGATGTGGTTTCTTACTACGAAGCGGTGGCCCGCTCCATGGGTGGCGTTGCAAAGACGCGCGAGTTCTTCCGATTCTTTGCCGCACCGGGGATGGGACACTGCGGTGGCGGTCCCGGCCCTGACACGTTTGATGCGCTGTCAGCTCTCGAGGCCTGGGTGGAACGGGATGCCGCTCCTGAGCAGTTGATAGCCTCGCATGCGATGAACGGGAAGGTCGATCGGACACGCCCGCTCTGCGCTTACCCGAAAGTTGCCAGGTATGGTGGCAAGGGTAGTCTCGATGCCGCGGAGAGTTTCAGCTGCAGGTGATGAGCCGCCATCGCCGCCCCGGTCGGCCTGGCTGAACCCACTCGGCTTTCTGACCGCCGAGGCCGTGAATGGCCGGCAGGCGCTGGAGCGTGCTGTAGCCTGGCGGCCTGGTGGCTTTAGCGGCTGGCGACAAGCTCCTCGCGGTCGAGCACCCTGCCGCGAAGGATTACCTTGACGATTTCGTCATAGGCTTGGATGGTCTGTGTGGGATCGGCTCTCAACAGCAGCAGGTTGGCGCGCTTCCCGGGCTCAATCCTGCCTACCTCCCGGGCCAGGCCCAGGAGCTCGGCGTTGGTTTGCGTGGCCGCGCGAAAGATCTGCAGCGGCGTCATCCCGGCGTCCAACATGCGCGACATCTCGCGCCTACCGTTCAGCCCTGGCTGATTGGCATAAGTGGGCGCACTCGGCGTATCCGTGCCGAAGAGGATTCGGGCGCCATGTGTGGCCATGTAGTGTGTCGCGCTCCTGTCGCGCACGATCGGCGGCGCGAGGGAGGCACGAGCGGCGTTCCACTGTGCCTGCGGGTCGTGCGACTCCTGGACCGGCTTCGGCAGGAGCTCTGGCGCGAGTGCGTCGTGAAACCACTGCCCCTGCGCAGATCGATACCACTCGATGGCGCTTGCCGGCACAACGCGGGCGATGTCCGGTTTCGACAGATAACCCGGGTCGAACAGATCCTGCAGGCCATACAGCACCTGCATCGTGGGCTGCCAGCCCATGTTGGCCTTGAGCACGCTATCCAGAATCACCTTTGCTCTGGGACTGAGCTCGGTGGCCTCCTGTTCGCGGTTCCAATGCCACAGGCCGTGAGCAATGATGTCAGCTCCCGCCTTGACCGCGAACTCCTGCGCATCGGTACTGTTTGCGTGGATCAGCACGGGCATATGGGCCGCATGTGCAGCCTTCACCAGGTCACGTATGGTGTCCAGGCGCGGCACGGGCAGCTCGTCTACCTCGCCGAATCCTCTTTCATAGAAGGTCTTTACGCATAGTGCTCCGTCTTGCTTCATTCGCGCGACGACCGCCTCGGGGGTGTGCGCAACTGGGTCCATACCCTCAGGAGCTTTTCCCTCCTCGCCGCGCTCTACGAGCATGTATCGGCTCAGGGAGCGTCGATCCTCCGCGGAGACGAATTGAATCCGGGGGTAGCCACCCGGAATCTCAGCGCCCCCGCAAAAGTACAGATCCGGATGAGCCTCAGAGGTATTCCAGGCAGTGATGCTCTCGGGCGTACTGATCAGATCGATCAGAGTCGTGTAGCCGAAGAACAGGTAGCTCCGCGGCGTTTGCTTGCGAATCGCGTCCGCGATCTGCTCGCGCGTCGGCTCATGGGAGTTGTCTATTCCGGGCAGATCGGAGGTATGCACGTGACTGTCGATCAAGCCGGGAATGACGTAAAGACCTCTGCCATCGATGATATCGGCCTTGCTGGAACGGTCTGGGGGCAGACTGCCGTGTACTATCGTGGTGATGCGATCGTCTATGACCTTGATACTGGCATCACGCAGGGGAGCCGAGCGCTCCGGAGATACGATGGTCACATGTTCGATGCGCAGCTCGTGTGCCGCTGCACCGGCGCAATAGGAACTAAACACAATCAACGCCAGTGCTGGCGTCAGATGTCGAGCGATGAGCATGTCTCCCTCAGAGCGGCTGCACCTAAAGTGACACTGTAACGGCGATTCTCAGCTTACAAGGGTCGAAACAGGCCAAGCGCTCCGAGGCTGCGATGAGAGGTGGAAGTTACCGAACGTCACCCGATGGTCGCGCCGTCTACCGCTGCGAGTTGCGACCGACCGGCAGGTTGCAGGTCATTTGGCCTAAGTATATACTGTAAGTATATATGGAGTGAAATTCGATGAAATCTGCAAAACTGTTCAAGAACGGCGAGAGCCAGGCAGTGCGGCTGCCCAAAGAATTTCGCTTCTCCGGTGACGAGGTATTCATCAAGCGGGTCGCAGACGCCGTGGTGTTGCTGCCCAAGGGTCGATCCTGGGACACGTTGCTGGAGAGTCTGGACAAGTTCCCACCGGATTTTATGACGAATCGGGAGCAGCCCGCCGAAGCAGATCATCGGGAGTCCTTCGAGTGAGGTGGATGGTCGATACCGACACCTGCATTGCGATCATCAAAGGGCATGCGGGCGCTATCAAAAAACTCCGCGGAAAGTCCATCGGTCAAGTCGGTATCTCGGCCATCACGCTGAGCGAGTTGAACTTCGGGGCGGCTAAGAGCAGCCGTCCGGAACAGGCGTCGGCCGCGTTAGCTGAATTCACGCTTGCCCTGGAGGTCGCAGCGTTCGACGCCGAATTGGCTCCTGTCTACGGCAGCGTGCGAGCCTCGCTTGCGAAGCGCGGTATGCCTATCGGCCCACTGGACACATTGATAGGCAGTCACGCCTTGGCGCTCGACAGCACGCTGGTGACCCATAACACTCGAGAGTTCTCGAGAATCGAAGGACTGAGGTTGGAGGACTGGATCGGTTCGTGACGCTGGCCGGACGCTTGAAGCCGGGTAGTAGTCTCACGGGCGAGAGGGAGCCGCTCGCGTTACGCGGTTCAGCCATGCCCCGAAGAAGCCGTGGCGAGAACGCGGAGCTTGGCCGCGATGAACTGCGAATGAGACAAATGCAGCAGGTCGGCCACGCGGCGGATTAGGTGCTCCTCGTACGCGTGCAACACCGAGTCGGAATAGGCCGCACGCCACAGCTCCTCGATGAGGGCGATTTTCCGCTCGGGCAGAAAGGTGGCATCGATCTTCGAGGTGAATTGATAGATATCGTGCGCGTCGCGCGATTCTGATTCCGCCAGCGCCAGCAGCTCCTCAGCCTCCGCAGGACTCAGGCCGAACTTGCGCTGTACGGACCCGAGCACTGCTTGCCTCTCAGCGTCAGAGAAATTCTGGTCGCTGCGGGCCACCTCGACCAACAGCACCGCCGCGGCGATTTGCGCCCGCCGCTCAGCACTGGCCTCCGGTTCGTCCGGCTGCGCGGCGATGTGTAGATCGAAGAATTTGCGAATGGCAGTAAGCATGGTTCGCGTGCGGTTTCCGGGTGTCAGGCACGGAGACGGCGCTCAAGGTCAGGTCTCCAGCGTCCGCTCGTAACCGTATTGTGCCACGCGAGTGCTCGAGCTTCACGGCGTAACATGCGAGGCGGAACGTTCCCAGTCCGTAAAGCCGCTCACCTGTGGCGAGAGCCGGCGGGCGGTTGTTGCAAGCGCGCGGACTGTCCAGGGATGAGAGTTCCTGAAAACACGCGTTTTTCCGGCGGGCGTTGGGGATCCGCGAGGCATTCGAATAACAGTGACACAACTGCCTACGCCATTCTTTGTACCGGCTGGCGGATCGTCGCGAGCCGGTAGCTCGACCATCCGCCGGGTTCCACGCCGTCGAATCCAACCACCGAAAGATCTTCCGGAATCGCCAGCTTGCGGTCGAAGCGCGCCGCGTCCAGGCAGCCGAAAGCCATGACATCGGCGGCGCAGATGATCGCCTCCGGCACTTTGCCTAACTGTGCGACAAGCTCGCCTAACGCACGCCTTCCGCCTTCGTACGTGTAGTCACCTCTAACCCGTACGATCTGCTTTATCCCGTTCCGTTTGAGGGCATCGACGCTGCCCCGGGTGCGTTCCTCTCCCACTAGAGAATCCTCTGGTCCGCCGACGATGCCGAAAGTCTTGTGCCCCGTTTGCACCAGGCTATTGACGATCGCGCGCGCCCCTTCGATTTGGTCGCAGCACACGGCGTTGACGGAACGATCATGCAGGTAGCGGTTATAGAAGACGATGGGCACGCGGCGACGATCAAATTCCTCCATCTGCTTCTGCGAGAGGCGGGCCGCCGCGATAACACCATCCACCCGGTACTGCCACACCTGCCCGAGTATCCGGTCCACGTCGCTTTCCGTCTGAATCGTGAACAGCAGCAGGTGGACGTTGCGCTCGGTGAGCCTGCGGTTCAATTCCGAGAGTACTTCCGGGTAGTACAGGTTGGTCAGGTTGGAGATGATGACGGCTACCAGATTCGAGCGGCCGGTCGTGAGGGTCCGGGCGAGAGCATCCGGCGAATAGTCGAGCTCGCGTGCAGCGTGCATTACTCGCTCGCGCATACGCGAGGAGATGCTCGCCCCAAAGCGGAAACATCGTGAGACCGCGGATTGCGAGACGCCCGCGAGCTGTGCCACGTCGTAGGACGTTACGGCGTTGGGGCCACCGGGTTCGGCCGTACCCCGGGGCAGTGGCGCGGGCTTACCCTGGCGGTTTCTGGAAGAGCGACAGGAAAGCGATGACCTGTGGACCCGCTACTGCAGGTTCCAATGACGCTGGCCCCGGACGGAAGGTGGTTTCGCTCTCCCTTGTCAGGACGCCGTCTGTCGCGGCGCCTCTTGGTTGGGTCTTGTCCAAACTGACTCGCTCAGACATGGATTGCGAACTTCACCATCGACTGACCGATGCGAGCGTCAACGGTGACCTTCAGGCGCTCCTCGCGGCACTGGGACACACACCGACCAAGGGCCTTTGCGCAGACGAAGCACAATCTTCAACGCATTGATGTGATGGCCATTTGTCGTGCCGGCAGGCGCGCTGGGTAGGGCAGGGCAGCATGACGGGCCTCGGCTTTTTTTTTGGACAGAACGCCGTGGGGGACGTCCTCCGAACTCTAGTTCTACACCGGTTCCAGGCGAGGCTCCACGGCCACGGGATAGTACAAAGGGACCCGCCAGCATGGGATCATGCGAGCTTCCTCGCCCCCCGCGCCGGAGGGATTGAATTGAACCGTTTCCGGGTCACTGCTGCCGCTGCACTCCTCAGCGCGCTCAGCGTGTGCATCTCGCGCGAACTGACGACTCCCGGCGCGGCGGCGGCGTTGACTGCGGCTGAGTCGATCTACGCAGACCTTGTTGATGCGCAGGGTATCGTCGATGCGATCGATTCCGGATTGTTTGCCCAGTACAGTGGCAAAGATCAGCGCGATTGGGACGCGGAACTCAAGGCCTTGCATGAGCGACTCGTCGTGTCGTTGGCCAGCATCTCCGAGACGGGTTTGACTAAAGCCGACGCGCGCGTGCTGGCCGTTCTCCGCCGCAAGCTCGACACCATCCAACCCTCCGAAAAGGACCCGCGTGATCTGCGGTGCACAGACGCGCAACGCAAAGAGCTGCCGCGCGCCGCATTGAGCGCCGCGCTAACGTCGTGCTTTACCGAAATCGCCAACAACCTCGAATTCGAAGGCCAGCGGCTCGATCGAGTGGCGGCGCTGGGCAGGCTACACACCATCGTTGAGCCTGAACGCCGCAAAATGTTGTTCCTGTCCTTCCAACCGCTTTGGCGGGCGATAAATGGCCAGAACGAAGCGGATAGCGCCTATCGCAGGCTGATTCAGTTGGCGGCCGATGAGCATCCGCGCGGTTCACCGATCGAAGCGGCAGCGCGGACGCTTGGCGTGACCACCGCTCAAGTGGACGACTGGCTGGTCCGGATACTCGAGACGTGGAGCACAGCAACGGCGGGGGAAAGCGTCGAGCCTTGGGACTACCGCTACGCCTCGAGCGCGGCCGATCGTGCGCTCTCAGGCACGGTGCCGCTCGCTTTGATGCTCGGCATCGACCATCGCTACTACCGCGACCTTGGCGTGGACCTCGATGCGCTCGGCGTGATCTACGATCTGCATCCCCGCGCGAACAAGTCATCGGTCGCTTATACGGACTTCTTGATTCACGGCCGCTGGGGCGGCAGCCGCTGGCAACCGACCATTGCCCGCGTACTCGCGACCTATCATGACGGTAGCCTCGGCTCACTCAACGAACTCGTGCATGAGAACGGACACGCTGTGCATATCAGCGCCATTCGTAACCGCCCTGTGTTCGTGGACTGGAACGACGATGTGTTCGTCGAGGCGTTCGCCGACGTGCCGGCGTGGAGCTTGTACGAGCCCGCGTGGCAACGACGTTACCTCGGCACCGCCGCACCGGAGGGTGACGCACTTCGCGCGCTGTACGGCAGCGTCATGCTGGACGTCGCCTGGGCGTTGTTCGAAGCGCGGATGCTGCGGAACCCCGCATCGGATCCGAACGCGGTGTGGACACAAATCACTCATCGCTATCTGCACATCGTTCCGCATCCGGAGCTGTCGTGGTGGGCGGTGCGCGGGCAACTCGTCCATCTGCCGGGATACATGGTGAACTATGGCCTCGGCGCGGTGCTGACTGCGGACTTGCGCGAGCACGTGCGGCAGCAGATCGGAAGCTTCGATACCGGCAATCCGCGCTGGTATCCCTGGCTCTCGCAAAACCTGCTGCGGTATGGCTCGGAGCGAGACACCGCATCTCTGCTCAAACAGTTCCTGGGCCGGCCCGTGTCTGCCGATGCCCTGCTCGCGCAGTTGAGGCGCATCGGCCCCACAGTCCATAGAAATGTAGCAGCACTCGCACGCCGCCCGCCACGTGATTATCCGGTACCGCGTTAACTTGCCGACTCCGCTTTATTGCGCTCCGGCTGCCGGTTGCGCCGGGAAAGCGCGGACGCCGTGCACCAATGCCACCTCGACGCGCCGTGCGTCGCTGGTGGTGGTAAATGTAGGCGACACGACGATGATCCGCACTCTCGGTACCCCAGCCGTGATCAGTGCATTGCGCACGTCCGTGGCCTGCTTCTGCAGAAGGCGTGCGTTCCAATCCCGATTACCCGATGCACCGGCGTAGCCCGCCACCACGATAGGGATGGCGCTGCCCTTCACGGCGTGGGCGATCGCTTCTAGATTTTCGGCGTCGATTGCAGCATGTTCGCTGTCGAAATACAGAGAAGCGGGAAGTGATGTTGTGGGCTGTAGGCTGCTGCTGCGAGCGCTTACGGAGTGATTCAGCAGTTCCACGGCTAGCGCGCAGACACCGGCCGCGACGATGGCCAAGAAAATCCAGCTCCGAGCCGCGCGACGACCGGCACCGATCGCTGACGCGCGGAGTTTCTCCGCAGGTCGCGTGATAGGGCCGCCGACAATGCGGTCCAGCCCTTTGAGCACATCGAGCGCATCGGAGACCATTGCATTCCCTCCCGCTACCGTTTCGAACAAGCGCAAAGTAATAGGAAGTGTCCCTGTATGTCTTTCTCAGGGGCCAAATCCGACCTTGGCCTGCCATCGCAATTTCAGCAAGCGGGAGCGTATGGGTGGCCGGCCTGCATGAGGCCGGCTGGAGTCGCCGCCGGTACCCAGCGACACGTCACTCAACTCGTTTGTCCGACTGTGATCTTCGGCGGTCGGTGGGATCAGTGGCCACCTGCGAGCGGCTTCAACTTCGTTTTACCGGCCGCACGCCAACGGACGATCAGCGCCGCCGTATGGTTGTACGGCAGAACCTTGATGTCGTCGGTGGGAAAACCCGCGGCGCGGTATTCCAACTCATTCAAGCGCGCGTCGAGCGCTCCGTGCGACTCTGGGGTTTTCCGCTGGAACCGCCTAGTGAGTCGCCGGTACGAGAAGGTGCTGCGACGTCGCGCGGTCGCACGTCGCCCGATCCGCCGAGCCGAATTTCTGCTCTCGGTCCTCCACGAATCGAGCATGTGCCCACTCGGCGGTATGTCCAATTGTGCAGCGCGATAGGGCAGCTTGCGGCACCTGATCTGGCGCACTGGAAGCTCGCAAGAACACCGTCTTTTCCCGTCTTCTGTCTTGCCGACCCGTGCAGGGGATGACGCTTTCCCATCAACTCCTGTGGCTGGGAGGAATATGCTGCGACGATGACCACGAATGTCGAGCCGACCGGCCCGCATCAACGAGTTCGGGTGTTTCTGAGTTACGCTCGCGTAGATCGCCCGCGCGTCACGAACATCGTAGCCGCTCTCGAGGCCGACGGATTCGAGGTCTGGTGGGACACACTCATCGATGGCGGCGCAATATTCTCCAAATCCATCTCGACGGCGCTCGACAAGTCGGATGTTGTTGTCGTTGTTTGGTCGAAGGGTTCCGTTGAGTCTGACTGGGTGCTTGATGAGGCGACGGTTGGGCGTGAGGGCCACCGGCTGGTCCCGGTTTCGATCGATGGCAGCGAGTCCCCGCTGGGCTTTCGCCAATACCACGCAATCGATTTGTCGGCGTGGCGTGGTGACTCGCGCTCACCAGAGTGGGCCAACACCCTGCGGGCGATCGCCTCGGTCGCAGCGGTAAATAGAAATCTGCCTGCACGGTCGGTGCGTCCACATCGGGCCGCCCTCATTACGCGGCGTCAGCTGATCGTCGGGGGTGCAGGGATTGCGATGGCCGCAGCAGCGGGCGTCGGTTTTCTGGCTTGGCGCCATGGTAGGCCCAATTCGGCGCACAGCGTAGCAGTGTTGCCATTCAGAAGTATGAGCGTCGACCCAACGCAGGCATTTTTTTCCGACGGTTTGTCGGAGGAAATTCGCCTTGCTCTTTCACGCAACAATCAGCTGCAAGTGGCCGCGCAAACCTCGTCGAACGTGTTTCGTGATCGTCAAGACAGTGCTCAGACGATCGCTGTCAAACTGGGCGTGGCGTTTCTGCTCGAAGGGAGTGTCCGCCGTACAGAGGATGTCGTGCGCATCGGCGTGTCGCTCATCGACGCAGGCAGCGGCTTCAATCGCTGGTCACAGGTGTTCGACAGAGCCATGAAAGACATCTTCGTCGTGCAATCCGAGATTGCCGACACAGTGGCCAGAACTCTCGCAGCTCAAATCGGAACAGTGCGGCCCAATTTGGGTGGCACAGGCAATGTGGCAGCATTCGACGCCTATCTACAGGGTCGTGCTCTGTACCACCAAGATTCCGGTGAGCAATCCGATCGCGCGGCGTTGAGTTTGTACGACGCGGCCATCGCTGCCGACCCAACCTACGCGTTGGCACACGCGGCACGGGCGCGCGCACTCGTAACGATCGCCGGCCAATATTCTCCAGCCGATGCGCTGCCGGCCCTTTATGACGCTGCCGAATCCGCTGCCCGGCGAGCGGTTGCCATTGCGCCCGATCTGGCCGAGGCACACTCGGCATTGGCGGACGTGCTATTTAGCGCCCGGCTGAAAATTCGCGCAGCGCGCGAGTCGTACGACCGCGCTTACGGCCTCGGGGCCGGCGATGCCGACTTGCTTTCGGCATTCGCGTTCTACTGCGCTCAGTGCGGACGGGCGAAAGATGCCTTGGCGGCGATCACGCGAGCCGTGATGCTCGATCCGCTAAACGCGCGGGCGTACCAGATGACCGGTTGGGTAAACTACGCCGCACGTCGGTACTCTGAATCAATTCCGCCGTTACAGCACGCCCTGAGTCTGAATTCGAAGCTGTCGAATGCACATGCGTCGATCGGCGATGCCTATCTACAAATGGGTCGAGTCCGGGAAGCCCACGACGCCTATTTATTGGAGCCTACGGACGTGTTCCGTTTGACCGGCCTGGCAATTACCGAGCGCAGGCTCGGCAACGATGCTGCAGCGCGGGAGGCGAACGCACGGTTGATTTCGCAATCGGGTGAAAGCGCGTCTTACCAACAGGCCCAGGTACTTGCCCAGTGGGGCGAGCGCGAGGCCGCTATTACCCGTTTGTTGCGCGCTCGCGTAGTTGGCGACGAGGGGCTATTGTATTCACACAGCGATCCGCTGATCGATTCGCTGCGCGACGACACTCGATTCCAGAAGCTCCAAAAGGACCTGGGTTTTGATTAGGGTATCCTGGCAAGGGTCCAATAGTTATTCATAACACGCTAACTCGCGAAGCCGCTCCAAGGGGAACCATGATGACTGCAATCAACGAGAGACCAGGCGATAGCCAACTTGAGGATGTGGATACCGAAGCGGACGATCCGTCCGACGAGACTGAATCCTTGGCTGACTCGACGGCTGCAGAGGCACCGAAGGCCGCTCAGGCCGCAGACGCACAAGCGACTGCTGTTACTACGAACCGCAGCGCGAATATCGGCCACCACTGACAGCGCGCAGTCATCACCGTACAGATGGTTTCACGCGGCTGCCGCGGCAGGAGATACTTGCGACAGCAATTCACTTTTGGAGCTGCATGAAACACGAATTTGCAGGCAAAGCGGCGCTGGTCGTCGGTGGGACGACTGGGATTGGTGCCTCGGTAGTGAACGACTTTGCGGCGAATGGGTGTGATGTCGCCTTTGCTGGCCTTGAGCGCGAGGAGGGAACTGCTCTCGAGCAGCGTATCAACGCTGGCAACCTGGGCCGCGCGCTCTTCGTCCAAACTGACGTCCGCGATGAAGCCGCCGTCGAAGAACTCGTCGCAAAGGCGTCCCACCGCTTTGGCCGAATCCACTACTCGGTAAATAACGCCGGCTTTGAAGGGCCGTTCGGCCCTTTACAAGAAGTATGTGAGGCCGATTTCGATCGTGTCATGGACATCAACGTCAAGGGCGTTTGGTTGGGCATGAAGTACCAGATCCGCCACATGCTTGGGTACGGGGGTGGTGCGATCGTGAATACGGCCTCGAGCGCCGGTGTGGTGTCAATTCCGCATATTGCAATCTACAGCGCGAGTAAGCACGCCATCATCGGTTTGTCCAAGGCAGCAGCCCTGGAGCAGGCCCGCTCGGGTATCCGGATCAATGTGGTTGCTCCGGGACCCGTCAGAACCGGACTCTTGACGCGAATGGTGAAAGGGCACATCGATCTGGCATCCATCGCAAATGCGGTTCCGATGGGTCGAATTTCGGATCCTCAGGAAATCGCCGCCGCAATCCTGTGGCTATGCTCGGATGCTGCTTCGTTTGTGACAGGGCACACACTGCTGGCCGACGGCGGATTGACGATCGCGTAGGCGGCTTCAGCCGTGCCACTCGTTCAAGTTGGGGTCGCTTTACTCTCAGCAAAAAACTCGTTCGCCACGCGAAAGCTGTCCACAGCAGCGGGTACCCCGGCGTAGATCATGACCTGAAGAAATACTTCGCAGATCTCCGCGGGCGTTACGCCATTGGTGAGTGCGCCTCGAATGTGAGCCTTCAGCTCATGTGGGCGGTTGAGAACACTGATCATGGCCAGGTTGAGCATGCTGCGTTGCTTCAGGTCCAGGCCCGGACGTCCCCATACCTTGCCCCAGCAATACTCCGTCACGAGCTCCTGCAGGGGTCTGTTGAAGTCATTGACGCTCGCGAGCGCACGGTTCACGTACTCTTCGCCCAATACCGCCTTGCGGATCTCGAGGCCCTGTTGGTAAAGATCATCGGACACGATCGTCTCCCCTGATTCAGGCTGCGTAGTATTAGCAGACCATACTTCACGGTCTGGAAACCGCCCTGACGTCTTTTCCCCCCTTAAGGGGGGAGCCGGACGGGTACCTGGAACGTAGCGTGCCCTCAAGCCAGTCACGTGCTCACAAAGGGGTGTCGGGTGACCGATTCATTTGACGTAGTCACCGTGGGATCGGGCCATAACGGCTTGGTGGCCGCTGCCTACCTGGCCGTCGCCGGGAGAAAAGTGGTAGTCCTCGAACGCAACGCTTGGTTTGGCGGCGGAGTGGTTACGCGCGAGCTGACGGTGCCCGGATTCCGGCACGATCAGCACTCGATGGCCCACATTTTTATTCAAGGCAACCCGCTGCTGCGGGACGATGAGCTCAAGCTCAAAGCCCGGTATGGCCTGCGCTACGTATTCCCGGATCCCCCCGTATCCTCCATTTTCGAAGACGGACAGACTCTCTCGTTGTACCGCGACCGCGAGCGGACATGGGCGGAGGTTGCGAGGTTCTCCAGGAACGATGCGGATGCGTACCGCCGGGTGTCGGAGCAGGCGGCCGCGTGGCTGCCCATGATTGCCGCGACACTCTACTCGGCGCCGATGCCACTGGGCCCCGCAACAGCGATGCTGGACCAATCGCGTGAAGGACGGGAATTTTGGCGCGTAACCCAGATGAGCGCACACGAGTTGCTGTGTCGCACTTTCGAAAATGACCGGGTGCGCACGCATTTTGCCCGCGTCGTGAGCGAGAATCTCGCGGCCCCTGATGAGAGGGGTACGGGCCTTGGCATGTATGTATTTCTTGGCTTCCTGGAGGCATACGGTTTCGGTGTACCTGTTGGAGGCAGCGGGAGTTTGACACGCGCCCTCATCAGCTGCATTGAGGACCACGGCGGTCGAGTACTCCCAAACATGGATGTTGATGCCGTCTTGACGCGTTCCGGACGAGTGACGGGTGTGCGGACCAAGGACGGACGCGAGTTAACGGCGAAGGAGGCCGTCATCGCGGCGATCCATCCGCATCATCTCGGACAACTCGTTCAGGGCATCGATCGGACGGTCGCAGCGGATGCCGCAGCGACTGAGATCTCGCCCAATGCTTGCATTACAATCCACGCTGCATTGAAACAGCCGGTGCGTACGCTTAGTGGGGAGCCCTTGCGCTCGGTAATGCTCGAGCTGCTGCCCCCGCGGTATGAAGTGTTACGTCGGTCCTTCGACGATCTGCGCTACGGCCAGTTATCGAAATATCCGCTGATCGGTTTGGGCTCGCTCTCGGAGTTCGACGGATCGCGGGCTCCCGCGGGTAATGCAACGCTACATGCTTGGGACTACGTGCCCTTTGAGCGCCCGGATGGCCACTCATGGAATGAGAAGAAAGGCGAGTACGTACAGCGCATGCTCGCTCACATGTCCCGTTTCCTGCCAAATCTACCCGACAACATCATTGCCTGCCACTGCGACAGTCCGCTCGACATGGAGCGCACGTCATCGAGCTTCGTGCGTGGGGACCTTCACGGGATTGCCATGCCGAGTTATCAACTCGGCGCGCACCGCCCAACACCGGAGCTTGGACAATTCGCGGTCCCGGGCACTGAACGCCTGTACCTGGTGGGCCCGTTCCAGCACCCGGGAGGCGGAGTGTTTGGGGCCGGGCGGGCAACCGCGGAGCGGGTGTGTGAGGATTTGAAGATTGATTTCGCGAAGATTCCACGGCTGAGCTGATGCGCGGATACCGTGGCGGCTTGCGAATCAGCGAGCAAGCATCCGTCCAGGGTTGGGCGTCCGCGCGCGGGCATCTGCGGCAGGCGTTCTCTGCGCCTCAACCCGCAGCCGCTATGCCACCGTCCACATGCAGGATTTCGCCATTGATGAAAGCAGCGGCCGGGCTCAACAAGAACACCGCTGCAGCAGCGACATCGTTGTCGTGCCCAAGTCTGCGTAATGGGATCGTTCGCGCCCGGCGCTCGTATTCGGCCTGATCGTTCAACCGGAGGGCGCCCGGTGTTGGAACCGATCCCGGCGCCAATGCATTGACTCGTACCCCGCGTGGCCCCAGTTCGGCGGCTAATGTCTTGGTCAATGCGCAGAGGGCGCCCTTGACTGCACTGTACATCGCGGTGTTTGGGTAACCTCGTTCCGCGACGGGCGATGTCATATTGAGGATGGCTGTGCTGCGGTCCGTCTTCATGTGTGCCAGCAGTGCCTGGGCGCCCCAGATGGCCCCGTTGATGCCGATTCCCAGCATCTGATGGGCGATTTCTTCCGTGATTGCCCCAATGGGCTCGTAACGTAACAGCATGGCGTTATTGATGACAGCGTCCAGACCCGCGTGCTCGCGTGCGAATCTGGCGGCTGCATCGAGCAGCGCCGCTTGACTAGATACATCAGCTTCGTAAGCGGACGCGCGCCCGCCAGTAGCGCGAATGTCCTCCGCTGTCGTTGTGCAACTTGACGTGTCGATATCAACGAGACCGACGGCTACGCCGTGTTGCGCGAGCCCTACGGCCATCGCGCGCCCTAAGCCGCGCCCGGCACCCGTAATCAGCACAGCCTGTTCAGCAAGCTCAGCGACTCGTAGCACTATGCCTCCCGCTTTATAAGGCCTCGTACAGCGCGTCGATGAGCCGCGCCGCCCGCGGACCATTGGTCGCGACTGAATGCATCTTGTTTACGGCAAAGGCAAATCCAACACGCGCGTCTGGATCCGCAAACCCGATGGAACCGCCGATACCGTGGTGGCCGAAGGCGCGCGGATTCGGGCCCATGTACACAGCCTCAGGCGAATTCAGCAGTATCCCCAGCGCCTGATGGTACGGCCGCTCCTGCATCAGCTCGGTAATGTTGTGTTGCTCGGTGATCATGGCCTCGATGGAAGAGGACCGCGTCACCCGTACACCATCCAATTCACCACCACGAGCGAAGGCGCCGTATATACGTGCAACACTGCGGGCGTTGCCGTGACCGTTGCCGCTCGCTATTTCGCTCTCGCGCCAGATCTGCGAATTCAGCGTCACCGGCCAGGGTTCCGCGGGGTTCTGTGTGAATGCCTTAGTTCGCAGCGTATCTGTTTCCGCCTCGCGCGCGGCGAATAGCCGCGCTTGCATATTGGGCATGACCTCAGCGCAGCGTGCCTGATCATGCTTCGAGAGCCCGCCTATCATGTAGTCGGCTTTCAGCGGCCCGGCGATCTCGTCGCGCAAGAATGTGCCCACCGTCTTGTGCGTAACGCGGCGGACTATTTCCCCCAGCAGATATCCCTGTGTATGAATGTGATAAGCGGCCACCGAGCCCGGTTCCCACAGCGGCGCCTGCGCGGCGAGCGCATGGCATATGGCCTGATGATCGTAGATGGCACCTGGCCAGAGCGGGTCGGCGACAATCGGCAGCCCGGCGCGATGATCGAGCACGAAGCGCACCGGCAGCTCTTCTTTCCCGTTGCGAGCGAATTCCGGCCAGTACCTGGCAACCGGTGCGTTCACATCCACCAGGCCGCGATCAACCAGGAGGCTGAAGGCGAGGCCGGTGATTCCCTTGGAGACCGACATCATGCAAACGATTGTGTCGTGCTGCCATTCGCGCTGGCTGCCTGCGTCCTTCCAGCCCCCCCACAGATCAACGACCATCCGTCCGTCTATGACTACGCTTACCGCGGAACCGACTTCTTCCTCGCTGCGATAATTTTCCACGAACGCATCCAGCACGGCCTCGAACCTGCGGTCGCAGCTACCGTTGAGCGGAGTGAGTCGATCACCCGCCTGGAAATATTCGTTCAGTTTGATCATTGGTACCGCTCGATCCCACAGCTGGGCGCGCCCAGTAGGCCTTGGGGACTGGGACTGGCCTGGATTCTAGGTGCCGCAGCCGATCGCTACGCCACCCTTTGGGGTGGATCCGGGCGTGCGCGTCAAACCGCCGGGTGAATAGTTCCCCCCCAATGGGTGGTGGCGGCCGGGGGGGCGGCCCGTATGTTGTCCGTGACTTCTGCCAAGCCCGCAAAGGGCATTGGTCACTCAGATATTCATGGGATCTGACACGCGCATAAGTGAGCACGGGAACGTTTTCGATTACGTGGTTGTCGGTGCCGGGACCGCGGGGTGCGTGCTTGCCAGCCGCCTGTCGGAAGATCGGGATATACGCGTCGCTCTGATCGAAGCCGGTCCGACAGATCGGCATCCCCTCATCCACATTCCGGCGACGGTCGGTGCGGCGATCAACACACCAGGGATCAATTGGCGGTTCATGACGGCACCGCAGCAGCATCTGTCGGGCCGCTCGATTCCCATTCCACGCGGGCACGTGGTCGGCGGTTCCGGGTCCATTAATGGAATGGTCTACTTTCGTGGCCATCCCACTGATTTCGACGACTGGGCGGCCGCGGGAAATCCGGGTTGGAGCTATCGCGAGGTGCTGCCGTACTTCCTGCGATCCGAGAACAACGACTCGTATCCGGATTCCGTGTATCACGGCCATGGCGGGCCGATGAATGTCATACACATCCAGCGGCCGAATCCGATGACCCCGGCGTTTCTGGCAGCTATGGGTGGATTGGGATTCAAGCGCAATGACGACTTCAATGGCGCGAATTCTGAAGGCTACGGTCCCCGACAGGGAACCATCGCCAACGGACGTCGGGTGTCCACAGCCACCGCCTACCTCAGGCCGGCAAGTCACAGAAGCAATCTCTCAATACTGACCAACACGCGTGCCTCAGAAATCCTCATCGAGAATCGCCGCGCCGTCGGCGTCGAGGTGGTGAGCTCCACTGGCAAGCGGCGCCTGGCTGCCCGCCGGGAGGTCATCGTTGCCGGGGGCGCAATCCTTTCTCCTCAGTTGCTGATGTTGTCCGGCATCGGGGACCAGGAGGAATTGCGCGGCGTGGGCATCAGGGTGAAGCACCACTTGCCCGGAGTGGGTGCGAACTATCACGATCACCTGGCAGTGGCCGTACTGATGGAAATGCGAAATACGGAATCGTACGGCATCTCGTGGCGCGCAGCTCCGCGAGGCATTCTGAATCTGCTCGAATATGCGTTGTTTCGTAGCGGGCCGTTGGCCAGCAACGTGTTCGAAGCTACCGGCTTCATACGTACGCAGCCCACGCTTGCGAGGCCGGATATTCAAGTGGTGTTTCAGGCGGCCCGCCGCAATCGAAACACATTCCCTTTTCCGCTCGGTCATGGTTTCGCCATCAGCATCGTGGGTCTTTATCCAAAGAGCCGGGGCCGGGTACGCCTCGCAAGCAATGACCCTCGGGCGGCGCCCGTCGTGAATCCGGAGCTGTTCAGCCATCCGGACGATGTGGCCGCGATGTTGCGTGGGTTGAAGATTGGTCGTCAGGTGACCCGAGCGCCATCCTTTGCGCGCTATCGTGCCACCGAAGTGCAGCCTGGTCCGGATGTCCAGGATGACCCGGCGCTCGTGGACTACATCCGCCGAACCGCAACGACGGTCCATCACCCATGCGGGTCCTGCCGGATGGGACCCGATGCGAGCTCGGTTGTAGACAGCAAGCTGTGCGTCCGCGGGATACAAGCGCTGCGCGTCGCCGACGCATCCGTTTTTCCCAGCCTTGTGGGTGGCAACACCAATGCGGCGGTCGTGATGATCGCCGAAAAGGCCGCGGACATGATTCGGGGCATCGCGCCTGCGCGGCCCATCGATCTGCCAGTGCCGCGGTCGGCGCGATCAGCCGTCGCGCGCGAGACTTCAGGAGCTTGATTCCATGAGTGCGGAACACATCAGACACTGGAAAATCGGTGACGTCGAGGTGGCCCGCATCGTCGAAGTGAACGCCTTTGAAGATAACATTTCCATGTTGCTCAAGGACGAGACCGCTGAGTTTGTCAAACGGTACACCTGGTTGCGGCCGCACTTTGCCACAGCCGGGGGACTGATGAAGATTTCCTTCCAGGCGTTCGTGCTGCGCTCCCGCGGCAAGCACGTGATGATAGACACGTGCATTGGCGCGGACCGCAAGCGCGAATACGAGGTGTTCTGCAACCTGAAGACCTCCTTCCTGGAAGATCTCTCGGCTGCGGGTTTTCCCGCCGAGAGCATCGATGCCGTGCTGTGTACGCACTTGCACTTCGATCATGTCGGCTGGAACACGCGGCGGGTTGACGGGCGCTGGGTGCCTACCTTTCCGCGGGCGCGGTACCTGTTCGGCAAACAGGAGTTCGACCATTGGGCTCACCTGCGCAACACGGACGGCTACCACGATATCGAGCACCTGCACGATGCCATCGATCCGGTCGTTGCGGCGGGACTGGCCGACTACATAACGCCGGACTATCAGGTGACGGATGAAGTGTCCCTGTTCCCAACACCCGGCCATACGCCTGGCCATGTAAGTGTCCTGATCCGCTCGCGGGGCGAGGAAGCGGTCATAACAGGGGACCTGATGCATCACCCCATTCAACTCACCGATCCGCTGCGGCATGGCAACTTCGACATGGACAAGCCGCAGGGTGCGCTGACCCGACAGGCGTTCGTGGAGCGTTTCGGGAATTCGAAAGTGCTGATCATCGGCAGCCATTTTTGCGACCCGACCGCCGGCTGGATCGTGCGTAGCGAGGAGGGCTGGAAGTTCATTACGGAGTAGAGTTCAGGCTCAGACAGAAGGTGGGCGAGTGGCGAGAGAAGCTTGTGTCAGCGGTGATGATCTGTTCAGTGCGGCCGCAGTGCGCAATGCGCGAGCGGTCGATGATCAGCTGCGCGAGCTTTCGCCTGTAGTGAAACTCTCGCGTGAGAACGTCACCATGCTGACTCGGTACGAGCATGTTTCGGCTGGGCTGCGCGATTGGAAGACCTTCTCCTCCACGTCACGCCCCTGGCACGATCCGAACTCGGTGCGTCCCGAGCTGTTGCTCACCGATGACCCTCCGAAACACACGGCCGTGCGCTCCGTCGTCTCGGCAGCGTTGTCGCCAAGAGCCCTGTCGAAAATGGGCGAGGCCTTTCGCGCCGACGCCCAGACACTCGTGTCCCGCCTGAAGGAGAAGAGCGATACCACCATTGATGCGGTCGCCGAGATCACGCGGCCCTTTGTATACAAAGTACTGCCGGATCTGCTGGGCATACCAGTCGAGGGCCGCGAGAACATGTACGCGTTCGGTAACATAGTGTGGGCCACGCTCGGTCCGATGAACGAGTTGTTTGATGAGGCCATGAGGCAGACCGGCCCGGTTGTCGATTGGGTGGAACGCTGTTGCAGCCGGGAAAACCTCGCGCCCGACAGCCTCGGGATGCAAATGTTTCTGGCCGCCGATCGCGGGGAGATTACGCAGCAGGAGGCGAAACTCCTGGTCGGAATCCTCTTGTCGGCGGCTGCGGATACAACGGTGATGACCTTGGCGAACGCGATTCGCGCCTTCGCCCTGTTTCCAGATCAGTATCAAATCGTGCGGAGGGACCCTTCGCTCGTGCGCGCGGCATTTGAAGAGAGCCTGCGCTGGGATTCACCTTCGCGCATGGCCGGACGCATCGTGATGCACGACCTGGAGATTGAGGGCGTGACGATTCCAAAGGGCGAGCGCTGCGGCCTGATGTTCGCTGCGGCAAACCGCGATCCGCGCAGGTGGGCACAACCCGATCAGTTCGATATATGCCGTGACAATCGCGGTCATCTCGGATGGGGCTATGGGGTGCATTCCTGTGTGGGCCGAGTGCTTGCCGGCCTCGAAGCCGACGCCCTGCTCGGGGCGGTGGCCAGACACATCGAGCGCTTCGAGGTGGCGGGAGAGCCGGAGCCGTGGATGACGACCATCGGTCACGGACCGGAGAAACTGCCTGTCAGGTTCATAGCGAAAGCCGGAGGGGGCGCATGAGCGTCAGAGCTGAAACGGACAGTGAGCGCCTGGTGTTGCACTTCCTCGCGACACTGAGTGCGGGCGATCTGGAAGGTATACGACTCATGCTGCACGAGGAGGCGACCTGGAAGCCGCAGGTGCGCAGCGTGCCGGGCGCCGGCATCCACCGGGGCCCGACTGGCATCGTCGATGACTTCCTGATGCCGATCCGCGGACTGTTTCGGCCCGGTGATCCGAAGATCATTGTCGACACCATTGCTTCAAAGGGACCGCTGGTCATGGTCGAGTCCCACAGCGGCGGCTGCCTCGCGGACGGCCGCCCATATGAGAACCTGTACGCCTGGGCTGTGGAAGTCAGGGACGGGAAAATCCACGCCCTGCGTGAGTATTTCGATAGTCACTACGTGGTTGAGCTGATGGCCACGGTGCACAAATGAGCGAAACAGAATTGTTCGATCGGGAGCGTCTTGCGCACCTGCAAAGCGTGATCGCGGATGACGTTGCAGCGGGGCGGTATTTCGGCGCGGTGATTGCAGTAGCGCGCGCAGGCCGTCTCGGGATTCACGATGCCATCGGCTACGCGGACTCGAGGCAGAGCCGGCCGCTGCGCCTGGATTCGGTCTTCAGCATTTTTTCCGTGACCAAGGCCATTACCAACGTTCTGGTGTTGCGCTCGATCGAGCTCGGCCGCTTTGCCTTGACGACACGTATCAGCGACCTCGTGCCGGATTTTTCTGGCGGGTTGCGAAATGAAATCACCATCCATCACCTGCTCACGCACACCTCCGGATTGCCAATCGTATTCGCCATCAAGCCGGATATGTGCATCGATCGGCTCGATGAAGTCGTGGCGGCCGTGTGTGCAAACATTCACCCGGCCGAACCGCCCGGCGAACGCGTTGCCTATTCGCCGCTGGCGAATCACGTGTTGCTGGGGGAGGCACTGCGGCGCACGGATCCTGCCCGGCGCTCCTATCGTGCAATAGTGCAGGAGGATCTGCTCGCGCCGCTGAAAATGAGTGACACCTCTGTCGGATTGCGCTCCGCTTTGCAAGCGCGTCACGTCGTTCCGGATTTCCGCGGCAACTTCCCGATCACGCATCCCGGACACAGCAACCTCGGTCCCAATGGCGCTTTTCAGGAAGAAGAGGCGGAGATGCCCTGGGTAGGTGTTGCTTCGACGGTTCCGGACATGTTTCGTTTCGCTGAGATGCTCCGCCAGCGGGGACAACTTGAGGGTGCGCGGATTCTGTCGCCCGCCACTGTGGAGCTGGCGATCCGGAATTGGACCGGCGAGAGGCCAAACGAGCTCTACAAAACCCTTTTTCACCAGCGCGGTTGGCGCCCCGCCCCGGCCTATCTGGGGCTGGGGTTCTCGCTGCGGGGCACAGCTCTTTGTCACCACCTCTTCGGCACCCTTACATCCGCAGGAACGTTTGGAAACTATGGCGCCGGCAGTGCACTGTACTGGATCGATCCCGCGCGCGACCTGACGTTTGTCTGCCTGACTGCGGGGGTCATGGGCAGTATCGACAACATCGAGCGGTTTCAGCGTCTCTCCGATATAGCGGTTTCCGCGGTACTGTAGGGTGATGCAGTGAAGATTTTCGGCGCGGACAACAAGGAGATGATCGCGGTTTCGGCCATCGAGCGGGACGGTCGCGAGCTCGTCCTGAGGGGCAAGATTTTCGGCACCATGCCAATGACCGCGCGGGTCCGGCCCGAGGAAGTACGCCGTGCCCTGAAGCTCTTGAATTGGCGGACGGCCTTGTTTCTGCTCACTCTTCCATTCCGGCGGGAGCCTTGATCATGCAAGACGAGTTCTTGCCGCCGGAACGCATCGGGTTTGTCGGTCTGGGCAACATGGGTGCTCCGATGGCGCGGCATCTGGCCGCCGCCGGGTATCGAGTGGCGGCCGCAGATTCAAGCCCAGCGGCGTTGGAGCGCTTCTGTAGCACTGTTCAGTGCGACCGGGTGCCTCTGGCTGAACTCGGCCGGTCCTGTCGCCTCGTGATCACCATGTTGCCGGACGGCCGCGCAGTGCGGCAGGTACTGCTCGGCGATGACGGAGTCGTCGCCGGTCTTGCCGCGGGCTCTGTGGTGCTCGACATGACCTCGGCTGCTCCGGTAGGTACCCGCGAGCTGGGCCTGAAGCTGGCGGAGTCCTCCATTGCACTCGTGGATGCCCCCGTCTCCGGCGGCGTCAAAAGAGCGGTGGAAGGCAAGCTTGCGATCATGGCCGGCGGTGATCCAGTCGCAATCGCCCGATGCACATCGGTTCTGGGCGCACTCGGGCAGGTGTTTCACACGGGTGCGTCCGGCTCGGGGCATGCCATGAAGGCGCTCAACAACTATCTGTCGGCAGCGGCATTGGCTACTACGGCCGAAGCGATGATGGCGGGTGAGCGTTTTGGGATCGATCCTGCAGTGATGCTGCAGATACTCAACCATTCCACGGGTCGCAACACGGCCACGGAGCAGAAATACCCGGCATTTGTCCTGCCCCGCAGTTTCAATTCCGGTTTTGCCCTCGGATTGATGGCGAAGGATTTGCGGATCGCCCTGGACCTGGCACAAGCGGTGCGCACGCCGGCCTCGTTGCTGAGTGAATGCGCCGATCTTTGGACCTGCGCGGAGCAGCGGCTGGGCTTCAGCGCAGACAACACCGAGATAGTGAAGTACCTGGAGTTGTTGCAGGAGTCGTATTCGGGTGGATGAGCCGCATCCATACGAGCTCTACGCGATTCGCTACGCCACAGCGATGCGCAAGCATGCGGAGGTCTTCATCGGTGGGGACTTGCACGACAGTGCTGTGCCCATGGATTATTTTGTCTGGGTCGCCCGCAATGACTTCCATACCGTCGTTATAGACACGGGATTCGATGCAGTGGCCGCGCAACGCCGCGGGCGCGAGTTCCTGCGTGAGCCCGGCGATGCACTGCGCTTGCTGGGCATCGATTGCGCGCAGGTCAAACACGTCATAATCACGCACCTGCATTACGACCACGCGGGCAATCTGCACCTGTTTCCGTGTGCACGCTTTCATCTCCAGGAGCGCGAGATGGCCTTTGCGACGGGCCGTCATATGGCCCGCCCGTTCTTTGCGCATGCCTACGATCTCGAGGCCGTGCTTTCGATGGTGCGCCTGGTGTATGGCGCGCAAGTGCAATTCCACAATGGAGATGCCGAGATCGTTCCGGGTATTACCGTGCATCATGTGGGCGGCCACACGCACGGACTGCAGGTCGTGCGAGTCTGGACACGGGTGGGTTGGGTAGTGCTCGCCTCCGATGCCGCGCACTATCTGGCGAACATGACATCCGGCCGTCCTTTCCCGATTGTTGCGGATGTGATGCAAATGACGGTGGGGTGGGAGCTGCTGCACAAACTCGCAAGCCGGCCTGAATACATAGTGCCCGGTCACGACCCTCTCGTCATGACACTTTATAGCGAGCCGGACCCGGCTCTGCGCGGTGTCGTCGTCCGGCTCGATGCCGAGCCGTCTTGAGCACCTATGGAGCACTTCAAAGACAGGGTGGCCTTCATTACCGGTGCGGCGAGTGGAATCGGGTTTGGTATTGCGCGTGCCTGTCTGGGCGCCGGCATGAAGGTTGTGATCACCGATGTTCGCGCAAGGGCGCTCGAGACAGCTACTTCCGCGCTGGCAGCGCACGGTAACCTTATCCTTCCCCTCGTCCTGGATGTAACGGATCGGAAACAGTGGCTCGCGTGCGCCGACCACGTTCACAGAGAACTCGGAGCTGTCGACCTGTTGTGCAGCAACGCGGGCGTGAACTTCGTGGGTCCGACGCACGAGGCTACTTATGAGGACTGGGACTTTGCTCTGGGGGTGAACCTTGGCGGAGCGATCAACGCGGTGCGCACATTCGCTGCGTCCATGAGCAACTCGGGACGGGGAGGGCACATTGTCATCACCTCGTCCGTCAGCGGGCTGTTTACCGGGGGTGGTGCGGGTGTGTACGTCACATCGAAGTTTGCGCTCGTGGGACTTGCGGAATCCCTGCGTGCAGACCTGCGGCAATTCGGAATCGGTGTCTCAGTATTGTGCCCGGGCCCCGTACAGTCGGAGTTGTTTGAGAGCACGGAGGAGGTGCGCCCTGCGCGGCTGGCGACGACTGGATCAAAGCCGGTCATTGCGCCCGGTATGCTTCGGGCCGACACACCTATTTTTCAGACTGCCCCGACAGGCGCACAGATCGGAGAGCTCGTACTGAAAGGTGTGCAACGGAACGACATGTACATTCTTACGCATGCGGAGATACGTCCCATGCTCGAAGCGCGCGCCACAGCGCTTCTCGCGGCCCTCCCCACGGAGACTGTCAGCGAGGCACGCATCAGGGCCGAGTCAGGCCTGCTCGACGCATCGTTGTACGCCCACTGAAAAGGGTCCGGGCGGGGGGCCATGAGGCGTCCCCATGGAGGGCACTTGCTCGAGCACCTCGCCTTCAGGCAGCATCTGGCGACAGAAGAACGCGGACGTCTGATGCCCACCCAGCTGTCCAAAACGACCGTGATTCGCACCAAGCTGCGGCCCCCGCTTCGCAGGGGTGGTCTGGTGGCACGGCCGGATCTGGTCGCGCGGCTGTGCGATACCCGAAGGTGTCGCCTGGCTACGATCCAGGCCGCCGCCGGATTTGGCAAGACGAGCCTTCTGAGTCAGTGCTACGAGCGCATCCGCGGCGAGCAGCGGCCGGCTGCGTGGCTGAGTCTCGATCCTTCCGACAACAACTATTCGCGCTTCCTGGCGCACCTGTTAGCTGCGATCGAGGCCAGCGGAATCGAGCTCACCCGCGAGTTCAAGTACGTTGCCCGGTTCGGCTCGCGCCTGGCACCGACCACCTGCGGGGATCTGCTGACCAGCGCATTGGATTGCGGCAAGTGCGAGCTCACGATCTGCGTAGATGATTTTCACCTTCTCGATGACGCCACGAGCGCACAGCTGCTGTCACAACTACTCCTCGCTCCCAGATCGAGTATTTCCTGGGTGTTAGCGAGCCGTACGACACTGGCGTCCTTGCCGCTAAGCAGATTACGCCTTCTGAACGAGCTTCTGGAGATCGACACCCAGGCGCTCAAGTTCAGCGATGCCGAGAGCCACGAGTTTCTCTGCAGTGCCGTGGGCGAATCGCTCGAACCAACACTGTCGCGCCTTCTCACCGAACGCACCGAGGGCTGGGTCGCAGGTCTTCAGCTCGCGTCCCTGGGACTGTGCGCGGTGGGCAACCGGGCGGAGTTGATCCGGGGATTTACCGGCGCGAATCGCAATGTGGCGGACTTTCTGCGCGACACCGTGCTGTCGAACCTCGACGATCAGACGCGCGATTTTCTCCTTGTCACCTCGATCCTCCCGCGGCTGAGCGTGGAGCTGTGTAATTTCGTCACGCGACACAGCGATGCGCGCTTACATCTCGATCTGTTGGAAACGCTGAATCTGTTCATCTTCTCACTGGATGACGAACGGCGCTGGTATCGCTATCACCATCTGTTTGCGGAGTTCCTCGAGCAGCGGCTGCGCGACCGCGACCCGCAGAGTGCGCGGCAACTGCAGGAGCGTGCTTCAGTCTGGTTCGAGGAGTCCGGCTGTACCCTGGAGGCGATCGAGCTTGCACTCCGGGCGCAGGCTTACGGACGTGCTGCGCGGTTGCTCGATGAGCTGGGCCTGTTCGACAAGGGCCAGGTCGGGACGCTCGAACATCTTGCCAGGCGGATTCCAAAGAGCGTGCTGGAGCAGTTCCCGAATCTCGAGCTCGAGAGAATCTACGGCTGGGAGGCGGACTGGAACTTTACGCGTTCACGCTCCGGCCTCAACCGGTTGAAGCGCGTTCTGCACGAGTGGTGCAGTGGGCGCGAGCCGGTTCCCGAACACGTTGATCTCGACTATATCGCGGCGAAGATCGCCCATCGTGAAATGATGGTGCTGTTTGTCAGCGACGACATGGTCGGCACACGCAAGGCGTGTGAGGAGTGGCTGGGCGCGAAACATGGTGCCGACACTCACATGGAGATTTCCACCGCGGGTGCGCTGCTTGCGGCGCGGCGCGAGCACTATGACTGTGCCGGGATCGACGCCTCGGCGGCGGCGCTCCATGAGCAGTACCAGCGCGCGCAGTGGACTTTTGGGGAAATCTTTCAGTACTGCATCAGTGGTCTGTCGTTTTTCCAGATCGGGGATGCGACCCGCGCGCGCGAGATGTACGAGTGCTCGCTTGAAGCCGCAGCCTCCCTTCACGGGAAGCCGTCGCCACTGGCCTCAATGCCCGCACTGCTGCTCGCCGAGGTCTTTTACGAGCAGAACGAGCTCTCGCAAGCACGCGCATTGATCGTCGACTACCTGGACATCTCCCACGGACTGGGATACGTCGACAAATTGATCGCCGCGTATGTCACCAAGGCACGCTTGGAGGCGAGCGATGGCCAATATGAGATCGCACAGCAGACGTTGGACGATGGGGACAGATGCGCTCGCGTGACCGGTTTCTTTCGCTTGCAGGCACAGGTCACCTGTGAGCGAATGCGGCAGATGCTTTTGTTGGGCAACACGGCCGGCGTGGTTGAACTGGCGCGACAGTCAGGGCTTCTCGGCAGTTGCGCAACGGTCCAACCGCATGATCGTGTGACATCTGTCGGGGAGTGCCTCGCGATTGCGTGGGCACGCGCGGCGCGCGCAAATGGCGACCTCGACGGAGCGATTCGGTTGCTCAAGAACTGGTATCGCTTTGTGATGGAACGACAGTGCCATCGCTCTGGTCTGCGCTTAGGCATCGAGCTCGCGATTCTGTTCCACGTCCGCGATGACATGAGCGCGGCACGACACTATATGTGCGAAGCAATCCGCATCGGAGCGCCGCACCGCTTCATGCGGTCATTCATCGATGCGGGCGAAGAGATACGTCAACTGCTCCACTCGGTCGTCTCCGGGCACCTTGTCAAGGGTGCGGCACTTGAGTACGCCGAGGGGGTGCTGCGAGGCTTTACGTCGGAGAAGACGTGGACCGAAGTAGCAGGTCAGGCACTATCCCCCGGGTGCTCGCGCGCAGGCGAGTTTACCCATCGCGAAGTTGACATACTGGAGCTGGCCGCGAGTGATGTTCCAAATCGCGAGATTGCGCGCCGACTGGTGCTTTCGGAACACACGGTGAAGTGGTATTGGAAGCAGATATTCGGCAAGCTCAATGTGCACCGCCGCCTGCAAGCTGTCATCTCGGCACGTGCCGCCGGGGTGATTCATTGATGTGACTGCGGGGATCAGCCCCCGACGATCGCACGTCTTCAGGGGCGTCTCAGTTGGCTGGCCGCAGTCGGGCGCCTCAGGGGCTCGACGTTTGGGACACGACCGGACAGCGCGCTTCCGGGTTGCAGTTGTAGGGCGCGTTGTTCAATACCCAGCCACTGATGGATACGGTCGTCCGCGGCTTGGTATCGCTGGCACCAGCGAGCACTCCGCCAAACTGGTTACGCGCGGAATTGTTCGCAATCACCACACTGTCGTCCGCCGCCAGGCTGCCGCCGAAAGTGCCGAAAAAGAGGCCGCCCGCCATATCGGAGGCCGTGTTGTCCACAATGCTGGTCTGCGTGATTGTGGCATGGATGAAATCTGTGCCGGGATTGATAGCGCCCCCTTGTTGAGCGGAGTTGCGGCTGAAGGTCGAATTGCGAATGTTGACCGCCACCGCCTCCTCGTTAACGTTCAAGCCGCCGCCCGCGCGGGCGGCGTCATTGCCCGTGATGGAGCAGTCGTTGATAGAGAGCGTGGTCGGCTGTGGAGGTTCGAATCCCGCCCAATTCACACCACCGCCGTCGGTGGTAGAGTGATTCGACACAACAACGCAGTGTCGCAGACTGAGTTGGCCGAGCTCCCTCACGGCGATGCCGCCACCATCGCCGAACCCTCGGGTAATGGTCACATCGCTGATAGTGACCAGTTTCGTCCCCGCAATGGTGATCACCGTGCCCTTGCCGTTGCACTATCGCTGTACTCGTCTTCACTCTCAGCTCTCTTGAGCCCGGACTGTCAGCGCGGGCAGATGTGGTTGCCCTCGACGAATACGCATAGCTCATGCCTGATGTTGGAGCTGCACTAAAATCAAGACGTTGAGTGCAGCAGTCAGGTTACAGCCGCTGCATTCTGTAAAATTCCCCGACGTAGTCCCCCGTCTTTGACTGGGCGAATCACTCCCGTCCCCGAACCGCATTCGCGGCGGCAATGCCAGACTCTATGGAGTCCTAATAAACGCACTCAACCAGCGCGTTTCAGGGAGGCTGCATCATGAGGGCTGCAGCGGGCGCTCACCGCAGCAGCTCACGCAGCAACATGGGACAGACTTGGGCTGCGGAGGCGGGCCATTGCACGACCACCGTGCTCGATCCGCGATGCACTTCCAGGCCCATCGATCCTTCGTCCGATTTGGCCGCGAGGGCCACGGGCACGAATCCCCCACCGCCTTCAATAGGGGGCGACCTCGCTGTGGCGTCGTCGGCTCCGCCGACCCACATACGGAAATCTGGAATGTTGAATCTCGCCTTAAATCCCTGACGACCCCGTGGGTCACCACACGGTCACCAGACTGCGTCAATCAGCGGATGAATCCGTACTGACAAAAAGTCACGAGACCCCTCAGTTGGACAGCGGATCGCCAGGTGTTGCGACGTCCGAATGCCCGGATATAATGGCTTCGCCCACGCCTCACCTAAAACATCAATCAATGTGGGTGGTCTCGACAAGGAATACGTTAAGCATGGTAATCACCCCTCGATCGGTCGATGCAGCCCGCAATCGCCTGAAATTCCGATCCTGCCTGTCTGCCCTGTGCCTATCGGCTCTGTGCATGGTGGCCAGTGGCGGCGCGCCGACCTTCACACTCATCGTCGGTCCGCGAATTCAGCTCGGCTCCCTTGCGGGAGTTCCAGCGAACCTCGCGTACACCCCCGTGAGCGGAACCATCGGTGATCTGAACGGGGATGGGGCGCCCGACATTGTTATCGGCATCAATGGCGCGCCACCCGCCGTTTACTTCAACAATCGCACAGCGAATCCTTTTCAGAACGTCTCAGGGGTCTTTGCTGCGCCACCGCCAGGTGCGACCCAGGCGGGCATCAGTTGGGGTGCTGTAGTTATCGCCGATATAGATGGCGACGGGCGCCCGGATCTTGCGATCGGTGGTTTCAACGCGCCGAACGAGATCTATCTCAACGACGGCACGGCCACTCCATTCAACGGCGGGACTGGCATCGCGATCGGTATACAGGATACGTCCTACATACCGGCACTAGGAGATGTGAACGGCGACGGCTTCCCCGATCTCGCGGTCGCGAATACCAATCATATGCCGAGCCGACTCTATCTTACGCATGGCGCTCCGCTCAGCAGCGGAAACTACTCAACCGTCCAGGTAGGCACCGACCTGGGATACGGTCAGGACACGAATATCGCCGATGTCAACGGCGATGGGAAGCCTGATCTCATCCTGACCTATATTGTTGCGTCCACAGTCGCCACAGACCCGTCCGGGATCGCGATTTATCTCAACAATGGAACGAGCGATCCTTTCAACGGCGTCACGCCGTTGCGGTTTCTGGTGGGACAGTCGGTGAATGCCATCGCCATCGCCGATCTCAACAAGGACGGCAAACTCGATCTGGCGGCGACGGTCACAGATGGAAGCGTCACGCAGACCCTCTTGGACGTTTTCCTGAACACAGGATCCGCGTCGCAACCATTTTCCGCCCCGCAGACCCTGCAACCTGATCAGCACACAGGAGGCGGCTGCCTAGGTGTCGCAGTAGGCGACGTGGACGGCGACTCCCGGCCGGATCTGCTGTTTTCCTGTGCCGCGCCGCCGTACAACGCTACACCGGTACCCACTAATCCGGCGGTGGGAGCAATCTATCTCAACAACGGAACCGCGAATCCATTCGCTAACGTTGCGCCGGTAGACATCCCGGCCACGCAATACAGCGGCTATGGTTATACGGTAGCAGTCGGTACGCTCGTCGGGAACGGTCGCCCCGACGTGCTCATTGTCGATGCCCAGGGGGGTAGCTACTATCCAACGGTCCTGGATCAGGACCCCGTCGCGCAGAACGACTCTGCGGCGGGCGCAATCAACGCCTCCATACCGATCACCGTGCTGGCGAACGACTCAGCCGCGCCCGGTCAGAGCCTGAACGTCAGCTCCGTCACAATTGCGACCGCACCTCAACATGGAACGGTGACAGTGAGCGCCTCTGACGGAACTGTCACGTATCAACCGGCAAGCGGATATTCGGGCGCAGATGGCTTTGAGTACACCGTGCGTGACGCCGTCGGCGCAACTTCGCACGCAGCCACAGTAAGTATTAGAGTGCAACCCGCACCAGTGGCCAGCAACGATCTGGAGACGTTGACGGCCAATCAAAGCGTGACTCTCAATGTCTTGGGCAATGACACGAGCGATGGCGGCACGATCAACCCCGCATCGATCAACATCGCGGTTGCACCCATTCATGGCACTGCAGTTGTCCAGAATGGCGAGATCGTATACGCGCCCGCACAGGGGTACGCCGGCGTCGACGCATTTCAGTATTCTGTTCAGGACAATTTGGGCACGACCTCGAATGTCGCCACCGTCAGCCTCAGCGTTCAGCCTCCCCCAGTGGCAGGCAACGACAAGGCGAACCTACAGGAAGACCAGTCCGCTACCATCAACGTTCTTGCAAACGATACGAGCGATGGCGGGACAATCGATACTGCATCGATCAGCATCGCTTCTGCGCCAACCCACGGTACAGCGACTGTAAAGAATGGTGAGATCGTATACGTGCCCACCACAGGATATTCGGGCACAGATACCTTCCAGTATTCCGTCAAAGACAACTTGGGCGCGCCGTCGAATATGGCACAGGTATCCGTTGACGTGACAGCAGCGCCCGCCGCCACAGGCGGGGGTGGCGGCGGAGGAGCAATGGATCTTCTGGACGTCGGTGCGCTTGCTGTTCTCCTTCTGGTGCACGCATCATCGACGAGAAGGCGACGACTACGCACCTGCAACCACGACGGTGGGAATCACGGCAAGGGGGCTCCATGAGTATCTGCTGGGGTTGGTACCGGCACGGCGGGACCTTCACGGCTTGCGTGCGATGCACCCAACCATTACGGGGGCGGGAAAGCAACTCGCGTTCGCAACCGCTTCCTGCCGCAGCCGCGGCGAGTGCCTGACGCGCAGCTCAAGTCGAGCGCGATCGTCCAGAAGGCATAGACGTATTCCGGGTTCCGCCAAGCGGGCCAGTTTTTTCGCGCCCGGCTTTCGTGCAGCGTGTGATTCATCCAGTGTTCGAAGCAATTCGGGACTGGTTGGAGTCAGGAGTTTCATAGACACGCTGACTTGTTGCGAAGAGGCGCGCCCACACCTTCACCGCATTAATGTACGGTGCCGGTCGGTCAGTCGATCATCTGCCTGTGACCGCGAGCTCAGCTAGATGGCTTTTGAGTCGAATTGACCCAAAATGCCTGGTTTTCTTGCCCGAAGGCGATCTCGGGACACGCAGGACGCAATGGGCGCTCACGCCGCCTGACGGGAGGCCAATGCCGGTTCATCGAGGCGGTCTGTTGTCGGAGTTGATCAAGGTAATCAGCCCAGTCTGCATCATGCTGCGTCGTTCGGTACGACGCTGCGCACCGTTGTAAGCCCCCCGCAGTTCATTTCGTTCTGCATGCGCGAGTTGTAGTTCGATCAGATCCGGGTGCCAACCCTGCTCATTCAAGCAAGTTGAAGCCATGGAACGAAATCCATGCGCGCACATTTCATCGCCGGGAAAGGCCATGCCCAGCCACTCGAGCGCAAGCGCCTGGAAGATCTCCTCCCGGGCGGCTATTTTGGCTTTCCGCTCGGCACTAGGATCGATACCCGCGGCGATCAGCGCCTGACAGGGGTCAACCGAATTAAATCAGTGGCTTACAGCACTCGCTGGGCGGCCATGAGCGGCGGTGAGAGGGGTGCAAAGAGGAAATGGCTCCCTGGGTTGGAATCGAATTGCCGCATAACTGTCTGATTTTGCAGGCTCAGCGTGCCTTTCCCCGTCCCCAGTACCCCCATATTTACTCTCGGACAACCTGCGCTGCGGTGAGAATTCAAGAAATTTTGTGAGACGTGCTGAGACGGCCGATTTCGGTAAGATCGGGCCATGTCCGAACACAAAGCGACGATCAGCTGGAAGCGGACCAGCGAGGACTTCTTGAAGGGAAAGTATTCCCGCGAACACACCTGGACCTTCGAACAATGCTTTATCGCTAACTCGATCAAAACCGAAGTCGTCGTAAATCCAATCAAGCCGGGCGCCTGACCGGGTCAGGCCGCGCCCATGATCCCGATTCTCTTTTCGTTCCGACGCTGTCCCTACGCGATGCGGGCCCGGCTTGCACTGGATGCCGGCGGGCAAGAGTGTGAGCTGCGCGAAATAGTTTTACGCGCGAAACCGTTGGAGCTGCTTCAAGCAGCCCCGAAAGGCACGGTGCCGGTGTTGGCGGTCGCCGACGGCGAGGTGATCGACGAAAGCCTGGGCATCATGCTGTGGGCCCTGGGGCGCAGCGATCCGGAGCACTGGCTGACGCCTGATGCCGATTCGCTGCAAGGGATGCTGGCACTGATTGCTCAGTTCGATTCGCACTTTAAGCCGCATCTGGATCGCTACAAGTATCCAGACCGTTTTGACGGAGCAGACTCCCTGGCCAGTCGGACCGAGGCGTGTCTGGATCTTCAGCTATTGGAGAAGAGACTGGCCTGCACTGCATATCTGGCGGGCGAAGGAGTGTCGCTCGCCGACATGGCCATCGCACCGTTTGTGCGACAGTTCGCAAACGTGGATGCAGTCTGGTTTGCAAGTCAGTCATGGGCCTCCCTACAGCGCTGGTTGACTACGATCGTGGCGTCAGAGCGATTTAAACGCATCATGCGGCCCGTCGCAGTCTGGGTGCCAGGCACGCGCGGCGTATCGTTTCCAGTTCGATAGCGACGCCCGCCGCCGTATTCGGAACCTTCGAGCCACGCACCGCCGATCCGCGCGCTACCATTCTTGAAACCGAAACCACAGGGTGATCCGCGTGCGCAGAGTTATGCCCGATTTTCGCCGGCTAATTCGTCGTTAGACCCCATGAAGCCCCTGCGCTTGGACCTCCGGATCGCCCTTGCGCTCATCTTGGGAGCCTGCACTTCGGTGCTAGCGACCGAGTCGCCAGCTTCTTCGGGCAAATCTGACATCGAGTACTCGACGCTCGAGGAAGCGCTAAACGCGCTTCGTGCCAAGACTGGCGTCACATTCAAGAACCAGGGCGGCTGGCTGGTTGCAAACGATAGCAGCGCGATCGTGATCTGGCTCTTTACCCCACCCGGTCACCCGGCGTATCCGTCCATGATAAAACGCCACATCGTAAATGGGCCTGACGGTGCCTACATGGAATCCGCCATACGCTGCCTAGCGAGCCAAGCAGTCTGCGAACGGTACTTCGGTAGCAAGTAGTGAGGTTGCGTTGTTGGGTCTAACACCTCGCTGGAGCGCACGCGTGGGGAATAAAGTGCCAAGCCCAAACGGCAGCGCGCGCGGCACTTGACGAAAATCCCGACGAAGGCACCTGTACGCTGACTAGAATCCGGGGCGCCGCCGAAACGCACGCGACATTGCGGGGCTTTCAATCGTGGGGGAAAACAAATGACTCCGTGAAGGATGAACAAACGGAGCTAAGTCCTTGTTCTTAATGGCTCCCTGGGTTGGAATCGAACCAACGACCAACGGATTAACAGTCCGACGCTCTACCGCTGAGCTACCAGGGAACACGGTAAGGATTCTCGAAGGCCGCGAATTCTCCAAAACGGGACCGGGATAGTCAAGGCAGCTTGTCAGTGACCACCCCACTATTTCACATCGGCCGGCGCTAGGTACCGGCAGGGCGGGGTCGATACCCCTTCTTTCCCCTCCGGCCCACTGGGCCACCGACCGAACGAGCGGCTACGCGGTCTGCGCCACCGCCCGGCCCGCTACCAGCACGCGATCCATGCGCTCGAGTGCCTTCTCCAGTGTCTGCATGCTGCAGGCGAAGGAGATTCGGATATGGCCCGGAGCACCAAAGCCTGAGCCAGGTACGACGGCAACGCCGCCCTCGTTGAGCAGCAATTCGGCGAACTCGTTGTCATCACGGCAGCCGAGCCCGGCAATGGCCCGGGATACATCCGCGAAGGCATAGAACGTGCCGGCGCCGGGCAGACAGCTGATGCCAGGCAGCGAATTCAGCCCATGAACGATGAAGTCGTGGCGAGCCTTGAACGCCTCGTTCATCTTGGTCACGCACTCCTGGTCACCTGACAAGGCGACGGCAGCGGCCTTCTGCGAGATGCTCGATGCATTCGAAGTTGACTGGCCCTGAATGGTGCCCATCGCGGTGATGATCTCCTTCGGACCACCGCAGTAACCGATGCGCCAGCCCGTCATGGCATAGGCCTTCGATACGCCGTTGATAGTCACGGTGCGGTTGTACAACTCCGGTACCGCGCTCAGCAGACTGCAGAACGGCTCGTGAGACCAGTAGATCTTCTCGTACATATCATCCGTGCCAATGATGATGCGCGGATTTTCGAGCAGCACATCGCCCAGGGCGCGCAGCTCTGCACGGGTGTAGGCGGCCCCGGTGGGGTTGCACGGGCTGTTGAGGAGAAAGAGTCGCGTCTTCGGCGTGATGGCTGCCGCAAGCTGCCGGGGCGTGATCTTGTAACCCTGGGCCATGCCGGCAAATGGCATGACGGGCAGACCGTCGGCGAGCATGACCATGTCTGGGTACGAAACCCAATAGGGCGCCGGAATCACGGCCTCATCGCCGGCATCGAGCACGGCCATGCAAAGATTGTAAATAGTCTGCTTGGCGCCGGAGGAGACGAGGATCTGCGAACGGTCGTACTTGATACCATTGTCGCGTTGAAATTTGTCGCTGATCGCGTCCTTGAGCTCGTTGATCCCATCGACGTTCGTATAGCGCGTGAAGCCATTCTTGATGGCATCAATACCCGCCTGCTGAATGTGCGCTGGCGTGTCGAAGTCCGGCTCGCCGGCGCCGAGTCCGATCACGTCCTTGCCTTCGGCTTTGAGGCGAGCGGCGCGAGCGGTTACTGCAAGCGTGGGCGAGGGCTTGACGCGCTGGACGCGTCGTGCAACGGGTAGGGTCACGGGATTTCCTGTAATCGCTTTAATTCGGGCGGCGCGGCTATATTACGGGATCACGCCTCTGCCCACCAATCTCGCGCTGCCGCTGAGCCATCAATGGAACACACACCTTTCAAACTTGAAGCCGGATTTGAGCCCGCGGGCGATCAGCCGCAGGCAATCGAGAAGCTCGTCGAAGGGGTCAACGACGGCCTGGCGCATCAGACGCTGCTCGGGGTGACCGGAAGCGGCAAAACCTACAGCGTTGCGGCCGTCATCGAGCGTGTGCAGCGCCCCACCATGGTGCTCGCGCACAATAAAACCCTCGCAGCGCAGCTCTACGGCGAGTTCCGCGAATTCTTCCCGCACAATTCCGTCGAGTACTTCGTCTCTTATTACGACTACTACCAGCCCGAGGCGTACGTGCCCTCGTCGGACACGTATATAGAGAAGGACTCCTCGGTCAACGAGCACATCGAACAGATGCGCCTGTCCGCGACGAAAGCACTACTCGAGCGCCCCGATTCCATCATCGTCGCCACCGTCTCATCGATTTACGGCTTAGGCGATCCCAAGGCTTATTTATCCATGATTCTGCATCTTGTCCGCGGCGACAAGACGGATCAGCGCCGGCTGCTGCGCCGGCTGGCCGACATGCAATACACGCGCAACGAGCTCGATCTCACGCAGGGCACTTACCGGGTGCGGGGAGATGTCATCGACATCTTTCCCGCGGAGTCCGAGCGTGAAGCCGTCCGAGTGGAACTGTTCGATGACCAGATTGATTCGATCGCGTTATTTGATCCACTGACAGGCGCCATTTCGCGCAAGGTGCCGCGGTTCACTGTCTATCCGGGCACGCACTATGTAACACCGCGCGATCGCCTGATTGGCGCGGTCGACCAGGTGCGCGAGGACTTGCGTACGCGTCTGAAGGAGCTGCGGGACGGCGGCAAACTGCTCGAAGCGCAGCGGCTCGAGCAGCGGACGATGTTTGACATGGAAATGATGAAAGAGGTGGGGTACTGCGCGGGTATCGAAAACTACTCGCGTTATTTGTCGGGCCGGCAGGCTGGCGATCCGCCACCGTGTCTGTTCGATTACCTGCCTGCCAACGCGCTGCTGGTCATCGATGAAAGTCACCAGACGATTCCGCAGCTCGGCGCCATGTACAAGGGTGACCGATCGCGCAAGGAGGTGCTCGTCGAATACGGCTTCCGGCTGCCCTCGGCGCTGGACAACCGCCCGCTCAAGTTCGAAGAGTGGGAGCGGCTTGCGCCGCAGATGATTTTTGTGTCGGCGACACCGGGCAAGTACGAAGCGGCGCATTCAGCGCAGGTCGCCGAGCAGTTGGTACGCCCCACCGGCCTGGTGGATCCTGAAGTTGAGATTCGTCCGGTGGGTACGCAGGTCGATGACGTGCTGTCCGAAATCAACAAGCGGGTAGTGCTCAACGAGCGTGTGCTGATCACGACGCTGACCAAGCGCATGGCGGAAGATCTGACCGAGTATCTGCACGAGCACGGTGTACGCGTGCGGTATCTGCATGCGGACATAGAAACGGTGGAGCGCACCGAGATCATCCGTGATCTGCGGCTCGGCAAGTTTGACGTGCTGGTGGGTATCAACCTGCTGCGCGAAGGTCTGGACATGCCCGAGGTGTCGCTGGTTGCGATCCTCGATGCGGACAAGGAAGGCTTCCTGCGCTCGGACAATTCGCTCATCCAGACGATCGGGCGAGCGGCGCGCCACATCAACGGCAGGGCGATCCTGTACGCCGACAGGATCACCGGCTCGATGGAGCGGGCGCTGGGAGAAACTAACCGCCGCAGGGCCCGCCAGATCCAGTACAACCAGGAGCATGGCATCACCCCGAAGGGAATCCAGAAGTCCGTGGCGGACATCATGGAAGGCGCGCGCCCGGGCGCACCCATGCCCGGTGGGCGTAAGCGCGCAGGCAAGGGCGAGCCGGCGGCGCCTGCCGATCTGCGTCCGGAGACCCTGGTGCGTCAAATCAAGAAGCTCGAAGCCGAAATGTTCAAGCGTGCCCGCAATCTCGAGTTCGAGCAGGCGGCGAGGCTGCGTGACGAGATCGATCGGCTGAAGCAGCTCGAGCTTGGATTTCCGAGCCCGCACCCGCAGCTCAAACCTGCCAGCCGGAGCAAAGTGTCTGTTGGGAGCTAGGACAGTCTCCGCGGACAGGGCTGTCGCCAGCACTCTACGGACGGCAACGAGCGGTTTCGCCTTGACCACGCGCTCAGGCGCGAACCGGCTGCGGCCCCTGGGCGGACCCGGCACGATTCCTGCGAGCCTCACCCCATGAATGGCCGAGTCCAAGCCTCTGGGACTACGCGCATGGCGCTGTTCACGACCGTCATCGTCGTGGCGGTTCTCAAGCTGGCGCAGGAGGTGTTCATCCCGCTCGCGCTCGCCATCCTGTGTACCTTCCTGCTGGCGCCGATGGTGGAATTACTGACCCGCTGGCACATCAAGCGGCTGTTCGCCGTCATCGTCTCCATGGCACTCGGCTTAGCCCTGATCTTTGGCCTCGGCACCCTGGTGTTCAGTCAGTTCGCCGATCTGGCCAGAGAGCTGCCGAGTTATCAGCGGCAATTGCGGACCAACCTGACGCAGTTCGGCGGTGCACTGCGCGGCGGCGTGGCAGAGACCACGCACGCAATCGAGGCCCTGACGAAAGAGATCGACCGCGTCGCGCCCACCGAGCCCAAACCGCGAGGCGTCGCGAAAGTCCAGGTCGTTGAATCTCCGACGACCGCGATTGAGACGATCAGGACCGTAGTGGGCCCGGTCGCACGTCCGGTAGGCACAACGCTTGCCATCATCGTGCTCGTCGTCTTCATGCTGCTGCGCCTGCCTGATCTGCGCGATCGGATCTTGCGGCTGTTAGGCTCCCGTTATCTGCACCTCACCACTGAAGCGTTGAACGATGCCGCGAGCCGTGTCAGTCGTTATCTGTTGATGCAGATCGTCATCAACGGCTGGACTGGACTCGCGGTGGCGGTGGGCTTGTGGGTGTTACACGTCCCCAACGCCGTCCTGTGGGGCGCCCTGACTCTGGTCCTGAGATTCATTCCTTACATTGGTGTTTGGATGGCGGCGGCCATCCCGCTGGCATTGTCGTTCGCGGTGTTCGACGACTGGACACGCTCGTTAATGGTGCTTGGACTGTTCGTCGTGTTGGAGTTGTTCGATTGGTCGGTGTTGGAGCCATGGCTGTATGGAACTCATACAGGCGTTTCCCCGGTGGCGCTGCTGCTGGCCGCGGGCTTCTGGACCTGGCTGTGGGGATTTGCCGGGCTGTTCCTGGCCGTGCCCATGACCGTGTGTGCAGCCGTCATGGGAAAATACATCCCGCAACTCAAATTTCTGCAGGTGCTGCTCGGCGACGAGCCCGTCCTCGAGCCGCATGAACGCCTCTATCAGCGGCTGCTGTCGAGCAACCGCGACGAAGCCGATTCCGTGCTGCAGGCCGCATTGCGCCAAAGCTCGATACTGGAGGTGTGCGACGCAATCATCGTCCCGGCAATACTGCGTGCCGAAGAGGACTATGAGCGCGGAACTCTCACCGATGCCCGCAGGCAGACCATTCTCGAGCACATCAACGATTGGGTGGATGAACGCTTGGAGCTGATGACCCCGGCTATGTCGCGTTTCGCGAGCGCGGAAGCTCCAGCGAGGGCAGCAGTGCTCTGCATTGCAGCGGCAAGCGGCGCGGACGAGATCATCGCCAAGCTTTTCCAAGTAGCCATCATCGAAAGGAATCTCACCGTCCGGATCATTGGCCCGGATCCTGCTGAAATTATCGCGGGGGCCAGCGGCACCCGCGCCATAGTGATTTCCGCCGCGCCGCCAGAGGCGGTGACCGCTGCCAGAGCCGTCTGTAAGCGAATCCGTGCCGGCACCAGTGACATCCCCATGTTCGTGGGTCTGTGGAATGCGGTTGGCGACCTGGATCGCGCACGCCAGCGGCTCACAGCCGCGGGCGCGGCTCAAACGGCAGTTACCTTCGCAGAGTGCTTTGCCCTTCTGGAAAAAGCGATAACGCCCCCCATTCTGCAAGCACCGGAGCGCCTCGCCAGCCCTGGCTCTGTCGCGCAAGCGTAAGTGCTTGGCAGGCTTGGGGTTAGCTTGCTTCGGGCCGGCGGCTCTTGTATCGTTCGCGACCCTCGGTCTCACCGGGGGAATTTCAGTCGCGTAGCTCAGTGGTAGAGCACCTCCTTGACATGGAGGTGGTCGGTGGTTCGATCCCACTCGCGACTACCATCTTTTGCCGTTGAGGCCCATTTCTCATGCCTGTCGTGACCCTGCCGGATGGCAGTCAACGCCGCTTCGACCACCCGGTAACCGTGGACGACGTTGCAGCCAATATCGGCGCGGGCTTACGCAAAGCGGCGCTTGCCGGGCGCGTGAATGGCAAGCTCGTGGACACCTCGTACCTGATTTCGAGCGATACCGACCTGGCTATCGTCACGGATAAGGACCCGGCCGGGCTGGAAGTGATCCGCCACTCCACCGCGCATCTGCTGGCACAGGCCGTGAAGCAGCTGTTCCCCGATGCGCAGGTGACGATCGGCCCGGTCATCGAGGATGGGTTCTATTACGACTTTGCCTACAAGCGGCCCTTCAGCACGGAAGATCTCGCCGCCATCGAGGCGAAGATGCAGGAGCTCGCCAAGGCGGACCAGAAGGTCAGCCGCCGCGTGTTGACCCGCGATGAGGCGGTGAAGTTCTTCAAACACCAGGGCGAGTTCTACAAGGCCGAGATCATCGCCAGCATTCCGGACAAGGATGAAATCAGCCTTTACGGCCAAGGGGATGGCAAGAGCGACTGGGTCGATCTGTGTCGCGGCCCGCACGTCCCGTCCACCGGCAAGTTGAAGGCATTCAAACTGACGAAGGTGGCGGGCGCTTATTGGCGTGGTGACTCGCGCAACGAGATGTTGCAGCGGATCTACGGCACCGCGTGGGCGGACAAGAAGCAGCTCGATGAGTATCTGCACCGCCTGGAAGAGGCCGAGAAGCGCGATCATCGCCGTATCGGCCGCGAGCTCGACCTGTTCCATCTGCAGGAAGAGGCGCCGGGCGCCGTGTTCTGGCATCCGAAGGGTTGGCAGGTCTTTCAGACCCTCATCGCGTACATGCGCGAGCGGCAGCGTGCCGCGGGCTACCAAGAGGTCAGCGCCCCGGAGCTGATGGACATCGGCCTGTGGGAACAATCGGGGCACCGCGAGAAGTTCGGCGAGAACATGTTTCTCACCAAGACCCCGGATGAGCGTACGTACGCCATCAAGCCGATGAACTGCCCCGGGCACGTGCAGATCTTCAAGCAGGGCCTGCGCAGCTATCGCGAGCTGCCCGTCCGGTTTGCCGAGTTCGGCAAGGTGCATCGTTACGAGCCATCGGGTGCTCTGCACGGCCTGATGCGGGTCCGCGCGTTCACCCAGGATGACGGGCACGTCTTTATTACAGAGGAGCAGATCACCGCGGAATGCGTGGCGATAACACAGCTCATTCTGGATATTTATCGGGATTTCGGCTTTGACGAGGTGCAAATCAAGTTCGCCGATCGACCTCCCAAGCGCGTCGGCAGCGATGAGATCTGGGACCACGCCGAGAGGGCATTGATCGCCGCTTCTGGGGCCGCAGGGATCCAGTACACGCTCAATCCGGGGGAGGGGGCGTTCTACGGTCCGAAGCTGGAGTTCGTGCTCCGCGATGCCATTGGCCGCGATTGGCAGTGCGGCACCCTGCAGGTGGACCTCAACATGCCCGGCAGGTTAGGCGCCTATTTCATTGACGAACATAGCGCAAAGCGCACCCCGGTCATGCTGCACCGGGCGATGTTCGGGTCGCTGGAGCGCTTCTTCGCCATCCTGCTGGAGCACCACGCGGGCCGGTTGCCCGCCTGGCTTGCGCCCGTGCAGGCCGTGATCATGAGCATCACCGACCGCCAGGACGATTATGTCCGAGCGGTGACGGAAACCCTGAGAAATCAGGGGTTTCGAGTCGAGTTCGACTTGCGAAACGAAAAGGTCGGATTTAAGATTCGCGAACACACGTTACAGCGTGTGCCGTATCTATTGGTTGCGGGTGACAAGGAAGTGGCCGCAAATCTTCTTTCAGTGCGCACAAGAAGCGGCAAGGACCTGGGCACGATGTCCCCGGAGACGTTCGCGGAACGTTTTCGCATCGAGCTCAGAAGCCGTGGGCGCCAGACGTTGGAGGGATGACGCATCGCTAGTGCAAGTAAGCGCGTTCGGCGCAATGACGACATAACATCGCCGCAGCTGCGAGTAATCGCCGCGGATGGATCACAGGCCGGTGTCATGTCGCGCTTCGAAGCGCTCGAGATGGCCAAATCGGCCGAGTTGGATCTGGTTGAAGTTTCGCCGACGGCCGAGCCGCCAGTCGTGCGAATCATGGACTACGGGAAGTTCCTGTTCGAAGCGAACAAGAAAGCCCACTCTGCCAAGCGCAAGCAGAAGCAGATTCAAGTCAAGGAAGTCAAGTTTCGTCCCGGTACGGGAGAGGGCGATTACCAGATTAAAGTGCGTAATCTGATCCGCTTCCTGACCGAGGGAGATAAGGCCAAGGTAACTTTGCGGTTCCGTGGCCGAGAGATGGTGCACCAGGATATCGGGCGCCGGCTCCTTGAACGGGTCTCCGCCGATCTCGCTGCTCACAGCGTGGTCGAGCAGAACCCGCTCATGGAAGGCAAGCAGATGATCATGGTGTTTGCACCAAAAAAGAAGTAACAGCGGACGGTCCCGCGGGACCTGAGGTTGTTCGCCCGGGAGCGGTTGCACTCGCCTGTGAGAGGTGGGCAGCTTGCGAACGGTAGCTATACACAGGAGTTAGATCGTGCCCAAGTTGAAAACCAACAGTGGGGCTGCGAAGCGTTTCCGCAAGACTGCGAAAAGCTTCAAGCACTACAAGTCCAAGCGCCGTCACAACCTCGGTCACAAGGACCGGAAAGTGAAACGCCACGCGCGTTCCGGCGGCTCGAGCCTCGTCCACGAAAGTGATCTCGGGCGTGTAACCGCACTGCTGCCGAATCACAAATAAGGGGACATCATGGCAAGAGTTAAACGTGGAGTGACGGCCGGGCGCCGTCACAAGAAGGTTCTTGGCAAGGCGAAGGGCTACTACAACGCCCGCCGCAAGGTTTACCGCGCCGCCAAGCAGGCAGTCATCAAGGCTGGCCAATACGCATACCGCGATCGCCGCGCCAAGAAGCGCGAGTTCCGCGCGTTGTGGATTGCGCGTATCAATGCTGCGGCACGCCTGCATGGCTTGTCGTACAGCCGGTTGATCAACGGATTGCTGAAGGCTGAAGTCGAAGTCGATCGCAAGATGCTGGCGGATCTCGCCATGCATGATGCCGCGGCTTTTGGCGCCATCGCGGCACAGGCAAAGACAGCCCTCGGACTCTCCTAACAGCACCGGTACGGTCGTGAACGACCTGAGTTCCCTCGTCCGGCAGGCGCTCGACGAGGTCACCGGAGTCGGTGACCTCGCGGCGCTCGATGAGGCGCGAGTCCGTTGGCTCGGCAAAAAGGGCACTCTCACCGAGCAGTTGAAGTCGCTCGGTGCGCTGCCTGCTGCCGAGCGTCCGGCGGCCGGGCAGAAGATCAATGAGGCGAAGCAGAGCGTGCAGAACGCGCTCGATGCGCGGCGTGTTGCGCTCGAGCAGGCTGACATTGCGGGCAAGCTTGCGGCAGGCCGGATCGATGTCACTCTGCCTGGGCGCGGCGAGGAGCGCGGTGGCCTGCATCCGGTAACCAAGGCCCGGCTGCGGATCGAGCAATTGTTTCGCCGTGCGGGCTTCGATGTGGCCGCCGGGCCCGAGATCGAAGACGACTTCCATAATTTCGCGGCACTCAACATCCCGCCCGATCATCCGGCGCGCGCGATGCACGATACCTTTTACTTCGCCGATGGGCGGCTGCTGCGCACACATACTTCGCCGGTGCAGATCCGCGCGATGCTGGCGCAAGGCGCGCCGATAGCCATCATCGCGCCGGGCCGCGTGTACCGCAGCGATCACGACATGACCCACTCGCCGATGTTTCATCAGCTGGAAGGGTTGGTCGTTGGCGAGAATGTCAGTTTCGCCAACATGAAGGCGGCGCTGCACGGCTTTTTGCAGGCCTTTTTCGAGAAGGACCTCGCCATGCGGTTACGGCCTTCCTACTTTCCGTTCACCGAGCCTTCGGCCGAAGTGGACATGTCCTGCGTGTTCTGCGAGGGCAAGGGTTGCCGGACCTGCAAGATGACCGGTTGGCTCGAAATCTCGGGGTGTGGAATGGTGCATCCGAGCGTGTTGAAGGCGAGCAACGTGGACCCGGAGCGTTTCACCGGTTATGCCTTCGGCATGGGCATCGACCGGCTGGCCATGTTGCGTTATGGAATGAACGACCTGCGCCTGGCATTCGAGAACGATCTGCGCTTCCTGCGGCAATTCCGGACGTTTTGAGTCATGAAGGTTCCTTATTCCTGGCTGGCGGACTGGGTCGATATTCCGTGGGACGCCCGCGAGCTCGGCTCGCGCCTGACCCTGGCGGGATTCGAGCTGGATGGGCTCGAGCCGGCGGCAGCGCCGTTCAGCGGGGTCATTGTCGCTGAGATAGTTTCGGCCGAACGGCATCCCCAGGCCGACAAGTTGCAGGTGTGTCAGGTCTCGGTTGGATCCGGCGCGCCGCTACAGATCGTATGTGGAGCGGCTAATGCGCGGGCTGGACTGAAGAGCGCGCTGGCAGTTGTAGGTGCAAAGCTCCCCGGCGATTTGAACATCAAGGCCGCGAAGCTGCGTGGCGTGGAATCGCAAGGAATGCTCAGCTCCGCCAAGGAGCTGGGGCTGGCGGAAAACTCCGCCGGCATTATCGAGCTGCCCGCGGACGCGCCGGTTGGAACGCCACTGCGCGAGTACCTGGGACTGGATGACGATATCCTGGATCTTGCGATTACTCCGAATCGCGGCGATGCCATGTCGATCCTCGGCGTCGCCAGGGAAGTGGCCGCGCTGACGGGGCGGGGGGTGAAGGGATCACAGAGCGCGCCACCGCTGACTGTCAGCGTCAGGGCACCTGCCAGCGTTGGCGTTACTGCCGAACTGAGCTTCGAGTTCACAGGTGAGCACGAGGTCATTGAGACCTGGCTGGCTCCTGAGGACGCGATCGCAAGCCCGGCGCCAAATGCTAAGGACTCCGTAGTTGTCCATCTCGACGCTCCGGCTGCTTGCCCCACGTTTGTGGGCTGCATCATTCGCGCAGTTGATAATCGTTCGGCAACGCCTGTGTGGCTGCGCGAACGGCTACGGCGGGCGGGTGTGCGATCTATCAGCCCCGTCGTTGATGTGACCAACTACGTAATGCTCGAGCTCGGACAACCGATGCATGCATATGATCTGCGTAAGGTGCGCGGGGATATTCGTGTACGTATGGCCCGTGCGGGCGAGCCGATTACCTTGTTGGACGGAAGGACTGTCGAGGCCAATCCGGATGTTCTGCTGATTACTGACAGCGAAGGCCCGGTGGGGCTCGCCGGTATCATGGGCGGCCAGCGGACCTCCGTGAGCGACGACACCACGGACGTATTCTTCGAAGTGGCTTATTTTTCGCCTCAGGCGATCGCCGGCCGTGGCCGCCGTTGGGGCCTGATCACCGATGCGAGCCAGCGCTACGAGCGAGGAGTCGATCCGACCCTGCAGCAGCGCGCAATGGATAAAGCCCTCACGTTGCTGCGGTCTTTCGCCGGGGGCAACGCCAGTCAGGTCAGTGTTACTCAATCGGCGGAGCATCAACCGACACGCAAGCCGGTGCAGTTGCGGCGCTCGCGGCTGGAGCTATTGTTGGGTGTGAGTATCGCGGACGAGCGGGTCGCGGCGACGCTGTCCGCCCTGCAAATGAAGGTCATTGCCAACGCCGACGGTTGGTTGGTCACCCCTCCCGCCCACCGCTTCGATATTACGATCGAGGCGGATCTGATCGAGGAGGTGGCGCGGATCATCGGCTACCAGGCGATACCGGAAGCCGATTCCATCGGCCCGCACCGGTTCAGGCCGTCGCCTGAAGAGAAGCCCGCGGAGCACGTGATTCTCGAAGCTCTGGCGATGCGCGGCTACCAGGAGTCGATTACGTTCGCGTTCGTCGATCCCGACCTGCAGAAACGGCTGTTTCCCGACGTTGCAGGATTACCGTTGGCGAATCCCATTGCCAGCGATCTGTCGGTCATGCGCGTGTCGCTGTGGCCGGGGCTGGTTCGCGCGGCGCTGGAGAACCAACGCCGTCAGCAGGACCGCATCCGCCTGTTCGAGCATGGAGCGAAGTTTGCTGGCGGTGCGGGTGCCATACGCGAAATCGACTCGATCGCCGGTGTTGCAACCGGAGCACGATTGCCCGAACAGTGGGGAATTCCCCCGCAGATGCGTGCGCCGGTTGACTTCTATGATGTCAAGGGTGACTTGGAAGCACTGTTTACGGCCACAGGTTGCAGCGGTTCTTTCGTTTTCGAGGCTCCTGCAACGCCGCTGCCGTGTCTGCATCCCGGACGCGCGGCGCGGATATTGCGTGGGGGACGCGAAGTCGGCTGGCTCGGCGAGTTGCACCCGTCGCTCGTCAAGGAGCTTGACTTTACATATGCGCCGGTACTTTTCGAGCTCGAAGTCGATGCGCTGGCCGTCGAAAAGCCGCTGTACAGCGAGATCTCGCGCTTCCCACAGGTGCGGCGCGACCTTGCGGTGGTTGTGGACGAAACGGTCGCTTTAAGTGCCCTCGTCGAGCGTGTAGTCTTGGCGGCGTCCAGCCTGCTATGCGATTTAAGAATATTCGACCTGTACCGCGGCCAAGGGGTAGAAGCGGGTAGAAAAAGCGTCGCTTTGGGCTTGATTTTTCAGGATATTTCTCGCACCCTAACCGACGAAGATGTGGAGCAGCTGATGGCCTCCATCAGCGCGGATTTGCGTGTGAGCTTGAACGCAAGAATACGAGAATAACGCGATGGCCCTGACCAAGGCGGAGATGGCGGAAGCGCTGTTCAATCAGCTCGGGCTGAATAAGCGCGAAGCGCGCGAGCTCGTTGACCTCTTCTTCGAAGAAGTGCGGGCTGCGCTATCCAACGGGGAACAGGTCAAGCTATCCGGTTTTGGAAATTTCGATCTGCGAGACAAAAACCAGCGTCCCGGGCGAAACCCCAAGACAGGCGAAGAAATCCCCATCAGCGCCCGTCGCGTGGTCACGTTCCGTCCCGGTCAGAAGCTGAAAGCACGGGTCGAAGCCTATGTTGGAGCCAAAGAATAACGCCCAGCTGCCGGCGATTCCGGGCAAGCGCTATTTCACCATCGGTGAAGTGAGCGACCTGTGCGGCGTGAAGCCGCACGTGCTGCGCTACTGGGAGCAGGAATTTCCGCAGCTGAAGCCGGTAAAACGCCGCGGCAACCGGCGCTATTACCAACGCCAGGACGTAATCGTCATCCGCCAGATCCGCAGCCTGCTCTACGAGCAGGGCTTCACGATCGGCGGCGCGCGCCAGAAGCTCACTGGCGAAGAAGCACGCACGGATGTGAGCCAAAGCCAGCAGATCGTAAAGCAGGTGAGGCTGGAGCTCGAGGAGCTGTTGAAGGTGTTGCGGCGCTGAGCTATCGCACCGCGGAACGCGAAAACGGCGTATCATTGGTGGCTCGCGCGAACATCCCCGATCGCGCGGTTCTTGAGCCTGGAATCGAAGAAGAATAATCGAGTCGGAGCGTGGCGCAGCCTGGTAGCGCACTTGCATGGGGTGCAAGGGGTCCCGAGTTCAAATCTCGGCGCTCCGACCAATACTTACGAGCTTCCGCTCCGTGCTACATGGACAGTTGCATGGACATTTCTCCTTCTCGGTATTCGCCCTGTCGCGGGGCCTGCGCCGGTTTGAGAATAATTGCGACGCGGGCGAGCCGTAGCGAACTTACCGTCCGCGCCGGTCCTTGATAGTAAGCGTTTGGCCATCACTCATTGCTTTTCGCTGCCGCGTGGGCTTGCCCCCCTACACTCCGCCGGCATACGCGAGGATGAACGGCAGAACTATGACGAGCTGCAACGACCACATCGTGACGAACAATACGACCGGTGTCCGGTTTCCGAGGATCAATAATCCAATGCTGACGCCTAGCATGATCAGCGGGAAGTAAATGTAGTAGCGCCATTGACTGGCGTCTGGGTAGCCGGGTGCGTGCTGTTGAGTGGTGCTGGATATCACCTTATATCCCAGGTATGTGAGAAATCCCCGGACTGGATCAGACTCATGATGACAGCGGCGAGGCGGGGCCAGCAATTCAGAGCCTAGTTGCTGATCCAAAGCTGGCTGCCTGGAAAGCCGACCTTCAGCACGCACATGCTCAGTGGGCGCGCCTATATCGGGAGAGCAAATTCCGCTATCCCGAGCCAGCCGCAGTTCTGGAAGTGTTAGAGGGCGGACCGCCAATAAACGCTGCGGACCTCTTGTCGATCGTCGTGGATGAATTGCTTCGCCTGTGCAGAGACCTGGGAACGAGTAGCAATACACCATGGAAGGCGTACTGGAATACCACCCCTACCGGCGATGTGGAGGATCCGCGTATTGAGAATCTGTGTCGGGATCGATTGCTCGAACGACTCATCGATCGTCTCGAGCGCTACAAAATCGCCGATGGGTTCGCGGAAGTGCGACGGCCTGAAGACACGCGGGCGGATATGTTGATTCTGAACGGTGCTGGGAAATCCCTGCCCATCGAGGTGAAGCGCCACTATCATCCTGACCTCTGGGAAGCTCCGAACGGACAGCTGCGGGGCTACGCGCTGGCAGAGTGCTCAGACGGGCACGGCATCTACCTCGTCTTCTGGTTTGGCCTCTGGGCAGGCCGACAACTCCCCGCCCGGAAAGACGGGTTGCCGAAACCCACGTTTCCCCAGGCGCTGGAAGACATGTTGGTTGCGGATTTGCCTGCGGCAGAAAGGGAGAGAATGCGAGTGCTCGTCTTCGACGTCTCAAAGCCAATCGGAACGGCTTCAGGCATCACGTGAAAGGGAAGCAACTCTTCACGTAGGAGGGCCGCGGAGTCCGAGGGAGCAACAGTTGCAGGCGCTTAGTCGGATTGAGCACTTCTGACTAAGTCTGAACGCGAGGATCTGCTAAGTAGTCCGAATGGATAACGCGAATAGCTGCGCGCACAACTACAACGGTATTCCGCGAGCTTGCACTAGCTCTCACAGCTTATCTTCGCCGCAAGAGGACGTGGGTCCGGACCGAGATCTCGGAGAAACCTTAGGCAGACACAGTGAAATTGGCGCATTGGCAGGGGGTGCTGTGGCTCTTCACCTCTTGGTGGCCCATAACTTCTTATATGAATTGGGCTGTGGCATTTCACGCAGTCGAAAAGATGCGAAACTAAGATCTCACCCATCTTTACGTTCAGGGATTGCTCTGCCATGCAATCAGCAGTTGGTTACCTGAGAGTCAGTACTCGAGAACAAGGTCGGAGTGGCCTGGGCCTTGCCGCGCAACGCCGTGATATCGAGGTGTTCGGGGCGCGCGAAGGATTCTCAATCAAATCCTGCTATCAGGATATCCAAACCGGCGCTGGAGCAGATGCGTTGCTTATGCGTCCAGGGCTCGCGGCTGCGCTGAAAGAGGCGCGTGCCTTCCGGTGTCCGCTGATAGTCTCAAGACTCGACCGCTTGTCTCGCAACGTACATTTCATTTCCGGGCTGATGGAGCATCGAGTGCATTTCATCGTTGCAGCTCTCGGAAGGGATTGCGACGAATTCACGTTGCATATCTATGCCTCGCTCGCCGAGCAGGAACGAAAGTTGATCTCGCAGCGATGCAAAGCTGCGATGTTGGCTCGGAAGCTTCGCGGAAATAAATTTGGGGTGCAGTTGCGCTCGAAGGCGTGGCAACGACGAATCAGTACAATGGGAAGAGCAGCGTTGGTAAAGCTTGCGGAAGAGCGAGCCGAAGCCCAAAGAGCTCACATTGAATGGGCGTTGCGTCAGCCCGGAATGCACGAAAAGCCAATCAGCTTTCGCGCCGCAGCGAACCGATTGAATGAGCGGAATATCGAGTCCGTTACGGGCGCACGATGGACAGGACAGCAAGTTCTTAGGACGGCGCTTCGTCTTAGAATTCACCATCCGCGCCGCTTACCACGTGACGCGGCACGGGCACGTGTACGTGATATCTGGGAACAAAATTCTGCGGTTACAGGGCATCAGGTTGTGGCGAGCTTGGGACGAGAACACCTTCTGGGCTTTCGTAGAGCTTGCGAGTTACTTCGGGAAATTCGAATCGCCGCTGCGAACAAAAACCCCATGTCGCATTGCCTCAGCACAAATGTTACCCGGGCGAGGTCGTTGCCTCATCTGAGATGTTACCGCCGGGTCGGTGTGTGAGCATGGCACCTCCATCACTGGGGAGGCGCTATGGCCAGCAAGATGACGCACGAAATGCGGGCGGTGCAGAATTTCCCCGGTTGAGGACCAGGCGATTTCCTCAGTTGGGGACCACCGGCGGGGTCACTTTTGGTGCGCCCTACGCGGGCGCGGGAGTGGTCCTGCAATGTCGAATTCTGAGGAAAGTCAGTCGATTGGGGCGTCGGCGAGCCCTGTGGAATCCCAGACCGTTACCGTCGTGAGCAGTCACGAAGGGGAAGACGGCATGGGCTCACGCAGCATGACGGTGGGGCGGTACGAGGAGATCCGGCGGCGGCTGGCAGAGGGCCGCGGGATGCGCGAGATCGCCCGCGCGTTGAACTGCTCGCGCGACACGGTGCGAGAGGTTCGTGATGGCGCCCGGCAATCCCCCGATGCACCCAAGCCACCATGCGATCCACTGTGGATGTTGCAGTTGGAATGGCCGGCCATTGTTCAAGATCTGGGGCTCGGCCACCCACTGAAGTTCATCTGGGAGGAGAAAGCCCAGCACCTGACGACGTACAGCAACTTCTGGAAACAGTTTTACCGCAAGTTCCCGCAATACTGGGAAGCCTCCGTCACGGCGCGCGAGTTTGATCCTGGGGAGCGCGTGGAAGTGGATTACGCCGGCGATGCGTTCGAATGGATCGAGCTGAAGACCGGTGAAATCCGCAAGGCCTATGTGTTTGTCGCGGGCCTGGGCTTCAGTCAACTGCTGTTTGCCTGCGCGGCCGAGGACATGAAGAGCCGCAACTGGCTCGGCATGCATCGGCGCATGTTCAGCTTCTACGGTGGCGTCCCGCACGTGACGGTGCCCGACTGTTTGAAGCAGGGCGTGCTCAAGTGACACTTATACGACCCGGATCTCAACCCGGCTATGCGCAGCTGGCCAGTCAGTTCTCAACAGCGGTGGTCCCGGCGCGCCCAGATCATCCCAAGGACAAGGCGATCGTCGAGGGGCTGGTGAAAATACTGATGCGCTATGCGCGCTTCCGCTATCGACGCACGCGGTTCACCTCGCTCACCCAGATCAACCAAGCCCTCAGTGAGTGTGTCGAGCGGATCAACGCGCGGCGCCATACCCGCTTCGGTATCTCGCGCCGCGAGCGCTTCGAGACGCTCGAGAAAGCCGCCCTCAAGCCGCTTCCGATCGGCGACTTCGAGTACGCGGACTGGAAGGACGCCACCCTTCATCCGGACTGTTATGTGTACATCGAAGGCGACTACTACAGCGCGCCGCACATCCACCGACACAAGAAGCTGCGCATCAAGATCACTGAGAACCAGGTGGAGATCTTCCTGGACTTGAACGCCTGGCGATCCATCCGCGCAGCCGCCACCGCAACGGTAAGCGCATCTTCATCGACGCCCACTTCCCGCCGGCATCGCAGGCGTACTACGAAGCCACACCGCAAAAGTTGCTCTCACAGTCCCGGTTCATCCACGCCGATCTCAATCAGTTGTTCGTGGAACTGTTCAATGCGGATGTCTATGGACATCTGCGCCGCTGCCAGGGCTTCGTGCGCAGCTGTACGAAGGAGATCAACACCACCGGTCACGAGCTCGCCAGCCTGCGCATTGTCGCCGCCATTGCCACCATGCGTCGCTACAACAAGTTCCGCGTGCCGTACTTCCAGGCGCTGCTCGCTCAGGCACGAAAACCCATCACAGCCCGAGATGACGAACGCCAGATCGTACGCCGTCCCGGCAACCCCATGCTGCGTTACGTCGGCGGTGCTGATCAGCTCCTCGACACGGACGCCGCTAGCGCGTCCACCTCACTTCAGGAGAACTTAAAGTTATGAGCACTGCGATCGCCAAGAACCTCATGGCCGAGATGAAACTGCTCGGCATGTTCGCCGCCTATGACCGAGCCGTCACCGATGCCACTCGGGACCAGACCGGGTACTCCGAGTTCCTCGATACGCTGCTGCAGGCCGAGATCGACTACAGACAGGAGCGCAAGACCGGCTATCGGATCAAGGCCGCCAAGTTCACTCTACGACCGGCGTTCGAGGATATCGACTTCACGGCGAGCCGCTCCATCAGCAAGCCGCAGATCAAGGAACTCTATAGCCTGCAGTGGTTGAACGAGGGGCGCCCGGTGTTGCTCATCGGGCAAACCGGTGTGGGCAAGACCTTCCTGGCTCAGGCCATCGGGTTGCATGCCTGCGCCTGTGGCAGATCGGTGTTGTACATGACGGTCACGACCTGGTTGGAAAATATCGCACTGGCCCGATCCAGCGGGACATACCTGCGCTATCGCGACAAGATCGCCAAGCCCGACGTGTTGATTTTAGACGACATGGGAATGCGTAGGCTCTCTTCCACCGAAGCGCAGGATCTGTGCGAAATCCTGGAGGAGCGCTCGATCGGTAAGTCCACTGTGTTCACAACGCAGCTACCGTTGGATCACTGGTCGGAAGTGATCGGCGATCCGGTGATCGCCGATGCCATCCGGGACCGCCTTGAGCATGCCGCCCTCACGATCCAGATCACAGGCGAAAGCTATCGCGGCGTCAAAGCCCGAAAACTTGCCAGCAAGAAGAGGGAGGCGTAAGACTCGTCGCCTTCGGCTCCGCCAGTGACCCCCGTCAGGTGGTCCCCAACTGGAGAAATCAGCCGGTCCTCAACGAGGAAATCCTGCAGGCGGAACTCGCCGATGTGGTTCGGCGGCGTTATAGGTCGGCAAAGGGCTGGGAGAAGCGCAGGATCCTCGCCGAGTTCGTCGCCACCACCGGCTATCACGAGAAATCCGCCATCCGGGTGCTCAATGCTCCACCTGCGCCCAAAGGCCGCCAGACACGCCAACGTCCCTCGCTTTACGACGAGGCGGCGCGTGCCGCCCTCATTGTGCTGTGGGAGGCGTCCGATCGCGTTTGTGGAAAACGGCTGCGCCCCTTGCTGCCCATTCTTCTGCCCGCGCTCGAGCGGCACGGTCATCCGAAATTGGAGCAAAATATCCGTTCGAAGGTGTTGGCAATGAGTGCGGCAACGATGGATCGGTTGCTGCGGGCGCCCCGCAATGCGATACGTCCTCGCAAGCCCCGTCGCCTCGCGCCTGAACCACGTCGGCGAGTCCCGCTGCGCACGTTTGCCGACTGGAATACACCGCAGCCGGGTTGCATGGAAATGGACCTGGTTGCTCATTGCGGAGATATTAACCGCGGCAGTTACATCAATAGTTTGGTGTTGACTGATATTGCGAGCGGTTGGACCGAAGCGGTCCCCATCATCGTGCGGGAGGGCAATCTGGTCGTCGAGACTCTCGATCGTATCCGCCTGGGCCTGCCCTTCGCGCTTCGCGCGCTCGACGTGGACAATGGCACCGAGTTCGTCAACGAAACCCTGATCCAGTACTGCCTGAGCCATGGCATCGAGCTGACCCGGTCGCGGCCCTATCGGAAGAACGATCAGGCATGGATCGAACAGAAGAACGGTGCAGTCGTGCGTAAGCTCCTGGGCTATCGCCGCTTTGCCGGGATCGCTGCCGCCAAGGCGATCACACGTCTATATAGCGCCTCACGACTGTTCGTAAACTTCTTCCAGCCCTCATTCAAGCTGGCATCGAAGCATCGTGAAGGGGCTCACGTCTCGAAGCGGTATCACCCACCACAGACACCGTGCGAGCGGCTGTTACAAGCAGAATTGCCCGAGAACGCCAAGATTCAACTGCGCACTGTCGCCGCAGCCCTAGATCCTCTCAAGCTCCTGGAAGAGATCCGGGCGATGCAGGCTCATCTGATTGCGCTTGCCGATGGGGAAACGCCTCCCGCCCAGACAGCCGATCCGCCCGATCTCACTGCCTTCATTGCAAGCCTCTCGAGCGCTTGGCGCGCCGGCGAGGTCCGGCCGACTTTCTCAGTCGAAGCAAAACCTCGATATCTGCGAAGCCTGCAAACAGTCGCTCAACGGCCCATCGAAGCGTCTCGCAAGCCGGCCGCCGCGGCGGCTACCACGGCCCCGGCACGGCCCCAAGTCGTATACGCCGCGTCGGGCACCGCCAACTACCGGGCCATGCGCAAGGTGTGGCCTCTGGCGTGCCGCCGCCTCGAAGAGTTCCCAAACATCAACTCCACGCAATTGTTCGAGGAGCTATGCCTGCAGTTCCCCGGCCAATTTACTGCTCGGCAGTACAGCTCGTTGAACCGGCAAGTGAAACGTTGGCGCCGCAATGCCCGCGCTCGCGGTGTCGTTATCGAGCATCTCAAGCATCGCCGACTGACTGACAAACCTCGTGGCCGACGCGCCCACATGTTCGCAGAGCACTGGGCAGAAATGGTCGAATGTCTGGAGGCGCAGCCGGATCAAACGGCACTGGAGCTCCTCGTGGAGTTCCAGGCACGCTATCCCGACAGATACCATCTGCGAAACCTGAGCGCACTGCACAGAAGAGTCAGGGTCTGGCGCCGCGAGGCTGCACAACGTCTGATTTGCGACATCAATGGCAACATCGCAAATGTCACCGCAGCAGTCGATCGACACTGGTGAGTTCCATCAATGCGGACTTCTGCCGCCTTTGGCGGCAGACCGCCCTATGTTCTTCTGAAAGACAGTCAAAAAACCCTCATCGGCTGACCAAGCGGTAACATCCTTGCTGAGGCATCCGGTAACAAAATTACGTGAGGCAATACGACACCCCATACAGAAACGTATGCAGTGGCGCGTTGATTACAGAACTGGAGTTCGCCTTCGCATCGGGGCTATTTGGAAACGGCAACCAAGACTAAGCGCCGACGAAGTATGGCGGAAATTGGGACCCGGCCATGTGGTGAATGTCTGGTACGTGCGGAAAATCTTGAACGAATGTTGGCGGGCGAGCGGCAAGCACAGCCGAGATGATCTGCGAAAGGGACGAAGGGTCTATGGTAGGTACTGGCCCAAGCGAGCTGCTGCTCATGAATGCTGACGTCAGTCGAACCCAGGGAGCAGGTTTGCCGCGGCCTCAACAAAGTCTCGAGAGGTTCGATGCCCAGGAGAGGACTCGGACTCCGAACGGAAGCGGTTGATCGCAGTGGCGTTTGCGGCAGACGAGCTGGTCAGTTACCCGGGGTGTTACCCATCCAAGGCACTAGGAAAGCCAGGGGCTTCCCCTTCGCCCCCGACCCTCTGCTTTGGGAGCAGGACGTCTCCCATTCGAAGCACTCTCAGAATATCAAACAATACACCGGCTTACCGTCGTCGTGCGGATGCGCGGAGTTGGTTTGTGGACTACCTTTTGGACTACCCGACAGGTTGCGACGAGGTGCGACCCAGCGCAACACATTGATACGGTCTGAGACAGCGATCAACCACGCGGAGCTTCGACTCCCCGGCCGTAGCCCTCCGCCAAGGGTGACAATTGGCGACGTTTGCCCAACGAATTGCCTTAAGACCCAGCGCACGACGGAGGCGCCCGAGGGAGTGCGGGATGACCGCGGCAGCGCAAGCAGTGCGGATGAAGATGGGATTGGGTGAGTCGCAGAAAGGCCCGTGAGTCAACGCCGCGAGTTAGTTCGGCTGAGGACGGTGGGTCCTCAGTCACGCCCGACGTTCACTTCTGCGCTATACATGCGTGCGGCCGCTGTCACGGTCCGAATGACTCAACCAAAATTCCCTTCGCACGTCCACGCGTCTTCACCGAAAGTGGTTTTCGGGTAAAAGGATTGATCATGCTGAGGTCCGGAAACTCAAATATCTCTGCGTTAAGGTCCACTCCCGAAACCCACGCTTCAAGCCACGAAAACAAGGTAAGGCTCGTGCGCGTCAGATGCCCTGAATTTATGATCAGGATGTGATCGCCCCCGGAGCATCTGTCCATACAGCACCAGCCGGCATCGCCCAGGTCGCAGACCGGCAGAATCCCCTGCGGCCACCGTTGGCAGCGAAGCGAGAGGTACAAAGTTGTCAGAGTTCTGCCGTCGATATCTGTGTAGCCGCGGTCAACACCCAGTATCCCACCGCCCGGCCCGAAGCCTCCATTTGCGACGTGTAGGTAGAGGCGCTTCAATGGTATTGGCAGCTCGAATCCACAGGTCTGCCTCCGCCGAATGGATGGCCTCAATCGGCGCAGTCGCGAACAGGGGTGGTGTAGGCAACGTGCTCACATCAATGCGCAACTTCGATCAAAAATCCTGCGGCGAATGGCTTCCAACAGCTCTTGTTCTGTCATCATCTTTGCTCAAAACCCGGCCACCTGTGGATGCAGATAATCTTCGACGCGTTGATATCTGGGGCACCAACCGCGCCGATCGCAATGCGAGGCGGTGCCGCGTGCACGTGGTCCATTTCCCGGGTGCACGGAACTGGGGGCCTCAATTCCTGTCTCCAAGCACGCGGTCCAGGAACCGGGCGAAGCCGAAGACGTCGCGGAATCGGTCATCTCTCCCGGCAACACGGAGGCCTACAACGATTCCCGAATGCAAAGTAAGCAAGATGTCTGAACTTTCACTCTCAGCGTTCGGGCCGCGGACAGATTCAAGTTCTGCGAACGTGATCCACTGGGAAGAGCCCGGTCTGATGGCAAGTAGTCCATTCTCGGTGACCAGGATCCCCTCAGGTTGCACAGCATCTGGATTCTTATAGAGTCCGACGATCTGACCGAGGGGCGCGTACACTCGGATCTGCTCCCGATATCTCTCGGTTATGTCCGACTCCGTTGAGGCAAACTGAAACCTCGATGCGTCGCGGAGTGCCCGGTGAGCTCGGCTGAATACGGATATCTTGCTCATGGCATCACGGTACAAGAGGTACGACCCAGACGTCTTGGGCCCGCCGGGTACGCCACGACCGGCCGGTCCCAGCATCCGTTCCAAGGCACGCATGAGAGACGGATTGGCAACGGTGCCCTCGATGCTAAGGCTCGTTGCCCCCGTTCCTTCCACTGGGGTGGCCCCACTTCCACGGACGATCTTGAGTTTGGGACTTCTGGCTTGGGTCCTCCTCTTCAGTCTAACCTCATTGGGTTTCGCAGCAGTGCAGTCTGCCGCGTATGCGGCAGGAGGCCAGCCGCTGATCTCTACGTGAAGCGCCTTTCGAACTCCCGTGGTGAGAGATATCCGAGGGAGGAATGCCTGCGATGCGCATTGTACCAGCCCTCAATCCAAGAGAAGATGGCCGAGCGTGCTTCCTCTCGAGTGTGGAAGTTATTTCGATCCAACACCTCGCATTCCAGAGTCGCGAAGAAGCTTTCGGCCATCGCGTTGTCGAAGCAGTCTCCAACGCTCCCCATCGAGGGTCGCACGCCAAGCTCCTTGCAGCGTCGGCCGAAAGCGATCGCAGTGTACTCGCTGCCATGATCGGAGTGGAAAATCACACCGCGCGGCCCGCGTTGTGCGTACGCCCTCTCAAGGGCTGCCAGCACGAGTTGGCTTTGCAGCCGATCGCTCATCGCCCACCCGACAATCAGACGCGAGAACACATCGAGGACCATCGCCAGAAACACAAATCCCTCTCCGGTCCGAATATACGTCACGTCGGCAACCCACAAGGCGTCGGGTCGGTCGGCGACGAAGTTTCGGTCCACCAGATCCGGTGCCCAGCGCTCAGGCAGGCCACTGCGGGTAGTGCAGAAGAACCGACGCTTCTGCACTCCCTTCAAACCCGCTTGACGCATCAAGCGCGCCACCCGCTTGCGAGCAACTCGCACGCCATAGTCGTCCCGCAACTCTGCGTGCACTGAAGGATTTCTCCACGAATCTTGGGAACTCCATGTGACCAAACTCGGACTACTCACCTCACCAATTCGCGGGACAGCCACTAAGGAGGTGGAATTACCGGGCCTCCACCCTGAGTAGATACAAGGCGGAACTTCGTGTTCAGATCGGCTGTATCGATAGCGAAATAGTATCCGTCGTAGGTTCTAGCCTTTCGATCAGCTTCCGGGACGATGCGAGCCTCAACGTCCTTGTAGTTCAGCGCATTAGCGTAAACACTGATAGGTCGCGAACCGGGCTCAGCATATCGGACTACGACTCTCTCGCCTTGCGGCAAGATCGCCGTCCCACCGCCGGTATAGGGTGCGGCAAACGATGTGAGATAGGCCACTTCGAAATCTTCAATGGCCTCGTACACGTCACCTTCGTGCGGGAAACGAGTATCCGGCGGCAACAGGCTTCGCTCATAGTCACGCGCCCAGTCAATTTCCGGGCTTCCAAGAGATGTTCTGAGGCCAGCATCCAGCTCCGCCGATAAATCAGCGATGGTCTTGTCCCATCCCTCAGGCGCTGGAGGTGGTTTGTACATAGTTCACCCTGTTGGAAAGGCGGCAGCAATCCAGTCTGAGGGACAGCCTGTATTCGCGGCCTGGCCGCCTGTCGGGCTTAAATCGGTTGAATACGCGATAATCATTGCGGCCTCCTCATGACGGTGGAATGCATGAGCAACTTCCGTCCGATCAATCGCGACACGGGATTCTTGCTGCCACCGTCGGTGAATGAGTGTAACCGTCTGGGCAACCCACCTGTTAGGGGATCTTAGTGATGATGAGCTGGACGCCGCGTGGCGCCGCTTCATCGGCATGGAAGATGTCAAGGATCTTGAACGTCTCTTCGCTTGAGTTCGGATGAACTCTGACGTAGATCTTCATTTTTCCGGGTACCGGAGTTCCCCACTCCTGTCGACCGAACTCAGAGTAGAGGCTCTCCAAGTAGAAGCTCAGTTTTTCTTTCAATCGCGCTAGTGATTGCGGGTCGTCGCCCAAGGGAGTAGCGATAACAATGCCAAGATAGGCACCCCCTCCATCGAAAGTCAGGGCAGCGTCATAGGTGTACACGCAAGGAATGGGGTGTCCGGGCTGGTCCGTAAATTCCAGTTTTTTATCAGTCATGTGGTCTGTCAGAGCGTCTCGGAGAATGAGTGGTTGCAGCAGCGACACCTGGCACGCTTCGTGGTTGAAGTGATCGATGGCCTGGATCTCTCGGAGCTGGTGAAAGCCTACCGTGGATCGGGCTCGGCCTCGTATTACACGAGCGACCATTCTCGCGCTCGCAGCTTAATTCGCCTGACTACTTCCGCCCAGCGCCGCAAGGAGTCCTTGCAAGGCCCCGGTCACCACTTCTCTGACCCGCTCCTGGTAGTCGTTGGCTTCGATGTCCTTCCTCTTCAGTGACTCAGCCGACCAATGATTGCGTTCAGCACCTATCGGCAGGTCATCAACCTCTGACGCCACACCAAGAAATACATCCATGAGACCGTCCGAAACACCAGGAAGTCGTCCCCTCAGGCTCGACAAGTCACGACACGCGAGCAGTAAGTCGTAATCGCCAGCAAGCGTCCGCAGCGCGATCTCGCGCGCGCGCTGCATCGATGAGGCGTCGTTCAAGGAAGGTTGCGTCATGGGACAATGCTCTTGAGTTCGACAACTTCACCAGTTATGACATTGCGATAAGCGCGGGTTTGAAGATTCCCCTCCGCGGTACTCGTAATCTTAGCCCAGTCGCCCGGTTCCCCGCCGTATTCGCTAACGAGCCTGGGGGCGTCACGAAGAGGCACTTTCGTTCCGGCTCCTGCGATCGCCTTACCTCCACCGCTCATTAACTCAGCAACTCCCTCTTCGCTGCCAAGCTGTTTCGCAAGTTTCGGTGCATTCGCGATGCTCTCCGCTTCCGAGATCTCCGCGAGCACCCCTGCCTCCCCGGCCAGCAGATCTGGTTGTCCGGTAATGCACTTGCAGGAAGGAGGATCATGAGTGGCTAGCCAGTGAATTGCCCTAACGGCGGTGGCAACGAGATCACCTTTGATTCCGCGAAAAGGCGCGTCGTGTGATATGTATTGAGACAGCGCCCCGGTGAAGCGTGAACCGCGTCCACGATAGCTCTTCCGGCCACGAATACGCTCTTACCGACGGACGAGCGAACGAACTCTCCGCATGCAATGGCACCACGCACCGGGATCTCCTGCTCTATTAGCTCACTCATCAAACGAGAGCACGCGCGGCTGATCTGCAGAAGTTTGATGGGATCGGGGCCGTCCAGTGTGAGCACAATGCTGTCTGAAAAAACAACGTAGTCAATCTCAGAGCTGGCGCCGAATATGCGCTCAAGACATTCAAGATAGGCTTGCAGTGACGCGCCGCCTCGGTCGTTCGCGACCAGGGCGGAGAATCCAAGCACATCCAGAAGCGCAACATAGCCGTAACTCATAACAGTAGACCTCGGGATCGAGCCGGTCAGGGTCAAAGATCCGGTCCGTGGTACGACTGTCGGCGATCCGCTGGAACCGGTTTCCTCAGCCATTGGTTGGTTCCGCGTCAACGGTTTCGCCGTTCTGAGTGCCGTGTATGAGTCACTTAGCGAGTGGGACTTTAGCTCCCTAGTTTTGGAAGCTCAACAGCACTAGCACCCTGAATCTTCTGCCGGTATTGACGTAGGTGCGCGATGGCACCGTCAACGTTTGCCTCGTGTTCGGCGATCTCCCCGGACTCAAGCAAGTGTGCGTGCGCCTTTCCGCTGACTGTGGTCAGCATAGCAACCTGCATCGGCGCGTTGATGCCGCCCGGATTCAATTTGATGGCCTGCGCCAGCGTCCACACTACGGCAAAGACGCCATCCTCCACCGAAGGCATTCCGTCGGCCCAAAACGTCTGGCGAATGAAGCCCAGGCAAGGATCCGCTATCGGCTGTCCGGAACCCATGGAGACGTACCAGATGTCCCGCTTCAGTTCAGGCTGGAAATTCGTGGTGGCAAATTCGCAGAGTTCGAAGTTGGTACCGGCAGGCCAGCCAACAAGTGCTCCGTAGGTTGCTTGCTGGGCTTTGGTCGCCGCGAAGTCGTTTATAGCGGCAGTCGCAAGCGCTCGACCGACGTCTATGGGTGGTTTTGTGAAGACTTTGTTGGAGTGCGCTGTGTTAACAACGTCACCGAATCGCTGACCGAGGCCGATTTCGCCTGTCCCCGCAACAATCACGCGATCGGCAATAATCGCGATTTTCTGCACCGGCTGTTCGATCGTTCGGAGCTGGCCGGCTGAGAAGGTCGCGGCGCTGTCAGCACCAATCACGATGCCGTCCTTGCACCGTATACCGACGAGGATCGTCACTGCTGAAAGACGCTGTTGACCTTCATTTCGGGGTAAGCTCGATATATCGAGGAGACGAGGCTCGCAAAAGATTGCGCGCGCACGAAGTCGCAGACTTCCTCAATGTATTTGATGCCGTCCTGGCCGAAAGCGGCAGATAGCCTCTCTCCCGACGCCTGACCTGCCGCCGTCAACCGGTAGGTCCGGTGTGAGCCAGCCTCGTCAGAGATTTCGGCGAGCCCTTCGCGCTTCAGCTCCTCAAGAGTGACGTAGACGCGCTGGTCGAACGGTCCGTAGTGGTAGGGCTGGAAATCAAAACCCGAGCTCCCGACGCGGACCGCGATGTTGCGATCCAAAAGAAACAGCAATTTTTGAAGCTGGACAGGACTGAACGATCCGCGCTTGGCGCCGGAAAGAGCGGCGAGTGCAAAGTCACGTCGGTCCATATTCATCCTGAAGGGGGTGTGCGGTACGCCCGGCCGCACTCTATCATCTACTGGCCATAACGCCATTGCGCCGTTCAACAGAGAGTGAAGCGTCGGCACAAACCGAAGGAGCATGCATGGTGAACATTGCGGAACAGCGATCAGTCACCAGTGTAAACTCGCGCCCGCGCGAAAAAGTCTTGGCACCGTTTTCCGTACGAATTCCGTATGGAGGAGTGGCGCTAGCTGCAAGCCCTTGATTTCATTGGCGCTCCCAACCGGATTCGAACTGGTGTACTAGCCTTGAGAGAGGCGCGGGGGCAGCACGGACGGGTCACGGCGCTTGAACCAGCCGAGCAACCACGACCGGTGCCATGGCGAAGCCTGTCCAAGCGCGATTCCCGATTCAGCCCCCACGCGGCGCCGCCCAGCGCCCACCTTGCCAACGACCCCCGAGAGACTGACTCCCGCTTCCACCGCTAGGCGCTGCCTGTTGCCTTTCCCTTGACCCTTTGGCAACGCTCGCGCGTCCATACGGGCAATGCTTCCCGCAGCACTCGTTCCCGCGACCTCGGGGGGAGGTCGCCGGGAGTCAATAGATTGACTTGCACGCCAAGGACCTCTTGCAGGGCCGACCTGCAGACCTGCAGCCCGCCCAGGTCGAAAGGGTTGTCCCCGGCAGCGGGTCGACGAGGATGTCGAGATCGCTTTGATGGGTATCCCGGCCGTGCAATACCGACCCGAACACCCGAGGATTGCGCGCGCGATTGGACGGTTTCACGCAAGCAACCAACCTAGGGGGGCAGGGGTCGATTCTAGCGGAGCGGTGCTTACCCGCCGTTTACTGGTCTGCCTTAAGTTCGGTCCATGTTGGGGGGCGGGCAGCGATGAGAATCCATGGACGTCCAGGGCGCTCTACCACAGAACCCTTGCCGCTTCTGCCACACCGGTGCCACACGGCATCTTTTCGCATCGATGGAAAGTTACAAAAAACCTATTTTTATAGTGGTGGGCGGTACTGGGATCGAACCAGTGGCCCCTGCCGTGTGAAAGCGAGCCAAAGATTGCCGTCCAAATCCGCGCATCGTCATCGCGGGCCGCATGTTGCGAAATTCTTGAGCGAGTTGCTCGATGCGCGCATCGTTGACGCTCGCAAACAGAAACTGATCGGAATTCGCCGCGCGCGCCTGGTTCGCAAAGTCGACGACGTCGCCTGACAGGACACCGCGATACTCGACATTCCGATGAGTCATTAACAGCAGCTTCGTCGATGACAAAGGAAAGGTGACTTCAGCGGTCGGGTTTGCGAACTCGAGCGGCTGGCGACAATTCTTAACCTCAAGTTTCGCTTCGTTTCAACTAGGTGGACGCACTTCGGAAACCGGCCGGGTCTTTTAAGTTCGTAAATCGTGGTTTTGCCCGATCCGGTAGTTCGAGCGCACGCCGCATTGCAGTACGTTATCGGCAATTCGTCACTTCCGGGACAACGATGGTTCCGCGCGCCATTCAGTTCCTGCAGGCACCTGAATTTCCAGTTGTTCTCGCATGGTTGTGCCTCGCGCATGCGCTCAGAGTTGCTCTTAGCCCAGACGCACCAGAGAAAGCTAGATTCTCCTTGGTCTATCCAGCGACAAGGTAGCGCCTATTGCATTGCGGCATCGGGTATTCGGGTATTCTTCCTTTGGCATGGGAGGGAGAGATCGTGAGATTGCTCTATCTCCGTTTAGCATTTTGCCTTTTGGCACCTTTGCTTCTTGCCTCCGCATCGGGCGCACGCGGTGCCGTGGACCGCGTGCCAACTCTTCTCAAGCAACTCTGCGCGCACGATGACCGCGCGATCGAGTCCGTAGCAGCTTACAAAAGCTTCCTCGAGCGAATCGTCGCCTTCTTGACCATTGCTCCGCATCTGCCCGCCTTCCCGACAGACTGCTTGTTGAGATTACCCGAGATCGCGAAACTCAAGTTGCGCAATATCGAGGACTGGAAGTCCGGTGGCTATGGAAACCGGAACGAAGTGATCGGCGACATAACTTGGTACTACGCCTCTTATCTACTCAGTAGCTCTAACAACGAAGCATATCGAAATGGGCTAGATGATCAACTTGCTCGCGCACTAACCGGTCCCTATACGAACGAGCCGGGAATGAAAGCGTGCGTCCAAGCGCAGTACGAGTTTGCGAAACAATATACGAATTACCTGACGGGAGCTCCAGATCGAGCAGCCGGGCTTGCAGCATTTCAGCAATTTAGGTCAGTAATACATCCCGAAGCTACTTGCGCTCTACCGGGGTTTCATGCCGATCTAGTACCGCCGTTCTTTGACTCGGGTACGGCTTGGGGAAGGGAACTGCTGTTCGACGATCTGCTTACTCGCTCGAACTCCGATCGCCCTCAACTGACCGAGCTGTATTTTGGTGTGGATACCAGTTCGTGGGACGACAAGAGGCGTTTCATACAGAGAAGGATGCTGTCCGAGCCTCTTTTGGTACCCACCGGACTAACTAGAACTTTCAGTGGCCCCGCTGACCTCAGGACAACCGTCCACCTCACCGCGCACCTTACCGCGGGGGACGCAGGAACGAAGCAGGTAGATGAAGATCTGGGCCCATCCGTGAGAAATCACTGGGAACGGAACGACTGGTACAACCGAGACTACGGTGAGGTCTATTCTCAGAGCGACGTGTACATTCACCACGCCGATAAAGTTGACGTTGGACCTGACATGAGCTATGGGGTTAGCGTCGCGAGCTTTGTTCAGGGTGGCTATGATCCACCGTTTCCCGGGAAAACGATCCACACTCGTGGGGCACATAACTACAAGTCGTTCGTTAATTTCGATCTGTCAGTAAGAGTCGACATCCCAGGCTGCGACCCTAACGACGCCTCCTGCTTCCCAAGCGCAACCGTAACTGCCGCTGTCTCCAAAGATGACACAGGGAAGAGAATCACCAATTCAATTCAATTGATTCAAAACCAGACCGCGCTGGTCGGACAGGACAAGGATCTAGGCGAAAGACAATTCGTCCTCAATCGATCGCTGGGCCCAGTTCACGTTCAACTTGATCTCAGAAGAGATGACTTTCATGAGGGGGCGCAAGACGCCTTTCCGTGGCAGGAGCAAGCCGGCGCGATCTTCATAGATCTTGATAACGCTAGAGACCCTCGGATGTTTGACGGGAAGGGATACCGCACAGCAGTGGATAGCTATCTACGTCACTACGACGATAGTGTTTCACTGGGACCATACAGCGCCGCAAGTTTGGGGCCCGCTTTGTCATATTTTCCTATGAGAGCGGCCGGCGATGATGAGTCAGATGTCGTCAGAGCAAATAACAAGTACGACATCTATTTGCGTCTATTCTGGGCGAGCAAGATCCTCGAGGTTGACTCAACCGCATTGTCCCTCGCGGACAAGCAGGGTATAGAGAAGAGTCAACGAATACTCTCCGCACTAGTGAGAGATCTGTATCTAAATGAACTTAGACGGAGGATCACCGAACTGAAGACATTGGCAGCAGATGTGAATACTCAAGACCTCGACTTCGCGCTCGCGTCAATTCTGGAGGGCCTGCCAAGCAAAACGGCTCTCGCCATAGACCGATTGGCTACCTTTCAGGAGACCAATCTTAAGACTCTGACTTTGGAGCAAAGGGCGCTCGTAAGGTCAGTGATAGCTTCCTCCAATGCCGCAAATCGGGCAACTGCCCGCGAGCCGAGCATTTCCGTAGAGGCTGCAATGGACATCGTGAAGCTGAAATCTTCTATTTCGCACTTGCGCAACGTACTGCATGACGAACTCTTTGGTGATGTCGTTGAGCTGGCGCGTCTTGAGGATGACTGCGCACGCGTTCTGGCGGAATACTCAAAGATTATTGAGACGGACCTGACGCATTCTCACTTATTCAATTGTCCAAATGGCTCCCATGTGGCTACGAAGCAATAGATTGCTGCGCGCTGGCACCGTCGGCGCCCTAATGCTGACATGCGCGAGCTGCGACCAATATGAGTTTGGACAACAAACTAAGGACTTCGTCGAAAACGACGCGTACGCATATTCAAAGCGGCTGGTGGAGTCTGATCTGAAGAACCGATGGGCAAATTTCTTTAATGTCGCGTTGGTAGATATCGGGTTGACGCTCGACAACGTTTCGAAAGATGTCGTTAACGTGCTCGGGGTCGCTCAGAGTTCGACCGGCTTGAACGAAAGGGCTGCTGTCGCTCAACTGATCTTCCATGACCGCAGCATCGACGTCATCAGACGAGATCAGGATGCCATCGAGCGCGCATTATCGCGGAGCAGTTCGCTGAGTACCGTGTGTGAGAATCATGATGTATTCGAGTCGCTCGGCATTAGTTCACTAGCTCTGATTGGGCAGTTGGAGTCGTTGAAAATTCCAGACCTAAACTGGACGGTATATCTAGGCATATCCACCTCTACTGACTCTCAGTCTGCGGCCAACCCATCTAAGTCTGACGGGGGCAACGGATACTTCTGGGCGACTGTATTGGATAGTTTCATGAGCCTTTTTCAGGCCGGCCAGTATCAACACCAGCAGGACTTATTTCATGATGCTGTCGCGGAATACCCAGCGAAGGTGGTTCAGAGTGCAGAGCTGTTCTCCATGTCCCAGCAAATCTGCAAGTCCGCACTTGAGCAGCAGGGGAACAACGTCTCGGCCGCTAGGGACGCGCTCGAAAGTTATAAACAGCTCAACTCCAAGATCGAATCGGCGGTAGCTATTATGAAGCAGGCCGACCTGGCCTATCTGAGCCCCTCAAGGATTGCCACGGCTCTTAAAGCTAACGGGGTTCTTCAGCAATTCGACGAATGGCGGTCCCAGGTGTTGGCCGGCCGCATCAGCCGTGATATTGCGCTGGCATCGACGGAGCTTCGAGAATTGCAAGCGCAGGCATTGAATGAGAGCGACTGTCTTGTGGCGCTCAATTCCGTTGACGAATTACAGGACGCCGTTATAGAGACGAAGGCAAGTCTCAATGCTTTGCTACCTTCCGTTGAAAGTGACGAGTTGCGAGACCGCATCGACACTCGGCTGGCGAAGCTCCAGGAATTTCCGCATGTCTACACTACCCTTATAGAACCGAAGGTAAAGCAGAAGTGTCGGAAAGTCGGACCACACCATGGACAGACGCGCGGGGTTCCTCCGGCGTCTGCCGATCGAATTCTCACAGCTCCGGACCCACTGTTTCCGACAATCGCTCTCACCGACATTCGATCGCCGGCGAACGCGATCCCATTTCGAACGCAACCGCCTTCGCATCCGAATGGTTATTCACCCGAAGAGCTATGTGGTGTCTTAGGTACTAACGCAGCGGCGGCGTGCAAGAAGGCACAGAAATCGGGCATCGGATACAGCACGCTGTGCATATACGGGGATTTCTGTGTCAGCGACTTTCCAGCGCTTCATGCAGCACGAACTGTCCTGCCCGCCTTCTCTGCTTTCTTCCGCCGAGACAGGCAGTTGCGCAGCGAGTATGGAGTGTGTGATGCACAACAATCGGAGCATCCAAGCTATGTAATTTATTATCGTGGACCCGATACGGGACCGCCAAGCAATGTGAAGACAGCCCTGGGTGTTCCCGGTTATGTTCTAGGAAATATCCTGCGCGACGGGGGCTACGCAAGTGATGCACGGCAGGTGCAGGATGAGCTTAACGCGTTTCGCAAGAATATTGACCAGCGCGTTCAGCACATGAACGAGCTCGCGAACGAGACGCGTCAGCGGCTTAGTAATTTTGTTCCGAAGTTTTCCGCGACCCTTCAAGAGCATCGCGCTTTCATCGACCCGCAGGTCTCTATGCTCGATCAGGAAACGGCTCACCTGCAGGCTCAAAAGGAGTTAGCAGAGAGCGAGGCACAAAATTCCGCAGCCGCACTGGCATCAAGTTATTCGAACCGTTTGTTGAACGGCCTCTCTCCGAAGAAGATCGAGGAGCAGGTGAACCAGGATGTGCCGGACGCAAATTTGAGGTCAGAAGGGCCATCTATCGTGAACGTTGGTCGAGACCTGAGGAATGAGCGATTTTCGTCCAGCGCCCGGCATCGCCGGGATATTCAGCGGGAGGCTCGCAAGGCTAGAGCGGTTTTTACAGGCGGGGGACTCCCACGTGCGCAGTACGAAATCGATGCCGCCCGAGTCTATGGGTACGGCAAGCTGAAGGCAGCACTCGAATTTGCTGAGGCCGGTCAACTCACCACCTCAGAGAGATACCTCGAGGATGCGCGGAGTGCGCGTTATTTCGTGCAAGGGTTAATCGGTGGAGTGGTGAATGTGGTAACGGTCGATGGGAATGGAGAACAACTCACATTCACGAATGATCCAAGAACAATGGCAGGTTCAATCTGGTCCGCTTTTTTGACAGCAAGGCAGCTTGACCGCGACGCTGAACTCGGCGATTTTGGAGTGCCAAATATAAGCCTCACCTTCTCAGGCGTTCCGAAGAAGTTGGCTGTGCGAACTATCCCAGTGCCAGCACCCGTACTTCCAAATGGAGATAGCGTCGATGAGAACATTCGTCAAACGGTTCTTTATGTAATTGGAGAGGCAGTTTTTGCGCAGGATCCGGGTGTTCTGACAGGAACCACGTTCCCAATAAGGAAGTTGCTTTGGTTTAGAGATCAGGTACGACAGCACGGCCGATGGGACTACAAACGCCTAGATACGAAGAATCCACAATTCGACTACGATGGAAATTTTAATTACGGCGCAACCGGGGCTGCGTTGGGACTGCCATTGGAGGGCCTGCTAAGGGCGGCCGGGATGGAGAAACTACGCAACCGTCGCGGAGCTGGCCCTGAGAATGGAACTCCGTCTGGAGACTGGCCATATGGGAACGAGCCCGATAAGCAGAGAGCCATTGAGGACGGCTATGTGTACTACCTGCAGCACAAAGCCTACTGGGACAAACTCCGGTTCGCGTGGCCTCGACGGAATCACTAGGTGTTACAGTGCCGCGGCCAGTTGCCTTACCACAGGTGCGAGTGAAATCGTGAGATTCCGCTGATTTTCTGTAAGCACGCCGTAAACCGTGTCCATGGCGAATTCCTGATTACGCGGCAACTGGCGTGTGAAAGAGGCCGGAACAATCGGATCGCCAAGCGAAGTGCTGAAGATTCGCCGGTTGGAATGCACTTGTGCCGCACCGCTCGAACGGCGTCCGACCACCCAGTCCGGCGTGAACGCGCCGCTGGTTATAATAGGCGGCGAATCGATTCAGCTTGCGATGCAGGTCGAGGCCGTTCCAGAAGAAGCTCTGGTCGAGATACTCGCGCCGAAGGGTTCCGATCAGCCGCTCGATGAACGGATGAGAGCGAGGCACAAAGGGGACCGACTTAAGTTCCTCGATGTCGAGGATGCGCAGATTCGCCCGCCAGCGATGAAACCGGAACAAGGGGTCATGATCGGTACTGAGGCGCTTGGGCAGTGGCTGAGCGTACCGGGCCTGGTTGAACATTCGGCAGACGCGGATGCCGTCGATAGGCGCGGGTTCGACACCGAATCCGACGATCCGACGCGTAAAGATGTCCATGACAACCATCACCCAGAAGCTCTTCAGCAGGATCGACTCGCACCGAAAAAGATCGATGCTCCACAGGCTGTCACGAGCTTCAGCGATGGCAGACAGCCACGACGGACCTTGACCTCCGCACTTCGGATGAGGGTGGCGCGCCAGAATCCGGCGCACCACGTCCTTGTCGATTTCCAGGCCGAAGGCGTGCGAAATCTGTTGGGCAATGCGGGGGCAGCCAAAGCGCGGATTGAGGCGTTTGATTTCGAGGACTGCGGCAATCAGCTCCTTTGATGGGCCTTTGGGTCCGGGCCGACGCCCGGTCTTCGAGGAAAACAGCCATTGATACTTATGCCGGACCAGCGCTCGGTGAAATCGCAACAGCGTCGAGGGTCTGATGGCAACCGCGACTTTCAGTAGGCGCTGATGAGACACGAGTATCGCACCCAGGCCCAGCAGGATGCGGTCCAGGGTACGCAGCGGCGGTGCTTTCCTGCGAGATCTACTAAGGACCAGCAACTGATGCTTGAGAAGAAGCGATTCGGCGACGACGGCGCGGGCACCTCCAGGAGCCATGATCTTGATGATCGTGACGATCAGGTGAGCCATCAGGACGAGCCCATCGCGCATGCTGCGAACAATGGCCGGAGTTGGCGGCGTTCGCAAGTCTATGACTCAGCCGCCGACTGCGGCAGAATCGCAATTCGCCATGGACACGTTGCGTTGCCACGTTGCAGGCATTGGAGTACGTCGTGGATGAACACATAAGGGCTGCCATCGGAACGTATGGCGAATACCTGGACGGTAAGGTTGATAGGATGAACGAGGCGATTGTCGAAGCCATCAGGGCAATTCGGACCTACGCATATGAGCGCAACCCTGATGATCTGGACATCCAGCAGAAGATCGTTACGGCGAAACGGAAAGGGCTCAGTGGAACTGATCTTGAGTCACTGCTACTCGAGTTGGGCTGACAGTCCGTCACGGCTTACTTGCCGGACTAACCGATCCCAAATCGACCGAGAGCCGCGTCGAATATGGTCAGGTCAGGTATCGGGTCGGTGAAGCCACCTTGAAAACGGAATGACGCCGGCTCGCTTACTGAATCGCCGGCACCATCGTCGACGGGGTTCGGATCAATGAAGCCACCTGCGAATCGAAAGCCACCGTCGCCGACGCCAAAGCCCATTCCGACGTCGTATTCGGCTGGATCAGTGTAGCCGTCTTCGGGTAGTCGGAAGGCAGGTGTTGCGCCCGGCAAGGTCCCGCCGCCGATGCGCTGGCCGGACGAACCTGGCATGACATGTCTGCCGTCGTCGGAATGGCCGTCATCGCCGTCGGGATCGAACCCAGCGTCGCCATTCGAGGGCGGGGTATCCCCATCAGTGCCATCGCCGGTGTCAGGGCTGCCGCCGTCGCCTCCTTCACCGTCCCCGCCCTTGTCACCGCCTCCGTCGGTACCACTATCCTCTTCGCCGCCCGATGGTGCTTCGTCGAGCAAATCCAGGGGATCAGTATCAGCATACGTATCCGGCGAATTGCTGAGGACTTGATCCAGAGTGCGGCCATCCACCGGGCCCGGGGGTGATACTGCTGGCGGACCATCGCCGGCCGGTCCCTCGGGTCCTTCTCCCAACGGCGTGTCCTCCAAACTCCCGCCAGGGGTCGTGTTTCCCCCCAGCTTTCCGCCCGCCTTATTCAGACTGCGATCCGGGTCGTAGCCCACATCGCCGGGTTGTCTTCCTATGAAATCGCCAGTAGGCCTTGCACCAAGAGGTTTGTCTCCGAATAGTTCCTGGGCTTTGTCTTTTAGGCCGTAGGTCGGGTGGCCGAAATTGGCGTCGAAGTTGCCACTCCCGACTTGTTTAGTGACTTTGCCGGCCCATTCCCCGGCAGTATCTACGCCATCGCTCGCGACACCCACCCCGACTGGCCCACTGAATGTACCTCCGTCAGACGCGACACCATAGCCGCCCCCCGAACCAGCGTTAAGGAACGAGTCAGTATCGGGATCGTATGGAGCGCCCAGAACGAAGTGCAGTGACGCATCGCTGTCCCAGATCGCGTTCACATGTAAGACCGCGCTGATAAGACCCGGGCCCCCATGGTCGTCGAGAGTCGGTCGGCCAAACGCGTTGTACCCGATTCGCGAGACTAAGCGGCCCGCCTCGGTGACCAGCGCGGTGAGGAATCCTCGACAGTTGTAGCAGCAGGCGAACGACTCTCGCGAGCCGTTAGCTGCTTGCCGCTCGACCCAGGCAACCTGGTCGGCGAACCCGTAAGTGTAGGTCGTGCTTGTCCCATCGTTGCAAAACTCTTGTGCGAGCCGACGACCATCCCACAATCGCCGCCATTCGCGTAGCACGCCGCGTTCGCGCACGCGCTTGCATATCTGCCGACCGAACGGGTCATATGCATAGTTGATTTCCAACAGCGTATGACCGCCGTTATCGAATCGGCGAACAACCGACAACCGATTTGCATAGTCGTATTCGTACCGCGCCTGCCCGCCGGCGTTCTGTAATCGCGCTACGACCCGGTTCCCGCGCGCGTCGTACTCGTACACTGATTTGCCGATCGTAACGTACTGGTCGAGCGCGTTCGTTGCGGCGGCTTCACGCGTTTCAGGCCCCCCAGCGCGGCTCGATTTAATTTCGGCCCAAGCCCCGGTTGCATATAGTGTAACCGCCAGGACAGATGCGTTGCTCTCCCCATCCACTCGCACCAAACTGCCCAGGGAATCTACGCCGAACCGCTGCCCATGTCCGCCGGCGTGCAGCGGTGTCTCGCTAATGCTTCGGCTAGAGTCAACTCGTTGGTAGCGCCAGCCGTCTATCAATACGTTATCGGCAACTCGTGCAGACGTGACCGTGGTCCTTCGCGAGCTAATATGATAGTCACGATTGACACTAAGAATGCGGCCGATGGAAAAGCTAACGCGTTCCGGCGCGTCGCTGTAGTCGAACTGAGCGAGGGGTTGACTGCGTCTCCTGGCGATCGTCAGTAGACGGCCGGCTTTGTCGAAAGTCTGCTGGACTGTGCGCCCGTCTGCCAACTCAATAGATATCCGGCGACCGGCACGATCGTATCTGTATGCGATCCGGAGATCGCCTTGCTCCTCACTCGCGAGTCGACCGAGCCAATCATAGGTCCGCTTCAACGTACCTGCTGAAGTTGTGGCGTGTTGGAGTCTGCCAAGTGCGTCGTATCCGAACATCTCTGCTTCCACGGCATCATTACGAGGTGTTACGTCACGTCGGATGAGACGGTTCGCGGAGTCAAACATATGATGAATGACAGTGCCGTCCGCCGTTTCCACGCGAATGACGTTCCCGAGCGCGTCGCGCGTCATCCGGATCGACCCGCCATCGGAGCGGGTAACTGACACCGGATGCCCTAACCCGTCATATGAGTAGATCGTGTATTGCCCGTTTGCATCCACCCGAGCTGAAACCCGGCCGTTGTCGTCCCATTCCGTTTGTGTGACCACCATTGACGAGCGGGTTAGGCGCGTGGTGAGTTGCGTGTCGCGGGTAACTCGTGACGGATTGGCGCGCGACACGCGACCAGTCCAACGCGCGAACGAGTCGTACAGGTAACGCGCGTCCGTGCCCAAAGAGTCGTGGTAGCGGATCACTCGCCCCAGTTCGTTGTACTCAAACGATTGACGACGTCCCTTTACCGCGCGTTCGGCAAGACGGCCCAATGGGTCGAATTTTTGATTGATAACCACGTCGGCTGCGGCGTGGCCACGTGTTAGCCGGACCGGCCGTCCGGCGGCATCGTAGGTCACAGACAGAGAGCGCCCAAGTGCATCCTGCACGCGAACCAAGCGGTCGGCCAGGTCATAACCAAATCTCAGCACGTTGCCTGATTCATACGCGATTACTTCAGCGCGATGACTATCGCCCCAGCCGATCAGCGTCGAGAGGATCCCGCTCCGGTCGTTGAGCCCGGCACGCCGCCGCTGTGGCTCGCGGCAAGCACGCCCAGTTCGCATCAGGCGATTGATCTGGTCAAAAGTACGCCAGGTTTCCGATAAAACGACTGGTTTTTCCTCTATTGCGCTTGCTGCCACAACTCGCGTGTGAGTGATATTGCCGTTACCATCGAACCGGTACTCGCGCGTAAGACCGGACGGCTCCGTCCGGCCGCACAGGCGACCGAATCCATCGTATCGGAAGATCGTGGTTTGACCGAGCGGATTAGTCGTCGTAGCGCGGCGGCCGCCAAGCGTATACGTATGGCGGGTGACCGCCTCGTTAGGCGTCCCCGCGCCGTTGCGAGACTCAACGCGCCGGCCCCGCTCGTCGTAGCGGGCTTCAACTGCATCGCCCATCGGCTGGATCAGCCGGACAACGTTCCCGGCCTCGTCGCGATCGAGCGTCGTAGTGCGCGACCGCCCGTCCGATGTGACAACGCGACGGATGACACGATTGAGCATGTCATACGCCAACGTGTAGGAAATCACATTTCTCTTTGACGACCTCACGCGCGATTGGGTGCGTTCATCAAGCGTTGGACACTTGACAGCGACTGTCGCGCAAACAGGGTTGCCGTTGGAGTCGTATTCGAACTTAACGGTCTGGCGGAGCGATGTCGGCGGAATCACACTTAATAGACGTCCCCGCTCATCGTGGACCAGCTTCGTTACGTGGCCGTTGGCATCGCGAACCGATGCAAGGTTGCCAAAGCGATCGTATCTGATTTCGAGTGTGGGCCCTCTTACAGGTCTGCGACCCCGTGCGGTCGGATTTCTGGTGATGCGCGCGATCAGGCCGGCGCCGTCTGCACCAACTCCTTTGGTGCCACGATTAAGGCCCATCACATCGGCTGCCGCGAAATACGCGTACTCGGTAACCCCGCCGCGCGCGTCGGTGCGAAGGATAAGTTGACCTGCAGCGTTCCATTTGAAACGTTCAACAAGCTGCCGCTTGACGATCCGGGGTTGACCGGAAGCGCTAAACGTGAAACGGCTAACTGCCGGACAGGTCCGCCGTATCAGATTGCCGCGCGAATCGTAGGCAAACCGAATCGTGTTGCCGCGAGGGTCAGTAATGGAGCGCCGGCGCTGAAAGCGCGGCTCGTAGTCGCAAGTGGTCGTTAAAGCACGCGCCATTCCGGTGTCGCCAAATGCCGGCCGACGGACAACGCGTATCAGATTGCCGCGCGCTCGAGGATCCGCATTCGCGACGTCGAATATTCGCGTAACAACATCACCGTCTGGGCCGTGGCGCTCGATCCACTCGCCGTTGGCGTTGTATGACCATTGGGTCGAGATTGGCACCCTTTTTTCGCCATTGGGAATTGAACTGACGTGCTCAGCCGTGACAAGGCAAATCCGCTCCAAGGGTTGTCCTTGATCGTTGTATCGGATAGTGACCCGTCGCCCGCCCGACGAGTGGACCGTCACCGCCTGGCTGGTGTCGTAGTCGAATTCGAATAGCTGTGGACCGTATCGCTGCCGGATTGTGCGCCCAAGATGATCGTATGTGACTTCCAAATAAGTCTGGCCGTTCGCGTCCGTCACTGACACAAGGCGCGTGGAGTCGTCGTATCCGTACCTGGTCGAGACACCGCCCGAAGAAACGACCTCAACCAAGCAAGAGCGCCTGTCATAAGTGTACCGCCACTTCCTGCCAGCTGCGTCGCGCAGGCCTGTCACAAGACCGTTGCTCAGGGTCAATGCGGTCACGCGGCCTAGTGCGTCGCGAATACTTATATTCTCGGTCGTGTACGCGAACTGAACGCTGTTCCCGTTTCGATCGCGGATCGCAGTCAGGCGGCCAAGATGCTCCGGCTGAGCGAGTTCTCGCCTCGTGCCGTAACGCTGCCGCAAAATGAACTGCCGCGTCTCTTGCTGGAGGACCGCGTACGTGCCCGCCGGCGATTCGAACGCCGCACGCGATCGGCGTACGAATCGTATGCTGCGGCCCAATGCGTCTTCGTAATTCGCGTTATTGCCATCGTGCGAAATTCGGTCCCCGTAATTGAATTGCCAACCGCGACCGAACGGACCAACGCGGTCGTAATGTGCAGCGCGATATTTCCGAGCGATACGCAGATTCAAGCCCCGACCTTTTACAATCAAATCGACAGCGCTCGGCGAGAATTCGCCAGTGTGACCATACACGTCTACGCCCAAGACCGACATGCTTCGAATCGGCGGTTGTATGGTCGTGGGTTCAATTGCCATGGAGACACCTGTCCTTGTTGGAAACTTGCTACATTGGATAGCAGGTCGAAGTAGCAGCAGTCACTTCGAATAGGCCGAGACTCCAGCATAAGCAGCAGGAGCACACTGCACTCGCGTCGTTTGGAGTAAGTGCGCGCACAATCGGATCACATCGATATTCGTCTTCGACGTTTTACCACATGACTCTGGCGGCAATATCGCTCTCGCTCTACGCGAATAGCCACCCGATTGATTTTGCTGAACACTGTACTCTTCAATTGATGAAGCGCAACACGAGCTCGGCATTCCCCAAGCCATCCGGCTGAGAGATCTGAAAGGGTTTCCATCGCAAAGAGCAGTTGATTGCGATTACATGGCCGAACGCGCCGTTACCACAACGAGCTTAACCACACCATCGGCCGATTCGGGAAGCAGATCAGAGCACTTCGCTCACGTCGACTCCAGCCGAAATGACTAAGCGGACATTCTACTGGCCGCGCATCATGTCTATGGCGCGCTGCACTATGGCAAGGAAATACGCATTGGTGATAGCGTACAGGCAAGCTGTGTGGGAATAGTAAACAGCTGAGACAAATCGCGCTCTGTCTCGAATCGATCTACATACGTTGACTGCGGGGTCGATGCGAACGAACGCACTCGGCGTATCAGAGGATCGTCACGGATGCTGTCGACACACAGGAATGGACGGGCGAGCGAGGCGAAATCCGTGACCAGCGGTGGTGTGCGCTCCTTTGCGCGCGCGGTAGCGTTGGGCGCACAAGAAGCTCAGCCTCCGCGTCGCTTGCCACTCCTCGTGCGCACTGCACGGGATGTCGAGACACTGCGCGCGCATCCGAGCGCGCTGCGCCGGCTGCCCAGGCAAGGAATCCCGGTCGCTTTGAGCGGGTTGGACCCGAAACAAACCAAACGATTCGAGGCGCGCATCCGCGCCTACATCCGTGCCTGCGGCTGCGCTGAAGGTGGCATTGCCGCACTTGTGAGCATCGGCGCGTCTTTCGCATGGATTCTGTCGCATATCTATCAGAGTGGGCCGCGCCTGCGGGACGTGGCTGTTGTGATTGCCGCGCTGCTGCTCGGCGGCGTGCTGGGGGGGCTCGGCAAGCTGCTCGGAGTTGCAATCGCGCGCCTTCGATTTGTGCGCTCTTGTGACGAGATCATGCGCCTGATCAAAGGGTCTGATTCGCAAGCGGGGGGAGTCGCCGAATGACGTGTCGACAATGGGTGGACAAGGGACACATCGAGTGCAATGCGTGGACCGACAACGTGTCGGCAACCTGCGTTTCCTGGCGAGACGCGGGTTATCAAGCCTGCAACAACTGGGCGGACGAGGGCAGCACCCAGTGCTCGCAGTGGGCCGATGAGGGCCACAACGACTGCCAGTCTCAGTACTGGAACGACTGCCATTGGTATAGTCCTTGGAATTGTATCGCAGGATTGCTGTGCGATGCGTGGTACTGGGTCGCCAACTGGGTCTGCCAGGCCTGGTACTGGGTTGCCAACTGGGTCTGCAAGGCTTGGTACTGGGTCGCCAATCTCGTCTGTCAACTCTTTGTGATCCTCGTGAAGGCGGTCTGTTTGGTCTGGTCCTGGGTCGCCAAGCTCGTGTGCGTTGCCTGGGACGGAGTCCGATGCCTGCTGCAGGACTGGTTCGGTAGGGGGCGCCGCGACGCCAGCCCCATCAAGCATGTCTTCGTGCTGATGCTGGAGAATCGCGCCTTTGATCACATGCTCGGGTTTTCAGGCATCACAGGCACTGATATCGCGAGCGGGGCACTACGCGCTATCGATGGCGCGTCCGGCAGCAACGACTTTAATGGTGCGCACGTCATCCCGAGCACCGAGGCTGACTTCAAGCTGAACAAGCCGCCGGATCTCGACCCCGGGCATGAATTCGCCAACACGGTCGTGGCGTTATGCGGTGATGGTGTCACCTACAGCCCCGGCGGCGCCTATCCACCCATCAACAACAGCGGCTTCATCGCAAACTATGCGCAGAGCAAGGACGGGCCGCCCGCGGATCCTACCAAAATTATGAAGTGCTATTCCGTCGCACGGGTGCCGATTATTACGGCGCTGGCGAAGGAATTTGCCGTATGTGACGCCTGGTTCTCCTCGCTGCCCGGGCCTACCTGGCCGAACCGCTTCTTCATGCACGCGGCATCCTCGGGCGGGCTCGACGACAGTCCCTCTGGGCTCAGTTCCTTCGGCAATACTGTGTTCGACGGCTACACCTTCAATAACGGCACTATCTTCGATCGCCTCGAGGACGCCTGCATCGAATGGCGCGTGTTCTCGGGCGATAGCTTCCCGGTAACGTTGGCACTCAGTGGCATGACGCTGAACGAACTGGAGGGACGCATCCATGACTTCGACGAGTTTGCAGAAGCGGTGAACGACGCCGACTATTCCGCGGCGTACACCTTCATCGAGCCCAACTACGGTAACGACCTGCCGCCGACTGCCGAAGACTTCACCTGTGGCAACTCGCAGCATCCGCTCGATGACATCACCCGCGGTGAACGACTGATCAAGAACGTTTACGAGACGATCCGTAACTCGCCGCACTGGAACGACAGCCTGCTGCTAGTCACCTACGACGAGCACGGCGGCTTCTACGACCACGTTCAGCCGCCTGCGGCGGCCCCTCCGGGGGACGGGGCGAGCGATGAGGACAACGTCTTCAATCACTTCACTTTCGACCGCCTCGGCGTGCGCGTGCCAGCGGTGGTGATCTCGCCCTTCATCGAGAGGAATATGGTCGATGGCACGACTTATGATCACAGCTCGCTGCTGGCGACCGTGGAGGCGCTGTTCGGTCTGAAGCCACTCACGGATCGCGATGCGGCGGCCCCGAACCTGATGAAGCTGTTGACACGCACCACGCCCCGCAGCAACGCTCCCGCGCAGCTGGACGCAGCGGCGATCTCGGGATTCACCTGCGACGATGATCCGGCGTCAGGTCCGGGCAGCTCCTCGCAGGGGCTCCGTGCCGGGGGCGCGGGTGACGGGCGACAGCAAGCGCCGCCCGTGCGAGGGCGTGCGGGGGATGCCGAACCGGTCGGTCCCACCATGCGCGGCTTTCAGGAGATCGCTCTGCTCAAGGCACTGAAGAACGCGCGGGGGCGCGACCGGCAGCAGATTCGCAAGGAGTATCTGGCCGCCAGCACACGCGGGGGCGCGAGATTCTTCATCCACAAGGTGGCGACGATGGCGCGTGACAACCGCATCTCGGCACTGGCCGCGTCCCGTTTAGCGCTCCTGCTGCCGTTCCGGCCGCGCCGCTGGCTCGCCGATCCGATCAGCACCTACCGCGGTGGCGCGCCGCGCCCGACGGCAAAGTAATCGTGCTGTCAAGTCTGCCCGCCTGCCGGTGGGCCGCGTTGGTGCTGCTTCCGCCGCTCACGCATGCCACCGCCTACGAAAATGGCTGAAATCGAACTGATATGCCTCGACGCGGGGCGGGCGTAGATTTCTGTAGCTACGTCCCTTTCCGCCGACGCGAATAAGGCGCCCGCGGCGTACCGGGTGACGGTGGGGCAAGAGGACTGTTTTCGCTCATAAAGATCACTTCGCTTACAGGTACCAACTGTTCATCGCGCTTGCGCTTGTGAGACAGCCTAGCCATGACGCCATCCACAAGGACCAGCGTTTCATCGTTGAGTTGGTGCATTTCCTTCCTGAATTCCTGCATTTGGCTTTCCGGAGCCAGATCTATGCATGTAGCAGATTTCGAGTCCCGGCTCGGCGCCTGCAGCAGGTTCAGCAAGTGGCGCTCGACCAATTCGAGAGCCGCTCGTTTTTCCTCGAAATACTCGAAAACGTCATAGGTTTCGTCGAGCTTCTTTCCGCGGTGGTTGAGAACCTTCTTTGCAACGACGGGATCGACTTTTAGGCGTGCCATCAGTGTCCGACAGGTGCGTCGTAGGTCATGCGGCGTAAAGGGATCGACGCCGATTTTCTTGAATCGAGGCAGGCATCGCGCAACGCTCCGGGTGATCAAACGTGGGTTGGCTGGCCGATCCGGTTTAGTACTCGGGCAAACAAACCGTGACTTTCCGGCCATCCCTTTGATGACTTCCAGCTCGCGAATCGCCCAATCGGTGAGCGGAACCATGTCTTCAACACCGTTCTTGGAGTGCTCGGGCGGAATTCGCCATCGCTTGTTGACGAAGTCGATGTCCTTCCATTTCGCGAGTCCCAATTCTTTACGCCGCTTGCCAGTTAGCAGAAGCACCATCAACGATCTCGCCTTGCGCCTTGAGCGGCAGGCGAAATCCATTTTCTGCACAAAGGACGCAAGTTCGTCCGGTCGAAGGGCTCTTGTCCTCGATTTCTCCTTTCCGCCAGGCCTGCCAAGTAGTTTGACCGGCGAGTCCTCGATCGTATCGCGGTGAATCCCGTGGACGAACATTTGCGTCATGATTGACGCGATGCGGTTTGCCATGACTTTTGCGCCCCGAGCAACGATGTTATCCAATAATATGATCACCTCGCGTGGCTTAATGGTTCGAGCGTCGCGATCCTTCCACACGGGTAGGATTTCGGCTGTGAGCACCCGCCTGACGTAGGCAGGATCCTGGCGATTGGGGAGAATGTAGAGCCGATAGAACTCTCGCGCGAGGAGTTTGAAGCTGTGCGAGTCGAGCTCGATCTCGTGCACATCGAGTAGCTCGTCAAACTCGCCACGCTGGCTGCCGATCTCATCCAACAGCTTGTTCCCCCGGTCGGGCGCAGGTGACACCTTGATTCCTTGCTTGCCAAAGGCGGCCGTTCGATCGCTAGCTCGAGGATCGATTCCCCGCTTCAGGAGAGCCCGGTACTCGAGTGCGAGTTCATGGGCCGCGTGAATCGACCGCTCCGGGAAGTTCCCGAGCGACAAACGAACCTGCGTCCTTTCCCAGAAATACCGAAATAGCCAGTTCTTGGTGCCCCAGGGCCATATTCGGAGGAGGAGGCCACGGACCGCCGGATCACTGACGTCCCGAGGCTTGTTCGCGGGGGCAAGAGATTGGATGTAGGTGTTCGTCAGTCGCGCGGCCTGCCGGGGCATTGTATCGTCCTCGTCCGGTTTACATGGACAGTACATGGACAGTCTTGCATGCGACGACCCGCAGCGGCTTGCGACGGTATCGCGAGGAAGTATTCCTCACACAACAGCCACCGAAGTGCTATAAATATAGATATTCGGTGGATTACAGCGACGCATTCCGTCGCAGAGTGTTGCAAGCTGTAGCAAGGAAAATATGCATGTGCCCTTGCATGGGGTGCAAGGGGTCCCGAGTTCAAATCTCGGCGCTCCGACCAACTAAATCAGGGACAGCGCGCTGGCAGCAATTCACTGCTTCAGACAGCCAGTACCTTTACGTGTCCAGCCTTGCCGTAGGTGATGATCTTCTCGTCATGGGTGACGAGCAGTGCGCGGCGGGCTCGCGCAGTGGCGATCAGAAACCGGTCTGCGGGGTCTGCATGAATCTCACCCGGCAAGTTGACGCAGTCAACAATGGTTGCCGGCCGGCTCAAGCCCACAAGCTTGATCTCCGGACGGCTGATTGCCAAAGCAAACCAATCGTTCACAGGCAGAGGAAGCACGATTCGCTGTCGCGACTCGAGCAGTGCGATTTCCCACACTGAAATCGCAGAAACGAGGAGTTTTCCAGACTGTCCCGCCGCTTCGATCGCGCTCATCGCAATCGGCGCGATCTTTTTCGGTACACCCAACGCGAGCCACAGCCATACGTGCGTGTCCAGCAACAACTCACTGGCGCGGCCCCTCATTTGTGCTTGCGCCTCGAGGGCTGCCCGCGGACTTCATGCGAGCTCGCCTGCAAATCGGTGTACAGCGGGTCTTCCTCTCCACTCAGCGCAGACCATTCGACGTCCAGCGACTGGACGATGTCGCCCCGAATCTCCGCGGTACCGGCCATGTAGCCAAATAGCGGCTCGAGTTCGGCGGGTTCATCGGCGGGAACGATCTTCGCCACGGGCTTGCCACGCTTGGTAATGGTGACGGGCTGGCGACTGCGCGCCACCTGATCCATGATTTGGAGACACTTTGCCTTGAATTGTCCTGCCGGGATATCCATGCGAGATGTCCATGGTCATAATAATGTGGTCATGATGGTATCACGACTCACGCAGAACAGCCCGCGACCTGGGACCGTTTGGTAAGTGTCACGCGGAACTTTCAATTACCCACATCTGCGGGGAATGTCGCTCTCGTACGCGTGCTCTTATTCCGGTGGACGGTGAATTGCCGCATCAGAAGCGCCGCACGTCGTCCGAAGACGTGCCGTCCTTCTCCACATGTTCGTTGTAGGCCTGGACGGCTTCGCGATTTTCCTCACGCCACTTCTTGCGCTTAGCTGCGGCAAGTTCCTCAGTCAGCGCGCGTTCCAATGCGGCGGATAGATAGTCGCGACCTCGCTCTACGCGCGCAAGCGCCTTTGCGGACTCTACGGTGTGGGCATCGTCCAGGAAATGGTCGCCGCCCGCCCAGCCACGGCTGTTCAACAGGCCGTTTTTGCGTCCGCTGTTCTGACGACCATCGCAAGTGGCCGAGCCACAGACCAAAAAGAGTGCCCAGCAATGCGAGTAATGCCGGAACAGCGACTTTTAACATGTCGTCGGACATAGAACCCACTGTCCGCTAAGAGGCCGAACTGCAATTGTGCTGTTTGGGGATGAGTGTTTCCCGACGCGCCCGAAGCACGTGTAAGTAGAAGGCGGATCGGGATGTGGTTGCATTCGGGCGCGGAGCATGGCGTGCTCCTATGCCGGTTCTAACCTACCGGAAGCACGCCATGCCACATGCTGGCAGATGAGGGCGCTTCAATGAGTGATGCCAAACGGGGTGGGCGAAAACGGTTTGACAATCGTCGTGTTCTCCACGTCGCAATTGGTACGACCTACGCTGCCGCCCCCTGCCTCATCCGCCGGATCGGCGCCCGGTCCAGTCGCCCGACCCCAGAAGTTACCGGTTGCACTCACATCTACATCAGCGTGTTTATCTATATTGTAGACACCACAATTCAGATGCTGCTCGCCGTGTTCGTCTGTGACGGCAATCGTGTTGTTACCATACAGATTGCTTTCCTGAATATCGGACCCAGAGGAAAAAACGCCAATTTCAATGCCCGGACCCTGGTTGCCCACAATGGTGTCGCGTCGGGACTTGAATCCGAAAAAGGTGCAACAGGGTCCGTTGGACGTTGTGATGCCGGAGGACGTATTGCCCACAGCCGTGCTCTCGAGAAGGGAAAAGCGCGCCTCGTCCAGAGCAAAGCCCAGGTAATTCCCCGTAGCGACGTCACCGAAGAGCACGGCGTTGCGCCTGAACCCGATAAACCCGACAAATGAATTCGCAATGGCGATATTTCGCTTCAACATGACGTCGTTATCGTTGGCGAGGGGGTCCGAAGCCTCGACCTGAAACCCATGCTGATTGTCCATAGCGGTGTTGTCTGCAATGAGAAGGGAGTCACCGACGTCTTCGCCACGGAAGCCTGATCCGCCGTTTTTCAGTGCGAGATTACCGCCGACTCGCGCGCCGTTCGCCTTATAGACAAGCAGCCCATCGGCTTGCGCGCCGGTGATCAAAAACCCGTGGTCCTTGACGCCGAAAGTCACACCGTTTGCAAGTATCGCAACGCCCACTTTCAGCTCCGGATTGTCAGCTGCCGCGTCAATCATGGTAATCGTCGCGCCGTTCAGGGAGAAGATTCGCACTGACTTCGTGATGCACACGATGCACCCGAGTGTACTATTTGCGTGTTCCTCGCCCGCATCCGCGAAGTCCCGATCACCATTCAGGTCCCCATAGCGACCGGCTCCAACCTGGATGGTGTCGCCGTTCGCCGCATTCTGGATGGCTTGAGTAATCGAGCGGCACTGAGTCGTTCGGCTCATTCCGCAACTGGTGCTATCAACACCGTCGTTTGCAACCCATAGCACTCGGCCGGCGTCGGCTCCGAACGCGGAGCCCGCGATCGCGAGTACGGAGAGCGCCAGGAGGGAAACAACAGCCCATGTCGATGAGCTTTTGAGAGGGTTCATCGTGTTCGTCCTTCACGTGAGTTGATTCTTATCCCGCGGCGCCCGAGGCTGCCGGGCACGCGTGGGTCCCTGTTCGTTGGAAGATTACGCCGCCGCCGAATCAGAAACAACCATCAGTTGACCGGCAGTCGGACGCCTGTGAGGGCGAGCGAAGAAGACGTGCGCCGCAACAACGCAACAACACAAAAGGCGACAACGGCAACCAACTCAAGTGCGAGCAATAGGTGGTCCGAAGCCGACCAGAATAGAAACCCGGTAACTTCAGCGCGGGTACCGGCCAAGCAATGGCTCCAGCTCCGTCTGTTGGTGGACGGCAACGAACATCGCGGGGGCTTGCCGGGCGATGTTATTCGGAGCTGGATTCTTGGCTCCGAATGAATGCCTTTACGGCACCTGGGATCGGCACACCAGAACTGCGACGGATGCCTGCCAGGGTAATTTTGAGCTGGTTTCGGTTTATCTGTCGTTTGAGAAGGTTGTGTCGGTATAATCCCGCGACATTACGGACCGGAAATCGTCGCCAATCGGTTCATGCTTTGGAGACTGCGGCGCGAGTTCCCAACACGGATTTGCATGGAGACGCTTAATAGTGAAAGCACACTTTGTAACGCTGGCGAAATACAACGAGTGGGCGAATAGCAGGCTTTACAGGATGGCACGTGCGCTACCGGACGAAGCATACCGAAGGCATGTGGGAGCGTATTTCGGCAGTCTTCACGGTACGTTGAACCATTTGCTGACGGCTGATCGGATCTGGATGCGACGCCTCACGCGAATGGGAGAGCATCCGGGCAAGCTGAACGCGACAGCGTGCGATGACCTGCAGTCATTGCGCATTGCGCGGCAAACGGAAGACGAACGGATTGTGAGTTTTGTGGAACGGCTGGAAGAGGAGGAGTTCGCGAAGCAGTGGGACTATCAGACCCTGAACGGCACGCCGCAAAGACAGCCCATCGGGGAAATTCTCGCTCACCTGTTCAATCATCAGACGCATCATCGCGGCCAGGCGCATATGATTCTGACCGTACTGGGGGTGGCGGAGCCTGATCCTCTAGATCTGCTGATCATGCTCCGTACACGAGACGTTTCGGGAGTCGGGTGATCTAGCCGCCGTCCGATTCCCGCCGCGTTGCTCCAGCGCGGCGGTCAGTGCCTGTTCCGCAGCCTCCAGGTGTGCAAGCATCGCCGCCAACACAGCGGCGCGCTTACCTTCGTCCAAGGCGCCCGTATCAAACATCATCGTCAGTGAAGCGGATGAGGCGTCGGGCCACTACACGCTGCAATCGCGCCTCGTGGTGGCCCAGCACGCCAGTTGGGGAATGAGCGCGTTTCACGGGGCTACACGCATGAGCTGGCCCGGGAGGGCGGCGAGCTTAAAATCGCCCTCAAGCGAGTGGACCTGGTCAATGTCGGCGGTCCGCTGGGCGACATACTCACCATTCTCTAGCGAAATAAGCCAACAGAGGAGTGGCGCCGTCTGGCAAGAGCGCTCTAAACGGCATTCCGCCCTTGGAAAATCCCGTGGGCCTCGGCATGCTTCGACGCCATCATGCCCACCGCTGACCCCACCGAGCCACCAACCCGGCGACCTTCGGTATTTCTGAGCTACGCCTCGGAAGACCGCCAGGCGGCGCAAGCCGTCAGGGACGCCCTGGCGGCACTGGGCCTCGAAGTCTGGTACGACGAGAGCGAGCTGAATGGCGGGGATGCCTGGGACCAGAAGATCCGCAGGCAAATACGCGAATGCGACTTTTTCATGCCGCTCGTATCCGCCCGAACCGAAGCGCGTCACGAGGGTTATTTCCGCAGGGAGTGGCGTCTGGCAGTCGAGAGGACCCTCGATATGGCCGACGATCACACCTTTCTCCTGCCCATCGTCGTCGATGACACAGATCAGGCCGGAGCACGAGTCCCCGAGAAATTTCTCATGGTGCAATGGCTGCGGCTTCCCGGCGGACAGCCGACTGCCGCATTCGAGGCGCTGTGCCGGCGGCTGGTGACGGGCCAGGCGACTGGGCCACAGCCTCCAAAGAAGGCATCGGTCCAGCCCGCCAAGGGGGCCGGCTCGCAAGGGCCCACACGCGAATTTCCGGAATTCCCGCGGGAAGAGGCGGGGCAGAAGGTGCGCTTCTGGGCTCACGTGGGAGGATGGACGCTTCAGTCGGCCTGGATAGGGTTCCAGCGACTCCCCAAGTGGATCAGGATCATTATCTACCTGTGGCTCTGCGTGCTTTTGCTGTCCCGAGGATGTGTCGCATCGGATGATCGGCCGGAGAAAATTTCCCCCGCCACGACTCGGAAGCTCAAGCAGATCTCGGACAACTATCAGGGCGGCGCGAACAAGGCCGACATCGCCCGGCTGGAGACGATCATCGCGCGTGAGTTTTCCGGCCAAACCGGTGGAACGCACAAGCAAAGCCCTTTACTGGCGATTCCGTTCAATGCCCCGCCTGAGGATCCTGCCGACCAGAAACTGGCGGACTCCATCTTCGCATTCGTGTACGGGAGAGTTTCCGTATCCCGTCACGGACGCGTGGGGTTGGCGAATCAACCCCTGCCTTCGCTTGATCCTGCAGCGGCTGCAGAGCGTGGACGTGAGAATCACTCGACGTATGTTCTCTACGGCGCAGTTGAGCGCGGATCCGCGGGGCAGGCAGTTAATGTGAACATCGTGTCCGTGGCGGACAGCTCTGTTGTATGGTCGCACTCCTATGCCGCCGCAGGCGCGGATCCTGCCAAAATCGCAGCGGAGGTCGACTCTAAAGTGCCGACCCTGGAAGACGAGGACTGAACGGTCTGCCTGGAAGGTCGCGTGAGCGGGCGAGGGCCGCTGCGATCAGCACCAAGACCGTCTCTTATGCACTAACACCCGTCGGGTGGCTCTGCGCCAACTCGTCGTAAAGCCGCTCGAGCGATCGCGTGCAAGAGTTGAGGTCGAATTTCTCCTCCATGTGGCGCCGGCCAGCCATTCCCATGGATGCGGCCGTCCGCGCATCCTGGAGCAGCTTGAGAATGTGGTTGCTCAACGAGCCAATGTCCTTTTCGCTGAAGGCGAAGCCTGTGACCCCATCGATGATGCCTTCGCCGGCTCCCCCTCTGGCAGAGGTGATGACCGGGATTCCGCAAGCCTGAGCCTCAAGAATGACGATGGGCAGACCCTCTGCGTCGCCATTCTCCGCCGTGACACTGGGTGAGCAAAGCATCCGCGCCCTTTGCAGTTCTGCCTTGATCTGCGCACTCGAGAGGCCACCCAGGAAAGTAACACCGAGTTTCAATTCGGTGGCGAGCTGCTCGAGTTTCGGGCGCAGCGGGCCATCGCCAATGACTACGAGCTCGGCGCCGGGCAGTTGCGCCTTCACCATCTCAAATGCACGGATGAGATACTCGACGCCCTTCTTCTCCACCAACCGGCCAACAAATAGGATACGCGGCGGGCGCTGCTCGATGGGCAGCCCGGCCGGTCGAAAGTTGCTGAGGTCAACTCCGATGTACTGGACGGAGATCCGGTTGGCGGGCAGTCCCCACTCCAGGGCGCGCTCTTTTATGGCGCTGCTGACCGCAACGAAGTGCACGCGCGGGTCCGATGCCAGTTGCAGCAGGCGACCGGGGTAGCGTCGTTGCGCCGGTGATTGTGTCGGCAGCTGCCACCACTGTTTATATATGTTGATGTCATATCCGTGCAGAGTGACAACAACCGGAACATCGAAGCTGCGGATCCAATCCCAATGATCCACCGCGTCGGTACCAAAATGAACGTGTATGAGGGAGGCGGACTGTGGCAACAAGCGGCGGCGGATGCCGGGAGGTGCGATGTGCAGTGATCGCAACACCTTGCGGTAAGCCCGCCCTGGCAATGATCTGGTAGTGGGTAGCAGCTGGATGTCCATGTCCTCGACGGGCAAGCCAGCGATGCGCTTCAGGCCGACGAGCACCGGCCTCCAGCCCCTGTACGCCTGTGCCTGCTCCTTCACGAAAGTCTCGGAATAGGGCAGCAGCTCGGACCTGACCACGAGCACCGTCTTACGGTGGAACGGGGCGGGCAACTCAGCTCCCGCGGGTGCCGTGGCGGATGGCTCACGAAGCGCGGAGGGTGCATTCATGATGTTGCTCGCAGCAAGCTCGTGCCGCTCCTGGATGAAGACAGTATGCTCAAAATCGGCGAGCGGGGGCATTGAGGGTAGTCATCGAACGGTGGGTAGCAATCAACGTGCCGGGTGGCGCGTCGTCGGGACCAACTGTCAGAACCGCGGTGCAGTCTGTCGCTGCCTGGCGACGGAGAAGGGCCCTGTTCAGCTACGGCCCACGGCAGAGTTTCCTGAAGCAGATGATCGGAGTACCAACGATCATCTCGTCCCGCCGCACCGTCTTGAGGGACGTCAACCGCGCGATTCAGCGCGGCGTGTAGGTGAATTGCATTGATAGGCCGCCCGTGTCCATGGGGACCACATTGATTGCAAGCGGCGTATTTCGATGGTATTGCCGGTTGAGGGTGAAGACGCCCGTGGACACACCGATAGCGGTGCCGGCCACGACGTCCGACAGCCAGTGTACGTTTCCATGGAGCCGCCAGTATGCGATGCCGCTTGCCGTTCCGAAGCCGATGATGCGGCGTACCCACCGGAAGTCATCTGCACCTGATTCGGCGAACACCGTACCAATGGCGAATGAAGCCGACACGTGCAATGACGGAAAGGAGCTGCCGCCCTTGCGCCAGTCATCAACTCGCAGTGTCTCGTTTGGGCGCGCGCGTCCGGCAGCGTATTTGAAGACTTCCGACGTGATCGAGCTCAAAGCGCCGGCCTCGAGCATCCGGTACGCCTCGACACGACCGGAAGAGTTATCGAGGATCCAACCCATTGCCCAGGTCCCGGCTACCAGGGCAGCTGCTGGTGCGGCATCGCGTGTGCTGTGGCGGTCCTTGCCATCGAGCACCGGGGTTTTACCCGCGTAATGATCACGCACCTTCGCATCGAACTCGTGGGCTGCGGCAACGGCCGCCACCGTGCTGCCGAACAATATCCAGTCGGTGCTATCCCACCGCAACGGCGAGGTGAAATACAGTTTGGTGTCGGACCAGACATCCGTGAGTGTGAAATCTTCGGCACGGACCGGCGCGGTGGCCACGAGCCCGACCAGGATGACGCACGCGGTGTGGGGAACGGGGAGTTTGCAACGCATCGTCAACTTCAACCTCAAAAGCGCTTCGAAAAACCAATGGTTACTTCCCCCGGCAGGATCGCAACCGAGAAGGGCAAGTCCCGTTTCGCGGTCCAGTAGCCGATTGCCGATCCCAGCAGCCAGCCGGCAATCACGTCGCTTTGCCAATGGGCATGGCTCTTCAGCCGGGCGATCCCATCATATACAGGCAGCAACTCGAGCGCCCATATCCAGGGGTGCTCACTGGCTTGGTGCACGATAAATGGCGTGACGAAACTCGCCTGCAGCGATACCTCGCCACTCGGAAAGCTCTGACAGCAGCTGCCTCGGAACCAGCGGTTCGGGTTGTTGCCTTGATTGGGGCGCGCGCGTCCGGTCGCCCTTTTCAACACAGTTGCTGCGATACCGGTGATCGCCGAGGAGTCGATGGTCTGCCAGAAGACGTGGCCGAGCTCATCGTCATTGCCGAGCCATAAAGCGCCGCCGATCTCGGTCACGATGGTGCCGACCTCGAGTGCCGTTTGATACTTGCGTGCCCAGATACCGCTGCGATCGAACCCGATTTCGTGATCGATTCCCAGGGGTCCTCCACCGGCGTTCGCAGTGCCAGCAGCCAGTGCGAGCAACAATAGCGCAAAATGCAAAAACCGCATGCCTTTCTCCGTAGTCGCGCCGGCCCGGGCGTTCCGCCGGGCAGCAGGCGAGCGCGTCCGGGAGGCATTGGACGTCATGGACTTTGCGGTGTAAAGCAGTTTCTCGCCAAGCGCGGATGGCCCGCTGTCGGCGATCTGGCGATTCTGACCGCGGCCAGGACAGTCAGCGGCGCCGGTGCGCCGCCGAAAGCTAAGTCTCTCCTAAGTTTTTTTGCGGCAAACTCATTGCCATGGTCCTACCATGCTCCCTGCGAACTGGTTGCGATGGTGGATCGCCCATGCGCCTGCTGCTAGTCGAAGATGACCACATGATCGGCGAGAGCCTGCTGAGGGGGTTGCGTGACGATGGCTACGCGGTCGATTGGGTGCGCGATGGCGCAGCCGCGTTGACGGCTCTGAAAGACCGTCAGGCCGACTTCTCGATCGCGATTCTGGACTGGAATCTGCCCCGTCAGGATGGGTTGTCGGTGTTGAAAGCCGTGCGCGCTGCGGGGAGCGCTCTGCCAATTCTCATGATCACAGCGCGCGACGGGCTCACGGATCGTGTGAATGGCCTGGACAGCGGTGCGGATGACTACCTTGTGAAACCCTTTGAGCTTGCAGAGCTGAAGGCGCGCCTGCGCAGTCTGCTACGTCGCCAGGGCGGCCGTCCGAGCTCGCAAATCGTGCACGGAGATCTCGTGCTGGACCCCGTGTCGCACACAGTTCTCCGGGACTCGCAGTCCATCGCGCTCACTCCACGCGAGTTCGCATTGTTGCGCACATTGATGGAGCGTCCCGGCGCCGTGCTCTCGCGCGCTCAGATCGAGGAGCGCCTCTATGGCTGGGACGAAAGTGTTCAAAGCAACGCGGTCGAGTTTGTGATCCACGGCCTGCGCAAGAAGTTGGGCGCCACAATCATCGAGAACGTCCGGGGTGTGGGCTGGCGGATAGGGCAGCCTTCATGAAGTCGCTGCACAGAGGTTTGACCCTCTGGGTGTGGGTCACCATCAGTGTGGTGGGCGCGGTCTGTGTGGTGATCGGTACGTTGCAGGCGCAGAAAGAGACTCAATCACAGCTCGACTATCAGATGCAACAGGTCGCGCGCATCCTGGCGGTACAGACCTTTGGCCCGACGGGTGGTTCCGCCGAGCCCACGCGTCCAGAAATGTTGCCATTGATTCACATCCACCACGATGAGGACGACGATCTGATCGTCGCGGTGCGCGACGCAGCGGGTCGCCTGTTATACGCCTCCCGTTCGAATCGCCAGTTGCGGGAGGGTGTGCTGCCGGAGATTGACAATCTCGGGTTCCAGACACTGAATTTGGGCAGCAGCGGCGATTACCGTGTGTTCGCCGCGAAGGCGGGTGACCTGCGCATCGTGGTCGCCCAGTCTATGGATGTCATAAACGAGGCCGAAGCGGGTGTAGCGATGGCCACCCTGCTGCCGATCGGATTGCTGTTGCCGATTTTGGCCGTGGTGCTCGGCTTTGCGATCCGCAGGCAACTCCAGCCATTGGACCGCGCTGCAGCCGCGATCGCAAATCGTCCGCCACTGTCGCTCGATCTCTTGCCCGAACAGGGAATGCCGGCCGAAGTGCGGCCGCTGGTGGATGAGATCAACCGGTTGTTACATCGGCTCAGCACTGCGGTTGAACGCGAGCAACGCTTCGTGACGGATGCGGCGCATGCCCTGCGAACACCGTTGACCGCGCTGCAATTGCAGTCCGAGGTCCTGGAAGGCGGCAGCAACTCGCAGGAGCGGGCGGTGCGGCTGGCTGAGTTGCGCGCGGGAATTCGCCGCGTGATCCGGCTGTCGGAGCAGTTGCTCTCGCTCGCTCGCAGCCAGTCTGAGACTGGTCCGATCACCGCAACCACCGAGTTGGATCCGACACTCGAGGAAGTGGCGGCGTTCTATGCGGCAGCAGCCGCAGCGAAGCAGATCGATTTGCTCGTGGAGGCAGGCTCGGCAGCGCGTGTCTACGGCAACGCCCGCCGGCTGACACTCATCTTCGGTAATTTGTTGGATAACTCGTTGCGTCATACGCCTGCGGGAGGGCACATCCGTATCCGCGCCCGTGCTGGCGAGGGCGTAGCGCGCGTTGAGGTTTGGGATGAAGGGTGTGGGCTGCCGCCTTCCGAGCTCAAACGCGTTTTCGAGCGATTCTATCGGCCACCTGGCAGCGAGAGCTCGGGCAGTGGGCTGGGGCTTGCCACGGTCGACGCACTGGTTCAACAGTTAGGTGGTCACGTGGTCCTGGAGAATCGGGTCGATCACATTGGGCTGGTAGCTATCGTGGACCTTCCCCTGGCGCCTCGCCAGGAGCCGCCCGCGGAGTTCTCTTCAGCGCCGAGCAGCCAGGCGGGCGAGGGCTCCTCAGCCGCGGCCGGCGACCTGTTGAGAACCGCGCCTCTGGCGGGAAATTCATGATTCGATGCAGATGCCGCTTGCCCTCGCTATCATTCCGAGTCTCGTGAATGAACACAAGAATCAAGCTTTCATCCGCCGCCTGCGCTTCGCCCTTGCCGGTATCCTGATTGCCTGGCGCTCGGAGCGTAGTTTTCGCTTCCAGCTGTTCGCTCTGGTCGTCGTGGTTGCGGGCTGCGCGTTCGTCCGGCTGGAACCCGCCTGGTGGGCGATCGTGTTGCTGACCAGCGCCATGGTCGTATCCGCCGAGCTCTTTAATACGGCGCTGGAGCACCTGGCGGATCATCTGCATCCGGATGTTCACCCGCGGATCCGCATCGTGAAGGATTGTGCGGCCGCGGCGGTGCTGATGGCTTCCTGCGCCGCGATTGCCGTTGGAATCGCCGTCATCGTTCACCTGATGAGCCGCTGAGCGCCGGCAGTGCCGGCCTGGGGCGCGGTGGTCGTATCGCGCACGGCCACCACGGTGCAACGGGCCCGTTACTTCACGGGATCCAGGAAGATCAATTTCAGCGATGCCGGGATAGTGGGTATGCGGCCATTTTTCGGGGTCGCGTCAGGCACGATGTCAGCCGATGCCAGATACAGCCGTCCGGTGCTGGGATTGATGCTCATCGTGCGGGCCGAAATCGCCGTCGGGATACTGCCGAGCGCGGCGTAGGACTGCGGATTCTTCGCGTCGATGACCGAAATGTTGCCGTCCTTGCCATTCGAGCTGAAGATGAGCTTGCGCTTCGGATCAAACGCGACTGCGTCCGACCCCTTGCCGATCGGCACAGTACCCACAATGTGTCCATTCCTCGAGTCGAGCACCGTCAACTGCTGATTGAGGCAGCTCACGAATAGCCGGTGCGCACCGGCATCGATGGCAAGCCCGTGTGGGCTCTCGCACTCGGGCACTGGCCAACGCGCGGCAATTCTGTTGCTGGCGGTATCGATGCTGAGCACTTCCCGGTTGGTGGCGCCGTTGACAAACAGTTTGCCGTTCTCACCCGGGACCGCGTATTCGAGTTTGCCACCGACGGTGATCGTCGTGACGGCGGCATCCGTCTTCGGATCGATGACTGTGATGGAACCGGCGTCACCGTTGATGATGAAAACGTGGTTGCTCACAGGGTCGAAGGAAATTGCATCGGCTCCTTCGGCAGCCTGGATATGTTTCTCTACTGCTAGAGTATTCAGATTGAAAGAGACCGCCTTGCCAGCTTCACCTTCGTCCGTATAACCCCGGTTGCTGTCCTTCACCAGCGCAATGCCGTGCGTGATACCTGCAAATCCTTTCACGTGACCCGTTATTTTCCCGCTGCCCCCATCCACCACGGTCAACTCGTCGCCGTGGGCTACAAAGACACGACCGGAACCCGGATCGAACACAACATAGTCCCAGCGATCCGGTGCGCCGATGGCAACCGTTGTCACGGTGCGATACTCCGGCGCTGTTTGCGCCAGGCACGGGTACGCCATACTCATCGGGAGCACCGCGATACCGGATCCGAGTAGTTGCAGAGCTGTTTTCATTGACCGTTTTCCCAAGGTGACATCATGGAGTGGGGTCGAGCCTTCGGTGGCCCGCATGCCTAGCTTGCAGGCGCCGACTTAGGGCAGACTTAGATCGTGCGGCCGAACCGCTGAAGCGCGCGTTCGTCAGGCGATCGCTGGAACTTCCGGGCCCCCCCGAGCGTTGCAGTTACAGCTTTGGAGGTACGCCATGAAGACCTCAATTTGCTTGCGCATCTTATCTGGTGTGTGTCTGCTCTCGCTGTCCGCTGCCACTGCTTCACAGAACGCGGTCACGACTGATCCTGTCGCCGTGTATGCAGGTCCCGACGACAGTTATCCAATGGTGGCGCAGCTCGATGCTGATTCACCGGTCCAGGTGATGGGCTGCCTCGACGATTGGAGCTGGTGCGATGTGGCGTTTGCAGACAATCGCGGGTGGGTTTATGCGCCCGATATCGCTTATGACTACGACGGCGGGTACGTACCGTTCTACACGTATGCACCGAGCTTCGGCGTGCCCGTAGTTCAGTTCACGATTAGTAGTTACTGGGACCGCTACTATCACGGACGCCCCTGGTATGCGCAACGGGAGGAGTGGATCCACCGCGAGCCGCCTCGTCATCACAGCCCAGCGGGGCCGCGGCCTAGTGCTGGCCCACCCCCGCGCTCGGCGCGAGTGGACAGGCCGCCCCGTGACGCTCGTCGGGAACAGTCTCTGCGGCTCGGCGGTGCCGACGGGAATGCCGAGCGGACGCGCCCGGAGGAAGAGGGGCGTGACATGGCCCGAGGCCCCGGCTACGCGAGGCCGCGCGACGACGCAAGGGCACGTGACGCGAGAGCACCTGACGTGAGGGCACCTGACGTGAGGGCACCTGACGCGAGAGCACCCGGGCACGTGGAAGCGCCACACCATGAGGAGCGTCCGCCAGCTCACGTGGAACCTCCGCGTCCAGAAGGACGTGCTATCCCGCCCCATCCGGCCGAAGGGGCTCGTCACGAAGAGACACGCCGCCCTGAGCGGTCAGGCGAGCGTCCAAATGACACTCCTCACTCGTGAATGATCCTTACAACCTTCAGCGCTTCGTGGAAGCTCAGAACGGCGTCTATGAGCAGGTCCGTTCGGAGCTTCGAGAGGGGCGTAAAAGAGGCCACTGGATCTGGTTTATTTTTCCGCAGCTCAAGGGACTGGGCCGAAGTCACATGTCGGACGCCTATGGCATTGCCTCGAAGCATGAAGCTGCGGCGTACTTGAACCACTCCGTTCTCGGACCCCGGTTGCGGGAATGCACCCAACTGCTGATTGAGCTGGAAGGGCGTACGCTCGAGGCGATCCTGGGCTATCCCGACAATCTGAAGTTCCGATCATCGATGACTTTGTTCGCACGCGCGGCCGACGATAATCAGCTCTTCATTGCAGCATTGGGGAAATACTGTAACGGGGAACTCGATCCAGCGACCCTGGATCGGCTGTGATCACCCAATCGGGGATAGCTCCTTAGTCGAGTGTTACGATACGCGCGGTCATTGTTCGTTCGACTGCGAACACTCGCGCTGCCAGCGTAGTAACCCGACGGCGTACGTGAAGTAATAACCTGCGAGGGTTCCGAAGATGAGCAAGGTCAGCGGTGTTGTCGCTGAGTTGATTGGCGGGCCTGCCGCTGATTCGGATGCCCCGTACACCTGTATGAGGCGGTAGATGATCCGGCCGAGCAGCAGGAGAGAGAGTGCTACACCGAGATGGGCATTCGGTGTGTAGAAGAGCCCCTGTGGCGTCTTCTCGAAGCGGGTCTTGCGCAAACCGTAAACACCCAGGCAGACCCCAACCACGATACCTCCGGCGAGCGCCAGTGGAGACATCGGGTGTGTGATGGACACACTCAGAAGAACTACAGTGAGTATCGGGAAGCCACATACCGCGATCCACGGCCTGGCGGTGGAGAGTCGTTGCCGACCCACCATGCGTCGGACACGTGAGTAGAATCGCCACAGGACCAGGGCTCCGACACCGACCGGAACGACCAATGACGGATTGAAGGGTGCGGCCATAGACGCCCGCTCCTTGGCTGAGGAAGACAGGCGTGCAGTATACCGAAGGTCCCCGGCGCTCGATCCTGCAGATCGCCGAAGCGTTGCGTTATCGCGATAACTCGCAGATCCAGTTCACTTCCCAGGTCTTGCCCCCGTCGGGCGAAAAGGACTGTTCCATATGCGCCGACTTGGGCGAAATGTCGGTCCACATGTAGCGGACCAGGACCGCGCGGCCCTTCCAGTCTTCCTGATCGTAGAACTCGCCGCGCTTACCCGTAAATTCGCCCACGACCGGGGGAGTGCCCAGAGTTCCCTTGTCCAGATCGAGCAGGTAGATGCTCCATTGATGCGACTCGGGATTGTAGAGGCGCAATGTCTGCGCCTTGATGTGCAGTCCCTCCGTGCGATTGGCGACCTCGAATTCCTCGAAGTTGGCGTTGCTGTCCAGCAGCTTCTTGTGACGGGATATCCCGTCGTATTCGATCCAGTGGTTCGAACCTACGAGCCGGTCCGGCAGCCGCTTGACGTGCGCTTTCCAATCCCCGATCAGGAAATCGAAGTCGTGCGCGCCGTCGCGCCTGGGTGCCGGCTGGGGCGGCTCCGCGCTCGCCCGCAGGCAAGGCAGGAGCATTACGACCGCCACCAACGCAAGTGGAATGGGTCTGTGTTTTCCCAGCATGCTGGTGATTCCTTGGATGGAGAAGCCGCATGCTAGTCCTCGCTATGAATGCGACAAGGGCCATTTACGCCCTCTGAGCTAGGCCACTGATCGCTAACTCACGGTGCCAGGCGCTGAGCTTTTACGGGCTTGCCATTGATCACGCCGCTGATCGAGGCGATCGCGTTTACCTCAACATCGTTCCACACGAATTTGACGTTACCGACGTCCTTCCCCTTGTGTCGTAAGTTTACGTCCGCCGAAACATTTCCCGACGCAGTACGCCACCGAAGCGTGCCACTGACCTCCAGGTCGTCAGTCCAGCGCACACGATCTAGCTCGAACTCGTAACCATACGGCTGTTGCGAGTCGGTAAATTGACCACCACGCAAGCCACTGCCAATACCGAACGTGATGATAAATCGTGCAAATACATCACCGACGCTCTCGAGCGCGCCGGCAGCGATTTGCAGATCGGTGCTGCTCGCCTGATTCCCCTTCAGTCTTTTCACCGGCTGCAGCTCTTTGACAGTTCGGGCGAATCGCGGTGGTGGACGCAGCGGCCGCACATCGCGGATGCACGTAGTGTCGCCGGCTGACAGCTGCCCGATGAATCGGCGCACAATGTCTTGCACGCAGTGAGTCGTATCACCCCCGTCCGGCAGATAACCCACATCACTGTAGTAATAGGCCGTTACATGGGTGAGATTCGGGATAACGAGATGGAGGACGTTCGGGAACTGAGCCGCAGCCTGGCTGGCATCCACCGGCGACGTCACCGAATCGAGGTCCCCTGACAGCACGAGTGTTGGTACGGTCGGAAATACCGGGTGTGCGGGCAACGGATCGCCTTGTGGGTACGCCGGTGGCGGCATTGGCCAGTCGAGGCAGGTGCCGAGCGGCGTGATGTCTGCATTGGCGCTGAGCGCTTCGTCGATCGTGAAGGGCGCGAACAGATCCGGCCGAATCTCCCGGGCAGCCTCGAGCGAACGCGCATACTGCCGGCGCCGCTTCGCAGGTGCGGCGCTCAGATCGTAGAGCAGCGGGTACTCGCCGCAGATCACCGCCTGGTACAGCCCATAGCTGAAATCAACCGGATCCGTAGCGCTGGATGTGTTGTATTCGGCTGCCAGGCGCAGCAGCGGAACGGCATCATGCGAATCAAGCCAGGCGCGCGTGGCGGAATCGAGATCGCGGTAGGTAATCGGGGAAGCACCGAGATTGGTGACCAGGAGGAACAATGTCGACACGTCCAGCGTGACATCTGTTTCGATGCCGTCGGCATCCGGCGCAGTACCGCTGATGGAGTGTTGGCGCAGCTCATGTAGCAGCCGATCGAGCCGATCGCTGGCGCTTCCCCGCAGGTAACGGCACGAAGGCGAGCGGTTGCAAACGAGATTGAGGCCTTCGCGAGCCGTCACCCAGTCCGTCGGGAACCATGGATCGGCAGCGCGTACCGGATACGCGCTGTCGAGAATGACACTACGCAGCCGATCGGGGTGATAGGCCGCGAATACCTGACCGACGTACGTGCCATAGCTGTCGCCGTAGTAATCGACATCATCGATCTGCATTGCATCCATCACCGCAACCATGTCGTCGACGGCGAGCCTGGTACCGAAAAGCGGCGCCTGCTTGCCGAGCTTCTCGCCGCAGGCTTTGAGGTTGTCAGGATCGGCAGGATCGCCGGTCTGAATGCCAGGACAATCGATTGCGCCTGACAGGCCTGTACCGCGCTTGTCGATGATGAGCACATCGCGGCGCTCGCGCAGCGAGCCATAAATGTTGAGATAAGCGCCCGCTGTGCCTCTCGTTGAATAGCCGGGACCCCCTTCCTGCGGCAGCAGCGTACCCAGGGCAGGGCGGCTCTGGTCGAAGCGCGGATAGTAGACAAAGGCAATGTTGATGTTGCCCTTCACGCCGCCCGTTGGATCGAGCTGCCGTTTGACCGATCCACAAAAACCGTTGAGATCCTGGTCGCACAGCTTTAGCGACAGTGTCCCGACGGTGATGGTCTTGAGAGGCGCTGCCGCCATCGCGCTGGTTGCGGCAAGCGTCAGAGCCAGTACAAGGGCCTGTATGCCGAGCCGTCGTGGATCTGCCATGATCCGTCCTTTGCGGTCGCTTATTTTTTCTGCGACCATTCATGCGCCCGCCCGCTGCCGCCGTCAAGCATCCACTGCAGGCGCTGGATCCTCGAGCTCCCGCACCGTGAGCCGCTTGAAGACCTCAACGAGAGCACGTCCTTCTCTGGGCGGCACTGAGATCGCCAGGCGCACGGTGGCCTCTCCCAACTCCCACATCAAAAAGGCGGCCTCATCCATCCGCTTGCGGTTGGCTTTCGGATGCACTCGCCGCATGGCGGCCGCCAGCATTTCGCCGCAGGCGCGGCTCTCGGCCAGCTGCAGCGCCATCAGTTGCTTGTCGGCCTGCATGCCGGACCAGATATCGCGCATCACCGGCTCCGCGGTCACGATGGCGAAGTACTGATCCACGAGTGAGGCATAGGCTTCCAGCAGGCCCGCGAGATCCTTGACGCCCTCCAGTGCGGCGGCGATACAGCGCCGGCTTTCGGTGTTGTACAGCTGTGCCAGGGTGCGGATCAGCGCGCTCTTGTCGGGAAAGTACTGGTACAGCGAGCCAATGGAAATATCGGCCAGTGTTGCAACCTCGCTCATCTTCACGAGGTCGCTGCCTTTTTGTGCAATCAGCTCGCGGGCGGCCGCGAGAATGCGTTCCAGGCGCTCCTTGCTGCGGATCTGCGCGGGCTGCTTGCGTGCGGCGGGCAGGGTCTCCTCAGGCTTTGGCTTGGCTTTGCTCATCGTTGCAGGGTGTTGACTTTTGAAATGTGAGTGTTTATCGTGTTTCAGAACGCGATAGATACTCACATTACACGCAGGAGACGGTCATGGCAAATGGAAGCGTCAATATGGTTCTGGTCCTGGGCTCCAATGGCAAGACGGGCAGCCGCATCGTGGAGCGCTTGCGCGCGGCAGGCAAAGAGGTCCGGCTGGGGTCGCGGTCCGCGACGCCGCGGTTCGATTGGAATGACCGTACCACCTGGCCAGCGATCCTTGATGGCATCGGTGCGGCCTACGTCGCGTATCAGCCTGACCTGTGCGTTCCCGGTGCGGTAGACAGCGTGGCGGCGTTCTATGACGCGGCAGCCAAGGCTGGCGTGCGCAAAATCGTGCTGCTGTCAGGACGCGGCGAACCGGAGGCGGAGCAAGCTGAGAAGGCCTTGCAGGGGACATCGCTGGACTGGACGATCATCCGCGCAAGCTGGTTCTTCCAGAACTTCAGCGAGAACTACTTCCTCGATGAGATCCGGGCAGGGAGTATGACGCTGCCAGACGGCCTGGCCGCGGAACCCTTTGTCGACGTCGAGGACATCGCCGAAATCGCGGTCCTCGCACTGACCGGCAATCGCCACAACCGGCAGCTCTATGAGGTAACCGGTCCTGAGGCCATCACGTTTGCAGATGCCGTGGCGCTCATTGGCCTTGCCACGGGACGCGAAATTCAGTTTCAGACCGTTCCCATGAGTGTCTACCGGCAGGCGCTACTGGAGGCGCAACTCCCGGGTGAGCTCGTCGACCTCGTCACTTACCTGTTCACGACCGTGCTTGATGGCCGCAACACGCCGCTTGCCGACGGTGTGCAGCGCGCCCTGGGCCGTAGCCCGATGAAGTTCTCGGACTACGTCGAGCGCACTGCCGCGACTGGGGTCTGGGAGGTCAAGTGACCTCGCCAACGCTGGCATCACTGTCAGAGCATTAAGGGCTCTTGCCCCGAACCGCCTCGGCGAATTAGCTGCCGACCGGCACTGCCGGTCGGCAGCTGGGATGGACCTGCCAAACAGCTGTTGGGCGCGAAGGGCGGCAACATTCTTCTTAACATCGGTCCACGCGGCGATGCAAGACCCGCTTTCGCGGCGTGCGGAATCAGTGTGTGGAGCTGTCCAGCCGCCGCAATTTATCGGGATTGCGCATGATGTAGATTGCGACGATCCTGCCCGCCTCGATCTGCAGCCCCGTCGTCTGCAACTCGTTGTCGGATTCCAACGTAACGAATCCGGGCAGACCATTGACAAAGCCGTAACGGATTACCTGTGATGCCTTGCGGGCGAACAGGCGTGCAAGGCCTTCGTGCAACCGCACCACCTTTTCGATGCCGACAATCGGGCGCATCGCCGCCGGCCGCTTTCCTCCGCCATCCGCGTAAAAGGTAACATCGCTGGCCAGCAGGGACTGCAGCGCTTGCATATCACCACCTCGCGAGGCCGTGAAGAAGGCCTCGGCGATCTGCAGCGCACGCTCCTTCGGAACTTCGAATCGAGGCCGCGCGGCGCGTACCTGCGTCCGTGCGCGGCTGGCGAGCTGGCGGCAGGCCGCCGGCTCGCGCCCGATGGTTTGCGCAATTTCCTCGAAACTGACTCCAAATACATCGTGTAAGAGGAAAGCCGCGCGCTCGAGTGGCGACAAACGCTCCAGAGCCAACATCAGAGGCAGAGTGACGTCGTCAATGTCCTCCTCATCGTCGGCCGCGACGAGTGGCTCGGGTAGCCACGTTCCAACATAGGTTTCCCGTTGATGCCGCGCCGATTTCAGGAAGTCCAGGCAGAGCCTGGTCACAACGCGGCGCAGGAACGCCTCGGGCTCCCGCACGGCGTTGCGCTCAGTACCTAACCAGCGGACGAATGCGTCTTGCACGACATCCTCCGCATCTGCCAGCGATCCCAGCATGCGATAGGCGATGCGTATCAGGCGAGGACGCAGCGGATCAAATGCAGCCGCTGCGTCCGATTGCGGTGTCGCCTCCATCAGGCCGCTTGTCGACCCGCGGAGACCGGGTGCTCCACCCGGAACCCCACTCCCAGTTTGTTGAAACTGTTGATGACTGCAATCGCCAACGTGAGCGTGACCTGCTCTTTCTCGCTGAATTGCGCCTGCATCGCTTGATACACATCGTCCGGTGCATGCGTTTCCGAGAGGCGCGTCAGTGCGTCGGTCCAGGCCAACGCAGCACGTTCGCGCTCGGTGTAGAGAGGCGACTCGTGCCAGGCGTCCAGCATAAAAATCCGCTCCTCGGTCTCGCCGTTCTTGCGTGCATCACGAGCATGCATGTGCAGGCAAATGGCGCAGCCGTTGATCTGCGAGGCGCGTATTTTTACCAGTTCGAGCAGGCGGGGTTCCAGCCCTGCCTGGGAGATGCGGGTGCCGAAATCGATCAGCAGGTTCGTCAGCTCCGGCGCCGCTACGTACGGGTTCAGTCTCTGTTTCATGCTCAAGTGCTCCATCGTGGATGCTTCATCGGGGATATCCCCCATGCAAGCAAGACGAGGCAGCCTAAGGGCGTGTGACATCGCGTCGGCTATTTTTTGCGACAGACCAGGCTGCGCCAGAGCAGGCCGATGCCGGTCGAACCAGTCGAGCATGCGTTTCATGATATCGACCCGATGGCGCTCCTGCCGCGGCCGGTGCCCTTCCCCGGCGCAGGACGCGCTGACGCGGTTTCACCTACACCGCTGTCAGTTGCCGCTCCGGCAGCCCACCCGAGCGAATAATGAACTGCGCGATTTCCGCAACCCCCTGTTGCTTCTTCAGGTTAGTGAAAATGAAAGGCCGCGCCGCGCGCATGCGGCGCGAGTCACGCTCCATGACCTCCAGCGAAGCCTCGACGAACGGCGCGAGATCGATCTTGTTGATGACGAGCAGGTCCGATCGCGTGATTCCTGGTCCGCCTTTGCGCGGGATCTTGTCGCCCGCCGACACGTCGATCACATATAGCGTGATATCGGCCAACTCAGGACTGAACGTGGCCGCCAGGTTGTCACCGCCGCTCTCGATGAAGATCACCTCGAGGCTTGGAAAGCGCGCCACCATGGTGGCAACTGCGGCGAGGTTTATACTGGCATCTTCCCGAATTGCCGTGTGCGGGCATCCGCCGGTCTCAACTCCCATGATCCGTTCAGGCGCCAGTGCATTGTGGCGCGTCAGGAACTCTGCATCTTCCTTGGTGTAGATATCGTTCGTGATGGCGGCCACCTCGTAGGCGCGCGACATCAGCTTGCACAAGCGCTCGGTGAGCGCGGTTTTGCCGGAGCCCACCGGGCCACCGATTCCAACTCGCAGCGGACCCGTGCTCGAATGATTTGCTGGGGGAAGGGAATTCATGAGCGAAACAGCCTCGTGTACTGTGTTTCGTGGAGCGCCGAACAGCGCTCGAGTCCGGGGGCGGCTGTGCCGAGGTTTTCGAGACCGACGCGGCCCGCATGCTCGGTAACGCTTTCGATAACCGCAAGCAGCCGAGCGATGGCCAGCTGTCCGTGTGTCTGACCCAATGGAATCAGCCGTACGCCCGCGGATACCAGATTAGCTGCGGCGGCTTGCAGATAGGCGCTCAACGCCGGCTGCAGCTCGATTCCATGCACGGCGCATGTCAGGCCGACAATGACCGGATGCGCAACGCGTCGGCCCGCATGCCGCCGTGCAAACTCTTCGATGGCAGGATGCGGCCAGGCCTGGCGGGTAATCTGCAAGAAGGCGGCGCCTTGTTGCAGGCTCTCCAGCGCCGTCTCGGCGGTTCCCCGAAATGCCGCCCCGAGCTCCGAAATCTCATCGACGGCCGGGTCGCTGATGGTAGCGGCGCGCCAGGTGTGTACGAACAAAACAGCGTCCACCCACCCACCACCGCGCGTGAGCACGGCCGCCACGAAATCCACCAGCTGCCCCATATTCGTGACGGAGCCTTCCTCGACCGCCCATTCCAGGCCATGGCTGTAGCTGAAGGCACCAGTCGGGTAGGCCGGTGAATTCCACGCCAATAGCTGATAAAGAGCGCGATCACTCAACATGATCGTGCGATCCATGATCGTGCGCGAACACCGGGTGAGCGGTGGCCCCAGAATAGGCTCCGCGCTCAGGCGTGAAAGTCGCCTCCAGCCGCCGCACCGTGGCTCCCAACCCCTCGAGCATTTGCACGATGACATGATCGTCGCGAATGAGGATACGTGCGGGCTGCAGGTCGGCTGGAAGGTGCCGATTGCCGATGTGCCAGGCCAGGCGCAACAGCGTACGTGGATCCGGTGCCGTCACTTCTGCGAGCGCTTCCGGTGCCGCTTCGACTGCAATGATCTGTCCGTTTTCGAGCTTCAGGCCATCCCCGTCATGCATCACGGTCGCGCGCTGCAGATCGAGCACGAACTCGGTACCACCAAGGGCCACATAACGCAGCCGCCTTCGGTTGCGCTCATCAAACGTGAGCCGCACGTGATCGATCGCGGTTTCCTTCGCCCATGAGCTCGCCGGGAGTACCTCGATTGCCCGCATTACGGCTCAGAACAGGAAATAGCGCTGCGCCATAGGCAGAACATCCGCCGGCTGGCAGGTGAGCAAGGCGCCGTCGGCGCGCACCTCGTAGGTTTCCGAATCTACTTCGATGTGCGGCAATGCATCGTTCAGTATCATGCTGCGCTTGCCGATGCCGCTGCGGGTGTTGGCCACGGCGACGGGCTGGCGTTGCAATCCCAACTCCGTGGCCCGGCCGGCTGCCAGGAATGCCTTGCTTACAAACAATACCGACGATTCGGTGTTCGCGCGGCCGAAGGCGCCAAACATCGGGCGATAGTGGACAGGTTGGGGGACACTGATGCTCGCGTTCGGATCACCCATGGGAGCGGCCACGATCGAGCCGCCCTTCAGGATCAATTCCGGTTTGACTGCAAAGAACGCGGGCGACCAGATGACCAGGTCCGCCAGCTTGCCACACTCCACCGAGCCAACATGCTGCGCGATGCCGTGGGCGATGGCTGGATTGATGGTGTACTTGGCGATGTAGCGCCGCGCACGGAGGTTGTCCGCACTCTCAGAGTCCTCAGGCAGCGGCCCGCGTTGGCGCTTCATCTTGTCCGCGGTCTGCCAACAGCGGATTACGGTCTCGCCGATGCGGCCCATCGCCTGGCTGTCCGAGCTCATCATCGAGAACGCACCGAGGTCGTGCAGGATGTCCTCGGCCGCGATGGTCTCCTTTCGGATCCGGCTCTCGGCGAAGGCCACGTCCTCTGGAATTCGCGAGTCGAGGTGATGACACACCATGAGCATGTCGAGGTGCTCATCGAGAGTGTTTACGGTGTAGGGTCGGGTGGGATTCGTGCTCGACGGCAGAACATTGGGGAGTCCGCACACCCGGATGATGTCGGGAGCATGTCCGCCTCCGGCACCTTCGGTATGAAACGCATGGATGGTGCGGCCCTTGAAAGCGGCGATGGTGCTTTCCACGAAGCCGGATTCATTCAGTGTATCCGTATGCAGGGTGGTTTGAACGTCGAAGCTGTCAGCAACGTTCAGACAGCAGTCGATTGCGGCCGGCGTCGTGCCCCAATCCTCGTGGAGCTTCAGTCCGCAGGCGCCGGCGCGGACCATCTCCTCGAGTGCTTCGGGCTGGCTCGCGTTTCCCTTTCCATACAGGCCAATGTTCACTGGGAAGGCTTCCGCGGCCTGCAGCATACGCGCCAGGTGCCACGGTCCGGGAGTGCAGGTGGTGGCGAGCGTGCCATGCGCAGGTCCCGTACCACCGCCGAGCAATGTTGTTATTCCAGAGTAGAGGGCGTGCTCCACCTGCTGCGGGCAGATGAAATGGATGTGGGCATCCACTCCACCGGCAGTCACGATCTTGCCCTCCGCAGCGATCACTTCGGTACCTGGTCCGATGACAATCTGCACGCCGGGTTGAATGTCGGGATTGCCCGCCTTGCCGATGGCGCAGATGCGGCCGTCGCGAATACCGATGTCCGCCTTTACGACGCCCCAATGGTCGAGAATCACGGCGTTGGTAATCACGGTGTCAACTGCACCCGCGGCGCGGCTGCGCTGACTCTGGCCCATGCCGTCACGGATCACCTTACCGCCGCCGAATTTGACCTCCTCGCCATAAACGGTGTGATCCGTTTCGATCCGGATGAAAAGCTCGGTATCGGCGAGCCGGATGCGATCACCGCTGGTCGGCCCGTACATGGTGGCGTACGCCCTGCGGCTGAGAGTGACGGGCATTTACCGGGTCCCCGCCGGATCGAGCGGTCCCATCACCTCGCCGCGGAAGCCAATGGCGATACGGGCACCGGAATAGGGCACGAGCCGCACCTCGCGATGCTGGCCTGGCTCGAAGCGGCAGGCCGAGCCCGCCGGGATGTCGAGCCGCAGGCCGCGCGCCTTGGCGCGCTCGAAGCTCAGCGCGGGATTGACCTCAAAGAAATGATAGTGGCTGCCCACCTGGATGGGCCGATCGCCGGTGTTTGCAACAGTCAGCACCACGCAGTCGCGGCCCGCGTTGAGCGTTATTTCCCCGTCAGCAGTCAGGATCTCACCTGGAATCATGGCGGTCACCGGATGGGCTCGTGAACGCTCACGAGCTTCGTGCCATCGGGAAAAGTAGCCTCGACCTGGATTTCCCGAATCATTTCCGGAACACCTTCCATGACCTGCGCGCGCGTCAGCACGTGCGCGCCGGCCTGCATGAGATAAGCCACAGAGCGTCCATCCCGCGCGCCCTCCATCACGGAGTCACTGATGAGCGCCACCGCTTCCGGATGATTCAACTTCACACCGCGCTCGAGGCGCCGCCGGGCCACCATCGCCGCCATGGCAATCAACAGTTTGTCGAGCTCGCGCGGAGTCAGATTCATCAGCAGTACCAGACCTGAGGCAGGCGCGCAGGCAACCCCGCCGCCCAGTTTCGAATTCCGCTCGCCACCGCTATGACGGCCCCGCGAAGTGATGCAGCATCCTGCGCAAGAAGGCGCACAACCAGCAGGCCGTCGAATGCAGTCGCCGTACCCAGTCCCCCGTGGTTGCGCAACACGCTGCGTACCTCGTTCACGTATCGATTCGCGTCCGCCCCGACGTAGACGACGGTTGCAGAAGCAACCCCTGTGCCAAATCCAAAGGGTGCGGCACAGGTGCGTGCGACATTCCCGTCGAGGTGTATGCCATCAGCCCAGATTAGACTCTCGTCCCGCCGGATTCGCCAGGCGTCGTGCAGCAGCCCCTGCTCGAATCGCTCGCCCATGGCGGTGCGCCCGAACACAACGCTTTCCACCGCCAGCAGGCGTCCGGAAGGGGCCACGTCGGCTTCGAACTGCCTGCGGACGCGCGCATTGGCGAACAGGATGGTCTCCTGGCCGAGCCATTCCCCCCAGCCGCCGGCACCCACTTTGAAGCTCACCTGAATGGAAACCGCCTCATCGGTGGGTAGCGCACGATAGACCTTCTCGGCGGCCTGCGTAGTGACAGTCGCCCGCGCGCCCTCGCCGATTTCCACCGCAACGTGAATCCGATCGCCGCCGGTCAGTCCGCCGCTCGTGGTCAGAAGCACCGCTTGGGTGAGATCGCCTGCCTCGCTGCACGGAAACAGGGCGCGGCACGGCGCACGTTGGAACAAATCACCCAATACGGTGCGCCCGGATGCCGCGACGAATCGGATCCGCGCTGCGCCGTCAGCGCGTTGGGGCCGCGGCGTTCCGGTTCCAACTGCGGCGTTCATGTCGAGGATGGTGGCATCTGATCTTGGCGTTCCGTGGGCTCAACGAATCTTGAATGGCGGCCGCGAGATCGGGCCGCATTGCGAGGCCTGAAACTCATGAGCGGAGCCACTGCGGACAAATTGTTCGTACAGTTTGCCAACACAGTCGTTCCACTCCGTGTGTCCCTGACCCTGTTGTGCAATCGTGATGCGCTCCGCGAAACCTTGGGAGGCGTGCTCCATAAACCACAGCGGCGTACCACCGTCCGCGTCACCTGAAACGAACATCGTTGGAATCTTCGACACGACGGGCATCCGATACCCTTCTGGCACCGCTGCCTTCGGCCAAACGCTGCAGGCAGCTTGCTGCTGCCGTAGCCGATAGTCGCCCAGGAATGTTGTGTTGCCGGAGGCTCCTGAGGGCACGAACGGGACATCGTCGCTGCAGGTGATGGAAAACAACAGCCCGAAGCTCAAAGCCGCATCATACCTGGCGGCATCCTCCAGGATCCCCGCGGCGATCGGGTCCCAGTCGCCCAGCGAGGCTTGATGTATCAACCATGGCAGAGTGGCAGCAGTGCGGGGCCTGTATAGCTTCGACCGAAACCACTCGGCGACCCGGCCACGATCAAGAACAGCGGTATCCGTGCCGCCGGGGATGGCCGCCCGCGCCCGGCCTGAATCGAGCCGAGCCACCATCTCCCGGAACTCCGCGCGCAGATTCGGAAAGGCAGCCTTGCAGGTGGGTTCCGCCAGACACGCGGCCAGCGTCTTCTCGAGCGCCGCCTGCGATGTGACCGAAAAAGGTCCTGGAATGGCGACGTCGATCGGCACCACGCTGCCGAGATACGCCGTCCGCACGCTGTTGGGAAACGCACGAATGAACACTTGCGCTGCCCGCGTCCCGTAGGATCCCGCGAATAGATCCAGCCTGCCGTAATTCAGCGCGCGTCGAATCTGCTCGAGATCGTTCGCGAAGTGAGTGTAGGTGTACTGGGTGAGGTCGGCACGCTCACTCAGCTGCCGCGCACAGCGTTTGACAGCAGCGACGGGAAATAAGTCGCGCAGGTTGGCGGCAGGGTTATCGGCGGAATACATATCACAGTGCAACGCACCTGAGCGGCCGGTTCCGCGTTGGTCCACCAGCAGCAGGTCATGGTCCTCGTGCAGGGACGCAAACTGTTCCGCTACATCCGCAGCTTGCGAGATGGCATCTTCCCCTGGACCGCCCATCAGTACGGTGATCGGGTCTGTGCGCGCCGGCGCGGCCCTTGCAGGAATCACTGCCACACTGATGGACAGGTGTCGTCCATCAGGCCGTTGCGGATTCTCCGCTACGTCGAGCGCGCCACAGCGCGCTGCCTCGCCAAGCCCCGCGATCTTGCACGGAGCCAATGAAAGCGAGGCAGCGTGCCCAATGGCACAACTCATGAGAGTGGCAATGCAGAGCAGCGGCTTCATGCTTGCGGTCCGCCTGCCGCCGAGTCAGCGGCTGCAGGCATTCCCCTTGTTCTGTTTGTCCAGCCACGAGGATAGCGGGGCGAAGTACTCTGTCATGGCGCTCGCATCAATGTCATGCTCGCCGCTGAATGCGGCCAGCGCTTGCGGCCAGGGCCGCGACTGTCCCAAAGCGAGCATCGCATTCAGCTTCGCGCCCACCTCCTTGTTGCCATACACGCTGCAGCGGTTGAGGGGTCCTTTCCAACCGGCCAGGCGGCACGCCGCGCGGTAGAACTGGAATTCATAAATGTAGGCAAGAAAGTACCGGGCGTAAGGCGTGCTGTCGGCAACGTGAAACTTCGCGCCTGGATCGAACGCATTGGCCGGCCTGGGCCCGGGTGCTGCGAGGCCTTGATACCGTGCGACGAGATCCCACCACGCATCGTTGTAATGTTCGGGAGTGATCTGTCCGGAGAATACGCCCCAGCGCCACTTGTCCACGATGATCGAAAAGGCCAGGAAGGGGACCTTATCCAGGGCCATGCGCAGCAGGTACGGGATGTCGGCTTGCGGACCCGGTACCTGCTCTATGAGCCCGAGCTGCTGCAGATAGTCGGGAGTGAGCGCGCTGAGTCCGGCGAAGTCGCCAATGGCCTCGTGGAAGCCGTCATTCGCGCCACCCCTGAACAGGTACGATTGGTTCTGATAGGCGCGCTGGTACATGTTGTGGCCGAGCTCGTGATGGGCTGTGTAGAAGTCATCGGCCGTCACCGCAAGGCAGGCCTTCACGCGTAGATCCTCTTTGCCATCGATGTCCCAGGCGGAAGGATGACAGACCACTTCGCGGTCGCGCGGCCGCGTGATCATGGACCGCTCCCAGAAACTGGCCGGTTCCGGGGCGAAACCCAGCGAGGTGTACCATTGATCCGCCGTCCGCACGATCTTGACCGGATCATAGCCGTGCCCGACGAGACTGGCGGTCAGGTCATAACCCAGCGACGCGTTCGCGGGTTGCACCAGGTCGTAAATATTGCCCCAGTGCTGACTCCACATGTTGCCCAACAGGTCGGCGCGGATCGGCCCCGTGGGCGCTTGCACGGTTGGCCCATACTTTTGGTTCAGCCGACCGCGTACATAACATGCCAACTTGCCGTACATCGGTTTGACCTGGCTCCATACGGCATCCGTTTTTGCCGCGAACGCCGCCGGCGGCATGTCATACCAGGAGCGCCACAGCGCGCCCGTATCGGTATAGCCCAGCTCGCGGGCGCCCTCATTGGCAAGCTCAACGAGGCGCTGGTAGTCGGCTTTCATTTGCGGCGCGGACACCGCGCGCCAACCTTCCCATAGTGCTCGTGTCTCGTTTGGATCGCGTGATGTTCTGAGCAGGTTCTCCATGTCGTCGAGCGTCAGCGTCCGGCCGTTGTAGGTGAACTTTGCGGTTGCATAGTCCGTATCGAGCCTCGCAGCGATTTCGGCGAGCTCCTGAGAGGCGCCGGGACGGGAGGCGGCTGGTAGTATCAGGCCCTGTTTCAACAGGTAGAGCTTTCTCGCTGTCACCGCATCGACTTTGACTCCATCAAAGTGCGCCGCCTCCTTGGCATAACGCACGGCCCGGTCGGTGCTGTCCGCGCCAACCTTGGCAACGATCCAATTCGTGTCGGTGTTGATATAGGTCGCCTGTACCCACCCTGCGCGGCTTTGAAAGTCGCTGTCCGCCGCGAGGTCCGCTTCCGCCTTGGCAACGAACGCTTCAGCCTCAGCCGCGGTCGGCGCGGCCACCGCCGCGGCGGATGCGAACACTCCCAAGGCGATGAATGAAACTTCTGCGGCCGCCGCAGACAGGCTGAAACGCATGGGCATCCAAGCTCTCCTGATCACCGGGGCGGGCCCGGGCTCAAAGCGGGGTATTCTACGAGAATGGCCAAGCAGTCGAGCTCTGTGTTTTCGGTAGACGTGATCGGCCTGGAAGAGGCGTTCGGGCAGCCGACCTACGTGCGGATTTGCGATCGGATCCGGGCCGCCATAAGCGGAGGCGCACTGGCACCGAACGCCCGGTTGCCCTCCAGCCGCACGCTCGCGATGGACCTCGGAGTAGCGCGGAACACTGTTGAAGAGGCCCTCAGCCAACTGGTTGCGGATGGTTACGTTATGCGCCGCCGTGGCGCCGGGACTTTTGTCGCTGAGCGTCTTCCTGAGCGTGATGCTCTGCCGTCGTTGAGCGACGCGCGCACCGAGCAGCCCGCCGTTATTCCAAGGCGACCCATCGCGCAAAGGCATCCGTCGCGGCGTGCGAGCGATCTGAAGAGCTATCCGGGGCACTACCGGCCGCTCGCTACAATCCCCTTCACGCCTTCGCTGCCTCCAATCAACCTCTTTCCGCGCAAGGTCTGGAACCGTCTTGTGAATCGCGAGACCTCGCGGCCGGGCAATGAGTACTGGGCCTATGGCGCCAGCAATGGTCTGCCCGCCCTGCGTGAGGCCATCGCGGCACATGCATCGGCCATGCGGGCGACTCGCTGCTCGCCCGACCAGGTCATCGTGGTCACGAGCACGCAGCAGGCTGTCGAGCTGGCCGGCAAAGTTCTTGCGGACCACGGTGACCAAGCTTGGGTCGAGACACCCGGATATCAGCCGGTGCTGCACTGTTTGCGCGCCGCGGGCCTGCAGGTGGTGCCCGTGCCGGTCGACGAACAGGGCCTCGACGTGAGCCAGGGCCGCAGGCTCGCGGCTCATGCTCGCCTTGCATACGTAACCCCGGCACACCAGTACCCGCTGGGTTACGAGATGTCACTGCAGCGACGCAGAGAGCTTCTCGGCTGGGCCGTGGAGGCGGACGCCTGCGTCATCGAGGACGACTATGACGGCGACTACAGGTACGAGGGTCGTCCGATCGCCTCTTTACAAGGAGTCGACGCCGCTGGCCGTGTCATATATGTGGGAAGTTTCAACAAGATCCTGTTCCCGGCGCTGCGGGTTGCGTACGCCATCGTCCCGGAATCCCTCGTGGGTGCGTTTGTCGATGCCAAACATGTTGCTGACGGACATACGGCGATGCTGACTCAGGGCGTGCTGGCCGCATTCATACAGGAGGGTCACCTTGCGCGCCATCTTCGCAAAACCCGCGCAATCTACGACGAGCGGCGGCGAGCCTTCCTCGAGGAGGCACGGATTCTCGCGGACGTGTTGGAGTTAGGGCCGGCACGCGCCGGCCTGCATGTGACTGGTCTCTTCAAGATCGATTGCCATGAGCGAGTTGATGACCGGGCGGTAGCGGGGGAGTGCGCACGCGCGGGGATCGAGGTACATCCGCTGTCCAAGTATGGCGCCACGGAGCGCGGCGGCCTGGTTTTCGGATTTGCGGGCGTTTCCCGCGCGGCTGCGCGGCTGGGACTGCAAGTCGTGCGGCGGGCGCTCAGGACGTAACTCCTGGTAGCAGATCCGGCTTACTGCCACGCTAGCGCATACGCCGGTTCCAAAGTGGCAAGCCCGCAGCCGCTGACTGCAGCGATGCGGTGCACCAATCGTTTCAAGCGAGTCTTCGTGGACAGTACGGGTCCGTGCCGCCCCAACTTCAGCGCGCCAGCGATTTCCACCAGCGTGTGAGCCCCGCGCCCAGGGCGCAAACCACCAATCCAACAACGCCGAAGCGCTTCACCGTGGTCACCACGGCAGGATGGGGCTCGTCAGCAGTGAAGGGGTTGGCCCGGATCGCTGGCAGGTCTTCGGGTTGCCAGTGGCCGGATTGCGGCCGCAGGTCCGCAGGGCAGTCCGGCGGTAATTCCGGGTGGGCCGCCTCAGACAAGCTGCCCGTGTCGCTCTCGTGGTCATGCGGCACACCGAACGGCTCATGGAGTGAGTATTCTTCTACCGAGCGTTCCACACCGGTTCCTGATTCGCGTGGGCCAAGATCCTACGCCTCCAATGTTGCAAACCTCAAGTGGCGTCGCGTCAACTTGCGGTAGCGTCACCGTTTGTACGCTTGCAATGTTGGTGCCCGCTTCAGTTTACGGTCGAGGAGCGGCAGGTTTACGCCTCGGAGGAAGTGGCCTGAAACAAGCCACTTGGCACGCGTTGTCGCAATTTGTAGACAGTCCTTGAATGGCTGTTTCCGACCTGCGGCGCGGCTGCCGGCGCAGGTGTCACCCTGTTGTTGGCGAGTGTGTTGGAATATTTCGCGCGCACAGTGTTGTTTGAGCCGGCGCAGCCGCGAGCGCGTTCCGCGGGTTCGTTCAGGTCGTGTTCAGGCGTTGTTCAGGTTTGCGCGTCGGTAGCGCTGGGATGGGGTGAAACCCCCAATGCGAGAGCTAGACGGTTGCGGCGCAGGGTGAGCGCCAACGGTGTCGGCTGAGTGCCGCGTTGATGATCGATGTCACGTAGCGGGCGCGCGTAGTGGGTTGTTCGGAGTAGTCCGCCAGCAGCCGCATTGCCTCCGGCTCGGCCTCGATGCCGGCCGTTTCGGCAAACACGACGAATGCCGGTTCGAGGTAGTCCGGGCGTGCCTGCATGAGCTGCCGGCATTCGCAGGCTGCGAGGCCCGCGCCGGCGCCGGCCGCCGCAATATACTTTTTCCAGAAAATGATTTCCGCGTGGCCGGCAAAACGCCGGCTGGCGGATTCCAGCAGCTCGGGGAGCCGCCGGCCGGCGTGCCACCGGAATTCGACGGGCGTGCAGTCGGGTGCGCCACTGCCATGGCCCGCCGCCTGCCAGTACAACACCGCAAGATTCACGGTCGTCTGCAGATCAGCCGGGTCCGCCAGCAGGGCGGCTTCGTAGCCTGCCGCTGCCTGCTGCAGCCGTCCATTTTCGTCGGCATTTACCGCGTAAGCGCAGGTCATGGCATCACCATTGCGAGCTGACACAACTCAACCTGGGTCACTTGCCGAAGAACCGCGCCAGCATGTCGTAAATCTGTGGCAGGTTGATATCTGAATGCTGCCCGCCCCAGTTGTCCGCGGCCGCGTACGCCGCCGCCGTCGACTGGTGCAGCGGTGTCAGGTTGGCGACACCCAGCCGCTCCCTGAACGTCGGCACGACCGCCGGGGTGACATCGAAGCGCTGGTCCACCGGAATCCTGAGGTCGCCCGTCGGTCCCTTCGATCCCAGCGCATCGATCGGGCCGGAAAACAGGTGTGCAATGCGCTGCGCTTCCGGGTACCACTTGCCCAGCGCCGTATCGTTGGCCGAAGTCGTGATCAGCATGCGCAGATTCGGAATGCACTGTTGAACCTTCCCGTACAGCTGCCCCGGGGCGAGGCAATCGGTGTCGGCGGCCGCTTGTATCAAGGCAACATTGAACTCGTTGGTTGCGATCTTGCCCAGCATCACCGGATCTTCGGCGAGAGCCGCGAGCGCGGAAGCCAGCACGCGGCAGCCGAAACTGTGGCCGATGAGATTGAAACGGTAGGGTTGGCCTGGCCTCTGCCGCTCGATCAGCAGCCGCAGCAGCGAATAGCCGGCATGCCGGCCGACGCTGTCCGCGCGCTGCTGCATGGTGAAGAATGAGGTGGCCTCCAGGAAATTGACGACCGAGTCCTGATTTGCGGAAAGCATCGACGGCCAGTGGATGGCCAGTGCCAGTGGCTGAAACGCGGCACCGATCTTCGGCCAGTGTGCGGGGCTCGAGCACACCAGCCCCTGCAGGGCCTTGGCAAAGCCCAACGAGAATATGTTGTACTCGGCCGAGGCGCTGGAAGCCGTATTCCACCAGCCGTGCGAGTACAGGAAAATGTCCGTGAACGCGAATGGATCGGTCGCGGCGGTCTGCAGCTCATCCTTGAAGCGCTCATCGAGGATGATCCCGTTTTCGTTGATTGGAATGGTCAGGAAGTGGCTCATGGGTCCCTCGGCCGGTCTTCGCGCCGGCCCCATGAGCATCTGTAATGACCCGCACCGCTATCGCAGGGGTCGCGCGCGCAGCGGGGCGCCTTGCCTACTCGATCCGCGCCCCGATGCGCCCCAGGTGGGGCCAGCCTGGAATCCGCCAGTTCATCCAGATGCGGATGGCGCGGCCCACCAGGTGGTCCTCCGGCACGAATCCAACCTGGGCGAAGCGGCTGTCCTCACTGTCGTTGCGGTTGTCGCCCATGAAGAAATAGTGCCCCGGCGGCACGAGCCCAGCGAAATCGACGGCCACGCCCTGCGGGGCCAGCATGATCACGTGATCGCTCGCCCCGAAGCTCTCCCTTTCTAACTCGGCACCCGTGAACCCATCCCCGCCCGCATAGCGGCCGTCGGCGCTGAGAGGGACTGGTTTCCCGTTGATTGTGAGGCGATTGTCGTGCACGGCCACATGGTCGCCGGGCAACCCGACCAGGCGCTTGATCAGGTTGATCGGCGGCCCGGATGTTGACCTGAACACGATCACATCCCCACGCCGCGGCTCCCACGTTGACAGCACCTTCGTGTTGGTCAGCGGCAACCGCAAACCGTAACTGAATTTTTCTACCAGGATGAAGTCCCCGTCCACCAGCCCCGGCAGCATCGATGCGGAAGGGATGTGAAACGGCTCGAACACGAATGAGCGAAACAACAGCACGGCGAGCAGCACCGGAAACAGGCTGCGCGCGTACGCCACCGTCGGTTGCCAGTGGCGCACCCGTGCCGCGGAATCGGTCACCGGTTCGCGAGCGGTCCCGGTCGGTCCTGCTGCGGTGAGCCTCGGCTTTAGAGCCAGGTCGATGAGTAGAACCACGCCAGCGATGCCGAGCGCTGCGAGCAGGATGCCAGGTATGTCAGTGACCACCGGCTTGCCCCTCCAATGCGGCGTATATCGCCGAGCTGCCCTGAAACGTGCACTGTTGCGGTGTGTTGGGCGCCGCGCCAGCCCATGTCAGAGTTCCGGCGCTGAGGGCCAAAAGCGCGAATAGCAACCTTCGCAGGCCAGAGGCTTGCCCGATGAGGATCGCAACGATGACTTGCCGCCAATACCAGGCGCGCGTGCGGTCCTGCTGGTATTCCTCGAACAAATCTCCGACGAGCGACTCGTTCCGGTAAGCCGGTCCAAGACGCTCGAGCAGCCACGCTGCTATCGGTGGTGGAGCTCTGCTGATCATACGGATTCACCTTGGAGCGCGGGGAGGCCGGCGCTGAGCCGCAGGAGAGTTCCATGCGCCTCACGAGCTTCCCGTACACCCGCGGCAGTAGCTTTGAAGTAGGTGCGCGCCTTGCCGCCTCGCTCGGCGGTTGGCTGACCGAGGGAGGAGGTCAGAAATCCCTTGTGCTCGAGCCGCTCCAAGGCGGCGTAAACGCTGGCGAGCGCCACCTCCCGGCCGCTCTTGTCCGCAATATCGCGCGCTATGAGCACACCGTATGCGTCGCCAGCCGGACGCATCACAGCGAGCAGCACCATCAGCTCCAGCTGGCCCAGGTATTCACGCCTTCTCATTAATTCTATAATAATGAAGATATCGGCATTTGCAACACCTGTGAGAGAGGTAAGTTACGGGCGCACGCCTTGGTTACGCGGCAACTTGTGTGGCGACGCCGTCATCGCCCAAAGTGAGGCCGCTAGCCGTCTCCGGGCGGACGGCACATTCAGGCGAGTCGTATGGACTACGTCCCGGGCATCCCTCCGCGTACGCAAAGGCTTCCCGTACGCTGATGGCTCTGCTGCCAGCCCGGTTGGCATCGATGCCGATTGCAGAGCCGTCGACATCGCGTCCGGCGAGCGCAGCGATCCAGTTCCGCTGAAACGCATCCCAGTTCCGGTCTTCAAATGACATGAAAGACTGGCCCTGTTCCGCGGTCGCTGCGGCGATGAAGGTGGATGCCGCGCGGCTCGCATCGAGAACGGCCTGGTTGAAACCGCCGGAGAAGCACTGCGCCATCAGCACGATCAGCGAGTGGTGGGGCGGTAGCTTCGCAAGCTCCGCACAGAAATCCCGGCACCTGAAGCGCTCGCAATACGGATAGGTGATCAGATCCGGACCGCGTCCGTGCCCGTGATGTCCTCCGTGTCCCGTCGTGTTGATGAAAAGCTGATCGTTGGCGGTCAACTTCCCGCCGATCTCGTGCACCGCATCTCGAAAGGCCGTGCGGCTGCCCTCGGCGTTCACGACCATCCGATAGGGAGTACTGTCTCCCGGCCATATTCCACATGACTCGCCTTCCTGGTCACCGAAGGCATGCAGCGAACCGTCATAGTTCAGTACGCGAATATTGTCCGGCGCGAAGCCCAGGTGATCTACGAGCGTCCGGTAGCAAAACTCCAGGCCATTCACGTGCCGCCTGAAGGACATGCCGGAAAACAGGATGGCGTAACGCAAGCGAATACTCCGGGCCAGGATCAACGGTGGCTGTCAGCTGTCGCCGGCACGCGCCGGCGGCGCTTTCAATTCTTGCCAACGCCGATTGCAGTACCGTCCCCGTTCTTCGGGCAGTGGGGTGAAAGGGGTGCACGCATCACCAACAAAGGCAGGCCCCCTTCGACAACACCGCTGAACTGATACAGATGCACGGGAGTATCGATGACCGACGGTGAATGTGCCTGCGTACCTCGCGGGAATTTCGCACCGCGGCTGTGTGCGTGGCACGGAATCTTGATGACGCCCTCGAGGCGCTGAACTGATGGGTTCCTCATCATGTACGTGCCCATCGACTCCAGTACCTCGACATATTCACCCACCGTATCCAGGGTGTAGAGCGGGAGCTCCTCCTTCCGGGTGATCTCAAAAAAGTTCGGCTGTTGGTCGCCCGCCGGGGTCAGCACCGCGTTGGCAAAACAGTCCAGCGCCGGAGTTTGATAGTTGTGCTGGACCCGGAACTGCGGGCTCTTGCCGGCGGGGCCGACGTTCTCCAGTCTGAAGCTGCTGAGAGGCAGCATCACGTGCGCGAGATCGAGGTCGGCACTGACTATCATCCAGTTGCGGGTCCATGAGTTTATGGCTGCAGTGATCATGATGTTATTCCTCATTGTTGATGTAGTGTTTTGAGCGCGCCGCAGTTATCGATGCACGTCCTGCACGTGGCTCAATGTCAGCATGAAGGCCCCCCAGGTCCCCGGGTCGGCGTACGCTCCTTCGAGCGCCGCGCGGCTTGCGGCACTCCAGGCTGATATCACGGTGGAATGCTGGTTGAGTAGCGTCGAATAAAACTTCACCATCAATTCCGCCGTGACTTGATCTATTGCCGGCCACAGGGATGACACGACCGAGCGTGCGCCGCGCGCGAGCACGGCGTATTGCAGGCCGATCAATCCTTCACCCGCCACGCTCTTGCCAAGAGCCGTGTCGCAGGCGCTCAGCACGACCGTGTCGGCGTGAAGGCGCACGCCCATGAAATCTGCACCGAGGACACGGCCGTCGATTTGTTTTCCTTTGGCATCAACAGTGCTCAGGATCAGCGCCGAGGCCTGTGGGATCTCCGCATCGGTCGTGGCATGCGATGCCACATGAATCAGCCGGTAGCGTTCCAGCGCAGATGCCAGGAATCGCTCACGATTCGCTGCGAAGCCATCGAGGCGATCGACGCTGTCCGGGGGCATCAGGGATGCAATTGCAGCGGCCTCCCGGGCCGCGCCCGGCAGCCGCGGCAGATACGTGCCGCTGCCAGCTCCGCGCACCAAGGCCAGCGCGGGACCGTCCGCTTGCAGCGTGTCTGCAGGTACAGGCGATGAGTTTGCAACCCGCGGGTCAGCAGGGTCGTACACTGGATCGTCGACCAGCAGCATCTGGCGGGAATCGACGGACCTTGAGCGTGCCGGCTCTGGCCGCAGAAACAGTTGTATCGAAGGCGTGACGGCGATGTCGTGGTTCTGGATGAGAAATACTTTGCGTCCTGCCTCCGTGTGCCTGAGTGTGGCGAACGGAACGTAGTGCAGGGCTCCGTCGGGCGCAAAAATGAGTGTCCGCTTGCCGGTGATCTGCGCCTCGATCGGCCTCAGCACCAGCGCGTAGAGTCGCTCGCCGGCCTCCAGGCGCTCGGCTTTTGAAACAGATCCGAAACTTCGCAGAGCCGTGTGCAGCGCGGTCGCCTCGGCATTGAGGCGCGGGCTTGCACCGATGGGAGTCATCGTGACTCCATCGCGCGTAACTACCCAGGCGAACGAATCCTGGGTCCCCAGCCAGTATTCGATTACTGCGACTCCGGTGGGAATGTTGCTCAATTGCAGTGATGTTGATTTTGCCAGACGGCGGGTCTGCGCTGTCTGGGAGGCGGAGCCGATCTTGGCGTCGATCCGATCCGCTTCCTGCCGCAGCGAGGCAATCTCGGAATGGATCGCCTGGCTCTGGCTGTCTGCCGTCCCTGTCCGATCCAGGCGTGCTTCGAGCCGGACACGGTGCGACGCCAGCTCTCGGTACAGCGCCTTACGCCGTTCGAGCAGCGCGGGGTCCAGGCCCGGGGCAGTCACGTCGAGAGTCTGATAGTCGGCCAATGCCCGGGAGCGTGCCTGCTCCGCGGTCTCCAGAGCGCGCATGGCGAGCAGCTCCTGCTCCTGGGTGTTGCCCTTCGCGGCGATGTACTGCTCGGACAGCATCGCGATCTTCAGATCGAATGCCGGACGCAGCGGTTGCAACAAGGTTGAGCGCAGCTCGGGATTGGCGCTCTGCAGGCGGATCGCCTCGGCCAACGCAAGCGCCTGGTCGATTGCGGCGAATGCCTCGGTCGCCGCTCCGCGGCGGCGCATGAGCTGCGCTCGTGAAACCCAGGCGGCGAACTCATCCATAGGCAACTCGTACGTCTTGAAAGTCGCCAACGCGACTTTCAGGTCAGCCTCTGCTCCCGCAATGTCATTGGCAGAAGTCCGCAGATGGGCGCGTTCCTGGAGCGCTCGGGCGCGATCCACCTCATCGCTCGCAGCGTTTGGGGTCAAGACGGTCTCGAGAGTGTCCGCTGCCTCCTTGTTGCGGCCAAGCTCAACGAGATCCTTGGCAATCTGGATCGAGATCCGGGGTCTGTCCGCAGGTGTGGCTGCCAGGGAGAGAGCCTCGCGGTCCATCTTCAGTGCTTCGGCGGCGCGACCCTGCTGGCGCAGGATGTTGGCCATCGCTCGAAGTGACCCAGTGCGGAACCGGGTGTTCGGGGTGACGTTGAAAAGAGCAAGAGCCTGCCGGTAGAAATCCAGTGCACGGGTTTGATCACCAAGTTTGGCGTACACCGAGGCGATATGGTGCATGTCGATCGACTGCAGAGCGGTGTCCTGAATCGTGCGTGCCAATGCGAGGGACTCGGCGAGCTCACGCAGGGCCATGTCCTCGTTGCCGCTGTCCTGGTGCGCCAGGGCGCTGTTGACGAGAATCGCGGCAACTAACTTCGGGTTGGCCTCGCGCCCGACGAGTCTCAAAGCCTGGCGGTAGTGCGGGAGGGAATCGGACGCGCGTCCAAGCTCGTATTCAACCAGGGCGATGTTCTGAAGAGTCTGGGCCTGCGGGGTACGCTCGTGCAGCCGCTCATAAAGTGGCAGCGCCTTCTGATATGCCCGAATTGCTTCGTCGTATCGCCCCTCGTAATAGAACGCGAGGCCGATGTTGTTTTGTGCCCAGGCTTGCTCGTAAAACTCCCCGCGGCTGGCATGAAAGGTGGCAGCTGCGTTGAGCTGGGCGCGCGCGTCCTCCAGAATGGCACTCGCTTGCTGGGCTGCGTCGGTAGTGGCAGATCTTTTGACGGTTACGGCAATGTCGAGTGCGGCCGCGCCTCCGATCGCCTGTGCGCGCGCTTTGCCATAGGAATCGCCTAAAGCTGCGTAGGTTTCAGCCGCTTGTCCTGCCCAGGCCTTCGACTCCTCGAAACGATCAACGTCAAAGTTGAAGAGTGCGGCTTCCGCGAGTTGTGCCTGGGCGAGTAGCGGTGAGGCTCCCGCGACCTGAAGTCCAGCCGCTGCTTCGCGATATCCACTTGCGGCGTCCTGATAGGCTTTGTCAGAGCTGAGTCCCGGTATGTTCCCGACAGCGCGTGTGACGGATTGTCCGGCAGCGTAGGCGGCATCAGCCTTGGCGAGTAGCCTCTGCGCGCCAAGGCAGATACCGCTGTCAGCCCGCCCTAAATCAACGACTCGCAGTTCGACCGATCCGTTCGAATCCCTACGGTCTTTGCCCGTGAGGACGGCGTTGAGGCGTTGGCCTGCCGTCGCGGCTATTTCTATGCGCTGAACGCCAGTTCGACGAATTGGAGTGTCTGAGCGTCCGAGTACGTGGCCAGCACCATCCATCAATTCGAGTGTGATATCCACGCCGCGCTCGCGCGCAAATACCATGAATTGTGAAGGTGCGCTGACCGGTATCAGCTGTTTTACGGGAGCCTGGCCGCGCACCCGAACAGTAGCCTGGTAAACAGCGCGCTGGCTGGCCATGTTGGGATCGCAGGCGTTGGCAAATGAGTGACAGGGGACAATGAAGGCGAGGGCCAGGGCCGCCGCACGCATAGCGCGCAGCGCCCGTGGTACACGATGCCCGATGCGTTTGAACAAGCGTCTTTCCCGATCTTCCATGCGCGCCGCGCCGGTTGCTCCGGTCTGTAGCGCTTCGAAAATGCCAGCCGCGGTGGCCGAAGGTGGACTACCCGTCAGTGATGGCCGTTCACCTTGAAAATGAAGGTGTCGCTGTCGCCGCCGGCGGATCCCGCGGCCGCCGCGGCGCGCGTAAGAATGAGCCGATAGCGTCCCGGCGCCAAGAGCGCGCTGTCCGCATACAGATCGACGAAACCATCTTCAGCGCTCGGGTGAAGATCGCCCACCGCGACGATCCGCTCGGAGGAGTCGTCGTCCCGGATAAGCGCCAGGGAAGCCTCGTAACGGGCAGAGTCAGCTGGGTTCGACGGCAGGACGCGCAATTTGATTGCGCCTCGCGTGCTCGGTAGCTCGATAATCGCGTCATACCTCTCCGCCCGCGTACGAAACAAAGGAGCGGTAGCCAGCACCGAGAGGGAATGACCGTTGTGGTCCCTGAAGGCGGTCACAGCGGAAGCGAGAACTGGCGTCGGCGATGTGCCCGAGCGGGGAAACCACAGACCAATGCCGATTGCGACGGCGGCAACACTCGCCGCCATCGCCAGCATCCAGGTCCGGCTCGGTGAGGCCGCGCCTGTGCCTGCGACCAGCTGGCTCAATTCGCCGTTACGCCGCAGTCGATCGAGCCCGATCTTGAGCCGGGCCGTAGCTTCGAGCTCGGCCACCGCTTCCGGGTCCGCGAGGAAGCGGGCCTCGTATTCGGCGCACTCCGCCTCGCTGAGCTGGTCTGCCAGATAGCGGCTGGCGCGGGTGGGATCGTCAATCACGCTCTGCATTCTCATCTTCCGTCGCTTGGGTGTACCGGTGTTTCTGACATCAAAGGAATGGACACAGGCACAGCAAATCGGACCGTCCGAGTCCCCCGGATTCGAGCAGCTTGCGCAGCCGCCCACGGGCCCTGTGCAGGATCTTGTCGAACTGCAGCGGGCTCAACCCCAGGTCACGGCAGATCGTCTCCTTATCTTCTTCGTCCAGGTAGAAGCGCACCAGGATGGCGCGATCACGTTGTGAGGACATTCCTCGGATCACGGTCTTCACCTGAATCGCGATTTCGCGCTCGATCGTCTCGTCGCCGGGTTCGGCACCGCCCGGCAGGTCCTGCAACTTCGCGGCATCCGCGCGCTTCTCGGGGCGCTCGGCGATGGCACGACGGTGATTACGTAGTAGGTTCATCGTGACTTGCAACACGTAGCCGGCAATCTGCTCGGGGCGTTCGATCTTTCCAGCCTGCCACTTCGCCCAGGACGTACACACGGCATCATTGAGAAGATCGGCAGCCACTTGCGGATCACGACAGCGGCGCGCGACGAGCAGGCGCAAGCCCACATAGTTCTGCTCGATGAGGGCAGCTACGTCCGCTTGCGAGAGAGGTGCCGCGCCGCGCGCGCGTGCCGCGTGCGGTGAGACGGGGGCTGACTGCGGTGCACCAGGCGGCGTTGTGGTTCCACCGAGTGTGGCGATTCGGTCCTCTTTCATGACGCGTCAGTTTGCCGGTCAAAGACGCGATTGGCGCCCTCGACGAATTGAGCACGTGAGCTATGCAAATTGCAATCGCACCGTGTCCATCGGGCCCGCGTGAGCCATTCGCATTCAAGGCTACTTCTGTCCATTGATGCGTCGCGCCACTGTGTTGGCCAAACGCGACGACTGTTACCGCGGAAGCGGCCCGCGCGCCAAATCCCGCGCAGGCCAAGAGCGCGCTCGTCCCTGCGTGGCGAGACAAATGCCGCCCTAAGGTCCCGGCATGGGGGAGGGCCCACCCCGGGACGCGCCCGGCTACGCCACGGCCCGGGCCGCTCAGGTCCTCTACCGCGTGAAGCAAATTGGGCGCCGAATGTCGGCTTTGTCTCGTCATCAGTGTTCCCGGAACGAGCGATGCTGGCTTCCTTGCGTATATCTGTTACCAGCCGTGCGTTCATCGCGTGCCGGCGCGTCACTTGCCGCAATTGGGCGGCCGCAGGCGCACTTGCGATTCGACTGTGGTGAGCGCGCATCAGTCGCGCTTAGGGATGTCCAGGCCTGCGATAACCGCCGGACGCGCCAGGAATGCCTTCAGCACACGGTTGACCTGCTTGAAGCTTTCAGCGCCCACGAGCTCGCCCGCTTCATAGAAACCCAGTAGCGTGCGCACCCAGGGAAAGGTGGCCATATCCACGATGGTGTACGTATCACCCATCATCCAGGCGCGCCCTTCGAGACGCTTGTCGATTACGCTCAGCAGGCGCCTCGCTTCAGCAACATAGCGCTCGCGGGGCCGCTTGTCTTCGTACTCCCGGCCGGCGAATTTATGGAAGAAGCCAACCTGACCAAACATGGGGCCGACACCGGCCATCTGGAACATCAGCCACTGAATCGTTTCGTAACGTCCACTGGCGGTGGGCAGCATGAACTGGCCGGTCTTTTCCGCCAGATATAACAGGATGGCGCCCGATTCGAACAGCGCCAGGGGGCGGCCGTCCGGTCCGTTGGGATCAATGATCGCGGGAATCTTGTTGTTAGGATTGAGCGAGCGGAACTGCGGCGAGAGCTGGTCGTTCGTGTCGAAGCTCACCCGGTGCGGCTCGTAGGGGAGGCCCGTTTCCTCGAGCATCACCGCGACCTTGATACCGTTGGGAGTCGGCAGTGAATAAAGCTGGAGCCGGTTCGGGTGTTGCGCGGGCCACTTGCCCGTGACGGGAAACGTGCTCAGGTCTGTCATGGTGATCCTTCGCGCGCAGCTGCCGAATGCGCGCTGGGCGCGAAGCCTACCATGCAGCTATTTCCGCGCTGCATCCCCCTTTCGATTGGTGAAACAGGCGTTGCCGAGGCCCGTGCCGACCGTCAACACGCCCCAGTGATCGACATCCTGCATGAAAGGCAGCTCGCTCAAGCCCTGCACCACGGCATCGTTGTGCATAACGATCACCGTGTCATGGCCCCCGATCTGGGGAATCGATTCGCGCAGCAGCCGGGGCAGGTTGAAGTTCTTGTGCTCCCAGTTTCCCGGCAGGTTCTGCCCGCCCCGATCGATCGAGCCATCCGGCTCGATGACCCCCGGACAGCCGATGCCGATGAACGGTGCGAGCTTCAGGCCGTCCTTACCGGCGCCTTTGATGAGGTCCTTCAGCATCTCGAGCAGCCGTTCGACCGCATCCTCGCGCTTGGGGCTGTCATCAGTGTGCCGCCACAGCTCGAACCGCCCCACCTTGGCATCGTAGAAATCAGTCTTTTTGTTCGTGCGCAGCTCGACGATACCGGCGCGGATGTTGCTGCCACCGATGTCAACAGCAAGAATGCCTTCGTAGCCGGCCAGGATCCAGGCCGGGACCAGGTGGATGCAGCCGATCAGGCCGGCATGGTCCGGGTCGTGGCGGATGGGCTTGAGCTCAATGTTGTGGCCGTCCGCTTTCAGCAGGACAGTGGCGCGTCCGATTGCCAAGTCCCCGATCCGGCTGGCCCGCAAGCCTCCGCCCACCGCGATCCGCTCGGCATCCTTCCAACATTTCAGGCGCAGGAAGCGGCGGATGACGGTAGCGAATTCCTGCGCAAAATCTTCGATGGCTCCCTGGATGACACCAGCCGCCTCCGCATCGCCGTCCGCCAGCAGTTTGTCGAGCTGCTTCTTGCTGATTTCTTCGCTCGGCGAATCCCCGAGCGGGTCTTCACCTACCTTACGCAGCCGCTCGCGCCAGTCATCCAGGATGGACTGGAAGGCGCGTTTGCTGGCGCGGTCACCGATGAAGCCGTCCGCAGTTCGCAGCTCCGCATTGTATGTCTCGACGGTGACGCGGCTCAGGTGCTCGGCACCGTGGGCCAGCAGTGGGGGAGCATCGGGTTCCAAGGGCTCTGCCATGAGGGGATCTCGAGTGGTGCCGTAAGACAAATACCCAGGGCCAGCCGGCGTTCCCTCGGCAGCGCCGATTATTTGCGCGTGGCCGGGCCCGCCAAACGCGGTAGCATGGCCGCGATGCGCCGTTTCGAGTTGGTGATCTTCGATTGTGACGGGGTGCTGGTGGACAGCGAGTTGATCACCAACCGCGTGTTTGCCGCACTGCTCGCCGAGCTGGGACTGCCGCTCACGCTCGAATTCATGTTCGAGCACTTCGTCGGCCGCTCGATGCAACATTGCTGGGAGCAGGTCGGCCGCATGTTGGGTAAGGACGTCCCGGCGCACTGGCAGCGTGAATTGCAACTTCGCGCGGCCGCGGCGCTGGCGGCCGAAGTGCAGGCCGTACAGGGCATCGAAGCGGTGCTCGATGTGCTCGACGTGCCGTACTGCGTAGCCTCCAGCGGCAGTCACGAAAAAATGGCTACGACTCTGGCGGCGACCGGCCTGTTGCCGCGCTTCAGAGGCAGAATCTTCAGTGCCGCCGATGTTGCGCGGGGCAAACCCGCGCCCGACATCTTTCTGCACGCCGCTGCCAGTTGCGGCGTGCGGCCGGCCGTCTGCGCAGTGATCGAGGATAGTCCCGCAGGAGTTGCCGCAGGTGTGGCCGCCGGCATGACGGTGTATGGATACTCTGCCTGCACGCTCGAGCGGCGCCTGCTCGAGGCCGGGGCACATTACATCTTCAACAATATGGCCAAGCTTCCCGCACTGCTCTTCGGTCCGTATACTGAATCGGGATGAAGTCGAGTCATGGCACATTCACGGCGATCGTCTGGATCGTCGCCGGCGCCTTGCTGTACAACACCGAGCCGGAGGCGAAACTGTTCTCCTGGCAGACGCCCGTGTTCTTTGTTCTGGGCATGTTCGTGGCGGCAGCTGTACTGGGGAGCCTCTCTTACGCGGGTGTTCGCGGGCTCACTCACGCCTTGGTCAGCGCCAAAATCGTAACCGCACCGACGCGGCGCGCGCAGATTGGTCTGACGGTGGCCGGCTACGTGATCTTCACCGCGCAGGTAGTACTCATCTACCTGGTGGCCAAGTGGACCATTCGGGCGATGTTCCAGATCGACGGGCCCTAGGCCTGACGAGCTCCAGGCTCCAGGCTCCTAGGCCTGACGATAGCCTAGCAGCCGCGCCGGCAGCATGAGGATTGCTCTCAGCAACGCGAAGAGCGCCTCGAACGTGATGCCCAGCAGCCGAAAAGGCAGGGAAATCAGCCACGCCAGCGGCCAGAGCACCAGTGCCAGCACAGCCAACGGCCAGCACAGGGCTAGGAGCAGGAACCAGGCCACCAACACGAACAATGGTCTCATTGCGCGGCTCTCCGGCGGACGAGCCCGGATTATGTCACCGGGCGCGTGCCAAGACCAGGGAGCCGGCTCCGAGATGTGGGCGTTGGATGTTGTGCGACTGGCTGGCCGCGGTGTGCGGCCAGCGCCGTGTCGGCTGGCGCTGCGAGGCCAGCGCTGTGTCGGCTAGCGCTGTGTCAGGCGGTTGCGCACGACGATTACGAGGTGTGCAACTAACAATGCGCCGGTAGCTACGATCTGAATTGCAATGATGTCCATGAGTCTCTCCTTCTTTGCAGGCGTTTGCCCGCTATGTGCTTGCTCTTTCGGTGGCGCGCAGTCTACGCATTGGCCGCCGCCGCGATAGAGTTCTGGAGAGACGCTCCCCGTATGTATTTGGGGGGATTGAAATTCAGCCGCTCATCCCATACAACTGTATGAAGTAGTCAGGTCTTGGGACCCGCCGCCTTGGCGGCACGCGCACGCTCCATCGAACGCACGATGTATTCCTGCGCCTCGTGCGCATCGCCCCAGCCGGTCACCTTCACCCACTTGTTCGCCTCCAGGTCCTTGTAGTGCTCGAAGAAGTGCTGCACCTGGCGAATGGTGATTTCGGGTAGATCGGTGTAATTGTGAACTTTTTCATACCGGCGGGTCAGCCGCGGTACCGGCACGGCGATGATCTTTTCGTCGCCGCCGGCTTCGTCCTGCATCTTCAGGACCCCGACCGGACGCACCGCCAGCACCGCGCCGGGAATGACGCCGCGTTGGTTTGTAACGAGTACGTCACATGGGTCGCCGTCATCCGACAGGGTATGCGGGATGAACCCGTAGTTACCCGGATAACGCATCGCTGTATACAGAAACCGGTCGACAATCAGGGCGCCAGAAGCCTTATCCATCTCGTATTTGATCGGTTCGCCTCCCACGGGAACCTCCACGACGACGTTGACTTCCGCCGGTGGATCACGGCCGACCGAGACTGCTTCCAGACGCATGCATGCTCCTACGTGGATCTGAGGGGGATGGGTACATCGTAGCAGTAAAGCCAACCCTGTTGGCGCACCAGTACCCGCTTTTGGTCAGGAGGTCTCTTTTAAAGCTTTGCGCTGGCATGCGCATCGGCGGCGAGCGCTAGTGCCCCGAGAGGGCCCGCCAGGGCCCCAAGCCCGGGCGACACTACGTAGTCGTCGACCCCTCCTGTCAGATCCTGCAGATCCAGGTAACCGTTCAGGCTTCTGACAAACGCTGCGCGCACGTGGGGCAGCAACTCCGGGCGGCGCTCCATGACTCCGCCTCCCATCAAAATGCGCCGCGGTGCCGTGGCAAGCAGCATCGTATGAAGCAGTTGTGCCAAGGTGTGGGCCACGGGCTCCCAGATTGGGCTAACGGATGAAATCTGGTCACCCGGGATCCCCGCACGTGCCGCAATTGCCGGCCCGGAGGCGAGTCCCTCCACGCAATCGCCGTGGAAGGGGCAGATGCCAGGCCAGTTGTCTGCCATCAGCCGGGCAATCCGTATGTGACCCAACTCGGTGTGGTTGCATCCGAACACCGGGCTTCCGCCGACGATCAACCCAACGCCCACACCCGTACCAACAGTGATATACGCGTAATCCTTTAGGCCGCGTGCCGCTCCCCAGCGTCCTTCGGCAAGGGCTGCACCGTTAACATCGGTGTTGATTGCGACCGGAACGGCGCGCCGGGTTCCTAGTCGGCCGAAGACATCAGTGCCTTCCCAGCCGGGCTTTACGGTAGAAGTGATATGACCGAAATGACGCGAGGCCGGGCGCAGGTCAAGAGGCCCAAAGGAGGCGAGGCCCATGGCCGCGACCGGACCGTGTTGCTCCTGCCATCCATCGAATACCGAATTGATCCGCGCGAGGGTGGAGTCCCGCTCGCCTGTGGGTATGCTGACCTGCTCGCGCACGTCCCCGGGGCCGGTTCCCAGTATGCACACGCACTTGGTGCCACCGAGCTCGACGCCCCCCAACAGCGGCTTGGGCGGCGACGATTCGGGCAGTGTCACTGAAACTTGGGTCATTGATCCTCCGCAGGCGCCGTCCTCAGGGTGATTAATTATTCTGTTTTTCGTTATTTGCGATTTTACCTGGAAGCTGGGGCTGTCGCTTACCCGAGACTAAAGTTGTAATGGCCGGCCCCCCGATGCACACTTACGTCAAATTCGGGTCGCCCTCCACTTCTCGAGGGAAGCATGCGCATCCAGGGAATCAGCCATACGCGTCTCATGGAAGAATCCGAACTGTGTGTCGCTCAGGCCGCCAGGTCCGGTACGCCCGCGCAGATGCTGGTCGCTACCCGGCTAATCGCGCATCCCGAGGCGTATCGGCGCTGGGAATCCGAGCACTTTCAGCTCATGCGCCGCGTGTCGAGCCACACCTATCTCAATCGGCAGGTGACGGCTCTGCGCTCGACTGCGTTGGCGCTTTTGCATCGAAAAGCGGTATTCGAGTACCTCCAGGAGCGACAGCTCACCAGCTCCCAGCGGCACCGGCTGATGGCCGTATTTCACACCCTGAGGGACTATGCCGCTTCGCTGATCGCCGAGCACGGTAACTACCTGCGGGGTGCTACGAGCTACTGGTGCTCGCATCACCTGGCCCGGCGGCTGATGAAGGACAGCGCGTTCGCTGAGCCTTTGCATCTTTACCAGGAACGCTACACGGATTACTTCCGGGTGTTCTGCGACGTCGAGCTGGCGGACGGCGAGGCGGAAAAACAGGCGGTGGAGCCCATGCGCCTGTTGCAGCCCCTGTTGAAGCTGCAACTCGCCGAAGCGCGGCGCGAGATTCTGAACATGCCGTATCAGCCCCAGAAGGTCTGGCGCGAGGTGGAAATCCGCCGGCCGACGGGGGACACCCTGCGCCTGCGTACATTGGGTCGCCGCACGGTGCGCAGCACCGAGCCGGGCCCGTCCAAAAACTCTCCCGGGCCCTCAGGAACAGCCGCGCCCCAAGTGCCTGGCCCGACCAAAGAACCTGGACCATCCACAGAGTAGGCGCCTCGCGGCATTCCATGCCGGCGCGCGGATTTCCGCCGCCTCCCGCGGCAGGCGCGCCGTAGAACCCGAAGGCTTCGGTCCAGCACTCACCTTGCAGGATCCTGGAAATGGCCGCGAATGTCAGCCACGACTCAGCCCCGGTGCATGAAGAATTCACAATGGCTGCTCATTGTGCTGACCGCTCTGAGATTAGAGGCAGCCGAGACCTATCGCCTCGATGCGGGCAATACCCAGGTGTCCTTTACCGTTCACCATCTCGGGATTCAATGGATCGAGGCGCGATTTTCGGATGTCAGCGGCCGATTCGTAGTGGATCGCGAGGCCGCCGCAAGCCGCGTGGATGTGACTGTCGCGATGGCCTCGCTCGAGTGCGGCGAACCGCGCTGGAACGAGCGGCTGCGGTCGGCGGACTGGCTCGACGTCCAGCGTTATCCGCAGATGACTTATCACTCGAGCCACATCGAGATGGGCGGACAACGGGCCGTCGCGAACGGTGAGCTGACATTACATGGTGTGACGCGCCCGATCGTGCTGAACGTCAGCCTGCTGAAGTGCTCGGCAGCGGGCAGCTGCGAGTTCGCGGCTCACGGGCGTATCAAACGCTCCGAATATGGATTGCCGCACGGATTCTGGAGCGGTGGCGACCAGGTGGACATCAGCATCAGCGGCGCGCTTGCAGCTTCTGCCAACAGCGCCGCCTCGGGGTGATCCCGTGAGCCAAACCGCTCTCAGTAGTACCGGGGGATCGGGCCCCTTTGGGGTGTCATGCGATCCGACAGATCAAATCCAACCTCATCGACGTAACACCAGCCCCAGCCTTCAGGTGGATCGTAGCCTTCGATGATCGGATGCCGGGTGGCATGAAAATGTTTGTGGGCGTGCCTGTTAGGCGAGTCATCGCAGCAACCTACATGGCCGCACGTGCGGCACAGGCGCAGATGAACCCACATGCTGCCCGTCTTCAGACATTCTTCGCAGCCCAGGGCGCTCGGCGTCACTGTTTTGATCTCACCCAGGTGTGAACACGACTTACTCATAATCCGTTCCGCTTACCGCGCACTCACTTCGACAAGGCGTAGCGGCGCCGCTGCTCGGCGATGTGGGCGCGAGCGCGTTCCATTTCTTCGAACTCGGTGGCCTCCAACAGCGCCCCAATTACGCGAGAAAGATGGTCACGCATTGCCGCGCGCGCGGCATCCGGATCGCGGCGGCGTAATGCGTCCACGATGGCGGTGTGTTCGTCGATCCGTGGCTTGACACCTTTAGCGCGTACCTTCGTGCTCAGCGAGCGGTTCTGCGGCGAACGGGCGCGGGCATCCCATAACATCTGTACGGCCGCAATCATTCCGCTGTTCTGCGTTGACCGGGCAATCAGCTCGTGAAAACGGCGGTCCGCATCCTCGCTCTTGACTACATCATGTTCATTTTCATCGAACATCTCGGCAATCAGCACTTCCAGCTCCACGAGTTGGCTCTCGTCGATCCTGGATGCGGCCAGTGCGCACGCTTCGCCTTCTATGGAGCGGCGCGCTTCGAGCAGCTCGAACGGGCCAATGTCGGTAGCTCCTGGCTTGCCGCTGGGCGGCTTTTTATTCAGGACATACACACCGGAGCCGGTGCGCACATCAACGAGGCCGTCCAGCTCGAGGGCGATGATCGCCTCACGAACGGTCGGCCGCGAAACTGAAAACGCCTGGGCCAGCTCTCTTTCGGAGGGCAGGCGCTGACCGAGCTCGTATCGGCCTATGGCGATGTCGCGTGACAGCTTCTGCGCGATCTGCTCGTACAGGCGGCGTGTATCGGCCATGGAAACGCGTCTAACGGTTTGGCTTGTAGTCCCCCGATATTACGTGGTCAAACCAATCTTTGGCCACCGCTTTGCGCACCCGCGTGAACTTATATTGGTCAGGCCAATCGCAGTAGCATGCGTCGCCGCCGCTGCTGCATCGCACACGTGCCATGCCCCAAGCTGGGGCGGCGGGCCGCAGCAAATGCCCGGTTCTGGCCCTTGACGGGCGGCCGCCAGATGCGCTGAACTGGTCTTACCACGAGCTGAATTGCAAAATCGGTTACATGTCGGACACCATGGCAAAAACTGGAACCCTTCCCATCACGGCCGCGCGGGTGATCATCACCTGTCCCGGCCGCAATTTCGTCACACTCAAGATCGAAACGGCCGCTGCTGCGGCCGGCGGGCTGTACGGGCTCGGCGATGCGACGCTCAACGGCCGCGAGCTCGCGGTCGCCAGCTATCTCACGGACCACGTCATTCCGCTGCTGATTGGCCGCGATGCCCACCAGATCGAGGACATTTGGCAGTACTTGTATCGCGGCGCGTATTGGCGCCGGGGCCCGGTCACGATGACCGCCATCGCGGCGGTAGACACTGCACTCTGGGACATCAAGGCCAAGGCCGCCGGACTGCCGCTCTACCAGTTGCTGGGGGGTGCGTGCCGCGAGGGCGTGCGGGTCTACGGGCATGCCAATGGCGAGACCATCGAGGAGACGATTGCCGAAGCCAGGCGCTACCGTGACATGGGCTACACGGCTATCAGGTTGCAGGCCGGGGTGCCTGGCCTGCCGTCGACCTACGGTGTCTCGCGCGACAAGATGTTTTACGAGCCCGCCGATGGCGCGCTACCAAGTGAAAACCGCTGGTCCACGAGCAAGTACCTGCCGTCGGTGCCAAAACTGTTCGAAGCCGCCCGCGCGGCGTTGGGTTGGGAAGTCGATCTGTTGCACGATGTGCACCATCGCCTGACGCCGATCGAGGCCGCGCGCCTGGGCAAGGATCTCGAGCCATTCCGGTTGTTCTGGCTCGAGGACGCCGTAGTGGCGGAGAATCAAGCCAATTTCCGGCTGATCCGCCAGCACACTACGACGCCTCTTGCGGTCGGCGAAGTGTTCAACAGCATCTGGGATTGCAAGGAGCTCATCCAGGAGCAGTTGATCGACTACATCCGCGCAACGGTGGTGCACACGGGAGGGATCACTCACCTGCGCCGCATCGCGAGTCTTGCGGATCTGCATGGCGTGAAGACGGGCTGTCACGGTGCCACCGATCTTTCACCCGTGTGCATGGCGGCGGCACTGCATTTCGATCTGTCCATCCCTAACTTCGGGTTGCAGGAGTACATGCGGCACACGCCTGATACCGATGCCGTATTCCCCCATGCATATACTTTCTCGAATGGCTGCCTGCATCCCGGCACCAAGCCGGGACTGGGGGTGGATATCGATGAAAAGTTGGCCGCCCAATATCCCTACCAACGGGCATACCTTCCTGTGAATCGACTTGAAGACGGCACGATGACGAACTGGTAGGCGCCGTAAGAGGGGGACGACAATGTCAGTGTTGCCGCGGGCGGCGCTGTTAGCGCTTGTGACGTTGGTCGCGAGTCAGATATTTGGGATTGCAGCGGCCGCCGCGGCGGTGGCCCCCACATCCAATGCTGCAGTTGCCGACGCGCGGGCCGCTGACTCGGTCACGCAGGCGGGGCCCCGCGTGGTCATGCCTTTGAGCACCGGCTGGCGCTTCCGGCAGGCCTCGGGCCTTGTCGGCGTCGAGGGCGCGCAGTTCGATGATTCGGACTGGAGCCAGGTCACGGTTCCGCACACCTGGAACAGGATTGGCAACGAAGGCACGCAACGCTCGCCTCAGTCCAACAACGTCCAGGGTACGGGTTGGTACAGGTTGCGGTTCAAGGCGCCACCGGTTGCGCATGGCAGCCGCTACTTCCTGCAATTCGACGCCGTCGGCACGATCGCCGATGTCTGGCTCAACGGCCAGTATCTCGGCAAGCACGCAGGCGCGTTCGCCCGCTTCCGGCTCGATGCGTCGGCGGCGATCGATCCAGCCGGCGACAACCTGCTGGTCGTGCGGGCTGATAACAGTCGGCCGCGCCCCGGCGCTACGACCCAGGACGTCATCCCGTTGTCGGGCGACTTCTTCATGTTCGGGGGCATCTACAGAAGTGCGGCGCTGATCGTGACGAGGCCGATACACCTGGACTTGTTGGATTTCGGCGGTCCCGGAGTCTACGAGCGGGCGCTCACGATTCAGCCCGGCGCCGCGAGCGTTCAAGTGACATCGCGAGTGGTCAACAATGAATCCTCGCCCCAGCGTCTGCGCGTTGAAACGAGTATTAGCGATGCTGACGGTAAACTCGTCGCCTCGAGCATCGACCCTACCGGACCGGTGGCCCCCGGGGGGGTGTCGGTTCTGCAATCAAACCTGAATATTGCAAACCCGCGGCTCTGGCAGGGCACGCGAGATCCGTATCTATACCGGACCGTCGTTACGCTGCGGTCCATGCAGGGCACGGTGCTGGATCGTGTGACGCAGCCTCTGGGGTTGCGGACGCTACGGTTCGATCCCAACAAGGGCTTCTTCCTGAATGGTGAGCATCAGTTTCTGCAGGGCGTTTGCCTGCATCAGGACCGGCCGGTCAAGGGCTGGGCCGTTTCTGCTGCGGACCAGGAGGAGGACTTTTCGATCCTGGCGGACATGGGCGCGAATGCGGTGCGGCTGGCCCACTATCAACACGAGCAACGCTCGTACGAGGTGGCGGATGCCGCCGGGATCGTGGTTTGGGCCGAAATCCCCCTGGTGAATGCAGTTTCCTACGATGGGTCGGCGGCGAATGCGGCCCTGGCGGCGAATGCACGCCAGCAACTGTTGGAGCTGATCCAACAGAACCGCAATCATCCTTCCGTGGCGCTCTGGTCGATCGCCAACGAGATCGATCTCACGGCGACGAAATTGACCGGTCCCAGCAAACCCGCCGCGCTCCTGAGCTCGCTCAACGCTCTGGCGAAGAGCCAGGATCCCGACCGCCCGACGACCTTCGCGGATTGCTGTGAAATTGCGCTCCCTCGTGCTGGCGCGCCCACGGGTGCTGGCGTGCCGGCCGCGGCTGGCCAGCCGGGTGTTGCCGTGCGCGAGCCTATCGTGGGCATTGCCGACACTGTGGGCTACAACCGCTACTTTGGTTGGTACACCGGACATTTCGGTGACTTCGGTCCAATGCTCGATCAGGCGCACGAGCGCCATCCGCTACTGCCGATATCCGTATCCGAATACGGCGCCGGCGCCGCACTTACGCAGCATAGCGACGACCCGACCAGCGGTCCGATCAATCCACATGGCAGGCCGCACCCCGAGGAAATGCAGAACCTGTATCACGAGATGTCGTGGGACGCGTTGCGGCAACGCCCGTACCTGTGGGGCGTGTTCATCTGGAACCTGCTCGACTTCGCAAGCGATTCGCGCCAGGAAGGTGACCTGACGGATATCAACGAGAAAGGCCTCGTCAGCTACGACCGGAAAATACGCAAGGACAGCTTCTACTTTTATCGGGCTAACTGGAGCCCGCAACCAACGTTGCACCTCGTCGGGCGACGCTATATCGACCGGCCTTACGCCGTGCTCGACGTCAAGGCGTATAGCAATGCCACGAGCGCCAACCTGACATTGAACGGCGCCGACCAAGGCGCTACTTCGTGTTCAGGTGGAATTTGTATTTGGCGCACAATCCATCTGCAGCCGGGCTCAAATGAGCTCCGTGCAACTGCCGACATCGGCGGCACTGCGGTGAGCGACTCGCTTCAGTGGACGTTGGCTGGAACTCCTTCCGTGGTCCGCATCAAGGCCGGTGACATATCCGGATACGTCGCGGTGGATCGACAGCGCTACGGGTCGGACATGTACTTCTCAGGCGGGGAGGGCAAGGGCGTCAACCGCCCCGACACGCCGGATGACAAGCGTATTGAAGTAACCGCAGCCGATCCGCGCTTGTATGACAGTTTCAGAGAAGGCGAGTTTTCATACCGCGTGCCGGTTCCCAACGGCCGCTACCAGGTCATCCTCAAGTTCGAAGAGCCGGCCGCCACTGCCGGGGAGCGGCTGTTCGATGTTCTCGTCAACGGTAAAGTCGTGTTGAAGCGCTTCGATATCGCGGCTGCCGCCGGTGGGAAGTTGCGAGCGGTGGACAAGTCGTTTAAAGCCAAGGCGAAAGAGGGTGCGCTGCTCGTTGAGTTCAAGCCCGTGAAGGGCCAGGCGCTCGTCGCGGCGCTCTCGGTCATGCCGGTCAAGTAATACCGGCCGGTGCCGCGCGAGTGTGCGGCCGTTGTCAGCCGGCGCCTGGGCCCGCGTTGGTGGCGTAGGCCTCAGCCCTCGGCGTGGGCTGTCGCCGGCGTGGGTTGTTGCGGCGGCGTGGGATGTTGCCGCGGCTCGGGTTGTTGCCGCGGCGTGGCCGTTGCCGCGGCGTTGGCTCCCACCGCGGCGTGGTGCGTCCCTACGCTTGGCGGGGCCCCACTTTGCCGTCGCCGTGCGGATTGATCACGGCCACAGGCCGAATCTCGTAGGCGCCGCCCGGATTGGCTGCGGCGAGCTCGCGGGCAATCTCGTGTGTCTCTTCGCGTGAAGCGCAGTCGACGACAAAGAAGCCCAGCAACTGCTCCTTGGTCTCGGCAAATGGACCGTCCAGCATCACCGGTGGACTCTGTTCCTTCCTGAGCGTCGTCGCGGTGCTTGTTGGCATCAACCGCACCACCGGCCCCAGCTTGCCCTGTTGAGCCAATTTCCTTTGAATGACAGCAAGCCTTTCCAGCGTCGCGGCTTCTTGTGCCGGGGTCCAGGCGCCCACGGTTTTTTCGCAGTGATAACAGAGAATCGAATACAGCATGTCAGGCCTTTCTTCGCTCAGAGACTGAACTCGGGATTTCCTTCCAACACGGTCTGCTCGAGCCGCGGGCGCTCGCCTTTGGACCACAATTGTGCCCGGTGGACCACCCGGTATGACAGGGGGCCGCCATCCGGGCGCTCGATTCTTTCAAGCGGGCGTGGAATGCAGACGAACTCACTTTCGAACGAAACGCTGCTGACTCGCACGGTTGCATAACCGTGGCCGCCCATGTCGAGGAACGACAGGTGCGGGGACAGGTCCGGGTTGGAAAGCTTACGCGCCTGTTTGACATCCCGGGTACGCTGGAACTCGAGACAGGAGCGCACTCCGTGCCGCAACAACATGTTTACCGCGGGTGCGGGTTTGGTCCCGCCAGCCGGGGCATGCGGTGCCGTTTTCGCGGCACCATCAGCAAGATATAAAGCGCGGAGGGGGTGATCTGCCGGAAGCTTGTGTTCCAGCGACTCCACCAGGCCGGGCGCCGAAATGGAACCGGTGACGAATACGATTCCTACCGGCTCGAATACCTGCGGTGGCAAAGCCTTGGCCGCAAGTCCCGCCCAGAAGCTGTGCCGATCGCCCGCGACGGTGGCAAATCCAGTGATGCCATTGTCTCGAATGAAATCGTAGATTTCGGCGCGCTCCTGGTAGGCGCTGCTGTGATCGCCACCCCCGAGCCCCGCATAGCTCGCACCAGGCCAGGGCTTCGTCAAACCCGCGGGCAGATTGTGCGGATCGGCCCGGAAATCGAGCGTACCTTCGGTGTTGCCCCAGATCTTCCAGGTTGCCTGCGAGCTCTTGAGGCGCTCCAGAAACCAAGCCTTCTGTGTCCGGCCGAGAATGGTTTGCGCCGGTTCCCCACGCCGGAAGTTGGGAACCTGCTGCTCGCCGAAGCGGATCGACTCCGGCGGATGCCCGCCATTGTATTCGCGACCGCCATCGAGGATTTCCATGGCCTCCTGTGGCATCAGCTGCGGGAAGTCCTTGCTCGACAGCGCAGCCGCTTCCGGTCTGCCCGTGGGCTCCTGCGAGCGATAGCTGTGTTGATCCGTGATGATGAGGTCGACATTGTGACCCCATCTCAGCGTCCGGTAGCCCGTGAGGCTGCCGACCGCAGCGACGTTGTTGGGTTCGCGACCGAAGCCCTCGCTATCAAACTGCTCGATCGGGGCGTCGTGGACCGGCGGAGGATCAAAGCGTTCGAGCGACGAGCCGCCCGGCTTCGTAATGCGCGCCGGCTGAAATTCGAACCAGGCCTGGTTCGCCGCGACCTTGCGGGACTGCGCTGGCCTCGACTTCCCCTCAAACTCCTGTATGCCCTGCCAACCGAGCCAGGAGAACTCGTGGTTGTCCCACATGTTGACAAAAGGCCAGCGTGCGCGCGCCTCTTGCAGGTCGGGATCACGAAGATACGCGCGGTACACGGCGCGATAGTCATCCAGTGTCGTTGGAATGTGGAAGTCGGAGACCTTCTCACCGTGTTCGTAGCGCACGATGTCGCGCAGGCGGCGGTCGTACATCCCCTGGGGGCGATCTTCCGGATACCAGACGATCTCGTAGATGAAGTCCCCCAGATGCAATACGAATCCGAGCCGGTCGGCAGGCGCCGCACGCTCGTCTTCGAAGATCATGCGCCGGTACGCATTCTGGGCGCCCTGGTTGGCGTTCTGACAGCTCACGAACGCGAACTTCACGGGCCGGGAATCACTTTCCGCGGGCGCAGTCAGTGTGCGGCCAACCCGGCTGCCCAAGCCCTGTGCGTCAGTGAATCGATACCAGTATTCGTGTGCTGGCTCGAGTCCTCCGACGAGCACACGGCAAGTCCAGTCACTGGCGCTTGAGACTATGGTCGTACTCGTTGCTACGACTTGGTGAAACTCGCGATCGTGCGCGACTTCGACCGTCAGCTTTGCGTTGGTCGTCGATGATTTGGGATATCGCGTCCACAGCAAGACACTCTCAGGATGGGGATCTCCCGATGCCACGCCTTCAGGAAAAAGATCGCGGCGTTCTCGCCATGTTGCGAGTGATGGTTTGGCAATCGCGCCCGCAACAACTGCTGTTGCGCCCAGCGCCAGTGCTGTTTGGATGAATTCTCGGCGCGAGAGAGTGTCCATAAGCGGCCAATGACCTGCCTTTCCTGCGCGGGTCGTCAGCTTGCCACGGACCGCGCGCGCGACACACGCGCTCCATCGCTTATGGTGGTCGGTCGGTCTCATAGAGGCGCGTGAGGACGCGCTAGCGCCCGCGGTCGCTAAGCTGCGGCACACTCGACGATCACGCCGTGGTCACTCACACGGTGCGCGTAAGAGATCAAAGCGCTTCGAGTGTGCCGCGGCCAGAGCGGGGCCGCGGCTTTACTTCCCTCGCGAGCTCGCCTCGCGTGCGCTCAGCGGCGCCCGCGATTCTGGTCGTGGGTATCGCGCCCTTGAGGTTGGCTTTGCCCGCGAGGCGCGCCACCACCGTTGTGGCTCTCCTGACGAGGCATGCTTTCAACGCGGGGCATCGCTTGCGAACGAGGCATGCTTTCGACGCGGGGCATCGCTTGCGAACGAGGCATGCTTTCAACGCGAGGCCCCGCTTGCGGACGAGGCATACTTTCAACGCGGGGCACCGCTTGCGCGCGAGGCATGCTTTCAGCACGGGGCGCAGCTTGCGCACGCGGCGCCGCGGCTTGGCCACCACCTCCAAATGCGGGCCGCCCGCCACCACCCCCGCCGAACGAAGGTTGCCCACCGCCATTGAACTGACGAGCTTGACCTGCTGGTCTGTCGGCGTGTCCAGCTTGCGGCATGTTGGGCTCAGAGCGCGTCTGGTTTACGTGCGGCTGTGGGCCGCGAGTTGGTTCATTGTGACTGGCAGCGCCGCCAGGCGCACCGCCACCCATCCCACCACGCATAGCCGCGCTGCCCGCACCGGGCGGGCGGTCGTTGTGTGTCGCGGCTACGTGAGGCGACTCTGCTGCGGTACCCGCACCTGACGGGCGATCATTGCGGACACCGGCGGGGCCGCCGCGCCGCGGCTCGCCGCGACCGGATCCACCGGCGTGGTCAGCGCCGCCCGCGTTTGGTGAGGTCGCGTGCGCACCGGCACCCGCGATGCCACCTTGCGGTGCCCCGGCGCCACCACCAGTGCCGCCGCGGATTGCTGAGGTCGCGTGCGCACCGGCACCCGCGACGCCACCTTGCGGTTCTCCGGCGCCACCGCGAGTGCCGCCGCGGATTGCTGCAGTACCCGCGCTTGGCGGCCGATCATTGCGGACACCGGCGGGGCCGCCGCGTCCCGGCTCGCCGCGCCCGAATCCACCATCGTGAGACTCAGTAACAGCGCCGCCACGCCCAGGTCCACCATGGTCTGCGGCACGTAAATCCGGCCCACGCCCACCGTGCTCCCGGCCATGCTCGTTACCAGCACGCTCGCCACCGCCGTGATACGGCGCGCCGGCAGCGCGCGCTTCGACCACGCCTCTGCCGGAGAAAATACCCGGCCGCTCAGTAGCCGCGATGCGAGGCTTGCCGCCGTTGACCGACGCGCGCAGGTCGTGATTGCTGAAGGCTGTGTGCTCGTGATCACGCTGCACCGGCGTAAAACCAACATGACGGTCGTGATCTGCAACCAACTCGCGTGGGCCGGGCCGCGCATGCAACCCGCCCTGGCCACCGTTGTAGCTCACACGGTTCACCGTGATGTTGTTGACTACCGTCCGGTTATAAACGTGGGTGATACGAGTCTCGCCCAGGTTTGCAACGGACCGGTTATAGTAGAACTCCCCATGGCGCCAGTAACCGCCTTCGAAGCCAACACCGGTGTACCCGTACCCGTAGTTGATACCTCCGTAGAAACCTACGTGCGGGCCCCAATAACCCCCGTGCCAGACATACGCATCGCTACCCCAGCCCCAGTATCCGGGCGTCCACAACAACCCGGGAGAGGGCGCCAATACCCAAGTGCCCGGTACCCAGTAATAGTCACCATCGTCCCAAGCCCAATAACCCGGTGTCCAGATATAACCAACCGCAGGGCAGGGCGGTTGCACATACACCGGCAGTGCTGGCGGGGCGAAGTTGACGGAGATGCCGACCGAAACGAACGCGAAGGACGCCATCGGCAGGGCCGCCAACGCGAGTCCTGCCACAGCGGCGCGGACTGGAGTGAGGCGATGCGCTTTCTTACCCATGGTGACCTCGTTGCGATCGTTAACTGAACGACGGCTGAATGCCGTTGGGTGTAACGTCGATGCAGGCGCAATCTACGTTATTCCAATACAACGTTACCTGAACGGGGCAGTTGACGGTCCGCGGTTCCCTGGGGCGGTGGAGCTACACGCGGTTGCGCTGGGGGCAGAGGTGAAAATGAGGCCCACGGGCCGGTCTGCCCAGGCACGTCTCCCGTGCGCCAAGCAGCCCACTTCGATCACGCCGCGCGAACTGCGCCTTGTGGCTCCAGTGTTGCGACGCCACCGGCATGTCTTCTCCGGGGTGAGCTGTCAGCAGGAATGCGGACGATCTCGACCTCACTGTCGGCAATCTGCGACGGCCCGACCCGCCTTGGGCCAGCACGACGAAACGGGTGTGCCCGAGTGCTGACGCCCCGAGCCGGTCACGCCCCGGTGCGGCCACCCGTGGCCACCGCCCGTTGCTCCGCGTCGGCTATTTCTCTACGAACGCCCGCTCGATGACATAGTCCCCAGGCTCTCCGATATGCGGGGAGATCGCGAAGCCACGCCCGTCCAGGAGCGCGCGAGTATCCGCAAGCATGCCGGGACTGCCGCACACCATTACGCGATCTTCCTTGGGATCCAGCGCCGGAAGGCCGAGGTCCTGAGAGAGTCTGCCCGACTGAATCAGTGTCGTCAGGCGGCCGTAGTTAGGATGCGGCTCGCGGGTGATCGTCGGGTAGTAATGCAGTTTTTCGCGGACCAGCTCGCCCAGAAATTCATGATTTCCCAGATCCTCGATCAGGTGCTTCACAACCGCACTCTCGCGGACCCACCGGACGCCGTGCACGAGGACGACGTGTTCGAAGCGCTCGTACACTTCAGGGTCTTTGATGACACTCATGAACGGTGCGGCACCGGTGCCGGTGCTCAGCAAGTAAAGCCGCTTGCCAGGCTTCAGGTCGTGCAGGATCAGCGTTCCCGTTGGCTTGCGGCTGATCAGAACCGCATCACCCTTACGGATGTGCTGCAGACGTGAAGTGAGTGGACCGTCCGGCACCTTGATGCTCAGGAACTCCAAGTGCTCCTCGTGATTCGCACTGGCGATGCTGTAGGCCCGTAGCAAAGGGCGGTCATCGACATGGAGTCCCACCATCACGAACTGACCGTTCTCGAATCGCAGGCCCGAATCCCGCGTGGTGGTGAACGTGAATTGTGTGTCGGTCCAGTGATGTACTTTGAGGACGCGCTCCGTTCCTATAGCAGCCAAGATAAAGTCACCTGTCGATTATCCATAGGGCAGAATATTAGCGGACCTGGACGCAATCTGTGGATTTTCCGGGACATAGCTTAATTCACTTTAGTTATTTTGAACGTGGCCCAGGGCCGCAGGCCGCAGGCTGAGCAAGGGGTGCAGCGATGAGCCAGAGCCAGTCCGGATCAGTGCCGTTAGCGGGGCGCACGTTGTTCATCACTGGCGCGAGCCGTGGGATCGGCCTTGCAATCGCGCTGCGGGCTGCCGCGGATGGCGCGAACATCGCTATCGCGGCAAAGACGACGCAGCCGCATCCGAAGCTCCCCGGCACTATCTACACCGCAGCGGCTGAAATCGAAGCTGCCGGTGGCCGCGCGTTGCCCATGGCGGTAGACATCCGTGACGACGAACAGGTCGCGCAGGCCATTGCGCGCACGGTCGAAACCTTCGGCGGAATCGACATCCTGGTGAACAATGCCAGCGCAATCAGCCCCACACTGACGCCAGATACCGACATGAAGCGCTTTGATCTGATGCATCAGATCAACACGCGGGGCACGTTCCTGTGCTCAAAGTTGTGTTTGCCCCACTTGGCGCGCTCCTCCAATGCTCACATCCTGATGATCTCGCCGCCGCTTAACATGGAAGAGCGCTGGTTTGCACCGCACGTTGGCTATTCGCTCGCCAAATTCGGCATGAGTCTGTGCGTGCTCGGGCTAGCGGGCGAGCTTCGGGCCCAGGGAATCGCTGTAAACGCACTTTGGCCGCGCACGGTCATTGACACTGCCGCCCTCAGGATAGCCCTTGCGCAATATGACAATGACGAGCGCCGGCGGGTCCGCAAGCCGCAGATCATGGCAGACGCCGCCTACCTGATCCTGTGCGCCAACAGCCGTGAATTTACGGGCAATTTCTGCGTTGATGAGCAAGTTTTGCGCCGTGCGGGCCAGACCGATCTGGCACGCTACCGCTATGAGGGTGTGCGCGAAGAAGACCTCCTGCCGGATTTCTTCCTTTGAGCGTGTACGCCTCTTGAGCGCGCCGCACCCCGGTTGCACAATCGATCAATAGGAACGGCGGGCCGCCTGTCCCGTCGATGAGAGTGGTGTTGCATGCCGAACTCTCTTTCGTTGCCGTCGGCCGCGGCGGTCATTCAGTTGATGCACGAGCTCAACCAGCCCCTGACGGCCATCCTGAGCAACGCCCAGGCGGCACAGCGATTCCTGGCATCAGATCAGCTCGATTTGCAGGAATTGCGCGCTATCCTCGATGACATCGTTACCGACGACAAGCGCGCGGCCGGCATAGTCCGACGCATTGGAGCCATACTGCAGGCGGGCGCGGTGGTTGGTGATGGCTCAAAGGATGACCCAGGAGGATAATTCCGGCGTACACAAGGAGCGTCCGCAGTGAATGCAATTTCGACCGTGGTGTATATCGTCGACGACGATTCGGAAGTACGCCGCGCGCTAGCGCGACTGTTGCGGGCGGCAGGCTACACGCCTCGCACTTTTGGTTCGCCCAGAGAGTTCCTCGGCAGTGGCGAGGCGCGACTCTCAGCGGGTTGCATCATTCTCGATCTGGCAATGCCAGGGCTGAACGGTCTCGAGCTGCAGCAGTGCCTCGCAGAGTCCGGATGTCGTCGGCCGATCATCTTTCTGACCGGTGCCGGTGATATCTCGAAGAGCGTGCGCGCGATGAGGGCGGGAGCCCTCAACTTCCTGACGAAGCCCGTGAATGACCGTGATTTGCTGGGCGCCGTGCAGGAAGCGCTCAGAGTCGATGCTACGGAGCGAGCCGCATGGAGTACGCGCCATTCGGTTTCCGAACGGTTGAATACGTTGACACGTCGCGAGCGCCAGGTGTTTGAGCAGGTCGTCGCGGGAAGACTCAACAAGCAGATTGCCGCAGAGCTCGGAATCACCGAGAAGACGATCAAGGTTCACCGCGCCGGCGCCATGCGGAAAATGCAGGCTGGCTCGCTCGTCGAGCTGATTCATCTCGCCTCCCTGGTAGGCGTTGATACCTGGCCGGTCCCGGGCTGCGAGCCGCTGCCGGGCGGTGATCTCAACATTCAACCTGAGCCTGAGCCTGAACATAGTCGGCAGTAGACGCACCACGCGTATTGGACCAGGGGCCAATTGTGCGGCCCGCAGGTACGCGCATTATGCCGATGGGGGTCTGTATCACAGCGACCCGTGTGTGTAGTTCGAGGGAGCTCGTCGATCGCACATTAATGCGGCAGGGACGCGCAATACGTGAGGTGGCCTACGGCGGCGGTGCCTCTAGGGCTCACCGTAGACGGGCTGGAACGGGGGAAAGGACGCCCCCGTTCCCAACGCTAGCAGTGCCCTTCGCCGCAGACGCGTGTGCCATCACTTGTGCGATGACACCGCGCAGCCGATCTTCATCAAATGGCTTCGCCACGTGGGCCGAAAAACCCACCGTCAGACAACGGGCAATATCATCCTCGTAAACACTTCCGCTGATTGCGATGGCCGGGATGCGTCCCTCAGGGAAGGACGAGCATGCCCGCAGTTGTGGCAAGAGCTCGATGCCACTGCCATCCGGAAGGCTCAGATCGCAGATGAGCAGGTCGAACTTCTCCCGCTCCGCAGCGGCGAGTGCACTGACGGCTCCCGCGGCACGTATGACGAAGTGACCGTGACTCACCAGCAAGCGCTGGCAGGCCCTCGCGATTCCATCGTGATCCTCGACGAGAAGAATTCGCAGGGGCATTTCGCTGTAGTCGCTGTTTGCGCTTCTGAGGGGTGTTGGCATGCCGAGCACCTGAAGCGCGGTCGCCCCTCCGTTCCTCGAGTCCGGATCTAGCTCGGCTGTCGCAGTCGCAGCATCCAGGATGCGCGAATTGGCTGCTGCTAGCGGCTCGAAGTCGGCTGGCCCAGCTGCGAGGCCTGGCTCGATACCGTGGAGCTGTTCAGCAATCGGCAGGCGTACGGTAAACACACATCCTCGTCCTTCGCCCTCGCTCGCCGCCTCAATGCTACCAGTGTGCAGTTCTACAATTCTGTGCGCGATTGCAAGTCCCAGTCCCAGACCCTGGCGCCGCGGACGCGTGCCTCCTGCCTGCCAATAACGCTCAAAAATGTGCGGTACGGCTTCAGGACTGATACCTCGACCCGTATCCCGCACATATAACACCACCTCGGAACCCTGGCGGCCGCAGCGGATATCGATCCTGCCGCCTGGCTGGGTAAAATGAATGGCATTGGAGAGCAGATTCCACGCCACTTGCTGCAGACGCTCCGGATCAGCCCTAAGTGGACCCGCATCGTTTGCGAGGTCCGTGACTACAGTGAGTCCTTTACCGTGGGCAACCGGGCGGAATGAATCCACCACCATGGCGATAACCGGTCCGAGCGACTGAATCGGCCGAGCATCGATCCGCAAGCGTTCTGTGACGATGCGCGAGACGTCCAACAGATCGTCAATCATCCGTCGCTGCGTCCTCGCGTTGCGCTCTATGATATCCACCGCATACGCCATCTCTTCCCCACTCAGCCGGCTCCCCTTGAGAAGGGCGCTCCAACCTAACACCGCCATCAGCGGCGTACGTAACTCGTGGGACAGCATCGCGAAGAACTCGTCGCGTGCCTCGTTCGCTTTCTCTGCAGCATCTCGTCCGCGGCGTTCCGCCGCGCGCAGCCTTGCTTGCGCAAGCCGCGCCTCGACTCGTGCAATCAACTCACGACCGGAGAAAGGTTTGATGACGTAGTCATCCGCTCCGGCGCGCAGACCCTCGGCGGAAGCCTCCTCGCCGGCACGCGCCGACAGCAACATGATCGGAATCTGCGCCGTGGCCTGCTCCTCGCGCAGCGCCCGCAGCAGCCCAAAGCCATCCAGTCGCGGCATCATCACATCGGCGATCACGAGGTCGGGCGCGCGCCGTCGAATGCGCTCGAGGGCCGAAAGGCCGTCAGTGGCTGCTTCCGTCCGCCATCGTTGCTGCAGGAGGCGGCACAGATAACCCCGCATGTCGGCGTTGTCATCAACCACGAGAATGTCCGCGAGCGGCTCATCGCGCAGCGGCGCTGCCAATCCCGAACTGTCTGGGGCCAACTCGACCGCCGCACTGTCGCTTGGTTTGTTGGGCAACCAACCCAAGGCTTCTTCGACGAACGCGTGCAGCCCAGCCCGGGAAGAGGGCGGCTGCCGCGGCGCGACAATCCGATTGGAGTCCAGATGCGCTGAACCGCGGGGTAGCCGCACAGTCATCGTCGTACCCTGACCGAGCTCGCTGCGGGCAGCAATTGTTCCGCCGTGCAGTCTCACCAACTCCTGAACCAGCGACAGGCCAATGCCCGAACCTTCATGGGTGCGTGTTTGCGTCACCCGGCCGCGAAAGAAGCGTTCGAACACCCGTTCCAGGTCCTCCGGCGCAATCCCGCAACCACTGTCGGTGACCTCCAACTGTATGTGATCTGACTGCGTGCGCTGAAGAACTCGTACCGAGCCCGCGAAGGTGAACTTGAGCGCGTTGGAAATGAGGTTGAGAACGATCTTCTCCCACTTGTCACAATCCACGTACACCGGTTCGGGAGTCGGGTCGCAGTCAATCGTGAGAGTGACGCCCGCGCGCTCGAAGGCTGAGCGGAACATGCTGGCGAGATCTCTGGTGAGCGCCCCCAGGTTGGTTGGCTCGAACGCGGCCTCGATGCGCCCTGCCTCGATCCGCGAGAACTCCAGCAGCGAGTTGACCAGCTTGAGGAGGCGGCTGCCGCCCCGGCGGGCGATCTCGAGTGACTGGCGGTCAATCTCGTCGAGCCTGTCGCGCGCGAGAGTCTCATCGAGCGGTGCGAGCAACAGGGTGAGAGGCGTGCGCAACTCATGGCTGATGTTGCTGAAAAATAGAGTCTTTGCACGGTCGAGCTCGGCAAGCGCCTGGGCACGCTCGCGCTCGTACTGCTTCGCACGTGCGTTGGAAATTGCTGTCTCCAGATGACCTGCAATGAGGCTGTGGAACGTCCGCGACTCCTCCAGCGGCCGCATTGGATTGGCGCCTGCAACCAGGATGGCAGCCAGGTCCGAATCCCCGCGGCTGGTAATTGGTAACGCAATGGCGCGCGTTGGACTCATATCCGCCACTCGGATGACTCCACCGATCAGCGCCTGCACGTTGTCAATGGAAGCGGCTGCCCGCGTCGCCGTCACTGTGGACAGCCGCCACGGATCGTTGCTGCTCTTCAGATCGACAAACGCGGGTACGGTGTCAGGAACAGTGACGAGTCCCGCCGATCCAGCAAGTCTCGCCCGACGGCTGCCACGCTCCACGAGATAGAGCAGCGCGAATGGCAGATCGCGCGGGTTGGCCTCGAGCGTGACGACCGCAGAGTGACACGCGCCGTCGGGTGTCTCCGCCAACGATCCCTGCGCAGCCAGAGCGCGCAGACACACCAGTTGCCGCTCGGCAATGACGCGTGCGGTCGTCTCGATCGCCGTACAGAAAATCCCGTTGGGCACGTCGCGTCCATCGCGGAGCGCGGCGAACGAGAACGTGATGAAGGTTTCTTCGAGATAACCGCTGCGCTCGAGCGGCATCAGCAGATCGGCCTCGCCGGTGGGCACGCCAGTGCTGAGCGTGGAGGCGAATCGCGGCTCGAGAATCTGGGGCCAGATTTCCTTCCAGGCAATCCGCACAGGAACGCCCAAGCCGTGCGGGTGCCGGGATGGACCTGCAAGCGGGATGAAGGCGTCGTTGTAGAAGTAGATGAGCTCGTCACCCAGCCCGAGCGCGGTCGGAAAGCTCGAATCGAGAATGATGTTGACCGCGTGGCTCCAGCTCTCCGGCCAACACTCGACTGGACCCAGCGGCGTCGTGCCCCAGTCGAATTCCCTGAATCGTGTCGCCATCTCGCCACGCACGGCGGACGGCTGCGAAGGAGTAAGCAATGTCTGATCGCTCGCAATTCCCTATTGCGAGGGGGAGGATAAACCGATGCGGCGCACGGCCGCTGCACGAATTGATGCTGCGCTGCGGCTTGGCACGCTCCAGCCGCCAACCTAGGCCGCGAGCTCCTCGATCGATTCGCCGCGCAGCAACGCGGCCAGTCGCGCCGCATTCAGCACCATTATCAACGGATCACGCGCATCGGCGCCGTCGATGGCTTGCTCGACCAGCGCCGAGGCTGACTCAGCGCGCAGCCCGTTAATAGGCAGAAGCCGATCGCGCGGTACTTCGGGAATGTCCCCCAGCGACTCCACGAGCAGCCCGAATGGCCGCTTCTGGCCCGGCGCACGGATGGCGACCACCATGCGAGGTCTGTCGATGTACGTGGTGCCCAACAGGCGCGCAGTATCGGCGATAACTATGGGCTCGTCCCCGAACATCAGGTAACCGGCGCACCACGCCTGCGTCTTCGGCAACGATTGGAGCGAGCGGGCATCCACCGCTTCAATCACATTGGACGCTGGAAGCGCATACCAGTTCTCGCCAACAGCAAAGGTTGCGAACTCGACGCCGTCCTGTTTGCCATGTTCCTGGCGAGCCGCCGGCCTGTGTGTCAGTGCGGCGCGCCCCGCACCTTGCTGGGCAACCGTCCCGATAGGCATCAGTACGACGGCATAACCGCCCAGGCCCTCGAATTCCCGATAGCCCGCGTCGCGCTTGGCGCCCACTGAGTGATATTCGTTGCCCAGGCGCACGATGCGCGCATCGCCAGCGTGCGCAATCTCTCGGACCCAACCGAGCTTGGTTGTATCCACCACCGGATCCGTGCAGGCCAGGATGTTCAACTCACGATCCAAAAACAGCGCGATGCAGCCCGCCTGCGCCTCTCCGCCCTCGTCCTTTGGAATCGCATCCTGCAGCATCGCGGCAAGTTGTGGCGCGGTATCGAATACAACCGCGATTCCGCCGACGCACCGGCCTTCCGCCGAGCGGACGGCCGCGGCAAAAATCAGCGTGGGCCGGCCACCATAGAGCGGGCTGGGACGAAACTGCGAAACGCTGTAGGCCTGCGTACCGGAGAGTGCCAGCGTGTCGGCTGCCCATGCGTCCTCGATGACCGCACCTAACATCTCTTCCTGGTCGGGACGCGAGGTTGCGACGACTTGCCGCTGGGAATCGAACAACACGATGGCGTGATAGACCGTGTACAGGGAGTTGATGTGCCGCAAGACCCGGTTCGCCGCCTCGGCGCCACAGTCGGGCGCGCCCGCCAGATGTCCGCTCAAGGTTGCATTCAAAGCCCACCAGCGGCAGTCGTTGGCGCGTTCGTAGAAATTGCGTGCCAGCAGCTCGATCGCCAGCGAGGCGAGGAAGCGGCTGTCATGCATGACCGCGGAGACCACGGTTTCGTGCAGCTCTTCGATGGAGCGCTCGAACACTTCCTTGGTCTTACGGCCCATGTTGCTGATTTCCCGCAGCAGCGCTTTGGCAAAGGTACCGTTGCTGCCATCACCGAGTGACAGCCGTACGCTGCCGTTCCACACGGAACGATTCAGGTCGCGTTGTACGGCATCGGCTTTTCGCGGGATCTCGCGCAAGGCTGCCGAAAACTTCGAGGCCGTCGAGCGCAGATCCGCAAGCACCTCGGCTGCGCACGTGGGTTGCTCGCCACCAGCATGGGCTTCGAAGGCACGTTCGAGTGGGATCATCACGTGGCCGCGCCATGCCGGGCCGCCGTACCCCTGGTAGGGTTGTGCCTTGCAGGTGACAGCGAGAAATTCGCGGCCAGCGAAGCGCAGTATGTTGCCGCTGGCATCGCCGGCGCCGCTCAACTTCGCGCCGAGTGGCAATTGCCAGGCATCGCTGCTGAAAATGACTTCACCCCGGGCATCCAGCAGCGAGAGAACGGTCCAGTCGGCCTCGCTCCGCAGACGCGCAAAGATGCTCTCGCACTCGTCTTCCAGCCGGAAGCACAGGCACAGCACCCCCAATGTCTGCCGGTCCGAGATGACCCGATGCGAGTAGATCAATGCACGGCGGCCGTCCGGTACGAGATCGCTGCAACGGAAGGTCTCCACGTAGCCGTCCGTTGCAATGGTCGTGGAGATCAGCGGATCGCGGCTTACCGTGGGTGCACTGCCGCCCTCGAGTTGGAGAAGTACCTCGCCGGTGGGCGACAGGAGGATGACATTTTGGTAGACCGAGTATTTCGCCACGTACTCGGCCAGACGGCGCTGCATCGTCCGGGTGTCGGAGCTCAGGGTGGCTGCCGCAGCGTCTGTGTCCGCACCTCGCGCATTATCCGAGGACCGCGATGCCAGCGCATTACTGGCATAACTCCTGATGGCGTCGTCGGCGGCAAGGAAACCTACATCGGCCGTTCGCTCGAAGAGGTTGCGTACCAGAATGTCGATGACGACCTGCGCACGGGCGCGTGCCTCCAGCAACGCCTTCCTGTGTGTCTCGGTCTCCAGATGGGTGACGAGATCGGCCGCGAGTGACTCGAACGCCTCGCGGGTGTTGCTGAGGTTGGTCCCGTCATCGCTGAGGTGGGAAAGCAGGGCGAGGCTGTCCCAGGCCCCCTGCAGCGTCGCGAGCCTCTCTCGGTAACCCACCACGGCGGGCATGTATTTGGTCAATCGGGACATCGGTCAGGATAGCGACACTGGCCGGGGAAACTTGAGCAGCCGGGAGCTGCGCTCACGCGCCCCCTTTCAGTGCGCCGGAGGACTATCTACAGGCCTGCGACCGACGTAGACTTTGGTGTCAAATCAAAATAAAGGGGGACGCATGACCAAGGTGGTATTCGCTGCCTGTCTGCTGATGGCCGGTTCTTTGGCCGGTCCGCTGGCCCTGGCCAAAGATCCGACGCAGTTGATGCTGCACAAGGGGGCGCGCGTCGGGGTCGTAAACATGATGGATCCCGAGGTGACCCACTTCCACGCGAGCAAGGTGCTCGCACAAAGCTTCTTCAAGACGCAACCCGTGAACTGGCAGGTCGATTCCATGCTGAGTGACGCTGCCGTCCAGCGCCTGACCCAGCTCGAGCTCGTCCCCGTCGCCATGGGAGCGAGTGACATCCTGATGCGCAACCGGGACGAGTTTTTTGTGAATAACTCGGTGGCAAAGAAACTGCCGCGCGAGGCCGCGAAGGAGTTTGCGCAGCTCGCCGCCGCGGAGCGCCTCGATGCCTTGATCGTGCTTGCGCCCGGTCTCAATAACTCATCGCAGGCCGGAGGCGCCGTCCGGCGCGGCTTGCCGGACTACCTGCGTGGCTGGGGCTTCGTAACGGGCGACACGGATGAAAAGCCCTCGCTCTTCAATATGACCCAGGTACTTCTGATCGGCATAGAGCCGGACGGTGCGGCGCTCAACGCGCGGGAATGGGGCGGTGGCTATACCGATGAGTGGTCGGAATACGTGCCTCCGGACAACCCCAGGCAGATTCCGCTCGAGCTGCTGGATCGGCTGCAACCGCACTTTGGGCGCATCCTCGCTCGCCAGACCGGCCGCGTGATGGACTGGATAACCGTGGTGCCGTGATCATGGCATATCCCGATGCATTGCCGGGAATGCCCGCACCCGAATAGTGCAGCAAGTTCACGAACGGCTGTTCCGCAAGGCCCTTAGACGCCCGAATACCGGGGTCAGCAACTGGCACGTGTTTTGCTTTATCAATCCCGGCGGTGCGCCTCACGTTGAGCATGACGACTCCGGCTTTAGTGTTCACGTGAGGCCACGTTCGTAGCGGCGATTGACCCCCTCATTCGTCGTCGCGGCGTTAGAACGTGCGAGGTGTTTCACCTCGCACGTTTTTTATTGGGTCTTCTCATTGCCTGCGGCCAACTGTCCTGGGGGATCGCGCAGAGCCGCGAGCCCCGAAGATTAGCCGGCGCTGCGCGCCGGATTAAGCCTGAGGCGCTGGGGGTTCCTCCGGGATCGGGGCCGGATCATGCGGCCGGGCTATCGGTGCCGCTCCTGGAGCATGCTCCTGATCGGCCTCCATCAGGTCCACGGCAGGCTCGGCCCTCCCGGAACAGCCGACGATCGCCATGAGAAGCGCCAGCACGCGCAGGCCACGCTTCAATGTATGACTCGCCTGAACCAGGCGTACACACCGTAGTTGGTACGTCTCGGGTCCTTGAAGTCGGTGTAGATCCATGCCCACAACAGGTCGGGACGCGCCTGCGACATGCGCAGGTACACGTAGCGGCGCGCGGCTTGCTGTTCGTACGTGGCGAAGATGTGCGCCGTCGCAAGCCTCTGCCCACCAACTTCATGCCAGTCACAGTCAACCGGCTCGCACTTGCCTACGGCGTGGACGTACCACGCAGGCCCGGGCGGGTAGGGGGCGCCGTTCAGGATCCGGTCCTGACATACGAACCGCAGCTCGATGCTCACCAGGGCGCGAGTGTCCGGCCTAACATTGGCCCATTCGCCGACTTCGAGCGGCTCCAGGCACGCGGCGTGCGCATGGGCCGTCAGCAGCGTGCCGCCGGCCAAGGCAAACAGCAACAATACGAACGACCTCATCCCCCGCTCTTTGTGATGTTGTTGGGGGCGAGACCATAGCCGGCGCGTTATGTGAATTCAATGGTACGCGGGCAACAATTTGCATCAACTGCCGGTTATGCGATGCTGCAAATCGATTCCTGCGATTTCAAATCCTTTGCGGAAGTCGCGGATGTGCCGCGCCATCCAGGTCCGTGCTCCATCCGTATCGCGCTCCTGCAACGCTTCGCTGATCTTGCGTTGTGCGCTCATGATGCGTGAGCGCGCCTGTGGAACCTTGTCGATCATCACACGCAGCGAGGGCTCGAGTAGCTGTAATAGCGGTTCCTGCGCCAGGGCGAGTACCTGGTTGTGGGTCGCGTTTCCCACTGTGCGAAAGAACTGCGCCGCACGGTGAACGGCCGTCGCCGTCTGCACATTATCCGCCGCAAACTGAGCGGCGGCCGCGCTGACCAGCAACAGATCCTCGGCAGTGCGGGCACGGGTCGCGACTTCGGCGATCGGTGGCTCAAGAAGCGTCAACGCCTCCCAAACCTCCATGAAGGTGACATCATGGAGCACCAGACCGCGCGTGACCGCTTCGGCAATGGCGAGATGCTGCGGGCGGCTGACCGACATGAGCTTCGAGCCCGCGCGGCGTGTGACCAGTCCATGGCTCTCGAGCTCACGCAACGCTTCGCGCACGGTCGAGCGATTGACACCAAACTGCCGCGCCAGCTCCATCTCCGGGGGCAGACGATCGCCGTCGCGCAGCGTGCGGTTCAGGATCCGTCCGCCGATGGCGGCGGCCACCTTGCGGTAGGCCGGTTCCATCTGGATCTGATCGAATTCGATGCTCATGCAGGTGCGGCTAGGCGCCCCCCTCGAACAACTCGCGCCCGATGAGCATGCGCCGGATCTCCTGAGTACCGGCGCCGATCTCGTACAGCTTCGCATCGCGCAGCAGGCGGCCCGCCCCGTAGTCATTCGTGTATCCATTGCCTCCCAGCGCCTGGATCGCCTCGAGTGCGGCTCGCGTCGCCTGCTCGGCTGCGAAGAGGATGCAACTCGCCGCATCCCGGCGCCGGGCGGTGCCCGAGTCACACGCGCGCGCCACCGAGTAGACATACGCGCGGCTCGCGTTGAGTGCGGCGTACATGTCCGCCAGCTTCGCTTGCATGAGCTCGAAGGTTCCAATGGGCTGCCCGAACTGCTTCCGCTCGCGAACATAGGGCAACACGAGGTCGAGCGCCGCTGCCATCAGCCCGAGCGGCCCGCCCGCCAGCACGACCCGCTCGTAATCGAGCCCACTCATCAACACGGCCGTGCCGCGATTCACCTGGCCCAGCAGGTTCGCGGCCGGCACCGGGCAGTCCTGGAACACGAGCTCGCACGTTCCCGAGCCGCGCATGCCCAGCTTGTCGAGCTTCTGCGCGGTCGAAAACCCGGGAGTGCCGCGCTCCACGATGAGAGCGCTGATGCCGCGTGGACCCGCCGAAATGTCAGTTTTGGCATATACCACGAACACGTCCGCATCCGGACCATTCGTGATCCACATCTTGCGGCCGTTGAGTACATACGTATCGCCATGCAATTCAGCACGCAGCTGCATCGATACGACGTCGGAACCCGATCCGGGCTCAGACATGGCGAGTGCGCCAACATGCTCGCCACTGACGAGCCTCGGCAGGTAGCGGTCACGTTGTGCATCCGTGCCGTTCAGGCGAATCTGGTTCACACACAGGTTGGAATGAGCGCCGTAGGAGAGGCCCACGGAGCCTGATGCCCGGGAGATCTCTTCCATGACGATGGTGTGGGCCAGGTAGCCGAGGCCCACGCCCCCCCAGCGCTCCGGCACGGTCACGCCCAGCAGTCCCTGCTCCCCGAGCGCCGGCCACAGGTCGCGCGGAAACTCATTGTTCCGGTCGATCTCGGCCGCCCGGGGCGCAATCCGTTCGGCGGCGAAACGGCGCACCTGGGAGCGTATCTCCTCGATGTGAGCCTCGAGCCCGAAATCACAATCTATGGCAGCCATGTGCTTGCCTTCCCATTCTGTAGGATCGTATGATTGTCGGACAAACTGGCAACCGTGGCAAGTATGGCTGCAATTTCCTCCCGCGTGGATGTGCATTCGCAGGAATTCCGCGACAACGAGCGTGCAATGAGCGAATTGGCGGCCGATGTCCGCCGCCAGGTTGCACGCGTGGCCCTTGGTGGGTCGCAGGCCGCTACCCGCAAGCACAAGGCGGCCGGCAAACTGACCGCCCGGGAACGCGTGCGCGTGCTGCTGGATACTGGAAGTCCCTTCCTCGAGCTGTCGCAGCTTGCGGCCCACGGCATGTATGGAGGCGAAATCGCAGCCGCAGGCCTCGTCACCGGAATAGGGAGGGTCAGCGGCAGGGAATGCATGATCGTTGCGAACGACCCTACCGTTAAGGGCGGCACGTACTACCCGCTTACCGTTAAGAAGCATTTACGCGCGCAGGAAATTGCGCGGGAGAACCGCCTACCTTGCGTGTACCTCGTGGAGAGTGGGGGCGCGTACCTGCCGGCGCAGGACGAGGTATTCCCCGACCGCGAGCACTTCGGGCGGATCTTCTACAACCAGGCGACGTTGTCGGGCGCCGGCATTGCGCAGATTGCCGTCGTTCATGGCTCGTGCACGGCTGGCGGAGCGTACGTCCCCGCGATGTCGGATGAGAACGTGATTGTCAAGAATCAGGGACGGGTGTTCCTCGGTGGTCCTCCGCTCGTCAAGGCAGCAACCGGTGAGGACATCGATGCCGAGTCGCTGGGCGGTGCGGACGTGCACTGCCGCGAGTCGGGCGTGTGCGATCACTATGCGGAAAACGACACGCACGCCTTGGCGATTGCGCGGCGAATCGTTTCGCGGCTGGCACCTGCCGCAGATACGAATCCGCCGCTCGTCTCGCGTGCGCCGAAATACGATCCTGCTGAGCTCTATGGCGTTGTTCCCGCGAATCTGCGTAAGCCGTACGACGTTCGCGAGGTGATCGCACGCCTCGTGGATGCCTCGGAGCTGGATGAATTCAAACAGCTTTACGGGACAACACTGGTGTGCGGCTTTGCGCACATTGGCGGCTATCCCGTCGGAATCCTTGCTAACAACGGCATCTTGTTTTCCGAGAGCGCCCTGAAGGGGACTCATTTCATCGAGCTGTGCACGCGGGCGCACGTACCGTTGTTGTTCCTGCAGAACATCACCGGGTTCATGGTGGGGCGGCGCGCTGAAGCGGGGGGCATCGCCAAGGACGGCGCAAAATTGGTAACGGCCGTCGCGTGCGCAAATGTCCCGAAGCTTAGCGTGATCATTGGCGGCAGCTACGGCGCGGGCAACTATGCGATGTGCGGCCGGGCTTACTCACCGAGATTTTTGTTTCAGTGGCCGAATGCGCGTATTTCGGTCATGGGCGGCGAACAGGCCGCGAGCGTGTTGGCAACTGTAAAGCGTGACCAATTGAAGGCGTCCGGGCAGGAGTGGCCCGCCGCGGACGAAGAGGCTTTCAAGCAACCAATCCGGGAGCAATACGAGACGCAGGGTCATCCCTACTACGCATCCGCGCGCTTGTGGGACGACGGCGTTATTGATCCTGCGGAAACGCGGCGCGTTCTTGCGCTGTGTCTCGCCACAGCAAAGCACGCGCCTGGCGAGGACACGCGATTCGGCGTGTTCCGCATGTGAGGGTCTGCCCGTGATTAAAACTCTTCTGGTCGCGAATCGGGGCGAGATTGCTTGCCGTATTTTCCGCACAGCGAAGCGTCTGGGTGTTCGGACCATTGCCGTGTACTCGGACGCTGACGCTTTGGCGCAGCACGTCAGGGAAGCGGATGAAGCGATTCGCATAGGACCTGCTGCACCGCGCGAAAGCTATCTGAATGTGGCGCAGATACTCGATGCGGCCCGGGCGACGGGAGCGCAGGCAGTCCATCCCGGATATGGGTTCCTGTCCGAGAACGCGGAGTTCGCACAGGCCTGTGTCGACGCCGGGCTGGTGTTCGTTGGTCCGCCGGCCTCAGCAATCGCTGCCATGGGATCGAAAATAGTCGCCAAGGCGCGCATGCGTGCCGCCGGGGTGCCCGTTCTTCCCGGCTATGAGGGAGCAGATCAGGACGTGGAGCAGCTGCACAGAGAGGCGCGGCATCTGGGAATGCCTTTGATCATCAAGCCGGCGGCGGGCGGCGGTGGAAAGGGGATGAGGATCGTTCGCGACCTGGCGCAGATCCCGGAAGCCTTGGCGGCTGCACGGCGTCTTGCCGAGAGTGGCTTCGGGGACGGCTCGTTGCTGCTGGAGCGGTACCTGCCGGCCCCGAGACACGTAGAGGTGCAGATCTTCGCCGACTCACAGGGCAATTTCGTGCATCTGGGCGACCGCGACTGCTCGATTCAACGTCGACATCAAAAGGTCATTGAAGAGGCGCCCGCACCCGCGTTGCCGGATGACGTCCGCGAGCGCTTGCGCTCCGCGGCTCTGATCGTCGCGCGCGAGATAGGTTATGTCAGCGCGGGCACGGTCGAGTTTCTGTTCGACGGCCGCGAGTTTTATTTCATGGAGATGAACACCCGGTTACAAGTCGAGCACACCGTCACCGAGCGGGTAACGGGACTCGATCTGGTGGAATGGCAGCTTCGTATCGCTGCAGGCGAGCGCCTTCCGCTCGAGCAGGCGCAAATCCGCCTGAGCGGACATGCGATCGAAGCCCGCGTTTGTGCCGAAGACCCGGAGCGCGATTTCCTGCCCAGTGCCGGAGACCTGCGGCTGCTCGAATGGCCAGATGGTGATGACGTGCGCGTGGATGCAGGATTCGCCACCGGTGATCGGGTTCCCGAGAGCTATGACTCTTTGCTGGGGAAGGTGATCGCGTGGGCACCTTCACGCACGCAGGCTGCTGCGAAGCTTCGTGGGGCGCTGGAGCGGACTCATTGCGCGGGAATCCATACGAATGAGCGCTGGCTCGCGCGGATTCTGGCAACTCCCACGTTCCTGGAGGTGCGGCACAGCATCGCATTTCTCGAAGCTCACGGGCAGGAGCTGAAGGACGGCCTCGCCCCGAAGCCAACCGTTGAACGGCGCGCGCTAGCTCTCGCGGCACTCGCGATTCAGGGCTGCGGCTTGCCGCCGTCCGCCGCTGCTCTTGCGAGTCCTTGGACCCTCTGCGATGGATTCACGCCGAATCTGCCGGCGGTGGTGCAATTCTATTTGCAGCTTCGTGCTCAACAGCGGTCGGTCGCAATCGAATCTGGGCCGCGGGAGCCAACAACGATTACAGTCGATGAAGTATCGATGGATGTCGCGCACGTAACTCGCGCCGCCGGCTCCATCGCTGCTTCCCTTGATGGGGTGCGCGTCAGGGCGCGCGCTTTCGTATACGAAATCCACGCGCACGTGTGGCTCGATGGCGAGCACTACGAGTGTCTGCACGAGGATCCGCGTTCGAAGGAGTTTTCGGCATCGGCCTCGCGCGGCGACCTTACGACTCCGCTGCCCGGCGTGGTCGCTGCCGTAGCGGTTACCGTGGGACAGGCAGTTGCTGCCGGAGATGTCCTGATGGTTATCGAGGCGATGAAAATGGAGCACACGATCACCGCTCCCTACGCGGGTGTCGTGCAGAGCGTCCATTTTGCCCGCGGCGACCGTGTCCCGGAGGGCAGTGCGCTGTTGGAGCTCGCCGCCGAAAAATAATTCTCCCGCCTGGCTGAGATATTTCGCTGTGGAGCCGCAGATATAGGGTAGCAGTTACTGTCTCCCGCGTGAGCGTTGTCGATCGGGTGGTGTCGAAGGAATACGTGCAGACCGCTCATCCGTACGATAGGGACCTAACGTCTCTCGGCGCCTGGATTGCAAAGGGATTTTTCTTCCAGGAGCCCTTCGGTGGGTGACAGTAACTGCTTTGCGCCGCTGTGACAGGCACTGGAGTATCGGTGGCGGCCTGGCCCGCACGGAAAAAAATTCGCGTGTGTGCCCGTGCCGGAGCTTGCCTGTGATGGCGTGATGTTGCAGGATCGCGGCTACGCGCTGCTCAAATGTTGAGCACGCCGCCAACCAGGACGGGGTAACAAACATGTCAGGGACAGCAGGAACCAACTCACGCACCAGGAGCACTAACAAAGGAGTGCCGCTTTTTTAGAAGCGGGGCAGGGTCCTCGAGAGGTATCGTGAACCGAAAGCGCGCGGGCGGATGCCTCGAGCGCAACCGGGGAAGCGAAAGGGGGGTCGTACGTGGAGCAGGGAGCTCATGCGTTCGGCCTGCACGGAAGCGATATGAATCGCACATGGCTGTGGGAGGCAAGGATGTCACGCCGATCCAGACTTCACGTGCCGGGCGGCGTGTATTACGTCGTCCAGCGCAGTAATGCACGTCAACCTATTTTCACCGAAGAAGCCGACTACGCGACGTTCGAGAGACTGCTCTCGACGATGCTCGTCAGATGCCGCGTGCGTGCGCACGCGTACTGCTGGGAAACAGACGCGATCCATCTGGTCCTGCAGATATCCGACATGCCCGTCGGGCGGCTCATGCAAAGACTCAGTAGCCAGTACGCTCGCCGCGTACACCGCCGCGCCGGTGAGCTCGGCCACCTGTTTCAGCAGCGTTATCATGCCCTGCTGATCGATCCGGACGTCTACCTGTTGAGGCTGATCCGTCACGTTCACATGTTGCCGGTACGCACCGGCAAGGTGACGGATCCGGGTGACTACGTTTTCAGCAGTCATCGCGCGTACGCCGAAACGGCCAGCACTCCGTGGCTCACCACAAATGTTGCACTGCGGATGCTGGCGCAGCGCCCGGAGCAGGCCCGCTATGCCTATCGGCGCCTCATGTTGGAGGCACCGGCAGCCGGGGAGGGTGCAAGCTTCGAACACGGCGGAACCGATGATCCGCGCGTCCTGGGCGACAGGGAGTTCATGGCGGCGATCCCGCGGAACATGCGCGTCTATCGCAGTACCTACTCGCTTGACCAGGTCATCGATACGGTCACCTGCACGTTGGGACTGGAGCGCAGTGAGGTACTTTCGCGGTCACGGCAGCGCCGGCTTGCTCTGGCGCGCGCGTTGATCACCTGGTACGCGACCGAGCGCGGGGTTGCGACGCTCGCCGAAGTAGCTCGGCGGCTGCAGAGAGATCCGTCAACGCTGTTCGTGGCAGTGGAGCGGTATCGGACGTTACGGCCCGAACTGTTCAACCTGACGGCGCTGCAGGACTCGGGGCCATTGCTCAGGCAATTACCGTCGCAGGCAACCCAGCAGCAAGGGTGAACCAGAGGCGCTGATGGCGTGGCGGTAAAGCCACGTCATCACCTGGCCACGGGTACAGCCTGTCCCGACCGTGCGCTCTGCAGAATCGCTGCGAGCGTCGCTGCGATGTCGATGGACTCCTCGGGCGAGGGTCCCTCCCATTGGCTGCTCGTGCCCTGGACGAGCCCCGCGAACGATTCCGCCTCCGCGAGAAAACCGTTCATGGCAGCGGATGGGATTCTCTCGTAGTCCGCGTTGGCTGCAGCTCCGCGCTTCACCAGCAACTCGGCGGGCCGCTCCAGGGGTGGATGATTGAGGAATTGCGTTTGAATCACCCCACCGGTCCCCGCGATCAGGGCCTGGCGATGAACACTGGTGCGGAAGCTGCACGAAATCTGCGCCAGCACACCACTTTCGAATTCGATCGTTGCTGCCAATGCATGGTCCACACCGCCGACCCAGTGTGCGACCGCGTGTACTCGCGAGGGCCGCTCTTTCGCGACCATCCGAACCAGGCTGACTGGGTACGCCCCCGCGTCCATGAGAGCGCCGCCCGCAAGGGCGGGGTCGGTACGGATGTTAGGACCTGCCGCAAGCGTGAATCCGAAACTCGCCTGGATGAGCTGCAGTCTGCCGATCGCGCCTGACTCGATGATCTCGAGAAGTTTGCGAGTCTGCGGTTGGGCCCGGTAAGGATAGCCTTCCACGAGGTGAACGCCACGGCGGCGCGCCGCTTCGAACATCGTCCGGGCCTCGGCCGCGGTTGCGCACAGGGGTTTTTCGCACAACACATGTTTGCCTGCCGCGCAGGCGCGGATCGACCACTCGGCATGCATGCTGTTGGGTAGCGGAATATAGACGGCGTCGATCGCGGGGTCCGCCAGCATTGCTTCGTAGGAGCCGTGGAAGCGTGCAACCCCCGTCTCGCGCGCAAACCGCTCCGCCTTCTCGAGAGTGCGGCTGGCAACCGCCACTACCTGGAGACGCGCCGACGGCTTCACCCCAGCTATGAAAGCACGCGCAATGTTTGCCGCCCCCAAAATCCCAACACGCACGGCCGTCGATGAAGTGTCGCTCATGTTCAGGCCTGCAACGAAAAGGGCGTGAAGTTTGTATCCCGATCGTAATAGTCTTCGTGCTCGGTCCGTTTGAGGAAGGCAACGATCTTGTAGGTAGCGGGCGTCATGATGACCTCCCACGAAGACTTCAACACGTACTGGGTTATCGTCACGCCCACCAACTGCTGCGTGGGCCACGTTCCATAGAATGCAATCGTGTAGAACAGCGCGGAGTCCACGAGCTCCCCGCAGAGCGTGGAGCCGATCGTGCGCGTCCAGAGCCACCGGCCTCGAGTCAGGATCTTCAGCTTGGCGAGCACGAAGCTGTTCACGAACGAGCCGGACCAGAATGCGATGATGGAGCCGCCGATGATCCGGGGCGTACTGCCGAAGATTGCATCGACGGCAGGTTCTTTGTCCTTCCAGAAGTCGGCCGGCGGCAGGTGAACGACCACCGTTGCCATCACTGAGGCGAACACCAGCGCCCCAAACCCGCTCCAGACGGCGCGCCGGTCACGGGCGTAGCCGTAGACTTCCGTCAATACATCGCCGAAGAAATACGAGAACGGAAAAAACAGTACACCCGCCGCGAACGTCACGGTGCCAACGAGAGGCACGTTCACCGTGGAGACCTTTGAGGGCCCAATGAGGTTCGCGCACAGCAGTACGCAAACGTAGGCCCCCAGGATCAGGTCGTAGTACTTGTAGCTCTTCATCGGGCCGCGTGCGCACGCAACTTCTCCAGATAGCGGTCGCGCAGCAAAGTCTGCCGTGACTGCATCGGTTGCGCCTCGCCGTCGATGAACACTCGTTCCGCAAGAGTCGTGACCTCCAGAGGATCGCCGCTCCACAGCACCAGATCCGCCGGCCGCCCCCGGGCGATCGAGCCGTTGCGGCTCGCCACTCCAAAGATTTCCGCGGGGTTGCTCGTCATCGCCGCGAGCCCCGCCTCCGGCGGCAACCCGTGAACGACCGCAATGCCTGCGGTCTGGCGCACCTTGCGGATGTTGTGTGCCTGCGGATCATCCAGGGTGAAGGCGATCTTGACGCCCACGCGGTTGAGCCGGGCGGCGTTTTCGAGAGTCGCTCCGATGACATCGAGGTTTGCGGGCAGATCGTCCAGAGGATTCAACACGACAGGGATGTGAGCCGCGGCGAGCTCCGGGGCGACACGCCAGGCTTCCTGACCGCCCTTGATCACAGCGCGCAGCTTTTCGCGCTTCGCGAGCGCAATGACCTGCCGGATGTCCGATGCGCGATCCACATCGAACACCACCGGGCCGTTGCCGTTGAGATAGCCGAGCAGTGTCTGTCTGCCCGCGGGGCTCAGGAGCCGCTGATCGTTCGGCGCAAGCGCCTTCGGCGAGCGCGCTTCGCCAATTGCCTGCTCGAACAACATGAACTGCGCTGCACGGCTGCCGCCCGACAGTGCGCTCGCATCCCCGCCGAAATCCACAAACAAGGCATGCGTCCCGGCATCGATGCTGCCGTTCAGCTGTGCGACGGCTCCCTGGCCTGCGACCAGGGTTCCGCCGGGAGCACCTTTGCCACCGGCCTCGGCGCTCGGTGAGACCATGGCGAAGGTGATGCCGCCCAGACGGGCCACACCGAGAATCACCGACTCGGGGTTGAATGCCAGGCTGACATCAAACTCCGGACGCATGGAGCCCAGCTTCAGGGAGTAGTCATTCTGGGTCGACTCCAGACCGATTTCCTCGATACCGAGGTGGCTCACTCCACCGAATAATCCAGGTGTAACAGGCTTGCCATTCGCTTCGATGACCTCCGCACCGGCAGGTGCCTTCAGATCATGACCGAGCTCAGCGATCCTGCCGTCGCTGATCAACACGTCAGTGTGCTGCAGTACGCCCGCCGCGCTGGCCGTATGCACCGTCGCGTTCCGAATCAAAACGGCGCCCGGGGCTGCGACCACGGTCAATGGCATGAGTGCGCTCACGAGAACGACAGCCAGGCTCTTTGTTTTATTCATGGGTACACCCCCGCGGCGGCTGGCTGACCCAGCGTGAAGTCCGATTGTGGCGTGAGTGCAGGATTTGAGCGGTCGTAGCGCAGGGCGCCATCGATGAAAACCAAGTCGGCAAGCGCATAGACGCTGAACGGGTTGCCGTTCCAGACGACGACATCGCCCATCTTTCCCGGCTCCAGGGTTCCAGTCCGCTCGAGCACTCCCATTGTCTTGGCGGGGTTGGCCGTCAACCATTTGATCGCGCGCTCGGGCGGGATCTCCAAACCGGCACGCCGCCCGTAGGCGATGGCTTTCGCCGCTTCCTGGTTGAGCCGCTGAATACCTTCTTCCGAGTCGGAGTGAACGAGGGCGCACCCGTTGGGAGCCGCATCCACGAAGGCGATGTTTTCGGGAATGCCGTCATAGGACTCCATCTTGAAGCCCCACCAGTCGGCCCACATGGCCGCGCAGACACCGTGCTCCGCCAACAGATCGGCAATCTTGTAGGCCTCGACGGCGTGATGAAAGGCTGCTACGTGATAGCCGAACTCCCGTGACATATCGAGAATCGTCGCCATCTCGTCGGCGCGATAGCAGTGCATGTGAACTATGATCTCGCCCTTCAATGCGGCGGCGAGCGTATCGAGTTTCACGTCGCGCTTCGGTGGCTTTGCATCCTTGTCGCCGGCGGCATGCTTGCGCTCGTACTCCTGCTGATCACGCAGGTATTCCTGCGCTTCAATCCATTGGGCTCTGTATCCGGCCACGTTGCCCATCCGTGTCGATGGGAATGTGGTCCTCTCGCCGTAGACGCGCTTCGGATTCTCACCGCACGCCATTTTCAGGCCCTGTGGAGCCCCGGGAAACTTCATCCCCTGATAGGTCACACTGGGCACGTTCTTCAGGATCACCGAGCGGCCGCCGATCAGATTCGCCGACCCCGGCAGAATCTGCAGCGAAGTAATGCCGCCCGCGAGCGCTGTGCGAAAGCCCGGATCCTGCGGCCAAACGGAATGCTCGGCCCAGACGTTGGGTGTCGCCGGCGAGGTAGCCTCATTGCCATCCGAGTTGGCTTCGACCGCGGGACTCGGATAAACGCCCAGGTGGGAGTGAATGTCGATCAACCCCGGAGTGACCCAGCGGCCATTGCCGTCGACGATGCGGCTCTGTGGGGGCGGCTGGAGATTGGAACCAACTGACTGGATCTTGCCGTCACCTATGAGTACGTCGGCGTCATCGAGGCGCGCACCCGTGCCCGTCAATACTGTCGCATGACGGATGAGAGTCGGCGGACTGGAAGGAACGTGGTAGGTGGACGGGTAGAACTCACCACGCGCCGCTGTCGAACCCGACGACGGAGCAGCTTGAACCGACTCGCCCGGCTTGGTCGGCGTGGCTGCGCAGGCCGTAAGAACGGCCGACCCAATGAGCACGCTGATTGCTTTTCTTATCCGGCGCGCAGCGCCGGCTAATCTTCGGGGGTCGCGCTCCTGCGCGATCCCCCAGGACAGTTGGCCGCAGGCCATGACAAGTCTCCCTGAGCGAAACACGAATTCCCCATTATCACTCAACGCGTGCCGCCGGATCACTTCGCGCGCGTCGCAACCGAGCTGAGGCGGTGGAAACGTACGGCGAAGTGTTGTCGAAGAAGCGCCAGGGGCGTTTGGCCCAGGATCCCGCGTAATCCACCCCGATTCGCGGGCCGCGTCCGAGATTCACGCGGGGAACCGGATCGGCTGGGCGCTCGAGCCAGAGACGGTCGCCGCACAGATCGGCGCCATTCAGCGTGCGGTCGATTCTCATCGCACGGCACAGCAGCCCGGGTCCCCAGGTCTTGTCTGTAACGCCCTCGACGGGTTCAAGCGCTCGCAGCAGCACGGCGTGAGGCACTCCTTTGCGCGCCGTGACGATGTTCATACAATTCCAGAAGCCATAGATGAAGTAGACGTAGGCGTGTCCGGGCGGGCCGAACATGACCTCCGTCCGTTGCGTGCGTCCACGGGAGGAGTGCGCCGCCAGATCCTCGGGACCCATGTAGGCTTCAGTCTCTACGATGCGGCCGGTACTCCTGCCACTGCCGTCCTCGTGGACCAGGTGCATGCCGATGAGCTCGCGCGCGACACGGAGCGTGTCCTCGCGGGCGTAGAAAGAGCGGGGTAATTTTTTGGGCATGTCACACGAATTGTCGTGTGACATGCTCCAAAAGTCTTGGCCTGCTTAGTCCTGCTTACTCTCCGCGCGATCCGCGGTAGCCACACGGGTAGCGTTCTTGACGTCCACAACCCCCGGCACGCGCTTGATATCGTCAATGGCGCGCTTGACCTCGTCGGGGCTCTTGGCCACTCCGGTGAGAGTCACACTGCCCTTGTACACATCAATGTTGAAATCGGCCGCGGACACGGTGCCGTCCTTGACCAGCGCCGCCTTCGCACGTGTCGCGATGGTGGCATCATCAACTCCCTGACCGGCCGTCTCCTTGCCCTTCATCACGTTACAGCCGGCCGCAAGCATGGCCACTGCCGTAACGGTAACGAGCTTCACAGAATTGCGCATACATACTCCCGCATGTCTTAGTTGGTTTGCTTTCTGGGTGATCTTGTACTCAGCAAGAGCAATGCCCATGATTCGAACTGCGTGCCCGGGCGTTGGTCTAAAATGCGGCGGGGGGATCATGGTGCGGGAGTTTATTTCTGTGGAACCAATGACTTATAACGTGATCAGAGAAATGACATGAAGCGGTTGATTGCGATCATCGGCCTGCTCGCGGCCCTTTGCGGCCCTGCGGTAGCCACTGTCTACGAGTTGCCCGAAAATGGGTCAGCGGTGTTCGGCAACGACGAACGGATCAAGGCGACCTATCAGGACACGCTGCTGGACATCGCGCGACGCTACAGCCTGGGATACGAGGAGATCATCCGGGCCAATCCCGGCGTTGACATGTGGCTACCCGGGGAGGGCACCGATATTCTGCTGCCCGGCCGGCGCATCCTGCCACCCGGTATGCATGAGGGCGTAGTAGTAAATTTGCCGGAGCACCGGCTGTACTATTTTCCGAAACCCAAGAAGGGTGAAAAGCCCGTCGTGATCACCTACCCGGTGAGCATAGGCAAGATGGACTGGAGCACGCCGCTCGGCGAGACGCGGATCATCGCCAAGCAGAAACATCCGTCCTGGTATCCCCCCGAATCGGTCCGCAAAGAGCACCTCGCGAACGGCGATCCCTTGCCGAAGGTTGTCCCGGCGGGTCCGGACAATCCGCTGGGTGACTTTGCCATGCGGCTGGCGGCTGGCGGCGGCAGTTATATGCTTCACGGCACCAACAATCCGATGGCGGTTGGAATGGCCATCACTCACGGCTGCATCCGTATGTACCCGGAGGATGTTGCCGCGCTATTCCCCCTCGTGCCGGTAGGCACGAAGGTGTGGCTCATCAATGATCCCGTGAAGGTCGCCTACGTGGACGGTGAGTTGTTGCTCGAGGCACATCCCCCGGTCGACAATGAAGGGCAGAGCACGGAGCCGAATCTGGAGTTGCTGTCGCAGCTATTGGACAAGGCGTTAGGTCAGGATACCGCGGCAATACATTGGGACCTGGCGCGCCAGACGTTGCAGGCGGCAAATGGAATTCCTGCGGTGGTGGGTCTGCAGGCCCAGCTCGACCAACCTGCGCCGGCCCCCGATGCAGTGCCGCCGCCTGCGGCCGGCTCGGCGCAGGCCCCAAACGCGCCCGCGCCTGTGGCGGTAGTGCAGTCGCCACCAAGAGGACCGTAATAATCAGGTCCGCTCAGGTCCGCCGCGTGCTTTGCAGGCTGCGATAGACGGCGCGCAGCTGAGCAATCACACGGAGCACGGTCGTTGCACGCGACGCGAGCGCAACGAGTCCCGTCACCCAGCCGACGCCCGACAGAACCCGGCGCCGGCGAAGCATCAACAACAAACCAACCAGACCTGCGATCCAGGTGAGGGGGCTGCGACCCCGGGCGGCCGCGGAGCGTCGCGTCCAGGCGGTGAGTTGCTCGGCGGGTTTGATCTGCGCCACGCGGTACGCAAGCTCGAGCCGCTGCTCCTCACATCTGTTGAGCAGATGGCGGCGGCGCCCTTCCAACACCTCGAGGCGACTGCTCATGATTCTCCGCTCACCCGGTGTTGATCGGCCTCGAGCTGCTGCAGCGTGCCTTCCAGCATGGTGGGACGCCCCTTGAAAGTGCGACTCGCGATATAACCGAACACCGCCGCGAGTACGATAAACAGCCCGGCGCCGCACAGGACTCCGAGCATTCGATGGGTATCCCAGAGCGCGGCGACCACTGCCACTACGGCGAAGGCAAGCGCGAGCAAACCGCACGCCAGCCCCGCGAGAGCCCACAGCAGCATCCGGACCGTTCGCAGCAGGAAGATCTCGGCCTCCACTGCCGCGAGATCCAGTCGAGTCCGCGCCGCCTCGATCACCGTATCGAACAAACCGCGGAACACACCGGCGTAGCCGGAATGACCTGCCGGGTCTTTCTGTTCTGTCCCGTGATCGCTGGCGGTCTCCTCCGTCATTTGCGTCCCATGAGGAGCCCGACGACCAAGGCGATTCCGCCGACGGCGGCAATGGCCTTCCAGGGGTTGTCTTCCACGTATTCGCCGACGACGCGGGCGCGTCCGGTCAGATCTCGCTCGACGGATTTCAGCCGGCTGCGCACTGCACGCAGGGATTCCTCGGCACGGTCCCGCGCTTCGGAGGCCTTTTCGCCCGCAACGCCTGCCGTGGCGCGCAACAACTCTTCGGCGTCACTGACGAGGGACTGCAGGTCATCAGCCAGTCTGCCAACATTGAGCTCGGTCATTTCAGCGCTCCTGGTAATCGGGTATACACGTAAGTCCTGAGGGCAAGCATCGTTCCCGGACAAGCTGCCTGCTCCATTGGAAAAACTGCCTGCGGCCGTTTTTCGGACATCAGCTACGTTGCCGCCGGCAAAAGGCGCGACTTTTGCCGGCTACCTCGCGGTACCTCATGCGTCGCAAGTCCGACAAGCTCCCATGCCGTAATTCTATGGATTGATCAGGCCGAAGGCCGCTCTGGCCAGAATCTCTTCTTCCTCCACCGGGATCACGTGCACCCTGACAGGCAGCCGCGACGAATCTATGCGGGCCTCCTGCCCCCGCGCGGCATCATTGGCAGTGGCGTCTATTTCGATTCCCGCCCAGCCCATGCCTGTAAGGATACGCTCTCGGACCGCAGGAACGTGTTCCCCCACGCCTCCGCCGAAGACGATCCCATCGCAGCCGCCCAGGACGGCAAGGTAGGCGCCGATGTACTTGCGGGCGCGGTAGCAGTACAGATCAACGGTAAATTGCGCTTGCGGTGCAGGGTCTGCCGCCAACTTACCCAGGTCGGTGACCCCACCGGACAGGCCGGAGACACCTGATTCGCGGTTCAGCAGCGCGACAATCTCATCGGAGGTCTTCCGAAGGCGTTTTTCCATATAGGGGACTACCGCCGGGTCAACGTCACCTGACCGTGTTGCCATCACGAAGCCTTCCAAGGGTGAGAAGCCCATGGAAGTGTCCAGGGGTTTGCCGCGCTCTATCGCTGCCGCGGAAACCCCTCCGCCCATTTGAAGAGTGATCACTCGCCCGCCGAGCGGCAGATCGGGATGCAGCTGCGACCAGCGCCTCCAAAGTGCCTCGTGAGCGAGCCCATGGAATCCATATCGCCGTACGTCCTGGTCCACACCAAAACGGCTGGCGATAGCGTACTCACCAGCCACGCGGGGCAGAGAAGAAAAGAATGACGTGTCGAAGGCTGCAACCTGCGCTACGTCCGGGCCAGCAACGCTGCGCGCAGCTTTGATCCACTCGAGGGCTTTCGGGTTGTGCAACGGCGCCAGCTCCGACAACGCCTCGATGGCTGCCGAGACGCTCGAATCAATCCTGACCGGAGCTGTGAAACGCCTGCCACCGTGGACGACGCGATGCGCCATAGCAGCGGGCGCTGCTCGGACGCTCGCGAGGAATCGGGTGAGCACCTCGCGCGGCACGAGGTTCTCGCCCGTCACATGATCGTGTGAAATTTGTGTGACGTCGTCCTGCGAGCGGGCTTCGAAGGCGGCGAGTTTCACCGATGTGCTGCCGCTATTCACCGTCACAACGATGCAAGAGCGATCGGAATGTTTCGTGCTACACACCACGCTTCCTTGGTTGCGTGGTGCAATTCACGAGGGATCCGCGATGTCCGCCGCAAGTGCCGCCCATACAGGACCATTGTCCGCCATCGAGCTGAGACGTATCCATGCCTGGTGGCGCGCGGCCAACTATGTGGCGGCTGGGCAGATCTATCTGCTCGACAATCCGCTGCTGCGCGAGCCGCTGACGCTCGAGCACGTGAAACCGCGGCTGCTCGGGCATTGGGGAACAACTCCAGGTATCAATTTCGTCTACGCGCATTTGAATAGAATCATTGTGGCCCGCGACCGCAATGTACTCGCAATCATCGGTCCCGGGCACGGCGGGCCCGCCCTGGTCGCCAACACCTATCTGGAGGGCAGCTACACCGAGATGTATCCGGACATCCGCCAGAACGCGCAGGGGTTGCAGCGGCTGTTCAAGCAATTCTCCTTTCCGGGTGGAATTCCCAGCCACTGCGCACCGGACGTACCCGGCTCGATCAACGAGGGCGGCGAGCTGGGATATTCGCTCTCGCATGCCTTTGGCGCGGCCTTTGACAACCCGGACCTGCTGGTGGCGTGCATCATCGGCGATGGTGAGGCCGAGACCGGGCCGCTCGCCACCGCCTGGCATTCAAACAAGTTTCTGAACCCGGCGCGCGACGGCGCGGTGTTACCCATTCTGCACCTGAATGGCTACAAGATCGCCAACCCGACCGTGTTGGCGAGAATTCCGCGCAGCGAGCTCGAGAGCCTCCTGAGCGGCTATGGTTGGGAGCCCTTTTTCGTCGCCGGTCACGAGCCCGACTCCATGCACCAGCAGATGGCGGGCACCCTGGATCGCATCCTCGAGCGGATCGACCGCATTCAACGCGAAGCCCGCTCGGCCGCGGCGAAGCTGACCCGGCCGCGCTGGCCGATGATCGTTCTCGAGAGCCCGAAAGGTTGGACCGGGCCGAAAGTCGTAGACGGCCAAAAGGTCGAGGGCACGTGGCGTGCGCACCAGGTGCCACTGGCAGCTCTTAAGTCCAACCCGGAGCATTTGCGCATGTTGGAGCAGTGGCTGCGCAGCTACCGGCCCGAGGAGCTGTTCGATGAAGAGGGCGCGCCAGTGGCGCTGGTACGCGAATCGAGCCCTGTGGGAGCGCGCCGCATGGGAGCGAATCCGCATGCGAATGGCGGCGTGCTGCTGCGCGACCTGAACCTGCCGGACATTCGCAACTATGCCACCCGGGTGAGCCGCCCCGGCGCGGACAGCGCCGAGTCGACCAAGCTGCTCGGCGCCTGGCTGCGCGATGTGTTCCGGCTCAATGCGCAGGCGTGCAACTTTCGCATGTGGGGTCCCGACGAGACGAGCTCAAACCGGCTGGATGCGGTGTTTGAAGTAACACAACGCACCTGGGTGGCGGAGCTCGAGTCCGGCGATACACACCTCGCGGTGGACGGACGTGTCATGGAGGTCCTGTCCGAGCACCAATGTCAGGGTTGGCTCGAGGGCTACCTGCTGTCGGGGCGGCATGGGTTGTTCAATTGCTACGAGGCCTTCATCCACATCGTGGACTCCATGTTCAACCAGCATGCGAAATGGCTGGAGGCCTGCAAGCGCATTGCCTGGCGCCGCAGCGTGGCTTCGCTCAATATTCTGCTGACATCGCATGTCTGGCGCCAGGATCACAATGGCTTCTCCCACCAGGACCCGGGCTTCATCGATGTCGTGTGCAACAAGAAGGCGGACGTCGTTCGCGTCTACCTGCCTCCCGACGGCAATACGCTGCTGTGCGTTGCCGATCAATGCCTGCGCAGCCGCGACCTCGTCAACGTGATCGTCGCGGGCAAACAGCCCGAACCGCAGTGGCTGGACCTGGACTCAGCTTACAAGCACTGCGCCGTCGGTATCGGTATGTTCGAGTGGGCGAGCAGCGACTCGGATGGCGAACCCGACGTCGTGATGGCCTGTGCGGGCGATGTTCCAACCATGGAGACGCTTGCCGCCGTGAGCCTGTTGCGGCAACACGCTCCGGAGCTGAAGGTGCGAGTGGTCAATGTCGTCGATCTGATGACCTTGCAGCCACGGGAAGAGCACCCGCACGGACTGACGAATGGTGAGTTCGATGCGCTATTCACGACAGACAAGCCGGTCCTCTTTGCATTCCACGGTTATCCGTGGCTCATCCATAGACTCACGTACCGCCGCAAGAACCACGACAATCTGCACGTACGGGGCTACAAGGAGGAGGGGACGACCACGACTCCTTTTGACATGGTCGTGCGCAATGACCTGGATCGCTTCCATCTGGTCATGGACGTGGTTGACCGTGTTCCGAAGCTGGGCTATCGGGCCGCGCATCTGCGCCAGCTCATGCGCGGAAAGCTCACCGACCACAAGCGCTACATCGTCCAGCGCGGAGAGGACATGCCAGAGGTGCGGGATTGGGTATGGCAAGAGGCCCGTGACGAAAGTGGTGCCAGGTAATTGCATCTGCACGCCCGGGCAACTACCCCAAAAGGAGTCTCGCATCTGCAATGCCGAGGGTGGACAATCCCCGTTCCGAATCGCTGTTAATTCTGCAGGTGAACTACCGTGGCAACCAATCCGCTCCTGGAGCTCCACAGACTGGGCCAGAGTATCTGGCTGGATGACATTGGCCGCAGGATGCTGGCCGACGGCAGCCTCGCGCGGCTGATCCGGGAGGATGCGGTTGCCGGCGTGACCTCCAATCCGTCCATTCTGGCGAATTCCATCACCAGCGATCCCCAGTACGCGCAGGCGATCAAGGAGCTGCTGCCGAAGGTTTCCAGCAGCATGGCGTTGTACGAAGCGTTGGCGATCGATGACCTGCGGGGCGCGGCCGATCTGTTCCGGCCGCTGTACGACTCGGTGCAGGGCCGCGACGGTTTTGTCAGCCTCGAAGTCTCGCCGCACCTTGCGTATGACACCGCCGGGAGCATCGAGGAGGGTCGGCGGCTGTGGGGCCGGCTGGACCGCGTCAATGCATTCATCAAGATTCCAGGCACGGAGCCCGGCATTGCCGCCATTCGCCAGCTCATCACCGACGGCATCAATGTGAATGTGACATTGTTGTTTTCTCCCGAGCGCTACCGCGCTGTGGCGCAGGCATATTGCGACGGGCTGGAGGCCAGGCTCGCGGCACGCAAGCCCATTGATCGCGTTGCCTCGGTCGCCAGCTTCTTTCTCAGCCGGATCGACAGCAATGTGGATCCCAAGTTGGACAAGCTGGCCGCCAGCGGGCAGTCGGCCGCGAAGCTGCTGCGCGGCCAGGCAGCCATCGCGAATGCCGCCCATGCCTATCAGATTTACGAAGAGCTCACCGCCTCGTCACGATGGCAGACACTCGTAGCGGCGGGGGCGCGGCCGCAGCGGCTGCTCTGGGCCTCCACTTCGACCAAGGACAAGAGCTATAGCCCCATCAAGTACGTGGAGGAGCTGATTGCCCCTCAGACCGTGAACACGGCGCCTCTGGAAACAATCGATGCGTATCGGCAGCTGGGCCGTCCCGAGGAGAGCCTCCAGCGCCATTTGTCCGACTCCAGCCGAATCCGCGACGGACTCAACAAGCTCGGCATCGATCTGGAGGAGGTGGCGCAGGAGTTGGAGAAGGAGGCGGTGCGCAAGTTCGTCGAGCCGTTCGACAAGCTGCAGGGATGGCTGCAGGAGCGGCGCGCGCCTTGAGGAGTCCGCCTGCCTGGGACGGCTACCTGGCGGCTTGGCGCTTGCGCTTCGCAGGTGTGCTCTTGGGCAGCGGTGGAGGCTCGAACTCGCGGCCCTGCTGCAGAAGCCATTCACGCAGGGCTGCGACTTTCGGAAAACTCGCGTAGTCCTGCGGGCACACAAAGTAGTAACTGAACCGATGCGGCACGATGTGCTCGCTCGCGAGCACGATGCGTCCGGCCTTCACCTCGCCGGCGGCGAGAGTCCAGCGCAACAGCCCGAATCCCAGCCCCTCGATGGTGGCGCTCAGGAGGCTGACCGAGTCATCGATGAACGCGCCCCGCAGCGCGCTCATGGACCGGGTATCACCGGTAGACCAGTCCGCCCAGTCCAGATCGTCGCCATGCAGTAGCGGGTACTGAGCGAGATCGCCCGTGCCTGGAAGGGGTCCGTGCTTTTCCAACAACCGCGGGGCAGCTACTGGCACCAGCCAGTCGTTCAGGAACTTCTCCGTGCGCAGATCCCCATATCGGCCCAGTCCAAATCGCAGGGCAGCATGGAAGTCGGTGCGGGCAAAATCGACGGCCGTGGGCGATGTGTGCAATCGAAGGTCGATCTCCGGATGCTTCGCGCGCAAGTCCCCGAGTCGCGGCATCAGCCATCTCTGCAGGAACGACGCCAACATGCTGACGTTGATCCTTCCGGTCTGCCGCTCCTGGCGAACCCGCTGCAGGGTCGCTTCGAGCTCATCGAGGCCGTGCCGTATGCCGGGCAATAGCTGCGCGCCCTCCGGAGTGAGCTGCACCCTGCGGCCATCACGCCTGAACAGCGGAGTCTGCAGGTAATCTTCCAGCGACTTGATCTGCTGGCTGACGGCCGCGGGGGTGACGTGCAGCGCTTCCGCTGCCTCGCTGAAATTCAGCCGGCTCGCCACTGCTTCGAAAACGCGAAGCGCGTTGAGGGGCAAACGGTCGTAGGCGGAGCTCACATCGAGTACTCAGGAGAGGTTGCGAAGATCATTGAGCAGCTTGGCACGCACTTCCCGGATGCGCTCAGCGTCGCTACCAGTCTGCTTATCCAACAATTGCAGCAGCTCCTTCAAGGCAACTTGAGTCTGGGCACGCTCGGGCTGTTCCGCTGCGGCATCGGCAAACAAACCGTGCCCATACTCCCAAATGGACTCGACGATAGCGTCCGTACGATGAGCGGCTAGCGCGCTTTGGACCCGCAGCGCATATAGGAGGAGTGCGGGGTGCGCCGCTACGGCTGCGTCGATCATGGCGAGCGCTTCGTCGCCCCTTTTGTGGCGAACCTCGGGGGCGCCCGCTTCCTCGCACCGCCACTGGACCTGGAACACGATTGCGTCGAGCTTCCATGGATCGGTCCACTTCGCTTCACTCAACAAATCATCCAACGCGTGCACATCAGCCCAGCGACTTTGCGAGGCCAGCAGTGTGCCCCGCACGACTGCATCGGCAGAGCCTGTCAGCTTTGAGGCCTGCGCCGTCACTTCCTTCGTTGCCGTCCCCCGGGCGAGGCGCGTCAGCCAGGGCTTGATGTAGTCGAACCGCAGTTCCTCGCTGTCCGGATAGCGGGCCAGTCCTTGTTGCAGCAAGTCCTGAGCGGCATCGCGATCATCGTCCAGTATCAGCCGCTCCGCGTTCGCTTCGTAGCCGCCGGGTGAGGAGAGATCGAGTGCGCTCGCGAGAGTATCCAGGCGGGCCCGCGCGCCCGCGTGCGTTCCGCTCAGGGTTGCCAGTCGCCGGGCCAGGTAGCCCGGTAGTAACCCGAGTGCCGGGTTGCTCACATGCCGCACGGGATCATAGGGTGCCAGCAACCGGTCGGCCGCCTGCGGGGTCATCGATTGACCCGTTTGCCAGGCACCGGCGGTGGCCATACGGTTGCGGTCATCGGTGATGAGCGGAGCACCCTTTGAGAGCCGGCGGAGAGCTTGCACGTCGGCCGCCAACGCAACAAAGACATCTTCCGGGGTATTGATGCCGAACCGTGGAAATGCTTCCTGGAAGAGGGGGCGATTGCGATCCAGGCCTTGGCCGGCGACGAAGACGAGTGTGAACGGGTCGGGGCGGTAGAGTCTTGCGTCTACGAACACGTCGAGCACCGTCGCGGCGAAGGCTCGCAGTAGCGATTCGTCGATGAAGCTCAGGTTCATCCACTGGACGAACACGCCGTTCTCAGTCAGATGCGCCCGCGACTGGAGCAGAAACTCACGTGTATACAGATGCGATGCAGCGGCCGTCCACGGATGTGACGGCTGCGAGACGATGGCGTCATATCGACGATCGGTGAGGTTGAGAGAAGCACGCGCGTCGTTGATGATGATGTTGAGGCGCTGATCGCCCAGTGGGTCGTGACGGCGCAGGCCCCGAGTCGCAATGTTTGCATCGATTACACGAGGCTCTATCTCTATCACGTCGATGCGCTTGACGCTTTGCGGTACGTCGTCGAGGACAACACCGCCGCCGTAGCCGACCAGCAGCAGGCTCCCCGTGTCCGGCCGCGTCAGAATTGCCAACGGCACGAGCCACTTCTCCCCGCTTACCTTGGGCGTGGCACCCGTCATTTCCACCAGCGCTTCAGGCAGTCCATTGGTTCGAAACGCCAGGGCACCATTTTGTTCCAGGACTAGGACGCTCGCGCTTCGTCCGATCCCGTAATAGAGCATCCGGCCGGCATTGTTGATTTGCAGGGGCGAGGCCCTCAGCAGGGCGAGCGGTGCGGGCGGCCAGAAAGCTGCGATGGTGGCCAGTGCGATGAGACCTACCGCGATGGCTATACCTCGCTGCGCGCGTTCCAGCAATACAGCCGCGGCCAAAGCCACTGCGGCACTCGCCGCCACGGCCAGCTGGATCGATCCCTCGAAGCGCAAGGCAGGGATCAGAACAAAGCCACCTGTCAATGCGCCAATTATGGCGCCGAACGTGTTCCAGGCATACACGCGCGCGGCTGCGGGTGCCGCATCCTCGGTGCGGCGGGCCAGAATTCGCACGGCCAGCGGGAACGTCGCGCCGCTGAAGAATGCAATTGGCAGCAGGATGGTGGCCGCGAGGAGCGTGTTGCCCGCGATTGTTGCGCTGTCAGGCAGGAGACGGTTCACCAGCAGGTATGCGGATCCTGCGGCCAGCGCACACGCGATCTGGCTGACCGCGAATCCGGTTACCGCCGAGCGCCGGTCCCCGGCCAATACCGAACCTGCCCCGGCACCCAACGCGAGCCCTCCCAGGAAGCTGGCGAGCATGATGCCAAATGCGTGCAGGCTGCTTCCCAACACGTGACTCAACAACCGCGTCCACAGGATTTCATGAAACAGCGCCACAGCGCCCGAAACGAACATCAATGGCAGAACCCACACAGGCGCGGGCGGGCGGGAGAAAGACGCTCTGCTCGCCGCCGCCCAGGCTGCCGAGAAACCCGCGCGGCGGCGGCTTGAATGGCGCGCGACTGTCAGGGCGAGCGCGGCTGCGAGAACGTTGGCGGCGGCACCCGACCACACGGTCCGGAGTAACCCCAGGTTTGGCAGGAGCCAATAGATCCCTCCCAGGGCACCCGCCACGGCGCCCGCGGTATTGAAGGTGAACAGCAGACCAACACGACGTCCCGTCTGACGGTCACTCTCGACGACCTGGCGTGTCAGCAGGGGCAGCGTGGCTCCCATACAGACCGTCGGGATCGCGAGCGCGGCGAACGCGCCACCGGCATAGACAAACGACAGCCAACCGAGCTGATCGGCACCCGGTGGGCTCGCATGGTGTCCACCGATACTGCGCAATACCCACTCACTGGCGGCGATGAGGGCTGGCACGAGCACGACTGCGCTCGCGCCTATGATCAGTTCGAGCGCAGCGTACGCGAGGATCGGGCGGTCAATGAACGGCAGCATCCGCTGGACCAGCCAGGCGCCCAGGCCGAGTCCAGCCATATAGGCTGCCAGCACCAGGGTGATGGCGGTTTCCGTCGTACCGAACACGAGCGCAAACTGGCGGGTCCAGGCGATCTGATACACGATGCCCGCGAGCCCGCTCAGTGCAAAGCACAGCGGCAGGACCACCACCGCCCAGGGGCTCGCGGCGTTGGAGTTGACAGTCGACCGCGATGCGAACAAGGTTTTCACTCAATGAGCAATCCGGGCAAGCCTTCGGGTGTCATAACCATCACCACCGACTTCGGCCACCAGGGGCCGTTCGTCGGGGTCATGAAGGGCGTTATACTGACGCGCTTTGCGCAAGCCCGGATCATCGATCTCACCCATGAGATCGTCGTGCACTGGCCCGCCGAAGCGGGCTTCTGGCTGGCGCGGGCCTTTGAATACTTTCCAGCTGGAACCGTGCACATTGCGGTGGTCGATCCGGGCGTAGGCACCTCCCGGGACATCGTCGCGGTGGCCGCGCAGGACCACGTTTTTCTTGCCCCCGACAACGGGCTGCTCGCACCCATCGTCGCACGCCACCCGCAGGCGGCCGTCATCAGGCTCGATGCACAGCACCTGGCGCGGTTCGGCCTGCAGCGGCCCAGTGCCACTTTCCATGGGCGGGATATTTTCGCGCCAATCGCAGCTGAGCTGGCGGCCGGACGCTGCGCCCCAGCGGATCTGGGGCCTCCGGCAGGACAACTCGTCCCGGCCTGGGTGGATGAGCCCACCGTGGACTCAGCCGCGGTCACGGGTGTGGTCATGACGATCGATCACTTCGGCAACCTCATCAGCAATATCGATGGACCCCTGATCAGCCGCTTCCGCCAACCCCTGGTGCAGGCAGGCAACCACACTTTCCCGCTGCTGCGCACCTACGGCGATGCCCGGCCAGGGGACTACCTGGCGCTGGTTAATTCTTTCGGGGTCCTCGAAATCGCCCGGGCGGAACAAAGTGCAGCCGAGGGCTTGGGCCTGAGCCGGGGTGCCCCCATAGTGGTCCGGGAGGGCACGCGACGCAATTAGCCGCAAATTGAGTTGATCCGGCGCGCGAATCCGTTATAGTTCGCAGCCTTGCGGCGCATGCATGTGACGCGCTAGTCATTGATAATCTTACGAATTTAGTCCCTAAGCAATGTCGGAACGAGACAACGAGAGCTTCGATCTCGACGATGAATTCCTGAGCGGGCCCACCGAAGACGGCACCGATTACGACCGGCTGCTCGACAGGGTCGACAAACGAGTGCGCAACCAGGGTAAGCGCGGTAAGGCCGCCTGGAGCAAACTCGAGGAAGTGCTCGCAGACAAGAAGCTGGAGAAGGACCTGCTGGACTTCGACGACGAGCTCTGATCCGCTCGAGGTCCAACCCAACGCAAGTCAACATACGAGGCGACAGCTTCGGCGGCTGCCGCCGCGGGATAGCCGCGCCCGAGGTAAAAAGTTTGTGACGCGCACGCCCTCTGCGTGGATAGTTCTCAAGTTCGGCGGTACGAGCGTCTCGACGCTCGCGAACTGGCACAACATAGCGAAAGTAACCCGCAGCCGGCTCGATGCCGGCGCGCGCGTGTTGATTGTGCACTCCGCCATCACCGGTATCACCGACCGCCTCGAGAAGCTCCTCGATGCCGCGCTCGCACAAACACACGAAGCGGATCTGCGCGGAATCGAAGAGCGTCATGGGCAGCTTGCGCGCGAGCTCGGGATTCCACTCGGCGCCGAAGTAGAGCGGTGTCTCGCGGAACTTCGGCAGATCGCCGCCGGCGTTGCCCTCATCGGGGAGGTCAGCGACCGCACGCGCGCACGCGTGATGTCCACCGGTGAGCTGATTGCGACTCACATCGGTGTCAGTTACCTACGCACCCAGGGCCTCAAAGTCGATTGGGCCGATGCCCGCACGATGTTGAAGGCCGAAGAGCGACGTGGCGCCAATTCCAAGTCGAGCATCCTATCTGCGACCTGCGGATTTGGTCCGGACGGCGAGCTGGAGGCCCGCCTGGATTCGATGGCGCCGGTCGTGATCACGCAGGGCTTCATCGCCAGCGATGACGACGGTAACACCGTGTTGTTGGGCCGCGGCGGCTCTGATACATCGGGTGCGTATTTCGCCGCCAAGATCCGCGCTCAGCGCCTGGAGATCTGGACCGACGTCCCCGGTATGTTCAGCGCCAATCCGCGTTCGACGCCGACGGCCCGGCTGCTCAGAAACCTCCACTACGACGAGGCGCAGGAGATCGCCACCAGTGGTGCGAAGGTGTTGCACCCACGGTGCATCCTGCCTGCACGGCAATATCGGATTCCATTGCACGTGTATGCCACCCAGGCGCCGCAGCTCGAAGGCACCGTCCTGAGCGCCGAGGGTGCGGAGGGCGGTAGTGCACAGGTCAAGGCCGTTTGCACCAAGAAGGGCATCACGCTCGTCTCGCTGGAAAGCCCCGGGATGTGGCACCAGGTCGGCTTCCTGGCCGACGCCTTCCAGGTGTTCAAGGCGCATGGGATGTCGGTCGACCTGGTGTCCACCTCGGAAACCAACGTCACCGTATCGCTCGACCCGGCCGCCAACACGCTGGACAACACGTTGCTCAGCGCGCTCGTCACCGATTTGTCGCGGCTGTGCCGCGTACAGGTCATCGGTCCGTGCGCCTCGGTCAGTCTCGTGGGGCGCAATATCCGCGCCATCCTGCACCAGCTGGGCGATGCCTTCGAATTCTTCGAGGAGCAGAAGATCTACCTGGTGAGCCAGGCCGCCAACGATTTGAATTTCACGTTCGTCGTGGATGAGAACCAGGGGGATCGGCTGGTCGAGCAGCTGCACGAGCTGCTGATCCGGCCGGTGCCGGGAGACCCGGTGCTGGGACCGACTTGGGAGCAGCTATTCGTCACGCCGAAGGGCGCCGGCGCCCGGACGATACCGTGGTGGCGGCAGAAGCGCGCGCAGCTGCTCGCGACCCTGGGCGAGCACGGCTCGGCGTTCGTATATGACCTGGAAACGATCAGCTCTGCCGCGGGCGCGTTGCGCGGCATGCAGTCGCTGGGTCGCGTCCACTACTCGATGAAGGCCAACTCGAGCCCGCGGATCCTGCAGGCCATCCGCGCGCAAGGGGTGGACTTGGAGTGTGTATCGCGCGGCGAAGTTGAGCGCGCGCTGCAACTGTTCCCGGATCTGGACCCACAGAGGATTCTCTATACCCCGAATTTCGCGCCCCACGATGAATATCACTGGGCGTTCCAACGGGGCGTACGGGTGACCGTGGACAACCTGTATGTGCTGACCGCCTGGCCGGATTTATTCCGCAATCGCGAGATCTTCGCGCGAATCGATACGGGTGTCGGCCGTGGCCATCACCATCACGTGCGCACGGCCGGTGCGCATTCCAAGTTCGGCGTGCCGGTGGCCGAGCTCAAGCAGTTCTCACGCCATTGCCAGGAGCTCGGTGTGCGGATCATCGGGCTGCAGGCACACGTGGGCAGCGGCATTTTCGATGTCACGAACTGGGAGCACACGGCACGTCAACTTGCCGACATCGCGCAGCATTTCAGCGACGTGAAGGTTATCGACGTGGGTGGCGGGCTCGGTGTGCCCGAGCGCGGTGATCAGCCGGGGGTGGATCTGCAGAAGTTGGATACTTTGTTGACCGCCGTGCGCGCCGAGTATCCGCGGCTCGAATTCTGGATGGAGCCCGGGCGCTACCTGGTGGCAGCCGCCGGGGTGCTGCTGGCCCGCGTGACCCAATTGAAGTCCAAGGGCGAGGTCCGCTATGTGGGCGTTACGACCGGGATGAACTCTTTGATACGTCCGGCGCTCTATGGTGCATATCACGAGATCGTGAATCTCACGCGTGCGGACGAAGCTCCAACTGAACTGGTCAATGTCGTGGGCCCGATCTGCGAGAGCGCGGATGTACTCGGCCATGACCGCCTCCTGCCGCCGACGCGCGAGGGCGACGTGCTCCTGATCGCAAATGCCGGCGCGTACGGTAATGCAATGAGCTCGCACTACAATCTTCGGGACCCGGCGGTGGAGCTGTACATCTGAAGCGCGGAACGTTTCGAAAGATATTCTGGCGGACCGCGCTCAGCGCGGTGGCCTTGGTAGTGTTGGCTGCGATTATCTACGGGACTTACATCGACCGCGTGGTGGTGCACCAGTTCGAGGGGCGCAGGTGGACACTGCCGGCGCAGATTTACGCAGCGCCGCTCGAACTCTATGCCGGGCTGCCGTTGTCACAGGCGGATCTCGAACACGAACTGCAGCGGTTGCAATATCGCCGTGTGGAGCGTCTCGAGCGTCCGGGTACGTATCGCGAGCAAGGCGCCAGGGTGGACGTTGCGTTGCGTCCTGCTCGCTTCGCCGATGAGACGCGTCCTGCTTCCATCCTTTCGATCAGCGTCGATGTCAACGGCATCGAAAGCCTGCACGACAGTGCGGGCAAAGATGTTGCCATCGTGCGGCTCGAGCCACTGCTGATCGGCAGCATCTTTCCGATTCACGGCGAAGACCGGATCGTGGTCACGCCCCAGGAAGTGCCGCCCCTTCTGCCTGCCGCCTTGAAAGCTGTCGAAGATCGCAACTTCGACACGCACCACGGTGTGGACCCGGCCGGGATCGCACGCGCACTGTGGGTCAACGTACGCGCAGGGCAGATCGAGCAGGGTGGCAGCACGCTGACCCAGCAGCTGGTGAAGAGTTATTTCCTGGATTCGCGGCGCACCGCGGGGCGCAAGCTGCGCGAGGCAGGCATGGCATTGGCCCTCGAATCGCACTTCAGCAAGGCCGATCTCATGAACGCCTACATCAATGAGATCTTCCTGGGCCAGGATGGTGACCGGGCGATCCACGGGTTTGGGCTTGCGAGCCAGTTCTATTTCGGCAAGCCGCTGGCCGAGCTGGACCTGTCGGAAGTGGCGTTGCTGGTGTCGATCGTGCGAGGCCCCTCCTACTATGATCCGCGGCGGCATCCGGACCGCGCGCGGGTCCGTCGAGACCTCGTACTCAAGCTCATGGCAGAGCGGAATATGATAAAGCCTGGCGAGGCGCAGGCGGCCGCACGCAAGCCCCTGGGGGTGGCCGTAAAGGCTGCCGGCAGCTACTACCCCGCGTACCTCGATTTCGTGCGCAGGACTTTGCGCCGGGATTACCGGAACGAAGATCTGACGCAGGAGGGTTTGCGCATATACACCAGTCTCGAGCCTCGTGCGCAGGATCAGGCCGAGCACGCTCTGGAACGCGAGCTGGAGCGGCTGGATCACGCTCACAAGTATCCTGATGCGAAGCTGGAAGGCGCCGTGGTCGTGACCTCGTCACAGAGCGGCGATGTCATTGCGATCGTCGGCAGCCGCAATGTTGGGTTTGACGGGTTCAACCGCGCGCTCGATGCCCGGCGGCAGTTTGGCTCGCTCGTCAAACCGTTCATCTATCTGACCGCGCTCGAGACTGGGCGCTACAACGCGGCCACGGTGGTGCAGGACCAGCCGGTCAGTATCAAGTTGGTCAACGGGAAGCTGTGGCAGCCCGAGAACTTCACGCGCCAGACATACGGCCCGGTTCCAGTGGTGCGAGCGCTGGCGGAATCCCTGAACCTCGCGACGGTGGGCGTCGGGATGGACGTTGGGTTGCCGAAGATCGCGCAGACTCTGCAGCGCTTCGGGCTTCCACATGCGCCGGCGGAAGTGCCATCGATGTTGTTGGGAGCGATTGACGTCACTCCGATGGAAGCCGCGCAGATGTTTACCGGCTTGGCCAATGGCGGGTTCCGGACGCCGCTGCGCGCCGTACGGGCCGTGATCAGCGCAGACAGCAAGACTATCCGTGCCTTTCCGCTCCAGGTCACCCCTGTAGCGACGCCTGAGAACATCTATCAGCTCGATCGGATGATGGAGCAGGTTATGGAGCGAGGTACGGGCAAGCCGGCGCGCTCTGTGCTGCCGGCGAATCTGGTCGTGGCAGGAAAATCGGGTACGTCCTCTGACCTGCGCGACAACTGGTTCGCGGGGTTTTCCGGCTCTCACATGGCCGTCGTGTGGGTCGGGTACGATGACAATCTCCCCACGGGCTTCACCGGCTCCTCGGGAGCGCTGCCGGTCTGGGCGCGACTCATGGCGGGACTTGGCACGACGTCCTGGAATGCGCCGCTGCCGGAAAACTTAGCCGAAACTTGGATAGACTATCCAACGGGACTGCAGGTGCAGGCAGGTTGTTCCGCCGACGCCGCCCCCATCGCGGTACCTGTGGGTACGCAGATACCCATGAAGCCGGGGTGCGGGCCGCAGGGCAGTGGCATTGCCGAGATCGTAAAGCGCGCTGGCGAGTGGCTCCGCGATATCATGCACTGACGATGCCAAGGAGCCTATCGGTCTTACGACGCATGAACACGCACGAGGCAGTCGGCAAAAGTCGCGCCTTTTGCCGGCGGAAACGAAACCACTGTCCGAAAAAGCGCCGCAGGCGACTTTTTCCCATGGACTAGTGCGGAAGGGGCGCGATCCTGATTCGAACGATATTGGCAGTTGCCGTTATGGTCACGCTACTCACGGCGTGCCCCTCGTTACGTTCACCCGCACCCGAGTTTCCCGAGCAGCCCTCGGTGCCGGCTCCCGGGCCCGGCACCGCGCAACCACCGCCGGCAACTGCTCCAGGTCAGCCGCCGCCGACCGCGCCGTCACGGTCGCCACCAAAGCAGTATCACCTGGGTGCCGCATCATCGGCGCTGGTCGCGCAGGCGCATAAGCAAATGACCGGCGGAGATTTCGGATTGGCCGCGGCTACCATCGAGCGGGCGATGCGGGTCGAGCCAGATAATCCGCTGCTGTGGATCGAGCTGGGCCGGGTTCGCTACACCGCGGGTGACTACAGTCAGGCGGATAGCATGGGTCACAAGGCGCTGGCGCTTGCCTCGGGTGACCCGCAGGCGCAGTCATCCGCCTGGCGTTTGATTGCTGATTCGCTGCGGTCGCGGCGGCGGAATGAGGAAGCTGCGGAGGCGGACAAGCGCGCGAACGCGTTGTTGCCGCGCTGACGACGCGCGATCGCGCGGTGAAGGTGTCGGCAGCGTTTACGGCTTCGTGGCGTGCCGCGATTGCAGCTCGGCCACCACGCTCTGGAACGAAAGACCGCGGCTGCGCAGCAACACGAGCATATGAAACACGAGGTCGGCGGATTCCGCCACGACTTTGTCGTCCGTTTCCACTAAGGCGGCGAGCGCAACTTCCAGGCCTTCCTCGCCGACTTTCTGCGCAATCCGTTTCGGGCCTTCGGCGAACAGACGCGCGGTGTAGCTTCCTTGCGGGCTTTCGGCGATTCGCCGTTCTATCACGCGCTCCAGCGTGCCTAGAAAGGCCAAACGTTCCGCCTTCGTAATAAACGCATCGCCGAAGCAGGTTGCGGTGCCCTTGTGACACACCGGGCCGAGTGGCCTCGCCGTAACCAGGAGCGCGTCGCGGTCACAGTCGGTGCGAATCTGCTCGAGCTCGAGAAAATGACCGGACGTTTCGCCTTTTTCCCACAGGCGCTGCTTGCTGCGGCTGAAGAAAACAACGTGGCGGCGCGCCAACGTTTCTCGAAACGCGTCGCGGTTCATGTATCCAACCATCAGCACGGCACCGGTATCGGCGTGCTGCACGACAGCCGGCAAAAGACCGTCCGCCTTGTTGAAATCCAAGCTGCCGATATCGGTTGGTTTTAGCGGCTCGCCGGCATTCATGAGTGCACCTGCGCGGCCGGAGGACGGATCGCGATACCCGCCGCACGCAAGTCGCGCTTGAGAGCGGTGATTGCAATCGATCCGCTGTGAAAGACGCTCGCCGCCAGGGCTGCATCAACGCCAGCCTGTGTGAATACAGCGCGAAAGTGCTCGACGGCCCCTGCACCGCCGGAGGCCACCAGGGGCACCCGACAAACTTCCCGAACCTTGCGCAATTGCTCGATGTCGTAGCCGTTGCGCACCCCATCACTGCCCATGCAATTGAGTACGATCTCGCCGGCGCCGCGTTCCTGGACTTCGCGCACCCATGCCAGCACGTCGCGGCCGGACTCATGCGTCCGCTGTGCATCCCCGCTGAACTGGTAGGCGCGATAGCCTGCAGCGGTCAGCTGGCTATCGATACCAATCACGACACATTGCGCTCCAAACCGGGCACTCAACGCATCTATGAGGCACGGGTTTGCCAGAGCAGGCGAATTGATCGAGACCTTTTCCGCCCCCGCACTCAGGATGTCCTCCGCATCCCGTACCGAGCGGATTCCGCCGGCGACACAAAAAGGAATATCGAGCACGCGGGCAACGCGGCTCACCCATTCGCGATCGACGGAGCGCCCCTGTGGGCTGGCCGTGATGTCATAAAAAACCAGCTCGTCCGCGCCTTCGTCACGATACCGCGCAGCGAGCTCCATGATGTCGCCCACGACCTTGAGGTCGCGAAAGCGGACGCCTTTTACAACTTGGCCGTCGCGGACATCGAGGCAGGGGATGATGCGTCGTGCAAGAATGGTCGCAACTCCTCGGAAGTAATTCTCTCTTCTAACAAGGCCTTGCCGCTTACCGCGCCGGCCACGCCTAGCCGCGCCAGTGCCGTCAGATCGGCGGCATCGCGTATGCCCCCGGAGGCCTGCCATGCCAGGTTCGCAAACCGGGACTGCGCTTGGGCGTACAGCTCGATGTTCGGACCAGTCAGGGCACCGTCGCGCTCAATGTCAGTGCATAGGATGTGTTTGATCCGATCGGCCGGGAAGCGGGCGATCGCGTCCCAGAGGCTGATCGCGGTGCTTTCGGTCCATCCACGAGTCCGTACCCGTGGCACACCAGCAGCATCGAGCCGAACGTCGAATGCGAGGCAGATACGCTCAGGGCCATAGCGGACCAGCCACTCTGTGACCTCTTCGGGCCGCTCGACAGCAGTACTGCCTACCACGACCCGGCTGACTCCTTGCCGCAGAAGATCATCGATAGTTGTGGCGGACCTGACACCGCCTCCTACCTGGATCCGCACTGCCCGCTGCGAGGCCAGTGCGACAATGATCGAGCGGTTCGCCAGTGCGCCGTCCTTCGCGCCATCCAGATCGACGACGTGTAACCACGAAGCGCCCAGACCGCGATAGCGGAGCAACAGCTCGCGCGGCTCGTACTCATAACGGGTCTCCGCTGTGAAATCACCCTGGAACAGGCGTACGCAGCGCCCCTGGCGCAGATCGATTGCTGGAATGAGCAACATCAGCTCAGCCTCAGGAAGTTCGCGAGCAGCCGGGCGCCGGTCTGGGCGGAGCGCTCCGGATGAAATTGTGTGCCCCAGAAGTTGCCGCGCCGGACGATTGCGGAAAGGGCGATTCCGTAGTCGGTACTGGCAAGCGTCATATCGGATACGGGCACGGCAAAGCTGTGCACGAAGTACACATAGTCATCGGCCGAAATGCCCTCGAGGATCGGATCCCCCCGTAGCGGCGCGAGTTGATTCCAGCCCATGTGTGGAACAGGGCGCCCCTGCGCGGGCTGCAGACGCTGGACCCGATCGGGGAGTATGCCGAGACAGTCAATGTTCCCTTCTTCAGAGCGCTGGAAGAGAAGCTGCATGCCGAGGCAGATACCCAGCACGGGTTGGGTGAGTGATGGCAGCAGGGCTGCGAGGCCACTCTTGTGCAGCCGGCTCATGGCATCCAGGGCGGATCCCACGCCTGGCAGAATGACCCGCGCGGCCGCTGTAATCTCGGCAGGATCAACGGTCACGCGGGTCTTCGCACCGAGACGTTCAAAGGCGAACTGTAACGATGCGAGGTTGGCGCCGCCGCTGTCGATGATGACCGCGTCCACTACAACACTCCCTTCGTAGTTGGAAGCTCAGCGCTCTCGCGTCGAAATGCCTGGCGCAATGCGCGGCCGACACCCTTGAAGCAGGCTTCGATCATGTGGTGTGAGTTCTCGCCTGTGACGCCCACGTGTACGGCGGCTCCCAGCGATTCGGCCAGGGAGTGGAAAAAGTGCGGCACGAGCTCGGTGGGCAGGCCACCGACCTGCTCGCGGTTGAACCGGCCATCGAAGTGGGCGAAGGCTCGCCCCGAGAGGTCGATTGCGACTTTCGCTTCCGCCTCGTCCATGGGAAGCAGAAAACCGTAGCGCGCGATACCCACCTTCGTACCAAGTGCGCGCCGTAAGGCCTCTCCAAGTGCGAGCGCGCAATCTTCGACCGTATGGTGCTCATCGATCTGCAAATCGCCCCGGCAGGTCAGCTCGAGTGAAAACCCGCCGTGCTTGGCAAGCTGCTCGAGCATGTGATCGAAAAAGCCTATGCCGGTGACGATGTGGATGGGCGCGGTCGCATCCAGGCCGACACTGACCTTGATATCCGTTTCCTTGGTACGTCGCTCGACCTGGGCTTGCCGGGCGGTGAGAGCGCGTACGATCTGCGGCCAGGTTTCCGAATCGTTGCCGTTCTTGCGTACCAACAGGCCGCGCAGGCCGAGGTTGCGCGCGAACTCGAGATCGGTTTCGCGGTCACCAATCATCGCGCTGCCTTGCAGGTCGAGCGCGGCGTTTCGAATGTAATCCTGTACGAGTCCGGTGCGCGGCTTGCGGCACTCGCAGCCATCCGCCGGAAAGTGGGGACAGACGAACACGGCATCGAACTCGATGCCCTGGGAGCTGAACGCCTGGAGCAAGAACTCCTGCGGCGCTTCGAAGCTGGGTCGCGGAAATGATGCACTGCCCAGGCCGTCCTGGTTCGTGACCATCACGAAACGAAACCCGCGCTGTTTGAGCTCGGTCAGTGCGGCGAACACCCCCGGCATGAAGCGGATCTTCTCGAGGCAGTCCACCTGATGATCGGCCGGCTCCTCGATCAGCGTACCGTCACGGTCGACAAACAGAATGCGCGAGCTCATCGCAACGCGTCCAACAGGCGAGTGTTTTGCTCGGGAGTGCCGATTGTGATTCGCAGGCAGCGGCCCAGCCCCGGGTAGCCGCGCACATCGCGGATCAACAGGTGTGCGCCGCGGGAGCGTGCCAGCGCCAGCGCTGCGTCCGCAAACTCAGCCAGCAGGAAGTTGGCGGCGCTTGGCCAGACACGCGTGACATTGGAGCTCGAGGACAGAGCCGCCAACATTCTCTCCCGCTCGGAGCGAATCAGCTGCAGGCGTTCCTGCGAAACGACAATTTGCGCGGGTTCCAGCGCTTTCAGCACCGCCTCCATGCAAAGCTGAGGAATGGCGTAGGGCGGAATCACTTTGCGCAGCAGTGTAATGAGCTCCGGAGCGGCTATCAGGGTGCCGCAGCGCGCACCTGCCAACGCATAGGCTTTGGAAAGCGTGCGCAGAATGGCCAGCTGCGGAAACTCGGGAATCCGCCGAGCGAGGCTCTGGGCGCCCGAGAATTCGAGGTAGGCCTCGTCCACCACGACGACGGCCCTGCCTTCCAATGCACGCGTCAGTGTGATTACGGAATCGGCGCTCAGCAGGTTTCCCGTGGGATTGTTGGGAGAGCAGAGGAACACGAGCTTGACATCGCGTTTGCAGTGCTCGAGTACGGACCGCTCGTCAAGTGCAAACCCCGCCCGCGCCTGCAAAGGAACCGTCACGACGTCAGCGCCTTGAATCCGCGCTGCAACCGAATACATACCGAACGTGGGCGGACAGATGACGACACTGTCGTGACCGGCTCGGCAGAATCCCCGGATCAGCAGGTCTATCGCCTCGTCACTGCCGCGGCCGACGAGTACCGAAGTGGGACTGACTTCGTACAGCGACGCGAGACGCTCTACCAACGCGCGTGGCTGTGGCTCGGGGTAGCGGTTGAGCCCGGCCTCGGATTCATCCGAAAAGGATCGCCACGGCAGCTCATTGGCGTGGAGGCGCTCCAATGCGGGTTCCCAGGCGGCGTGCTCGTACGCTTTCAGGGCAACGATTTCGGGCCGGGCCAGTTGATTGACCCAGCTCACAGGCTTGCTCCCGACGCGAGCACGTCCAACCGCCGTGTCACGGCGCTCGCGTGCGCGTCGAGTCCTTCGAGCCTGGCGAGTTCGACAGCCACGGGCCCCAACGCCTGTAAGCCTTTTGGCGAGAGCTCCTGGACCGTCATGCCCTTGACGAAGTCGAGCACCGAGAGGCCGCTGTAGGCTCGTGCGTAGCCATATGTCGGCAGCACATGGTTGGTTCCTGAACAGTAGTCCCCCATAGGCTCGGGCGACCACGACCCGAGAAAGATCGATCCTGCGTTTTGAATACGGGACAGCCACTGCCGCGGCTCTTTGACTTCCAGAATGAGATGCTCCGCGGCGTACAGATTCGCAACAACCAGGGCCGCCGCAACGTCCGCCACTACGATAGATCGGCTGGACTCGAGCGATTTGTCGAGGATGGCACGTCGGGACAATTGTCGTACCTGTTGCTCGAGCTCTGCGTTGACCGCTTCGGCGAGTTGGCGTGAAGGGGTGACGAGAATTGCTTGCGCCTGTGTATCGTGTTCCGCCTGGGCCAACAAATCGGCTGCCACGAAGTCGGCGCGAGCGGTCTGGTCCGCGACGACCATCACCTCTGACGGTCCGGCCGGCAAGTCGCAGGCTGCGCCCGCGGGATCTGCAGCGACCAATTGCTTGGCGGCGGTGACCCACGCGTTACCGGGTCCGAATATCTTGTCCGCTTTTGGGATGCTCTCAGTGCCGTAGGCCAGGGCAGCTATGGCCTGCGCGCCTCCAACTTTGAACACTGTGTTGACGCCGCACAGTTGCGCAGCTACGAGCACGGCGGGATTCGCGCGTCCATCGCGCATTGGCGGCGTACACAGGACCCTGTTTGGGCATCCGGCGATACGCGCGGGGACGGCCAGCATGATAACCGCGGAGGGGAGGGGGGCCGAGCCAGCCGGCACGTAGAGACCCACCGTGGAGATCGGGCGAATGATGCGTTCGCAGCGTACCCCTGGGGTCGTCTCCAAAGACAAAGGTTGGGGCAGTTGAGCCGAATGGAACCGCTGCACGTTCTCGATTGCCTGCTCGAGCGCTCCGTGCTGCTGTGGCGTAAGCGCGCCTCGAGCGTCCGAAAATTCCTCTGCCGATACGGCCAGTTTGTCGAGGCGGACGCTGTCAAAGCGTTCCGTGTAAGAGCGGAGCGCAGCGTCGCCGTTCCGGCGGACCGCATTGACCACCTCGAGCGCGACGGCGGCAATGTCGGCACGGGACTCCTGTGCGGGGCGGGCCAATACGGCCCGGCGGTCAGCGTCGATGAGACTATCCCAGTCGAAGATTCTCATGATCAGGTCACCCGGGGACGTTGCTCGTGAGGCGGGACTGGCCGCACGGGCGGAGCGAATCAGACCGCAGGCGCCTCATGCCAACATCTTCTCGACGGGCAGCACCAGCAGGGCGCTGGCGCCGGCTTTTTTCAAGCTCTCGAGTGTCTCCCAGAACACGTTCTCCCGGCACACCGCATGGATCGCCACCTTGTCCGGACTGCCCTCCAACGGAATGATGGTCGGCGATTCACTCCCGGGCAGCAGCCGCCGAATCTCCGGCAGCGCGGCGCGCGGCGCATGCAACATGATGTACTTACTTTCTTTCACCTGCTGTACGCCATCGATCCGCATCATTAGCCGCTCTACCCACTCATCTTTCTCGTGGGGCAGAGCGAGCGGAGTACGAATGATGACCGCGTGACTCTCCATGACCGTCTCCACTTCGCGCAGGTGATTAGCCTGCAGTGTGGAGCCGGTTGACACGAGGTCGCAGATGAGATCGGCGCGGCCGAGGCGCGGTGCGATTTCGACAGCACCCGACAGCGTGACGATGTCCGCGGCAATATCGCGCTCGCGCAGGTATTTCTGCAGTAAAAACGGATAGGTCGTCGCGATGCGCTTGCCGCGAATCGAGCTCGCACCTTCAAATGTGACGCCTTCCGGAACAGCGAGTGACAAACGGCAGCGGCCGAAATCCAGGGTGCGAATCTGCTGAAAGCGTGCGGCGTGACCGCGTTCGCGCAACTCCAGGCGTTTCTCTTCGAGTACGTTGAGGCCAACCAGCCCGAGGTCGCAGACGTCTTCCTGAACCAGGTCCGGTATGTCGTCGTCCCGCACGAACAACACATCGAGGGGCATGTTCTCGCCATACCCCATGAGCTGATCTTTGCCACGCGACAGCTTCAGTCCGCATCGCACCAGCATGTCGAGCGAAGGGTCGGTCAGCCGGCCAGACTTCTGAACGGCGAGCTTCAGACGTAATTCATCCATGACGGGACGCCTCCTTACCCACGCGTTTAACCGCGACCGCATAGCCGCCATTACCAGCGGCCAGGAACCGTGCGACGCGTCCGATCGTCGTGACACTGACACCGGTCAGCCGGTGAATCTCTCGATACGGCAACCCGCGCTGGAGAAACTCAACGACGCTCCACCGGTCCGCCATAGCCTGAATCTCCGCAGGTGTACACAAGTCACGCAGGAACGCCCGGCATTCGTCGGCGGACTGCAGCGCTGCCAAGGCCGTGTACAAATTGCGCTCGGCAAGCGCCTCCTGCCGGGGGCTGACGTTACGATGGCTTTTCATGGTGTCCTAATGTACTAACGTGCTATCACATTAGCACGTTATTACAACGGAAGACAGGCTGGCATTTCAATGGCCGGCAATTGCGCCGCAATTCAGTGACTCACGGAGCAGCCTGCCTTGACTAATGGGAGGTGAGGGCCTAGCGTATGTCCGAAATAACGTAGTTACCGCCTTTTGAGTCATAGTGAAGACTGTAGCGACGAGGGACCTATGAAGCGTCTGGGCATTGTTACGTTCCCGGGCTTTCAGATTCTCGACCTGGCGGCCGCAGGTGTATTCGAAGTGGCCAACCTGTTGGCCGACCGCAAGACTTACGACGTGACGCTACTGTCGGAGCACGGTGGTGCGGTGGTGTCGTCTTCCGGAATCACAGTCGATACTCAACGGTTCGCCGAACCATCGTTTGACACGCTGATAATTACCGGTGATTTTGGTGTCGCGACGCCCTCTGAAGGGTTAGTTAAGTTTGTATCGCAAGCAGCAGCAGCCTCGCGACGCATCGCGAGCATCTGCACAGGTGCATTCGTCTTGGCTGCCGCAGGCGTGCTGAACGGACGTCGTGCTACCACGCATTGGGGAAATGCGCGCGACTTGCAACGTCGTTACCCCGCGGTAATGGTGGAGGAAGACCGCATATTCATAGCGGACGAGAAGGTCTGGACGTCCGCGGGCATGACGGCGTGCGTTGACCTGTCATTGGCCTTGGTTGAGGCTGACCTCGGATTCGAGCTGTCAAAATCGGTGGCGCAGAAGTTGGTGGTCTACCACCGCCGCACGGGCGGCCAGTCGCAGTTCTCCGCGATGCTGGAGCTGGATTCGAAGTCTGACCGTATTCGGCACGCGCTGGACTATGCGAAACGAAATCTACGCAAGACGCTGTCGGTGGGAGAGCTGGCGGAGGTGGCGAACCTCAGTGCCCGGCAATTCAGCCGTGCGTTTCGAGCAGAAACGGGGCAGTCGCCCGCAAAAGCCATCGAGAGCCTGCGGGTCGAAGCGGCGAAGTCCCTGGTTGAGGAAAGCCGTCACGCCATTGATGCGGTGGCGCGGGAAACCGGTTTCGCAGACCCCGAACGTATGCGCCGCGCGTTCATCCGCAAGTTCGGGCATCCACCGCAGACGTTCCGGCGAGTAGCTCATCGGACCGCCACAGCGGGGAACGAGTAACGATTTGGCACCAGGTAGGGCCCTGAGCGCGCGCAGTTGACGCGCCGTCAACCCCCGCAATACACTGCAGGCCACTCATCGAGACCGGCTGAGGGATAAGGCCCTTAGACGCCGGGGCAACCGCCAGGCTTAACCACCCTGGAAAGGTGCCAACTCCTGCGATTCCGCCGCTGGCGTAAGCCATCGGAAAGGGTCGACAGATGAGCGGTTTGCGTAGCTTCAGCGCCATTCGTGTGGCTGGAGAAGGACGCGACGAACCCGCCGTAACAGGTGGGCGCTCCGTAGGAGGCCGGTGAGTCCGTGCCATGGTTCTGCGGAGCTTTTGATGAACGCCTCACTGGAATCTTTGCCCGTCGCCACGCGACACAGCGCGTCATCCGCTGTCGTGCCTGCGGCAAATACCTTCGTTGCACTTGCCACGGACATCACCGTCCGTGAAGGCATCTTCGAAATTCCCGGCGAAGTATCGCTCCACCACGGCGGCAAGCTGTCGGGTGTGCGCATTGCATGGCGAATCGCAGGTCCAACTACCGCGCCTGTCGTTTGTGCGTTGGGTGGTATCTCGGCGAACCGCCGCGTTTGCCTGACCGACGATCCCCGGCAGGAATGGTGGTCGCAGATCGCAGGTCCCGACCGTCCGCTCGACGTCAATCAGTTTCGAATCCTCAGCTTTGATTACCTGGGCGGCAACGGCGATTCAACCGGTCCCGCGGCCGGTACAACATTTCCCAGCATTTCAAGTTACGACCAGGCGGAAGTACTTGCACGAGTGCTCGATCACCTCGGCATCAGGTCGTTGCGCGCTATCGCGGGCGGTTCCTATGGTGGGATGGTGGCGTTGGCCTTCGGCGAGCGCTATCCGGAACGAGTAGGGCACCTGTTGGTCATTGGCGCGTCCGACCGCGCCCATCCTATGGCCACTGCCTGGCGCAGCGTGCAGAGACAGATCGTACGCTTTGCGCTCGATTGTGGTCGCCCGAAAGACGGGCTGCAGCTGGCTCGCGCCCTCGCTATGTCCACGTATCGCAGCTCTGAAGAGTTTTCAGCGCGCTTCAACGGCGCACCAGTGGTCGATGGCGAACGTTTCGTGTTCCCCGTTGAGAGCTACCTGTTTTCACGCGGCGGTGACTATGCGTCACGTTACCGCCCTGAAGCGTTTCTGTGTTTGTCCGAGTCCATCGATCTGCATCGGGTGGACGCGGGACGCATCTTCGTACCGACGACAGCCGTCGCGGTTCGCGAGGATCAGCTCGTGCCGCTATCCGATATGCGTGCAATGGTTGCGCGTTTGCCGGTCGCGCGATTGCACGAGCTTTCCTCGATCTACGGTCACGATGCATTCCTGAAAGAGACTGAACAATTGCGCCGGATATTTGCCGTAGCGTTGGAGAGCGTGTTGTGAGCAATCGTCCCAGCCAGATTACCCAAACCGTACGTGCCGGCCTCGAGTGCGATGACGCCACCGGCGCTGTGGTGCCACCCATTCATCTCACGTCAACGTTCGCCTTCCGCGGCTTTGGCGAGAAGCGCAGCTACGACTACACGCGCTCGGGAAATCCGACGCGCGATCTGCTCGGAGCGGCAATTGCGGAATTGGAGCTCGGAGTTGGTGGCGTTATCACCGCAACGGGCATGGCCGCTACTACGTTGGTCGGGTATCTCATTCCCGCCGGTGCGCGGATCATTGCTCCGCACGACTGCTATGGCGGCACGTATCGCCTGTTCGACGCATGGCACCGCCGGGGTGAACGCAAGGTCGAATTCATCAATTTCGGTGACGAAGCTGCGGTGCGAGCCGCGCTCTCTAAGCCGGCCGATTTGCTCTGGATCGAAACGCCCAGCAATCCGCTGCTGCGAATCACCGATATCGAGAAGTTTGCATCGTTGGGTCACGCCAGTGGAGCACTGGTAGTGGTGGACAACACTTTTTTGTCACCGGCCTGGCAGCAACCATTGACGCTCGGTGCGGACCTCGTACTCCATTCAACGACGAAGTACCTGAATGGGCACAGCGACGTTGTCGGTGGCGCCGTGGTCGCGCGCGAGAAGACGCTCCACGAGCAACTGGTGTGGTGGGCGAACTGCCTCGGCGTGACGGGCGCGCCATTCGATAGCTTCATGACGCTGCGAGGACTTCGGACGTTACACGCGAGGCTGGACCATCATGGCCGCAATGCTATGGCATTGGCTCAGTGGCTACAGGAGCAGCCCAACGTTAGAAAGGTTTACTACCCCGGTTTGCCCACTCACCCGGGATATGACGTTGCCCGGCGCCAGCAACGTGGCTTTGGCGCGGTCGTAAGCCTCGAGTTGGAGGGCGGACACGACGCGGTAAGAGAGTTTGTGTGCGATCTGCAGTGCTTCTCGCTGGCCGAGTCATTGGGAGGAGTTGAAAGCCTCGTGGCTCACCCGGCAACCATGACGCATGCCGCGATGGACCCGGTTGCGCGGCAGAAGGCGGGGTTGGCTGATGGACTCATACGGTTGTCTGTCGGCATCGAGGCGCTAGAGGACCTGCAGCGGGACCTGGCAGCGGGCTTGGAGCGTGCGGCACGGACGCTAGAAAGCGTGCCGAAGGTCGCGACCGCCTGATCCCGTTGCGTTAATAGCCATGGCCCAGGCGATACTCGCGGTGCCGCCGGGGCATCCTGCACTTGGTTGAACGGCTGTACAGGTCCCTAGCCGGCGCGCTTCAGCGCGCCCAGCACGGCATCTCCCATCTCACGGGTGGTCAGCGTTCGCTCGCGGGACATGGCAATGTCTGGTGTGCGAGCGCCGCCTTCCAATGCCTGACTGACAGCCGCCTCCAGAGCGTCCGCCTCCCGCGTCAGTTCGAGCGAGTGACGTAGTAGCATCGCAACACTCAAAATCGTCCCGACAGGGTTGGCGATCCCGCGGCCGGCGATATCGGGCGCAGACCCGTGAATGGGTTCGTACAGACCGCGCTTGCCATCTCCCAGGGACGCCGACGGAAGCAAGCCCAGTGATCCCGCCAGCATCGATGCCTCGTCGGTCAGGATGTCACCGAACATGTTCTCCGTGACCAGCACGTCAAAATCGCGCGGCCGCCTGATCAGGTGCATGGCGGCGGCATCCACGAGCATGTGGTCGAGGGCGATATCTGCAAACTCCGACCGCATGACCCGGGTCGCGACCTCGCGCCACAGGCGCGACGTTTCGAGTACGTTGGATTTGTCGATGGAGGTGAGTTTGCCGCGCCGTTGGCGCGCGAGCCGGGCCGCCACGCGTGTAATGCGTTCAACCTCCGCGACCGTGTAAGTGCAGACGTCTACCGCGCTCGTGGCATCGCGCTTCTTCTCGCCGAAATAGATGCCGCCCGTAAGCTCACGGACGAACACGAGGTCCACACCTTCGAGTACCTCAGGCTTGATCGTCGAGGCCCCAATCAAACACGCGTGCAATTTCACCGGCCGCAGGTTGGCGTAGACGCCCAGCTCCTTTCTCAGCCGCAACAGTCCCTGCTCAGGCCGGATTTTCGCATCCGGTGCCGACCACTTGGGTCCGCCGATAGCCCCCAGCAGTACGGCATCCGCCGCGAGGCAGGCCTGCAGAGTAGCGGCGGGCAGCGGATCGCCGCAGGCATCGATCGCAGCCCCTCCAAAAGGCAACTGAGTGAGGGCGAACTCGTGTCCGAACGAGCTCCCGAGAGCCTGCAGGCAACGCAGGCCCTCGGCGACCACCTCGGGACCGATTCCATCGCCCCCGAGAACCGCTATGCGAGCCTTCATGAGCGCCGCCGCTGCTCGTACGCCTCGATTTCGCCGGAGCGCTTCAGCAGGAAGCCCAGCTCATCCACGCCATTCAGCAGGCAGTAACGCGAGAAGGATTCGAGCGGAAACTTCACGCTGACGCCGGTTGGCAGTGTCAGGGTGCTCGCTGCGACGTCGATCGTAAGCTCAGCACCCGGGTTGGCCAGCAGCCAGCCGCTGGTGGTTTCATCGACCACGACCGGCAGAAAGCCGTTTTTCAGCGAGTTGCTGCGGAAGATGTCGGCAATCTCGGTGCTGACCACGGCCTGAATACCGTAATCCAACAGTGCCCAGGGCGCATGCTCGCGCGATGACCCGCAGCCGAAATTGCGCCCGGCCACCAGGATGCGGCAGCCCTCGGCCTCAGGCCGATTGAGGACGAAGTCAGGACGCAGGGCCCCTTGAGCATCGTAACGCCAGTCGGCAAACAGCGACTGTCCCAAACCCTCGCGAGTGGTCGTAGTCAGGAAGCGGGCCGGGATGATCTGATCGGTATCGATATTGCTTGCCGGCAATACGAGCGTCCGCGAGCGCAAAACCGCAACCGCCTTCATGCCAGCAACTCCCGCGGATCTGTCACACGGCCGTACACCGCACTCGCAGCGGCCGTCAGCGGGCTCGCCAGCAGGGTACGGGCACCCACACCCTGGCGGCCCTCGAAATTGCGATTACTCGTGCTGACCGAATACTGGCCCTTCGGCACGAGATCACCGTTCATACCCAGGCACATGGAGCAGCCGGATTCGCGCCACTCGGCGCCTGCGTCAATGAAGACACGATCGAGTCCTTCGGCCTCGGCTTGTTTCTTGACCTGTTGCGAGCCGGGAATGACGAGCATCTGCACGCCCTTCGCAACCTTGCGTCCCCGCAGCACCTGCGCAGCGCTTCGCAAGTCGGAAATACGCCCATTGGTACAGCTGCCCAGGAATACCACGTTTACCGGCTGATTCTTGATGGGTGCCCCCGCTTCGAGGCCCATATAAGCCAGGGACTTGGCAAACACGGCATCGTTGGCGCGGGTCGGAATGGCCGCACTGATCGGAATGACCATGCCCGGATTGGTGCCGTAGGTGATCATCGGCTCGAGCGCCGCGGCATCGATATCAACCTGCTTGTCGAAGCGCGCGCCTGCATCGGTAGGCAGCTTGCGCCATTCTTCGACGGCCCGCTCCCAGGCGGCGCCTTGCGGCGCACGCGCGCGGCCGGCAAGGTATTCATAGGTCGTCTCATCGGGCGCGATCATCCCGGCGCGCGCGCCTGCCTCAATTGACATGTTGCAGACAGTCATTCGCTCGTCCATGTCGAAGCCGCGAATGGTCTCGCCGCGGTATTCGATCACGTGCCCCGTTCCGCCGCCCACGCCGATCTTGCCGATGATCGCCAGGATCAGGTCTTTGGCGGTGACACCGGGCCGCAGGCGGCCCGACACGTTCAACGCAAATGTCCGCGGCTTGCGTTGCAATAAGCATTGCGTGGCCAGTACGTGCCCCACTTCAGTCGTACCGATGCCGAAGGCGAGGGCGCCCAGCGCGCCGTGCGTGCTCGTGTGGCTGTCGCCGCACACAACGGTCTTTCCGGGCTGCGTGATTCCGAGCTCCGGGCCGATGATGTGCACGATCCCGCGCTGCGCGTGACGCAAACCGAGCAGCTCGACGCCGAATTGCGCACAGTTGATTTCCAACTCGCGCACCTGCTTCGCGGCCGAGTCGATCGCAATCGGCGCGCCGCCGAAAATCTGCTCCGTACGCGTGGGTGTCGAGTGATCCATCGTCGCGAGCGTGAGGTCCGTCCGCCGTACAGGTAAGCCGCGCTCGCGAAGCACCGCGAATGCCTGTGGAGAGGTGACTTCGTGAATCAGATGCAGATCGATATACAGGACCGCCGGCGTGTCCGGCGTTTCGCTGGAGACTTCATGCAGCCGCCAGACCTTCTCGAGCATCGTTTGAGGAGCAGTTGTCATTTCAGGCCCTTATACGGCGGCTTGCGCAACCTGCGCGGCGGCAGCACGTTCCTCACGCGAGCGCGTGCCCGCCTGTGAGAGCTCGATCCGGTTGATCACTTCGAGGAAGGCCTTGGTGCTCGATTCGACGATGTTGGTGCTCACGCTCGAGCCGCGATAGGTGCGCTGGTTGTATTCGACGTACACCACCGCTTCACCCTGAGCATCTTCGCCCTCAGAGACGCTGTGCACCTCGAACTTGCGCAACATCACGTTGACGCCTGTAGCGGTCTCGATCGCCTTGAATGCGGCATCCACCGGTCCGCCCCCCTGGGCTTTACGCTCGACCGTGCGCCCGTCTGTGTGCTGCAGGCGGACGACCGCATCCGCGGGCAGGTTGCTGTCGGCGACCGTTTTCAGGTCCAGCAGGCTCCACGGGCCACTGGCCGAGCCTTCGGCCCGCAGCACCAGCGCCTCGATATCGCCGTCGAACAACTCTTTCTTTTTGTCCGCGAGCGCCTTGAATTCCTCGAACACGCGGTTGAACTCGAGCTCGTCGAGCTCGAAGCCCAGCTCTTTCACCCGATCCCGGAATGCGTGGCGGCCACTGTGCTTGCCGAGTACCAGGTGACTGCGCGACAGGCCTACATCCTCGGGCCGAAGGATTTCGTACGTGGAGTGATGCCTCAGCATGCCGTGCTGATGGATTCCCGCTTCGTGCGCAAACGCATTTTCGCCCACGACCGCCTTGTTACGGGGGATGGGCATGCCAGTGATACTGGAGACCAGGCGGGACGTCGGGTAGAGGCGGGTAGTCTGGATCTGGGTGCGGACGTTGAAGAACGCTTCGCGTGTCTTCAGCGCCATGACCACTTCTTCGAGCGAGCAATTGCCCGCGCGCTCGCCAATTCCGTTGATGGTGCATTCGACCTGCCGTGCGCCGGCAACGACGGCGGTCAGACTGTTTGCAACCGCCATCCCGAGATCATCGTGACAGTGCACTGAAAGCCGGATTGTATCGATGCCGCGAACGTTCTTGCGCAGGTAGCGGAACAGCTCGGCGAACTCATCGGGAACGGTGTAGCCGACGGTATCGGGGATGTTCACCGTGCTCGCGCCGGCTTCGATCGCGGCCTCGACGACCTGGGCCAGGAACTCCAACTCGGTGCGTGAGGCGTCCTCCGGGGAGAACTCCACGTCCTCGCACCATTCGCGTGCCATTTTCACGCCCTCGACGGCCGTGCGCAGGATCTCCTCCTGGGCCATGTTGAGCTTGTACTGGCGGTGAATGGCGCTGGTTGCCAAGAACACGTGGATGCGGTGTTGGGGAGCAGGGCGCAACGCCTTCGCGGCGAGCTCGATGTCCTCACGATTGCAGCGCGCGAGCCCACAGATGACGGAGCCCTGTACCTCACGCGCGACCGCATTGACCGACTCCCAATCCCCCCGCGAGGCGGCGGGAAATCCCGCCTCGATCACATCGACGCCAAGCTCCGCAAGCGAGCGCGCAACGCGCAGCTTCTCGGGCTGGGTCATGCTGCAGCCGGGCGATTGCTCGCCATCACGCAGCGTTGTGTCGAAGATCAGCACTCGGTCTGGATTGGGAGCCATGGCCTTCTTCCTTCGGTTATCGGCGCTCAGGCGCGCCGGTCGTTCAACCACGGCATCCGGGCACGCAGCTCGGCGCCGACTTTCTCAATCTGGCGGTTGGTGTCCTCTTTGAGCAGCTTCGAGTAATTCTTCCCGCCGCTCGCGTTTTCCTCGATCCACTGCCGGGCGAACTTGCCGTTCTGAACTTCCTTGAGGATCTTCTTCATCTCGGCCTTCACACGGTCATTCACCACCCGTGGGCCGCGTGTCAGGTCACCGTACTTGGCCGTTTCGCTGATGAACTGATGCATCTTCGTGAGCCCACCCTCATGCAGCAGGTCCACGATGAGCTTCAGCTCGTGCAGGCACTCGTAATAGGCAACCTCGGGCTGATAACCGGCTTCTACCAGGGTTTCGAATCCCTTCACCACCAGCTCGGTCGCGCCGCCGCACAACACCGCCTGCTCGCCGAACAGGTCAGTCTCGGTCTCTTCGCCAAACGTAGTGTCGAGCACGCCCCCGCGCGTGCCGCCGATCCCATGAGCATAGCCGAGCGCCTTCGCGTGGGCCTTACCGGTCGCATCCTGATCGACGGCGATCAGACACGGCACGCCGCGACCCTGTTGGTACTGGCGGCGAACGAGATCACCCGGTCCCTTGGGTGCAATGAGGACCACATCGAGGTCCTTGCGCGGCTTGATCTGCTTGAAGTGGATATTGAAGCCATGCGCAAACAGCAGCGTCGTGCCTTTCTTCAGGCTCTTCTCGACGCTGTCATACAGGGACTTCTGGGCCAGGTCTGGCACGAGCATGGCGACCAGGTCAGCGCCAGTGGCGGCGGCCGCAGGCTCAGCAACGGCAAGGCCTTCCTTCTTCGCCTTCTTCCAACTCGCGCCCCCTTTGCGGACCCCCACGACGACGTCGAAGCCGCTGTCGCTCAGATTCAGTGCATGCGCACGGCCCTGGCTGCCGTAGCCGAGCACAGCGATGCGCGCACCTTTGAGTGCCTTCTTGTCGACGTCTTTCTGCGAATAGAGCCTCATCATCGATCTCCAAACGGCCGCGGCCGGATTGCCAAACGTAAAAAAACCCCGCACTGGCTCGTGGCCGGTGCGGGGTCTTTGGTTTTTTTGCTGGCGGGTGCCCGGTGTTCCGTCAGGCGTGCGCTAGAGCCCCGCACCTTGCGCTCATAAGGTGCGCAAGTCCGACAAGTACCTCTAGC
>JBJMWM010000032.1:0-44154 GCA_045810105.1 Steroidobacteraceae bacterium | reverse complement strand
GGACACGCGCTGGCGATTCTGCGGTCGACGGGAAAGCCCGGTAAGGCGCAGATACTCGTGTCTGCTTCGGGGCTCGAACCTACGTCCCTCACTGTCGACTTCACACTCTGAGCAGCACGGCTCGCCTTCAGGAAGGATCGTTGGTGATTGCGCTACGCTGACGTGCCTGCCTCTGCTGTCAACGCCGTAACAGCGGCGTTGAGCGTCCGCTTTCGGGAGGTTCTGACCCTCGCCCGCTGTGACCGCTTCTGGCCGGCTGCACTCATTCGGACCGGCCCGTCCATCTTGTCACAAAGGTTTGGGGCCCCTCCGTGTGCAGTGGTCCGGCTACTCCACGTCGCCGGAAGCCAATTTCTTCAGCACTTCAGCAAACGTGTGCACTCCAGTGAACAGAAGTGCTGATCAGCGGATCATTCGCAGACTGCAGTCCGCTAGGGCTTCGAATCACTCACCTTCCGCAGTTGAAAGTCGAGCAGCGGCAGCGAACTCTGAACCGTATCCCATACGATATTCAGGTCTATGTCGAAGTAACCGTGAACCATCCGATTGCGCATGCCTCGCATCTGCGCCCACGGAATCTCGGGATGTGCCGCCGCAAACTCTTTGCATTCGTTGACGATACGCGCAGCAGCCTCTCCGATCGTCATCAAATTGAGGACGACGGCCTGCTGAGTGCGACGGTCCTTTAGAAACTCGTGCTTGGACACGTCCTGCACATACTGGTGCGCCAGATGCGCCGCTTCCAACTTGTGAGAGAGGTAGTTGTCGAGGCGTACTTGCGCCTCATCATCGCTCATACAGGCCGTGCTTCTAGCAGCACCCTTTCACGCGACCGTTGAGGCAGATCACCGGGTGTCAGAAGGTCCACTCGTATGCCCAGCAGGTCCTCGAGAGCGACCTGGAGTCCGCCCAAATCAAAGAGCGTGGCGCCAGGAAGAGGACCAACCAAAAGATCCAGGTCGCTGTCCTCGCTGTCTCGACCGTGGAGGACAGACCCAAAGATGCGCGGATTTCGGGCTCGGCGTTCCTCGACCAAGCGGCGAACCTCGTCGCGATGAAGGTGCAAAGCTCTGGACGGCTTCAAGGGGGATACCTGATTGACGGTGGCCGGGGCAGATTTTACTCCGCGATCTGCGTCTGCGCGCCGCTTCCTTTCACATCGGGTACGTCATTGATTTAAAGCTAAACGGTTTACCAGCCCAAGGATATAGGGCAGCCGATGATTACATCGACCACCTGCGCATTCTGTTACCGATGAACCTCAAGGTGCGTAGTTGGTTGTTCTTCCAATGGATCGGTCGTTCCTCTGAGATAAAAAGGGGCAGCACTATGGGCAGCGAATGGTTCACGGGTGGGGTTGTTGCAGCACGTAGCGGAAGGGATCCAATTTGACTTCACCTTCAATCGCATCCGATACCGTCCGTCGATCAAGCGCCGTCCTTCAGAAGCCAACCTCCGTCGAGCTCGGGAGCGGTTAGAAGCAATCAAACATCAAATCCACCTCGGCACATTCTCCTTCGAAGAAGAGTTCCCCGACTACCGTTTCCTGCGCCGTCTGGGCGGCGCCTCAAGCGCCCGGCTGTGTAGTGACGTCTTCGATGCATACCTTGCACACTGCGAGGCGCGGCTACGGCGGAACGACATGGCGGCAGCAACGGGCAGGTCGTATCGGAAGATCCTCGATGGCATTTGGCGTCCGCACCTCGGCAGCCTTGTTTTCTCACAAGTCAGATACTCTCGCCTCATAGCTGTTGCAGACGGCCATAGCTGGAGTAAAAAGACGTACAACAACAGCATCAGTGTCCTGAAGCGTGCCTTCGAGTTTGGATACCGAGATCGGCCGGTCCATCCGTCCGAGCAGATCGCCCTCGTGCTATCTAACGTCGACCTGGTCCAGGGAATAATCAGCGTCAACAAAGCGCGAGTCTCGGCGTCGATCGGGATAAAACGAAGACGAGCGAAGATCGCCGCGTTCAATTGTGTCCTCGCGCGCTGTCCGTTCTGAGACGGCATCTCCGTCTTCGAAATCCCTCGAGGCCACCGGGGAGATCGATCACGAGCACGTCTTCTTCGTGGAGACCGGCGAGCCCTGACGCGCGTCCATTTCAGACCCATACGCACTTCGCAGACATGCGCTAACCGATTGTTCCGCAAATGGAGAATTGGCAGTGAATCAAGCCACGGGGAAGTTGGCTGGGGTGGAAGGATTACTCGGCACCGCTTCGCTGTGTGCCTCGCCCGCTGGGCCGCCCGCGGCGCGTTAACAGGACTGACGGCGCAAACCAACCGGCCACCACAGCGTGACCGAAAACACCGGCCGCTGCACCGAGCACCGCGGACGTTATCCTTCCCGTCGTGGCTCAGGCCTAGAGCAACACTCTAACGCGACCGGTGGCTCCTGCCGACGAATCTGGCTGGGGTGGAAGGATTATTCGGCCCGGGACGGGCCTCACCCCTTCGGGGCCGCCCGCGGCGCGTTAACACGAGTAACGGCGCGAACCAATCAGCCACCATAGCGTGACCGGCAACACTGGCCCCTATACCGAGCACCGCGGACGTTATCCTTCCACCTCGCCACAAAACGCGAAAAGCCCGCCGGCAGGCGGGCTTTTGCGTTGTGTGGCTGGGGTGGAAGGATTCGAACCTCCGAATGGCGGGATCAAAACCCGCTGCCTCCCTCAAGAAAATCAGCAAGTTACTGATTATGCTGCAGCGCCGAATCCCCTCCATTTCCCTCAAGCCCCCTTCGCTGCCACCAAAGCTGCCACCAGCGATCGGGGAAGTGGCCGTCGTACTTGGTCGGCTCGCGGCACGACGAACTATCTCCTGCTCTCCCCAAACCTAATGCAGGCCACGCCACCCTGTCACCTCACACCGGTTCGGTCGCAAGCGCATCAGCGTATCGCCGGAGACGATTCGAAGGTATCTCGGAAGGTCGCACTTCGTCTCATCAATCCAGGAATGACGACGGCGTTGGGAAATCTCCTCTCGCAGCCATTAATTCGATCTTGCGGCATACCCCCCAGGGCACTTACCGCTCCGTACTACTTTGGCACAGTTCAGCCGACACTCGCCAACGCTCGAAAATGCGCGATCTTCATCCGCCTTAGTTTTCACACAGGCTCGACCCGAAGCGGACGTCGAGACGCACGCTTCCCCTGATTTTGGCGAAGGATTGGAAACGGAGAGGGGAGAGTCACTCATCGCTTAAGATCAATTTCGCAATACGCAATACTTGCATATATACGCAAGGGTTGCATATACTCAATCATGCCGTCGAAAGCTGCATCTCCCAAGGGCGCCGAGATCCGCGAGCTACGCGAGACTTTCGGCATTTCACAAACAGAGGCCGCAGAGATGGTCTACTCGACCTTGCGAAGTTGGCAGAACTGGGAAGCTGACGAAGTCGGCATGCATCCCGCCATTTGGGCGTGGTTCAAGCATTCGGTCCGGAATGCCGGTGGCGCCACGCCGCCTGAACTGCCGGAGGATCCGAGCCACGACGTCAAGTATGTGCGCCAGGTAATTTCATTCTGGTGGAACGGGAAGGATAAGTCGATCCACGTGACAACCCAGGGAACTGAACCGCCGTTGCATACTACCTTTCCGAGAAACATCGGAAGCAATCGCTGGCACGAGTCGATGTTCAACTGGCTCAGACTAACACTTGAGGCCAACCGAAAACCTGCTCCAGACGAAGTTAATATCAGCGAAGCCAAAAACGTGATAAAGCCGACATACCGAGGACCATTGGAATACGTTGTTCGGAACGTTCTGCAGTTGGCCAATGAGCACTTGGCGCGGACAGGCAGTCCACCAAAGCCACGGGACACTGCTCAAGTGGTACGCGATGTGCTTCCGCTGCTGCCACTTGGATCGGTTTCCTGACCTATCCGAGTAATGACTTCGGTCGAGTATTGACATATCGTTGAGGAGATCAACATCGAACCGATATCAACAGCAACGGCTCTTGGAATTATTCGTGAGCTGCTTAGGTTCGTTGGCATTGGGTCTGGTCCTGTCAACGAGCACGACGTTGAGCTGTACGCGAAGTACAAAGCGCTCTTCGTCGATAATGGTGTTGCCGAGTTCTACAAGGGCCATGATTTTTTGAGTTCGTTCGGGGAAGAGTACTGGAGTCCGATCTCTGAGTACGTGGACAACTGGCACACGGTTGGGCATGAATTTGTCGATGGCAAGGTGAACAGTGCTCACAAGACTGTTTACAAGGCTGCGGCAAAGTTGGGGGATGCAATCGCCAAATACACGGTGACGATTGATGCTGGCGGGCGGATAAGGTCGGTGAAGCCGAGTGGTGTGCGTGGCCCTACCCCGGATCACATCAAGAGGGAGGCCAAGGAGATAAACGACCTGCGACCCGCCTTCGCGAAGGCTCACGCAAAGTTCGTTCGAATGGCAAACAAGCGGCTGAGGAAGCGATCAAAGTAAAGGGGGGGAGCGAGTGGCTCACACAATTATCGCTAACTTTTGGCAGGACTACATCGACACGCTTAAGCAACACCTGCTAAGCAAAGGGTTCATCGCGAGCGGAAATGAGCAAGACAAGGACGTCTTCATCGCCCACTTCAACTGGCTGCACCGGCGCATAGCTCCGAAGCCAAGAACTGTTCACGTGCCCATAAACTTTCAGGCACCAGCGCAGTTCACTAGTGAAGTAGCCACAATCCGCAAGGACATCGAGGCCGGCACAGATATCACCCCGCGACTAAGCAGACGGATCGCGGATTGGGCCTACACAGACTCGATGCTATCGGATTGGGGCATCTATCACCTACATCTTGGTAGTTCGCTCGACCCTGATGGTTTCAGGGCTCGTACCGGACCACTACTCTTCGTTCGACTAGACGACGCTAACGCCTACTTCCTGGGAGTGTTCGATCACAAGAGCTGGACCAACCCGGATCTAATCGAAATTGTCCACGTCAACTGGCCAAAGACGATTGAGCGATACAAGCTGGACGTGACACAACTCAACTGGGAACCAACATCGGATGAGCGCAAGAAGCTGAGAGCGGTGGGAATTAATGCGTCAGTGCGGCTGAAAGACGGAACGGTGTACCAGCCCATTGGTGGCGGAATGGCGTCAGATGGTACTCCGGTCGATATTGCCCTCAGGCTGGCCAACACGAGAAGGAGTTACCGGCAAGGGCAAAAGGTGGCGGAGACGGAACTCCTGAAGCAGGTGGGCCTGAGCATGCCCGACCAAAGCCTGACGATGCGACTGGAACTCGACCTTACGAACGCGTTCGCCGTCGAGGACTCAACGGGGTTTCGACTGAAGCTTTGGTGAAAAGCACTCGTTCAGTCTGCGGAGACCCGTCATTAGGCTGAGGTCAGCGCCTATGTGGCCCCAGGGATTTCGGTAAGATTGCAGAGAGATTCTGCCGATCGATGCGCTTGGAATGGAGGGCCTCGTTTTCATTAGGACTCCATTCATCTCTCGCTATCCGGTGATTGGCCCACTGGCCGCGCAGACGCATAAATCAGCATATTACCTGCGCGAGTTTGAAGGGAGAGTCAGAGGAGAGGATTCATGGGGATCAACAAGGAGGATGCCGTCTCGGGTGGTTGGGCTCGACCATCGAATCGCAAAGATCGCGATGCCTTAGTCGGTCTGGTTGCAATGCACAACGATACGAGTGAAGAAACGGCCACCGCCGGGTTGACCGCATACGTCCGCATCGGCGGGACCGCAGCAGCGGCTCTGGAAGATCGCGATGGAGTGTGAATTGGTATGATGGGAATAGCTGAGATCTAACCGGCAAGACCAGAATAACAAGGCCACGCACGGCTCACGCCTGGCCGGCTTGGGGACGCATGATGCGAGCGAGTCGACGGACCATCGTAGTTCAGGGGCCTTTGGCGTTTCGGGTGCACCGTCTCGCCGCCGCAGACCAAGGGTCACTCGGTCTTCAGTTAACAACCTTACCGCTGCTCGCGGCGCGGCTGGCGGGCGGGTTCTCCCGTCCCGCTCAGTCCGATGAGGTCGAGTCGGCGCTGCAGGCAGCACTCAAAGTAGGGGCCTTCACGCAGATAGAGCCTCTTCGCACTCTGCCGGGAATGACTCGCGCTTCTGCCCGCACTCTTCGCAAAGCATGGGATGCAGACATCCTCATCGAAGAACGACAAGAGCCTCGCCTGAAAGACATCGCATTGCTGGAGCGACGGGTACGCGAGACCCTGCCACCGGGTGCAATGATTCCGCGTGAGCTGCGGGACCGCGCCTTGAGCCGAATCCACCACGCTCCCGGCATTGTCGGCGAACTCGACCTGCATCGCCTGCTTGACGTCCCCGCCGCTTGGCGGCCTTTGGTGCAGGCACTTACACAGGTCATTCCGGTTCGATGGATAGACCCTGGAACGAAGGATGTCGAATGGTTTAAGGGCGAAATCGTCACATTGCCTCGCGCTGACGCATCGAGCCCGGTCATTCTGACATGCGCTAATCCGCGATCTGAAGTCATAGAGGCTCTGCGCTGGGCGAGACAGTTGGTCGCCACCGGCCGAGCACGAGCTCATGAGATCGCGATCTGCGCCGCTTCGACGGACGAATGGGATGATCATCTACTCACTCTCGCAAAAGGCTCGGATCTGCCGATCCATCTGTCCAACGGCGTTCCTGCGCTATCGACGCCTGAGGGCCAAGCATGCGCGGCCTTGGCCGACTTGCTCATCAATGGATTGAGTCAGGACCGGGTCAGGCGGCTCTTCAGCCATGCGGTCGCTCGCAGTTCGCGCCTAAAGAATCTCAAGTGGGATTGGGCTGTCGGCATTAGCCCCGAAGCGGGGCTCTTTCAACTCGAACACTGGAAGCAAGCGCTCGCCAATGGCGGCGAAGAGGCATGCACAGCCAAGGAGATCGCAACTATCGAAGGCGCGTTGGAACTGTTGAGCCAAGGAGTGACAGGCGCCTACGAGGCAGGCGAAGCCTTCTTGGGTCCCAGCGCCCGACTGCTGTGGGAGCGGGCGCTGAGAAGCGCTCCGGCCGATGCGCTCGATGTTTCCCTGCAGGCACTGCGCCTGACAGACGACTCCGAGGCCGGTACGTCGATCGTGTGGTGTCCGGCCACCCATCTCGTCGGCGCGCCGCGTCCCTACGTCTGGCTCTTGGGACTCACGAGTGGCACATGGCCGCGCCGGTCACGCGAAGATCCACTTCTCCCCGATCATCTTCTATCCCGGAAGCTCTTGGATCCCGATCCAATCGGGGAACGACAGCGACGAGCATTCGACCTCATCCGCGCGCGCGCGTCCGGCGCATGCTTCATATCCCGTAGCCGAAGAAGCGCTCAAGGCGGCTCATTGCCTGCGAGCCCCCTGCTCACCCCGTACAAAAACTCGCGAGATTTGAAGCGCGGCCGCATTCCCCAGCATGCGTTCAGCGAATCCGATCGTTTAGTGGCGCGCCCTTCGGATGCCACACAACATCCTCGGATTCAATCAGCGCTGGCTTGCTGGACGGATTGGAACGATTCGAAGGTGACGGCGCATGACGGGCTCGTTCGCAAACACCACTCCATCATCGAGCGCGCAATACAGCGCACCCAATCGGCAACCTCACTCGCACGGCTTCTGAGGGATCCTCTCGGCTTTGTTTGGCGCTACGCACTGGGTTGGCAGGTGCCGGCGATGGTAGAGGAGCCACTATCGCTCGATGCCAGGTCATGGGGCGAACTCGTGCATGAATTACTACGACGGACCGTCGAGCAGCTGGAACCCTCACCAGGATATACGCGAGCGACCCGGGGCGCGTTGGAAGAGGCACTCCACACCGCTCTCGCCGAAGTGCGAAACCAATGGCCCATGGAGCGCCCCGTTCCGCCACGACTATTGTGGCAACACACCCTGGACTACGCGGAGAATCTTGCGCTCAAGGCACTGACGCTCGACGAGACGTTCCACGAGGGCACGCGGTCGTGGACCGAGGTTCCGTTCGGTAATACGAAAGTTATCCCGGGTGATTGGCCGTGGGACACCACCGCGCCCGTCGCCATTCCCAATACCCAAGTCAACATTCGCGGTTCCATTGACCGGCTCGACCGCAACGCACCCGGCACCTCGGTTCGAGTCACAGACTACAAGACGGGAGCGGAACCTTTGAACGGCGACAAGATCGTTATCAGTGGCGGGTCGGCGCTGCAACGTGTGGTCTATGCGATCGCTGCGCGCCAGCTCTCACCCGACGCTCGACGTATCGTCGCACGGCTGTTTTACCTCCGAGAGAATGTGCCGAAGGAGTACAAACTTCCGGACATCGATCAGACAATCCTGGAGTTTGCAGGATTTGTCACACAGGCGTGTGCGTTGCTCAATGAAGGCAAGGCGCTGCCCGGCACGAAACGCGATGAACATGACGAATACCGAATCGCTCTTTCTGCCGCCGAAGAAGTCTACTTTCGACTCAAGAGTGGTCCCATCCATCGTTCCTTCGGCGAATTCACTCGCGTGTGGCGGGCGCCATGACCTCGAACGCCGACAGCACCGCACGAATGCGTGCACTTCGAGATCTCGATTCGACACTCTTGGTCGAAGCCGCCGCGGGTACCGGGAAGACAGCGCTGATCGCTGGTCGCTTGACCATGCTCTTGCTGAGTGGTCATGCTCCATCGAGCCTTGCGGCGATCACATTCACCGAAGCCGCGGCGAGCGAATTGTCGGCGCGCGTGCATTGTTACGTCGAGCAACTACTCTCGGGTATCATCCCGCCGCCGTTGAAAGAGGTGCTGCCAGAGGGGCTCAGTGAGCCGAAACGAGCATGCTTGCTCGCCGCAAGCGCCAGTCTCGAAGAACTCACTACTTCCACGATCCACGGATTTTGCCAGACGCTCATTCACAGTTACGCAGTCGAGGCCGACATTGACCCCGGTGCGCAGATCATGGACACCACGCAAGCCGAAATTGCGTTCGACATCGTCTTCGACCGATGGTTTCGATCCCGCCTGAATGTCGAAAAGAGCAATGATCCGATCGCCGTCTTGTCGCGCGAAGATCCCTCTCATGTGGTCTCTACCGTGCGAGATCTGGCGCGCTTTCGACTCGACCATCGAACCGCTCGTCCCCGCGACGCAGACCTCAGCGGACGTCCGGACATCGACCTGTCGGAGTCAGTGCGGGACTTCGAAACCTGGCGACGCGGTGCACCGCCACAGCGAGAGACGGACACGTTACTCGCGGATCTCAATACGTTGGCGACGTTCTATCACGATTCGTTCGCCTCACCTCTCGATTTCGAATCCCTCTGGAGACTCGCTCAGCCACCAAAAGTGTTGAGCATGTACAAGAACGATTCGTTCGACTTGAAGACACCGAAGTTGAAATCAGCGTGGCAAAAAGCCGCCGAATCGAACGACGGCGCGCGCCTCAATGATGAGATGATGGGGCACTTCCAGCGGGTTGACACGTGCTACCGCACGTTGCTCGGCAGGGTCGCAACAGCCCTCATTGCAACCTTGTCCGCCGAGCTCGAGGGCGTCCTAGAAGACTATGACGACTTCAAACGCCGGGCGGCCGTGCTCGACTTCGATGACCTGTTGTACCGTGCTCGTGATCTGGTTCGCTCGCACGAGCCGGTAAGAAAAGCGCTTGGACAACGTTACACCCGAATTCTCGTCGACGAGTTTCAAGACACCGACCCGATCCAGGCAGAGATTCTCTTTCGAATTGCCGCATCAGATTGCCCCTCAAACTGGCAGGACAGCACCCTTCGAGATGGGGCGTTGTTCATGGTGGGTGATCCCAAGCAGGCGATTTATCGGTTTCGGGGCGCTGACATTGAGATTTATGAGCGCGCGCGCCATGCGATTCGCGAACGTTATCCCGAGAACCTCCTGCACATCACCAGAAGCTTCCGCTCGATGCCGGAGATTCTGGCGCACGTCAATCGCTGCTTCGAAGTGCCCTTGTCCGCACCCGGCCAACCGGGATACGTCGCTCTCACATCTACTCGCGACGAAGCCACCCAATCGTCTCCTGGCGTTACCAAAATCACCATCGAGACCGCCCCTGCTCCCAGCTCCAACGACATTCGGGATGCAGAGGCAGAAGCGGTGGCCGATATCTGCGCGCGACTGATCACCAATATGGAAATCGTCGACGCTGAGGGTCGCAAGCGCCCTCTTGTCCCCGCGGACATCGCGCTCCTTGCACCCACGGGAACGCAGCTGCACCGTTACGAACGCGCTCTTGACGAGCGCTCACTCCCGTACTCATCGCAAGCAGGTAAGAACCTCTTCGGCCGACAGGAGATTCAGGATCTGGTTTGCCTGGCTCGGGCGCTCGCTGATCCACGTGACACACTCGCGTTCGGTGCGTTGATGCGTGGCCCGTTGATTGGCCTCACCGAAGAGGAGTTGCTCGATATCACTGAGCAGCTGCCGCCAGTCTCTGAACAGCCTGATCTCATTCCGCGTTTCTGCCTGCTGACCGACCCGGAGGCAATCTCCCATCCTCTGGCGCGTGAGGTACTCGTCATTCTTCAGGATCTTCGGTGTCGAGCCTCCTCTACGACCCCGATGCTTCTGCTGAGTGAGGCCGTCGAGCGACTCTATTTGCGAGCACTGCTCGCCGTACGCGACGGAGAGCGCAGCAATCGAGCACTGGCAAACATCGATGCATTTCTCGAGCTTGCACGTGGGTATGACGTGCGTGGCCTGAAGCACTTTGTGCGCGACGTACATCGGGACTGGGGGTCGCGTCAGTCCCGCGCCGAGGGCCGAGTCGACACGGTCGGTGATGCCATCGAGATCGTGACCATCCACAGCTCGAAGGGCCTGGAATGGCCGGTGGTGATTTTGATCAACACGGTGACGCAATTCAGATCACGGGAGAAGTTCATTCACCGCCCGGCTGATAACACGTTGCACTGGGTGCTGGGTAACGTCGTACCGCCCGACTTGCACGACGCACTCGCAACCGATGACGAAAGCGCATCGCGAGAAAGGGAGCGGCTTCTCTACGTTGCATACACTCGCGCTCGAGACCTGTTGGTACTACCGAAGATCCCGCAGACGAGTGATCGATCGTGGACGAGCATTGTTCCCGATCCGTACCAGGCCATACCGGAGCTCGACGTCTCCGGACTCCATGTCAGGCCACTTGCTTCTCCGCGTGAAAAGAAGAACGAGCAAACGGCCGAAGCATTTGCAGATGAACAGCGCGCCATCACTGAAAGTGTTCGCCAGATCTCCTGGCTCCGACCGAGCCTTGACGACCTGGACCGCGCACCCGTCTCAGAGCTGCTCGTGAACGAGACCGAGGAAAGCACCGAGGTTCCGTTAGCCGCCGGTGCGGGTCGCATGCGCGGCCTGGTCCTACACAAGCTCATGGAAGAAGTATTGACCGGCGAGATCACGGATCAGCAAGCGCAGCTGGTGAGTCGAGCCGGTGCCCTGTTGGCAGAGCTCGCGGATCCAGACACCGCTGTTAGAAAGCTCCCTGATCCTGCGGAACTTGGCAACACAATCGCCAAAACGCTGGCAATCCCTCAGATTGCCACCTTGCGTCCTGGCCTGGTGGCCGAGATGCCGGTTTTCGGAACGATTCCTGACGATGGCAGGCCGTCCGTAGCCGGCAGGGCCGACGCGATATTCGTCGAGAACGATCAGGGCAAGCTCGTTCTAGATTGGAAAAGCGACGTTGACCCATCCGATGCGGACATCGCCCTCCACGCCGCACAGCTTCGTCTCTACATGCGCACGATCAAAGTAAATCGAGGCGCGCTCGTATATCTGTCAACCAGCAGAGTGCACTGGCTCGTCACTGATGATGATGAGCCCTGAGCTGTTAACCGGCGTGCAATTCCAGAGAGCGAGAGAGATTTTGAGCGTCGGCTGCGGGCCGCCAGCTTCTTGACGCCCGAAAATTGATACTCGATGGAAACCGAACCAGCATGGCCCTAGATAGCATGGCGGATTAACTAGATCGTTCTTAAAACTCGGACGCATTCGATTCTGTCACAGCAGTTAGTACAGATGTGGCAATACGAATTAGCAACTTGACATCACTCGGGGATGGCGCCCGAACATCGAACCCATGCACCAGCGCGTTGCGCAGCTCCTCAAGTTCCCGAAACTCGGAAGAGTAGTTCTGCGGGACTACACCGATAATGGCCATTTGCCTGATCAGTGCACGTGGGGTTTGCGGTCGCGGGGAGCCACTTAAATCTTCCGGTGGAACGGAATGAGCCCAAACGAACAGCGCGGCCTCGGTTGCAGCGTGAGCCAAGATCAGGGCTAGTCTACTGTGCCCCTCTGCTGCCATCCTTTCGGCCTCTTTGAGTTGTTCCCGGATCTGTTTGAGTGACAGTCGCTTGGTACCTTCCAGCGGGTCACTGGTCCCTCTTTCGGGAAGTACAGTCACCAACTCAAACCGCCAACCGGTACGGCCCGTAATGCGCCTAGCAAACTCCTCTAGGTCACGAGAATCTCTTAAGGCTGAAGTCCTCCGTACTTCTACGAGGACGGCTTCATGAGATGTCCTCGCGAGCAGGTCGGGAAATGTCCCTGCTAGAAAATCGGGAAGGTCGTGGTCGCGGGGTTCGACGACTACGTCGTAGCCACGATCGCGATATTCCTGAGCGATGCGCTCTCGCGCCTGCTGTTCTGGAGTTTTAGCAGTCATTGCCGAAGCTCCTGCGGGTCTCGCGGGTGATCCACCTTCACGTGCACGAACTCGTGCCCTACGGAGAAAGCATGAGCGAGTACAGTCGAGACGTTACGGACACGCAGCGGCTGGTCGATGGAAATTCGAGCCCAGTCGCATTGATCGACCTGTCTATCATCCAGATAACCAATACCAGATAGGGCGTTCTGTATAGGCGTGCTGAAGTTATCTACGTCTATGGCCGGTGGCTCGCTGCCCTCGTAATAGTAGGTAATAAGAAGCCGGACTGGCCCCTCATAGGGCCGCTCACCGGGCGGCGTTAGCTCCCGAGCAGCGCGCCGCACGGCTTCCATGAATTCATGCAGCAGGCCCCGTTGCTTGGCGTGCTGGGATACCGGAGGGCCATCGATACAGAATTCAAGAGGGATCAGATGGTTAGCCCGTTTTGCGCCGCAAGGGTTACCGGATTGACCGGCGTAGTTTACCGCGTCCGGACCGCTGATACCTCTGTCGATGGTTCCAGCGGTCCGTGGCTGCGTCTCCGCTTCCGGCCAAATGCTCGCGCATCCAGTCTCTCAAGGATTTATCGTGAATCTGTTAGGCCATGAACATTCGACCGCAGGTTCCTGTTGGGACGATTCCCGTTCTCCGCCGGACAGCGAGCGTGTGACCACCTTGGTCAGCGGAAGGAATTCGATCAGCACGTGCGCAAGGCGTTCACGTGCTGATACTGCCTCAACCACTTATGATAACCGTGGGTCCCGTGCAAGGTGACTTGTAGTCCAACACACGAATGGCTGTACGACGCGCACTTCTGAGTTTCTGGTGGCGGTGCATCAAGATCGCTCATAGCGATAGTGCTGCTTTCGGAAATGACTGGCAGTGGCTGATCGGGGTGCCAGTGTTCACCATTGTGTGGCAGCACCTCACCCCATTGGCGAGCGCCGCACTTGTGGTGATCAAAGGACACCCCGTATTGGATGCCATGGGACAGGCAGCCATCGCATTTACGATCACGTATACCGCGAGATTTGCTCTACTGCTGGTGCGCGCTCCGTTTGTGCTGTTTGAGCGAGAGCGGGCGCACGCTGACGGACTCGAGGCGGCTCTTGCCGCGAACGATATAGAGGCTGCTCGAACTGCAGCCATGTACGCGCAGGCTTCAGAGTTGCGCGGGATGAGGGAGCATCGCGAGCGCGAATCCGACCCGTACATACGAGCGTTCAACGAGAGCAAATACAAGGATGTGCTATCTGGAGTAGCGGCGGAGGAGCACGTACTTGGCTTCGTGGTTTGGTGGCTCGCAAATAGAACCGCCTGGGGCAGATGGTATGCGGCTCAGACCGGCACGGACGTCGGTGATAAAAGCGTACTGCGCGTCGCTGAAAGCGTGCTGTTAACTGATTTCGAAAAGGGTCTGATTCCTACGCGAGGTATACGCGTCGACGCTCCCGAGGAATCTGAGTTCATTCAACCTGGATTCTGGCAAAGAGTCTATTTCCAGGTCTTCCCTGACACGCGGTCCCTGCTGCGGGCCCGAATATTCTCGCGCAAAGTCACCTCGCCCACAGACACGGACGATGCCGTTGATCGGACATACGCGGTAGTATTCTGCGATCTGTTGAACATCGAGAAACGCTATCCGCAATCGGATAGGATGACGGACAAAGAAACGGCGCAAATTCTGGCCGGACGCCAGCTGAATAATCCATCGGGCGGAGAAGATAATCCTACGAGCTCCATTTCGAAGTTGTCTGCAGGCGCAATCGAAAAGCCCTCCCTGTAGGACGGGAAGAGGTATCCGGAAGGTGATACGTCTATGCCGGACGGTTTGGAGCGGGTGGAGTCTTTTTTGGATTGCACCGCCGCCTACCAAGCGGAGTCCAGAGTTGGTGAGACAATGCAGCTCTGATGCCCGGGTGATTTACGAGCCGGTCGGCAATGCCCGGTTCTGGTCGGCCCTGAAGCCGATTCTACTGGGGGTCCCGCATGCCTGACTCCCGGTACGACGAATTGCATGACCGCTTCTTCTCGACCCAAAGTTCGAAGGAAGGCACTCGCTATGAGCGTTTGGCCGCGGCCGTGCTCAAATCTCTCGGCCAACAAAGTGTCGTCATTCACGATTTCAGGCTGCGCGGTGATTCAACTGTCAAGCATCAAATAGATATCCTGATTCAAGTCGGTGGCTTGCAAAAGCGCACGCTAATTGAGTGCAAGGACTTTGACAAATCGGGTCGGCTAGTGGGCATAGGCGTACTTCGCGATTTCCGATCCGTTGTCGAGGACACGAAGGCAGACGAAGCATTTGTTCTTACCTGCACTGGCTACACCAGACCCGCCCGCAAGTATGCAAAGGCGAAGGGCATCAAGTTAGCCGTCATGCGAGTCCTCGAAGACCAGGATTGGGAAGACCGCATCAAGCAGGTCAACATTAATTTGCACATTCAAGTGCCCCCACGACTTGAGCGCACGGACCTGAGTTTCGCAACTTCAGAACAAGCGAAGGCTTTCATCGATGAAGCCGCTGCCCATGGAATCTCGCTCCCGCGGGTAGTGAGAGAGTCGCCAGTCTATCTCGTTGGCAACGATGAGCAAATCCACGTTCTCGAATACCTTGATCGGGAGGCTGACAGGATCGCGGCTCCTACATTTCCAACGTCCCATGAAATCAATCTCGATCCCGAGATTTGGAAAATTCGAGTGGGCTCCCACGAGCCGCACGCTTTCACCTTACTGCGATTTGTTCTTCGTTCGATTCCAATTCTAACGCGACAGCTCCAGATCGATATGGGTCGCGTTGCTGAACTGATAGTGAAGGGATTCGGAGATGAAGACATCATTATCTTCGCAGAGCAACTTCAGCGTGCAAAGATAGACAGCAAGGGACACGTTACATACGAGCCTGCGCCGACTACATCGGTGACAGCCAGGACGTAAAAAGCTGACGACTCGGGCTATCGAGGACGCTCTGGTAGGACCTCCGGAAGGTCGAGGGCCGGTGGCGACGGGACAGAAGGGCACGCGGCCAAAAAATAGCCTATAGACGGTAAGCGCTCAATTGAGCGCGTCCTGGCGCTGAACTGATGATTGTGAGGGCAGACGCGCAGCAACCGCTAATTGGATCTCTGATTCGCGTTGCGCGCATGCGCTTTCAGATCGCGTCGAACATCCCAGAACGTTCCTTCATATGCAACTGATGAGGCTACTACCAGCATGAGCATATACACCAGCGGGTGAATTTCCACGCCGCGCGATGTGTGCAGGAATTCTTTGAATCGATAAACTCCATAAGCAGCCACGCACATCGCCGGTACTGTCACGAAAATAACTCTCAGCATCACCTTCTTGAACACTTCAGTTCACCACTGTGTCCTTCACGTTCCACGGCAACAGCATCTCGAAGTCTTCGACGGTCTTAGCATGGGGCAGCTGCGCGAACAGCAGCGCCAGATAGGCGTGCGGCTCGACACCATTCGCCTTGGCAGTTTCGACGATCGAAAACAGATTGGCGCTCGCCACCGCGCCCTTTACGGTGTCACTGAACATCCATCCTTTTCTCCCGACTACGAAGGGGCGGATCGCATTCTCGCAGCGGTTGTTATCCAGAGGCGCTTCGCCGTGCGTGAGAAAACTCGTGAGCTTCGGCCACTGCCCCAGCGTGTAGTAAATAGCTTTTCCTAACAGGCTCTGCGGCAGCACCTTCGGTGCCAGCGATTCGAGCCAGGCGTGGAACTTCGCAACGATAGTCGCGGACAGTTCTGTGCGCACCCGGAGGCGATGCGCCGCGCTGATCGGATGATCGCGATCCCACAGCGCTCGTTCGACGAGGTAGAGCTCGCGGATGAAGTCCAGCGCGATGCGTGCGTGGCTTCCTGCGGCGTTCTCATCTGGCTGCGCCTTGCGCGCCTCATCAAACTTTCTCCGAACGTGCGCGAAACATCCCGCATGGACTAGTTTGAGCGCCTTGGCAACCGCTTCGTACGGTTCATAGCCGTCGGTGAGCAGAATGCCCTGGTATCCTTCGAGTAATCGCCTGGGTACCGCGCCTCCTCGGGAGGCATCGTAGTTGAAGAGAATAATTCGCCGGCCTGGTGGGCCACTGGCGCGTACCCACATCCAATGCTCAGCGGTGGGAGCTTTGTCGCTGCGCAGAACCTGCAGGTGCGTCTCATCGCAGTGAATGAGCGGATCTTCCAACATATGATCGTGTAGGAGGTTGACGATCGGCACCACGTGCGTGCCGCCGAGCTTGATCATCCACCCGGCCATCGTCGCCCGACCCAGTGGCACCCCAAGACGATCGAGCTGCCGCTCTTGGCGATACAGCGGCACGCCATCGACGAACTTCGTGGTCGCGATATGGGCCAGGAGCGCCGGGGTCGCCAGGCTCTTTGGCAATAACTGCACGGGCGCCGGAGCGATCGCCACACCGGTGCGGCAGCAGGGGCAGGCGTACTTGGGTCGGATGTTACGGATCACCCGCACTTGTGCGGGCTTGAAGTCCAGCTGCTCGGAAATCTCTTCGCCAATGCGCTCGAGCGCGGTGCCGTCCGTTGCGCAGATCTTCTCGTCCGCAGGCAGGTCATGAACCACGTCCACACGCGGCAGCTCTGTGGAGAGCTTTTTGCGACCGCGCCTACCGCGCTCATGCGCCGGAATGGTGACGCTGATCGGGGCGCTCTCGGCGGCCCTGGCGAGTGCTTCGGCTTCGTTGAACAGCCACGCCTGCTCGGGGTTGAGTTCATCACCGGGAGTCTTCTCTGAAGAGCGGCCCAGCAGCTGCGCCTTCAGCCAGCGGTTCTCTTCCTCCAGCAATCCGATACGCTCTTCGCGCGCATGACCGCGTGCTTCCAATGCCGTAATCCGGGCGAGCAACGTCTCGAGGTCTGTTGTCGTCAGTGGCGGCGTTGGCGCGGTGGAACTCACGCGCGCCAGTATATCGTGTCAACTCCTCCTTGAGTCAGCTAAACACCGAAAAATGCAGTGCTTCGTGCGGCTTCATCCGCCATACGTCGTATCCATCCAGCAGCCAGTTGAGCTGCTCTCCGGTGAGCGTGACCACGGTCTCCTGCAGATGCCGCGGCCAGTGAAATTTGTGCTGCTCCAACCGTTTGTACCAGACGATGAAGCCGTTCCTCTCCCACACTAACAGCTTCAACTTATTGCGTCGGGCGTTGATGAAGGCAAACATCGCGTCCGACATCGGATCCTGTCGAATCACGTCCTTCGCCAGAAGGACTAGGCCATCGATCTGCTTCCTCATATCTACGGGTGCTCGATGCAGGTACACCCGCTCGATCCCGCGGTCAGGTCGCAACATCCGCAAGCCCCGCCGTGAGCGCAGCCAGCCACGCCGACGGCGGCCACTGTATGCACTCGATCATCAGGCCGCGCGGGCTCACGATCCGGCACAGTACCCCGCTCGTGGACTTGGAAGGTAATGCCTGAGTCGGTTCGCTCGGCGCCATCACCCGGACTGCTACAAAATTGCTCCCCGCCTTCCTCGTCGGCTTGGCCAGCAACCCCTTGCGACGCAAGCAGGCGATGGCGTCGTACAACTCACGGATGTTCAGCCCATGCGCCTTCGCGTACTTACTCAGGGCGACGCTTTCACTGCGTGCGCCTTCCATCGCCTCAATCGCCTGCTGTTGCTTCTCTGTGAACGTCACCGTCGTCATCCTGCACCTCCACTGTCATGTGGCCTGCAGTCTGTCGCGCGATCGCTCCAATCGGAAGAACGTGGATAGCTAACCGCTTACTATAGACGCCGCTGAACCGTCCGACGGGATGACGCGCTCAAGTCGCGACAACTGTTCACGAAGAAATGACCGACCGCCCAACAACGCATCCCAGAAACAACGTCGCTGCAGGTAGTCAAGGCCATCCGGGGGTGCGCCTTGGAATCTAACTGAAGTGTCGTCCTTGTTGTGGGCATGGACGAGCGGAAAAATCGATGCCTGGCGCGCGCACTCTCAACGCGGGGTCGGTAATATCGAGATCGAAGGTTTAGGAGCCCTTATGGGTGCCCGACGTGCCTAATAGCTCTGACATCGCGATTCCCAACGGCGTGTCATGTCGGAGGCGAGTAAAAAACTGCGGTGGCTGAAAACCATGATGGAGACGCCGCAGCGCCTTCAGATCGAACGCAGGAGCCAAGCGGCGACAATCGGACAACTCCAGAGCGATTCCCTGATCCCGCTCGGCGAAGTATTCGAAGAACTCGCTGCGCGAGACTCCAGAAACTGCACCAAATCTGTGCCAAAGAGTCGTTGGGGCAAACGCATGGATAGCCTGGATGATCGCTCGGCCAATGATCGAACCGACTGGCCGCTTGGCATAAAACCATACCGTCGATCCGATGCCGACATTCATCATACGGCGACGCAGCTCTACGCGCTTACGGCCTTCCAGAATATTCTCCGCGTGCCGGGGCTCGAGTGAGATCAGAATCTGCTCGTCAGCTAGCACGTCGGAATGCCTCCGTAAGAATCGTCTGCAGTTGAGTGTCGTTGATTGGGCGGGTCGTAATCAAGTCGGTTGGCTGTCCACAGCCTATGGATTGTAGACGATCGAGCGGAATCGGATGTGGAAATGGAAACAGACAGTCAAAAACTGTCACAGTCTTCATTTCGGAGGTACCTATCTCGCCAACGGTCTCGCTAGTCAGGACGGAGCGCGCGTAGTCACTTGCCTCAAGGCTTTGGGCCGATTTGAGATACGAGCGTCTTACGCGGGCTATCGCTACGAGTTCTCCTTTCCCCCGAGGTGGATGGGATTCATAAAAAATAACCAGTGTCCCTCGGGTGAGATACCTGTATGGATTACGGCCGCTGATAAAATGTCGCTCGCTGAACAGGCTTGAAGAAGAAGCCGGGAGAAGCGCCGACTGCTTCGAATGCCGCAGTAGTGGTTGTGCATATTTGTATTCGATTGGAGTGATGACAGCTGGGCGGCCTGGAAAGCAGAACAGTGCCGGTGACAGGAACGTCTCAAGTTTTTCGAGAGGTTGATGTAACCGGTCCCCATTGGGAGAAATGAAAGCAACCTGCTGGTCGATTTCTCGGAATGCTGGCCACTCAGAACCGAGTCTCAGATCCGCAAATGCAGCCAGGGACGACAGGCAATCAGCCCTGTTCTTTGCGAATATGACGCTGCCGAACGAGAGCTTGACCAGATCCGAGCCATTCCGGTCAGCGCAGAAGCCGAGTCCGAGAGCAATCTCCCTCAATGTTGTTTGTCTTCTTGGCAACCTAAGATGGATTGACGAAAGTCTTCCTGGACCAGCCAGAATGTCCAGGCACTGCGTAAGAAGCGCCCGGGCCACCGGTCGACTATCCGCGGTCTCTTCGTCAACGACTGCTCGGACGACCGTCGCTCTGTTCTGCCGGAGCGCCGGCCATATCATATAGCCGAGGATTTGGGACCCGCGCCGCACAACAGACGCGGTGGCGACCTGTTGATCAGAGCGAGTTTGCAGCCATCCCATCGTCAACTCTACGGGACCGACACCGCTCCTCGTCAGCAGGACCCGTATATCTCGGGCATCTGAATCTGCCGGCTCTCCCAAATGCAGATTACCCTGGTCGGCTTCGAATGCCGTCCTCAGTTGCCCCGACGTCTCAGTACGCAGGAACGTATCGGACGATATAACTTGTATTCCGAAGGTCTTTTCAAGCTCTCCAGCAACGCTCAACACCTTCTCGTCATTTGTGATCAAGCCAGCGAGATTGTTGGCAACGGCCGTGCGAAGATGCCGGAGATCTGAGCTGTCGTTTTTGGAGAGTGTGGTCTTGTTCTTAAAAACAATAGCGGAGAGATTCTTCAGTACCGCGTCGTCATCGCCCTCCATGCTCACGGGGAAGGCAGTGAATGTGCAGGCCAGATCTAGAATGGGATCAGTTTTACCGGAGGAGTGTCTCCTCAGTTCCGTTAGCAGTTCGTCACTGATGGCCAACCTGCAGAAATTCAATCGCTCTGCTTTGAAGAGTGCGATGGCCTCATCATTGCGTTCCCTCCGCGGTCCCAGATCAAAAAGGACGTTGAGGTCGATCAGAAACAATGGAATTTCCGTGCTTGGAGCTTTTAGACCAAGCGGATTGGCAGGATCGAAGTCTCTTGGCGGAAAGAGCTGAGGACTTGGAAGCTCGCGGACGCGAACCACGATGGTTCGCCCTGTTGTGGCGCCGCCTGGCCGAATGCGTTGAACAGGGAAGCCAAGCCCTTCCCAGCGGGAATTCGCCTCAGTTAAGTCCTCCGCGACACCTGCGTAGATCGAAAGAAATCCCTCTGACGTGAGATCCTCCGCTAAGCGACTACACAGAATGCGCGCGTATCCTCGGCCGCGGTATTCCGGCGCGACATAAAGTTGCAGGATGCTTGCGCGCGGAAACCGACGTTGAAAAAGAAGGTGTCCCGCAAAGCGTTGCCCAGATTCACCAGAAGTTAGCAGTACGAACAATTCGCCTCGACGCGCAAAATCCTCAAAGACAGATCTCGGGTAGAACCCGAGAGACTCCCGGTTAGCGTCGGATGCCGCGATGATGTTCGCTATATGCGCGCTGACTTCCGCATAACGATCTAAAACTGTCGGAACTTTATCCCCAGTCAATTTTGACCCTCCTTGTTTCCCTCTATCAGGCTTTGTTAGCGGAGTGATTATGCCCAATCCGAGCTTTGACAAACAGCCCATTAATCAACAACAAATTGGCCCGCGCGAGATGCTCTAACGCAGTTAGACACGTGCGTCCTAGCGTCCGTTTTCAAGCATTGCAGAACGCCGTCAAGTGCCGTCGACGAATGCGTCAAGGACTATTGCGTTCTGATGCCGCCGAGTTGGCAAAGCAAACGGGCACGCTCATGTGTACCGATGGTCGTGAGGGGCAGCTAGGCTTGCTAGATGTTCAGTTGATCGGGTGAGCAGGCTCTTTGGATTTATAATGCTTCCTGAGGCTGCTCGATCGTTCCTTTGAAGTGACGGGAGGCTTCATATGGGCAGCAAATGGTTCACGGGCGGAGTCGTTGCAGCACCGCGTGGAAGAATCCAGTTCGACTTCATCTTCAATAGCATCCGATATCGTCCGTCGATAAAGCGCCCTCCCTCAGAAGCCAACCTTCGTCGAGCTCGCGAGCGTCTCGAATCGATCAAACAGCAGATCTGCCTGGGCACATTTTCCTTTGAGGAAGAGTTCCCGGACTACCGCTTGCTGCGTCGCTTAGGCGGCACATCGAGCGCCCGACTATGTGGTGACGTCTTCGATGCATACCTTGCGCACTGCGAGGCGCGGCTGCGGCGCAACGATATGGCGGCCGCAACGGTCAGGTCGTATCGAAAGATCCTCGATGGCATTTGGCGCCCTCATCTCGGCGAACTGGTTTTCTCCCACGTCCGATACTCGCGGCTCATTGCCATCTCGGACGGTCATAACTGGAGTAAGAAGACTTACAACAACACCATCAGTGTGTTGAAGCGCGCCTTTGACTTTGGATATCGCGACCGGCCGGTCCATGAAAACCCGGCAATCAACCTTCGGTGTGCCCGTCTTCGCAAAGCGGACCGCCCGAAGGTTGATCCCTTCTCCATGCACGATGCCGAAACACTCATCGCTGCTATCCATCACGATTGGGGTGAGGCACAGGGCAACTACGATGAGTTTCGTTTTTTCACCGGCCTGAGACCGTCTGAGCAGATCGCCCTCGTGCTTTCTGACATCGACCTCGTCCAGGGAATAATCAGCGTCAACAAAGCGAGAGTCTCCGGCGTCGATCGGGATAAAACGAAGACCAGCGAAGATCGCCGCGTTCAGTTGTGTCCTCGCGCGCTGTCCGTTCTGAGACGGCATCTCCGTCTTCGAGAATCCCTCGAGGTTGCCGGGGAGATCGATCACGAGCACGTTTTCTTCGTGGGGACCGGCGAGCCCTTCCGGACTCTGCACCATCCTCAGCGCCGATGGCGTAAGACCCTGCAATCGCTGAAGGTGCGCTACCGACCTCCTTACACCGCGCGTCAGACGTCCGTGAGCTGGAATCTCATGGCCGGCAAGAATCCGCTCTGGGTGGCCAAGCAGCACGGTCACAGCATTGCGACGATGTTGCGTGCCTACGCGGCCTGGGCCGAAGGCACCGCGGAGGTCGATGTCGAGGCGATCAAGCGATCGATGAACACCAGCGAGGCCCCGCCGGCCATTAATCTGGCAGTAAATCTGTCAGTAGCCGAAGCCCTTCAGGCGCGACGCGCGTCCACTATCAGAACACACCCACTTCGCAGACATGCGCTAACCGATTGTTCCGCAATGGAGAATTGGCAGTGAATCAAGCCACGTGCCCTTTCGGGCACATAGGTTACACAGCATTCCGGGCACATAGGTGACACTTTCCAGCATTTGGGGGTACCCCAAATGCCATGGCGGGAGTGTTGCAAGATGGACGAGCGGCTGCGGTTTGTGGCTCGGCTGCTGCACGGGGAGAAAATGGCAGTGCTGTGCCGGGAGTTCGATATCTCCCGCAAAACAGGCTACAAAATCTTCTCGCGCTACAAGGTCTGTGGGATGGAGGGACTCACCGATCGGTCCCGACGCCCGTATCGACACGCCAATCGGCTGCCGTTCCAGGTCGAGAAGCTCATTGTGCAGCTGAAGCAAGAGCACCCTAGCTGGGGTGCTCCAAAGATCCGCGAAAAGCTCAGGCGTCTGCACAGCGAGATCTCACTGCCGGCCATCAGCACCGTACACACCGTGCTGGACCGGCATGGCCTGGTCAGCCACGGCCGCAGAGCTCGCTACAGGGCCGAAGGCACCGCGCTCGAGCAGCCTCGTGCGCCGAACGAGCTCTGGTGCGCGGACTACAAGGGCGAGTTCATGCTCACCGATCGGCGCTACTGCTACCCGCTGACCATCACCGATGCGGCTAGTCGCTATCTGTTGTGCTGTGATGCTTTGGAGGGGACGAAGGAGGCGTATGCATTTACCGTGTTTGAAAGGGCTTTCAAGGATTTCGGATTGCCAATGGCGATCCGCACCGACAACGGCATCCCTTTTGCCAGTCGAACGGCCTTCTTCGGATTGAGCAAGCTGTCGGTGTGGTGGCTGCGACTGGGCATTCGCATTGAGCGTATCAAACCTGGAAAACCCCAGCAGAATGGCCGTCACGAGCGCATGCATCTAACACTGAAGAAGGAAGCCACGCGGCCTGCGGGGAGAAACTTCCTGCAGCAGCAGGCGAAATTTGATCGCTTCCTACACTGTTTTAATTTCGAGCGCCCACATCAAGCCATCGGTATGAAATACCCCGCGGAGCTGTACTCCCGCTCTGCACGGCCCTATCAGGGCTTGGGCGAGCTGGAGTATCCCTTTCACGATCGCACAATCATGGTCACCAGCTGCGGCCGTATCTGCATTGGTCGCCGCAAGATCAATCTCAGCCAGGTGTTCGCTGGACAGAAGGTCGGCATCAAAGAGGTCGCCGAGAAGATCTGGCTGGTCAGCTTTATGCAGTACGACTTGGGCTTCTTCGACGAGGAGTGTGGGCGGGTGGAATGCGCCGAAAATCCCTTCGGTGCTAAAGTGTCACCCATGTCTCCGGTATAAACCGTCACCCATGTCCCCGGAATGGACAACGGGGAAGTTGGCTGGGATGGAAGGATTCGAACCTCCGAATGGCGGGATCAAAGCGATAGTAACCAGCATAATCAACAAGTTACTGATTCTATTCACCCGGCTGGTCCCCTCGACTCCCTTCGATTCCCCATCGCTGCCACCAAAGCTGCCACTAGCCTTCGGGGAAACGCCGTCGTACTTGGCCCGGCTCGCCGCACGACGAACTATTTTCTGCTGTCCGCAAACCTGAGGCGCCCTACGGGACCTTCTCACGTTACAGCGATTCGGCCGCAGGCTCATCAGCGCATCGCCCGGAACGATCCGAAGGAGTCGCGGAAAGTCGCATTTCGTCTCATCAGTCGAGGACGGGGTGCGGCGTTGGGAAAGCTCCTCTCGCAGCCAGGAATCCGACTTCTTGCGGCATGCCCTCGGGTACTAGACGCTCCACGCCTTGGCGAAGTTCAGCGAGCGCGGCAACGCTCAGGAACACGCGATTTGCATCCACCTCGTCGAGCCACGTGATAACACCGCCGCTCGGGGGTGGCTTTGTCCACTGCAGCCTGTTCCATCACCACAATCGCCTCCATAACAATTTGTCCTCGGTCATCTGTCTCTTCAGTGGGAATGTTGAGCGTTGGAATTCCCGTTCGACATCTCACGCCAGGGCCATGGACAGATCGCTCGGCAACCTAACGTTGGAGCTGGCCCTTGAGTACAGGATAACCCTGGGTATAGATCCAATCCGTGGCCTGCGCCGGCACATGGCAGGACAGGCAGTCCTTCTTGAAATCCGTCGATGTGGTCCTAGTGGGCTGGCCCGCATCAAACCATGACCAGCCCCAACCATTGCCCCACAGCGCATTGCCGGGATGGCTGTTCGTGCTGTCCTTCACCATCACGAACCAGCCCTTCAGTGTCTCGACGTGACTGACCGTTCCTGTCGTCATCGGTCCGGTCGCCGCCGCGAATACTTCCTTCACCAATACGGCGCCGTCGGGGAAATGCCCCGCGTCTTCATACGCTGCTACCGTGCCCGGCGATGCATACACATTATGTATCTGCTTCGCGCCCTTGCCTGTGTCAGTCGCAACGGCCCAGGTGCCGAGGAACTGGTACCTGGTACGATAGTTCGCTGGTACCCGTAGATTGCCACTCGCATCGACCACATTTTGCTGCGCCTGCTCACCCTTCGTCGCCTGCCCCGTTTGTCCGTAAGCCGCCAGCGCCAACACGCTTGCGAGACCGATACCGATGATGCTCATTAACTTCATGCCTGGGTCCTCTGGTGTTCGGTGAATGCTTTTCTCGCGCATTAGCCGCGCAATCCGCTCTTCGAAATCTCTGCGATGCGCCAGCTATCCCGCAGCCGCCTCGCGAAATCGTTCGTTGTGTACGACCACGAGATCCTTAATCAGCCTGCAGCGTCATACAGCCATCTCACGTACCTCACACGCATCGCTGATCTCCTTTCTATCCCGATCGGTATGATCGCCGACCGGCTTTTTCGAGAACCTCATCTTCGGAGGCGCAAGTTGTGCGCAAGCACGCGTCCACTTTAGTTCGTACGTCCTGTACGTCCATGATCCGGATCAATCCTTCTTGGGATCTTCAGAACTGGATTCGGGTGAGATGGCCTGGTGAGGTCTATCTGGTGGCAGAACGGAGCGATTGCCGTCAACACGAAACAGCTCTCTCCGAAACGCGACCTGAGAATCACAACCCCGCAGTTCCTGTGACCTGAGCATCACCGACAGCCATTTTTGAAGGCTGCGGCACCTACCAAAGTGCCTTGTTCGGCATCGATTGACTTTGGTCAACGCACCCATCGAGTCATGGCGGTAGTTTCAAATCACATGGAGGGGCCCCGCCGTAACGGCCACGTGACAGTTGACACACGAGAGAATGCGTATGGCAAGCAATGTTAGGATCTGGCCACGACAATTACACCCGCAACCGTTGGTAAACGCATCCGTTTATTCTGCGTGCGTACCAGACAAATGCGTGGGGCGCACAAATGCTGTTTGGGGCCGACTCTCGTCCCGTACCGGAGCATGCGCCTGACCCCCGGCGCCTAGCTCCGTAACTTCGCCGGCGGGTCGGCATTACGACCTGCCGGTGTTTTCTTTGGAACGTAGCGACCTGAAATGACGAGCCCGCTGTACAACCTACCTCTCTGGTGCATCCTCCAGGCTGACGGTGATAAGGCTATTTCGACGAACTACGGTGCGGTACCGGTGCAATTCTGCAGCACCAAGGCTTCACCGCTACTCGTCCAGCGTTGCGTACAGAGGGCGCTGTGCGTCACGAAGCCACGGCACGTTGTGGCGACGGTTGCGGAGGCACATCGGAGTTGGTGGTCGGGCCCGCTATGGTGCGTTGCTCCGCATCGTCGAATCGTTGACGCGACGACTGGCCGACTGACCGTAACGCTCGCAGTGGCTCTGGCAATAGTTGAGCGGACCGCCCGCGAGGCCGTAGTGGTTGTGCAGCCTGCGGATACGTTCTGTACAAGCGACAGCGGATTTGTCGCCGGCGTGCAGCGCGCTGTTCAGGCCTTGGACGCGCTACCGGGCCACGTCGTGACTCTCACCCTCCAGGCTTACACCAGCGAGCTCGGGCAGGACTTCGTACTACCCGGCGCCGAGGATGGGCTTCCGGGCAAATCGGCCGTTCAATTTGTTAAGCGACCTCACCCACTGATCGCGGATCGACTTGTTGCGGACGGCGCGTGTTTGAGCACCGGCGTGTACGTCTCGCGCCTTTCGACCCTCGTTCGCATCCTCTCGGGCCTTTGGCCGGACCTCATGGCGGCGGCACAGGCTTTGACTTCGAGGACCGAGGGGGAAGTCTTCACGCCAGCACGTATGACTGAAAGCCGATTCTCCCGCTCCTGGCGCCACACGTGGGTTCAACGTCCCCTGTCGCGATTGCGTGCCATCTCGGTGGACGACTTCGGATGGTCCTCGGTGGGAACGATTGCCTCTGAACTCGGCTCATCGGCAGCGCGATGACCTCGCGAGATATACTTCCAGAGCGCGTGCCCATTTCGAGAAGGAATGCGCTCACTTTCTGCATGGCGCAGTTGCACCCCAGCAAGAGTGCGCGGCGCTTCAACCGCTCAATCGAATCAAACGCTAGCTGGCGGATGCCCCTGCCTAACGCAACATCCGATTCGGCCAGTGCCTCAGCTCGGTGGCGCGGATAACAGGCCACTAGCGCTGGCCCGCAATGACTTCAACCGCCAGTCCTTTCGCCTCGCCATTGGAAAACCCGAAGACATCACCCGGAAGCAGGAGGCACTCTCCTGTGGATCATCGCGCAATGGCGTGCGAGCTTTCCAAACACGAAACCTGGCCCCCGGAGCCACGCGTTGCGCAAAGGGCGGCTGCTCAGCAGGGCGAGGGTCTGCGCTCCGGTGCTCGCGAACGCTGCGTCAAACCACCCGCTGCAGCAGGGTAAAGCGACGGTTCGCAACCCTAGGCCGCCCTGAGAGCCAGAACAAACTGAGGGGACCTGCATAGCCTGACGCATGTGCATCTTTGTCGATGGGCAGATTGCTGTCTGCGGCAATCACCTCAGCCCTAACGACAACATCTCCCGCGCCAGCAGTTCACGGGCTTGCCGACGAGCTTCACGTGTTATGGCCTTGAAGTGCGCGTGCAGCTTCTTCCACACGGAGCGCCGCGTCAGCGGCAAAGTCTTTGCGGTCATGCTCTCTCCTTGTCGGCCACGGGAATCTTGGAGGCGATAACACTCAGCAGGTCCTGCCACGATCTGACGAAACCGGCCGCGCCCTCCTCTTGAAGCCGCCTGCCGAGGGCCTCCAGGTCGACGCCGCTGCGGATGAATGCGCTCAGCACCGCCGACGAATCGCCACCCTCCGGATCCAGCGCCGCTGCAACGCCCTGCTGTGCCGCCAGAGCGTGCAGCGTTTCCTCCGGCATGGTGTTCACGGTGAGCGGCGCGATCAGCCCCTGCACATAGAGGGTCTTGGACGCCTCGGGATCCTTCGTTCCGGTACTTGCGAACAACAGGCGCTGCGGCCGCGCCCCCGCATTGAATGCACGCTGCCAGCGTGCGCTCGCCAACAGCTGCGAATAAGCCGTGTAGCAGTCGTGAGCGACTGCAATGCCGAGCTTGTTCTCCAGTGCGGCGGGCACCTTGCCACTCACCGCGACATCCCAGCGACTGACGAACAGCGAGGCCACTGAGGCGATGTTCGGGTTCAGGCCGGCCTCGATGCGGCGCTCCACGCCCCGCAGCCAGCTTTCAGCGGCAGCGCGATACTGACTTGCCGAGAATAGCAGCGTCACATTGATGGGGATGCCGGAGAAGATCGCCTCCTCGATCGCGGCCAGCCCGTCGGGCGTCCCCGGGATCTTGATGAACAGGTTCGGCCGGTTGGCCCGCGAATACTGCTCCTTCGCCTGGGCGAGCGTCGATTGCGCATCGGAGGCCAACAGCGGGGACACCTCCAGAGAGACCCAGCCGTCAACCCCTGCTGTGCGCTCGTGCACCGGACGAAACAGATCCGCGGCGCGGGTGATGTCCTCCAGAGCCAGCCGGAAGAACAGATCCTCGAGTGAGGCACGCCCTCGTACGCCAGAGCGCAGACTCGCATCGTAGGAGGTCCCGTGCCGCAACGCCTTATCGAATATCGTGGGATTGGAGGTGAGCCCGACGACCGAGAGATCCCGGACGTACTGCGCCAAGGTGCCTGTCAGGAGCAGGTCGCGGGTGATGTTATCCAACCAAATGCTCTGGCCAGTGGAGCTGAGTCGTTGCGTCGCTTGCATGAGTGCCCTCTTCGGTTATCCCTCAAAGATCAAATATGAAGCTCACATCGTCACGTGCCATGGACCTTCCCATCTCTATCGTTTGAACAGAGCGAGCGCCACCGGCAGGTTGGCCTCGACCGCCTTGCCATCGATCAAGCGGCGGCCAGCGTATGTGGCGTGGCGTCCAACCCGACAATGGTCACGTTCTTCAGCTCCCCTCCTCCACCTAACACGAGCACTCGTGACATCGAGATATCCGTCTCATGCAGTCACGTACCCAGCAGCTGGCCGTCGCGCGAAGACGCCGTAGGCGAGGATGCCTACGTAGCAGATCGCCGGCACGATGAGCGCGGCTCTCAGGCTGAACAAGTCCGCCATGCGCCCTGTCAGCGGCGGTATCACGGCGCCGCCCACGATCGCAACAGCGATGATGCCGGAGGCTGAGGCGGCGCGCGGACCAAGCCCTTCGGATGCCAGCGAGAAGATGGTCGGAAACATGATTGAGTTGCACAGCCCGATCGCAAGCAGCGATCAGCCTGAGGCTGCACCCGTCGTGTGGGAGGAGATGAATAGCAGAGCCATGACTGCCGCCGCCGCCGCGAGCACCTTCCCCGGCGAGAACAAGCGCAGCAGGTACGACCCTATGAAACGGCCCACCATAGCGCCGCCCCAATACAGCGGCACGTGTTCTCCAGCCGCCTGCTGCCCCAACCCGAAGACATCCGCCTGCATGAGATAGTTGACAATGAGCGAGCCGATCGCCACCTCCGCGCCGACATTGAGAAAGATGCAGCTCGCTCCGAAGATGAATCGCGGCACCCGCAGTAGTCCGAGCGCCTCGCGCCAACTGCTGCCGGATATTCGCTGCTCACGCAGGTGACCACGGTACCACCACACCAGGCTCGCCAGGACCAGAAGCGTCACCGACAATCCAAGGTACGTTGCTCCGATGACATGCGTCTCCTCCGCGCGATAGCTCATCAATCCGACACCCGCGAGGCGGTTGGGTTCGACCGCCGTCAATGAGCCTAGGATTAGGGCCGAGCCCACGTACGGGAAGACCGTCGTGCCCACGAATTGAACGCCTGCGCAAACGTGAGCCGGCTGTGGGCCGTTGCCGGCGGCCCGAGCAGCGAGATCAGCGGATTCGCCACCACCTGCACAACCGTGATGCCGGCAGCGACGATGAACAGAGCGATCAGGAACATCTGAAACACCGCCGACGAGGATGCCGGTAGGAAGAGCAGACACCCGATCATCATCAGCACCAGCCCGACGACCGCGCTGCGCATGTAGCCGATGCGCCTCACGACCGCTGCGGCAGGGAGCGAGATGACGAAATACGCCCGGAAGAACGCGGACTGCACCGTCATCACTTCGGCGTAGGAGAGCGTGAATAGCTCCTTGAGCTTTGGGATGATCACATCGTTCAAACTCGTGATGCCGCCGAAGAAGAAGAACAGCACAAACACGAACACAGGAAGGTACCCAGTATCGCGACCCGTCACAGTGGTCGTGCCCCGTTTCACAGCCATCGGTTCACTCATCGGCGGATGCCTCCTAAATAATGTCGCACAGTTACATTGCCCGAGCTTTACGCAAATTCATTGACCTGCCGTGCTGCCAGAGACTGTCAGTCAACACCTGGGCCAGGGACGCACCGGCCCGCATCGCGCCGCTCAAGGCCCCGTGTCGCTGCGGCCGGTGCGAGCACGAGGGCCTGCTCGCCCGGCACCAAGCGACGCAACATCCGCATTCACGATCAGCCTCGTAGGAATTGCAGCAACATCTGCCGTCAACCCTCCCTTGCGCTCGAGCGCTGTCGAAACGAGCTCTGGATGAGAAATCCTTCGATCTTCTCGGTGATCCCACCCGCGATGTAGACCCCACCGCGCGCTCCGTGCGCGAGAGCCAGGTCGCCCGCGACGGCGCCGAGTATCAGGCAGAACATCGTCATGCGGACCCGTCTCATTGCGCAGCGCGGCCGCGCTGATTTGCGCAGCAGTTAGCGCGTCCGCCTCCCTTCCGGCCAGCTCCTCCAGTGTTTGGTAAAGGTGTTCGCGACCGCCACCGGAAAGGACCCGCTGAATCGATAACATGCCCGGACTTTCTCCACATCAGCCGCAGCACCGCGAGCTCTTCGGGCAGTCGCCGCCGCCCCTGGCAGCGAAGCCAACTCCGGTTCGCGCGCAAATCGGGCGTGAGCCGCCGACGTCTCCTACCCGAATGCGGTTATCCGAACTAACCGCTATCGATTCCGTGAGATGGGCGGGCCCGTGCCTCAGCCGTCGCTTGTGCTTCGATGCCGGGGCGGGCCAATGAATTCGAGGCAGCCACCGTGGTCCGCCGCCATTGACCGGGACTCATCCCCATGAGATCGCGAAAGCGCCTGCTCAAGTGAGCCTGGTCCGCAAATCCGCAGGCGATTGCGACTTCCGCAAGCCGCTCTTGCGTTGAGCCAATCATCACCTTGGCTCGCTCCACCCGCCTTACACCGACGTATTCCATCGGCGACAACCCGACACTCTGCTTGAAGGCGCGGGAGAAATGACTCCTGCTCAAGGCAACGACACTCGCCAGCTCACTGGTCTCCAGCTTCGAGGCGAGATTCGCTTCGATGTAGGCCAGGGTGCGACCGGCTTGCCAGTTCGCAAGGCCGCCCGCACGAATGTTGTACGGGCCCGCAGCGCTGGCTCCCGGATCCTCGACGACCGCGCCGATCAGGGTCGAGGCTTCGCTCAAACAGCGCCAGGCGGCTTTGCGGTCGGTCTCCAAACAGGTCATCGCCTGCTTCAGCAGATGCACCACGCGCGCCGATGCGGACACAACAGAGCGCAGCGAGCGATTCGAAAAGGACGCCGTATCCCGCACCTCGGTGACACGCAAACTGCCCGTGGACGCCATCGTCCCGAGCGAGCCCAGCTCTCTCATTTCCTTTCTCCTGCGAGGCGTTGAATCGGTTGGCCGCGAAACATGGCTTGGATTACGCCACGGAGGAGGAGCCGCGCTAATTGCACTGTGGTATCGACCAATACCTCGGCATAATGCCTTGAGGAGATCGCCGGGCGGCGCGGACGACGTCCTCGCTCGCCTGTTGGCCAGCGCTGCATCTGCATCGCCGCGGACAGCGACAGCATGCCGGCGTTCAGATGGTTCATGATCCAGAGCGAGCCGGCGACGACCAGCACGACGATGAACACACCGAACGCCAGAGCCATCACGTTGTTGGTGTGATCGGAGTCGGTGCCGATGTGCATGAAGAACACCAGATGCACGCCCATCTGGGCGACAGCCAGCACTGCAAGCCCGCAGGCAACACCCGGAGGCCACTGCAGGTCGGTCTGCGCCAAGATGAACGAGGCCGCCGCCCACCCTACACCCGAGTATGGGATGCTTTCGCAGGCGACGTGGCGCATCCTCTAAAGGAGGGTTAGACAGCCTCGCTGCGCCTAACTAGTCCCTCGGCATTGCGAGCGAGCACGAGGAGACGAGGCGCGGCTTCACCTAGTGCGGAGGTGAGATGTGATTAGCTATTCCAATGCAAAGTCCAATGCTTCACTGAATTCGGTAATTCCTGTTGCCCTGGCCGCCCTGGAGTCGATGATTCGGACGGAAGAGTTGCCTACACGTCCGCGGCGTCCTGTTGAATACGAGAAGGAAACCGCCGCATTGGCGCCAATCGAACACGGCGCGGTGGAGTGTCTGTTCAAACCATTTACCGAGACCGCGCTCTGTGAGGCGCTCGGTGCGGCGGCACTCGAGACTACAAGACGTTGCTCAACGGACAATGACCGGTGAGCCTTTACCTGACGGGCCGGCGGAGCCGGCGTTGGAGAGCTAGCTGATCACAGAGGGCCTTAATCATGAGCGTTGATGATACTTCCCCTGTCAGTCGCGGCTTCGTCGGGCGCGGGCGCGCGACGGCCCAAGCGGAACGTGTTCCTCCGGGACAGTATGTCACAGGCGATTTTCCGGTTCTTTCTGCGGGGCCCACCCCGCATACGCCGCTCGAGCAATGGTCATTCGCCCTGCGTCACGGCACGGAGCGTATTGCCGAGTGGAATTGGTTGCAACTTCAGACGCTGAAACAAACGCGTCTAACCGCGGACATTCACTGCGTCACCAAATGGAGTAAGCTCGATACGCGCTGGGAAGGCGTCACCATCGACACATTGTTCGAGGCCGCCGGGCTGACGGCCGCGCCGACTTCATATGTGATGGCGTACGCCGACGGAGGTTATACGACAAATCTGCCGGTGGCCGATCTGATGAACAGTCGGGCGTTGATTGCGACCAAGTTCGATCAGGCGCCGCTGGCACCCGCTCACGGCGGTCCCGCACGCCTCGTCGTGCCGCACCTGTACTTCTGGAAGAGCGCGAAATGGGTGCGTGGCATGACTTTCATCGCGGAGGACAAGCCAGGCTTCTGGGAGTCCCTCGGCTATCACATGTACGGCGATCCCTGGAAAGAGCAGCGCTACTCTGGCGACTAACTCCATGGAGTCATCGCGTCTGGTGTGGCGCCCAGCCGAGATCATCGCGGTGCGCGATGAAGCGGCACATGCTCGCAGCCTGGTGCTGCAGGTAGACGGTTGGCAAGCGCATAAGGCAGGTCAACACGTTGACGTGCGCCTCACGGCGGCTGATGGCTATCAGGCCCAGCGAAGCTACTCGATCAGCTCAGCTCCCCTGGCCTCACAGCCCGAGCTGCTGGTCGACTGCGTTCCCGATGGCGAAGTCTCCCCGTATCTCACCGGCGAAGCGCGCGTGGGTGATCGGTTCGAGCTTCGCGGGCCCATCGGTGGCTACTTCGTCTGGACGCCCGAATACGCCGGCCCGCTGTTGCTGATCGCGGGCGGCGCCGGGATTGCCCCGCTGGCGTCGATACTCGCGCATCGTGCAGTGGCCGCCCGGTGCCTGCCGACACAGGTTCTCTATTCTGTCCGCACGACTCAGGACATCATCTTCAGGGAGCGACTCGAAGCGTGGAGGCGAGATGATCCAGCTCTCGCGGTATCTCTCACTCTGACGCGTTCGGCGCCAGCTGACTGGACGGGCTATCGGCGTCGCATCGATGCCGCAATGCTGCGTGAAGTGTCTTTCGAGATGTCCGATATGCCACTCGCCTACGTGTGCGGGCCCACGACGATGGTGGAGGCCGCTGCCGATGCGCTCGTGCGCGTCGGTTACCCTGCAGAACGGATTCGCACCGAGCGCTTCGGGCCGTCAGGAGAATCCATATGAACTCGAACGGTGATATGAACATATCCCCAGAACCCCCGACTCTTGACGGCAACGCGGCCGCAGGTCTCTTGCAGCAGATCTTCGCCGTCGAAGTTACGACAGCTCGCGTCACTTGCGCCGCCTGCGAGTCCATTCAGCCGCTCGCATCGCTGAGGCTCTACGCTCTACCGATGGGATGTATCCTCTGCTGCCCTCAATGCCACGCAACTCTCATCCGAGCCGCCGCCCATCGGCAAGCGTGCTGGCTCGACTTCCGCGGCGTCTCGAGGTGGTGTGTCACAATTGGGTAAGCTCGCTCGGCATAGCGAGCCAGTTTGATTTGCGTCAAGGTCTCTCCTCGTTGGTACGCATAGTGTGTACGCGAGATAAACCCGTTGGCGAAGGCGCTGACAGTGGCAAGTGACCCAGGTAACAGCCCGACTTGCTACCGTGGCTGCGACCGATGCGACTCAGGGATCGTGATTCTCATTCGATCTCCTTCGTCCAATGGCATTACGACAGCCCCGCGCGGACAACAACTCCGCTATGTGCGGCACACGATGGCGTCTCATGGTCCGGCGGGCCGATCCGGGTCAAACCTTTATCGGGCGAATTCACAAAGTACGCCACCGCCCTGCGCGAATCGCAGGACGATGCAGAATGCGAATCCTTCGACATCGAGCCTGAAGGGATCGCGTCAGTCTGCTCACACGGACCGACTCGGGCTCATCGCACGGACCCGCGTCTGACTGAGCTGCCGCGCTCGAGTTCCCCCTCCTCATCGAGCGTGCAAATGGCCTCGGGAACCGCTTCGAGCCGCTCGCGCGCAATCGCTTTGCCACTCAGGTCCGACAGTCCGTAAGTCCCCTGTTCCAGCTTCCTCAAGGCACGCTCCACACGATCAAGGCGGCCGATATCCCGGACGATGAGATTGCCGGCCAACTCGAGGTTGGCAAGCTTCTGCGCATCATCCTCGTATTCCCGGGGATGATCGGCGCTCTCGCGCTTGATATCGGCCTCCTCGTCTTCCTCGTTCCGAGCGGCGGCCGTAAGGACTGCGCGCAGCTCAAGGAGGTAGCGGCGCTGCTGTTCGATGAACACTGCATCTGGTATTGGTGCTTTGACCTTCATGAAAAGCAATCTCTCTGAATGGGTTAGTTGGGTCAGTTACTTTACCTGCGGATCGCGTGGATCTTGACCGTCATCACACTAATGCCGAGGTCGCCATCGATCTGTTTGCTCAGACGACACGAGGCATTTCACCTCTTTTATGATCCCGTCAGGGTCCAACCCTGATAACCGACCTGCTGCCACAGCCCGCCACTGCCTTCCAGGTGCGTGCCGATGTGATGGTATTGCCCCTTGAACCCGGCTTTCAGCAGGTAGCTGCCGAATCGGCTTCCCAGGCCCGTATTCACGTTCCAGCCTTCCGCGACGAGCACGAACGGCGCGCGGGATAGCGTCTTCATCATCGCTGCGTCCACGACGTTGACGGTCGACTTGTTGATCAAACCGACAGCGACGCCCTGCTCGTTCAGGCGGATGACTGCGTCGAGCGCGCGATAGACGATCTCGCCCATTGCAACGATGTAGCCCCCACCGCTCGGCGCCTCTCGCACGATGTGATCGGTGCCCGGCTCGAATGGCTTGCCCACAGCGCAATCAGACCAAATTGCTCAGCCGAGATCCATTATCCCTAGGTATTGACGCGAGCTAATGCATCGGAAAGCGACACCCTGGTTCAATGGAATGTGAGGCGCAGTTGTTGTTTGATAGCACCGCGAGCACAACTGACATCCACAGTCATGACCAGCTGCATACACTACAAGCTCCACGGCGAACACATGGCGTGCAAACCAGACTCAGTGCTACACCCTGGTGAGGAGCCACCGTTTGCGGCACATCTCGTCAGTCCCCGGGCATTCTACGAGCATCACGGGATCTACGTTGGCAGTGGTTGCGTCATACACTACGCGGGCCTGACGAACCGGCGGTGGCGAGGACCAGTGGAGGAAGTTCCCCTCGCGGACTTCGCAAACGGGCGCCCGGTGTGCATTCGTCACGACCAGAGATTGTTCACCTGCGCCGAGGTAGTAACGCGAGCCCGCTCACGCCTGGGGGAACGTCGATACCGGATATTGACGAACAACTGTGAGCACTTCTGTGCCTGGGTTCTGCGTGAGGATCTTCGGAGCGCGCAGGTGGAACAGTTGCGGCGTGTACCGCGAAACTTATGCCGCGCACTGCTCACCGCGCTGGTCGTGACCCGGCCCGCAGCCAAGCTGGTCCCGGGTCGCCCTCTTGGTCTCGCAACGGGCGAGCGGAACGTTGAGACGGAAAGCCTGGCTAGGAGCTGACTGACGCCTCGTATGGCCAACGCCCGACCGTTAATTTCACCGGCGCAGTGTGGGAAGTGCTTCCACTGAAGTGCCGCCCTCAGCGCTGGCAGCCGCGACACGGCTGCTTTCCAGCGCAGGAGCCGGAGGTAGGCCGGTCACGGCAAGAATTTCCTGTTCATTGAGGGTCTCCCGCGCGAGCAGGGCATTTGCGAGCGCATCAAGCTGCCGGCGATGCTTTCTCAGCAAACTCTTGGCCATCTCGTGACTCTCATTGATGATTCGCAACACCTCCGAGTCGATCATGCGCGCAGTGGCTTCGCTGAAGGGCTGCTCGCCGGCGTAGGCATTTCCCAAATATGGATTCTGGCGTGCTGCGAGTTGCACCATACCGAGAGCATCGCTCATGCCCCACCGCATCACCATATTTCGAGCGAGGTTCGTTGCCTGCTCGATGTCATTCTCCGCGCCTGTCGTCCTGGCCTGATAGACGATCTCCTCAGCCGCGCGTCCACCGAGCATTCCGACGATCCGCGCACGCAAGTAAGCTTCGGGATAGTTGTAGCGCTCCGTCTGCGGCCGCTGATAGGTCAGTCCCAGTGCCTGACCACGCGGTACGATCGTGACTCGATGCACCGGATCTGCACCCGGCACCACCAAGCCGAGAATTGCATGCCCGCCTTCGTGAAACGCAATGTGCTCGCGATCCCCGGCGGTCAACAGCAGTGGCCGCTCCGGGCCGAGTATGATCTTCTCCAGTGAGTCCAGAAAGTCCTTCTGGTGCACATCCCTCTGATCGTGGCGGGCGGCCAGCAGCGCCGCCTCGTTTGCCAGGTTTCTCAGGTCTGCACCCGAAAAGCCCGGTGTGGAGGCGGCCAGTTCCCCCAGCTGAACATCTCCGGCTAGCGGCACATGGCGCGTGTGGACCTTGAGGATCGCTTCCCGGCCCGAGGTGTCCGGCAGGTTCACGATGACACGCCGGTCGAATCGCCCTGGACGCAGCAGCGCTTTGTCGAGCACGTCAGGCTGGTTGGTAGCGGCGAGCACGATGACGCCCTCGCGGCCTGAAAACCCATCCATCTCGGTCAGAATTTGATTCAGAGTCTGCTCCTGCTCGCTCGAGCCACCGATCGCCACAGGGCCGCGAGCACGGCCGATCGAATCGACCTCGTCGATAAAAATGATTGCCGGCGCATTCTTCCGCGCCTCGGTGAACAGATCGCGGACGCGAGCGGCGCCGACTCCAACGATGATCTCGACGAACTCCGCCGCGCTCATCGAGTAGAACGGCACGCCCGCTTCACCAGCGACTGCCCTCGCCAGGAGTGTCTTGCCAGTTCCCGGCGCGCCCACGAGCAACACTCCTTTCGGAGCGGTACCGCCGAGTCGCGTGTATTTTGCAGGGTCTTTCAAAAAGTCCACGACTTCGACCAATTCGTTCTTGGCCTCATCGATCCCAGCGACATCGTTGAATGTGACCTTCGTGTTCGCCTCCTGGTCGTACCGCCGGGCTTTGCTCTTGCCTATCCCCATGAGCGCTCCGCCCAGTCCCCCGCCTTGTGCTGCTCGCCGATACATCCAGACATAGAAACCGATGATAAGAATGGCCGGACCAAATCCGAAGATGAGAGTCGCCCATGCGCTGCCACTCTGGATCGGGATTGCGCTGATCTCCACTTTGTGCTGAATCAAATACGATTCGAGGCCCGGATCCACAAACGCGGGGAGCGTGGTCGTGAAGGTCTTTGCGGTGCGTGGCTCGGGTTGGCCCAGAAGTCGCGCGAAGCCCTTGTTGTTCTCGCGTTGCACCAGCGCATCCTTGCTGCCCCCAGCCGGCCAGGTCACAGGCTTCTCCAATCGGCCCTCGATGCTGGCCCCTTTGCTGTAGATGACCTGGACGTTACCGCTTCCCACCTGCTCTTTGAAATTCGTATAGGGGATCGTGATGGGGTCATCGGGGCCCGGAAAGAGCAACCGCATCACCAGATAGTTGACGCCCAGGATGACCAGGAAAGTGAGCCAAGTTCGCCTGGTAGGCATGGTGGAGGGCTGATCGTCGCCGCCTTGGAAAGAGCGGCCTCGGGCGTCCCAAGGTACGCGCCGGTTTGGCGCCGAGTCACGATCGCGCTGCGTTGGTTGTGTCGGCCGCATCACGCCCCTCTCATTAGCTTAGAAGGCACTTCGATTGCCTGAGACAAGTTCACTATCGGCATCGCGCAGACACCACAAAGAGGTCGAAATGACCCTTCCAGCCCTCAAGATGAATGCAACATTAGCAACGCGCACTCAGGCTGGTTAGAAGCGGCGTGCTCGATTCCGGCATCCTCATTCAAGCAGCCGGCAAGCTGCCTCCGGTAACGTAGATGTTGCAGTTCGATGTTGGAGCGTTGCATCGAGGGCGCCTTCTTGGGAGAGAAAGCGAGACACGAGCTGTCCTTGATCGGCGAGAACTGCTCGCTAAGCCTGCGCTGCTGCGGGCCGAGGGCTCCCATACGCATTCGGCGAAAAAGCAGGCATGCGTCAGCGGGTAAGGTACTTCGTGGCACACGGTGCGCCACATGTGTTGGCCACCCTGGCGCACGCGGTAACGAGCCCATCTAACGCGATCGCAAGCCCGCGGAGGTTCCGGTGAGCGTCGACTCAGATCAGCGCCGTCTGCTTCGTCCGATTGACCGTGAAAGAGATCACGTCCGCGGCGGTAACGCGCGAAGCAAGAGCTTGAGCGTTCTTATTTATGGCGACTTTCTTTGTCCCTATTGTCGTCGGCTACGTCAGGTGCTGCTTCGCGTGAGTCGGACGGTTGGCGAACGCATGGTCTACATCTTCCGCCACTACCCCAATGAGCGTGCCCATCCCGGTTCCGAACTCGCATCCATAGCGGCCGAGGCTGCTGACCGCCAAGGGCGATTCTGGGAAATGCACGATGCCCTCTATGACCGAGAACCCAACATCTCCAAGCGGAGCCTCCTGGAGATCGCCCGATCGCTCGATCTGGATACTGAGGGCACAGAGAGCCAAGTTTGATTTGCCTCAAGGTCTCTCCTCGTTGGTACGCATAGTCTGTACGCGTGATAACCCCTTGGCGAGGCGCTGACAGTGGCAAGTGACTCAGTCAACAGCTCGACTCCCTACCGTAGCTGCGGCCGATGCGACGCAGGGATCGCGATTCTCTTGCAACATCCTTTGAAACGTCATGACCGGGCATGAGAACACAGCCAACTGTGTTGGCTTGGCGAGCAGTTCACTGGGAGAACGACCGCGCCTCGGTTGTGGCGGCGCGATCGCACGGGCCGGCTGGCGCTTGATCTCGGGACCGTGGATGTGACAGCAAGTGCGCTTCTTCTCTCACGCTTGCAATTCGTGTGGGTGATTGCGTGGCACATTCTGTTGCCGGCGCTCACCGTGGGCCGGCAAACGCTCATCCGAGGTCGCGCCCTTCGTGACGGCGGTCGGCATATTCGCGCTGTCCTACGCCGGGATCGCGATCAGTCTTTGGCCAATGATCGTCCCGCACCGCTACTCGCTGTGGGAGGCCGCTTCATCCACCAGCACGCAGGTATTCCTCCTCGTCGGTACGATGTTTCTGCTGCCAATCATTTTTATGTACACCGCCTGGTCGTACTGGGTATTCCGCGGAAAGGTGCGGGCGGAGATCGACTACGAAGGCCATCTAACATGAGGAGAATACCGATGCGTTCGATCCCTGTTCTGTGGAGTCTTTTGGGAGTGGCCTGGATCGCAGCCTTGATAGGTGGAGATGCGGGACTAGTTCGCGCAGCCGACGCCATCGGCGCAGGTCATGAGCACACGGTTTATTCGGCCCAGCTGCCAAACGCGCGCGGTAAGACGCTCACCGCTATTGTGGTCGAGTACGGACCCCGAGGCAGCTCACCAGCCCACCGTCATGCGGGAAGTGTATTCGCTTACGTACTCTCCGGACGAATTCGCTCGGAAAATTCCGCGACTGGGCCAGTGCGGGTCTATCGCGCAGGTGAAATCTTCTTTGAGCCGCCCGGCAGCACTCACTTGATTAGTGCAAATGCGAGTGAGACGGAGCCTGCGAGCCTCCTTGCGGTCTTCGTCGCAGACGACCAGGCACAGTTGACTCAACCGGCACACTGACCGCCTGGACCGCTCTCGACAATTCAGTGAGGGCTTCTGAGTCGAGCGATATCTGACAGAGGACGCACTCATGGCTGTGGCAATGAGACCAATCGCATACACGCGTTCGGAGGTCAAGAGCTCATCATCTTCGAGGAGGTGCCGCGCCCAGCAGTCTCCGTGCCCGATGCACAGCTCGCGTAACAATACGAGATCGAGGTCGTCGCCGATCTCCTCCCCAGCGGCTGTTCGTGCGCATCGGGCAGGTGATGCACTAGTGGACGCACGACGGACCCACGAGATGCTGGAGTGTAACTCGCACACGTCATGTTCGTACATCGGGAACTCACCCCATTGCGAAACTACCGTCCTTTCGCGGAGACAATTCCGACGTGCTGCCAAACGCCACCCCTGAAATACAGCGCCAGACAACCCTGCCTTGGTTCGTCGATCGGTGAGGTGCCCTTTGATTAAACACTCCATGAACGCCCCCGGGCCGAGGTCGAACGGTACGTCGACTCCTCCAGTGTCACACTAACAAACGTGAGGAAAGGTCAAGCGCCGTTGCACCCGCCATCGCCGTAGGGACCGTCACGCAAAAGTTCAGCACCGGCTCCTTTCAGACGAACTGGATGCGCATCCCAGACATGCCTAGCATGATCCAGGTCGCAACGAACCCGGCGGCGACCGCGCCGCCGACCAGGAGTCGGTCGAAGAGCGCCTTGCTGACACCATGCGCCATCATGATCACGCGCGCGCCCGACGCGAGATGCGAGAGCACGAAAAACACGGCGAGCCAGTAATGTGGCAGGAGACGGATGTTCCACGGGTCCTTGATCATGCCGGCCGGGTCACCCGTTGCGAAGTTCCACCCCGTGTCGATGCCGAGATACGTCCGAGCGAAAATGAAGACCGAATCCATATGACCCAGCACGTAAAGGGCGAGATAGACGCCTGAGACGATCTGGAAGGTGCGGAAACGGTCGCTGGGCGCGCCTGTCAGACGCCACACGAAGAAGAGCCCAGTGCCAACCTGGAAGAGGATGAGCGCCACCAGCAACGGCTGCAGAATGTTGCTACGGTATACGTGGCGGAATACCTTCTGCACGGACTCGTACGTCGCTGGACCGGTCGGGAACATCAGGTGATTGGTGAGGTGAAGTGCAAGGAAGATCAGGACGATGCCGAGCGCCGACACGCCGTGAGCGACGCGCAGCGGCGCTGGAACGGGACGCACCGCCGGCTTTGCTGGCACATTGTTGGCGGAGCGCAGCAGTAACACGAGTCCGATCCCCCAACCCACGACCCAGAGCCACGTGTCGGGGACCGGATTGTGTAGCATGGTGAGAACGACGCCCATAAAGACGAACAGCGTCGGCGCTGTGACGGCGACAAGCGCCGCGCGCTTCGCGCGTAGCTGCGCCACAGTCATCCGGTCGATCTCGGCAAGAGACATCGCGGCCAGCGTAGCTAGCAGCGGTACTGCGAAGGCTAGGGCGAGGCACACCACCGCACCGAACCACGGCAGGGTGACCGTGCCGCCACTGCGTTGCGCGATGCGCGTGACGCTAAGATTGAAACCCTCGAGAGTGAAGGGGTAGAGCATGGCTGCCACTAGAGGCGCCGCCATCCAGAACCGGGTAGCAACTGCTGCTCTGTGAGAATCTGATCTGTGCCCAACCTCAAAGGTGCTCATTGTCTCCTCCGAACTGTCGTGTCAAATGTTCGAGTTCCTCGGTCGGACGGGTTCGGTGCTGGCGCGCAATCTCAGCGGAAACACTCCTGCTTGTCGGTCGGACAACTCACGGCACTATTCCCCAGTGCGACACGCTATCGGCCGTCGGCCCTTGCGGTAGTGGACCGCCTTCGTAGAGCAGGTACACGGGCGAAGAACTCGAACATCACCGGAAATACAAAGTAGTAAGCGAACGCGATGCCGATGTAGAACAACAGGATCGAGGAGACCAGTAGCGGCACCGCGAAGCGCCGCTCGTTGCGGTACAGGCCCGGGCTCGCCCGATGCCGGCGGGCGCTCGCCGGCGATGAATTGGACGAAGCTATAGCGGCTGCGCCCCTGCGCGCTTCTTCGCCCTGTATTTGCCCTTCGAGCTGCTCGCGAAACTGACGCGCTATGGCCCGAGCCCGGCCGACCCAGCGGCCTTGCCTCGGACAGGACACGGGGAAGCTTCTCCGGTCCCAGCACGATGAGTGCCAGGATGAAGATGATCAGAATCTCGGAGAACCGGCCTTCAAACAAATCACGCGCTCCGTTCTGCCTTCGTGTCGCGCTTCTTCGCGGTTTCCGCGAACTCGGCGTCCGCGCCTTCGGCGCGGATCTGCTTCAGGGAGCTCTGTTCTTCCTCACCCTCGTTCATGCCTTTCTTGAAGCCGCGCACCGCCTGCCCAAGATCCGAGCCGACCGTGCGCAGCTTCTTCGCACCGAACACGACAAGTACCACGAGCAGGATGATGACCAGCTCGCGCATTCCTAAACCACCCATGCGCATACCTCCAACTATCGGTATTGATCCAGGTGACGCAAAGCCGCCTGGCGCTGGAGGCCTTCAGTGCTCAACAGCGCTGGTCCGATGCCACCGCCACCCGAGTCAGGCGGGTCTCGAGATCTACTCACGACCATGTTGCCGGTTTCGCCGATCTCTTGGGCTTGCTCTGCGGACAAACAAACAAGGCTCCTATTACACGCCTCGACAATTCCCGCCGGGGCTTGAGCCAGTTTCCGCGACGCGAGTCAGCGCTGCAATTACACCCGCGTATAGGCTGCGTCCTGCAGGCCGATGCCGGCGCCCGCCAGAGTGCAATTGACAGAGGTCAACGCCGACTTCCCACCGGGTATCAATATGGATTTGGTACGAGATTCCTACACCGCAGTGATAATCACTTAGCCGAGGGCTGCTACTCATCCATTGGTAGCAGGTGCTGAAGCGGACGAACGCGGATGATCGTCTTCCCCTTGCGTCGCTCGGTCGGGTTTAAGGCGGCGACGGCATCGTCAAGGGTCGAGACATTGCCGATGTTCGTCCGCAGTCGTCCATCCCGGACCCGCTGCACTATCTCACTCAGTTGGGCACGATCGCACTCGACAACGAAGTCGACCACCAGGCCGTTGGCGAGCCGCGCCTCAGGCGGCCCGACGATGGACACCAGTGTTCCTCCGGCTCGAATCAGGCCTGCGGACCGCTTCCCGATGTCACCGCCGATGACATCAATCACCAGATCGATTTCACCGACGTCTTCCAGGGTGTCGTTCGCTAGGTCGACGAACTCCTGCGCGCCGAAGTCGAGCACCGTCTGACGATCAGCGGCGCGCCCGGTGCCGATGACGTACGCACCGAACTCACATGCCAGTTGCGTCACCATCGTCCCGACTGCGCCGGCCGCGCCATGCACGAGCACGCTCTGCCCCACCTGCAGGCGGCCGTGCTGGAACAGTCCCTGCCACGCGCTCAGCCCCGAGATCGGCAGGCTCGCAGCCACCGCGAAGTC
>JBJMWM010000031.1:0-181951 GCA_045810105.1 Steroidobacteraceae bacterium | reverse complement strand
TTGACGGCGGGCAAAAGGCGCGACTTTTGCCCGCTAGGCGAGCCGGTGAGCGGTGGGGTCGGCGGCAATGAGGTGCGACTTTGTTGGGGCGGGGCGTGGCGGGTCAGGCGGCGACCCAGATCTCGGCCTTCGGGCAACCCGCGATGGCCTGGCGGGCTATCAGACGCGAGTCGCTCTTCAGGAACTCCTCGACGATGGCATGTTTGTCCGCGCCTGTGACGAGGAACAGAGGCTCGGCGACCTTCGCTAGAAGCTCGGGTGTCACGCTGACTCCCTGCAGGCCATCGGGCCGCTGAACGGCGATCGCACGTTTGCCGCGGGCCTGCTCGAGGTGCGTTGGGTTGAACAGTGACGCTGTGTGGCCGTCCGCGCCGAGGCCGAGCAGTCCCAATGTGATCGTCACGCCCAGGTCCAACATCCTGGTGAGTTGCCGGCCGTAATCGTCGGCTGCCTCCTCCAGAGGCAGCTCCGTCCTGACGTGCAGCACCTGAGAATCCGGCAACCCGAGCGCGTCCACCAACTGGCGCGATTGGAAGTAGTTGCTCGATTCCGATGTGACGGGGACATATCGATCGTCCGAGAAGAACAAACGCAGGCCCTTGGCGGGCTTCGGCTTTCTGACCGCGACTTCACGGTAGGCCGGCAGCGGCGTGCGCCCACCCGAGAGCATTACGGCGGTCGAGGCCGCGGCGGGGCCGCTGATTGCACGTTCGAGACGCTCGACGAGCGCGGCATCAAACTCGGCGTTGGATGCGAACCGGCGCATGGAAATGATGGTCATGGTGATGGATGCTCAATTGTTGCGGGGACGTTCGCTGACTTGGGCATGGACGTCGAATTCGCGCTTGCCGCGCAGGCCGTGGATCGCAATTCTCGAGCCCGGTTTGTGAAGCGCGATGCGGCCGAGCGCATCCTGCGCCCCACGCACGGGGGCGCTGTCAATGGCCAGAATGAGGTCGCCGGGTTGCAGCCCGGCCTGTTGAGCGGGGCTGCTCACATAGAGGTTCGCGATCAATACGCCGCCTTGGGCGAGACCGTACTGGGCGGCCTGCTCGTTGGAGATGTCCTCGGGCACGATGCCGATCCAGCCGCGAATGACGCGCCCGTTCGCAATGATGTCGCCCAGCACGCCGCGCACCATGTTGACCGGGATCGCAAACCCGATTCCCTCGACTCCGAGGTTCTTCGCGACGATGGCCGTGTTGATGCCGACCAGCGCGCCGCTCGAATCCACCAGCGCCCCGCCAGAGTTGCCGAAATTGATTGGCGCATCGGTCTGGATGAAGTCCTCGAGCGCTGCTATGCCCAACTGTTGGCGGCTGGTCGCGCTCACGATGCCGTGGGTGACCGTCTGCTGCAGGCCGACCGGGTTGCCGATCGCCAGCACGACGTCGCCAACCTTGAGTTGGTCGGAACGGCCGAGCACTGCGATCGGCAGCGGCGTCAAGTCGATTTTCAGCACGGCAAGGTCGGTGTCCGGGTCGCGTCCGACAATATGAGCGTCGGCGACGCGGCCGTCATAGAGCTGGACCCGAATCGAGTCGGCGTTGGCGATCACATGATGATTGGTCACAATGTGCCCGGCATCGTCCACGATGACGCCCGACCCGAGGCTACGCTCGATCCGCTGGCGGTATCGCGGCAGGAAGCCGCCGAACAATTCACCGAGAGATGAGGGCGCTACGCGTTCGGTTACCAGCCGGGCCGTGTAGATATTCACGACCGAAGGTGCTGCTCGTTGGACCGCGCCAGAGTAGGTCACTCGGACAGGAGCCGGCTGGGTTGGCTGCGGTCCTGCCACAAGGGTTGTGGGCAGGTGCACAGGCTGGGTACCGGGACGAATGAGGTCCGGCCGTACCATCACCAGGACGAAGGCAAGGGCGAGGCCCCCTACCACCGATCCTGCCAGGAAAATGAGTCCCCTCATTCATTCGTCCTCTCTCGTTGATCTTTAATAGCGTAGAGGAGCCTGCAGACAGGCTCCTCGGCGCCGCTCGCCCAGAAGGTCGTATTCGTTTGTGTATAATGCGCCGCCCCCCGCAAGCCGGAAACTGCACGCGTGCGTGCACTATGATTGCGCGCGGCTAGCGGCGCGCGGCAAGCGACGCGGATGGTTGGGCAGCAAGCGGGAGAACGGTTGATGGCGGAAAACGTTGTCGTCGGTGTCGACGCAGTCGATTTGAGTCGACGTAAGTTTCTAACGACGGCTACGGTTGCCACAGGAGCGATCGGTGCCGCCTTCGCCGCGGTGCCGTTCATTGCTTCATGGTCGCCTTCCGAGCGCGCCAAGGCGCTCGGCGCGCCGGCTGAGCTCGATGTGTCAAAGATCGAGCCGGGGCAGATGGCCATCGTGACCTGGCGCCGCCAGCCGATCTACGTCGTTCGGCGTACCCCGGAAATGGTCGAGCATTTGAAGGGGCACGATGAGCTGCTGAAGGACAAGGATTCCGAGAGCTCCGATCAGCCGCCTTACGCCAAAAACCTGTTCCGCGCGCGCCTGCCGGACGTACTCGTTCTGATCGGCACCTGCACGCACCTGGGATGCCTGCCGAAGCAGCGCTTCGAGGCCGCTTCCCCCGAGATGGGCGCCTATTGGCCCGGTGGTTTCTTCTGCCCTTGCCATGGATCGCGGTTCGACCTGGCCGGCCGGGTGTTCAATGGATCGCCAGCCTCAGTGAACCTGAAAGTTCCGCCGTACGAATTTCCGTCGCCGCTCAAGCTGGTCGTGGGCGTCGATGAGACCCAGAAAGGAGCCGCGTAATGGCTGCAGTGCACGGGCCTCAAGGCGGCTACACGCCCGAGAGAAAGGGTTTCCTGGGCTGGCTCAACAAACGGCTGCCGGTTGACGAATTCATTCGTAGCCAGCTCACGGGCTACTACGCGCCGAAGAACTTCAATATCTGGTACTTCTTCGGCTCCCTGGCGATGGTGGTGCTGGTACTGCAGCTGCTCACCGGCATTTTCCTGACGATGTTCTACAAGCCCGGCGAAGCGACGTCCTTCGACTCGGTCGAGTTCATCATGCGGGAGGTCAATTTCGGTTGGCTGATCCGCTACCTGCATTCAACGGGTGCATCGGCGTTTTTCATCGTCGTGTACCTGCATATGTTCAGAGCCTTCCTGTATGGGTCGTATCGGGCGCCGCGCGAGCTGCTGTGGATTCTGGGCATGCTCGTGTATCTCGCGCTGATGGCTGAAGCCTTCATGGGTTACGTCCTGCCCTGGGGCAACATGTCGTTCTGGGGCGCGCAGGTCATCGTGAACCTGTTTAGCACCATCCCGGCCATCGGCCCGCCGCTGGTCGAGTGGATTCGCGGTGACTACGGCATTGCGGATGCCACGCTGAACCGCTTCTTCTCGCTCCACGTAGTTGCAGTGCCCCTGGCCCTGTTGCTGCTCGTGGTGTTGCATCTCGTCGCTCTGCGGCAGACGGGCTCGAACAACCCGGACGGCATCGAGATCAAGAAGAACCTCAATCGCGACGGGTTGCCTGTCGACGGAATCCCTTTCCATCCGTACTACACGGTGAAGGATGTCGTCGGCGTTGGCGTGTTCTTCGTCCTGTTCACCATTGTCGTGTTCTTCGTCCCGACTTTCGGGGGCCTGTTCCTGGAGGGTCCGAATTTCGAGCCGGCCAATCCCATGTCCACTCCCGAGCACATTGCGCCGGTGTGGTATTTCACGCCGTATTACGCAATTTTGCGCGCCGTGCCCAACCAGCGCATGGGTGCTCTGCTCATGGGTCTGGCGGTGTTTGTGTTCTTCCTGATGCCCTGGCTCGACAAGTCGCCGGTGAAGTCCATTCGCTATAAGCCGTTCATGTCGAAGCTGGCGCTGGCCATCTTCGCGGTCTCGTTTGTCTCGCTCGGCTATCTGGGGCTGCAGCCCGCGGAAGGCTCTTACGTGATGCTCGCCCGGATCTTCACGGTGCTGTACTTCGCTTTCTTCCTGTTGATGCCGATCTATTCGCGTATTGGCCAGCCAAAACCTGAGCCTCAGAGGGTGACCTACCATGCGCATTAAGGTGCGCGCGCTTCAAGCGTTCATGTGCAGCGCGTTGCTGCTGGCGTCCGCTGGTGCCGGTAGTCGGTTAATGGCCGCGGAGGCAGGCGAGGGCGCCGAGGGTGCGGCTCAGACGAACTGGAAGGCGTGGCACGCGGAAATCGATGTTGCTAACAAGGGCGCATTGCAGCGCGGCGCCCGGAACTTCGCCAACTACTGCCTGGGATGTCACTCGCTCAAGTACATGCGGTACTCGCGCTTGGGGCAGGATCTGGGGATTCCCGAGGATCTTCTGGCCAAGTACCTGATCCCGCCCGGCGAGAAGCCTGCGAACTACATCCTCACCGGCATGCCGGCGGGGGATGCGGAAGCGTGGTTCGGGAAGACTCCGCCGGACCTGTCGTTGATGGCGCGTGCGCGCGGGGCCGATTACATCTACCGGGTCTTCAAGACTTATTACGTGGATCCCACCCGGCCCACGGGCGCGAACAACCTGCAGCTGCCGGGCATCGCGATGCCGCACGTGCTGTCGGAGCTCGAGGGCCTGAAGCGGCCGGTTTATAAGTCCGTCGAGAAGCACGGGGAAGACGGGAAAACCACCACCGAGCAAGTTTTCGATCATTTTGAGCAGGTTGCACCGGGCCGCATGAACGCCGAAGAGTACGATGGCTTTGTGCGTGATACCGTGGCTTTCCTGAGCTACGTAGGTGAGCCGGCGCAGATGCAGCGTCATGCCCTGGGTATCTGGGTAGTGCTGTTTTTGCTGGTGTTCACTTGGCTGGCCTGGTTACTGAAGAAAGAATACTGGAAGGACGTGCACTGATCGGCTTCGACGTGGCGCGGGCGATCGGGCCAACGGAACACTGATCGGCCGCTGGAGCGGGAAACTTGTCGAGCAGACGATCCATCATGACGCTGTTTTCCGCTCCTAATGACCCTTGGAGTCATAGGACGCGGATCGTGCTGGCCGAAAAGGGCATCAGCATCGATATCGTGAGCGTCGAGCCCGGCAAGCTGCCCGAGGATCTGCTCGATCTGAACCCGTACCACAGTGTTCCCACCCTTGTGGATCGGGACTTGGTGCTCTACGACTCGCGCGTGATCATCGAGTACCTGGACGAGCGGTTCCCGCATCCGCCTCTGATGCCCGTGGATCCGGTCACCCGAGCGCAGTTTCGCCTGGCGCTGTACCGGATCGAGCGTGACTGGTATGCACTGGTGCAGCAGATCGAGCAGGACCCGGACAAGAAGAACACGCTCAAACTGAAGAAGATCCTGCGCGACACGGTTTTGCAGAGCACCGAGCTGTTCAAGGTCAAGCCCTATTTCCTGTCCGATGAGTTCTCCCTGGTGGATGCGACGATTGCGCCAGTACTTTGGCGCTTGCCGTATTACGAAATCGATCTGCCCCCGCAGGCGCAGCCGATCATAAAATACGCCAGCCTGATCTTTTCGCGCCCGGCGTTCCGCGAAAGCCTGTCGGACACCGAACAGGAAATGCGCCTCATTTGATGTAGCGTCATGTCTCCAGCCCCCCCGCCGCCTCCTCCAAAGCGCCCGTACCTGCTGCGAGCGATGCATCAGTGGATGTCTGACAGCGGACATACGCCGCACGTGATTGTCGACGCGGAGCGCGCCGGCGCCGAAGTACCCAAGGCTTATGTCAAGGAAGGCAAGATCGTACTCAACCTCAGTCCGAGTGCGACGCAGCGGTTGAAGTTGGGTAACGAGGAAATTGAATTCGACGCGCGCTTCGCGGGCGTCGTGCACCACGTGCGTTTTCCTGTCGCCGCAGTCATGGGGATCTACGCCAGGGAAACCGGTGAGGGCATGGTGTTCTCGGAGTCGGATATGGGACCCGAACCGCCGAACCGGCCGACCTCCGCGGAGGAAGGCGGCAGCAACAATGGCGGCGGCAATCGGCCGCGGCCGCAACTCAAAGTAGTGAAGTAGGCCAATCCACCGCACGGGCAGTGGCGCTTGCGCGCGCCGGCTGCGAGGTGGAATGGGTCCTCATGTGGTAAGTGGATCCTTACGCGGTGAACGCGTGTTGGATCCACTCCGCTCTTGGGCTCCGTGATAGCGGGCCGTGGATGACGATCACGTCGAAACGGACGCGCAGGCGGGCCAGGTCCTTGTGCTGCTGTAGCAGCTGTGCGGCTGCGCGCAACAACTTGGCTTGCTTGCGGGCATTGACGCTGGCCGCGGCGCCGCCGAATTCCTCGCTCGATCGAGTCCGTACCTCGGCGATGACGAGAGTGTCGCCGTCACGTGCGACGATATCCAGCTCTCCCAGGCGGCGCCGAAAGTTCCTGAGCAGCACCGTAAGTCCGTGCGATTCCAGGAAGGCAACGGCGGCGTCCTCTGCCGCTTGACCGGTTTGCTGACGATCCATGTCAGCTTTCTCATTAGTGTGCTGCCGCGCTAGCTCCCGGGGGCGGGAGCATCCTGATCTCGCCGTTATGGATCTGTGCCCATCCCAGCTCGCGATGTATGCGATGGTCGGGATCCAGTGTCAATCGGCCGGTCAGCCCTTCCACCTGAATGTTGGTTGCGCCGCCTTGCACGGCGGCGGCCACGCGATAGGCATCAAAGCCGAAGGCGAACAGACGGTTGCGGCGGGGACCGCCACCGTTAGGATAGGCGCTTTGCAGGGCGCTGCGCACGGCGTCCGCAAGCTCACCGCCTAACATCCAGGGCATGTCCGGAAACATCAGGCCTTCCAGGTCCTGGTTGTTGTGCGGATCGGGTTCGAAGGCGTCTGAAGTTGCGTATGTCGGTACGTTGCCTGCGAAGTGGAAGCGCAGCTGCGGCCGCAGCAGGCGTTCGACGTTTGCCTGTGCGGGGGCGAAAATGAACTCGAGATCGCCGCGCCGGCGTGGCTCGAATTGCAGCTTGGTGCCCAGGATGGACTCGAGCCGGCGGTGACGTGCGCTGCTCTCGCTGATGCGCAGTACCGTGGTGATGGAGTCCGAATAGTCGGTCATCGAGCTATCCAACGCTGTCGAAGCGAACAGGCCGCCGCCACCCGCCTCGAGCTCCTGTTTGAACGCTGCGAGAACGCGCGTGCCCCAATCACCTGAAGGTACGATGGCAATTCCGTTCCGATGCCCGTCAGCGAGGATACGGCGCGCGGCCAGGCGTGCCTCGTCCTCGGGGGAAAGGGCGAACTGATAGAAGCCGTTGGGGGCCGGCTGGCTCGGCGGGAGGAAGTTGAGTGCAAGGATTGGGGGCCGACGTGTGACCAGGCCCGCCGCCGCGACAACCTCGTCGCGAGTGAGAGGGCCGACGATGATGTCAGCACCTTCCTGGGTGGCGCGCCCAACTGCTTCCGCAATGCCCGTATCGCCCGTGTCATAGACGGTGATTGGCTTTCGCTGGGCTTCGGGCGTTTGGTAGTACGCGGTCATGAAGCCATCGCGGACCGTGGTTGCCGCCGCAGCCTGCCGGCCGGTGATCGGCAGCAGCAAAGCAACGTGCGCGCCCGCGTTAGCTCCACCGCCCACGATTGTCGGTTGCTGGCCTTGCTGGCTCAGCAGTTCGCTTCGCACGATGTCGCTGGCCGGGTGATTTGGGTACCGCGAGCGCCAGGCATCAACATCCGCGATCGAGGCGTTCGGGCTGCGTGCCGCGGCTGCTGCGATTGGTCCTAACTCCAGCCATCCGCGGATGGTGGGATCGCTTGCTGCGCGTGGGTCAATGCGGATGTTGCGTTCACTCGCGTCACGCAATGAGGCGAGGAGGTTGATCCGACTCTGGCGTAGCTCCTGGACGCTTGGTAACCAACGCTCCAGGGAGATCTGGGCGACCACGGCGTCGTTGGCTCTGCCCACTGCGAATGCGGCCTGCTGCTTCAATCGCCAGTAGTGCAGCGCTTCAGGTGCCGTTCGCGGTTCCGTCAACGTGCCGATTCGTTGCCAGGCCTGTTGGGACTGTCCTCGAGCGAGGGCAAGCTCAACTTCCAACAGCGGTTTATCGACGGACTGTTCCGTTGTCAGGGGTTGTTCGAGCGCCGCGAGAGCGCGGGCAGCTTCTTCCGGACGGCGTCCAGCCAGGTAAGCACGTGTCGCACGGAACAGATAGTCGTTGCGATCCGCGCCACTGTTCTGCTGGGCCAACGCCTCGTACATGCGTGCAGCGCCTATCTGGTCGCCGCGTCGCGCGAGGGCATCAGCGTTGTCCAGCGATGGGGGCGCTTCAGCGCGGGGGCTGAGGCTGGGGCAGCCCGTCAGGGTGAATGCGGCCGCGGCGACGACAACGAGGCGAAGGATCCATCGCGGCAGGGCGGCCGCAGCAGGCGCATCGTTACTCTGACAGGCTCCAGGGTGCATTTGTTTGACAGGCCTTTGGTCGGGCGGGCAGGACTGGGGATTATAGTGGCAACATATATTCATTGGAGTGGAGCCGAGTGATCAAAGTGCCTGGGCGGTTGCAAGTCGTGGCGACTCCGATCGGCAACTTGAGCGATCTGAGTACCCGGGCGCGGCAGGCGCTGGACGAAGCCGATCTCATTGCTGCCGAGGACACCCGCCATACGCTCGGGATGCTACAGACCCTGGGCATCTCGAAGCCCATGGTGTCGCTTCACGCCTACAACGAAGGGCAGCGTGTGCCTGACCTTCTGGAGCGCCTCGGTGCGGGCCAGGTGATCGCGCTGGTGAGCGATGCGGGGACGCCATTACTGTCTGACCCGGGGTTTGAGCTGGTGAGCGCTGCGGCCGGTGCGGGATTCGAGGTGCGCGTCATTCCGGGGCCGTCGGCGATTACTGCTGCGCTTGCGGTAGCGGGGTTGCCGACGAGCCGCTTTTGTTTCGAGGGATTTCTGCCGAGCCGATCGCGTGAGCGGCGTGCGGTGTTGGCGCGGCTGGCGCTTGAATCGCGGACGCTGGTGTTTTTCGAGGCGCCGCATCGGATTGCTGAAACGCTCGCGGATTTCGTCGGTGAGTTTGGTGGTAACAGGCGAGCTGTTGTTGCGCGTGAGTTGACTAAGACGCATGAGACGATCTATCGCGGGAAGTTGAGTGAGTTGGCGCAACAAGCGGTGAATGACGCTAATTTCCAGCGTGGGGAGATCACGGTGGTGGTCAGCGGAGCCGAGGAGGCGCCCAGTGCTGTTGATTTACAGCTGTTGAAACGCGCTGTGGAGTTGTTGGCGAAGGAGTTGCCGCCGGGGCGGGCAGCGTCAATTGCGGCGCAATTGACGGGCGCGTCGCGGAGCGAGGCGTATGAGTTGTTGAAGGGGCGGGAGAGCTAAAGCGGACAGACGTGTCAATCGAAGCACCCCCGGCGCGCAGCGCCGCCTCCATGGTGCCGGTCGTCTCGACCGGCAGGGAAGTTGCGCGCAGCGCATGACAAGCGCGGCACATGAGACCATTGACTTCGCGCGCCGCGGCACTATCGTCACCGCCGGGGAGCCGGCCGGGCAATCGCTGTTCTGGCTGCACTTGGTGGCGAAAGCCGTCATGGGCGGCTGGGGTGGAGGAAAGTCCGGGCTCCGGCGGATCAGGTGCCAGGTAACGCCTGGGGGGCGCGAGCCCACGGAAAGTGCAACAGAGAACAGACCGCCTAAGTCCTTGACGGTGAAAGCCGCCGAGGGCCGGTAAGGGTGAAACGGTGCGGTAAGAGCGCACCGCGGACTTGGTAACAAGGACGGCATGGCAAACCCCACCTGGAGCAAGGCCAAATAGGGAAGCAGCACTCAGCGCAGGCTTAACTGCCGGCGAGAGAGTGCGGCACCGATCCGCGTGCGCTTCCGGGTAGGCCGCTTGAGGTTCACGGCGACGTGGATCCCAGAGGAATGATTGCCCTCGACAGAACCCGGCTTACAGGCCGACTTCCCACGCGCTAAAGCGCGGGGTTCAAGGGGGATCGCGCGAAGGCGCGACCCCCGAGGACTTTGCGGCGCGAGGACGCGCCGGTAGGAAAAGCGCGGGGTCCCGGGGTCGCTAAAAGCCACCCCCGAGGATTTGCGGCGCGAAGGGGCGACCCCCGACGAGTAGCGGCGCGAAGAGGCGCCGGTGGGGGACGCGCGGTGGGGCGCGCATGGGGTTTCCGGTGCGGTAAAGCTCTCCTGGCTTTACATAATTCATACAGGGTTTGACATAACAACACAGTGGGCGCACCACGGTGTTGGGCTCAGCCGCCTGGCGGTTCAACCACTGTATAAAATTTACCCAGCAAGCCGCTGATTGGTAAGACGAATGCGCTCCCGCACTGTCCGCAAGCTTTGCTATGCACCTATAAGTCTTTGTGACTGCGACGAATTTCTCACTATTTCAATTGACATGGGCGGCCTGCGATTTCATAGTGGCGGCCGGTGGGGAATAGTGGGAGGGAATGGGCGAGTCCCTCTTCGTAAATCATGTTTCGCGGCGCAACAAAGGTCACCTTGGACGACAAGGGCCGGATGGTCATGCCTACCCGCTATCGGGAGCAGATCGCCGAGCTCGCTCAAGGGCATTTGGTGGTGACCGTGGATCGTGATCAGTGCCTCCTCATCTATCCGCTATCCGAGTGGGAACAGACCGAGCGCAAGTTGATGAGCCTGCCCAGCCTGAATCCTCAGGCGCGCCGCCTCCAGCGGCTCATGGTGGGCTATGCGACCGATCTGGAGCTCGATGGGCATGGAAGGGTACTGCTGCCGCCGGAGCTGCGCGAATTCGCGAAGCTCGAGCGGCACGGAATGTTGATCGGTCAGGGCAATCGCTTCGAGCTGTGGGACGAGGCCCGCTGGTGCGAACGGCGCGACCAGTGGCTGAAGAGTGAGGAAGCGGCGGGCGATCTGCCCTCCGAGCTCGATTCGCTGAAGCTGTAGGCGAAGCGAATGAGCGCTGAGGTGACGATTTCAGGGGTAGTTCGCCCAGACGGGCGGGCGTCAGGTAATAACGCGGGACTCCAAGTCGGGGGGCGGTGCCGATACCGCTTCAATCGTGGATGAGCACACTCCAGTGCTCGTCGATGAGGCGCTCGCGGCTTTGGCCCTCGAAGCGGGCGGTTACTATGTCGATGCGACGTTTGGGCGCGGCGGTCATACGGCACAAATCCTCAAGGCCTTGGGTAGGGAAGGCCGCGTGCTCGCGATCGACCGGGACCCGCAGGCCATCGCGGCCGGCCACCAGCGCTTTGCCGACGAAGTGCGGCTTACGCTCATCCACGCGTCGTTTGCCGATCTCAGCACGCTCGTGCCGGTTCACGCGCACGGCAAACCTTGTCGCGGCGTGCTCTTCGACCTCGGTGTTTCATCGCCCCAGCTCGACGACCCGCAGCGGGGCTTCAGCTTCCGCGCCGATGGTCCGCTCGACATGCGCATGGACCCGACACGTGGCGAGCCGGTCTCAGCCTGGCTCGCTAGGGCGAGCGTCGACGAGATTCGCGAAGTGATTGCAACACTCGGTGAAGAACGCTTCGCACGGCGCGTGGCGCAAGTAATCGTCGATGCAAGGCGAGAGCAGCCGCTTGTCCGCACGAGCCAGCTCGCTGCGATCGTCGCGAAGGCAGTGCGCACACGCGAACCGGGCAAACATCCGGCGACGCGTACGTTTCAGGCTTTGCGCATGTTCATCAACGATGAGCTTGGCCAGCTCGAAAAGGGTTTGGCGGCCGCGCTGGAATTCCTGGCGCCCGGCGGACGTCTGGCGGTCATTAGTTTCCACTCGCTCGAGGATCGCATCGTCAAACGTTTCATGAAGCGTCAGACGCAGATAGATCCCGCGCTGGCTGATCTGCCGGTGTTGCCGACTGGCGCAGAGCCGCGGCTCAAGCTGGTGGGCAAGAAGAGTCGTGCCGTGGCCAAGGAGGTCGACACCAATCCACGAGCGCGCAGCGCGTTGTTGCGCGTTGCCGAGAAGGTTAAATGACCTCCAGCCGAATTATGATCTTTGCGCTACCCATTCTGTGGGTTTCCGCGCTCGGGTCAGCCGCGGCCGCGGTGTACATCAAGCATCGCTCCCGCGAGATGTTTGTCGAGCTTGAACGCTTGGATACGCGTCGTGACAACCTCCAGATCGAGTGGGGGCAGTTACAGCTCGAGCAAAGCGCCTGGTCCACTCACGCCTTTGTCGAGCGGGTCGCGAGCGCGAAGCTGCATATGGGCATGCCGCCGCCTAAAGAGATCGAGATCATCGCCCCATGAAATCTCGCACTCTGAAATCTAATAAAGGACGAGCCACGGCTACGCCCGCCTCATTCCGTTGGCGCGCATACCTGTTAATGGGCCTGCTTGCCTGCGGGGCGGGCGGGCTAGTGTGGCGCGCGGTGAGTCTGCAGCTCGTCGATCACTCCTTTCTGGTGAAGGAGGGTGATGCGCGCGTCTCACGCGTAGTCGCTATTGCCGCGCACCGTGGAACCATCACCGATCGCTACGGCGAGCCGCTCGCGGTCAGCACACCTGTTGATTCCATCTGGGTCAACCCAAAGGAACTGGCTCTCGCCACCGACCAGATCCCCCGCCTCACCGCTGCGTTGGGGCAAGATCGCCAGGAGCTCGCACGACGGATCACCAGCAATCTCGACCGTCAGTTCCTATACCTCGCGCGTGGCCGGCAGCCGAGCGAGGCCGAGCAGATCAAGGCACTCGGTATCCCCGGTGTCTATCTCTCTCGCGAATATCGTCGCTACTACCCCTCCGGTGAAGTCGCTGGGCATATCCTCGGCTTCACCAACGTTGATGACGCGGGTCAGGAAGGCCTCGAGCTCGCGTTCGATCACTGGTTGGCGGGAGAGGATGGCGCGAAGCGCGTGATCCAAGACCGCTATGGCCGAATCGTGCAGGACGTGGAGAGCATTCGGCCGGTTCGTCCTGGTCGCGATCTCGTGTTGTCCATCGACCTGCGTATTCAGTACCTCGCTTATAGAGAACTGAAGGCTGCGATGCGGGAGCAGCGGGCCCGCGCCGGCTCGATCGTCGTGATGGATGTGACCACTGGCGAAGTGCTCGCCATGGTGAATCAGCCTTCGTACAACCCGAACGACCGCGAGCAGATTCTCCCAGCGACGTACCGCAATCGCGCCGCGACTGACATCTTCGAGCCGGGCTCGTCGATGAAGCCGTTCGTCGTTGCTGCCGCTATCGCATCCGGCAAGTATGACGACCACAGCATCATCGATACTTCGCCTGGCTTCTATAAGGTCGGGTCGACGCTTCTCGCTGAGGATGAGCACGTATTGGGGCCCATCAACATCGCTACCGTCCTCGCGAAGAGCTCCAACGTCGGCATGGCGCATCTTGCGCTGAGTCTTCCGCCGCAGCTGATTTGGAATACGCTCTCGGGGTTCGGCTTCGGGCAGGTGACGACGAGCGGCTACCCTGGGGAATCCGCCGGTCTGTTGTCGAATTATTCGCAATGGCGCCCCATTGGGATCGCCTCGATAGCTCGCGGATACGGTATTTCGGTCACTCCTCTACAACTGGCACACGCCTACGCCACCGTCGGGACGTTTGGGTTGGCGCGCCCGGTTTCGTTCTTACGCCTTGATACGCCTCCTGCAGGCCAGCGAGTAATTGACGAGCACGTCGCTCGTGTATTGGTTGGAATGCTCGAGTCTGTGGTTGTTTCGGAAGGTGCCACCGGCTGGCGCGCCGCCATTCCAGGCTATCGCGTGTCAGGCAAGACTGGGACTGCGTGGAAGGCTTCCGCCGGGGGCTACTCAAGTAACAAGTTCATGGCGGTGTTTGGCGGAGTGGCGCCGGCGACCGAACCCCGCCTTGCGGCAGTGGTGGTTCTGGACGAGCCGAGTGCTGGGGAGCACCAGGGCGGCCAGGTTTCGGCGCCTGTGTTCTCGGCTGTGGTGGGTGGGGCGTTGCGATTGCTTGCGGTTGCGCCAGATCGGTCGATCAGTGCGCCGGATGATGTGGTGCCCGTGCCCACGAGGTCGGGCGTGCGTACGGCGGCGCTGAAATGACAGTCATAGGACGCAAAACAGTTTGCGCGCCCGGCGCCGGAGACCAACGCGGACGCGGTGGCGCTGGCGGCAGCGTCACGCCCCGGAGGCTGGCGGACCTCACCGCCGGGCTTGCCACTGTGCCGGTGCCTAACGACATCGTCGTGCGCGACATAACGCTGGACAGCCGTGCCGCCTCGCCGGGGTCGCTGTTTTTGGCTTGCCGCGGTCGTACCAGTCACGGGCTGACGTTTGCCCAGCAAGCCGTCGCGCGTGGCGCGAGCGCCGTGCTGTATGAAGACACCGCTGACCAGGCGAAGCCTGACCTTGGGTCCGACATCTTCGCCGCCGCTGTTCCAAAGCTGAGCCAACACGTCGGCACGATTGCCGATCGTTTCTTCGGCGCGCCATCGGCGGCGGTCACGGTGGTAGGAATTACCGGGACGAATGGCAAGACGACCTGCGCCTGGCTGCTTGCACAGGCTTTGCAGTATTGCGATCGCCCGGCCGCGTACATGGGGACGCTGGGGTTTGGGCTACCGTCGTCCATCAAAGCCGGCGAGCACACGACGCCGGACGCAGTCAGCGTACACCGACAGATTGCGGCGCTCCGGGATCTCGGTGCGGAATGCGTCTGCATGGAAGTGTCTTCGCACGCAATTGATCAGGATCGGGTAGGGGCGGTTCGCTTCAACACAGCGGCGTTCACCAATCTCACACGCGACCACCTCGACTACCACGGCACGATGGAAGCCTACGGTGCCGCGAAGGAGCGCCTGTTCCAGTGGCCTTCGCTCGTCAATCGAGTCATCAATATTGATGACGCCTTTGGCGCGCAGCTCGCTGCGCAACTTTCCTCATCTCGCCTGGTCATCACCTCACGTGCGTCCGCGCCGGCCGGTTCTGTGAAAAATGCTGAACAGGTGCGGGCGGTTCGCGCGACCCCGGAGGCTGCGGGTCTTGCGATCGAAATCGAGTCGAGCTGGGGCGACGTAAGACTCACCGTGCCATTGATCGGCGAGTTCAACGTCGACAACGTGCTCACCGTATTGGCGGTACTGCTGGCCTGGAATATTCCCCTTGCTGAGGCAGTCACTGCTATTGAGAAATGCCGTGCGCCCAGCGGGCGGATGGAGTTGTTCGGCGGGCAGGCGCCGGCACCTTTGGCGATTGTTGACTATGCGCACACGCCGGACGCCCTTGCGAAGGCTCTCCACGCTGCGCGGCTCCACTGCCGGGGACGATTGCGCGTTGTGTTCGGATGCGGCGGGGATCGCGACGCGGGGAAACGGCCGCTGATGGGCGGTGTTGCTGCGGAACTTGCTGACGACGTCATCGTTACAGACGACAACCCTCGCACCGAGAACCCTGCGCGGATCGTTGCAGACATCCTTGCAGGAATTCCCGCCAAAGCCCTCCAGCCAATGGTCGAACATGACAGGACGCGCGCCATTCAAACCGCACTGCGCCGCTCGGGGCCCGGCGACGTTGTGCTGATCGCCGGCAAGGGGCATGAGGACTATCAGATTTACGGGACAGTCAGGCGGCCATTCCGCGACCAGTCGGTCGTCAGCACAGAGTTGCAAGAGGTGAGGCCGTGAAGCGCACTCTCAGTGACTTCGCCCAGGCTTGTGGTGGCACGCTTCAAGGTGCCGACCGGGACTACAAGGGTGTCTCGAGCGACACGCGAACTCTCGCGCAAGGCGATCTGTTCGTCGCGCTCCGCGGACCGCGCTACAACGGTAATGAATTCGTCAGCGCGGCATCGACTGCCGGTGCCGCGGGCGCGTTGGTAGATTCGCCCCAAGCCGCCGCAATTGCGCAGATCGTCGTACCTGATACACAGGCCGCGCTCGAAAAAGCCGGTAGTGCGTGGCGCGCTCAATTTGCTATCCCAGTCATCGGAGTTGCCGGCAGCAATGGCAAGACGACTGCCAAAGAGATGACGGCGGCAATTCTGGGTGCGGCCGGGGAATGTCTGGCCACCCGCGGCAATCTGAACAATCACATTGGCGTGCCTTTGACTTTGTTGCGACTGGCGCCCACGAATCGTTATGCCGTCGTCGAAATGGGCGCGAACCGCGCCGGTGACGTCGCGGCGCTCGTCAAGATCGCGCATCCCACCGTTGGACTCATTACGAATGCCGGTGCCGAACACCTCGAAGGCTTCGGCAGCATCGAAGGCGTGGCCCGTGCCGAAGGCGAAATGGTCGCAGGCCTCGAGCCAGCGGCAACAGCCATCATCAACGCCGATGACGAATTCGCCGCTCTCTGGCGAAGCCTGACACCTGCTCGCGTCGTGACCTTCGGTATGCGCAATGCAGCCGACTTCACGGCGGCCGACGTGTCCTCGAGCGTTGGGGCAGATGGCTTCCTGACGCGATTCAACCTGGTGAGCCCGCTGGGCCGGGTGGCCATTGAGCTGCGCATGGGCGGCAAGCACAATGTGATGAATGCACTTGCCGCCGCCGCCGCCGCGACTGCCGCGGGCGCGAAGCTCGAACATGTTGCAACAGGGCTCGGCGCGGTGCGCGCAGTGGCAGGCCGGCTGCAATTCAAGATGACGAGCAGTGGCGCCTGGCTGATCGACGACTCGTATAACGCCAATCCCAGCTCTGTGCGCGCAGGCATCGAAGTTCTTGCGGGTCTCGATGGCCGCAAGTGGCTGGTGCTCGGCGACATGGCAGAGCTCGGCGACTTCGCCGAAAGCTCCCACACCGAGATCGGCGTCTTCGCACGTGAGCACGGAATCGAGCAGTTGTTCGCCACGGGGCCACTCGCGGCACGCGCCGCGGAAAGCTTCGGCCGCGGAGGTCAGTGGTTCGCGGAAGCAAACGCTCTTGCCGACGCGCTCCGTGCAGCGCCTCCCGACGTGCGCATGTTGATCAAAGGCTCACGCGTCAACAGGCTCGAACGTGTGGTCGATGCGCTGGTCCCACCCGCTACCCCTCAGACAGGGAGGCACTAGGTGCTTTATTGGGTTTCACAACAGCTGGTGGCCTGGCATTCCGGCTTCAATGTCTTTTCGTACCTGACGCTGCGAGCCATTCTCGCCACTGTCTCGGCCCTCGGTCTGTCGTTGCTCCTGGGTCCTTGGCTGATTGAACGCTTGTCGTACCATCAGGTTGGCCAGGTCGTGCGTGACGATGGCCCGCAAACGCACCTCGTGAAGGCGGGCACGCCGACCATGGGTGGAGCGCTGATCCTGGTCACGACGCTGATCAGCACTCTTCTGTGGGCGGAGCTCAGCAACCGCCTGGTCTGGATGGTGTTGGGCGTGACTTTCGCATTCGGGCTCATCGGCTTCTATGATGATTATCTGAAGCTCTTCCGGCGCAACCCGAAGGGCCTGGTCGCCCGCTGGAAGTACTTCTGGCAGTCCGTCGCCGGACTGGCCACCGCGGCAGCACTGTATTTCACCGCCAACAGCGCGGCGGAGACCACGTTCTTCCTGCCGTTCTTCAAGACATTCGCCGAGCCGTTATCGGCTTTCAGTTATATCGCGCTGGCCTATTTCATGATCGTCGGCATGAGCAACGCCGTGAATCTCACGGACGGCCTGGATGGGTTGGCCATCATGCCGGCCACGCTGGTCATTGCGGCGCTCGGCATATTCGCGTACGCGACCGGTAACGCCAAATTCGCCAGCTATCTGCAGATCCCGGACGTGCGCGGCGCCGGCGAGCTCATCATCTTTTGCGGGGCGCTCGCGGGAGCGGGCCTTGGCTTCCTGTGGTTCAACTCGTATCCCGCCCAGGTTTTCATGGGTGATGTGGGTGCGCTTGCTATTGGCGCTGCCATCGGAGTGATTGCGGTCATTGTGCGCCAGGAGGTGGTCGCGCTCGTGATGGGCGGGGTGTTCGTGCTCGAGACGGCATCGGTCATCCTGCAGGTGGGCTCGTTCAAGCTGCGGGGCAAACGCATCTTCAAGATGGCCCCTATTCACCACCACTTCGAGCTCAAAGGCTGGGCGGAGCCGAAAGTGATTGTCCGCTTCTGGATCATCTCCCTGCTCCTCGTGTTGTTTGGCCTGGCTACCCTGAAGTTGCGATGACCGCGAGCACGACAAAACCTTCTTCGGCAGTCATCGTCGGCCTCGGCCGGACGGGGCTGTCGTGCGCGCGCTATCTGCATGCGCTCGGTTGGAAGATTGCCGTGACCGATACGCGCGCTCAGCCGCCGGAGCTGGCCGGCTTAGCTCAGCTCGATCCCAGGATTCCGGTCAGCGCGGGCGGGCTCGATACCCGCTTGCTCGATGATGCCCTGTGCGTAGTGGCATCGCCGGGAGTGTCGCTGGGCGCGCCATTCTTCCTGGAGGCACAGCGGCGCGGTCTGGAAATCGTTGGGGACATTGAGTTGTTCGCGCGGGCTGTCGATGCCCCCGTGGTTGGAATCACGGGGACCAACGGCAAGAGCACTGTGACCACGCTCGTTGGCCGGATGGCGTCCCGGGCGGGAATCAAAGTGCGCGTGGGCGGAAATCTCGGCGAGCCCGCGCTCGATCTGCTGACCAGCGCCCGCGCTGATGTCGAACCCACGCAGCTGTACGTGTTGGAGCTGTCGAGCTTTCAGCTCGAGGCGACCCGCTCTCTGGACCTCAAGAGCGCAACCGTCCTGAACGTGACCGCGGATCACCTGGATCGCTACAAGTCGATTGAAGACTACGCAATTGCCAAGGCGCGCATCTTCGCCCGATGCGACACGGCGGTGATCAATCTCGACGATCCGCTCGTGGTTGCCATGCCCCTCCCTGGACAGCACACGCTGGGCTTTTCGTTGCGTGCCACGATTGGAGCGGACTACGCGGTTGCACCCAAGGACGGTGAGTGGTGGCTCATGCGGCGCGATGAGCCCCTCATGCCCGTGTCAGGAATGAAGATCAAGGGCTTGCACAACGCCGCCAACGCTCTTGCATCGCTCGCGCTCGGCGAGGCGTTGAATTTGCCGATGGACGCAATGCTGGCCGAGCTCGCCACATTCCCCGGTCTGCCGCACCGGTCGCAGTGGGTGGCCGATGTCAACGGCGTTACCTACATCAACGATTCGAAGGGAACCAATGTAGGCGCGACGATTGCCGCCGTCAGCGGCATGGCTGGACCCTTGATCATCATCGCGGGCGGTGATGGCAAGAATCAGGACTTCACTCCGCTTGCCGATGCGTTCCGCGGCAAGGTGCGACACACCGTGTTAATTGGGCGGGATGCGGACTCTGTCGCCCGTGCTCTGCATGGAGTGAGCACAACGGAAACCTGCGCGTCGCTCGAGGATGCCGTGAAAGCTGCCGCGCGGGCCGCGAAAACCGGTGACACCGTGTTGCTCTCGCCGGCCTGTGCCAGCCTGGATATGTTCCGCGACTACACACATCGCGGCGCCGTCTTCACCCAAGCCGTGAAGGAGCTCGCCGCTTGAACAGCACAGTTGCGAGTTCTGCGATGTCGTACGCCCGCTCCGGCAGGGCTGGCGGTGCCGTACACATCGATTCCGTGACGATTGCCCTCGTGCTGTCGATCGCGTTGCTGGGTCTCGTGATGGTGACTTCCGCGTCGGTGTCCATTGCCAGCAAGGATACAGGGCAGACTTTTTTCTACCTCGAGCGACAGCTCGTACTGATGCTGATCGGCGCTGGTTGTGCGGTGCTGCTGTTCTGCATCCGCACTGAGTTGCTGGAGAAGGCATCGGTTGGCCTGCTCGTCGTGGCTATAACAATGCTGGCGCTCGTCTTCATCCCGGGACTCGGGCACATGGTGAACGGCAGCCGCCGTTGGCTCCAGGTGGCGGGTCTGAACTTTCAGGCCTCTGAATTGGCTCGCGTGCTGGTGCTGATTTATCTCGCCAGCTATGCCGTACGCCGTGAAGAAGAACTGCGCACGACCTTGGGTGGCTTGGCCAAGCCGCTGGGCCTGTTGGTTCTGGTGGGGGGCCTGCTGGTGGCGGAGCCTGATTTCGGCGCGGCCACCGTGCTGTTCGCAACCGGCTTCGGAATCCTGTTCATCGCCGGCGCCCGGCTGCGCTACGTGATTGCCATGACGGTGATCGCGGGGGTTGGCTTTGCCGTAGTGGCGGTGTCGTCCAGCTACCGCATGCGCAGGCTCACGACCTTCCTCAATCCCTGGGCAGATCCCTACAACAGTGGATTCCAGCTCACCCAGTCCCTCATCGCCATCGGCCGCGGCCAGTGGTTCGGGGTGGGTCTGGGCGAGAGCGTGCAGAAGCTCTTCTATCTGCCGGAAGCGCACACCGATTTCTTGTTTGCCGTCCTCGCGGAAGAGCTTGGTTTGGCGGGCGTCATTGCGACGCTCGCCCTTTTCCTCGCGTTGATCTGGCGCAGCTTCTACATCGCCCGCCTCGCCTCCGACGCGGGATTGAAGTTCCAGTCCTATCTGGCGGCAGCCTTTGGCTTGTGGGTTGGCATCCAGGCGTTCATCAACATGGGCGTCAACATGGGCGTGCTGCCCACCAAGGGACTGACGCTGCCGCTGATGAGTTACGGCAGGTCGAGCCTGATCGTGTCGCTCGCCTGGGTGGGCCTGTTGTTGCGCGTGTATCACGAGGCGATGCTCGAGACGCGAGGCTCGGCGACCGTTCGCCATCGTGGCGTGCGGATGGAAGGTGAGGGACGGCGGGCGTTCGGAGGCGAGGCCGAATGAGCTCAGTACACGCTCGCCCCATCCTGATCATGGCCGGCGGTACCGGGGGCCATGTATTCCCAGCGCTCGCATTGGCGCGCCTGCTGCGCGCCAAGTCATTCGAAGTTGTATGGCTCGGTACTCAGCGCGGTCTCGAGGCGCGAGTCGTCCCGGCAGAGCGTATTCAGATCGAATGGCTGTCGGTCGGTGGGCTGCGCGGCAAGGGTGTGATGACGCTTCTCGCGGCGCCGTTCCGGCTTGCACTGGCATTGATTCAGGCCCTGCGGGTCATGTGGCGGCACCGGCCGCTCGTGGTCGTCGGGTTGGGCGGTTTCGTCACCGGACCCGGTGGTGTTGCAGCCTGGCTCATGCGCAGGCCGCTCCTCATCCACGAGCAGAATGCGGTCGCGGGTTTCACGAATCGCTGTCTCTCACACCTGGCGCGCGAGGTGCTGGAGGCGTTCCCTGGCAGTTTCGGTCGCGGCGTCCGCGCTCGTGCGATAGGTAATCCAGTGCGCCAGGACATCAGCGCGATTGCTCCACCCGCGAGCCGCTTCGCCGATCGAAGCGGCGCCATCCGCATCCTGGTGATTGGTGGCAGCCAGGGCGCGACTCGTTTGAACGCGGTCGTCCCGTTTGCGCTGGCTCGCCTGAAGCAGCTGCATGGCGAGGAGATTGCGGCGGTCGACGTGCGTCACCAGGCGGGCGAGCGCTGGATCGACACGGGTCGGCAGAGCTATGCGAATGCCGGCGTGCGCGCGGACGTCAGGCCATTCATCGAGGACATGGCTGAGGCGTATTCGTGGGCCGACCTTGTGATCTGCCGGTCCGGTGCGCTGACCGTATCCGAGCTTGCGGCGGCGGGTGTCGGTGCCATCCTGGTTCCGTTTCCCGCAGCGGTGGACGATCACCAGACACACAACGCTCAGTATCTCGTCAAAGAAGGCGCGGCGGTGTTGATCGCAGATCGCGACCTCACGGCTGAGCGGCTCTCAGATGAGTTGCACCGGTTGTGCACCGGGCGCGGCAAGCTTTTGGCCATGGCTGAGCGTGCACGCCTGTTGGCCAAGCCGCGCGCCGCCGACGAGCTCGCCACTTCATGCCTCCAGATGGCTACGGAGGCGGCCGCATGATGGAAGAACGGCGCTCACCGAAGGATCGGCGCGTGAACCTGGAACGGCCCTCGGTCGAGCGGCGCGCCGCGCCTGACCGGCGTGACCGCATGCGCCGTATCAACACGATTCATTTCGTGGGCATCGGCGGAAGCGGCATGAGTGGCATTGCCGAGGTGCTCATCAATCTGGGCTATGCCGTGCAGGGCTCGGATCTGAAGCCCAATGCGGTCACGACCCACCTGGAGAGCATCGGTGCAAAGATCGCAATCGGTCACGTTGCAGCGAATGTCACAGGCGCTGATGTCGTAGTGGTCTCGGGAGCGATCGCCCGCGGCAACCCGGAAGTCGATGCGGCAGTGGAACAGCGGATACCCGTGGTCGCACGCGCCGAGATGTTGGGCGAGCTCATGCGCTTTCGTTATTCGATCGCGGTGGCGGGTACACACGGCAAGACAACCACGACCAGCCTGGTTGCCAGTATTCTTGCGGAGGGCGGAGAAGATCCAACCTTCGTCATCGGTGGGCGCCTGAAGAGCGCAGGCAGCAATGCGCGCCTGGGAGCCGGCCGTTATCTCGTGGCCGAAGCCGACGAAAGCGACGCGTCATTCACGCACTTGCAGCCACTCATCGCGATCGTCACCAATATAGACAACGATCATATGGTCACCCACGGCGGTGACTTCGAGCTCCTCAAGCAGAGCTTCGTTGATTTCCTGCACAACCTGCCGTTCTACGGGCTCGCCGTGCTGTGCCTGGATGATGCGAATGTTCGCAGCATCGTGCGCGCGGTTGGCCGGCCGATTGTGTCCTATGGGATTGGTTCGGAGGACGCGGACGTTCGCGCCGTGAACATTCGTCGCAATGGGTTGCAGACGACCTACGATGTCGTGCGTGTCGCGGGCCCGCCGCTCACAGTGACCGTGAATCTGCCGGGCACTCACAATGTTCTTAACTCACTGGCGGCGATCGTCGTAGCGAGCGAGCTTGGTATTGACGACGCGGCGATCCAACGCGCGCTGGCGAGCTTTCAGGGTGTTGATCGCCGGCTGCAGCACATTGCCGACGTACAGACTGCTTCCGGCGAGGTGACAATCGTCGATGATTACGGGCACCACCCGACGGAAGTCACTGCAACCCTCGAAGCCTTGCGCCAAGGGTACCCGGGACGGCGAATCGTGCTCGCGTTCCAGCCGCACCGCTATACGCGCACACACGATCTGATCGACGACTTCAGCAAGGCGCTGTCCACCGCGGACGCACTGTTGGTAACGGAGGTATACGCGGCTGGCGAGACTGCGATTCCGGGCGCTGATGGGCGGGCCATCTGCCGGGCCGTGCGCGGACGTGGACTCGTTGAGCCGGTGTTTGTCGACAAAGTCGAGGACCTGGCCGACTCACTGGTGGATGTGATCCGCGATGGCGACGTCATCGTGACCATGGGTGCGGGTCACATCACCGCGGTTTCGCACGAGCTGCCTGGCCGGCTCGCCGCGGCTGCGCCAACTCGGGGGGCATCGTGACCGTGGCCGTGGCTCCCGAATTCGCCGTGCGGGTCAAGCGGAACGAGCTCATGAGCCGCCACACGTCCTGGCACGTTGGCGGGCCCGCAGAGGTGTTCTTCAACCCGCGCGATCGGACCGACCTGGCGGCGTTTCTGAAATCGCTGCCGGAGGATGTGCCGATTCACTGGATCGGCCTGGGCAGCAACGTGTTGGTCCGCGACGCTGGCATCAAGGGCGTAGTCGTCAGCACGGTGGGTACACTCGACCGGCTCGATCGCCTCAATCAGACGACGGTTTATTGCGAGGCAGGTGTTGCTTGCGCGCGGATCGCCCGTCAGTGCGTGAAGTGGGGTTTGGGCCCCGCCGAATTCTTTGCGGGAATTCCCGGGACGCTGGGCGGTGCGCTGGCCATGAACGCGGGCGCATTCGGTGGCGAGACCTGGGCCCAGGTCGTCGATGTGTTGACCATGGATCGTCACGGCCGCGAGCAACGGCGCGACGCCAGTGAGTACAAGGTCAGTTATCGGCACGTGGTTGCACCGGTGCAGGATGAGTGGTTCATCGGGGCTCGTCTGAAGTTTGAGCACAAGCCCGGCACGAATGAGGCCCAGATGCGCGAGCTGCTGGAGCGGCGCAAGGCATCGCAACCCATCGGCGAGTGGAGCTGCGGCTCGGTGTTCACGAATCCTCCGGGGGATCACGCCGCGCGGCTCGTCGAAGCCTCGGGATTGAAGGGTTACCGGGTTGGCGATGCTTCGGTGTCGGAGAAACATGCGAATTTCATCATCAATCATGGCAACGCGACTGCGGATGACCTCGAGCGGCTGATTGGCCATGTTCGGGACACCGTAGAGCGCGAGCACGGCGTGCGTTTGAACACGGAGGTTCGGATCATGGGGGCGCCAAGCTGATGCGCCTGAAACACGATTCCACCGCGATGCACAGAGCAGCCGACGCAAGGGAATTCGGGCGCGTCGCCGTGCTCATGGGTGGTGACTCGACGGAGCGTGAGATTTCCCTTCTGAGTGGCAATGCCGTGCTCGCCGGTCTCAAACGCCGGGGAGTGGACGCACATGCGTTTGATCCGCGCGACCAGGCACTGCCGACATTGCTCTCGGAGCGCTTTGATCGCGTGTGGATTGCCCTGCATGGTCCGGGAGGCGAAGACGGCACTCTGCAGGGCGCACTCGAGTATCTCGGCGTGCCTTACACGGGTAGCGGTGTGATGGGCTCCGCGATCGGTATGGACAAGTTGCGCACCAAGCGCCTGGCTCACGCGGTCGGCGTTGCTACGGCCGAGTATGTTGTATTGCGTGGCCCGCACGATTTCGAGCTGGCGCTCGACCGGTTGGGTGTGCCGATGATCGTGAAGCCGGCTACTCAGGGCTCGAGCGTCGGGATGTCAAAGGTGGAAAAGGCGGGCGACCTGCCCGCGGCGTTCGCAGCCGCTGCCCGCATCGAGAGCTCGGTTTTTGCGGAAGGCTGGATTTCGGGCAGGGAGTACACCGTAGCCGTTCTTCACGGCCAGGCGCTGCCGGCGATCCGAATCGAAACGCCGCGGACGTTTTATGACTATGAGGCGAAGTATTTTCGCGACGACACGCGGTACTTCTGTCCGAGCGGCCTGTCGGTGCCTGCCGAGCAGCACCTGGCAAATCTCGCGGTTGCGGCCTTCGATGCCGTCGGCGCAGGTGGCTGGGGCCGCGCCGATTTCATGATGGATACGACGGGACGTCCGCTGCTGCTGGAGGTCAACACGATCCCGGGAATGACCGATCACAGCCTGGTGCCGATGGCTGCACGCGCCGCCGGCATCGACTTCGACGAGTTGGCATGGCGCGTGCTCGAAACCAGTTTTGCTCGTGTCAGGACCTGAAGGACGCAGCATGTTCGGCCCACAGAAAAAGAATCGCCGTAAGCAGACTGAGCGCCAGTGGCGCCTGCCTGCCATCAACTGGCGCGCGTTTGCCATGTCCATCGGCAGCATTGCCGCGGTTTGTTTGGTCGCAGCGGTGGTCACCTGGACGTTGGATCAGCCCATCGAGTCGGTGTCGGTGGCGGGCCGATTCCAGCGTGTGGCGCCGGTTGACGTGGAGCGCGTCGTGAAGCAGCGAGTGCGCGGCGCTGGCCTGTTGAGCGTGAATCTCGATGCAGTCCGCCAGGCCATCCATACGCTCCCGTGGGTCGATGCGGTAAGTGTGCAACGTGCCTGGCCGCGCGGGCTGCATGTACTCGTGATCGAGCAGGTTGCGGCGGCGCGCTGGGGCGAGAACGGTCTTCTGAACACGCGCGGCGAGTTGTTTTCAAAGGATGAGCATCACATTCCGCCCGAGCTCGCGGAGCTTTCGGGGCCGGATGGCAAGGAGTCGGTCGTCGCGCAGCGCTATCTCGCCGCGCAGGGGCGGCTCATCCAGGCCGGTTTGCGGCTCACCGCACTGCGCCTCGATGCGCGCGGTGCGTGGGAATTCGATCTCTCGAATGGAGTCACGGTGAGGCTGGGACGCCGTCAGATTGACGAACGGTTTGAAAAATTCATCAACGCAGCTCTGAAGCTCGTCACACAGCGAGGCGACGATATCTCTTATGTCGACATGCGCTACACGAACGGGTTTGCAATTGGATGGCGGGGCGGAGCGACACACAGTGCTAAAGAAGACGGTGGCCGGGATGCTTAAGCGCTCCGAAAGAAATCTCATAGTCGGGCTCGATATCGGCACCTCGAAGGTCGTGGCGCTGGTGGGCGAGGTGGGTCTGGACGGCTCGATCGAGGTGCTGGGCATCGGCTCGCAACCCTCGCGCGGGCTGAAAAAAGGCGTGGTCGTCAACATCGAGTCGACCGTGCAGTCAATTCAGCGGGCGGTCGAAGAGGCCGAGCTGATGGCGGGCTGCGAGATCCACTCGGTGTTTGCGGGTATCGCCGGTAGCCACGTCCGCAGTCTCAACTCGCACGGTGTGGTTGCGATCCGCGACAAGGAGGTAACACACGGTGACGTCGAGCACGTCATCGATGCTGCGAAGGCGGTCGCAATCCCCGCGGATCAGAAGATTCTCCACGTGCTGCCCCAGGAATTCATTGTGGATGGCCAGGAGGGCATCCGCGATCCGATCGGGATGTCAGGTGTGCGGCTGGAGGCCAAGGTGCACATCGTGACCGGCGCCGACAGCGCGGCCCAAAACATCGAGAAGTGCATCCAGCGCTGCGGACTGGAAGTCGATGACGTGGTGCTCGAGCAGCTGGCGTCGAGCTTCGCCGTCCTCACCGAGGACGAGAAGGAGCTGGGCGTTTGCCTCGTGGACATCGGCGGTGGCACGACCGACCTTGCGGTGTTTGCCAACGGAGCGATCCGTCATACGGCGGTGATTCCGATAGCGGGCGATCAGGTCACGAACGACATCGCGGTCTCGATGCGCACACCGACTCAGTACGCGGAAGATATCAAGATCCGCTACGCCTGCGCGTTGTCCCAACTCGCCAATCCCGATGAGAGCATCGAGGTGCCGAGTGTGGGCGACCGGCCGGCGCGGCGGCTCGCCCGGCAAACGCTCGCGGAGATCGTGGAGCCACGCTACGAGGAGTTGTTTGGACTGGTGCGCGAGGAGCTGCGGCGCAGCGGTTTCGAAGAAGTCATTGCCGCGGGCATCGTCCTGACGGGCGGCAGCGCGAAGATGGAAGGCGCGATCGAGCTCGCTGAAGAGGTTTTCCATGTGCCCGTCCGGCTGGGGCTGCCGCAGTCCGTGCGCGGCCTGTCGGAGGTGGTCCGCAATCCGATTTTATCAACAGGCGTGGGGCTGTTGCTCTACGCCCGTGACAACGTCATGCCCGCACGCCGCGGGCGCTCCCTGGGTGGCAATGCAAAGACGGTGTTGGACCGTATGCGTTCCTGGTTCCAGGGCAACTTTTGAAGCTGACAGACGATGCGAGACAGGCGGAAAGAAGAGGCGAACAAGAACCTGCAGACCGGGTCGAGCCGGCTATGGGTTCAACCAATCAATGAATGTCGAGAGGAGCGCGCAATATGTTTGAACTGATGGACGCGTATAGCCAGAACGCCGTCATCAAAGTGATCGGTGTGGGCGGCGGTGGCGGGAACGCCGTAGCACACATGGTCACCAGTGGTATTGATGGGGTGGAATTCATGTGCATCAACACCGACTCGCAGGCTCTGAAGCATGCGAAGGTGAAGACCGCACTACAGATCGGCTGCAACATCACCAAGGGCTTGGGCGCGGGCGCCGATCCCGAAGTGGGCCGGCAGGCCGCGATGGAAGACCGCGACCGGATCGTCGAGCTCGTCGAGGGCTGCGACATGCTGTTCATCACCGCGGGCATGGGTGGTGGCACCGGCACGGGAGCTGCTCCCGTGGTGGCCCAGGTAGCCAAGGAGCTGGGGATTCTGACGGTCGCAGTTGTAACCAAACCTTTCGAAATGGAAGGCAACAAGCGCTCGTTCGTGGCCGATCATGGCATTGCCGAGTTGGGCAAGTACTGTGACTCGCTGATCACGATTCCCAACCAGAAGCTGCTGACCGTGCTCGGTCCGCAGACGACGCTGCTGGATGCGTTCAAGTCGGCCAACCAGGTGCTGCAGGGTGCGGTGCAGGGTATTGCCGAGCTGATCACGCGGCCGGGCCTGATCAATGTTGACTTCGCGGACGTGCGCACCGTCATGGCCGAGACGGGCATGGCCATGATGGGCTCGGGGTCTGCGAGCGGCGAAGGCCGGGCGCGCGAGGCTGCGGAAGCGGCAGTCTCGTCACCTCTTTTGGAGGATATCAACCTGGCCGGGGCACATGGCATTCTCGTCAACGTGACGGCTGGAATGGACCTGTCCATTGGTGAGTTCCAGGAAGTCGGTCAGATCGTCAAGCAGTTCGCCTCCGAGGATGCGACTGTGGTGGTGGGAACGGTCATCGATCCTGAGCTGTCGAACATGGTTCGGGTCACGGTGGTTGCCACCGGTCTCGGCCGTCCCGCGGCTACCGCACGCCCGATGTCAGCGCAGCATCGCGAAACGGCTTCAGCTCGGGAGTCTCACCGGGATCCGCTGACGTCGCGAGCTGAGCCGGCTATGCGCGTGGTTCGTCGTGGTCCGTTGTCAAATAGCGACTACGCTGCACTGGACAAGCCCACGGTTCAGCGGCAGCGGGCTGTTGGCGATGGCTTGCGGCCGGAGGCGGAAGCCGAGGATCTGCTGGATATTCCGGCATTCCTGCGGCGCCAGGCCGACTGACAGGTGGCGTGAACGACACGCCGCGGCGATGGCCGTGGCACCCGGCAGAGCAGCCGGCAAAAACCACGCTTTTTGCCGGCGGTCGATGGGCGGCGTCTGCTGAAATCACCGCAGGTGATTTCAGCCGGATTGAGAATTGGTGTAGCTTTTTCGCCTGTGATACGGTAACGCGCTCTTTTGCCGCCGTGAGGCATGGCACATGCTAGGTATGTGCGCCTCACGGCGACCTTCTGGATACAAGCAATCTAAAGCATGGTCGGACAACGGACGCTGAAGAACTCGATTCGAGCCACGGGTGTGGGCTTGCACACGGGCAAGAAGGTTCTCATGACCCTGCGCCCCGGCCCTCCCGACTCGGGCATCGTTTTCAGGCGGACCGACCTGGCACAGATGGTGGACATCCGCGCCCATGCGGAGAATGTCGGTGACACGACGTTGGGAACCACCCTCGGAAAGGGGGAGGCACGCGTCTCGACCGTCGAGCATCTGCTGTCCGCGTTCGCCGGTCTCGGTATCGACAATGCCATTGTCGAGCTGAGTGCGCCGGAGGTTCCCATCATGGACGGCAGCGCCGGTCCCTTCGTGTTCCTGCTGCAGTCGGCCGGAATCGAGGAGCAGCGCCGGCCGAAGCGTTTCATTCGGGTCAAGAAGCGCCTGCGGGTGGAGGACGGCGGCAAGTGGGCGCAATTCGATCCATTCGATGGCTTCAAGGTCAACTTCGAGATCGAATTCAACCATCCCATCTTCAAGCGCCGCGCGCAGAAGGCGTCGATGGATTTCTCGACGACTTCCTTCCTGAAGGAAGTCAGTCGCGCGCGCACGTTCGGGTTCATGCGGGACCTGGAGACGCTGCGCTCGCACAACCTGGCGCTCGGCGGCAATCTCGACAACGCCATTGTGCTGGATGATTTCCGGGTGCTGAACGAAGACGGCCTGCGCTACGAGGACGAGTTCGTGAAGCACAAGATCCTGGATGCGATCGGGGATCTGTACCTGCTGGGACACAGCCTGATTGGCGAGTTCAGCGGGCACAAGTCGGGGCATGCGCTCAACAACAAGTTGTTGCGCACGCTGCTGGCGGATACGACTACGTGGGAGGAGGTCTCCTTCGAGTCGTATGCGGATGCGCCGATTTCCTACATCGAGGCGCCCGTGTTGCCAGGGTCATCAGGCTGAGTCTCATGCAAAGCGGCAAAAGCCACGCCTTTTGCCGCGGGCTGATCCGAAGTTCTGCGGTGACTCCGCGCCGGCAAAGTCCGGCGCCAATAAACTATTGAAGCGGCAAAAGTCACGCCTTTTGCCGCGGCCTGATCCGGAGTCCTGCAGTGACTCCGCGCCGGCAAAGTCCGGCGCCAATAAACTATCGAAGCGCCAAAAGTCGCGCCTTTTGCCGCGGGGTGGGCCGCAGTGCCGCGGTGACTCCGCGCCTGCGCTGAGTCTGGCATGAAGCGGCAAAAGTCACGCCTTTTGCCGCGGGGTGGGCCGCAGTGCCGCGGTGACTCCGCGCCGGCGAAGTCCGGCGCCAATAACACGAGTTCCGGCGCCCATAAACTATCGCAGCGCGCCGAGCTCACATTCAAACAGAATCGTCTGCAAGGCCGGCACGGGTGGCTGCGGCTGACGCCCGCTTATTCCGTAGCTCTGGTCGAGCAGATCCTCGATGAGTTCGCGCCGCACGCCGCCATAGTGTTCGATCCTTTTTCGGGCAGCGGCACGACGGCGTTGTGTGCCGCTTACCGTGGCAAGACGGGCATTGCCACGGATATCAATCCGTTTCTGGTCTGGCTCGCCAACGCCAAGGCGCGGTCGTATCACGGCGCTTCGATCGAGTCGTTCAAACACGCGGCGCAAATTGCTGTTCAAAGTGCCGCTGATCCGTGCGCTGCGCTGGCCGAATGTCCGCCACTGCGCAACATCGAGAGATGGTGGGGGCCCGCCGCGCTGATATTCCTGTTGCGCCTGAAAGCTGCGATCGATGTACATGAGCCTGCGGATGCGACGCTTCTGCAGGTTGCGTTCTGCAGGACGCTGATGAAGTTGTCCAATGCGGCGTTCAATCATCAGTCCATGTCGTTCAAGCCGGTGGATTGTGTAGCTGCTGCACAGGGGGCGAGTGCGACCGATTCATTTGGGGCTCAATTCCTGATCGATGTGGATCATGTTGCCGTCGCCGCGGCGAACAATCCGTCCGGGAGTGCGCAGTACATCCAGGCAAACGCGCGCGCCGCGCCGCTGGCACAGTGGCGCGATCGGGTTGACCTGTTGATTACTTCGCCGCCGTATCCGAATCGGATGTCATACATCCGGGAGTTGCGGCCGTACATGTACTGGATGCGGTTCCTGGCAACGGGCCGGCAAGCGGGTGAGCTCGACTGGGAGGCGATCGGGGGCACGTGGGGCGTAGCTACCAGCCGTCTCACGGACTGGGCTCCGGCGGACGCGTATCAGCCGCCGGGGCTGGCGGGCATTCTCAAAAAGATACGCGCTGCTCACGCGGACAATGGCAGGCTGTTGGCCAACTACGTTCACAAGTATTTCGAGGACATGTTCGAGCACCTGGGCGCGATGCTGCCCTTACTGCGGCGGGGTGCGACGGTGCACTACATCGTGGGTAACTCGATTTTCTATGGCCACATGGTGTGCGCGGAGCAGTTTCTCGCGCGCCAGATGGCGGCTGTCGGCCTGTGTGACGTGCGTATCATTCCGATCCGCAAGCGCAATTCGAAGCAGGGGCTGCTGGAATTCCATGTCACGGCCGCGCGGCAGGCCTGAACCGCGTGGTGTCACGCTTTGGGCATGACGCGCACGCTCACATGTTGAATTGTGGGCTGTGCCTGTTTGATCTCGCCGGCCAGTTCCTGCATAACGTAGCGCAGCCGGGCCGACCAGGCGGCCGACTCTGCGAATATAACCAGTGTGTCCTCGCGCTCCACGACGCCCGAGAGGCGCGCTATCAGCTCAGCGGGCACGTGTTGTGCTAGCCACTGCTTCCAGTAGCCTTGGCGGCTCGCCTGATCTGCGACGCGGGTCAACGTCGGGTTCGCGCCGCCCAGTACTTCTTTGACAGAATGCGGGGCGCGGAACGGTTTTGAGACATTTGTCGCCAATTTGCGAGAGGCGCGACGCTTGTTTCGGTGAAGCTTATTGGGCATATTGAAAATGCTGATTTTGGGCAAACCCGCTGAAAGGTGGGGACGCAAAGCCACCGGTCTAAAGCGAGGAGCCATGACAGCGGGGTTGCCAGCAAGGTGCAAGCTATTTACGTCGATTGAACGAGAACAGGGCGCTCAACGCCCAGGCTACTGCCGTGCGGTGATTTGTCTTGTCGAAAGCCGGCTGCGCCGCTTTCGACAAACCGCGAGCAAAAGACGCGACTTTTGCTCGCTTGTCACTCGGCTACTGCCCATCGAAACGGGCCCCTTGATAAGGGGAAGTTGCACGAGTCCGGAGCGCACGGCATGAATATTATTTGGTTTTCGAAGCGTGAGGGACTGGCCCGCCAGTTCAATCTCGCACACCCGGTAACTCTCGGCATCGTGACCGTGCTCGTCCTGGGAATACTCGGTACCGCGTTCATGCTGGGCATGCAACTCGGGCAGGGAAGCGGCGGGCGGATGGCCCACGGTGAAGCGGCTCGCTGGACACAGGTCCTCACGGAACAGAAGCACCAGATCGCAGAGCTCAAAGAGCGCATGAACGAGCGCGTCGATGCAATGGCGATGCGCATGGGTGAAGTGAATGCCCACGTGATCCGGCTGGATGCACTGGGTAAGCGGCTCACGGAAATGGCCGATATCGACAGCCACGAATTCGACTTTGACAGCGCGCCGCCGAGCGGCGGGCCCGAGGCCGACGGGGCCGGTGTTACGGCCCAGATTCCCGACATCTCCGTGAAGTTGAATGACCTCGAGCAGAAGGTCGCACTGCGCGATTCGCAACTCTCGGCGCTGGAAAACGTCATCATTGACCGCGATCTGAAGAAGCAGATCCACCCCGAAGGCCGGCCCGTCACGGCAGGCTTCATTTCCTCGTACTTCGGTGAGCGGGAAGACCCGTTTTCGGGTGAGGAGGCCTATCACAAGGGTGTGGATTTCGCGGGTACCGCGGGCGCCAGTGTGATGGCGGTTGCCGCCGGCGTGGTGACCTGGGCGGGCAATCGCACCGGCTACGGTAACCTCGTCGAGATCAATCACGGTGACGGCTACATCACTCGCTATGCGCACAACCAGCGGACGCTCGTCTCGGTGGGCCAGACCGTGAAGCGCGGCGACCCGATTGCATTGATGGGCTCCACCGGCCGCTCGACCGGGCCGCACGTGCATTTTGAGGTAGTTCGCAACGGACGGCAGGTCGATCCGCTGAGCTTCATCGGCCGCAATAAATAGGCCTCAGCGGCCGCAGCAATACGGCCCAGCGGCCCGCAGTAGGTTCTTACCGGCGCGTAGCGCCGCTACGCTTCGGGGGTCGTGCGCAGCACGATCCCCCAGGACAGTCCGGCGCGCCAGCGCCGTAGAGAAGGCTTAGCAGTATCGGCGATCGCCGGGCCTGCCTTGGCAGGCCACCCCGCCCCCTTGGAATTTCCCCTGCCGCGAACCAAATAGGCCTACGGGCCGTCTATTGCGTTAGAATACGCGGCTTTCGATGCGCCCCCCAGACTCGACAGGCTGCAATAAGGGCTTGTTGAGCCACGCTTTTTTTCCGATCAGGACGTCAAGTTGCTGCACTTTCTCACGCGCGTTTTCGGCAGCCGGAATGAGCGGCTGGTTCGAAGCTATGGCCGGTATGTCCGCGCGGCCAACGAGTTCGAGCCCACGATTCAGGCTCTGAGCGACGAGGCCCTGCGCGCCAAGACCGATGAATTTCGCAAGCGCCTGCAGGAAGGCGCCAAGGTCGATGACCTGCTGGCGGAGGCCTTCGCGGTGGTGCGCGAGGCTGGGCGGCGCACGCTCAAGATGCGGCACTTCGATGTGCAGCTGATCGGCGGTATTGCCCTGCACGAGGGAAAGATCGCCGAGATGAAGACCGGCGAGGGCAAGACGTTAATGGCCACGCTGGCAGCGTACTTGAATGCGTTGCCGGGCGAAGGCGTGCACATCGTTACGGTCAACGAATATCTGGCGCAACGCGATGCGGACTGGATGGGTCCGATCTATCAGTTCCTCGGGCTCACGGTGGGTGTGATCAAGAACGCCCAGACTCCGCCGGAAAAGCGGGCGGCGTATGCCTGCGACATCACCTTCGGCACCAACAACGAATTCGGATTCGACTACCTGCGCGACAACCTCGCATTCCGTCTCGAGGACAAGGTGCAGCGCGGCCTTGCTTACGCGGTCGTGGACGAAGTCGACTCCATCCTGATCGACGAAGCGCGTACTCCGCTCATCATTTCCGGACCGGCGGAGGAGAGCACCGAGCTGTATCTGCGGATCAATCAGCTGGTCCCGCGTCTCACGCGCCAGATGCAGGAAGAGGGGCCAGGCGACTTCACCGTCGAGGAGAAGAGCAAACAGGTTCACATTACGGAAGCCGGTCACGAGCACGTCGAGCAGCTGATGATTGAGCTCGGACTGCTGCGTGAAGGTGAGAGCCTCTACGACCCGGCGAACATCCGTTTGATGCACCACCTCAACGCTGCGCTACGCGCGCATGCCCTGTACAAGCGCGATGTTGAATACATCGTGCGTGGTGGTGAGGTCATTATCGTTGATGAGTTTACTGGCCGTACCATGCAGGGGCGCCGCTGGTCCGACGGTCTGCATCAGGCGGTCGAGGCCAAGGAAGGGGTCCGGGTGCGCGAGGAGAACCAGACGGTTGCCTCGATCACCTTCCAGAACTATTTCCGCCTGTACAAGAAGCTGGCCGGCATGACCGGTACGGCTGACACGGAAGCGCCGGAGTTCCTGCAGATCTACGGGCTCGAAGTCGTGGTCATCCCGACGCATCGGCCGATGATCCGCAAGGACATGTCGGACTTCGTTTATCTCACCCAGTCCGACAAGTTCAAGGCCATCATCGAGGACATTCGCGACTGCGTGGAACGTGAGCAGCCGGTGCTGGTGGGCACGACGTCCATCGAAACATCGGAATTCTTAGCTGGCCTGCTGCAGAAAGAGAAAATTCCTCATCAGGTGCTGAACGCGAAGCAGCACGAGCGTGAAGCGCAGATTGTGGCCCAGGCGGGCCGGCCGGGCGCCATCACGATCGCCACCAACATGGCGGGTCGAGGTACTGACATCGTCCTCGGCGGTAATTTCCAGGCCGAGCTCATTGCGCTCGGCGATGTGGACGACACTACTCGCGAAGCAATCCGCGTGGAGTGGCAGGCGAGGCATGACAAGGTGCTCGCGGCGGGTGGGTTACACATAGTCGGTACCGAACGTCACGAGTCCCGTCGTATCGACAATCAGTTGCGCGGCCGTTCGGGTCGTCAGGGCGACCCCGGCTCGAGCCGTTTCTATCTGTCGATGGAAGACAACCTGATGCGGATCTTCGGCGATCCGCAGCGGACGAAGCGGCTGCTGCAGATGGCCGGTATGAAGGAAGGCGAGGTCATCGAGAGCGGCATGCTCACGCGCCAGATCGAGAAGGCGCAGCGCAAGGTCGAATCGCATAACTTCGATATCCGCAAACAGCTCCTGCTGTTTGATGACGTGGCGAACGATCAGCGTAAGGTCGTTTATCAGCAGCGCACCGAGATCATGGGCACCGAGGATCTCTCGGCTGCCATTCACGGCATCATGGAAGAGGCGGTCGGCACGCTGCTCGATCAGTACATGGCGAAGAACGCCTCGCCCTCCGATTGGGACCTTGCCGGCCTCTCGGAGGCGCTACTCAAAGACTTCAATACCCGCGTTGACGTGAAGGCGCTGGTGGAGGGGGAGCCCGAACTCGAAGAGGCTGCGCTGCGTAGCCGGCTGGTTGCTGCCGTCCTCGAGTCGTACGACGCGAAGGTCGTCAGGGTCGGCGCCGCCGAAGGGGGCGAGCCGATCATGCGCCATGTCGAGAAGGACGTGATGCTGCGCATGTTGGATCAACATTGGCGCGAGCACCTCGGCGCAATGGACTATCTGCGGCAGGGTATCCACCTGCGCGGCTATGCTCAGAAGGACTATCGGTTCGAGTACAAGCGCGAGGCTTTTGAGCTGTTCGCCGCGATGCTCGATCGCGTGAAGTTTGAGACGGTAACGGTCCTGGCGAAGATCGAGGTCCGAACTCAGGACGAGATCGATCGCGAGGAAGAGGAGCGGCGTCTGCGATTGATGCGGGCGCTCCAGGCTCAGCATGCCGAGGCGCAGTCGCCGTTGTTGGGCGAGAGTGGGGCCGAGCAGCCCCCGCCTCCTGGCTCGCTGCCGTTGGGTGCCGAGGCCGCGTCCGCGTTTACGCGAGGGGGAGTGCTGCCGATGCCTCCTCCAGCTGAGGACGTCCAGGGCACGTTTGTGCGTGGCGAGCGGAAGATCGGGCGTAATGAACCCTGTCCATGCGGGTCTGGTAAAAAATACAAGAACTGCCATGGGGCGCTGTCCGGTATCGGATAGCTGTCGCCTTGGGTGAGCCGGGCTCTAAACCCGTTGTGTGCGTTGTTGCCGGTGCGCTGTTTGACGGCGAGCGGCGCGTGCTGATTGCGCAGCGGCCGCCCGGGAAGCATATGGCGGGGCGGTGGGAGTTTCCTGGCGGGAAGGTGGCTGCGGGGGAAACGGAGCTTCAGGGGCTCGTACGGGAGCTACGGGAGGAGCTGGGGGTTACGGTGGCCTCCTGCCGACCGTTTATGCGGCTCTCGCATGAATACGATGATCGGGTTGTGGAGCTGTCGCTTTGGCTTGTTGACATATTCTCGGGGGAGGTCTCGGGCTTGGATGGGCAGCAGCTGAAGTGGGTGGCTTTGGGGCGGCTGGGTGAAGAGGACATTTTGGAGGCTGATGCGCCGTTTGTGCGGGCGCTTGTGAGTACCGAGAAAGAGAAGAAGATCCCGCCGGCGTGAGTCGAGCCGTCGATGACGGGGAATGAACGGCTTCGGGATAGCCGAGGAACGACGCCCCGCAGGCGTGACCGGCGCGGGCAACACGGCCGCTGCTACCCGGGAAGATCAGATTCCATGAGTGGATCGGCAACGGGTGGGCGATCCTGTTCCCGTGCCACTAAAGTCCGCTCCCCGATGGTGACCCTTGATTTTGGGGGACCTGTGTACAATGTAATTTGGCTGAACGAAACCTTTCCTGATGGATTTACCGATGGCAGCTCAGAACGACCTTCCTGACGTCAAGCTCGATGCGGCTGGTATGTACCGCGAAGAGGTCTATACGGATCGGCGAGCGGGGACTATCCGCAAGCTGACTCCGGTGACTATCGACGGTAACGACGATAACACCCGGCATGTGCTTTTTTCGGGGCAGACGCAGCTCCTGACGCCTGCGGGTGTGCTGCCGCTCGTGTTTGAGATTGATGCTCTGACGATGGAAGAGGCGCTGCAGAAATTCCCGGAAGGGGTGAAGGTCGCGCTCGAGCAGGCGATCGACGAGGCGCGCGAGATGCGCCGCGAGCAGGCTTCCCGCATTGTTGTCCCCGAAGTTGGGGGCATGGGGCCCGGGCCGGCCGCCGGTGGCGGGAAGATCAAATTCCCCTAAAGTTAGTTGCGGGCCGGTATTCGGCCGGCAGTGGCTGAAGCAGACGCGGTCCGGACGCGGGTGGTGGGAAGATCAAATTCCCCTGAGTTAGTTGCGGGGCGGTATTCGGCCGGCAGTGGCTGAAGCAGGCGCGGGCCGGTCCGCGGCCGCTCGATCAGCGCCGATCGTGCGATCGAAGAATCGCTTTATGGTCATGTAGGCGTGCGGGCCTGTCTCGGCATGGCGTAGCAGGCCGTGTTTGCTGCCGGGGTACGTCATGATCTCGAAGGGCGTATTCAGGTCCTGTAGCTTCTTGAACAGGGTCGTGCTGTGCGCGAAGAGCACGTTGTCGTCCGCCATTCCGTGCATGATCAACAGCGAGCCTTTGAGGTCTTCCGCGTAGCCCATGACACTGCTGCGCGCATAGCCTTCCGGGTTGGACTGCGGCGTCCCCATGAAACGCTCAGTGTAGTGGGTGTCGTAGAGCTTCCAATCCGTCACGGGCGCGCCTGACACGCCTGCCGCGAATACATCAGGCGCCTGCATCAGGCACATCAGCGCCATGTATCCACCGTAGCTCCAGCCAAACACGCCAATACGCGCCGGGTCCACGTACGGAAGTGTTCTCAGAAAGTTGACGCCGGTCACCTGATCCTCAACTTCCACGGATCCCAGGTGATGGAACAGCGCCGTCTCGAATCGCACACCCCGCGAGCCGCTGCCTCGGTTGTCCAACGTGAAGACGATGTAGCCGCTCTGCGCGAGGTATTGACGGAAGAATCCCTCGCTGCCGCGCGGATATCCACCCCAGGCTTTGCGCACCCGTTGGCTTCCCGGGCCGCCGTAGACATCGACAATCACCGGGTAGCGATGTCCAGCCTGCAGGGTGCGGGGCTTGATGATCTGATAGTGAAGCGTTTGCCCATCCTTCGCCGAGAGCGTGCCGAATTCCGTTGGCAAGTGATCAGACAGATAGGGTGCGTACGGATGATCCTGTGTGATCTTGTTGGGGACGAGGTCAGCTAGTGTCTCGCCGCTGACTGAGCGCAGCGTCAGCGACGGTGGCTGGTCCGGCGTGGAGAATGTGTCCAGAAATGCACGCGTGTCGCCTGACATTGCGACCGCATGCCATCCTGCGTCGCTCGTTATCTTCCGCATCGGAACCGATTCGTCCGTGAACGAGACGCTGTAGAGGTGGCGCTCCAAGGGCGATTCAGCGTTGGCGATGAAGTAGACGAGGCCATGCTCCTCGTCGACTCCGCGCATTCCGTGTGTGTCGTTATCGCCCGTGACCTGCCACTCGCCCTGGGTGAGCGGCCGGATCAGCTTGCCTGTCCAGTCGTAAAGATATAAATGCTGAAACCCACTGCGGTTGGAGCCCCAGATGAACTGGTGTGATTTTCCGAGCAAGGTGAGATTGTCGTTGAGCTCGATCCAGTGGGTGCTCTGTTCGGTCAGCAGCTCGTTTGTCGCTCCGGAGACCGGATCGGCGCGCAGCAGTGTCAGGGTTTTCTGGTCGCGCGCTTCGCGCTGCACCGCCAGTGCGCTGCTGTCCGGGAACCAATTGACGCGCGCGAGATAGAAATCCGGGTTGGGGCCGAGGTCTACTTGCGCGGGGATAGGAGGCGCGATGCCAGGGCCGGACGTGGGGGACGGTGCAGACGTGCCGGATGGCAGTGACGCGGCGGATGGGAGTGACGCGGCGGATGGTGCAGACGTGCCGGATGGCCGCGACGTGGCGGACGCTACAGGCGTGCCAGACGGCACGTCGGCAACAAACAACTGCACGATCGCATTCCGGGCGCCCGCGGCGGGGTAGCGCTGCTTGATGACCTGGGTGCGGTCCGCGTAGATCTCAAAGCGCTCTGCTTCGGGAACCGGGGTTTCATCGACGCGCGTGAAGGCGATGCGCTTCTCGTTCGGCGCCCACCAGTAACCTGTGGTGCGGGCCATCTCTTCCTGAGCGATGAACTCCGCGGTTCCAAAGCTGATAAGCCCGCCCCCATCGTGGGTAATCGCTTGCTCCTTGCCGGTGGTGAGATCGTAGACCACCAGGTTCTGGTCGCGAATGAAACTGACGTAATGGCCGAGCGGCGAGAATTTAGCGTCGGTCTCGTAGCTTGCGGTGTGAGTCAGGCGGCGCACGGCTTTGTCTGGATTGGCGCGCAGATCGTAGACGTACAGATCACCGGCCAGCGGCACCAGTAGGTAGCGCGAGTCCGCAGAGAACTGGTACTCCAGGATGCCCGACAGCGACGATGTTCGCTGTCGCTCTCGACGCTGCTCCTCCTCCACTGAGGGCGCATGTTCTTCGGGCGCAAGCCTCGCCGCCTCTACCAGCAGGCGGTGGTGACGCTTGCTGATGTCGTATGCCCACAGATCTAGCCGGTCCTTGTTGCGTTCCGCGCCCCGCAGATATGCGACGAGGCGACCGTCCGGTGAGATCTGCGCAGAGCGCAGGCTCGCGCCGGACAGGTCCGGCGCGGCGAACATGCGTTCGATACTGAGCTTTTCTGCCTGGGCCAAGGTCATTGCTAAGGGGGTGAGGGACGCCATCACAGCGGTCACGATCCAGCGCGAAGTCAGCCGTGCTTTCATTCCGATTTGTTAGACTTTAACTATCAAATGCCGGACACGAGAGTCTAGGGATGAAAAGCCTCAAGCGCCATGGCTGGATCCTGGTGTCATGCGTCGCCGGCGCGCTGATGGCAGCCTGTCATGGCCTTACGTTTCAAGGAGCGCGCCCCATGCCAGGTAATGGACCTAATGGATCCGTATTGCGCTCCAGCAGCCAGATCGCCGTGGGTCTGCAGCCCGCGCCCGAAACACCGGTGGTCTACCCGATTACCGCGCGCGTCAATGTCAGGGACAAGTACGCCGGTGTCGAGGTCGAGGATCCGTATCGCTGGCTCGAGGATCTGGACTCAGATGCGACGCGGCGCTGGGTGGAGGACCAGAACAAAATATCGAAGCCGCGCCTCGAGGCTATCCCACACCGGGCGTGGCTGAAGCAGCGGCTGACGGCGCTTTGGAACTACGAGCGCTTCGGAGTTCCGATCAAGCGCGGCAACGGCGCCAATGCTCGTTATTTCTTCACGCACAACGACGGCAAACAGAATCAGAGCGTGCTGTACGTCGCTGATAACTTGCAATCTCCCGGGCGCGTGCTCTTCGACCCGAACGGTGTGCGGGAGGACGCTACGGTGTCATTGTCGGAGTTCACGCCAAATCACCAAGGTACGGTCCTCGCGTACGCACTCTCCGACGGCGGCACCGATTGGCAGACGTGGATGTTCCGCGGGGTTGCCGACGGTCAGGATCTGCCCGACACGCTGCGTTACACGAAGTTCTGGGGCGTCTCGTGGGCACACGACGGCTCCGGCGTGTACTACGACCGCTATCCCGTTCTGCCCAATGGCAAGGGCAATGACGCGGGCCGGCCCGCTATCTACTTCCATCGCATGGGAGAGTCCCAGGATAAGGACAAGCTGGTCTACGAGGTAACCGACCATCCCACGCGCATACCGGCCGCGCATGTGACGGATGACGGCCGCTATCTGATCATCACTCAGTTCGATGGGTACGAGAAGAATGCGGTCAGCATTCTCGATCTGCGCACGCCCGGCGCGAAAGTGAAGCCGCTGTTCTATGCGTGGGATGCGCTTTATAACTTCATCGGCTCGCAGGACGACCGGCTGTACTTCCTGACGACGAAAAATGCGCCCCTGCGGCGGGTAATCGCTGTCGATGCCCGTCAGCCCGCCTCGACCTCCTGGCCAACAATCGTGCCCGAACAGAGCTCGGCGCTCGATGAGGCAGCGTACGTGGGCGGCATGATCCTCACCAAGTACGTTGAGGACGCTCATAGTGTCGCGCGGCGCTATGACCCGCAGGGCAAGCCTGCCGGCGAGATCGCGCTCCCGGGACTAGGCCAGATTACCGGATTCGAGGGCGATGCAGCCGATCCCGAGACATTCTTCTCGTACACCGATTATCTCACGCCGACACAGGTCTATAGGTATGAAGTCAGCTCCAACACAGCGAGCTTGTGGCGCAAGCCCAAGATTGATGCAAGCACCGATCAGTATGTAACCGAGCAGATTTTCTACACCAGCAAGGACGGTACGCGCGTGCCGATGTACATCACGCATCGGCGCGACATGGTCAAAGATGGTGACCAGCCTGTGATGTTGTATGGATACGGCGGATTTAACGTCTCGCTGTTGCCGACGTTCAGGGCATCCGTGCTGGCATGGCTCGAGATGGGCGGTGTCTGGGCTGAAGCCAACCTTCGCGGGGGTGGCGAGTACGGTGAAACGTGGCACAAGGGCGGTACCCTCGCGAACAAGCAGCATGTGTTTGACGATTTCATCGGCGCGGGCGAATACCTGATCCGGGAGAGATACACGCGGACCGCGCGCCTGGGGATTCAAGGCAGGAGCAATGGAGGATTGCTCGTGGGCGCTGTTCTGACACAGCGGCCGGATCTGTTCGGTGTTGCTCTGCCAGCTGTCGGTGTCCTCGACATGCTGCGCTACCAGACTGCCAGCGCGAATGCGCGCCAGTGGTCCTCCGACTATGGGCTGAGCGAAGATCCGCAGCAGTTCAAGGCCTTGTATTCCTACTCGCCCTATCACAACGCGAAGAAGACCTGTTATCCGCCTACGTTGATTACGACGGCTGATCACGATGATCGCGTCGTTCCGTGGCATAGCTTCAAGTTCGCTGCGGCACTGCAGGCTGCGCAGATCTGTCCCAATCCGATTCTGATCCGGGTGGAAACGCGCGCAGGTCACGGCGCCGGCAAGCCGCTATGGATGCAGATCGAGGACTTCGCGGATCAGTGGGCTTTTGCGGCCCAGGCGTTGAAGGTGCCGGTGCCGACGGGCCAATGACCGCGCGCAAAGGCGCACGCTCAAAGGAAGAAATCCGGCAGGAGGGCGATGGTGATCGAGCAGTTCACACCCGATAAACCCAAGACGACGGGTGCGCGTGCGGCTACAACCGTGGTCAGGGCGTCCCGAACCGGTCACGGCCAGTGCCGATTCCTGTGATGGTGCTCACAAAATACGACTGACAATCGGGCGTGTGTCTTCACCGCGGCGCAGGTGATTTCGCAAAATAGCGGCTGGGTATTTGTCGTGGTTCGCGCCGCATGAAATTCCGGTTGAAAGCGTTCTGTTTGCATCTGCTGGGCAGTGCCTGCGTGCTCACGCTCGTGTGGGGCGGGCTGTACCTCGGTTGGTATCGCTGGCCGGGCTGGTATCTGACAGGGGTCCTGCAGATCGGCGGTATCATGGCCGCCGTGGACCTGGTGTTGGGGCCCTCGCTGACACTGATCATCGCCAATCCAGGCAAGCCGCGGCGTGAGCTGGCGCGGGACGTCTCCATCATTGTATTCGTCCAGATCGTGGCGCTCGTCTATGGCTCGGTCACGTTGTGGCACGGACGGCCCATTTACTACACGTACTCGGAGAAGTGGCTCGAGATGGTGCAGGCATCCGATATCAACTTCACTGAAACTGACCTGGCGCGCAAGCAGAATCCGCAATTCGCGCCGCATTGGTACAGCCTGCCACGGTGGGTCTGGGCGCCGCTGCCGCAGGACGAGAAGCTCGCCAATGAGATCTTCAAAAATGCAATTGGCGGGGGGGCCGACGTGACCCAGATGCCACGTTACTTCAAGCCCTACAGCCAGGCGTACTCCGAGATGCGCACGCGGCTCAAAGTCGTGGACAGCTTCGGCGAATTTTCAATGCGCGAGAAGCAGAGGCTGAAGGAGCGCATGCAGCAGCGAGGCTTTGCGGTGGATCAACCCATCGCCATGGTCATGATGGGCCGCACCAAACCCATATTGGCGATCTTCGATCCCGATCGGATGCAGATCAGGGCCTGGATCACGGCCGACTGAGGCGTCACGGCGGGTGTGAAACCAGGAGCCCGCCCGCCGCATATCTCATCTGCGTATCGGGAACGAACTGGTCGGATGCGAAGGAGCGCCTTGGCGCAGCCTGCGGCCAAGTGATTCCCATCAGGTCGGCTACAGTGGCAAAAACATTGTGGCTGCGTATTTGCTTGGACGCGTTGCCGCGCAACGCGGCGACTTTCTCAGGATGAGCTTTGCGGTAGGGATCGTTCATCCAGACGAAGGCCGGGATCTCGAATGAATGCCGGCTGTAGGCAGGACCGCCATGTCCCATCTGCCCGTCGAGCAGCTCCAGATCCTCACCGTGATCGGGAAAGAATGTCAAAGTGACCGGCACTTGCAATGCTCGCGCCGACTCGATCAGCTGCCGCAGAAACCAGTCGGTATACGCGACGCTGTTGTCGTAGGCGTCCACGACAGCTGCCATGTCATTTTTGCGTGAATCGAAAACCGATATTTCGGTGAGCCCTTTCGATGAGCCGAATTGCTCGAAATTCTTCGGATAGCGCCGGTTGTAGACCCAGTGCGAGCCCATGACGTGCAGGCCGATGAAGCGCGCTGACCCCGCGCGGCTGATTGCAGTTCGATAGCCGGGGAGCAGGGATTGATCCAACGTGTCGCGGTCGAAAAGGCTCGTCTGTATCTCCGGTGGATACACCATGTGGTCGGCGTGAATGCCGACATAGCTCGTCAGGGCTATGTCCTGGTTGACGAGCCAGGTGGTGCCGTAACCGCCCTCCTTGGCAAGGTCGAGCAGGTTGCCGCGGAATGGAACTACCATGACCTCCTCGGGTGTCATCCCTGTCAGGATGATGGGTACCGACCAGGAAGTGAGGTTGGCATCGGCTACGGCGTTCTGCAAAAAAATGGCTTCGTTCTTCAGCGTGTTGAGGTACGGGGTCGTGGGCCGCCGATAGCCGTATACCGACCAGGATTCCCGGCGTGCGGACTCGCCCACCACGAGAATGTGTACCTCCTCGCCAGCACCCTGCCGCTGTGCCCGGTAGGGAACCTTGTGGACCTGCGCTCCCTTCATGTCAGCGCTGGCCCGGGGAAGATCGCCGGCGAGGAACATCGCGCTACCCGTTACGGGATTGTTGGCAATCCCATCGATCAGATCGATCGGATTGGAAGCCGCATACACCGTCACGGGCAGCGAGGCGAGCAACATCGCGCGGCTACGCGTGAGCCGCCGTGAAACCGGCTCGCCTGCAAACATCGGTATATGCGGCAGGCGCAGTGCGAGGAACAGGTACGCGGCGGCTGCGGCCAAAAGGCACAGCGCCAGAGTTTTTCCCTGGGAAAGGTTGAGAAAGCCGATGACCTCCTCCCACGACACATTCACCAGCACCATTGCGAGCGCGCGTCCGGGAGGTACACCAAACATTGCCGTGTATGCGGCAAATGCCGAGCTCACCGCGAATAGCGGGAAGCAGACCAGGAAAAACCGGCGCCACGTTCGCGTCAGCGCCGCGATCAGAAAGGCGAGGAGGAGCGTGGTGAGCAGGACGGTAACCACCGTTCGGGCTGTCTGAAACCGTACGGCACAAATGGCCGTTACGAGTGCGGGAGCCGCGCACGCGGCCGCAAGAGCCAGACAGCTATAGAGTACCTTCTTTGTCATCTTTGCATCACTGCGTGGGCGTAGGCCGGCTGACGAGCTGGCTGCCCGCCAACAGCGGCGTCGTGCTGTCTGGCGTGAACTGTTCCGACGCAAACGAACGCTGCGCAACGAATTGCGGCCACTTGATTCCCATGAGGTCCGCCACCGTGTTGAATACGTCGTGGCTGCGGATTTCGCGGGACGCGTTCGCCTGGAGCGCCGCCACTTTCTGCGGATGCTCCCGGCGGTATGCCGCGTTCATCCAGATGAAGGCCGGAATCTCGAACACGTGCGGGGTGTATTTCGGACCGCCATGGCCTTCGTCGCCATCCAGAAGCTGCAGATCCTCGCCGTGATCGGGGAAGTAGGTCAGTGTTGCGGGGACCTGGAGTGCCTGGGCCGCCTGGATGAGCTGGTACAGGAACCAGTCGGTGTACAAGATAGTGTTGTCGTAGGCATCGACGACGCTCTGACTGGCATTTTCCTTCGTGGTAAACATCGGCAAGGCGCCAATCCGCCGCGCATCGCCGAAGCGCTGGAAGCTTTCGGGGTAGCGATGTTTGTACTCCCAATGCGAGCCCATGATGTGCACGCCGATGAAGCGCGGCGAACCAGGCCGCGCCATCTCATTCCGATAGGCGGGCAGCAATGTTTCATCCAGCGTACGCCGGCCAAACAGACTCGTCTCGATTTCCTGGGAATAGGTGAGATGGTCCGCGTGGACGCCGACGAAATGCGAGATGCCGATGTCCTGGTTGAGCAGCCAGGTGGTGGAATAGCCCGCCTCCTTTGCAAGGTCCAGTAAATTGCCCCGCACGGGCGTGGAGTCCAGTTGATCGGGGGTCATGCCGGTGAGAATCACGGGAACCGACCAGGCCGTTAGATTCGCATCGGCGACTGCATTCTGCAGGAGGATCGTCGCGCTCTTCAGGCTGTCCAGATGCGGTGTCGTGATGCGGCCATAGCCATAGGCCGACCAGGACTCGCGGCGTGCGGACTCGCCTATGACGAGGATGTGAACTTCTTCGCCACCGACGCGTTGAGCGCGATAAGGCACTTTCATGAGCAGCGCACCGCGTGCGTCGGCGCGGGCACGCGGAATTTGGCCGCCGAGGAACATCGCGCTGCCGATTACGGGGTTGTACGCGATTCCATCTATCAGGTCGGCCGGATTCCACGCTGCGTACGCCGTGACGGGGAGGCAGAGGATGAGCATGATCCGGCTGCGGGTGAGGGTACGGCCTGCCACGATGAGCGGCTTGCCGGAAAACATGGACACGTTGGGCAAACGCAGCGTCAGGAAAATAAAGAGCAGCGGCAGCAACACGCAGGCCAGAAGGATGGTTCTGCCCTGCGACAGACTGACAAATCCAACAACTTCCTCCCAGGAGGTGCTGACGAGTGTCATCGCCAGATGGCGCCCGGGGGGCACGCCAAACCAGAGCGTGTATGCGGTGAACGCCACGCTCAGCAGGAAGACGAAAAAGTTGGCCAGAAAGAAACGGCGCCAGGTGCGGGTCAGGGCCGCGATCAGAATGGCCTCGAGCGCCGTAACGAGCAGAATGGTCACGACACTGCGCGGCGTCTGAAATCGCGTCGCGCAGACCGCCGCGGCGAGCGCAGGGGCCGCACACAGGATGGCGAGAACGAAGAGGCTGAATCGCGCCTTCTGAGGCATGTGCGCAGTCATCGTTGAGTTACGGATTCACCGCAAGCGCGGCGCACGCGAACGCGCGACCTGCGGCGGCGGGCGGACACTCAACAATAATGAGCGAAAGGGGCTAGGACCCGCCGTGACGCCGGTCTGAGTCCTCGTGCTCCGGGTCACCCTCGGCTTCGGGCGTATCGCCGGGGATTGCGTGCTTCTCGCTGAGCCACGCACCCAGATCGATCAGGCGGCAGCGCTCACTGCAGAATGGGCGGAATTCGCTGGCCGACCAGTCGATCTCCCGTCGGCAGGTCGGACACTTGACGCAGGTCTTAGCCATCACCCACAGGAGCTGAGGATGAAGGGAACGTCCGCGTCGGTCTGGGTGGGACGGGCGGTCAAGCCGTTCCATTTCAGGAAGCGCACGCTGCACCGGTAATGGCTACCGCTGATTTCCGGGTACATGCCGGCACTCACTGGCAAGGAGATGCGCAGTAGCTGGTAGGGTGTATCGCGCTCGAAGGTGATGTGGAACAAGCCCGCGGTAGCTTTCTCCTCGCGCGTACGGCCGTTCTGGCGAGTCAGCCAGAGAAGCTCGGCGATGGCATCGCATAGCGGGCGCAGCATTCCGAGCCACTGGTTGAAAGTGCGGATCCGCGGCTCATCGGACTGCGCGAGCCAGTAATAGTAGTCCGGCAGATCGAACTCGCACGTGCCACCCGGGATGGCGCTGCGATGCTTGATTGCACTCAGGAATTCGGAGTCGCGCAGCGGTTGCAGGAACGCGGAGCCCGCATTCATCAGCTCGCCGCGCAAGCGTTGGAGGTTGCTCACCAGGGTGCGCAGCCGCTCGGGGTCGACGCCAGGCTTGGCCTGGAATTCATTCAGCGTGGACAGGTGACGCTCGAGCTCCTTGAGCACGTCCGAGCGGACATCGCCGCGCGTTGTGATCGCGAGGATGTCAATCAAGCTTCCCATCGCCGCGCGGCTACCCCACTGGCTGGCGATTTCGTTGTGGTAGAGCGCCTGGTTATAGAGGAAATCCAGGCGCAGGAAGGTCCGCATCCGTTCGTTGAGCGGTTGCTCGAACACGAGCGACCCAGTTTCGTCTTGCGTCTCGGCAGGCGCACCCGCCTCCGGGGTTTCGGATTCTGTCATATGCGTATTGTGCTTGACGTTCGCGGCGCACGTAAACGTGCGCGGGCCGCGCAAGGGGCGGAAATCGTCGGCAGCGCGAAGAACTCGCTTAAGTCTGGGCTTGTTGGGCCAGTTCCAGGTAGCGCGCGTGCAGCTTCTCGACCTGATCGCGAACTGCGCTCATGTCGCCGTCGTTCTTGATGACATCGTGCGCCGCCTTGAGTCGTGCCGCTCTCGATGTCTGCGCATTCAGGATGGCGCGCCCCTGTTCCAGCGTCGAGCCATCGCGAGCCTGCAGCCTGCGGATCTGCAGCTCCTCGTCGCAATCCACTACGACCACCCGGTCCAGTTGCGAGCCCAGGCTTTTTTCAACGAGCAGCGGAATGACCAGGACCTGGTAGTTACCACCGGCCTCAGCCGACGGGGCTTCGGTCGCAGCCCCGATCGCCTGATGGATCAGTGCCTCGAGGTCGGCGCGAGCCTTGGGATCCGAGAACACGATGTTCCGCAGCGCGGGGCGGTCCAGGTGGCCGTCTTCCGTGAGAATCGAAGGACCGAAGCGTTCCACCAGCCGCTCGAGCGGTGGCTGCCCGGGCTCGACCACGTCGCGCGCCAACTGATCCGTGTCGATGATCGGAACACCCAGTGCTCCGAAGAATTTCGCGGCGGTGGACTTGCCGCTGGCAATGCCTCCCGTCAGGCCTACACGGAATGGTCTGCTAGTCATGGGGCACGCTCACGGCCGCGCGATGAACATGCCGAGGTAGGCGGTCACAATCTCGGGACCGAACATCAGCACGAACCAGCCGGCAGCCGCCAAAAAGGGTCCAAATGCAATAGGAGTCGATCGGCTCTGCCCCCGGAACGCCAGCATGGCGATTCCCACGATGGCCCCGACCGCCGCGGCGAACAGAATGATGGGCAATAGCATCTTCCATCCGAGCCAGGCGCCGAGAGCGGCAAAGAGTTTGAAATCACCGTAGCCCATGCCTTCCTTGCCCGTGAGCAGCCGGAACAGATGATAGACGCTCCAGAGGCTCAGGTAACCGGCGATTGCGCCCACGATGCTGGAACGCATATCAACGGGGATGGGGGGGCCGTCTGCCTGGGCGCCCCATAAGCTCAGCAGCAGCCCGATCCAGACCAGGGGCAGCGTCAGGCTGTCAGGCAGGAGCTGGTGATCGATGTCGATGAACGTCAGGGCAATCAGGAACCAGGTGAGCACTATCGCCGCTGCTGTGGGCCAGCCAAATCCGTACTTCCAGGCGACCGCCGCCGAGAGGATGCCGGTCAGGGCTTCGATCAGCGGGTAGCGCACGCTGATTCGGGCAGCGCAGCGCGCGCAGCGGCCGCGCAGCACGAGATAACTTAGAACCGGGATGTTCTGCAGCGCGGTGATCGGTGCTTTGCAGGCGGGGCAGGCCGACCTGGGCACCACCAGATTGAAAGGCTCGGAGCCTTCCGGCGGCGCTGGGGTGTGGTGCAGCTCGGCACACTGCTCGCGCCATTGGCGGTCGAGGATGATGGGCAGCCGATAGATGACGACGTTCAGGAAGCTGCCCACGAGCAGGCCCAGCACCAGGCAAGTGCCGATGAACAGGATGGGCGAGGATGCCAGCAGCTCCATGACGGTCATTATTGTTTTGCCCCGAAAGAAAACGCCGCGCGAGTGCGCGGCGTCCTCCATGTGACGGTTACGTCCGCCGTTATACGACCGACCCGAGCTTGAAGATCGGCAGGTACATGGCGATCACGAGGCCGCCGACGAGCACGCCGAGAACGGCCATGATCAACGGCTCGAGCAGACTCGACATCGCATCCACGGCATTGTCCACTTCGGCCTCGTAGAAGCTCGCAACCTTGCTGGACATCTCATCCAGGGAGCCCGATTCCTCACCCACCGCGATCATCTGGATCACCATGTTGGGGAACAGACCCGTGTTCTCCATGGCGCGCTGCAGGCGCTGCCCGGTCGCGACTTCGTCGCGCATCTTCATGACGGCGTTTTCGAAAACGATGTTGCCGGTCGCGCCCGCGACGGACTCGAGCGCTTCGACCAGCGGCACGCCCGCGGCAAACATCGTGGAGAGCGTGCGCGCGTAGCGCGCGATCGCCGACTTGTTGAGGATGGGCCCGATGATCGGGAATTTCAGACTCATGCGGTCGAGCGTCTCGCGCATCTTGCGCGAGCGCTTCTTGAAATACATGAAGGTGTAACCGAGGCCACCGGCCACCATCGCGATGAAGATTCCATCGCTCTGCACGAACCTGGAAAGGTTGATGATCATCTGTGTGAAGGCCGGCAGGTCCGCCCCGAAGCCTTTGAACAGACTCTCGAACTGCGGAATCACGAAGATCAGCAGGATGATGGTGACAATGACGGCAACGACCAGCACCGCGGTGGGATAGAAGAGGGCCTTCTTGACCTTCTTCTTCAGCGCCTCGGTCTTCTCCTTGTAGGTGGCGACCTTGTCGAGCAGCGACTCGAGCGCGCCTGCCTGCTCACCGGCCTCGACGAGGTTGACGTAGAGGTCATCGAAATACAGCGGGTGCTTGGCAAGGGACTCGTGCAGCGACGTGCCGCCTTCCACATCGGACTTGATGTCGAGGATCAGTTTCTGCATCGATGGTTTTTCGTGACCGTTGCCCACGATCTCGAATGACTGGACCATCGGGATGCCGGCCGCGAGCATGGTCGCGAGCTGCCGGCTGAACACGGCGATGTCTTCGGGCTTGACCTTGCCACCGCTCTTGAACGCCTGCGACTGCTTGCGGATGCGTGATGGGGCGATGCCCTGGCGGCGCAGGTCGGCCCTGAGAGCCGCCTCGTCCGGTGCCAGGCTCTTGCCTTTTACCCGTGTGCCGCGCTTGTCCTTGCCTTCCCAGGAGAAGGGGACATCACGCTTGACCGTTCTGCCGGTTGTCGTTGCTGCCTGCGCCATATGCTGACTTCTGTCCTATATCACTCGATAGTGACACTGTTGACTTCTTCGAGACTCGTGAGGCCTGCCTTGACCTTCTCGAGCCCGGCGCGGCGCAAATCCCATACGCCTTCCTTCGCCGCCTGCTCGCTAATGTCCACGGCGCTGCCGGCCGCCAGAATGATCCGGGCAATGGTTTCGGTAATGGGCAGCACCTGGTAAATACCGACGCGGCCTTTGTAGCCGTCGGTGCAGCTCTGACAGCCTTTGGGAGTGAAGAGCTTGAGTCCATTGCTGACATCGGCTTCCTGAAAGCCTTCCTTCAACAGCGCCTCTTTCGGGATGTCCATGGGCTGCTTGCAGTGGCTGCACAGGCGCCGCGCGAGCCGTTGCGCAATGATCAGGCTCACCGATGTGGCGATCGCGTAGGGCTTCACGCCCATATCCACGAGACGAGTCAGGGTCTGTGGAGCATCGTTGGTGTGCAGCGTGGACAACACCAAGTGTCCGGTCTGCGCCGCCTTGATGGCGATTTCTGCCGTCTCGAGATCACGAATTTCGCCGACCATGATCACGTCCGGGTCCTGACGCAGGAAGGCGCGCATGGCCGCCGCGAATGTCAGGCCGACTTTGGCATTGACGTTGACCTGGTTGACACCCGGCAGGTTGATTTCGGCCGGATCCTCAGCCGTCGAGATGTTGGTATCTTCGCGGTTGAGAATGTGCAGACCGGTGTACAGCGAAACCGTCTTGCCGCTGCCGGTGGGGCCGGTGACCAGGATCATGCCCTGGGGTTTCGCCAGATATTTGGTGTACAGGTCCTTTTGAAAGGGCTCGTAACCCAGCGAGTCGATGCCGAGGGAGGCTTGTGCCGGGTCGAGAATACGCATCACGATCTTCTCGCCGAACAGCGTGGGGCACGTGCTCACGCGGAAGTCGATCGCGCGGTTCTTCGACAACTTCATCTTGATGCGGCCGTCCTGTGGGACGCGCCGCTCTGCGATGTCCAGCCGCGCCATGACCTTCAGGCGGGCCGACAGTTTCTGCGCGAGTTGCACGGGAGGCTGGGCCAGCTCCTTCAGCACGCCGTCCATGCGCAGCCGTACGCGATAGATCTTCTCGTAGGGCTCGAAGTGGATGTCCGATGCGCCGCGCCGGATGGCATCCAACATGACCTTGTTGACGAAGCGCACGATCGGCGCGTCTTCGACGTCGTCGCGCGTGATTTTGTCGTCGGCTCCGTCCTCGCCGCCGACGGTCTCGAGCGCGTCGAGATCGATGCCTTCCTCTTCCGAAAGGGAGGACATCTGGGTGTCCGCCTGCTCCAAGGCCTTGTCGATGGCCTTCTGCAGCTTGTCATCCTCAACGACGACCGCCTCGATCCCGAGACTGGTCTGAAACTTGATCTCATCGATGGCATGCAGGTTGGTCGGATCGGCGACGGCGAGAAACAGGCGTTTGCCACGCCGGAAAATCGGCAGGACACGGTGTTTGGCCACCAGCTTGTCACTGACGAGCCGGACCACCTCGAGCTCGAGATTGACCGATTCCAGATCGAACAGGGGGACGCCGAACTCGTTGGAGGCCGCCACAGCGATGTCGCGGGCGTTCGCGGCACCGCTGCTGACCAGCTGCGTAACCACACTCGTCTTGCGCTCGCGCGCCGCGTTCATGGCCTCGAGCATGGCCGCTTCTTCGACGACCCCATCCTGCACGAGTCGCTGCGGTAAGCCGCCGAGGCCCGAGCGCGGCCCGCCGAGCGCCAAAGAAGCGTTGTCATTCATGGGGTTATGGCAACCGAAATACGTCCGGAATGGCTAGTCTAACGAACCACGAGCGCGTCAACTGTCAAATCTGCAAAGATGTTCTCACAAGGGGCCGCGGGCTCAGCGTGACTGGCTTCCCAAAAGAAGAAGCCCCTCCAGGGGAGGGGCTTCGTGTCCGGTAACACTCCCGGATCGCACCGGGAGGTGCTGGACGATTACAGGTGGCAGGCACCCGGCAGGTACTGAACCGGCACGGTGCTGGCGTCAGTCGGAGAGTTGGTGGTCAAGCCGCTGGGGTTGCCAGCCTTGCCGCAAACCCACACGACGTCGTTGTTGGCGCTCAGGCCGGGGCCGATATCCAGCACGAGGTTGTTGATCTTCGAGTTGGCCTGCAGACCGTAGGTGATCACGATCTGACCGCCAGTGGTAACGGCGATGCTGGAGACGTACTTACCGGTCGTGGCGCCCGCGGCGATGATGGCAGTCGAGCCACCAGTCGTCGAAGACGTTGACGGGAAAGTGCCGTTCTGAGCGTAGAACTCGGAGATGCCCGTCTTCCAGCCGTCAGCCAGCGACAGACCTTCCGTGACCTGCGCCCGGATCGTGTAGTTCTGATAGGCCGGGATTGCGATCGCGGCCAGAATGCCGATGATCGCAACGACGATCATCAACTCGATGAGGGTAAAACCCTTTTGTACAGATTTCATTGAGGCTCCTGCGGAAGTGTGGTCGATTTCTAAAACGAGCGGCGCACAGCGCCTGCACGGGGGATGTTGCAATCGGTGTGCCAAATGCGAGGCTGGTCCCAAGTGACTGATTCCAGCGATTTTATTCATGTTGGCCGGGACGGCAATTTGACTTAGGTTCGTCAGGCTCTGACGACACGTCTCTCGGGCGCGTCACAAACTGACACTGCGTGTCACAAACTGCTCTGCGGCTCATGCGGCGCGGGCCAGGGCATCAGTGCCGGAGCGCGCCCGCGACTCTTCGTGATAGTCGTCATCGACGTTCACGGACCATAGCGCAGTTTTATCCTGGCTTCCCGCCGCGATGCAGTCGACAGCCGCCTTGGCTGCGAGCATCGAGTGATCCTGGTTGTTGTAGCGGTGCATTCCGTTGCGGCCCACGGGAAATACGTTGGGCAGCTGGTTGAGATACTCGCGCACGCGGCCGATGTCACTGTAGGTACCGAAATAGGCGGGATACGCCTTGGGCACCCGCACAACGGTGCCGTCCAATACGTCACCGAGCTCGATCAGGCCGATTTTCGCCAGCTCGCGGCTGGCGAGCTCGAGAAAGGCGCCGTCACGCATCGTCCACAGCTCATCCGACTCGCCGCAGAAGTATTCCAGGCCCAGCCAGATGCGGTTTGGATCGGCGACCAGGGATGGGCTCCAGTTGTTGAATATCTGCAGCCGCCCGAGCTTCACATCGGGCTCCTGCACGTAGATCCAATTGTCCGGCGGCATGCCATTGGCAGCCCGCGCGCTGTGCGCGCCGCCCATGCGCTTGACGAGCAGTCCGGCGGTCATGAAGTCGCGGTAGGGCAGCTCGGCAGCGATACTGGCGACTCGAGGATCATCCGGGTGCAGCAATCCGGTCAGCTCTTTTATGGGCATGGTGGAGATGAAAAAGTCACAGGCGACGCGCCGCACTTCGCCGGTGTCAGCAGCGCGCACATCGACAGCTTCCACGCGCAGCCCGTTGCGATGCAGTCCAACGACTTTATGCCGCAACTGGAGCTCGCCGCCGGCCGCTACGATGCGGTCAGCCACTTCTTCCCACATCTGGCCGGGGCCGAATTTCGGATACAGGAAGCGCTCGATCAGGCTGGTTTCGACGCCTTTCTGCGCAGTGTCGCCCGTGGTCTTGAAGGGCTTCGACAGTGCGTGCAGCAGCGCCTTGGTAATGGAGAGTCCCTTGATGCGTTGCGCACCCCATTCGGCAGAGATCTCGCAGCAGGGCACGCCCCACACCTTCTCCGTGTAGTCCTTGAAGAAGGTCCGATAGAGCTTGTCGCCGAAGCGGTTGACCAGGAAATCCTCGAGGGTTGCTTCCGGCGAGCGCGGTGCCAGCCTGGCTTTCAGATAGCTCGCCCCGACCCCCGCGACATAGGCCGCACCGAGGTTACCGAGCGTGGCGCGATTGAGTTTCAGGGGATAGTCGAAAAAGCGGCGGCGATAAAAAATGCGCGACAGCCTGGAGCGGATCAGCATCACCTTGTCGTGGTGGGCTGCAGTTTCGGCTGCAGCTGCAGTGAACTCGCGCTGTTGTCCCTGGTAGGCGAGCTTCAGTGGCGGGCCCGCGGCGGTGGGGTCCGCTGCGGCGGGCAGTATTGACTGCCACCAGTTCATGACCCAGTCCGACTTCGAAAAGAACCGGTGACCGCCCAGGTCCATGCGGTTACCACGATACTGGACCGTCTTGGAGATCCCGCCCACCTGGCCGTCTGTCTCAAACACGATGGGCCGCACGCCGGTGCGCTGCAGCAGCTCGAATGCTGCTGTGAGACCCGCGGGCCCCGCTCCGGCGATGACGGCGACCGGAGGCATCAGTAGCTGCGGGCCGGGGTGAATAGAAGCTGACGGCGCAAGGCGAAATTCGTTCCGAAGGTACAGCCGGCGGCGACTAGTTTCGCCGCGAACAGGGTCAACCCGGCTGCACTGATGCAGATGAACAGGGTTGCGGCATTGACGGCCAGGCCCGCGGCTCCCAGTCCGAAGAAGTATCCAAACTCCAAGGCGCCATTGTCCACCTGCCGAAAACGGAACACGAACCGCACCGATAACAGGTATGCCACGCCGCTGCCGCAGACGAATGCGACTGCGGAGGCCACCAGGTAATGCCAGCCGGCCAGGTAGACGAGCGCATGCAGAATCGATATATCGATCCCGAGTGCAATCGCGGAGACCAGTCCGTATCCCAGCAGGTCGATGAGGAATTCGCGCATGTGAGCTGACATTGATCCGTGAGGGGCGCGCAATGGTCCGCGGATTGTGTCAGCGCAGCCCCGGGCAAAAGCGTGACCAGCTTGGCAACTGTGAAGCTGGCCGCAGCTCATGGTCCTGCTGGTGCGGCCGGTGCGCGGTCGCGCAGCTCGGCGCAGCTATTCAGATTGAGTTTGTTGCGGGCCTTGCTGCTATCGGGAGTGACAGGCGGAAGTTGCCGAGGCGCGAGCGGTTTCCAGCTGACTACGTAGGCCAGTTCCGGGTCGCTGCAGGCGATTGCGAGCCCGTGCGCGGTGAGCTTGTCCGCGTTGGCCGGAATCGGTCTACCGGACGCCCTGACACTCGCTTCGGACGGGGATTCGTGTTCTTGCGCCCCTAATGCCCATTGCAGCAGGACTGCACGGCGGTGAACCTCAAAGGCCTTCGGCCTGGAAAAAATATCTCCCGCGACCTGGTGTATGGAGTAGTAGCTCGGTCGATCCAGCAGATACCAGGCACCGACGGGAGTTCCGGGCCAGATCACTTGCGCCTGTGGGGGGATCTTCTCACGCCATCCAGCGAAGGCCGCCCGTAGCGCCGGCGTGTATCGATAGTCTGTCCACGACCGCCACGCGGCTGGCGCAAGAGCAACGCACAAAAGGCTCGCCACTGCGAGCAGAGCTGCCGCGTGCCCTGGTGAATCGCGCGTCTGCAGCCACCACCACGCTGATATGAGGAGGGCAGCGCAAATCATCCCGTCCCGCGCCCAGGTCTCGATGGGAGATGCGAGCGTTGAGGTGAGGTTGATCACGGTCGCCACTGCCAACAGCGCTACAGAGCCCTGGAACAGTAATCGCGCCGACCGCGGTTCGGACAGGTTTTTGCCCACCAACACACTGAGTATTGACAGGATCGAGACAGCCGGTGCGGCCGTGTAGCCGCGCAGCACCCACGCGCTGATCAACAGCACAACTGCCGTGCGTCCGGTATGACCGGACCGCCAGCAATCGCGGGCGATGACGGGCAGCAAGAGGACGGATACCGCTTGCATGAGCCACAGCCACCGCCAGGGTTGCATTCGGGTGAAGATGACTGAATGCAACGCGTCGCAGTAGATCAGTGTCACGCCCAGGCCGCAGGCGCCGGTGATCAAGGCTGCGCCGCACAGGCGGCGCACGCGCGGATCGCACCCCGTGAGCACACCCACGACCAACACAGCTGCATTGACCGATACGCGGCACCAATCCTCCAGTGGCCATTGCCCCAAGAATAGGTACGAGGTGTAGTCAGAGACTAGTTGCAACCACGCCGCGTCAAACGGGGCGAATGGCGGGGTGGGTACGGTCACAACCACGATGAGTAGCGCGGCACACACAGTTGCACCCGCTATGAGGGCTAATTTCGGCCGCGGTATTACAACCTCCGCAGACAGGACCAGCACGATTCCGGTCAACGCCATGATCGGGTGCAATAGCGCCGCAGTGAGCAGGCATATCCCGGTCAGCCATAAGTGGCGCGCCGTGAGCATCGCCACGCTTGCCAATACGAGCGCCTCGGCCAGTTGGCGCGGGGTCAGAAAGTCTTCGACGTAGGCAAAGAAGTTGCCAACGCCATAGCCGCTCGGCAAGGCAATCAGCAGTGCAACGGCGAGCACCGAGTAACGCGCGGACATCACACTGCGTGCCAGGAGCCAGGCGCACGCGAAGAATATTCCCTGGCCGAGCAGTGTCAGCAGCGCCGCAGCCGGTTCGAGATCCAGGAGCTTGATCGCCGCAGCAAACAGGGGGCTGAAGAACGTGTATTGGTCCTGCGAGCCAAAGCGCAGGAATACGTCATTCGTCAGCGTGTCGGGATGGATCCGCGCCAATGCCAGCAGGGTATAAAGCGAGGAGTCATTAAAGGAGATGCCTGCATAAGGATGCTGGACCATCCAGACCGCGAAGACGCACAGAGCGAGGCCACCCCATGCGAGACGTGTTGCCAGTGAGCCGTGCATCTTCAGGGCGTGCTGCCCGCCACGGGTGTCGGTTTGGCCGACCAGACGGTGCCGAACTTGTCCGCGTAGACCCGATGCAGGTTCGGGAAATGCTCGCGCATCATGGCCTCATCTTCGGCGCTGCCGCGGGTGATCATACGAATGACAGCGCCCCGCAGCCATGGATCGTTCTGCACCAGATCCGCGCCATAGAACGAGAAGTTAGGATCCACGATGATCACGCGCTGTTCGGTGCCTTTGTAAGCGGGCATCTGGGCCAGATTTGTCCCGATGAAGTCGTACATTTGCCAAGCGCGAAAGCCGACGCCGAAAACGAGTGTCAGCAACGCGCATGCGACTACGAAGGCACGAGCGTCGTCGCTCGCGAAGATCCGCGGCGACTGCGTGTCGCTGGATGTCCGTGCGAGCGCGCCTGCAGCCAACAGCGGCAGGGCGACCCACGCCGTGTGGAAATAGCGAAAGCCCCAGCCGTGACCCTGGTCGACGGGGACGAACATGAACCCAATGAATGTGCACAGAGCCGAGTACAGCATCAGACGGCAAAAGACATCGTCGCGCCTGACCCAGGCGCCGCTGGAGGCGATGACGATCAGTCCAGGGACTGCCCACAGCCAGATCTTCGCCGCGCCGATGAGTCGTGCGATGAAGATCGTGGTGTCCGGAAACGCAAATGCATTGCCCAATCGCTGCACGTGCTCCAGTTGAGCGCCTGCGGCCGCGGCGGCGCCCAGATTCGTCTGACGCAGTTCGCTGATGAACCAGAACCAGCCGAATCCCAACACGAGGCAGAGCGGCGCATATCCGGCAGCGGTCGAGCCGAGCAAACGGAAACGCTCCGGACGGGTCCCCAGCCAGAGAAGCCAAGGCATTGCAAAGAGAATATGCGGGACCGGATTGTGCAGAGTGAGAGCGACCGATCCCACGAGCCCTGCTGCGAAGCAGCGCCTGGGTGTCGGCCGGACGAGCAGGAGCGCGAACAGGCTGTTAGCCAGCAGGTGCGCGGGCATCGAGTAGAAGGAGATGGCGTTCGCAAAAAACACCGGGGAGGCGATCGTCAGAAGAACCGCGAGACCGGCTGCTTCCCGATCATCGAACATATGCCGCGCGAGCCGATGGATAACGATCAGGGTTGCCGCCGAGATCAGAGGGTTGGCGGCCCATGCAATCCCCAAGAAAGTGAATGGCGCGAGTAACAAGGCAAATGCAGGCCAATAGCCTGAGGCGACTGCTCCCGTCTGTTTGGATACGAACAGGAAGTAGTTCTGAAATCCTTCGGGTATCAGCCAGTTGAGCAGTGGTGCGGGGAACAGGCCTGCGAGATGGCCACTCGCGAACACCTGGCTCTGGAAGTACTGCGTGTATTCGTCCATGGCCAGGGGATGATTCTGGTAGACGAGGAGCGCACCAGCGCCAAATACCAGCGCGCTGCTGGTCGCGACAATATAGGGACGCTCGCCTATCCAGCGCAGGACGTGCCTGAAGGCAACCCGCTGCGGCACGAGCACGGCGCAGATCAGAATCAGCAGGGAGCAGATGGCCCCCAGGTAATCCATACGCGTGAATAACACGAAGTAGATCGTCGAGAGCCCGTACTGGTGCACGCTGGTACCGAGAAAATTGCTCCCGAACAGGATGGCAAGCGTCCCGATCGCTGTCAGTAAGAAAAGGCCGCGGGCGCCTGCGCTGCGTGCGACGGGCAAGTTCGAAGGCAAGCGTGTGATCTCCGGTGCCGGGGCTCAGGTGCCGCGCAGGGGACGAAGCTCAGTCAAGGTCATGGGCCTCGTCCGGTTGCTGAGCGAGGATCATGTTGAGGAGGAAGGAGCTGCAGATCAGATTGAGGCCGAGTACCACGGCGGTGGTGGCGACAAAGACCACATGCACGCTCGAATCCATTGGGGCGCCATAACGGGTGACCCATCGCGTGGCGAGAGCCAGGTCAATGGCAGTTCCCGCGGCCACCAGCACCGCGCCTGCGATCAGGCCTGCTTCGAGCGAAAACCGGTGCTTCACGAATGCGACGGTGCGGCTGTTCAGGCCCGCGTAGCGTTGTGACATCAACGTCTTGGCGAGCACGCCGAGATTGATGATGTTGAAGCCTACCAGCGCGAGGAGTGCGCCGAGAGCGACGAAGTGGATTCCGACGAACAGTCCGCCAAGGGTCACGGGCCCGCGGGCCAGAATCGCTTCCAGCAGCAGGCCGGCGAGCAGCATGGTGGTGCCGGGAACGAGATAGAGGTAGTCGGGCGCGTAAGTCAGGATGAAGCGCAGGTGGCGCCAGCCATCCCGGAATGAGCGTAGATGGGGTGGACGGGTGCGTTTGTCGGGATAGAGGACAACCGGAATCTCTGTGATGCGCAGCTGTTGATGCGCCGCGTTGGCCACCATCTCGGTGGCGAATTCCATACCGGTGGTGCGCAGCTGCATGCGTTCGAATGCGGTGCGCGTAAAGGCCCGCATGCCGCAGTGGAAGTCACCGATCGAGGTACGAAATGCGACGCGGGCGACCAGCGACAGGACGGGGTTTCCAAGATAGCGGTGCAACTTCGGCATGGCTCCGGGCCTTATGCCGCCGCGGAAGCGATTACCCATCACGAGATCGTAGCCCTCGCGCACCTTGCGTACGAAGGGGGCGATTGCGGACCAGTCGTATGAATCGTCGGCATCCGCCATGACGATGATCTCGCCGGTCGATTCGTAGATGCCGCGCAGGAGTGCCGAGCCGTAGCCCTTGCGCCGTTCGTGGACCACCCGCGCGCCGAGCTTTTCAGCGATTTCGACGGACCGGTCCGTGGAGCCGTTGTCAGCGACGACGACTTCTCCCTCGATGCCCAGCTCCGCGAAGCTGCGAAGTGCCTTCTCGATGCAAACGGCGAGCGTCTCTTCCTCGTTGAGGCACGGGATCACAGCAGATACCAGCGCCACTCGTGCAGGCTTGGGTGTGACGAGATAAGACACGCCGCTCATCGACAATTCGCTCCGGCACGGTTTTCCGCTACCTTGCGCGGATTATGTCTGAGTGGTTTGCGGGGGCAGTGTGACGCAAAGCACGGGCAGGCGGGATGGCAGGTCCAGAATTGATAATTGATGCAAATCTGAGTGAGGCGCGGGTCATTGTTCCGGTCCGCAATGGCGGCGCGCGCTGGCGTGAAGCAGCCGCATGCATGCGTCAGGCGGTGCCGGATCCCAGGCTCGTGGTGGTAGTCGATTCGGCATCTTCGGACGGAAGCGATCTCGTCGCAGCGGAGCACGGCTTTGAGCTCCATCGGATCGACGTGCGGACGTTCAACCATGGCCGCACCCGCGATGAAGCGGTCGTGAGGTTTTGTGGCGGCAAGGAGTTTGTGATCTTCGCGACCCAGGATGCGGTCGTTGAGGGTGCAGATTCTTTGACGATCCTCCTCAGCTCATTCCGGGACGAGAAGGTAGGGGCGGCGTACGGCCGGCAAATGCCGCATAGGGGCGCGCAGGCGTTCGAAGCCCACGCGGCCTTGTTCAACTACAAGCCCGCGAGCGAGACGCGTACCCTGGCGGACGCCGGCCGCCTGGGGATCAAGGCTGCCTTCTTCTCCAATTCATTCGCCGCATATCGGGTTGCCGCTCTGCGCGAATGCGGTGGCTTTCCTGATCATCTGATTCTTGGCGAGGACGCCTATGTCGCGATGCGCATGTTGATGTCTGGATGGAGCATCCGGTACGCCGCTGACGCGCTGGTTCGTCACTCACATGCCTATACGGTATTGCAGGAGATGCAAAGGTATTTCGACTTCGGGGTGATGCACGCGCAGATTCCCGAGCTGTTGGAGACCTTCGGTGCTCCTGAAGGAGAAGGGGCGCGGTTCGTGCTGTCGGAGCTGCGCCATGTATGGAACCGGTCGCCGTGGCTGCTGGCGGAAGTGATCATTCGCAATGCTGCGAAGTACGGGGGCTACCGGCTCGGGCGGACCTTTCAGCGGTTGCCGCGCAGCTTATGCCGGCGTATGAGCATGACAAAACTATACTGGTAATACGGGCACCCGCGGGAAGAGGGTTCGCCGGGAAGCTGACCTCACAGGTTGATGTGTGCTATCCATCCGAAACTCATGAGCGGAAATATTCGCTCTGCCCCGTTGATTACGCGCTCGCAGAGCCGCACCAATGGCCGGCTCACCGGGGAGACGCGCTGCTTCATTTCGGTGAAGCTCGCATAATATGGAATGAGCTGCCACTGCGTGAAGCCACTGCGGCGGAACAAGGTCGAGAGTGTTTTGTACGATAGTATGGTCAGGTGGTCATGATGCGTCGATTCGCGCCTGGTCAATGCGATCAAACAGTTGTGCAAGGCCGTTGCGTTGGGCGTAGTCAGCAGCAAGGTCTTGTTCCGCAGGCAGCTGTGCGCGCGCAGCGATTGGAGGAACGCCAGCGGATTGGGCAGATGCTCGATCAACTCTCCGGCGACGATTACGTCCGGGCAGATCGGCCGGGACTGCAGAAACTCGGCGAGATTGCAGACATCCGCGCGGTAGATCGCCGAGCGTTCACCGGTGCGCAACCCTTCCGGCGGAACCTTCTCTGAGCTGTCAACACCGAACACCTCGCTGGCTACGTTGGCGAGCTGCTCATGCAGCCAGACGTTCTTGCCGCGCTTGAGCTCATAGGCTGTTTCGTCCATTGCACCCAGATCCAGAACCCGCTTTCCGGAGCAGACATTCTGCAGGTAGGCCGTGCGGTGGACTGGCCGGTTGACGGTCAGCTTTTCGAGGGGTGTATATAAGAGGGGAGCTGGCACTGTGTTGAGCTCGATTTCAGCTCCGGGAGGCGCTGACGGCGCAATGGCTCAGGCCGTAGGAGAGCCTGCGGTGGACGAGAAAGCTGACTGGCACATTGACCGCCGCCAGCGAGGTGCTCGCGCCGATGTACCAGACGTGAGCAATCTCCACCAGAGCTGCGAATGCCAGTGAGTTGATGCCGAACAGGACTGCGTTCAGCACCAGATAGCGAGCTAGCGACGCATTCTGCGGACCGGCATCCGCAAACGTAAAGCGGCCATGCAGCACGAAGCCGAGTGCCGCGCTGACGAGAAATGCCGAGATATAGCCGGCAAAGTAGGGGACGTGTCCCCATTCGTGCAGTACGGCGAGGGTTCCGGTGGCTGTGGCGAAGCAGATCAGCCCGACAGCCGAGTAGCGTGCGAGCTCAACAGTGCGGGCAATCATGTCTGCGGGTTTCATGGCGGCTGTGCTATTCGATGCCGAGCTTCTTGATCCGGTAGCGCAGGGCGCGAAAGCTCATGCCCAGCAGTTTTGCTGCCGCGGTTTTGTTGTAGCGCGTTTTCTCGAGCGCCTTGACGATGGCGTCGCGCTCGATGTCCTCGAGTTGGGCGCCGAGGGCGGCCGAGTTGCTGAGGTCGGCTGGCAGGGTCGCGACCGGTGTGGTCGGATCCGAGGTGGGGCGCCCGGCAGCCCGCAACTTGATGTGTTCGGGGGTGATCATGCCTGCGGTGCAGAGAGTCAGGGCGCGCTCGAGGACATTCTCCAGCTCGCGGACGTTTCCGGGAAACGGATACTCGCGCAACACGCGGAAGGCGTCTTCGCTGATCTGCGGCGCTTCCGTGTTCATCCGCTTGCCCATCCTGCCGAGAATGGTTTCCGACAGGTCGGGGATGTCGCCGCTACGCTCGCGAAGCGAGGGGACTCTGAGCTCGATGACGTTGATACGATAGAACAGATCTTCGCGGAAGCGGCCATCGGCAACCAGGTCGGCGAGATTCTTGTGGGTAGCGGAGAGAATGCGCACGTCCACGGCTTCTTCGCGCGATTCGCCGATGGGACGAACGGTCTTCTCCTGCACGACGCGCAGCAACTTCACCTGCATGTGCAGCGGCAGGTCGGCTACTTCGTCCAGGAAGAGCGTACCGCCCTCGGCGCTCTGGACGAGGCCCTGCTTGTCGGCGACGGCGCCCGTGAAGCTGCCGCGCTTGTGGCCGAACAACTCGCTCTCCATCAGTTCCGTCGGGATGGCACCGCAGTTGACGGCAATGAAGGGTCCGTCGCGGCGCGAGCCGCTCTCGTGCACGAGGCGGGCCACTAACTCTTTGCCGGTACCTGATTCTCCAAAGATGTGAACGGGGGCCTGGCTGCGCGCAACTCTGGAGATCATTTCCCGCAGTTGCTCCATTGCATCCGAGCGGCCTATCAGCCGAGGTCCGCGGATGTTCGCCGTGGCGTTGTCCATCTCGCCACGGTCGCTGAGCTTGATGGCGCTGCCGACGAGTTTGCGCAGGACGCCGAGGTCGAGTGGTTTGGAGACGAAGTCGAACGCTCCCAACTTCAGAGCACGGACCGCGGACTCAACATTGCCATGTGCCGTGATGACGGCAACAGGCACGGCGGAGCGGTTTTCCTGGATCCAGGCTACGAGATCGAGACCGTCTCCGTCCGGCAGGCGCATGTCGGTGAGGCACAGGTCGAAGTGTTCGTTCTTCAGCAGGCGGCGAGCAGTGCCGACGTCCGGGGCGGTGCGGGTGTCGAGATTCATGCGGCTCAGGGTGAGGCTGACGAGCTCGAGCAGGTCGGGCTCGTCGTCCACGATGAGTACCACCGGCCGGTAGCCAATGGCGCGTGCGCTCGCAGCAGTCACATTCATCAGGCCTCCCACCGGCGCGGATCCGCGAACACCAAACGAAAAATGCTACCGCCTCCATGCCTGGGTTCGTACAACAGAGTAGCTCCATTTGTTTGCGCAAGCTCGCGCGCGAGGAACAGACCGAGACCCGTGCCACGTCCGCCGCTGAAGAATGGCTCGAAGATGCGCTCGGCGTGCTCGGGTTTCACGCCGCTGCCGCGGTCCATCACCTGCAGGTAGGGGCGCCCCGTAGGAGTCAATCGTCCGTGACGGATCTCGATGATTTCCTCGGGACGCTCGCTCGCACCGTGCTTGAATGCGTTTTCGCACAGGTTCCAGACAATCTGGCGCAACTGCGACGGATCGACGCGCACTTCCACGGGGGACAAGGCATCGGTTCGCAACCGCTCGCGAGGCAGCTGCATCGTTTCGCAGAACTCTTCCTGGAACTCTTCGGTCCACACCCGCAGAGAGATCGTCTCCGCGCGCATCTCTTGGCGCTTGGACAGACCCAAAACGTTGTTGATGATCGCGCTCACGCGCTCTGCATTCGTGCGCATGATCTCGGTCAGGCGCTTTTCGCCGGCGGTGATTGTGTCGGACTCGCCCAGCAACTGGGCGGCGTGGCTCATTGCACCGACGGGGTTGCGGATCTCGTGCGCAATGCTTGCGCTCAAGCGGCCCAACGCGGCCAACTTCGACTGCTGGACTTTCTCGGCGAGCAGGCTCGTGTCCTCCAGGAAGACGATGACGGGTGCGGGAGTCGAGCTGCCCAGCGGCGCGAAATTGGCGCGCATGACCCGGGCTCCATCGGCTGCCACGATTGTTTGATCGGGCGCGGGAAATACAGGGTTGCCCTGATTTTGCCGCCAGGTCTCGAGCAGGTAGAGCAGGCGCGGCGAGGCCTCTCCGAGCAGTGCCTCCGGAACTGCGCTGGTATCGCCCAGGATATGCGCGGCCGACTCGTTGATCAGGCGAATGCGGTCGTGGGTATCGATCACGAGAATGCTCTCGCGCAGGTGCTGGATGATGTATTGCGAGAGCTGTGCGAGGTTGGCGAGGTCCACTTCCTGCCGGCGCACCAGTGCTTCGCTTTCGCGCAGCCGGTTTGCGATCGGCCACGCTGATAGCGCAATCAGGAACAATACGGCACCCAGCACACCGGCAGTCGTGTAGTCCGTGTTCGGCGCGCCGTCGTCGATGTTCACGAAGATCTGTTGGACGAGCACGGCGATGGCCGCCAGAGCGGCGAGCAGGAAGGCGTCGCGGTGATCGGCCAGCACGGCCATCGCGCCTACGGGCAGAACCAGGAGGATGCCAAGACCGCTGGATACCCCGCCACTCGCGTACAGGATCAGTCCGATGGCGGCGGCGTCTACTCCGGAGTTGACCAGTGCGACGATGCGCAGACTCGACCATTCCAGACGGCGGGCGATGATCAGGAGGACGCCCGCGGTGAGATAGGCGATGCATGAGGAGAGAAATAGACGCGGGTGCGTGGCCAGGAGTGCCCACTGCGGTCCTGCGAGGGCCTGTACTGCCATCAGTACCAGCGGTACGAGCAGCCGATAAAGATTGAGGAGGCCGATGACGCGCCAGGCGAGATCGGTCGGAGCAGAGGGTGCAGACGCTGCGTTCACCGGCATGATTTAGAGAAGGTGTCGGTCGCGTCTTCGCGACCGGCGGGAAAGTTGCGCACAGCGCATGAATAGGGTCCGTCGGGCCGCACGCGGCGGCGAATGTACCACCTTGTCGTCCACCGAAAAGCGACCCAATTCTCCGATTACCAAAAGTGGCGTGCCGCCCTTTTGGCCGGCGAACGAAAGGCGCGACTTCCGTTCGCCTGGATCACTTTGCTGGTCAGCCTTGCGGTTTTTCGCGAGAATGGCGGTTTTGCGCAGCGAACCGAGGCGAACGAATGAATCTGCACGAATATCAGGCCAAGGACGTCTTTCGGAACTATGGGATTGCTGTCCCTGCTGGCCGCGTCGCGGCGAGCGCTGAGGAGGCGGTCAAGGCTGCCGAGGCGCTTGGCGGATCCGTCTGGGTCGTCAAAGCGCAAGTCCACGCGGGCGGGCGCGGCAAGGCCGGCGGCGTCAAGGTTGCGCGCGATCTGGATACGGTGCGCTCTGCTGCACAGGGCATGCTCGGCACTCAGTTGGTGACCAAGCAGACCGGACCTGAAGGGTTGCCCGTCGAGACGGTGTACGTCGAGTCGGGCTCCGACATCGAGCGTGAGATTTATTTGTCCCTCACGTTGAACCGCGAGCGCGGGCGAGTCGCTCTGATCGCCTCGGCCGCCGGCGGCATGGACATTGAAGAGGTCGCCGCGAAGACCCCTGAGCAGATCCTTACGGTGAATATTCATCCGGCGGCTGGGCTGCAGGGCTACCAATGCCGTCAGTTGGCGTTTGGGTTGGGGCTGAAGGGCACGCAGGTTACCGAGTTCCAGGCGATGGCGATGGGACTGTACAAGCTTTATCTGGAAAAGGACGCCAGCCTCGTGGAGGTGAACCCGTTGATTGTCACGAAGTCGGGCAGCCTGATGGCGCTCGACGCCAAGATCAACATCGACGCGAACGCCGTTTTCCGCCATCCGGACATCGCCAAGCTGCGCGATGCGAATCAGGAAGATCCGATGGAGCGTCGTGCCAGCGAGCACGATCTGAACTATGTCTCGCTCGACGGGGATATCGCGTGCATGGTGAACGGTGCAGGCCTTGCGATGGCGACCATGGACCTCATCAAGCTTCATGGCGGTCAGCCGGCCAACTTTCTCGATGTGGGCGGAGGCGCCACCAGCGAGCGGGTGACGGCGGCATTCCAGCTGATTCTCTCGAATCCCAGGGTGCGTGCCGTGCTGGTCAATATCTTCGGCGGTATCGTGCGGTGCGATCTGATCGCCGACGGAGTGATCAACGCCGTCAAGAATGTCGGAGTGCAGGTGCCGGTAGTCGTTCGACTCGAGGGCACGAATGCCGATAAGGCGCGCGAGATGTTAGCCACGAGCGGGCTGACGATTACGGCTGCTACAGATTTGACAGACGCGGCGCGCAAGATTGTCGCGCTTGCTAAGAAGGCGAGCTAAATGAGCATTTTGATCAACAGGAACACGAAGGTTATCTGCCAGGGCTTCACGGGTAAGCAGGGCACGTTTCACTCCGAACAGGCGCTGGCGTACGGAACGAAGCTGGTTGGCGGCGTCACGCCGGGCCGCGGTGGGCAGACACATCTGGGTCAGCCCGTGTTCGACACCGTGCAGGATGCAGTGCGGGAGACTGGCGCAACTGCGAGCATGATCTATGTGCCCGCCGCAGGCGCCGCGGATTCGATCCTCGAGGCGGTCGATGCGGGCATCGAGCTGGTCGTGTGTATCACCGAGGGTGTACCAGTCAATGACATGGTGCGGGTGAAGTCTGTGCTCGCGGGCGCGGGCACGCGGCTGGTGGGACCGAATTGTCCGGGTGTCATTACACCGGAAGAGTGCAAGATCGGGATCATGCCGGGCTTCATTCATAAGAAGGGCGCGGTGGGGATCGTTTCGCGCTCCGGCACGCTGACGTATGAGGCCGTCTATCAGACGACCAACATCGGGCTTGGTCAGAGCACGTGTGTCGGTATTGGTGGCGACCCTGTGCGTGGGATGAATTTTATCGATGTACTCGAGTTGTTCGAGCGCGACCCGCGTACCGAGGGGATTATCCTCGTTGGTGAGATCGGTGGCAGTGACGAAGAGGCGGCCGCGGAGTTCATCCGTAAGTTTGTGACTAAGCCTGTTGTTGCTTACATCGCGGGCGTCACGGCCCCTCCGGGAAAGCGTATGGGCCATGCAGGTGCCATCGTGGCTGGAGGCAAGGGTACTGCTGCTGACAAGTACGCAGCCTTCGAAAATGCGGGCGTCAGGACTGTGAAATCCCCGGCGGAGCTCGGGTCAGCAATGAACGAGTTGCTGCGGAAGCGCCGTGCACGGGCTGCTAGATTGACGCACCCGGTTGGTAGCCCGCCGCGACCGGCGGAGCCGGCTGTCGCTTCACGGAAGAAGGGGAACGGGCGTCCGGCGGGCGCCGGCGCCGCCGCTGCGAAGAAGTCTGCTGGCAAGACTGCTGCCGTTGCGAAGGCCGCTGCGGGAAAGAACGCGGTCGGCGCGAGGGGCGGTGCTGGTAAGACTGTGGCTGCCGCGAAGGGCTCTGGTAAGACCGCTGCCGCGGCCCGGACTGCTGGGGCGAAGGGGTCTGCAGCCAAAACCGCTGGAAAGAAGACATCTTTAAAGGCGGCAGCCGCGACCGAGCGGTCAGCGACGACCGAGCGGTCAGCGAGGGAATCCCCAGCGGGGAGGGAATCCCCAGCGGGGAGGGAATCCCCAGCGGGGGGGAAAGCGGCGAAGGTGCCGATGAAGGCCGGCAAGAAGGCGGCTGGAAAGTCCTCGGGTGTACGCGGGAAGAGCAAGCGCCGCTGAGGCGTGGAAGAATAGACGATAACGGCGGTAGCGCCGGCGGCCTATGAAACAGTCACTCAGGATTGCACTCGCGCAGCTCGATCTGCTCGTCGGTGATGTGCACGGGAACGCAACGCGGGTCGTCAATACCGCGCGGCAGGCTCGTGCGGATCTCGGGGCGGATCTGGTGTTATTTCCCGAGCTGTCGCTGTCAGGGTATCCGCCTGAAGACCTGCTCTTTCACCGCGGCTTCCGCCGGCAGATCGAGGCTGGCTTGGCGAAGGTCCGCGAAGAGGTGCAGGGCATCTCGGTGATGCTGGGCTTCCCGGAGTATGCGGGGAAGGCGATCTATAACTCTGCTGCACTCATCAATGCCGGGATGGTTGCGGCGATACACCGCAAGGCCGAGCTGCCCAACTACAAGGTCTTTGACGAAAAGCGGTATTTCCAGGCTGGCGCTCAACCTACTGTGGTGGACTTGGACGGGTTCCGCTGCGGGATGCTCGTGTGCGAAGACCTCTGGGAACCTGAGCCTGCACAGCTTGCGCGCGCTGATGGGGCGGAGCTGTTGATCGTGATCAATGCTTCACCGTACGAGATCCACAAGCAGCGCGAGCGTGAGGATGTGGCTCGGGCTCGTGTGTTGGATGTCGGCTTGCCGATGGCGTACGTCAACATGATTGGCGGCCAGGATGAGCTGATTTTCGATGGCAACTCATTCGTGATGAATGCGGAGGGCGCTGTGGTCATGCGCGCTCCGGCCTTCCGTGAAGGGATGTATGCCGTCGATTTTGTGCGTGAAGGCCGGCGGGTGATTCCGCAGCCCGGGCCTATAGAGCCCGAGTTGAGTGATGAGGCGTCCGCATACGGAGCGCTCGTCGTCGGCGTTCGCGACTACGTCAACAAGCATGGGTTTCCTGGCGTCGTCATGGGGCTTTCGGGCGGCATTGACTCGGCGCTGACGTTGGCAATCGCGGTGGATGCGCTCGGTGCTGACCGCGTACACGCCGTGATGATGCCTTCGCGCTATACCTCTTCGATGAGCTTGGATGACGCGAAGGAGCAGGCTCAGTTGCTTGGGGTGAAGTACAGCCTGCTGTCCATCGAGAGCATGTTCGAGGCGACGCTGGCTACTTTGAAGAATGAGTTTGCCGGCCGGCCGCCGGATGCTACGGAGGAGAACATTCAGTCGCGTTGCCGCATGCTGCTGTTGATGGGTATCTCCAACAAGACCGGCAAGATGCTCCTGACGACGGGAAATAAGAGTGAGATGGCCGTGGGGTATGCCACTTTGTATGGCGACATGGCCGGTGGGTTCGCTCCGATCAAGGATTGCAGCAAGATGCTGGTGTATCGCCTTGCTGCGTACCGCAACGCTGGCGGCCGTGTGATCCCACAGCGCGTCATCGACCGGCCTCCTTCGGCTGAGCTGCGGCCGGATCAGAAGGATTCGGACTCGTTACCGTCCTACGAGGTGTTGGACGCGATTCTCGAGGCGTTTATCGAGGAAGATCTCTCGGTGGACGAGATCGAAGCGCGTGGCTTTGATCGAGCCACGGTGGGACGGGTGCTCGATCTGGTGAAGCGCAACGAGTACAAGCGTCGGCAGGCGCCCCCAGGGGTTCGGGTGAGCCGGCGGGCCTTTGGCCGGGATTGGCGGTACCCGATTACTAACGGGTATCGGCGGTAAGGTCGGAGGGAGCCGGGGGCTAAGTGGGGCGGTGCCGGGCGGCAGCGGCTGCTACCACAACTTCCACCAGGGGCGTTTGACGTCTGCCTGGACTTGGCGGACTTCACCACTGTAGTTCAACTGGTAGACGCTTCGCGTCTTGTCGGCCAACTCTTTCAGGTTGAGGCGGTCGTATGCCTCCACCATGATCTGCAGAGCTTCCTTTACCGCGGGAGCGCCGTCGAAGTTTTCGACGCAGCCTTTTGCTCGCTGCGCGGCGGCGACATAGGCGCCGCGCTTCATGTAGTACCGGGCGACGTGCACTTCGTAGCTGGCCAGGCGATTCCGCAAGTAGATCATCCGCTGTTCCGCGTCGTGGGCGTACGCGCTCTTCGGGTACTGCTCGACGACGGTTCGGAAGGCGCTGAACGCTTTACGGGCGGTACTGGGGGGGCGCTGGCTGAGATCAACGTGGAAGAGTTTCTCGAGCGCGTTCGGCTGGCGCTCGAACTCAACGAGGCCTTTCACGTACCACGCATAGTCGACGCGCGGATGGGTGGGGTTCTCGCGAATGAATGTCTCAGCCGCATCAGTGGCCGACTCGCCCTCACCGGCACGGTAGTATGCGTAGATCAGATCGAGGCGCGCCTGGCGTGCTTGATCGGTGAAAGGGAAGCGCGCTGTGAGCTGCTCGTATTGCTTGATCGAGGCCTGGAAGTCGTAGGACTCCAGACTCTTATGAGCCCTTTTGTAAAGGACTTCAGGGCTGGATTTGGTGAGATCCTTGCGATGGGCGCAGCCGGCGGTTGCAAGCAGGACCACGCACAGCGCGATGACACCACCGCGCGTTAACTTACCGGACAGGGACAACAAATGAGGACCTTTCTTTGGCTTCGAGCCGTATCGAACGACGGAGTATAGCGAATCCCGTGGCCAGACTTCCGACAGGCGAGCCGGCGGCTGAGTTCCGCTCCCATTCACTCGATTTGCCACTGGAGCTTGCGGGGTTGCGGCTGGATCAGGCCCTTGCGCGGGCGCTGCCGCAGTACTCCCGTGCGAGGCTTCAGGGTTGGATCGAGGCTGGAGCCGTTCAGGTCGATGGCCGACTTCTGCGCGGGCGCGACAAGGTGCTCGGGGGCGAGAGGGTCCTGATCGAGGCTCGGATCGAGGCAGACGAGCAGGTCGTGGCGGAGGCGTTGCCTCTGGACGTGATCTTCAAGGATCGAGCGCTGATTGTGATCAACAAGCCGGCTGGGATGGTCGTTCACCCGGGTGCGGGAAACTCTGGGCAAACGCTGCAAAACGCGCTGCTGGCGTTCGACCCGAAGTTGGCGGTCGTGCCGCGAGCGGGGATCGTTCACCGGCTCGATAAGGATACGAGCGGGCTGTTGGTGGTTGCACGTACGCCGGAGGTGCATACGGCGCTCGTGGCAGCGATTGCGGAGCGCGAGGTGGAGCGCCACTACATTGCGCTGTGTACGGGTGTGATGACGGCCGGCGGCACTGTCGATGAACCCATCGGGCGGCACCGGAGCCAGCGGACGCGGATGGCCGTGCGTAGCGATGGGCGATCTGCGGTTACGCATTACCGGGTTTTGAAGCGGTTTCGGGCACATACGATGGTGCGGGCGGAGTTGGAGACGGGACGTACGCATCAGATTCGGGTGCATCTGGCCCACATCGGGTACCCATTGGTGGGGGACCCTGCCTATGGGGGGCGGCGCCGGGTGCCGGCGGGCGCTACGGCTGGGCTCGTTGAGGCGCTTGGAGGATTTAAGCGGCAGGCCTTGCATGCCGCACGGCTGAAACTCGCGCACCCAGTGAACGGGCGGGAGGTTGAATGGGAGGCGCCGCTGCCTGGGGATATGGGGCGGCTGATTGAGGCCATGGAGGGGGATCTGAAGGCGGGGAGTGGGGAGCGCAGATGAGCGGGCGGGCGCGATGCGGGTACCCGCGTGGCGCAGGAGGTGCGGCGAGCCTGGGTGCGACATGGTCGCGCGCCGCCGGCAGGGCCCTGATGCGTTACCTCTCGGAGCTCGGGGCGGTACGGGCGAGGGTCCAATGATTACGCCTGAGTGGCCGGCTCCGCGGCGGGTGCGTGCGGCGTTTACGGTGAGAACGGGGGGTGTCAGCTTGGCGCCCTATGATTCGCTGAATGTTGGGGCGGGTATCGGGGATTCGGCCGCGGCGGTTGCGGAGAACCGGCGGCGAGTTAGGGAGACGTTAGGGTTGCCTGGGGAGCCGGTTTGGCTGGAGCAGGTGCATGGGGTTGGGGTGGTGGAGCTGGGGACGGGTCACGCGGGGGGCGATGCGTCGGTGACGCGGGGCGTCGGGCAGGTGTGCGCGATACGCGTGGCGGATTGCATGCCTGTGCTGTTCGCTGCGCGTGATGGGTCGGTGGTCGGGGCTGCGCATGCGGGGTGGCGCGGGCTGGCCGGTGGTGTGTTGGAAGCGACGATGGGGCGGCTTGGCGTGCCGGCCTCGGAGCTGATTGCCTGGATGGGGCCGGCGATTGGGCCGAAGCACTTCGAGGTCGGTGAGGACGTGCGTGCTGCATTCATGGCCGCCGATGTGGGCGCGGCGTCGGCCTTTGTAGCGAGCGCCCGCGGGCGCTGGCAATGCGATCTATACGCGCTCGCAAGACGAAGACTGAGCGGGCTTGGGGTCTCTGGGATCTACGGCGGTGGCTGGTGCACGTTCTCTCAAGCGGACCGGTTCTTTTCGTATCGCCGTGATGGTCAATGTGGTCGCATGGCGGCACTGATCTGGATCGAACCGGGACAGGATTGATGCCGCCGGGGCGGGACGAATTGACACGCGTGTTAAAATGTCGCGCTTGGCGTCACAAAGCAGAGCGGCTTTGCCCCTTCTCGGCTGGATAATTCTGTTCACTGCGGTCGGTGGCATCGCGAGCGCCGCATTCGCCGGACTATTCCTGTTGCTGCCCGAAAACACGGGCCTTCGGATGCTCCCGCATTTCGTGAGCTTCGCGACCGGCGCGCTGATTGGCGCGGCGTTGCTGGGCCTATTGCCTGAGGCGATGGAAAGCGTGGGGCCGGCTGGGGCGCACGGTATCGGCGCCGCCCTGGTGGTCGGGCTTGGCGTGTTCTTCATAATCGAGAAGCTCGTGCTTTGGAGGCATGCACATTCGCACGAGCGTGAAGACCTGGCTGAGCGCGAGGTTGCGGCAGGCTCAGGGCATGCAGACGGTGAGCCGTTCGGGGAGTCGGCGTCGGCGGGTACGCTTGCGGCAGATGGCGGTGCAGAAGGGCGCGCCCTGCGAGCCATTATTGCCGAGCCCGCCGCGCAGAATGTCGTGTTTGTAGCCGGCGCTGGTGGTCACGCCGCTGTTCGCAGTGCCGCTCTCGCGCCGCTGCATCCCACTAGCTCACGGACGGAAGGCGGCCATGGTCATGAGCATGGGCACAGCCACGTACGCAGCCAGGAACGCAGCAGTGACCAGCGGCAGCATGACCACAGCCACGCCGGCCATGGCCATGATCACAGCCGCGATGGGGCGGCCGGGGTGCTGGTGCTTATCGGCGATAGCATCCACAACGCGCTCGACGGCATTCTGATCGCGGCGGCCTTTTTGACGAATGTACCGCTGGGACTGGTTACGACGGTCGCGGTGGCGGCACACGAGATCCCGCATCGCGTGGGCGACTTTGCCCTTCTCCTTCATGCGGGCATGTCGCGGCGACGGGCGATGTTCTTGAATATGGCGACGGGGTTGGCCTCGGTGCTTGGGGGTATCGTCGCGTACTTCGGGTTGAGTAAGGCGCAGGGAGCGCTGCCATATGCCTTGGCCCTGGCGGCGGCGGGGTTCCTGTACATCGCTGTCGCGGGACTGATTCCGGGGCTGCATCGGCGTGCGGACCCGCGGACGAGCCTTGCGCAGGTGCTGCTCATGGGACTCGGCGTAGGGGTGATTGCCTGGGCGGAGTCGCTGACGCACTAGCTGGAGGGGCGCCGCCCCGGGTGGCAATGGCAGGTCCCACTCTCTTGGGGTGATCCGAACCGGCGCCGGGGTACGCACAAATACTGCGCATACATTCAGCCCTAATGGGTTGAACCACCTCGACTTGGCCCCCATTTTCGTCGCAGCCAATAAACCTTCGCGGTATTCCCTATGCGGCAGGACAAACTCACCAGCAAGTTTCAGCAGGCGCTGGCCGATGCGCAGTCACTCGCGCTGGGGCGCGACCATCAGTTCATGGAGCCGGCGCACGTCTTACTCGCTCTGCTCGATCAGCAGGGTGGGAGTGTGCGGCCGCTGTTGCTCAAGGCCGGCGCTGATATCAACAAGCTGCGCTCGGAGTTGCAGGCCGTGCTCGACCGTCTGCCGCGGGTCGAGGGGACGCCGGGCGAGATTCACATCTCGAACGATCTCAACAAGCTGCTCAACATCACCGACAAGCTGGCGCAACAGCGCGGCGATCAGTTCATTTCGAGCGAGCTGTTCGTCCTCGCGGCCTTCGATGACCGCGCACTGGCAAACGTATTGAAGAGTGCGCGTGCGGTGAAGGGCGCCGTGGAGAAGGCGATCGATGAAGTGCGGGGTGGCGAGAAGGTGAACGATGCCAACGCGGAAGAGAGCCGTCAGGCCCTCGAGAAGTACACGATCGATCTGACCGCCCGCGCGACTGCCGGCAAGTTGGATCCGGTCATTGGTCGTGACGACGAGATCCGCCGCACGATCCAGGTCCTGCAGCGCCGCACGAAGAACAACCCCGTGCTCATCGGCGATCCGGGCGTTGGTAAGACTGCGATCGTGGAAGGTCTCGCCCAGCGCATCATCAACGGCGAAGTGCCGGAAGGACTCAAGAGCAAACGCATCCTCGCGCTCGACATGGGCGCTCTCATCGCGGGTGCGAAGTTCCGCGGTGAATTCGAGGAGCGTCTCAAGGCAGTGTTGAATGACCTTTCCAAGCAGGCGGGTCAGATCATCCTGTTTATTGACGAGCTGCACACCATGGTCGGCGCTGGCAAGGCCGAGGGGTCCATGGATGCCGGCAACATGCTCAAGCCGGCACTTGCTCGCGGCGAGTTACATTGCGTAGGCGCAACAACTCTCGACGAATACCGTAAGTACATCGAAAAGGACGCAGCTCTCGAGCGGCGCTTCCAGAAGGTGTTGGTTGAGGAGCCCTCGGTCGAGGACACTATCGCGATTCTGCGCGGCCTGCAGGAGCGGTATGAGGTTCACCACGGCGTGGACATCACCGATCCGGCGATCGTCGCGGCGGCAACGCTGTCGCATCGGTACATTGCCGATCGGCAGCTGCCTGACAAGGCGATCGATCTGATCGATGAGGCGGCGGCTCGCATCCGCATGGAAATCGACTCCAAGCCGGAGGCGTTGGACCGGCTCGAGCGGCGCATCATTCAGTTGAAGATCGAGCGCGAGGCGCTGAAGAAGGAGCAGGACGAAGCCTCCAAGCGCCGGCTGGCCACTTTGCAGGAGACCCTGAGCGGCCTGGAGAAGGAGTACTCGGATCTCGAGGAGATCTGGAAGTCCGAAAAGGCCGCCCTGCAGGGCGCCGCGCAGGTGCGTGCCGATCTCGATCGCGTTCGCGGCGAGCTGGAAGCTGCGCGCCGCGCAGGCGATCTGCAGCGCATGGCGGAGTTTCAGTACGGCAAGATCCCCGAGCTCGAGAAGCGTCTGCAGCTCGCGCTGGCTGCGGAGAACAAGACTCCACAGCTCGTGCGAAACCGCGTCACCGAGGAAGAGATCGCCGAGGTCGTCTCCAAGTGGACGGGTATTCCTGTCTCGAAAATGCTCGAAGGCGAGAAGGACAAGTTGTTGCGCATGGAAGATGCGCTGGCGAAGCGGGTCGTGGGTCAGGACGAGGCGCTGCGGATCGTCGCGAACGCCATCCGCCGGTCGCGGGCGGGACTGGCCGATCCCCGCCGGCCGAATGGGTCTTTCCTGTTCCTCGGTCCCACCGGCGTGGGCAAGACGGAGCTGTCCAAGGCACTGGCTGAGTTCCTGTTCGACACCGACGAGGCCATGGTCCGCATCGACATGTCGGAGTTCATGGAGAGACACTCCGTGGCACGCCTGATAGGCGCGCCTCCGGGTTATGTCGGGTACGAGGAAGGTGGCTATCTCACCGAGGCGGTGCGGCGGCGGCCCTATTCTGTGATCCTGCTGGACGAAGTCGAGAAAGCGCACCAGGACGTCTTTAACGTGCTGCTGCAGGTACTGGACGACGGCCGCCTCACCGACGGGCAGGGGCGCACGGTGGATTTCCGCAACACCGTGATCATCATGACTTCCAACCTCGGCTCGCAGGTCATTCAGGAGTTCGCCGGCGAGGGGAATTACACTCGAATGAAGTCAGCCGTGATGGAGATCGTGCAGCAGAGTTTCCGGCCCGAATTCATCAACCGGATCGACGACATCGTGGTGTTTCGTCCGCTGGGCACGGAACAGATCCGCTCGATCGTGGACATTCAGCTCAATTACCTGCGCAAGCGGCTGCAGGAGCGGAATATGGAGTTGACGCTCGATGACGCCGCTCGCGACCTGCTGGGTGAGGCTGGTTTCGACCCGGTGTACGGTGCACGCCCCCTGAAGCGGGCGATTCAGCAGCAGATCGAGAATCCGCTGGCGCAGAAGATCCTGCAGGGCGGTTTCGGGCCGGGCAACCGGATCCATGTGACCGCGCGGGACGGGCAGTTGGTGTTCGAGAAGGCTTGAACCCCTATAATTGCGGATGACCGGTTCAACCCTTCCTCCGACAGGCTGACAGTACGCATGCCGTTCTACGAATACGAGTGCTCGAACTGCAAGTTCTACTCCGAAGTGATGCAGAAGATCACGGATCCGCCCATGACGAAGTGTCCGTCATGCGGCAAGAAGACCATGACGAAGCTCATCTCCGCGCCGAATTTCCGCCTGAAGGGCGGCGGCTGGTACGAGACCGACTTCAAGGGCGACAAGGAAAACAAACGCAATCTGGCGGGCGCCGAGAAGGAGGAGTCGTCGACCGAGCGGTCAGCGAGGGAATCCCCAGCGGGGACGAAGCCGGAAACGGCGACCGAGCGTGCAGCTTCCGAATCCTCCAAGACCGAGGCTTCGAAGCCCGAGGCCTCCGCTAAGGCCGATTCGGCTACCGCTGATAAGGCGACCAAGCCCGCGTCCACATCGGCCGGCAGTTCCAGTGGTGCCGAAGCGAAATCGAGCTCGACACGCCGCGGCAGCACTGCCGTCGCACGGTCCGCAAAGCCGGTTGCGAGGGCGGCGCCTCCCAAGGCGCGTCCGGTTGCCGCGTCCCGCAGCACCCCTAAGTCCCGCGGCAAGCCCAAACCCGCCGCACGGAAGAAGGCACGCAGGTGAAGCCGGCTGCCGCAGGCAGCCGTAAGTGGAGCCTGCGGCGGTACCTGGTCGCCGGCGTCCTCATCTGGCTGCCCATCCTCGCGACCCTCTGGGTCGTGACGTTCTTTATTCACATAATGGACGAGACGCTGCTGCTTCTGCCGTCGCGTTATCGGCCGGAGGCGCTCGTCGGGTTCGCCCTGCCGGGGCTGGGGGCCGTATTCGCGTTCCTGGTGGTACTGGCGACGGGGCTGCTGGTTACCAATCTGATCGGGCGCCAGCTGGTGGCGTTCTCAGAAGAATTGCTGAATCGCATCCCGATCGTGCGCAGCGTCTACGGCGGTGTAAAGAGCTTCGCGGAAAGCGTTTTTTCGCAGTCGAACTCGTTCCGTAAGGTCGTGATGATCGAGTACCCGCGGCCCGGAGTCTGGAGCCTGGGGTTCATGACGGCCGAGGACGTTCCGGAAATCAGCCGCAAAGCGGGCACGCAGCATTGCTGCGTCTATATATCCAATGCGCTCAACGCCACGGCCGGGTTCCTGGTCATCGTGCCGCGAAATCAGGTCGTCGAGCTGGACATGAGCGTGGATGCGGCCATGAAGATGATCATCACCTGCGGCGTGGTCGTGCCTCAGGAACAGGCCGCCGCTGCTGTTGCGGGGGTAGCGGCCGCTCCGTAGTATCGCGCGCCTTATGCGCTCACATTACTGCGGACAGGTCGACGACAAGCTGATCGGCCAGGAAGTCACCGTCGCGGGCTGGGTTCACCGGCGCCGTGACCACGGTGGCGTCATTTTCGTTGATCTTCGCGACCGCGAAGGTCTGCTGCAAATCGTGTTCGACCCCGATGCAGCGGCCATGTTCAAGGAAGCTGAACGGCTGCGCAGCGAATTCGTCATCAAGGTAAAGGGTCGCGTGCGGGCGCGTCCTGCCGGAACGGTGAATTCAAACTTGGCCTCAGGCCGCGTTGAACTGCTCGCGCAGGAGCTCGAACTCCTCAATCGCTCCGAGCCGTTGCCCTTCCAGCTGGATGAGACAGTGGGTGAGGAAGTGCGGTTGAAGTACCGCTACCTCGACCTGCGTCGCGACGTGATGAACCAGCGCTTGCGCCTGCGTCATCGCATCACGCGTTCCATGCGTCACTTTCTCGACAACAACGGCTTCATCGATCTCGAAACTCCGATGTTGACGAAGGCGACACCAGAGGGTGCGCGCGACTATCTCGTTCCGAGCCGGACGCACCCGGGCAAGTTCTTCGCGCTGCCGCAATCACCGCAGATCTTCAAACAGCTGCTGATGATTGCGGGCTTTGACCGCTACTATCAAATCGTGCGGTGCTTCCGGGACGAGGATCTGCGCGCGGACCGTCAGCCCGAATTCACTCAGCTCGATATCGAAACATCGTTCCTCAGTCAGGACGACATCATGCGTCTGATGGAGGGACTCGTGCGGCACTTCTTCAAGGAGGTGCTGGATGTTTCGTTGCCCGCTCCGATCGAGCGCATGACTTTCGCGGAGGCGATGCGCCGGTTCGCTTCGGACAAACCTGACCTGCGTATTGCGCTGGAGCTGGTGGATGTAGCTGACCTCGTCGCAGACTGTGACTTCAAGGTATTCGCGGGCCCCGCAAAGGATCCGAAGGGACGGGTCGCCGCACTGCGCGTGCCTGGCGGTAGCTCGCTGCCGCGCTCGCAGATCGACGAATACACGGCGTTTGTTGCTCGCTATGGCGCCAGGGGGCTGGCGTACATCAAGGTGAATGAGCGGGCCAAAGGGCGCGACGGCTTGCAGTCGCCCATCGTCAAATTTTTGAGCGACGCTGCGGTAGCCGGCATTCTCGAGCGCACCGGCGCGCAGGACAACGATCTGATTTTCTTCGGCGCGGACACCGCTAAAGTGGTGAACGACGCAATTGGCGCGCTGCGCATCAAAGTAGGCCAGGACCTCAAGTTGGTGCAGGAAGGCTGGCGTCCGTTGTGGGTTGTCGACTTCCCGATGTTCGAGTGGGACCCGGAGGCGAAGCGCTGGGTTGCGATGCATCACCCGTTCACATCGCCGGCGAACGATGACCCCGCAGCGCTGCGCGCAAGCCCCGATGGCGCGTTGGCAAAGGCCTACGACATGGTCCTGAACGGATCAGAGATCGGCGGCGGCTCGGTGCGTATCCACAGGCAGGAGATGCAATCGACGGTGTTTGATCTCCTGGGCATCGACGCCGAAGAGGCACAGAAGAAGTTTGGATTCCTGCTGGATGCGTTGAAGTTCGGGGCGCCCCCGCATGGAGGCATCGCGTTCGGTCTGGATCGGCTGGCGATGCTGATGACCGGCGCGGATAGCATTCGCGAGGTGATCGCATTCCCGAAGACGCAGACGGCCGCGGACCCGATGACCGATGCGCCTACGGAAGTGAGCGAAGCGCAGTTGCGTGAGTTGCACGTGCGGGTGCGGACGCCGCCGCCCAAGACATAGGCCGCCCGGTCGGCGAGCGGCCCCGGCACTGGAGCCTAAGCTGACCGCTGTGATTCGCACATGTGAACGCTGACAGTGCCCTACGTCCGAAAGGTGCGGTGCTGCGAAGCGCAGGCGGGTCCGCCGCGCTCAATACTCGAACTGATAGGCCAACCCAAGGCTGCTGCCCGGATCATTCTCCGGGGTAGTTCCCTGCGCCGTGGTATTGCCATTGCCCAGTTTGGTCTGCAGCTTCAAATGCTTGCTCAAGTCCACGTCCACCACGAGTTGGCTTGCCCCCGTTGTGCTCTCCTTGACCGCGACGAACACCCGGCTCGACACATAGCGGCCCGCCTCGATACTGGCGCCCGAGCTCTGCTGCGCGCCGTTTGCTCCCGTACTGGAACCTCCGCCCACTGTCAGCCGATCAAGTCCCAGGGCCTTCTGGATCTTGGCTACCGGATTCAAGCCGCCGCCGCCACCGCCTGAGAGAGTGGCCAACGCGGTGCCAATCTGCACCACCTGCAGCGCACTCAACTGCGACGCACTCTGCCCGAACAACACTCGCGCGAGCACTTCATCCTGAGGCAGCTCCGGTGTGCTGCTCAGCTCGATTTTCGGGGCGTCGGCCAGCCCCGTGATGCGCACCATGGCAGTGATATCCGCTACCTGTGTCTGGGCTGTGAAATCCAGGGTCGGGTCGATCTTATTCTTCAGTCCCGAGCCACCAAAGCTCACATTTCCGTTGCTGAATGTCAGCTTGCTGCTGGCGAGCGTGAAGAAACCGCGCTGCAGGTCAAAGCCGCCGCCCACGAGCGGCGCGTCGGTGGTGCCGCGGATCCGCAGCTGGCCGCCCATCTCTGCATCCAGCCCACGGCCTTTCACCAGGATCTGGCGGGGTGCATTCACGGTGATGTCGAGGCCGATGATGAGCGGCTTCTCAGGTGGTGGCGGCGGGCCCTCGCCGGGCTTGCGAACATCGAGCACGGCTACGTTGGGCGGCAGTCCGCTCGGTATCTCCACATTGGCCCGATTGATGTTGATCGTTCCGGTGACATCCAGCCGTTCGCGCGCAGTGCCCGAGACCGTGATATCCGCATTCAGGTTGGCGGTAACGATGTTATTGGCTATCGGCTGAGCGTTCTTGGCGCTCAGCTTCAGGTTCACTGGAATTTTCGGCTGCAGCACGCCGATCGTGCCTTCGACCGCCACATCTCCGGGAGCTGCTCGCGCGGTCAGTTTATCGACCTGCAACAATCCGTGGCTGCCGCTCAACTCGCCGGTAATGTCTGACAGGTTGATCCCCTGGGCGTAATCCCGGAAGCTCCCCTTGGTGAGGCCCACCTTGCCGCCGATCTCCGGGGAGGCAGCTTTGCCTGTGACCGTGGTGTCGATCGCGATCGCGCCGGTCACGTGTCTGCCGCCGGCCTCCAACAATGGATTCAGCAAGGTCATGTCCAGGTTGCCGGCGAGCTTCAAGTCCAGTTCGCCGTCCGGCGCCAGGGGCGTGTGGCCGCTGAGAGCCAGTCGCGAAGCGCTGCCTGCCGAAAGCTTCGCGTCGAGATTGGCCGTGTTGCCCAGCAACTGCGCATCGGCGCGCAAGTCAGTCGCCGGCAACCCGCGCGCTGCGTCGTTTGCCGCGCGCATTCCTATGGCTTCAAGATGTACCTTGCCCGTGGGAGTCGCGAAACTTCCCTGGACCTGCGCATCCGCTTGAATCGTGCCGCTCGCCAGCAGGTGCGGTACGAAGGCATTGATCAATTCAGGTTTGAGTTGCTTCAGGGACGCGCGGATGTCCAGGGTGGGCGAGACGCGGCCATTCACTTCGAGGACCGCCTGCTGAGCGCCCAGTTGCAGCCCGTCGATGGCAAACCCAGCGGCGAATGACAATTTAGCAGGCGAGAGCAGCTTGAGAGTCTGGTCGTGATACGAGGCTTCGAGGCTCGCGAGGTGCAGCTCCTTAGCGGTTAGATTCAGCTGCGCGGTGGAGGTCACACTCGCGGGCTCGCCGCCAACCGCAGGCGATTGTGCAGCCAGCTTGATGTCCAACGCATCCAGGGTGCCGCTGGCGCTCAGCTGCGCGTTGGCCGTGATACCACCGCCTGCGACGATGTCCTTCGCTTCAAGCTGGATCTGTGCGCGCGAGCTCCCCGCAGCGGGTGTAAAGCTGAGGCCGCCACCAACGCTGCCTTGCAGAGCACTACCCAGCAGCCTGTTGAGATCACTCAACTGGGTCATGCGAAAACGAACGTTACCCCGTGCCCCGGCGATATCGGTACCGGATGTCAGATCGCCCTCCGCGTGCGCGGTCTTCCAATCGGCACGGTGAATCATTGCATGCACTACCTCACCTTCGCCGCGCTGCAGCTCCACTTCGAGCTGAAGAGGTGCGCCGTCGAGATCTCCATGTGCCTCGACTGTCCCTCGCGGTGATTTGGGCAGCCCGCCGGCATGGACCGTGGCCGACACGGTGCCGGGCGGCGAGCCGTGTATCGAGAGTGTCGAAGTCAGTTCCGTGTCCGCGCTCAGCGAAGTGACGGGTCCCTTCACCTTGCCTGACAGATTCAAGGTTCCAGCCAGCGCGGGGGAGAGGCTTGCAAGGTCCGGGAGGCTGAGATCCAGGCGGCCGTCGAGCTGCTGCTCGTCGTTCCGCGCCGCGGTTCCTTTCACCAACAGTGAGATCGCGCGTCCCGTCAGTTGCAGCCGCTCTATGGAGATCTTCCTGTCAGTCAACTCAGCCGCAAGCTGCAGTCGCGCAGGACCGCCGCGAACGGTCCCCGCCCAGACAGCGACTCCACCATCAATGTTGCCATTGACGTCGGCCGTCAAATTGGTCGAGGTCGCGTCGCGTTTCACCTGGGCCTTGATATCAGCATCACCGCGTACTTTCTGTCCGCCGATTGCGGCAAACGGGGCGACATCCGGCAGGCGCAGAGCCAGCTGCGCGCTCTGTTGGCCAGCGGTGACTGCATTGGCCTTCAGGGTAAACAGGCGATGCGTGGCCCGGATCTCCACGGGCCGCTTCGCATCGTCCAACTGCACGGCAGCATTCAACTGCAGCGTCGAGTCCTGAAACAGTGCTGGCTGCGGGCCCGGGATCAACAGCCCCTCGACGTCGGCGTGCAGCGTCATCAGCCCTGCCTTGGCTGTCAGGTCTGCATCCAGAGTGGCGAGTTGAGTGCCGCCGGGCGCCTGGAGCTCTTTGATCAGCAAGTGCCCGTCAGCCTTTGGCCGCGTGAATGGGCCGTGAAAGCGGCCCTTCAAAGCAACGCTCTGCCAGGTGAGGCCCGGGTACGGAGTCATCTGGGGAGCGTTGAGCGAATAATCCAGGTCTGCTGAGCTGTGAACCAGATCAATCGTACCCAGCGCGCGGCCCCGTAACGGGCCGGCGTCCACTGTCAGTTCGATTTTCTCCGCGGTCCGCGGACCACTCAGCCGGGCTGACAAGGACAATTCCCCCATGCCGGGAACCTTGATCAGGTTCTCCAGCGGGCCGTTCGCAGGCTCCTGTACTTTGAGCGTCGCATCCATGCGGACTGGATCAAATTGCACCTGAAGCTCGTAGTGACCGTTGCCACCGGTGCGCTGCGCAACAACATGGGCGGTCGCGTCCTGCAGTGATCGCAAGTGAGCGTCTGCTTTGACAGTCAGCGACGCAGGTTCACCCGCAAGCTGCTTGCCGAGCTCCAGGGTATCAACTGACAGGTTGGCCAGGTCGGTATGTGGAACGGAAGGCGTGCTGCTGGGCTTCTTTTCTTTATCCGGAAGGGGTGCGCGCTCGATGTGCAATCGAACGACGTGCAGTGTGTCAACCTTCACATGCCGTGTCAGCAACGCGCTTGGCGACCACCGCAGGGCAATGTGTTCTGCGAACAACCACACGCCAGCGTCGTCGCTGAGCTCCAACCTGTCCAGGTCCAACGCTGCGGGGAAAGAGCCATGGATGCCTGCCAGTTTGACGTGGCCCTTGGTGAGCTGGGCAGTTACGCGTACGATGAGCGCTCGGCCGCTTTCGGTGTTGCCGACGATCAGCAGCGTGCCGAGCAACAGCACGATCAGAGCGACCAACACGGCCGCACTCCAGGCGGTTATTTTCAGTCCACGACGCATCAGAAAGCCTGCCCCAGACCGATGTAGATCTCGAACGGGTCGTCCGGGTTTTTAACCCCTGCCCCTGAGCGGCGCTGGAGCGGGACGGCTACGTCAAACCGTATCGGTCCGATCGGAGTGTAGTAACGCAGCCCGGCGCCAACGCCGAACTTCAGCTCGCCCTTGAGCGGGTTGAGGTTCTTGCTCACGTTCCCGGCGTCGACAAAGACTGCGGTACCAAAATTCGTGCCGAAGCGCTGGCGGTATTCGGCTGTTCCGGCGTTGATGGCGGTGCCGCCTATGGGGTTACCGTTGGCGAACAGCGGGCCCACGGACTGGTAGCGATAGCCGCGAATCGTGCCGCTACCACCGGCATAAAAGCGCTGATCGGGCGGTAAGCTGAACTGGGTGGCGCCGGCGGCGAGGCCCGCGAGGGCCCGCAAGGCCAGCACGCTGCGGCCTGGCTTGTCGTTCAGGCCCAGGTTGTTCAGGTCGAAGAAGAGGGAACCGGTTGCCTGCGTGATGAAGAACTTGGCATTGGGGTGCCCGATAGAGAATGTTGGCGTAATCCCAAACGAGAGGCGCATGCCGTGAGTTGCGTCCTGCAACGGTGAATCGAGTCCCGTGGTGTTGTAAAGCGCCGTGATCGGCAGGGAGAGCAGCGTGTAGCTGAACCGCTGATTGGTGCACGCATCATGCGGGGGCGAGTCCTTCGGCAGAACGCAAGTTTCCTGGAGGAGAATGCACTTCTGGTCCAGGCCGCACTCGTGTTGCGTGATGTGCTCCTGTTCGATGTTGAAACCTGCACTTACGCTCCAGATGCTGGAGAGTTTACGGGCGACCGTCACGCCGCCGGTGTAAGCAGACTGGTCGTATGCGTCCAGGTACTGGCGGATCGCGCCCACCGAGGTTTGCAGCGACTGATCGCGTGTTTTCCAGTCCGGTATCAGGTACTTGCCGTTGACGTCGTAACCGATGCCGTTTCCTGCCGTACCGCCGCCGAGATTGAGCGCACTGGCCGACAGCGTCAGGGAGTCAGCTTTGCCGGATACGTTCCGCTTGGTCCAGGTGACCCCCGTAGTGCCACCCAGATCGCTGGAATAAGCGCCGCTGACGCTCACGGCATGCTGCAGCCTCTCCCTGGTGTTCAAGGCAATGGCTACGCGGCCCTCATCGTCAGGCTTCTCCCCAATTCTGACATTGATGGCGGAAAATACGCCCAGGGCGAGGAGGTCTTTGCGCGCCGCCTCCACTTTGGATGCGCTGTATTGCTCGCCCGTGTGGACCAGCAGCCGCCTGCGGACGTACTCGTCCTTCATGTCCTTCAGGCCTCTGATGGTGATCGCGCCAATCTGCACGCGAGGTCCCGGAACCGCATGGAAAGTGACATCGAGGACGCGGTTGGGCGGATCCTCGTAGGCGACGGGCGGATCAACTTTCGCGAACGCGTACCCCTGGTCCTCCAGGGCGTTGAGCAACCGGTCGCCGGCCGCCAGTACATCCGCGGCAATGGCAGGGGCGCCACTTTCCAGCTCGAGTGTCTTCTGGACTTCCGGCGGGACTTCGCCGTCGATCTCGATCTTGCGCAGCTGATACTGCGGGCCGATGCTGAAGGTGACCTTAACTTCGGCGTCCTCGTCCGCCGGTTTCGACGTGAGCTCTTCGCCGAGCCCGGGATCGTCGAGCGGCAGTCCGTCGATGCGGACCTCTACATAGCTCTGGTAGTACCCGAAGCTTTCCAACACCGTCTTCAGACGCTCGAGATCACCGCGCGCACGGCCTATCAGACCGAAGGGGCCCACTGGCGCAGTCTTGCGCAGCGTCTCGAGCTCCGAGGTCGCCTTCAGCGTCGAGTTCAAAGAGCTGTCGCCGGTCGAGGCCAGGTCGACTTTGTAGGGCTGCGGGTCGGCGGCGTATGCGCGGCAGGCCCCGTACAGCAGCACCGCGCTCAGCAGCCGCAGTACGCCGGACCTGTTACTCACTTGCGTGCCGACGGCATGCTTCGGACTCCCATTTCTTGCTAATGTCGGCCTCAGTAGAGTGTTCCCGCAAAGGCCAGGACTCCCCCGCACAATGGCGGAAGAAGTAGTTTACGTACACGGTTTGTGGATGTCCGGAGGCGAATCCCTGCTGCTGCGTCGCCGGTTGTCCCGCGAGTTCGGGATGGAAGTGCACCCGTTCCGGTACGCCGCGGCGGCTTCGACCATGACTGAGATCACGGCGCGGCTGCAAAGGTTCGTACGGGATCTGAGAGCTAGCCGGCTGCACTTTGTCGGACACAGCCTCGGCGGCCTCGTGATTTATCGCTTTCTCGAGCGTTACCCGCAACAGCCCCCGGGGCGCGTCGTCTTTCTCGGAACACCTTCGGTCTGTAGCCGGGCTGCAGTGCAGGCCAGTCACATACGGCTGGTCGCCTCGCTGATGGGCCGGCCGGTGGCGGACGAGCTTCTTCGCCCGCGCGATCGACGTTGGGCGGCGGACCGGGAGCTGGGAATCATTGCCGGTACGCAGGCGCTCGGCGTGGGGCAGATTCTCGCGAAGTTCGACGAAGACTGCGATGGGACGATTGGCGTGAGCGAGACGCAGCTGCCCGGGGCCACCGATCACATTACGTTGCCGGTGAGTCATCTGGGGATGCTGGTGTCGGCGCGTGTGGCGCGTGAGACAGGGGGCTTTTTGCAGGAAGGTCGGTTCTCGCTCAGGTAGCACGCGTGCGAACTGCCGCGCGACGGTTCCGGGTCCGTCGGCGAGTAAGGTGTCTACGCGCCGCCGGGCGTGTACGGCGTATTACGCACTCTCGCAGCTGTACGGCGCCTTAAGCGCCATCCGACGACAGCAGTTTTCGTAGCCGGTACAACGTTTCCAGGGCTGCTTTGGGTGACAGCTCGTCGGGGTCGATGGCTTCGATGGCGGTGCGGAGCGCGTCATTGATGCGCCCGTTGATGGGTGCGGCTTGGGTGGGTGGCAGCGGTGGTGGTGGCGTTGGTGCCGCGGTTGCCGATGCTACTGGTGGTGCGGCTGGCGGCACGGGTCCTGCGATCGGCACTCGTGGTGCGGCTGGCACTGGCGCTGATGGTGCGGCTGGCGTCGGCGATGCCACTGGCCTCGGTGGTGCGACTGACGTCGGTGGTGGCACTCGCGCGGGTGCGAACAGTGGCAGTTCACGCTGTGCTGCGCGTGGTCCGGTCGAGGCAGCCCCGTTGTGCTGATCGCGCTGGGACTCCAACGCTTCGAGATAGTGCCGGGCCTGAGTAATCACTTCGCGGGGTACGCCTGCCAGCTGCGCAACCTGCAGCCCGTAACTGCGGTTGGCAGGCCCTTCTTTCACAGCGTGCAGAAACACGATGCCGTCGCCATGCTCTGTAGCGTCCAGGTGTACGTTCGCGCAGCCCTCCACTTCGGTAGCGAGCGTTGTGAGCTCGAAGTAGTGAGTTGCGAATAGTGTGAAGGACTTGAGGCGCGTGGCGATGTGACGGGCCATTGCCCAGGCGAGCGACAGGCCGTCGAAGGTACTGGTGCCGCGGCCTATTTCGTCCATCAGGATCAGGCTGCGCGCCGTTGCGTTGTGCAGGATGTTGGCAGCTTCGGTCATTTCTACCATGAAGGTAGAGCGGCCACCGGCCAGGTCATCGGCGGCGCCTATGCGCGTGAAGATGCGGTCCAGCGGGCCGATTGTGGCGCGGTCCGCCGGGACGTAGCAGCCTATGTGCGCGAGTAACACTATCAGGGCGGCCTGACGCATGTAGGTTGACTTTCCGCCCATGTTGGGTCCGGTGATGATCAACATGCAGCGGCCGGATTCGAGGCGCAGGTCGTTGGGGACGAACGGCGCTGTTGAGAATCGCTGCACGATGGGATGGCGGCCGCATTCGATGCTCAGGCGCGCTTCGGCGACGAGCTCGGGGCGGCTCCATTCGAGAGTGCAGGCGCGCTCTGCCATGGAGGCGAGGGCGTCGAGCTCCGCGAGCGCCATGCCGCTCAACTGCATCGGGCCGAGCCGATCGATGAGTTGGGTGAGAATGGTCTCGTAGATTTCTTTTTCGCGGACAAGCGCCCGGTCGCGTGCGCCCAGAACTTTTTCTTCGAAGCCTTTGAGCTCTTCGGTCACGAAGCGTTCGGCGGACTTGACGGTCTGGCGCCGGATGTAATCCTTGGGTACTCGTTCCGCGTCCTTGCGGTTGATTTCAATAAAGAAGCCGGAGACGCGGTTGTAACCGAGCTTCAATGCGGGGATGCCGCTGCGTTCGCGCTCGCGCCGTTCGAGCTCAAGGAGGAACTCATCGGTGTGAGTTGCAATCTTGCGAAGCTCATCGAGGTCAGGGTCATAACCTGGCGCAATGACGTCGCCGTCGCGCACGAAGGTCGATGGCTCCTCTGCAATCGCGGCGGTCAGAAGTTTGACGACGTCGTCGTGTTCCTCTATGCGGGTACGCAACTCCTGTGGTAACGGGGAGTCGATCGCCGCGAGGTTGGATCGAAGCGCGGGCAACAGGGCAAGTGACCTGCGAAGTTGTGTCAGGTCCCTGGGGCGCGCGGATCTCAATGCCACCCGGGCAAGTATCCGTTCGATGTCGCCTATACCTCGAAGGTGTTCGCGAACACCTTCGAAGCGGCGGCCGTCGATGAGGGCGCCGAGTGCATGATAGCGGCTGCGAAGTGTTGGTTGGTCGGTCAGCGGGCGATTGAGCCATCGGCGTAGTTGCCGCGAGCCCATCGCGGTGACGCATTGGTCGATCAGCGCGAACAGGGTTGCGTCAGGGTTGCCTGACATGCTGACGTCGAGCTCGAGATTGCGGCGTGTGGCGGCATCGAGGATCAGTGCTTCCGTGCGTTCTTCGACGTGCAGACCCCGGATGTGGGGCACGGCGGCTTTTTGCGTGTCGCGCACGTATTGCAGCAGCGCGCCGGCGGCGCAGATCGCCAAGGGAAGGTCGTCGGCTCCAAAGCCCTTGAGATCGAGTGTGCCGAGCTGGTCTGTGAGCAGGCGAGATGCGCTGGCTAGTTCGAAGTACCACGGTGGACGGGTCCGGATGGCCGTGCCGTTTCGCACCAGACCGTCATCACGTGCGCTCTCCGAGACGAGCAGCTCGGCGGGTTTGAGGCGTTCCAGCTCGGCTGCGAGTGCGGTGCGGCCTTGCGACTCCAGAATGGTGAAGCGACCTGCGGCCAGGTCGAGCCACGCGAGGCCGAACCGGTCACCGTCGCGAGCGACAGCAGCCGCCAACGTCTCCTGCCGTTCGTCGAGCAGCGCTTCGTCGGTGATGGTGCCGGGAGTAATGATTCGGACCACTTGGCGTTCGACGGGGCCCTTCGACTTCGCTGGATCACCCATCTGCTCGCAGATGGCGACGCTCTCGCCCTTACGGACGAGCTTCGCCAGGTAGCCTTCGACGCTGTGAAAGGGGACGCCGGCCATGGGGATTGGTTGGCCGGCCGACTGCCCGCGAGCCGTCAGAGTGATGTCCAAGAGGGAGGCGGCGCGCCGCGCATCATCGTAAAAGAGCTCGTAGAAATCGCCCATTCGATAGAACAGGAGAATGTCGGGGTGCTGGCTCTTGATGCGCAGGTACTGCGTCATCATTGGGGTGTGCTGGGGGGCGCCTGCGTCGTTCATGCCGGCGAAGGCTACAGGAAGAGCGGGTGCGGTGGAGCTACCCTAGCCGGCCGCTGGCTGATCGCGTGACCGGTCGCATCACCGATCGCATGAACGGTCGCATGGGCGATTTGCGTTGTCCTCGGACTCGAGGTGGGGAGGTAGACTGCATCTCATGATCACGGATTACGAGCTGTCGGAAGCGGTGGCGCGGGTTGCGCTGTGGGCTCTTGGTGCGAAGTACCGAATCGTTACGGCCGAGTCTTGTACCGGCGGGTGGATCGCGAAGGTGTTTACCGACGCGGCGGGTAGCTCACGGTGGTTTGATTGCGGCTATGTGACTTACTCGAACGAGGCCAAGGCTCGCGACTTGGGCGTCTCGTGGCGAACGCTCAATGACCATGGTGCTGTGAGCGAGCCGACGGTGCGTGAGATGTCAGCGGGTGCACTGCGTGCGACGGGGGCCGACGTTTCCATCGCGGTCAGTGGGATCGCGGGGCCGGATGGTGGATCGCCGGAGAAGCCGGTGGGGACCGTTTGGTTTTGTGTGGGGAGACGGGTGGGAGCCGGGCTCGGCGCTCGCGCCGGCGTTGGCATGGGAGTTGGTGTGGGTGCTGGGGCCAGCGCTGGCGGGGGAGTTGGTGTGGGCGTGGGGGGCGGTGCTGGCGCTGGAGTTGGGGGTGACGTCGGGGGCCGCGCGCGTGCGGCACTTGGCGCCGGGGGTCGCGGGGGTGCCGAAGTTGCCGAGGTTGCTGGAGGCCGCGCAGGTACGGGGGTTGGCGTTGGGGCGAGAGCCGGCGCTGGCGTGGGAGTTGGTGTCACGGCGGGGGCGGGCGCGGCGGGCGGTGCCGGCGCGGGGCCAAACGCGGCTGCTGGCCAGGAATTCGAGTTGCGCGTCGAGGGGCAACTTTTCGGTGGCGATCGCGAGGCCGTCAGGCGTGCGTCGGTGCAGCGGGCATTGGAGCTCATCTTGCAATTCGAGAAACGTGTCTGACTGGGCAGGAGTCCACACGACGGCTGTTCTTCGCGCTGTGGCCTGATCACGCGCTGCAAGTCGCGTTGGCAGCTGCGACGCAAGATGTTGTTCTCGTCTGCGGTGGCCGTCCGATGCCGCCTGAGAATTTCCACGTCACTTTAGCTTTTGTGGGTTCCGTCCCCGAGTCGAGCGTCGCAAAGGTTGAAGCTGTGGGGTACCAGGTCGCGGCCGAAGCCGAGCGGGCGCCCGTACAGATCACGATGGATGCCATCGAGTATTGGAAGAAGGCAAAGGTTGTTTGTGCAACCGCGCAGGCGCGGCAGAGCGCGGGTGATCTCGGACCGGACGACACTCGCAACCGGCATGGTGACGAGCCGGCCGGCCAGCGGATCCAGGATCAGCGCGAACAGCGCCGACTGCCGTCGGACACCGCGGGCGCGGGCGCACGATTCGCCGATGCGTTGGCTTTTGCACTGAAGTCGCGTTTGACGGCTGCGGGGTTTACGCCAGATCTCAAGCCCTTCCATCCTCATGTCACTCTCGCGCGAAAGGTTCCGCACGGAAGCCGCGATCGCGCCATGCAATCCGTCTCGTGGAGATTTACGGAATATGCCCTGGTTGAGAGCCGAACGCAGATGCAGGGGGCTGTGTACCGCGTCCTGGAATCCTTCTCATTAGTTGGTCCATAGCTGTCGTCGGCCCGCTCTCGACATCGCGCGTAGGATCTTGAAGCTGCTCACATCGAGGAGATTCGGTGGCGGATATTCTTGCCGCTTGACTCGAGTTCTACAAATTCGCGGCATGACAGTGGTCGCCGACAGGGGAAGTCGCCATGGGCAAGATAGTGAGCGTAATTGGAATACTCGCTGCAGGCGTGATCGCGTCGCCTGCCCTGTCGGATGACGCTAAATCAATTCCGCGTGACTCTGCGCGAGGGCTGACGTGGGGGGTTCGCACGCAAGACGAGTTGCCGCCGGGTACGGCCGACGTCCATTGTCACGGCGGGCCGAAGGTCGATCCTCGCTATGCCCACCAAGGCAGCTGCAATCCGTACCAGGGCGACGCCTCCTGTGCGGTGCGACTTCCAGTGTTGTGTTTCAAATCCGATGGGAGCGCACCGCCTGAAGGTGTGGTGCGGCAAGATTTTTATAACGGTTGGGCGGGCGGACAAGTGGCAGTGACGGCCCCAACCGCGGGCACTGCTCTGACGAGTGCTAAACGTGCGGACGCCTTCTGCAGAAGCGCTCTTGGGGCGGGTTGGCGCATGGCCGAGTTTCACGATGGCAAAGGTGGTTGGGGCTTCGTCGCTCGCGGCCACATCAGCAGCACGTCCCGGTTCTGGGTTCGCATCAACGACCAACCCGGGAATTGCTGGGACTCGGGCAGCAACGCTGCCGTCCAGACCGGCCAGAAGATTGCCCAGGGACCGGCGAGGCCGTCGGAGTCTGCGCGTTCAGAGAGTGAAGCTTTTGGCGGTGTGATCGAGCGTGCGCTCGCCGGAACGAAACCCGCCGCGGCGCCGCCGTTGGCCGAAGCGAGCCAGGCGCTGCGACAAGCGCTCGCAGCGCACATGGGGGAATTCGACATGCTGGCCACCGCGATTGCCCAGGACAATTCCAAGGATTCGAAGGAGGGCACCGCGGCGAGGTTGCGGCAATACCAGCAATCGACGGCCAAGGTACGCCAGGCGCTGGCGAGCGCTCGGATCGCGCAACTGGCCCGGTGCGGCAAGATCGAACACGCCAGTGAATCCGCGCTCCTCTGCGACGGTCAGGTCGATGTCGTGGACACTTGCGGCAAGCCGCAGCGCGTGCGCGAACTGCTGGTGTTCCAACAGCAGGGCGGAACGTGGACAGCGCAGATACCCACAGAAGTCCAGAACAAAGCACTGCAAAAGTGCGGTGACGGGCTCTAGCACCCATAGCGCGCCCAGATATGAGCGCGCTCGCTGCGCGGGGCTACGCCGATGCACGGCGGCGGCCTGGGTTGGTATGTGCTGGCGATTCGGACCGCAAGCGCCCAGGCTCTTCGTGGCGTTCGCGGTCGGCTCCGCCTCTTCGTCCCTAACCAGCTCGGCGCATTCATGCCCAGCGAGCGGGTTGGAAGGGAGACGCGCTCTTCTAATGCGCTCACCCGGGCGTTGCGCCCAAAACCGTCCCGGCTGATCCGTTCGCTCCGCACCACCTCCCAGTCAGCGCCCCGAGCCCTTTTCGTCCCCTCAGGTGCGCCCCGTCCGGGTGAGCGCATTACAAGAGCACGGCGCCCGGGACGAAGCTCAACGGGTTCCCCTCTTCATCCGGTTCTGCCTCTTCTTCCGGCTTCTTCCGCGTGAAAGCACCACACAACCTCGGCGGCCCCTGCGCCGGCCACCACGATCAGCCGGCGGCGTTGAAGTTGCTTCTTAGAGCGGCATCGAAGGTGGGCACGTTCGCGTGGTGCTGCACTTCAACGCCAGCCCACGCAACGCGGGGAGTTGGTGAGCTTTATTGGAGCCGTATGCCGGGATGCCAGCCGCTCTTGGCCAGGAACGCCTTGGGATCGGTCATCTCCAGGATCTCGCGCAACGCGCGCCGCTTGTCGGGGGCATGTTGGTAGTAGGATTTGGCGATGCGGTAGCCGACCCAGTAACCGAGGTCGCCGGGTTTTTGCAACGTGCCGTTGTTGAGCCAGTTGGACAGGTCGGTCTTGTCTTGATCGGCGACGAAGGCGGTCTCGATTTCCTGTTCGTGGCCCTGGGTCGAGGCTGCTAACTGCGAGTAGGCGACCTCGCCGGACATCAGCTCGCTGGCGAGCTCTGCGGCGCCCTCGACCAGGGATCCTTCGAGTACAGTAGGATTCTCGTCGTCGACCAAGGCTTGCGTCTGTTGGACGTGGGCGAATTCGTGCGCAATCACGTGCACGAACCGGTCCTCGACGTTGGGATTTAGCCAGTTGGTCGCGCAAAGGGCTTCCAGGCCGATCTGGACGCCTGTGACGGGACTTCCCACGCCGACAGGTTTGCCACGGCCGACCGCGATCGTGACCGGCGGGAAACGCGCTTCCGGATAGAGAGTGCCTAGTTTGCGGAGCGCAGTTTCCAAGCGCTGACGCACGCGCGGTAGGACGAGCATGCAACGCCTGGCATCGGAATAGATCTCGGGATGCCTGGCTAAGGTGTCGGCGATGCGAGTCCCGGAGATGTTGCGCACCTTCGCGAACTGGTGCAGGCCATCCGAACCGGGATCGAGATAGTCGTGCTGGAGCTGCTCGGCGGTCGGATTGCCGTTCGCGGCGTTGTAGACTTTATAGAAGAGCTCGACATCCTTGATGTGAATGGTCGGGCCTGCGGATGAGTCGAAGGCTTTTGCGGCTTGGGTTCGCGCCGCCTCTGCGATCGCCGCGGGCGGGATCGCCGCGAACGTCAAACCGGCCACGACGGCGATGAACAGCCAGGCGTTGATCCGATCCATTGAGTCTTTGCCCATTGAGTCCTCTGCTGAAGTGAGGTGTGCCGCAGCGCGGGTCATGATGGGGCCGCGCGGGATCACCATCCAGTATTTTAAGCGCTCGACCACTGTGTACAGAAGTGCGCAAAATGCTTGAAAAAAAGGATAAATGAGATCAAACGAGCGGCGCAGCGGCGAACTGTTTGTGTGATAATTGCGTATGGAAAAATCCTCCGGTACGCGCGGTAGCTCGCGCGCCCACCCGTCAAACCCGCCAGGAATCCCGCAGATGGAAGACAACCGCAAAAAAGCACTTTCCGCCGCGCTGGGCCAGATCGAAAAACAATTCGGCAAGGGCTCGGTCATGCGATTGGGCGACGCTGCCGCAACGTATGACGTCGAGGCTGTATCCACCGGATCGCTCGGTCTCGACATCGCGCTCGGAATCGGTGGCTTGCCTCGCGGCCGCGTCGTCGAGATCTACGGACCTGAGTCTTCCGGCAAAACCACGCTCACTTTGCAGGTCATCGCGGAAGTGCAGCGTGCCGGGGGGACCGCTGCGTTCGTAGACGCGGAGCACGCGCTGGATCCCTCCTACGCCGAGAAGCTTGGCGTCAACATCAACGACCTGCTCGTGTCACAACCCGACACGGGTGAGCAGGCGCTCGAGATCACGGACATGCTCGTGCGGTCGAGCGCGGTCGACGTGGTGGTCATCGACTCTGTCGCGGCGCTCACGCCAAAGGCGGAGATCGAAGGCGAGATGGGCGAGATGCAGATGGGGTTGCACGCGCGGCTGATGTCGCAGGCGCTGCGCAAGCTCACGGGAAACATCAAGCGGTCCAACACCATCGTGATCTTCATCAACCAGATCCGTATGAAGATTGGCGTGATGTTCGGCAACCCCGAGACGACGACGGGCGGTAACGCGCTGAAGTTCTATGCCTCGGTCCGTCTGGACATCCGCCGCATTGGCGCGATCAAGACGGGCGAAGAGGTCACCGGCAACATGACCCGGGTCAAGGTGGTGAAGAACAAGGTCGCGCCGCCGTTCCGCGAAGCTGAGTTCGAGATCATGTACGGCAGCGGTATCTCACGCGAGGGCGAGATCATCGACCTGGGGAGCACCCAGGGCATCGTCGAGAAGTCGGGTGCCTGGTACAGCTACAAAGGCAGCCGCATCGGCCAGGGCAAGGACAATGCGCGCACCTTCCTGCAGCAGAACAAGGAGATCGCTCGCGAGATCGAGGAGCAGATCCGGGCGAAGCTGCTGCCGGTCAAGCAGCCGCGCAATGGGAATGGGGCCGCGGATCAAGCCGACTCGGCTTGATCCAGGCGGATTCCGGCCTGATCTTTGGCCGGCGGGGCAGGGCCCCGCTTGAGTCTGGTGGCGCTGCGCTTGGAGGCCGCCCCTTGCCGTGCGGCCGCTGTGCCAGCGCTGGCGGGTGCTGCCTCAGTTAGACGGCGGGATCCCTATGCGCTGGGCCTTCTGGACCATTTGCTGGGTGTCCCGGGCGACGTGATCCAGCTCCTCGGGCCTGCTGCAGGTCTCTGCCTCGAACCGAGAGCCCATTTTCACCTCGTTACGGCAAAAATAGACGTCCTGGCCTTTGTGCTTGATCTTGTAGCCCATGCTGTGGGCTTTCTTGATGAGCTCGGGGCTGAGCTGTCCGCTCGCGGTAGCGGTCTTGGCGCCGGTGGGGGCTGCCGTCGCCGCGGTAGTGCTCGGGGCAGCTGCGGGCGCTTTGGCACCGGAGGGCTGCTGGTCTGCAGGTGTGGCGGCCGCCGCGGGCTGGCTCGAGGTCTGAGCTTGCGAGGGCGTGGTGGATGCGGGGTGTTCGGGCTCGGTCGCCAGAGCCTGTGACAATGCTCCGATGGACATTACTGCGAATAAACGTACGACGACGTGCATGAGAGGTTTCCCTTCCTTGGCCGCACTGGCCCATGGCGTTAGTGCAATAACTACATTATAGCGAAAGCCGGTTCTGCAGCGTGGCGTTCGGTAAAAAGCGTAAACCAGTAGACCGGGCAAGCCTTGCGGACCCGCAGGCAGCCCGCAGCGCCGCGATCGCCTTGCTGGCGCGCCGCGACTTCAGCACTGGGGAGCTGAGGGAGCGCTTGGCCCGCAAGGGGTTCGAAGCGGGGATCGTGGCCCAAGTCATTGCCGAGCTGGGCGAAGAGAGAGCCTTGGATGATTCCCGCTATGCGGCGAATTACGTGCGATACGCGGCCGCGCGGGGGCATGGACCGGTACGCATTCGCGCGGAGCTGAAGGCCTTGGAGCTTACGGATGAGCTGATCGAGGCCGCCTTGGCGGAGGGGCCGGACTGGCAGACCTCGGCCCGGGAGGCGCGGGTGCGTAAATTCGGCCCCGAGCCGCCCGTAGGGTGGCCGGAGAAGGCGCGGCAAGCGCGCTTTTTGCAGTATCGGGGCTTTTCATCGGATCATATCCGTTTGGCCCTCGACGCCGACTTCGATCTGGACTGACAACTTTGAAGAAACCTTCGTACCTGAGTGCGGCGGACGTACGCCGCGCCTTCCTGGAGTTTTTCCGCGAGCACGGCCATGCGGTCGTGCCTTCGAGCTCGCTCGTTCCCGGAAACGACCCCACTTTATTGTTCACCAATGCGGGCATGGTCCAGTTCAAGGACGTGTTCCTGGGCAAGGAGAAGCGGGATTACGTTCGCGCTACTTCGAGCCAGCGGTGCGTCCGCGCGGGCGGCAAGCACAATGACCTGGAGAATGTCGGCTACACGGCGCGGCATCACACGTTCTTCGAGATGCTCGGCAACTTTTCGTTTGGAGATTACTTCAAGCGGGATGGCATCCGCTTCGCTTGGAATTTCCTTACGGGCACGTTGAAGCTCGATCCCGCACGTCTGTGGGTGACGGTGTTTCGCGATGACGATGAGGCTGCGGACATTTGGCTCAAGGAGGTTGGCGTCCCGGCCGAGCGTTTCACTCGTCTTGGTGAGAAGTCGAACTTCTGGGCGATGGGCGATACGGGCCCGTGCGGACCTTGCAGCGAGATTTTCTACGACCATGGGCCAGCGATCCCGGGCGGACCGCCTGGTTCACCGGACGAGGACGGCGATCGTTACGTAGAGATCTGGAATCTGGTGTTCATGCAGTTTGAGCGTTCGTCGGACGGCAAGCTGACGCCATTGCCGAAACCGTCTGTCGATACGGGCATGGGCCTGGAGCGCATTGCTGCAGTGATGCAGGGCGTGCATTCCAACTATGACATCGACCTGTTTAAGAACCTCATCCGCGCTGCGGCAGAGTTGGCAGACACGCGGGATCTGACGTCGAGCTCCCTGCGCGTCATTGCGGACCACATTCGTGCGTGCACCTTCCTCATCGTCGATGGCGTGTTGCCGTCAAACGAGGGGCGCGGGTACGTTCTCCGCCGGATCATCCGACGTGCCATCCGTCATGGCTACAAGCTGGGCATCCAGGAGACCTTCTTCTACAAGCTGGTCTCCGTCCTCGAGAAGGAAATGGGTGACGCTTATCCGGAGCTCGTGCGGGGTCGCACTCAAGCAGAGCGAGTGTTGAAACTGGAAGAGGAGCGTTTCGCCGAAACGCTGGCCAACGGCATGTCCCTCCTCGAGGGCGCGATCAAGGAAACGCGCGGCACGATGATCGACGGCGAGACTGTATTCAAGCTGTATGACACCTACGGATTCCCGGCGGACCTGACAGCGGACATCGCGCGGGAGCGCGGGCTGACGATCGATCAAGCGGGATTCGACGCGGCAATGGAGGAGCAGCGCAAGCGCTCTCAGGAAGCGAGCAAGTTTGGTGTGGACCTGAGTGGCGGGGCGTCGATTGACTCGCAGACGCTGTTCCAGGGGTACGAAGGTCTTGAGGCGAAGGGCGAGGTCGTTGCGCTGTTGAAGGGTGGCGTAGCCGTTCAAGAGTTGAATTCAGGCGACGAGGGCGAAGTCGTTCTCGATCGGACGCCGTTCTACGCGGAGTCGGGTGGGCAGGTAGGTGACACCGGAGAGCTGGCGAGCCCTGGTGTCCATTTCGTGGTCGCCGATACGCAGAAGAGAGGTACGGCGTATTCTCATGTGGGGCGCGTTGCGCAGGGGAAGATTCGGATGGGCGATACGCTCAACGCGATTGTGAGCGGGGAGCGGCGTCGGGCTACGGCACTGAATCATACGGCCACGCATTTGCTGCACGCGGCGTTGCGTAAGGTGTTGGGAACGCATGTGCAGCAAAAGGGGTCACTCGTGGCGCCAGACCGTCTGCGCTTCGACTTTTCACACCTGCAGCCAGTGACGCTGGATGAGCTGCGCGAGATCGAGCGGTTGGTCAACACGGAAATCCGCCGCAACACGGCTGCGCAGACCGAGGTGATGGACTACGAGAACGCCGTGGCCGCGGGCGCAATGGCACTGTTTGGTGAGAAGTACGAACGAAATGTGCGTGTGCTTCGCATCGGTAACTTCTCGATGGAGCTGTGTGGTGGCACTCACGTCGAGCGTGCCGGTGACATTGGCTTCTTCAAGATCACGAGTGAGAGCGGTGTTGCTTCAGGCGTCCGTCGCATCGAGGCAATCACGGGTGATGCGGCGCTCGACTATGTGGAGAAAAGTGACGAATTGTTGCGGGATCTTGGGGGTCTCGTGCGCGGCTCACGTGACGAGGTCAAGGAGAAGGTCCGGGATACGCTCGAGCGCGTTCGGCAACTCGAGAAGGAGGTCCGTTCGCTGAAAGACAAGCTGGCCTCGGGCCAGGGAGTGGATCTTGCTGGCGCAGCTGTGGATATACAGGGCGTCAAGGTGGTTGCTACGAAGATTGACGGCGCGGATGCTGGAGCGTTGCGCAATGCCGTGGACCAGTTGAAGAGCAAACTGAAGACGGCCGTTATCGTACTTGCGTCAGTGGAAAGTTCAGACAAAGTAGTTCTGGTTGCCGGTGTTACTGCGGATGTGACATCGCGCATCAAAGCGGGCGAATTGGTTGGTGCGATTGCCGCCCAGGTTGGAGGACGCGGTGGCGGCCGCCCTGATTTTGCGCAGGCCGGTGGTAACAACCCGGCGGCGCTCGATGTTGCGCTGGCCGGTGTTCAGGAGATGGTGCGCGCGAGGCTTGGTTGAGTGCGAATCGCGGCCGCGTGTTGTGTGGCGTTCGTTGCGCTGCACGAGTTACAAGTCCGCAGATTCAGGCTTTCCCTTATTTGTCTCGTCAGCGCGAGTCCGTAGATTTCTATAGCGGATTCTTGCGGCTCTCCAAATCCGGTCGGCCGAAGATCAAGGAGGAAGAATAAATGCTCATACTGACGAGACGGGTGGGTGAAACTGTGATGATCGGCAACGATGTCACTGTCACCGTCCTTGGGGTGAAGGGCAATCAGGTGCGAATTGGTATCAATGCACCGAAGAACGTTGCCGTCCATCGGGAAGAGATCTTCGAACGTATCAAACGCGAACAGCAAGGTGAGCAGCCGCAGGGCGAAACCAAGCCGGCCGCTGAGTACGTTTCGGCCTAGATCTGCGTGTTCGGCCTCGCGCACGGATTGCCGGCGCGATGCCGAGCGCACCCCCTTGTAAAACCCTACCGACTAGTGTCGATCGCCTGCGGCGGCTTTCGGTCCGTTCCAGGACCGGCGCCCATCGAGACTCCATCCGCCAGCGGAATGCCCTGGGCCGCGAATCGCAGCGCGGAGAACCGATTGGCGAGGACGGACGCCTGGCTGTTGCGGTACGCGCGGCCTGCCAGCAGCCCCTATAGTTGCCCAAATCAGGATGCGCCGTGCGGCGCGCTTACCTTTTCCCGGACGCTTAAGTATCATGGCCGCCCGCGCTGCCGGCCCGAGTGACTCGTGGCCACTTTCAAGTAATTGAAAGTACAAGGTTTTTGCCTATGCGGAGAGATGGCCGAGTGGTCGAAGGCGCACCCCTGCTAAGGGTGTAAGGGTCAAAAGCCCTTCGAGGGTTCGAATCCCTCTCTCTCCGCCAGTTTCAAGGACTTGCGCGCTCCCCGCCGAAATGGCTCCTTAAGCCGGTACGGAAACGGTACGGAAACTGTGGCTGCGATGTTGGCGCGGCGAAAATCATCTAAGTGCCGTGGCTGAGATTGATTTCGTCGCCGTCGGAGGGCTCTGCGGCGGCATGCTCCGTGCGGCCATCCTTCAAGGGACACTGCCGTCTGCGCCGAGCACGACGCAAAATTCCATGAAGCGTTGAGCGATGCCGTTGCTACACAGCGGCAGAACGCTCACCGGTAGTCATTTTGAAAATTATCGGCGCGCGGCATGGGGCCTTGATGAACTTCGCATCGACGCCCGGTTCGGTCGGCTCGACGTTCACAGTTCTTTGGGGCGTCAGCGATTACGCGCGCGCTCGACGCGTCCGTCGTAATAAAGCCTTGTGCGTGACGCGATCGAGTGATTTCCCTGAAGAATTAAATTCGCACCAAGTCCCTCGCGCGCGAGGGACGCATTCGCTGGGGAAGAGCTGCATGCGATCCTCGAATACAAGAACTCAAACCAGGCATCGTTTTCGCGAACTCTCAGCGACGTAGCTGGCGTGCATACATGGCTGCATCGGGCCGTACTGGCTCACCGCTTCCTTTCTTGGGCGACACGCCCGTTGCGTTGTTTGCGCCCTGCGCATGTGAGCTCGATTTGCCAGCGGACTGCGAGCGGTGCTCACACGCCTCTACATATCGCTCCAACTCTCGCAGTGAGATGTATGTCCGCGCCCCATCCTTCTGGATCGCGATCGCTCCCTCTGCGATCCGGATGTATAGCTGAGCGCGACTCATCCGCAGAATCTCCTTCGCCTCGTCAATGTCGAAGCGCAGCGCTGGCAAGTCGTGTAGTCGTTTGATCCTGTCGCTGCGGGCGACTGTCGATGAGTCGGTGGACACTTCCGTGTTCATGACCTGACTCCGTTTCGTCTGGATGTGCACGGACCTCGAGTATGTCGTGTGCGCGGGAAATGCATTGGCAGGCATCGCTGGAACATTACCGTCGAGCAGAGATGGCGACGCCCCCGCGAGCGTCGCTGTGATGTCGTGTTCTCCGCCAGCCATCTCAGCACATCCTGCTTGGCCCAGCCGATGGCGCGATCGTGAAATCGCTGCCGCTTTGGAAACTTCCCGAGGAAGTCAGTGTGTGTAGGAGCCAGCGACGTCTGCGAGTGAGGCGAGCGACGTCGTGCGCTGAAAGGATCTCAGTCCAGGCGGGCGATTTCTCATTAACCCATTTTGAAAGTGATACCTGTACCACCGGTGTTTTGGAGACGCGGGTGGCAGAACCGGAGTCGCTTGCGTCCATCGGCATGATGATCCTCCTTTGCTCTGCATCAGGATCTTGCTGCGCGCTCCAGTGCGATACGGGGGCGAGCGCATTCCTATGCCGCAACAGGTTCATCCAGATCGGGTGTGGCGGACAGTCAAAATAGCGGTGAAAACGCGCTCGTATAACCGTCGCGAGAGTCTTCCCTGCTGCTGAGCCGTTTTGCAAGTCCTCGCGACTTTACGAGCTTTTTAGCCCCACTCTGACCCGGCCTGCATCCGGCGGTGAGCGCCTATCCCCGTTGATTGCGACTGGGTGCGACTCCCTGCGACCAGGTAGTCCAGACCTTCCCTGCCGGGCACGTCCGCGCAGTGGTGGCCTTCAGGAGCGGGCGGGTGGGTTACCGACTCGCCCGCGCGAGCACCTTGGCCGCGTCTCGCCACACCTTCGCTACCTCGGGACTGCTGGCGCGCTCCGCGGCAATTTGGGCCAGCAGGGGCGCTGGCGCGCGCTTGATCATCTCCGCCATTTTGAGGGCGATCTCATCGGACGCCTGACTGCGCCCCTTCCGGTAATTGCTGATCGTCGTCGTCTGGACATCGAGCAGTTTTGCGAGCCGGTAGTCAGACGTTATCCCGTTCGCTTCTTTGACCTCGTCCATTAGGTCGGTCGTTGTATTTCGCAGCGGCACCGGAACTCCCCGCTTGAAAGCGGCAGCCCACGGTATGTAAAGACCCATGGGTCTTCAATATAGCAAGGGCATTTGACCATCCAATGACCTTGGACTAGTATAAGGGTCATGGAGTATCAAGATCGGATCGGGCCACGGAACGGGAGCATTTCCATCATGGACACCAAGCTACGGCTCGTCTTACGCAGGCACCTGGAAGACATGTTCCGCAGTCTCGACTTGGTTCATGACGAGATCGAGGTTACCTCCGAAGCTGCGCGGTCGGAGGGGCAGCCGGGGATCGCCAAGGTTCTCTCTTACTGCGTAGGCAACAGGTTGTTTGGTGAGCTCAAGTCACTCACAAACATCATTGAGTGGCTAGGCGGCAGGACCGATCTGTCAGAAGCGCAAGGGCCGGCGAAGGAAACAACTCAATGTGGAGAGACAACCCATGCTCAGTAGGAATCAAATACGGAAGGCGCGAACCGTTCTCGAATCACTCATTCAGGGGCTCGACCCCGAGACCGGCGAGGACCTGCCGAAAACGGACACTGCCAATCGCATCGAGGTCACTAGGTCAATGTCGATCGCACTGACGGCCTTAAAGGAGGTGGACGCTCGCATGGTCCGTCGTTCGCTATTACCGGAGAGCGTGGGCAAGACGTGGACGGACGAGGAGGAACAACAACTCAAAGCTGAGTTTGCCAACTCTGAGCCGATCCCGGACATCGCCACGAGGCACGGTCGAACTATCAGAGCAATTGAAGCACGCCTCGAACGGGTGGGATTGTTGCGGCCGGACCAGCGTACGACCAGTGACTCGTTCATGGGGTGAGCGAAGATCCGGCGGAGCGCAAGTGGAAACGAAGACGAAAGTTCAGATCGTCCCCCAGATCATCCCCCCGCTCGATCTTCTTACTAGAAGGGAGGTTGCAGTGGCGTTTGGAGATGTGCTGCGTGCGGCTCGTGCACAGCAGAAAGGGTTGTCACAAGAAGATCTGGCTGCCATGGCTGACATGGACCGCACTTATCCATCGCTGCTCGAACGAGGACTTAGGACTCCGAGCCTGCTCACTGTCATCCACGTTGCACGCGCTCTCGGCAAAAGACCAGGAGTAATGATTGATGACGTGGTGGCGAGGTTAGGGCCGCCATGACCGTGAAAACGAAAACTGAAGAGGAAATGCGGCTAATGGATGAAATGCGGCATCTTATGACGCATATCGCCCGCCGCAAGAAACAACCAATGCGCAGCGAGCTGCGCCGGTTTCACCGCTACATTGCTCGTCTCTTCAAGACGTATCGCAAGACACACAAGCTGACAGTAGAACAATACGCAAAAGAGATAGGCGGGACGGTGACGTGGGTCCAACGGATAGAAGCGGAAACTTACGACATCACTCTGCTGGACGTCTTTTGGATCGCTAGGTTCCTCAACACCACGGCAGTAGATCTGATTAAAGACGGGGGTCTCCAATGATGGCTGAACATAGGCCTTGCCCTCGTCTGTTTTGGATTGCTCGCTCGTGCAAATGGGTGCCAGAGAAACGTGGAGAAAATATTCTTCGGTGCTGGATACATCATCCTGTCCATCACATGCATGGTGTTCTGCACCGCCGTATTCACAAGCGTTATCACGTGAAAGCGGAACCGCGCTCGTAGTGTTGCATGACGGCGTGGATCATAACGAGATCGAGGGACGACTTGATGGAGAGTGAGATTAGACGAAGGCTGTCTATCAACCTGAGGTCCATCCGAGACGCACGTGGACTGTCGGTGGCTGAGCTTGCTCAACTGTCGGGGCTCAGCGAGCAGGATATCGTCAACATCGAGAATAGAGAAATCAATTTCTCCCTCGCCGCATTGGAGGCACTCGCCGCGGCACTGGGTTGTCTTGAGACAGACCTACTCAGAAAAGTGCCGGTGATCTTGCCGCCCGACGAATGGAGGAAAGGCAAGAAGACAATTCAGTAAAGAGCGATGCAGCCGAGAGACCGTGAAGATAACTAAGGATAGGCGCGAGGAATTTCGATGCTACTAAGCGACGACGAACTCGCTGGATTGTGTCAGACCTGTCGGCTGCCAGCCGTGCTGGACATGCTGCAACCAACAATAAGGAGACGAGTAATGAACTGGCAAACACGTATCGGCTTCCGGATTCTTTTCTGGGTCGCCGACCATCTCGTCAGCGACGCGGTGACACCCGAGCAGCGCGAGACGCTCCGCGCGATCGCCGTCTCGTTCGGCAACGGCGAGTTGATGAGCCTGGAGCGGTAGGTCTACTCAGCGACAACGCGCGGAGTGCCCAGGCCCCGCGAGCGATCCAGTGGCTCTGCCGCTCGAATACTGCCTCCCATTCGCGGCCTGTTATACGTATTCACCGAAGGGCGATTCGGAAGTTTCCCAACGCTCCCGCCAGCTGTGCGCGAAAGTGAAGAGCGGCAGCGCAAAATGGCTTAAGTCGTACGTCACGAGTGTTCACCAGGAAGTTACACGCAATCGGCTCTTTTGCGGCTTTTTTAACGAGCACACACTGCTCGTCCCCGTCCCGTACAACGCCCCGCCCGGGCGAACGCCGTCCTGGGTGGCCCGGCATCTCGCGCTCGCACTGCAGGAGGCTGGCTTGGCAGAAGGTGTGTGGGCCGGCCTACGCCGAGTCAGCTCCGCGGAGAGATCGTCGTCAGCCTGGATGCGGGAGCGGCCGACCGTGCAACAACACTATCAGTCATTCGCCGTGATTCCATCGCCGAAGCCTCCGGCCGAGATCGTCCTCATTGACGGTATCATCACCAAAGGCCGGTCGCTCATCGCTGCAGCGATGCGGATCCACGAAGCTTGTCCGACGACGGATATACGCGCGTTCGCGCTTGTAAGAACAATGGGATTGGTCCTTGATGTCGAACGCCTGTTCGATCCCTGCGAAGGTGTGGTCCGTTGGAATGGCAAGGACGTTTGCAGGGAGCCATAGCCGGTGTTCGACCACTGGCTCAACGCATCAGATCGGCGCAAGATCGAGCTTCCAGCGATACAGGAGGTTCGCAGCAATGCACACTCGCACGCTTCGGTTACTTTCGCTCGTCGGCGTCGCCGCCGCCTTGACCGCAGCAGAAGCCGGTTGCTCGCAACAGGCAGCGCCGCCAAAGGCGACTCACACGGTGGATCAATACCTGGCGAAGCCCGATCTGATGGAAGCCAAAGTGCGTGAGTGTGCAAACAATCCCGGCGAACTCCGCAATGACCCCGACTGTGTCAACGTCAAGGCAGCCGCGCAGCAATACAGCATCGGATCGCGCAAGAGGATGGAACCGCTCAAATTCCCGGCGCGCGAAGAGATGAACGCCTCCACCAAGCGGGATGCGTCGAAATAGGCGCGATGCGCAGCGCGCGACAGAGGACCCGGCAGGCGCCATGGGGGCCCGCGGCGATTCCTAGTCTCATAGATTGAACAGTGCCCGGTCCTCTTGTTGCGTCAGAACGCTATCCAGCCATGTTTTGAACTGTACTTCGTTGATTTCGCCCCGATCCACCTTCTCGAGGACGACGGTGCCTGCCAGTAATTTGCGCCGGGCGTCGTCCTTCTTCGCCCGCTGTGCTTCTTCGCGTTTCCGCTTGGCTTCCGCTTTCCGATGCCGCTCTTTAAGTGCCCTGAGCTGCTCTTCCTTAGTCGCGATCCTCTCTTCCATCTTCTTCACGGTCAATTCTCCTCCGGTGGAGACCCAGTGTGCGCGGAAGGGATACAAGTGCACTGGTGGCGCGTCATTTAGCGCCGACGCGCGCGCCATTCGCACGCCGAGAGTCCCTCATCCGTGGCTTTTGGTTTTGGTTCAGTGCTCTTCGTCCTCGTGCTCTGTCAGCCATCTCTCAATGTCTGATCGCAGCCAACCGCCCGCCTTATGCCGCTTGGGAAAGCGCCCACTGTTGACCCAACGGAAGAGCGTCGAGCGATTGATTGGTACAACTTTGAGCACCTCGCGCACTGTAAGTCGATCGAGCGACGGCAGGCGCGTCGAAGCCTTCAGCGATGGTGCTTGCGGGGAACGCTCGGCACCATTCATCACTGGGTGCGCGCTCGCTGTTGGCGTCGCAAAGAAGGGCAGGGAAAGCTGCATCGGTGGAGCAGCGTTCCCCGCCAAACGCGCGGCGGCGGGGGAACCGCGTGAAGTCAGCTTCGGTGAATGTCCTCCCTTGCCCATACTGTGTCGAACGCTGACACATCCATTTACGGGCACCCGAGTGGTAATAGGGTTGAATTTGCGCCTTTATTCATGTTGCAGGCTCAAGGTCAACGAGCATTCGATTGAGCACGCGCAATGAAACCGGCGGGAGGCGTGCTGCGTCAGCGTGCTCCGCAGTCGCAATCATGCGCTGCCAATCTTCCGGTGACTCATACCATCGCGGCCGCACCCAATGCGCGCGGGTTAGCCCCAGGCGATGCACAGTCTCGACCGTGAATCCAGCGAAGGCTTCCGCGACCTCCTGACGCATTCCGAACATGATGCAGGCGGCCTCCGGGCTGGCTTTGGCTGTTGTCGAAGCCAGTGCGAACGTTAGTGCGGCCATTTCGAGCGCCCGCCCACGCGGAAGCGGTGACGCCGAGGGGGCATGACCTGCCCGCGTCGAAAGAGCAGCCACACTCCAGGCTTCCACGTTCAGAAATTCGGCGTCCACCCAACAGATCGGCACGCGAGCGAGCCGCCACAGCAGCTCATCATTCAACGGCGCGAGTTTCGCGCCCAACACCGCAAGATCCGGAGTTACATCTCTGCCACGCCGCCATTCGTCGATCAGAACTAAGAAAAGCCGGCGATTCAGATTGTGCAATGGGCGTAGTGCCGCTGGGTCAAACAGCGGTGCGCGTGCGGGAGTGTCGATCCCCTCGGGGGGTGCGCGCATACGGATCAGCTCAAGGAGCGGCAGAAATCGACAGATGCGGTGTACTCTGTCAGAATATATTTATATACTCAAGGAATAAAAGAGGCGGACCCCCGAAGGGTGGCATGCCCAAGCCAAAGCCAGTTCCAACTGCAGTCCGAAGACGGACGCGCCCTCCTGCTCGCAGTGACCTCCAGCTACTGTCTGGAAAGGAGCTGAGGCGTCCCGGCGCGCAGCTGATGAATCTAATTCTTACTCTCGCCAACGATCGCGGCCTAACCGTGGAGGCGACCGCGCGACAGGCGCTGGGCGTGAGTCCCTCGTACTTCTATTCGCTGCGCAATGGCGGCAAGGAGATCTCTCAGCTCGGGGAAAACCACATCGCGAAGGCGGCTAAATTCCTCGGGATTTGTCTAGTCGCAGCAAAGGTGGCGGCCGGGCAGCTCCCTCTAGAGGCCTTTTATACCGAGCCAGACGTCATTCCCGACTATCTGCGCCCAGCTATGAAGTACATCCTGGCCGATCTACAGTTCGCGCCGTATGTTCCAGCCGCGATCGTGGACATGCCGCGAGATCTGCAGCTCGCTTTCGTCATGCTGTACGAGCGTGCGTATCCGGGACGCTCTCTGATCCCAGGGCGTGTATCCGCTGAGGAGATCGCCAAGCGGCATCGTGAGCTGCCGCAAGCAAGCAACTAGGGCGAACTCGGAGTTGCCGCAGAAGGAGCACTGCATATGCGACCAAGTGTAATTGCCGGCGGATTCTTCGCATTGACCCAACTGGTTCCGAAATGGCGAATTCCGTTCTGGCAGTTCTGGTATGACACACTCGCGAGAAGGGATCTCTCCAACGATCTACTCTTCATGAACTATGGCTACGACGACGGTACGCGCGGACCGAAGCTGGAACCCTCGGATGAACCGTTTCGATACGCAATCCAGCTCTACGTGGCGACGTTGCAGGGCGTCGAAATGCGCGACAACGACGTACTCGAGGTCGGTTCGGGCCGAGGTGGCGGTGGAAGCTACATCATTCGGTACTGTGCCCCGAACTCTTATACGGGCATCGACTTGTCCAAAGCGGCGATCGACAGATGTCAACGCGAGCTCGCCCATCAGCGAGCACGCTGGATCCAAGGCCGTGCAGATGCATTGCCAATCGACTCAAGCTCAACCGACATTGTGCTAAACGTTGAATCCTCCCACTCCTATCCATCGATGCCTGGGTTCTTGAAGGAAGTTCACCGCGTGCTCCGACCGGGCGGCCGTTTCGCGTTCGCGGACGTGCGCAAAGCCGACCAGATGCCGGAGCTAGCGTCGCAAATCGGTAACAGCGGCATGGCGACCCTTGCTCAGGGAACTATCACTCCGAACGTTTTGCGAGCCCTCGATGGGATAAGCCGGCTGCGTGAGCAGCAGATTGCCACGCAAGTGCCGCCGTTATTGCGCGCAGCATTTCGTGACTTTGCCGGCGTCAAGGATTCTGTGCTCTACACGATGCTGAGGGATGGTCGGCTCGTGTATGTTCGCTATCTCCTACAGAAGCCAAGCTAACGCTGGTTGATTACGCCATCGGGGTAAATTTGTGCCTAGCGGAGTAAGACTATAGTATTGCAGTGCGTCCTCCTGGAGTAGAAGAAGCAGGAAGCGAACTGATGGACTCTGTCGTTCGGCGAAATGACGTCATCGGCGCATGGTCTCGCGCCCCCTTGGCCATCCTCGGCTGGCTACGTGATGGCACGTTGCTCTTGGCGACCTCCGATCAAGATGCCCAGGGCATGGATTGGGAGCAGGGCAAAGCGACCCCATATCAAAAGCAGTTCGCAAATTGCCCAGAATTGGTCGAAGCGATCGACCGCGCGTACCAAGGTGAGCGGCGCGTCGAAACAGTCCGACTGAATGACTCCTACTGGGACGTGCGCCTTTGGCCGATGTTCCGGGGCGACTCCCTCGGCGGAGTCGTCGGGATTCTCACCGAGGCGACAAGCCGAATCACTGCGCAGCGCACCGACCAGACGATCCAGGTCCTAGCGGCCATCCGTTACCGTCTCGCTCGTTCAGACTCCGCGGATGAGTTTCTGGCGAGCTGTTGTCGAGTGATCGAGCAGTTTCATACGGGAGTGTGGATCGGCGTCGCGGATCGCGACGACCAAAAGACACTGCGTATCATCACCGGAACATCCGATCAGAGGCACTGGTTTTCGTCGCTGAATCTGAGTTGGGATGTCGCGCGAAAGAACGGGCGGCACCCTCCGGCTGAAGCCGTTCGCACCGGCCGTGTTCAAACAGAGCAAGATGTTCTCGCCTTCAGCGAAGGCAATGCGTGGATCGACGGCGCAATCCCCTGGCCAGGCCTACTTGCAATTCCCCTTCAAGGGAATGGCACCTTGACCGGCGCGTTGGTCATTCACGGCAACGCACGCGATGCATATGACGCAGAGATGGCGCGCCTGTGGGAACAGGTAGCGCGCGAGATCATTGAAGGCATCGAATTGCTCCGCGCCAAGGAAGAGGGCGCTCGAGTCTCGCGCGAGCGTCAAGGTGCATATCAACAATATCAGCAGCTGCTAAATACGATCTTTGACATCGTCATCGTTCATCGCGAGGGCCGAGTCATCGAGATCAACCCAGCGGGCGTGAAGCTCTTCGCGGCCGGTGCTGCCGAGCAATTGATCGGTACGCACGTACTGGCCTTAATAGATCCCGCGGATCGCGAGCGCATGAAGGACGCGCTTACGGAGTCGTCACAGGTCGAGACGTTGCGAGAGTTCCGTCTGCTATCGCTCGACGGTCGAACAATCGACGTTGAGGGGCTTACCGTCTCGGTCGTGCATGATGGCAAGGCGGCGCGTTTGAGCCACTGGCGTGACATCTCAGAGCGCAAGGGCGCCGAACAATTGATCCGGCAGCAGAAGACCAGTCTCGAGTACGCGCAGCAGGTATCGCAGAGTGGCAGTGTCGACGTGGACCTCGCGGACGGGGCCGCTGAGTGGTCTCCAAACGCCCTGAAGATACTCGGGCTTGCACCTGAGATGCAGGGCAAACCGTTCGTCGAAGCCATCGCATCGGTAATCGCCGCCTCCGATCGCTCCGAGTTCTCTCGCTTCTTCGAGCACATTACGGCCCAAGGCAAAGAGCATAGCTGTGAGGTCGCGCTCAAATCGGACGACACGTCGAACCCAAGGTGTATCTATCTCCATGGGATCCCGCAGCTCGCGCAGCACACGCGCGTGGGTCGCGTTTTCGTTGTGGTTCAGGACATCTCACGTCACCGCAATGCCGAGCGTCTCCTGAAGGCCAAACTCGCGGCGACCTGGCGGTTGGCGAAGGTTGCTGAATGGACCTACGAACTGGATAAGCAGGTTATCGAGTTCCATGGCGACCAAAAAAGTTTCTTAGGCTTCGAAAGTCCGATCACCAGCATCACCTACGACCAGTTTATGGGCTCGATTCGGGAAGCCGACCGCGAGGAAGTACGTCGAGCCGTTGCCCGCACTCTGCGCCATGGAAGCGACGGAGAAGTTGTTTACGAGGAGCAGTTTCACGAAGGCGTGCGGCTCCTGCTGTATACCCGGTGGGTACCTGAGCGAGGCGAGGACGGGAAGATTCTGCGCTTCCGTGGGCTGTCGTTGGACATTTCGCGTGTCCGGGATGTTCAGGGGCGTAAAGCGAGAAAGGAGCAGATGCATGTCACGGGGTTGCCAGAGCGTGACATGGCGTACGACCGCCTCTACTACCTCGCGACCCGCGCGGTGCGCCTGGCGTTGCCTTTCAGCGTCATCGGCATCCGAGTTATTAAGTACCGAGAGTTAAAGCGGCAGATGGCGAACGACGCGCTCTACTTGCAAACGCATAACGAGATTGCCAGGGACATCTTTGCAACGGTTTCGAACGTCGACACATTCGCACGGTTAGATCCCGGATGTTTCGTGGTGATCCTCTCGGCGCCTGCAACACCCCAAGACGGCGAGCGCGTCACTAGTATCGTATCCGGCAGATGGCAGGAGGCGCTCAAGCAAACCGATCCGCTCCTGGCAATTCCCATTGCAGTGAACTCGGTTGTCGTTCATTGCCCCCAAGACAGTCCGGATTGGGAAGCTCTCCTAGAGTTGTTGCAGCAACAACTCGGGCGAGAAGCACATGACGCATCGGCGATGGACCGGCCGCGTGGATACAAGAAGTAAATACCGGTCCTTCTTAATCCAGTATCACGCGGGTGTCGCCCGCGATTTGCCGACCATTTCACCCTTTGCACAGGAGATCGCGCGTCTACCGCGCACGCAATTTCCATCGAATGAGCAACTGACGCTAGCTTTCCAGACGGACCCCTTCTTGGCAGCGAAGCTCACCGGCGCGTCCAACAGTGTGTTCTTTGCGCATGATCACTTCACCGTGCTCACGGTGTCCGAGGCACTTAGACGTGTCGGTACTCGCTACGCGATGAATCTCATATGGGAGGCCCCGCCGCTCCCTTTAAGTCTTGGGCCCACGGATGTGGCTCTGCTTTGGGCCCACTGTATGGCTGTCGCGTATACCGCAAAATCGATTGCGGCCAATGTGCCATCGGCTCCTTTTGAGCCTGAGGTCGCCCACCTGGTCGCCTTGATTCATGACATTGGGTATCTGCTTCAGCTCAGTTACTCGCCCAATACCTGGGAAAACATTGTTGCGCGCTTGGATCGCGAGGAATCTGACACCGACAATGTGTCGCATCAATCGCAAGGTGAAGAGCTGGCCAAGTTCTGGTCGTTGCCACTTGCCGCAGGCGCCGCGATTAAGTCGCACCATGAGCCGCATAGCTGCGCCGATCCGCGCGCTCGTTGGTTATCCAGCGTCGTTGCGATAAGCGAGATCCTGCTACGGCGGACTTCCAGTCCGGCGCAGATCGTCGCGGGCGAATGGTCCGCGGAACCGCTAATGAAGGAGCTGAACGTGGCCCGCGAACTACTGCCACAGCTACGCGCGGAGGCCCTGCAGGTCAGGGAGGAGTGTATGGCATTTGCGCAGCGGCCTAGTGCTGCTCGTTTGGTGCCTCGGCTCCGTACGGGAGCCAAGAATGAATGATCGGCCGCACACGAACCCACGCCTTCCTGACGGCAAGTTTTGGCTGAAATCGTACGTGCCAGGCACGCCATCTGAGATCGATCCATCGCAACTGCCGACCCTGAAGGATCTGTGTGAATCGGCATGTGCTCGCTATTCCGATTCACCGGCGCTCACTCAAGGCGAGAGGTCGCTCTCGTTTGCGGAGCTCGAAGCACTGTCACGCTCGATTGGCGCTTGGCTGCAAAGTGTTGGAGCGAAGAAAGGTGACCGGGTCGCGCTCATGCTGCCGAACATCCTGGAATTCCCCATCGCACTCTTCGGGGCGCTGCGTGTAGGAATGACGGTCGTGAATCTCAATCCAATGTTTACGCCCAGTGAGATTCGACAGGTACTAGATGACTCGCAGCCCGTTGTTCTCGTGACGTTAGGCGCGCTCCGTCGCGTGATCGAGACGTGCGGGAGCCGCGCACGCCTTCGATACATCATCACGATCGGTGGAGGAGAGGCCGCAGCGGGCTCGAACAGCGAACCGCTTGACGACGACGAGTGCCAGTACCTTGACTGGACGAAAGCGGTCCGAGCGATATCAGAGATACCACTGAAGACCGAACGAGTAGAGCCGACCGACTTAGCTTTCATCCAGTACACGGGCGGTACAACAGGCTCTCCAAAGGGCGTGATGCTGACGCATCAGAACGTCTGCGCAAACATTCTGCAGTCGCTGGCATGGATTCATCCGTTGACTGATCGGCAAAGAATCCTGGCCACGCTGCTGCCGCTCTATCACATCTTTGCGCTCGAGGGATCGCTCCTCCTTTTTACGCACTTGGGATGGCGCAATGTACTCGTGCCAGACGCTCGCAATCTGCCTGCGGTCGTTGCCGAACTCGCACATCATCCGATCGCATTTCTGAGTGGAGTGAATACGCTGTTCCGCGGTCTTCTCAATACATGGGACTTCAGTGTGCTCGATTTCTCGCAACTCAAAATCACATTGAGCGGCGGGATGGCAACCGAACCTCATGTGGCGAAGCGTTGGTACGACATCACCGGCTGCCACATCACGCAAGCCTGGGGTCTCACTGAGACATCTCCGGGCGCTTGCAGCAACTTCCCAGGAAAGCCATTCAACGGATCGGTGGGCCTTCCTATGCCGTCCACAGAGATCGCGATCAAGGATGAAACGGGCGGCGATCTGCCGCTCGGCGAAGTCGGCGAGATCTGCGTCAGAGGACCGCAAGTCACACCCGGTTACTGGCAAAGACCCGAAGACAGTGCACGAGCGTTCTGGCCCGGTGCCTGGCTTCGCACCGGCGATGTCGGCCGCTTTGATGAACAGGGATTCGTGTACCTCATTGAGCGGCTGAAGGACGTAATCATCGTTTCCGGGTTCAAGGTGTACCCGCAGGAGGTCGAAGCCGTCGCCGCCACGTATCCGGGTGTGCTCGAGGCTGCTGCGACTGGGCAACCTGACCGAGACTCGAGTGAAAGTGTCGCCCTCTTCGTGGTCTGCACGGACGAAGCGATCGACAAGGCCGAGCTGATTGGTCATTGCCGTCAGTTTCTCGCCCCTTACAAAGTTCCCAGGCACGTCTATGTTCGAGCAGAACTGCCCAAGTCGGCCGTCGGAAAAGTCCTACGCAAGATGTTGCGCGAGGAACTTTTGAAGCCACTCGTGAGGTAGTTCGGGCAACAACACAGGGAGTGACGTATGAGAAGCGCAGAGTCAGTAGCGGTCGGAGCATCGTTAGCGTTAGCGGGAACCGCTCTCTTGTTGCCAGATGCTGCGAGAGGCTCAGGATTTCAACTGCAGGAGCAGTCTGCTAGCGGGCTGGGCCTCGCGTACGCCGGGATGGCGGCGAGCACGGAAGATGCCAGCACGGTCTTCTGGAATCCAGCCGGAATCTCGCAGGGGCTCACCGGTATTGAGATCTCAGGTGCATCACTCTATATCAATCCAACCACGCGATTTCGATCTTCGACCGGCTCTTCAACGCTGGACGGCGGCGATGGCGGAGTTTCGAGCTTCGTACCCTCGTTGTATGTACGCGCGCCACTGCGGTCAAATGTTGGTGTGGGTCTGGCCATTAATGCGCCGTTTGGCCTGAGCACGGACTGGGACGCGCAGTGGGCCGGAATGTATAGGGCGCTCATTTCCAAATCGGAAACGCTCAACATCAATCCCGCCGTCGGAATGACGGTCGGGCCTTACCTCTCGGTCGGCGCCGGTGTGAGTTATCAGCGATTAAAGGCGAAGCTCACCAACGCGGTGACACCACTCGTGCCCGGCAGTGAAGGGCGGCTCGACGGCAGCGATTGGTCCTGGGGTTGGAATGTTGGCGCTCGCGCCGACTTTCCAACCGGAACTCGAGTGGGACTTACTTACCGGTCGCATACCGATTACAACATCGGCGGCACGCTGGGCTTTAACAAGGCGGTGCTCGCACCACTCGATTCGAATGTTCGCACTAGTTTGCGCCTTCCGCCCACTGCCTCCTTCGCCGTTTCGCAGCTCCTTACGCCCAAGTTGCGCGTACTTGCGGACTACACGTGGACCGGCTGGGATACGGTCCAGTCTCTCACAGTGGTCGCCATCGACGGGGCGCAAGCACGACAGGTCGTTTCCGACACCGGTCTGAAGTTTTCTGATAGCTGGCGAGCCGGCCTCGGATTTGAGTATCAGATCAGCACGCAATGGCTGCTTCGCGCGGGCGTTGCGTACGACCGATCGCCTGTGCAAGACGCCTTCCGCACACCGCGCCTACCGGACGCGGATCGTAAATGGTTCGCTTTGGGCGCACGTTGGGAAGCGAGTTCCCGCCTGTCGCTCGATATGGGCGGCGCGTACCTATGGGTCCAGGCCGCACCAAGTGAATTGACGAGTGCACTTCCGGTGCCAGGCGCGTTGATTGGCACTTACCGATCCCACATCGTGATTTTCGGGTCACAACTGAACTATCGGTTTTGACCTAAACTCGCGGAACGAGTCGCTCGGAAAGCCAATCATGTAGGGGCGCATTGCGAGGGAGAAAGCGGAAGGAGATTAGTTATGCGTATCTCGGACGAGCGCTACCGCCGCGACTTGCGGCGGCTGCAGGTCGCGTGGCAGATGATCCTCTTAGGAGCTCGCACGCCTACGATCATGCGCTGGACCCGCCTATCGAAGTACAACGTGCGTAAGCTTCGTAACGAGTACGGTGGCGATGGCGTCCCGCGCGAGCGACTCAGAGGAAAAGCGCCTTTTCGCACTGAGTTCTTCTGTAAATCGGCGACCCTTCGAGCCGAAACACCGGCACTTGTGGGGCTGCTCAGGCATTTCCGTGCGTTGCCTGCCGCAGGCGAAGTCACCGTCGAGGAGTTGCCTGAGCTTGCTCGAGCCGAGCGTCTCTGCACCGCGCTCGAGGAGTTCCGTGCCATATGCCCGACAAGCGAAATCGATTTCGAGCGGGTCGTCATCCTCATGAACGAACTCGTCCGCGGCGAGCTGATTCGCGCGACGACCTGCTCGATGCACCCGGAGCTCGTCGTTCACGACTGCCTCGTCGCGCGAGAACCAATGTGCGCTTATTGCAGTCGGGAGACACATGCCGGGTTGCCGTATCTCAGAACTCGGATTACGCAGAGCGCCTTAGGGCGCGAAACAGATAGTGAAGTCTTAGAGACCTCCTATCAGCAGTCTCTATTTTGACTGACAACGGTTTGATCGTTAGCTCTCCTCCGTCGAGATGCTGGAGGCTCACACTGCGAGGGTCACGCGCTCGCAACCCGATCCAGGGTCATCAAGCCGCACCGCCAAAACCATGAAAAACTCAGATCGAAATAGCTCTCTCTTTTCTTCTTCAGCCCGGATGATCATCTTGCGCGCGCAATCCGATCAGGCGAACGATGAGCTGCAGGCTTCCCACGATCGGCGGCAGCACGAAGCACTTTATGCCGACGCGGTTGTACAAGAGCGCAGCGGCTCCGCAGCCGATGGCAAAGCACAGCATGCTTGTCAACATCTGCGCGAGCCGCCGCGCGCCCGACTGGTCTTCAGTCCCGTTCGGGGCATGAATCCTGTCGGCCAGGTCGATCATGACTTGCGTCGTCGTGCCGGTCATTATGGTGGAGGGTGGCGCGCTTGCGAGGTGGACACGATGGAAGGCGTTCTGAATCGCCATGGCACCCACTAGGACCATTCCCGTCAAAACGGCTTGCCAGCGGTCGATGTCATGGAACGGGCCGAATTGAATCGTGAGCGCAGCGCCGGTGATCAGGAGTAGGAGGTGCAGAGCGATGAGTACCTCGAAGGCTGGCCAGCGGCGGTTAGTGAGCGCCGTGTTGAGCAGGCGGGCCGCGATCACCACGGCACAGAAAGTCGGGAGTGCCAGTAACTTGGCTACCGCGCCCGAGGTGCCGACGGCTAGCGAGGCGCCGAGGGTCACGAAATTGCCCGTCACGTGAGCGGTGAAAAGACCCTGGAGCGCAAGAAATGAGGCCGTATCGACATAACCTGCGTTGAGGCTCAAAAGAAGCGGCAGCGTCGCGCGGCTTTCAAACATGATCACCACCCGAAATTGAGCTCCACGTTCACGTAGTTCGCATTGAGCCCTCCTGCTCGGCGGAGGACAACTTCGGCTTCCGATGCACGTTGTCAGACTGCAGTGTCTGGACGATTGGAAAGTTTCTGCGCGTTTGTAGGAAAGCGCTGCGATACGGCCGGCCCGGATCTTCTAGTGCCCCCCTATAGGGCAGCTCCCCAGCGAAAGATACGCGCTCACCACGGCGCGTCCTTGCGCATCTCGAGCTGCCGGCCGAGGATTATGGCCTGCCGTTTGCGCCCGGGGGAGTTGCTCAATCTTGAGCAGAGCAGTAGACAAGGGCATGAGCACGACACCTATCATCAGCCTCGGCTCTTCTGCGAGAGCCCAACCTTCGTTGCAGGTCGTGCTCGATTCAGTGCAGTACACCTTGCAGCAACTGCGGAGCGATGCCGAGTTCGTGCTCTTTCGCGGCATTCACACAGGGCTCGGCGAAGCGGGCCGACCCTCCATTCTGGTGCGGTCGCCGGTCGCCGACCCGGCCCCGTCAGCATGTCTGCGGAGAATGCAGGAAGAATACGCCTTGAGGTCCGAGCTGGATCCCGCCTATGTGGTCCGGTGCCTCTCCCTGGTGCGCGCTGACGGTCGCCCGATGCTGGTCCTCGAGGACCCGGGCGGCACGCCGCTCGATCTACTCCTGAAGGACGCGATGGACATAGGGCAGTTTCTGGGCTTGGCCATCAGTACCGCCGCTGCGCTTGCGCACGTGCACAGCCGCGGTCTCGTGCACAAGGACATCAAGCCGGCCAACATCCTGGTGAATACTACCCGCGACCACGCGTGGTTGATGGGGCTGGGTATGACGTCCCGCCTTCCGCGCGAGCGCCAATCGGGCCAGCACTCGGAGCTCCTGGTCGGGACGCTGGCCTATATAGCCCCCGAGCAGACCGGGCGGATGAACCGCTCCATCGATTCACGCAGCGATCTGTATGCCCTGGGCGTCACATTCTACGAAATGCTCACCGGTACTCTTCCATTCACGGCCTCCGATCCAATGGAGTTGGTTCACTGCCACATCGCAAGGCGACCAACACCACCCTGCGAGAGGCTGAAGAGTGTCCCGGCCGCGATTTCGGCAATCATCATGAAGTTGCTCGCCAAGACGGCTGAGGAGCGCTATCAGACAGCGGCTGGCCTCGAGACTGATCTTCGGCGCTGTCTTGCTGAATGGGAAACGCAGCAGCGCATCAACGAATTCCCGCTTGGCGAACATGACACGCCAGATCGGCTGCTGATTCCAGAGAAACTGTACGGGCGAGAATCCGAAATCAAGGCCTTGCTCGCGGCCTTCGACCGTGTTGTAGCCGGGGGCAAGCCGGAGCTGGTGCTCGTTTCCGGATACTCCGGGATCGGCAAGTCCTCCGTCGTCAATGAGCTGCATAAATCACTTGTTCCGCCGCGCGGCCTGTTTGCATCGGGAAAATTCGATCAGTACAAGCGCGACATCCCGTATTCAACGCTCGCGCAGGCCTTTCAGAGCCTTATCCGTCCCCTCCTGAGCAGGAGCGAAGGGGAGCTGAGCAGCTGGCGCGATGCGCTTCATGATGCGCTGGGTCCGAACGGCAGGCTCATCGTGAACCTGGTTCCTGAATTGCAACTGATCATCGGAGAACCGCCGCCCGTTCCCGAGCTTCCACTGCAGGAGGGCCAACGCCGGTTCCAGCTCGTCCTACGGCGATTCATTGGAGTGTTCGCAAGCTCCGAACATCCGCTTGCCTTGTTCCTCGACGATCTGCAATGGCTCGACTCGGCAACTCTCGATTGGATCGAGGATCTTCTAACCCAATCCGATGTGCGGCACTTGATGTTGATCGGCGCGTACCGGGACAATGAAGTTGATTCCTTCCATCCGCTGAGAGCCAGGCTGGATGCAATCCGCAAAGCCGGGGCGCCCGTGCAGGAGATCGTTCTTGGCTCCCTCACCCGTGATGACCTCGCAGGATTGATCACCGATTCGCTGCACGGCGAACCCGAACGTGCCACAGGCCTTGCAGCACTTATCCATGAGAAGACGGCGGGCAATCCTTTTTCCGCCATTCAGTTCATTTCTGCGCTGGTCGAGGAGGGCTTGGTCGCATTCGATTACGCGGCAGGGCGATGGGCCTGGGACCTGAATCGCATTCGCGCCAAGGGTTATACCGACAATGTGGTGGACCTACTGGTCGGCAAGTTGAACCGCCTGCCCATCGAAACGCAGCATACATTGCAGCTACTCGGATGCATGGGCAACAGTTCGGAGTTCGCCCTGCTGGAGATGGTTTCCCAGCAGTCGAGCGAGAAATTGCATGGCCAGCTTTGGGAAGCGATTCGCGCGGGCCTCATCTTCCGCACGGATCAGTCCTATAAGTTCCTCCACGACCGGGTCCAGGAGGCAGCGTACTCGTTGCTTCCAGAAGACATTCGCGCCGAGACCCATCTGCGAATAGGAAGGCTGCTCGCAGCATGCATCTCTGCGGAAAAGCGGGCGGAGGCCATCTTCGAGATCGTCAATCAGCTGAACCGCGGATCTCACCTCATCACGTCGGCCGAAGAGCGTAAGGGTCTCGCCGAATTGAATCTGATTGCGGGTAAGCGAGCCAAGAGCTCGACAGCATACGCCTCGGCGCTTTCATACCTTCGCGCTGCCCGGGCGTTACTAACCGACAAGGACTGGGACGAAGACTACGGCCTCATCTTCTCTATCGAATACGAGACGGCCGAATGGGAGTTGCTGACCGCCGATATGGTGGCGGCGGAGAATCGGCTTTCGATGCTGGCGGAACGGGCCAAACGCGCTCACGATGTCGCTCTCGTCACACGTTTGCGTGTGACGCTTTACACGATTTTGGGTCGGAGCGATCGCGGTATCGAGGTATGTTTTGAATACCTGCGAAGCGGCGGCACCGATTGGTCGTTGCACCCGACCCGCGACGAAGTAGTGCGCGAGTACGATCGGATCTGGTGTCAGCTCGGCAGCCGGAAAATTGAGGAACTCGTTGACTTGCCCGTGATGACCGACCCGGAGGTCCTAGATACTCTGGACCTCCTGAGCGAAATCATCGTGCCGGCACACTCCAGCGACGACAATCTTGCTGCCCTCATCATTTGCCGGATGGTGAATCTCAGCCTCGAGCACGGTAACAGCGACGGGTCGTGCCTCGCCTATCTGGGCCTTGCCATGATCGCGGGTCCGTATTTCGGCAACTACAGCAACAGCGTATTTGGATTCGGCCGGCTCGGCTATGACCTGGTCGAAAAGCGCGGATTGAAGCGCTTCCGGGCGCGTACCTATGCGGTTTTCGGGAACGTCATCCTGCCATGGACGAGACACGTCCGGACCGGGCGCGATCTGATACGTTGCGCCTTCGATGCGGCCAACGAAATCGTTGATCTTACCTTCGCGGCTGTTAGCCGTAGTTACCTGGTCGCTAATCTTCTCGCGTCGGGGGATCCGCTCGAGGAGGTGCAAAGCGAAGCCGAAAATGGTCTCGCGTTTCAGCGGAAAGGGCGCTACGGCATCTCCATTGACATCACCACGACGCAGCTCGCGCTCATTCGGACGCTTCGCGGCTTGACGCCGAAATTCGGCTGCCTCGACGATGGGCAGATGGATGAGCTGCGGATGGAACACCACTTATCCGGTAGCCCGTTATATCGAAACCCCGCGTGCCGGTACTGGATTCGAAAAATGCAGGCGCGCTATCTCGCGGGCGATTGTGCGGCGGCCTTGGATGCCTCATCGAGAGCGCAACGCCTGCTTTGGACATCACCTTCACATCCCGAGACAGTAGAGTTTTACTTCCATGGCGCGCTTGCCCACGCGGCATCTTGGGATTGCGCGCCTCCCGCTGAAAAACAGCAGCATTTCGAGGCTCTGACAGCTCACCACAAGCAGCTCGAGATTTGGGCGCGAAACTGCCCTGAGAATTTCGAAAACCGGGCAGCGTCGGTGGCTGCAGAGATTGCGCGCATCGAAGGTCGCGACCTCGAAGCGATGCGCCTGTACGAAGACGCCATCCGCTCGGCCCGCGCAAATGGCTTTGTCCAAAACGAGGCGCTGGCTTACGAGCTGGCTGCGCGCTTCTACGCGGCGCGCGGTTTCGAAGAGTTTGCGCGTGTGTATGTGCGGCACGCACGCGAAGGTTATCTGCGCTGGGGAGCCGTCGGGAAGGTCCGTCAACTCGAGGAGTTGCATCCGCACCTCGTCGAGCAAGAGCGACTTTCGACGAGCACAATCGGTGCGCCGGTGGAGGACCTCGACCTCGCGACCGTCATCAAGGTTTCGCAAGCCGTCTCCGGTGAGATGGTCCTCGAGAAACTGATCGACACACTCATGCGCACGGCGATCGAGCACGCAGGCGCCGAGCGAGGACTGTTGATTCTCTCCCGAGACGCCGAGCAGCGGATCGCGGCTGAAGCAACGACCAGCGGCACTACAGTGGTCGTACATAAGCTTGACGAGAGAGTGAGCTCGGCGGCGCTGCCGGACTCAGTCGTCCACTACGTCATACGCACGCAGGAGAGCGTAATTCTCGGCGACGCTGCGGCACAGAATGCGTTTTCAGGGGATCCGTATATCGGCGACCGCCACGTTCGTTCTGTTCTCTGTCTTCCGCTCTCGAACCGCGGCAAACTCATCGGGGTCCTCTATCTCGAGAACAACCTCGCGCCTCACGTCTTCGCACCGCGCCGCGTCGCGATGCTGAAACTGCTCGCGTCGCAGGCCGCAATGTCACTCGAGAACACTTCCCTATACCGCGACCTTGCAAAACGCGAGGCGAGGATCCGGCGGCTCGTAGACGTCAATGTGGTCGGGATCTATATTTGGGACCTCGATGGCACCATTCTCGAGGCCAATGACGCGTTTCTCCGTATGGTGGGATACGAGCGCGAGGAACTCGTTTCGGGTCGCCTGCGCTGGATCGATTTGACGCCTGCCGAATGGCTCGGCCGCGATCGTCAAGAACTTGTCGCGGAGGTGCAGCGCACCGGGAGCGTGCAACCTGTTGAATGGGAATTCATCCGCAAGGACGGCAGCCGCGTGCCAGTTCTGGTCGCTGCTGCGAGCTTTGAAGCGGAGAAACAAGGTGTTGTCTTCGTGCTCGACCTGACGGATCGCAAGGGCGTAGAACAGGCTTTGAGGCAAAGTGAAGCGTATCTCGCCGAAGCGCAGCGGCTGACGCACACGGGCAGTTGGGCCTTCAACCTCGTCACTGGGAAACACACTTACTACTCCGACGAAGCGTTTCGACTGTTTGGACTGGATCCTCAGAGTGGCCGCCTGCCTGAGTTTGAAGAGATCACCCGACTGATTCATCCGGAAGATCGCGATAGGGTGCTCGCGGAGCTCGCGCAGGTGCTGCGCGACAAGGTCGAGTATGAGCAGGATTATAGGATCGTGCTGCCCGCTGGAACGGTCCGGCACATGCACTCGATTGGGCATCCGGTTCGCGACCAAGCGGGAGAGCGGGTCGAATACTTCGGAACCGTACTCGATGTGACCGAACGCAAGCGCGCCGAGCAACGTCTGCTCGCGCAACACCTCGTCGCGCGCATCTTGGCGGAAACCGTCACGGTGGAGGAAGCGATGCCAAGGATTCTGCAGGCGGTGTGCGAGTGCGCCGGATGGCACGTCGGTGTGCGCTGGCGCATCGACCGGGAAGCGGGCGTACTCCGCTGCGCCGACGTGTGGTGCAAGCCATCGATCGACCTAACGCAGTTCGAGGCTGTCACGCGGACGAGCACATTGCGCTTGGGGAGCGGATTTCCGGGCAGAGTCTGGGCGAGCCGTACGCCCGTGTACATTCCAGATGTCCTCCATGATCCGGAGCTTTACGCGGACACCGCCGCACGCGCAGGGCTGCGTGCTGCCGTTGCCCTTCCGATTCTGCTGGGCAGCGAGGTCCTCGGCGTCATCGGATTCTTCAGCCGTAACGTCTCGCCAACAGAGCAGAATGTGCTCGACGTGCCAGGAACCATTGCCAGCCAGATCGGGCAGTTCACGAAGCGCGCCGCAGCGGTCGATGAGCTGCAACTGCGGGTTAGCATGTTGCAACACATTCCCGTCGCGGCTTGGTCGGTGACGCCGGACGGGACTCCCGATATCGTGAATCAACTCTGGTTCGAGTACACCGGCCAGACATCCGAGTACGTGAATTCACATCCCGAGGCGTGGATGGCTACGATTCACCCTGAAGATCGGGAGAGAGCAGCAGGGATCTACTGGGACGGAATACGCTCTGGGCGGGGTTTTACGATGGAAGCACGGTTTCTTCGCGCGCGCGATGGGACCTATCGCTGGCATCTCAATCGCGCAGTGGCGGTACGTGACTCAGAAGGAAACATCCTCAGATTCGTCGGCACGTCCACCGACGTGCATGATTGGCGGCAAGCGCAGGAAGAGCTGCGCAACACGCAAGCCGAACTCGCGCACACGGCACGTGTGCTGACGATGGGGGAGCTCACCGCGTCGATTGCGCACGAGGTGAATCAGCCACTGGGCGCGATCGTTACGAGCGCAGGCGCCTGCGAGCGCTGGCTAGCAGCAAAGCCTCCGCAAATCGAAAATGCCCGGCGAGCGTTAGAACGCATCTTCAACGACGGCAGGAGAGCGGGCGAGGTCATCAAGCGGATCCGGGCTCTTATGAAGCGCCAGGCGCCGCAGAAGGAGTGGCTGCAGATCAATGAAGCGATCCTCGAGGTCATCGCGATCGCGCAACATCAGCTCCGTCGGAACGACATACTGCTCGAGACACAGCTTGCTGAGGGTCTGTCCCTCGTGCGCGGTGACAGGGTGCAGCTCCAGCAAGTGCTTCTGAATCTGATCGTCAACGCTATCGAGGCGATGAGCGGGATGGACGAGCGGCGCCGTGAGTTGACGATTGTGTCGGCTGCGGACGGGCCGGAGGCCGTGGCGGTCGAGGTGCGCGACTCCGGGACGGGCTTGGACCCGGAGCGCGCAGCGCATCTTTTTGAGCCCTTCTACACGACCAAGGCCGAGGGAATGGGCATCGGGTTGTCGGTCAGCCGCTCCATCGTCGAGGCACATGGCGGGCAGCTGTCGGCCGCCGCGAACGTGCCGCACGGCGCGGTGTTTCGGTTTTCGGTGCCGTTAGAGGAACCGGTGTCCTAGGCGCAGTTGTCGGCGCGGAACCGCTGCCGCAGGCCGGGCAATTCGCTTAGCATAACGACAATCAGCCAGCGGGCGCAGCCGGCAAAAACCGCGCTTTTTGCCGGCGATCGACGGAGTAATGTCGAAAACGGCCCTCGGCCGTTTTTCCAATCGACTAGGGGAGCCCTTATCATGTCCGACGTGCCAGCCGTCGTCTTCGTCATCGACGATGACCCATCGATGCGCGGATCGCTCGAGGATCTCGTCAAGTCGGTCGGCCTGCAGGTGCGGGCATTCGCCTCGCCGCAGGATTTCCTGCAGAACAAGCTGCCAGAGGTCCCGGGCTGTCTCGTGCTGGACGTGAGACTGCCCGGGATGACCGGATTGGCATTTCAGAAGGAGCTCGCGAGGCTGGGCGTCGCTCTCCCCGTGATCTTCATCACCGGTCACGGCGACATCCCGATGAGCGTGCGGGCGATGAAGGCGGGCGCCGTCGAATTCCTCACCAAGCCATTCAACCACCTGGAACTGCTCGACGCGATACACGCTGCGATCGAACGTGATAGGGCAAGGCGCCGCGAGGCGGTGCTCGTCGCCGAAGTGCAGGAGCGCTACGCCACGCTGACCGAGCGCGAGCGCCAAATCATGACGCTGGTGGTAATCGGGCGCGCAAACAAGCAGATCGCGGCCGAGCTCAACCTAAGCGAGATGACGGTAAAGGTTCACCGAGGGCAAGTCATGCGGAAGATGCATGCGGGATCGCTGCCCGAACTCGTGCGGATGGCTGACCGGCTGGGCGTACCTACCACAACGTCGTAGGCCTCTCGGATCGGGACATGACCGTAAGGTGTTGGAATCGCGTGTCCAGCGCGCCTCCTGTTGCCATCACAGGTCTGGTCTTCGGCATGACCTGGGCTCCATCCGTGGAGGCGCAGAAACGCTCCCGAAGCGAACGTCCTCGAGAAGGTCGTCGTCACGGCGGAGCGCCGCCCGGATACAAACGTGTTCGTTCGCTGCTGCTATCTCGTTGGGAGACATCTGCTCGCCCAGCGCACCGCGCATCTAAGGGGTCACCCTGACTACCCGCTTATAGCGTGTATCGGCCAGCCGGCCAGGTACCCGTAACGTCGTACACGATCTATACCCAAAGGCGTACTGAGTCGTCCTTAGGTGGTGGACGGGCGGTGCGGGCGTGCAATGGCTTTGCGCGATGCGCGTGGACTAGTTTGGGCGAGGAGTACCGACGTACATCCTTTTCACATCTTGGGGTTAGGAGATCTTCCACGCGGTCAGTCACACCTTACACATGTGCAATGGCGTCGCTCCACACTCAGGTGCTTTGCTACCTCACGCGAAACCGAGTGCCGGGAATCTCTCAAAGGGGTTGCTATGTTCGGCGGCGATCTTGCCTTGTCTCAGATCGATGCTCCGAGTGTGTCCAGGATTGAGTCGCGTCCTGCGACCGACATGAACGGCGAGGTGCGGGTCCTGGTGGTCGATGACCACCCACTTCTGCGAGCAGGCATTGCTGCGGTTCTCAAAGGCGAGTCGGATCTGACGATAGTTGGCGAAGCCAGCGACGGCCGCGAAGCGATCGAGAGGTTTCGGGCTTTGCAGCCGGACGTGATGGTCATGGATTTGCAGATGCAAAGCATGAGCGGCATTGATGCCATGCGTGCGATCCGGCTAGGAAGTCCGACCGCGCGAATCGTGGTGCTCACCAATTTCTCGGGCGATGTTCTGGCACACCGGGCGCTCAAGGCAGGCGCGTCTGCTTATGTGCTCAAGGAGCGGGTTCGCGCGGAGCTCGCGGACATCATCCGGGCGGTTCACCAGGGCATGAAGCGTATCGAGCCTGCGATAGCGCTCCAGATTGCCCACCATGCGAGCGACCTGACGCTGACGTCCCGCGAAGTGGAAGTACTGCAGCTCGTGGCAGCCGGCAATTCGAACAAGCTGATTGCACACGCACTCACGATCAGCGACGAAACGGCCAAAACCCACGTCAAAAATATCATTGAGAAGCTCAACGCTCACGACCGGACGCACGCCGTCACCATCGGCTTACGCCGGGGGATCATCGCGCTCGAGGCAATTGCCAGGTGAGTGAATTTCGCTATGAAAGCCAACACTGACCTGACAGACAGAGTTGCCGTGATCACGGGCGCAGCGCGCGGCATCGGGTTGGCGCTGGCATTGCATGCCGCAGACAGGGGCATGAGGCTGGCACTGGCTGACGAGGATGAGCACGCGCTCATCGCCGCCGTCGAGCAAGTCAGGGCGAAGAACGTCGAGGCAATCTCGATCCACGGCGACATGCTCGTTTTCGATGCTGTTCGCGAGCTGGCCCGCCACAGTGCGGCCGAGCTCGGTCCTCCGTGGCTGGTCTGCAACAATCCGGGGGTCAATATCCACGTGAATTTGTGGGGCGTAATCCACGGCGTGCAGGTGTTTGCCCCGGATATGGTCAAGCGCGGTGAGGGACACATCGTCAACATAGCCGCCGCGGAACTGTTCGGCACACGCGGGGCAGCCCCCTACCTGGCGGCCACGCACGCGATCGTGGGGCTCTCCGAGGAACTCTATCGCGAGTTGGATTCAATGGGGTCGATGGTCGGAGTGACGGTGGTCTGCCCTGAGACCGCCGATACAAATATCACGGACACCCTTGGCTATCGAGAAGCAGGCGGACGCGTAATGCGCGATTTGCCGCTCAACTCCCTGACTCCCCAAGCGACTGCTGAAGAGATTTTCGACGCTGTCGACACGCGGCGCTTCCGAGTCTATGCCGCACGTCAGCTGCACGGAATGTTCGGTTCCGATCCGTCTTCGGGGGCGACATCCTATAGCGCAAATTCTGTCACTCAGCCATGGGCTTCTCAGTGGTGCTGACAATGATGTCCTCGTCCACAAACTCGGTTTGCACCGACAGCCTCGAGCCAGGCACCGAGTTGATCGTCGATCGACTTGCGTACCGCCATCATGGAATCTACGTTGGCGGTGGGCTCGTCATCCACTATGCCGGCTGGATCACCTATCGGCACGGACTGATAGAAGCCATTCCGCTTGGAAACTTCGCCGGCAAACGCCCCGTCCGTGTCGGTCGCGTGCCCGCCGAGGCACGACACGGCGAAGACATCGTGCGCCGCGCCCGTTCAAGACTGGGCGAGCGCGGCTACGATGTTCTCAAAAACAACTGCGAACATTTCTGCAGTTGGTGTCAAGTCGGGGAGAGTCGGAGCACACAAGTGGACATGCTCTTGCACCGAGTGCAGCGGGTGATGCGCGTCGTGCGCAACCGGAGCGAATCGCAGGATCCTACTCATCCAGCATTACCGGCATAGAGACGGGAAGAATCCGGCTGCAACATCGAACCATGCACTCAAACATTCGGCGGGCCCGCCTGGTCTTTAGAAGCTGGAATCGCGGAACGCAGGAGAGCGACCTGCTCCTCGGGGCGTTTGCCGTCGGCTGCCTGCCAAGCCTGAGCGAGGAGCAGCTCCCGCTCATGCTGGTGACGGCCTTGAGCCCCGTGATCGGATACGACAAGGCGTCCGCTATTGCTCACAAGGCCCACAACGAGGATCTGAGTCTCAAGGAGGCCGCTATCAGGTCCGGCTATGTAGACGAGAAGCAATTCGATGAGATCGTCGATCCTCGCAAGATGGTCGGCCGTCCTGTCCCCGCAAACTGAGGTCCGTCGCGCGGAAGGTGCGGCGGTCCTCTTCGGTCTGCGGCTGTGGTCGTCCGTCTGCTTCGCCCTGTATGCCGCATTCTGGCTCCAACTCGAGGATCCGTATTGGGCTGCCACCTCAGCGGGGATAGTCATCCAAACGGGTCTCGGAGCTTCCTTGCGCAAGGGACGATTCCGCGCAATCGGAACGGTAATCGGTGGCATCGCTATCGTGATTCTGGTTGCCGTATTCCCACAGAATCATCCCGCGCTTCTCGTAGGCCTGGCTGTTTGGGGAGCCGCTTGCGGCTATTTTGCGACGATCCTACCTAACTTCGGAGGGTACGGGGCTGCGCTTGCGGGTTATACGACCGCTATCGTCTTCGCGAGCATTGTCGCGAATCCGCAGAACGTTTTCATGCATGCCGTGTGGCGCGTGACCGAAATCGGCATCGGCATCCTTTCCGCAGAGCTTGTGCACGCGTTGACCGATTTCGGTCATGCGCGCGCTCGCCTGGCTCGAGCTTTGGCGGACATTGGTCGAGGCATTTCGTCGGGACTGACCCAAACACTGCAACCGAATCCCGATTGGGAGGAGCTGCGAACAGCTCGCCGCGCACTGATCGGTCGCGTCATCGCATTGGATGCCACGATCGATGAGGCTGTAGGAGAACCCTCGGATCTGCGGAATCAAGCGGGTGTGCTGCATACGACCCAGGAAGCCCTGTTCGTGGCTCTCTCCGCTTGGCGCGGCATCGCAAATCATCTTTCGACCGTGCCGCGGCAGCAGGCAATTGAGATTGGAGCCGCGCTCCTGCCAGGTCTTTCGAAACTGGCCGATTGTGCATGGGCGGATGGTGCACAACTCGCACGAGAGATATCCAGCGTTGAGAGTCGCATCGCAGCCGATACTGCGGCAGTGGACGTGTCTGCCCGGCTGGTGGTGGATGGCACCATGCGAACGCTTCAGGCCCTCGAGCGCGCGGCCAACGCTCTTGTGCTGACGAGCAGATCTGTGCAGGGGCCCTCCAGCGGCCGGACTCCTCTATCTCGTGTGCCCGATGCTCTCCCCCCGGTGCTGAACGGATTGCGCATCTTTGTTGCGCTATTGTTCGCTGCGGTGTTCTGGATCGTAACCGAATGGCCGGACGGTCCGACTATGATCACCTTCACTGCCGTCGGCGTCATTCTGTTCTCAGCCCGCGCGGAGGCAGCATTCGCGGGTGCGGTTGAATTTGCCGTTGGCTGCGCCGGCGCCGGTGTCGTCGCGGTTATCCTGACTCTGGCCATCCTGCCTGCGGTACCCAGTGAGTTCCTCAGCCTTGCGGTGGTATTGTCATTGGTGTTGGTTCCACTCGGAATGCTGGCGGCAGGTTCGTGGCATAAGACAGCGTTTGGTGCGATGGTGACCAACGTCATGCCGATCCTCTCTATCCAGAATGAGCCGAGCTACGAAGCAACCTCAGTACTGAACACGGCGATTGCGGTCTGTGCCGGGACGGCACTGGCAGCAATCGCGATTTGGTTGGTTCCGCCGCTGCCGGCGGCAAAGCGCATCCAGCGCCTGTTGGTACTCACGATACGCGATTTGAGAGGATTGCTGGTCGGGCGTCGGCGGTTTACACACACGGTGTGGGCTCGTCTCGTGTCGCAGCGGCTTGCGGTCATGCCGACGCAAGCGAGCCTCGAGGAAACTGCGCAGCTGTTAGCCGCACTGTCGGTCGGGGAGGCCGCGATAGCTCTGCTCGGGGCCCGTCGACATGTGAAGGCAAGCTACGCACTCGATCAGGCGTTCGCCGAACTTGCGGCGGCGAACATAATTGCCGCTCGTGAAAAGCTGACGCGCTTCAGTGCTCAGCAATCTTCACACGCCGAAATTGAACCACAGCGCGCGATGCAAGCCGCTGTGCAGGCGACCTTGATCGCAGATGCGCTCAACCGGCATCCGCAGCTCTTCTCTCGTGTAGGGTGACCTCTTGCTGGAAGTCAATCTCAGTGGTGTGTACCTACCGGCAGTGCTGGTTTGGGCGGGCATCGCATTTCTGCTCTCGTCTGTTACCTTCAGGGCCGTTAGCCGCATGGGGTTTTACGCACTCGTTTGGCATCGCGCGTTATTCAATGTCGCGGTATTCGTGCTTTTCTGGGGTGCTATCTCGGCAGTGGGGTATCACATGGCATTTAGGAGCGGCGGGTGGGCGTTCTAGCGATGAGCGACCGATCCGTTTGGCTGCTGCGACGAGCGATCACCGTGGCGGCCGTGGTTGCCGCCGTGTTTGTACTTCGATGGATGTGGTTTCATTACGCGCTTGCGCCCTGGACCAGAGACGGGCGGGTGCGCGCTGACGTGGTCAGTGTTGCGCCTGATGAGTCCGGGTTCGTTGTGACGGTGGCAGTGCATGACAATCAGGTAGTGCGCAAGGGCGAGCCCCTGTTCGAGCTTGACCGGGCTCGTTATGAGATCGCTCTGCAGCAGGCTCAGGCGATGATCGCGCGGCAACGGGCTTCCCTCGCGGAAGCCAGACGCGAAGTCCGTCGAAACGACACGCTCGGTGAGGTGGTGTCGTCCGAAGTACGTGAACAAAGCCAAGCTCGAATGGAGGAGGCCACTGCGGAGCTGCAGCGAGGTCTGGCGGACCTCGCTGCAGCACGGCTCAATCTGGAGCGCACCCTCGTGTTGGCCCCGGTCAATGGGATCGTCACCAACCTCGAGCTACGGCCCGGAAATTACCTGACAGCGGGCCGACAGGGGCTCGCGCTGATGGACAGCGATAGCATCCATATCGACGGCTACTTCGAGGAAACCCAGTTGTCGCGCATTCGCGTTGGCGACCGCGTCTCCGTACGGCTGATGGGTGATTCGCACCTGCTGTACGGTCATGTGCAGAGCCTTGCGCCGGCTATTTTTGATCGCGAACGAACGCCTACCGGCGATCTGGTCGCCGACATCAACCCAACCTTCAGCTGGGTCCGGCTCGCGCAACGGGTACCCGTACGGATCAAGCTCGATCCGGGACCCGTCGATGTGCTTCTGATCGCGGGGCGGACCGCGACCGTCGTCGATCTTTCCTACGAGCGCGGCAGCCCACAGCGCGGGCGAAGTTCGCCATGAAGCGTTCGAGTCAATGGCCAATATGTGTTGGCCTGAGCGCGTGTGTAATAGGGGCAGTGGGCTGCCGGAGCGTCGGGCCTGACTATCATGGTCCGCCTCAGAGCGCTGTCCTGAATGCGCCGGCTGCTCACGGTCCGTTCCTCAGTTCGTCCGATGCCGCCTTCTCAGAGGAGCTTGCTCCGAGCGAATGGTGGCGCCTGTATGACTCAGCGCAGCTCGATGCGCTGGTGAGCGCTGCACTGGTGGCCAACATCGACTTACGCATGGCGCAAGCCAACCTCGAGCGCAGCGCGGCTCTACTGCGCGAGGCCAGGGCTGCGCGTCAGCCAACTGCAGAGGTCAATCTCGATCCCAGTTTTCAACAACTCTCTCCCGAGAGTTACCTTCATTCCGGCCCTGTGCCTGCGACAGGTCTATACGATACGGGCGTGTCGGTGAGCTACGAGCTCGATCTTTTCGGACGGCTCAAGCGAGGTGTCGAGGCGGCGACGGCTGACCAGGAGGCGGTCAGAGCGGCCTACGACCTGACCAAGATAACCGTGGCTGCGGAGACAACGCGCGCGTATGCCGACGTCTGCAATGCAGGCGAGGAACTGGAAGTGACCCGGCGCTCGTTGCAACTGCAGGTGCAGAGCACCGAGACAACGCGACGTTTGGTCGAGGCCGGACGCAATTCGACTCTCGATCTCACGCGTTCCTCCGGGCAGGTTGCTCAAGTGCGGGCCAATCTTCCGGCGCTCGAGGCGCAGCGCATGAATGCGCTGTACCGCTTGGCCGCCTTGATCGGCAAGCCACCCGCTGAATATCCGAGATCGGTGGAAGCGTGTGCGACAGCACCTCATCTGCAACAGCCGCTTCCGATCGGAGACGCGACGGCGTTGCTCCGTCGGCGGCCGGACGTGCGGGAGGCGGAACGCGGGTTGGCTGCGGCCACTGCCCGTATCGGCGTAGCAACGGCGGATCTTTATCCCCGTGTCACCCTGGGCGCCAGCGCCGGTTCAACCGGCGCGACCGAAGACTTCCTGACTACGCCGACGAACCGCTTCGGTGTCGGCTTGGCCATCCATTGGCAAGCGAACCAATCTCTCGCTCGCGCGCGGATTGCCCAGGCCAGCACTGCTGAGAAGCTCGTCCTGGCGCGCTTCGACGGTGTGGTACTCACGGCGCTTCGCGATGCTGAAAGTGCGCTGACCACCTACAGTCGCGATCTCCAACGTGATAACTACCTTACTATAGCGCAGGCTCGTGCCTGGGAGGCGGAGCAACAGGCCAAGCGCCTGTACGTCGGAGGCAAGATAGATTTTCTGGCTATGTTGGATGCGCAACGGACACTGGCTTCTGCAGATGATGCAGTAGCGAGCTCTCATTCCCGGCTCGCGACAGATCAGGTGGCCATATTCCTGGCCCTCGGCGGCGGTTGGGAGTAGGCGTCTGGCAGTGGCAATGTCGGTCGCTCGCACCGTTGCCTTTGTGGCCCGCTGCTCCGGCGCGGCCACGTGCGCCTACGTGGCCGCCGTTTCGGCAGGATTGCCACATGCCGTATGGGCTGCAATTTCCGCTCTGATCGTTTCACAGGAGCGGTTGGACGACACCACAACTTCGCTGACGGGCCGTATCGCCGGTACCATCATCGGAGCGTGCATTGCGGTGGTAGTGAGCGTTGCGGCGGCTCGCCTCGCCACCGAGCCAGCGAGGTCATTCTCGGCGCCCTGATTGGCGGTGCGTTTCACTGGGTAGCTGAAGTTCTGGTCCATCGTCTACACGATTGTGGCGACGACGTGCCGAGCGAATAGGGGAAGCTCGAGGTTGGCTGCGACTCGGGGTGCCCGGACACATGGGAGAAAACGGCACCCAGGTTGATCCGGCGGCGGTTGCGCGCATCAAGATACCCACTTTGAAGCCAGGCTCAACGAAATATTGACACCGGGGACGACCTGGTTAGAAACTCTCTCCCACCATCTCTTCGCTCTTTTTCCAGAGCGCCTCTGCATTGCGTACATCCACCGCATAGCCACGCACGCCTTCACTGATCGCGCTAATGGTCACGTTGTCAGGAACGATGTGCCCGACGTGACAATTCTCGCAGTAGTGCCCACCAATCTCATCAGGCGAAGCCACGACTGCAGCCCATACGGAGGTCGCTGCCCCCTGAGGAATGGTCTTGTATTGAAAGGGCGGCTTGCCCTCGGCGGCCAGCTGCTTGTTCATTTGGTCGATCGTGCTTTGGAGACGACTTCGATCCATGTGGCGGCCTAGCTGGGTCTGGATGCCGCCCGGATGAACCGCTGCCGCTCGAACACCGCGCGCCCGGTGGCGCTGGTCAAAAACTACGGCGAACAGAATGTTGGCCGTCTTGGAGCGTCCGTACGCGACAAAGGGGTCATACGGGGTTCGCTGAAAATTCGGATCCTGCAGATCGACGTTCGAGAAGCGGTGCCCAGCCGAAGACAGATTGACTAGTCGACCGCCCCAGGGGATCAGCGGGGCAAGGCGGTTGACGAGGACAAAGTGTCCCAAGTGGTTAGTGCCGAACTGCGTCTCGAAGCCATCAGTCGTATGGCCAAATGGGGTCGCCATGACGCCGGCATTCGCGATCAGCACATCGAACGGCTCGCCCTTACCCAACAGCGCATCCGCACAGGCGCGAACGCTCTTGAGACTCGCAAGATCCAGAGCAACTATCTCGAAGCTCGCGCCGCTCGCAGAAGCAGCCTTCCGCACATGCGCAGTCGCCGCTTCGGCCTTGCCGAGATCTCGGGCGGCACCGACCACATGCGCCCCATGCGCCGCGAGGGCGCGCGCGGTCTCGATACCTAGTCCGGCTGAAACGCCGGTCACGAGAATTCGTTTTCCCTTGAGACTGAGCCTCGCCAGCACATCATCCGTGGTCGAGGTTGCGTCGAATACGTCTGCCATATTGATTTGCTGTTTGTCGGCTGCTAGAAACGGACAGTATCTCCGCTAAAAGAATAAACGGAGGGGATCTCGTAGGCTCGTGCAGATTCTCATCGCCGGTTCTGTTGTATCGAGGCTGCGAGGGCCGAGCTGATGTCCGCCAGCGCACGGCTCCAGGCGAGCACGAGCTCATCGATGCCCGTGCTCCGCAGGGGTTGGCGGGCGGTACAGATGCCTGTCTGCGAGGCGGCTTTATCTGCGACGGACCATCTCCACCGAGCGCGGACGATAGCTTCCTTTCCGGCAAGCGCGTCCAATTCCTCGATATCCATGTTGAGTTGTAGAGGCGTTCCTCTGCCGACGAGCAACGGATCACTGGTGATGTTGAGGTCGGGCAGCGCATTGCGCAGATTGTCGATGAGAATGAAGGAAATCTGATCTCCCAGTGGGGCTGCCCAGCGCTCGGTCTCGTAGACGGATAGGCGAGTGGGCGTCTGGTGGAGGAGAAGCTGCATGCGATCGGCTTCGACGGGTACGGCCAGATGCGTGAGAAGGACTGTACCGATCGGCTCCCGCTCCGGTGCGTTCGGACCCGTTGCATCCGGCGTGCAGGCGATGGTGCCGCTGTCACTTTGGGGTGGTGGACCAATCGTCTGATGGATTGGTGTCAGGCTGTGATAATGGGCGGGTGCCGAGGAGCAGGCGCCCAGGAACATTGCGGTGGCGCAGCCGAGGAGCGAGGCGGACCACTTTGCAGCTCGTAGGTGCCCGAGCTGCCGGAAAGATAGGATGTTCATTTCGTGTCCGGTGGCTTGCCGCGGATCAAAGATTCGGGGTGCTGTTCGAGATAGTCCGACAAGTCGGCGAGCGTACGCGCCGAGCGGGAGAGTTGTTTCAGCGTGTCACGCAGATCGCTTTGCAGTGGCGAGGCATCTGAAAGAGTGGACTCGACGGCTTTCAGTGCCTGCCGGGCATTACCGAGCGCGGCGGTCACTTCCGGCGTGACATCGTCGTTCAGATGGCCAACCAATGCCGAGGTCCCACGTAGAGTTCCCTGGAGCTCCTGCAGGGTTTTCAACAGCTGAGCACTGATCTGATCGACGGGCACCTGGTCGAGCTTGGTTGCGATGTCGCCCAATTTGTCGGCCAACGCATTCAGTCCGCCGTCAATGCTCGGTATCTGTGGACGTGGAGTGTTCCAGTTGATCGCCGCGCGCGGAGCATGCGGCACGAAATCCAGATCGATGTACAACTGGCCAGTGACCAGGTTGCCGCTCTTCAAGCGAGCGCGCATCCCGGCAGCGACAAGCCGGTCGACGATGTCCCGCTGACCGGCCTTGGTCGCATCGTTGGCGCGCGTTGCCCCGACCATATAGTGCTCCCGCAGCATTTCGGAATAGAAATCGACGTCGACAGGGAAGCGGAAGATGCCCTCGTCCTGGTCGTATTCAATGCCAAAACCACTGACGTCGCCCACATGAATGCCGTGCAGGTCCACGGGCGCGCCTACGGACAGGCCGCGCAGAGATTCTTTGAAATAAACCCGATAGTGTTGAATCTCCGTGTAAGGATGTCGCATGGCGCTGGCGCGATCGTTGAACAGGTCGAATTGGGCGCCAGCGGGTGCGGGAGTTGCGACTGTGCTGTCGGGTGGGCTCTCGAAGGCGAGACCGCCTTCCAGCACGGTGACGGCGGATTGGGTCTGGACCCGCAATCCTGAGGCATCGAGGGTGAGGTCGATTCCGCTCGCATGCCAGAATCGCACCGCCGTGGTGACGAAGCGGTCGTAGGGTGAGTCAATGAAGATTCGCAAAGTGACGCCCGACCCATCCGGATCTATTCGATAGGCGATAACTTCGCCAGCTTTGACACGACGGAACAACACGGGTGAGCCGACCTGAAGAGAACCGGCGTCCTGGGCATGCAGAAGGTACTCGTGCCCGGGCAGGCCCTCCGTATCGACGGGGGGAATCTCGAGGCCGCGGAACTTACGACCGGATTGATCGGATCGGCCGGCGGTAAAGCTGATGTAGGGTCCGGAGAACAGAGTGCTCAGGCCGCTGACGCCCCCAGCGGAGACTCGCGGGAGCACGACCCAGAACTGGGAGTCCTCGCGAAGGAACTGGGTTGCATCATGAGTGAGGGTTGCGCTTACCAGGACGCTTCCATCCTTGGTGAAGCTGACGTGTGTGACGCTACCGACGTTGACGTTCTTATACCGGATCAGCGTTTTGCCGGGCTCGATGCCATCCGCGGTTCGGAAGGCGACGGTGATGGTGGGTCCTTTGGCCAGCCAGCTCTGGAGGGCGATCCAGCCGCCGAGCAGGGCGGCGATCAGGGGAATCAACCAGACCAAGGCAGGCCGGTGACGACGGAGCGCAGCCGGTTGCGCTTCGGGTAGGTGAGCGAGGTGCTCGTCAGGCTCGCTCATTAGAAGAAGCATCCCACAGTAGACGCGGATCGAAGCTCCGCGCGGAAAGCAACGTCAACACGACTACAGCCGCGAATGCGAGGGCCCCTGGACGGGGCTCGACTGTAGCTAATGCCTGCAATTGCACCAGAGCGACCAACAAGGTGAGCACGTAGATGTCCAGCAGCGACCAGCGTCCAACGAATTCAACAAGCCGGTACAGACGCAAGCGCCCCTGAGGTGGCGACGTCCATCTTCGGTGGATAGACAGCACCAGCACAGCCAGAGCAATGAGCTTGAGGGTCGGGACCATGATGCTGGCGAAGAAAACGAGGACCGCCAGCGGCCAGGAACCAGTGTTCAGCAATACGATGACCCCGCTCAGAATGGTGTCGTCTTCGCCACCGACCAGCGTGGCCGTATGCATGATGGGAAAAAGATTGGCCGGGATGTAAAGAATGGCCGCGGCGATCAGGTAAGCGGTGGTACGAGCCAGGCTATCCGGTTTGCGCACGTGCATTCGCTGCCCGCAGCGGGGACACCTGTGTGCCGGACCCGGCTGGTGGCGCGCCAGTTGCTCGCAAGTGGGACAGAGTATCAACCCGGCCTCCGCTGCAGAGATCGCCCGGCTCATCGGTACCGCTCTTCGGACCAGTGCCACAGATCTCGAGTGCTGAAGGAGGATCCCAGGATGGTCAGCAGAACAAGCAGAGCCGCGAAGGACCACAGGGCAACGCCGGGCACAACGGTGGCCAGTGCCGCCAGTTTGACCAGAGAGACCAGGATCCCGAGCATCAAGACATCGATCATTCCCCAGACACGGATACCCTGAACGAGCCGGAATAGCCGGGCAAAGTGGTGTTGACCTCGTCCCAGTCGAAGGCACACGAGCAGAGTAAGAATCGTGGCGATCTGGATCGCGGGTGCGAGGAGCGTGGTCAGGAAGACCAGCAGAGCCAGCCCGGTCATATGGTGCTGATGAAGAGCCCAGACAGCACGCGGCATAGTCGTGGAGATTGTGTCCCCGTGGACATTCATGGATACGAGTGGAAACACATTGGCCAACACAAACACCTGGGCGCACGTCAAAGCCAGCGCCAGTGGACGGTCGATCGAGGCGTGACGAGGCAGAGCAACGACAGCGCCGCAGCGCTGGCATCGTGCCCGGTCCTTCGCTGCGGAATGCGTGTGCTTCTGCAGAAGGTCGCATTGCGGACAGGCGAGTAGCCTGGGCGCGTTTGGGTCGAGCATGCCCTCACAGTAACAGCCTGGGTGCTGGTCGGGCCCATCCCCTGGATGGGGGAATGCCACCCGTTAAGGCACGCGATCCATGGGAGACTGCGCCTCAAGTGCGCCTCGTACTCATGGGGTGATCTTCATTACCCGCTTGCAAGGGCCAACCCTCGGAGTGCCCACCAGAACGTCGTAGGCGATCGCTACCACAGTCGTAGTTCCGGCAGTCCTTAGCCGCGCACGGGCCCTACTGTGGTGCAATGGATTTGAGCGATCCGCGCGGACTAGTCTCGCTCTTGAACACGCGCATCGGGAGGTCCGTAGTGTTGAAGGGGCCGCTGATTGCGATCGTTGACGATGACGAGTCAATGCGGGACACCACGAGGGATTTGCTCGAGTCCGCGGGCTTCTCGGCGGCTACGTTCGCGAGCGCCGCGCGCCTGCTGAAGTTCCGGCGACTGAACAGGGTCTCCTGTCTGATCGCGGACATGCGCATGCCAACGATGACTGGGCTCGAGCTTCATCAGCATCTGGCCGCGTCGGATCATCCGATCCCCACTATTCTGATGACGGCTCATGCGGACGAGCGGGTGCTGGCGCAGGCTATGAAGGCGAACGTCGTCTGCTATCTCGAGAAGCCCTTCGAAGCAGAGGAGTTGCTTAACTGCGTGCGCCGCGCTATTAACGGACGCGAGATCGACAATCCGTGAACTTGCTCTTGTGTTCGCGGCGACCTGGCTTGGCCCCTCATTTCGAAAGTCGTAGCCAACTGCACCGATGTACATCCCGTTCTTATCTCTGGCCAGGCGTTCTTTCGCGTGTGCACCTGCGGCTGTAGTTAGCACGTGAAAGACTTCCCACCCTTCAGGCTCGATCCGATCAATCAGTGTCTATTGCGATTGGACACGGTCGGGAATGAGCAGCGTATCGAGCTGAAACCGAAGACATTCGATCTCTTGCGTTACCTGGTGGACAACCCCGGCCGTCTGATTACGCACGACGAGCTGCTCGAGGAAGTGTGGCACGACGCGGAAGTTCAGCAGGAGGTTCTCAAGAGCCACGTTCTCGCGATCCGCAAAGCCTTGGGTGACACGGCGGAGGAACCCCAATACATCCTTACTCTGCGAAAACGTGGATACAAGTTTATTGCACCGGTGCGCTTCGACGAGACGTCCGGTAAACACCCGCGGGCGCGCTTGGGAAAGTTCGTGGACCGGGCTCGCCCTCTGTCAGAACTGCGTGAAGCGCTTCGATTGGCACGGAGCAATGTGCCGCAGCTCGTCTTCGTGACCGGCGAGCCTGGCATCGGCAAGACAGAGTTGGTCGAGCGGTTTCTCGAGGAAATCGGCAGCGATGCGGATACATCGGTGACCATCGGGCGATGTATCGAAGGCTACGGCGGTATCGAGTCCCACTATCCGGTTCTCGAGGCACTGCACAGTCTGACCCGCCAACGCAACGGGGAAGTTGTGGTGCAGGCGCTCAAAGAGATCGCCCCCACGTGGGCGCTGCAGCTACCTGGGTTGTTGTCGGGGCAGACACGGGCCTTCCTGCAGCAGCAGATCGCAGCATCGAGCCGTGATCGCATGGTGCGGGAGTTCTGCCAGCTGATCGACAAGCTCGCAAGTCGACGCACTCTGGTTCTCGTCCTGGAGGATCTGCATTGGTCCGATCATTCCACGGTGGACCTTCTGTCGGCCTTCGCGCGGCGAAGCAGCCGCGCGCGCGTACTGATGATAGCTACCTACCGGCTCGAAGACGCCGCTGCCGACAATCATCCGGTACGCAGCCTCAGCAGGGAGTTGTTGGCTCATAAGATCGGTACCCGCCTTACCCTGCCGCCGCTGCGGCCGGCGGCGGTCACCGAATTCGTGGCCAGCACGGTGACAGGCACAGGAGCGCAGCAGCTCGCTCAACTGATCACCGAACAGGCTGGGGGCAATCCTCTGCTCATGATCGCCACTCTCGAGAATTTCATCGAACGAGGCCTCATCGCGCCGGGCGCCGATGGATTCAGACTCTGCGTACCGGTCGCGAAGCTGGACGTGGAAATCTCGTCGGACCTTTCGCAGGTACTCGAGTCCCGTATCTCGCAACTGGATGACAGGGAGCAAAGCGCGCTCACCGCCGCCAGTGTCGTCGGTGTGGCATTCGATGCCGCGCTCGCTGCCTCGGCCTGTGGAATGACTGCCATCGAATTCGAGGAAGTATGCGAGACACTTGTCAGAAACGACAAGTGCATCTCGCGGGCGGAGCTGCAGCGGTATCCTGACGGCACCGTCGTGCGGGAATACACATTCAAACATGTGCTGTACCGACGAGCGCTCTACGAACGTCAGGGACCTATCCGGCTGGCACAGTCGCATCGGGTAATCTACCAGGCTCTGGAACGGCTCTATCCCGCCGGAGCGCGGCAGGCGATTGCCCTGCAGCTCCTGGAACACCTGGCCGGTTGCGGGGAATGGCAGAAAGCTGTGGAGTGCGTGCGCGAAGGATTGATAATTGTGCGAGCGCGCTTCGGATACCTGGATGGAATTGCGCTTTTCACGCTGGGCGGGGAGCTTGCCAGACATCTTCCGCCCGCCGAGCGGGCCTCTGTTGAATTGGAGATGCTCGAGGGAAAGGCGGGGATTTGTACCGCTATTCGTGACTCACAGGCCTTCGCGTCTTACGAAGAAGTGGCTGCACTCGCTCGGGCACGAGGTCTCGTTGACGTACTTGCGCGTGCCCTCATCGGAATGACCTACACCACCGGCTGGTGCGACAACGCCCAATGCCGTGCACTCCTGCAGGAAGCGCTGCATACGAGCGAAGCACAATCGGATCTGGTGATGCGAGCCAGGACGCAGCTCAGTGCCTACATGGGGTTGTTGTTTCTCGATGGCTGGGATAATGACTATGCGGCCCGGTGCACCGCGGCCCTCCAGGTGCTGAAGTCCGGACCTGACAAGCTGGATGCCGCGTGGGCGTTGGTCGAGCACAGTCAGCTCGATGCGGTGGCGAGCCGTTATCACGCGGCCTATCGCGCCGTACGTGACAACTTCCCTGCGTTGATCGAAACCGAGGTGATCCGCCCGGGAATGAACGCAGCGCGCATGTACTACACCGCATGTCTCGTCTCTCCCTGGGCGCTCTTTTTTCTCGGCGAGCTTGGACCGGCCTTTAAGGAGCTCGAGGCCAGCATTCCCGTCATGAGAAGTAACGGGAACGACTACTCGGCGCGGATTCTGCAGCTCGTGCGCGGTTGGTTTCGCGCTCATGTAGGTGACTATGAAGGTGCCCACGACGACTGTCTCGCGGACGCCGCGAATGACGTATCCGATGTTGCATCCACGCCGGTGCTCGATGCGCATGAATACAGAATCTATCTGGTGGTGCGCGGCGCAGCTGAGACGGGCTTGCGGAATTTCGCGCGGGCGCGTGAGTTATTCGCGGAACGAGATCGACTGGCCCGTGAGGCGCCGGTGTCTCTCGACTGGTACTGGCGGCTGATCGCCGAGTACGAAACGGTCACTCTTTGGCTCGCGGCCGGAGAGGCCGCTCGAGCCGAAGAGCACGCAAGGCTTCTGCTGACATTGACTCTGCAGACGAGCGAGAGAACGTTTCAGGCGCTCGCCTGGAACGCGATCGCGGAGGTGGAAATCATGCAGGGCAAACCACACGCAGCCCTCGAGTCAACTGAGCGTGCGCTGGCAGTTTCGAACGAGTATGAGACCCACCTGGCTACCTGGCGCGTGCATGCTACTGCCGCGCGAGCGCACGGGATGGTGGGGCGAGTTGTCGAGGCGGCGAGCTCCCGCGAGCTCAGCGCTTACGCAAGCGGCCGGCTGTTGAGCACGCTTCCGGAGCGTCACTCTTTACGTGATCTCTTTGCGAAACGCGTCGCGAGAGAAGAGCGTAGCTCAGAGTAGCCCGGCGCGACCATCGGGTAATCGTCGGGAAGGCCCCAGCGCTCCCGGTATTGTTCCGGTGTAAGTGAGTACTTCCGCTTGAGATAGCGTCTCAGGGTCTTGAGCCGCCTGCCGTCATCGAGACACACGATGTAGTCGCGCGTAATCGATTTATCGATGGGGACCGCGGGTGCCCTCGGAGTCTGAGAGTCGGTTTGACTCGCAGTCAGCTCAGTGAGCATCGCGTATGTGTTCCTGATCAGTCCAGGCAGTTCTGTGGCGGTGATGGCATTGTGAGACACGAAGCTGGCGACGAGGAACACGGTCAATTCGATGAGATCGCAGCTTCGGTCCACTCTCGCCCCCGGTTGCGGCAGTTATGGCCGGACTATAGAGACCGCCTCGCCAGGTACCATCCCCCGAAGGGGGGCTCGAAGCTAGGGCACGCAGGGCACCGGTAGGCGCCGAGAAACTGGCTGAATACCTGAACATTACTGTAGGAACACTGGACCATCACGAAACCAGACGGACTATTCTGTAATGTTTCCGTATTGCTGGTTTGACGAGGTGGCAGGTTACTCCCGGTGCTCGAGTATCTCTGCATCATTCTTCCGGTCGCCGTGCTCGCGCTGGCACATGTGCTGCGCGTCCGATACCTGAATCAACAACTCCAAAAGAGTCTCGAGCAGCGCCTCGAAGACCGCATCAAGGAACGTACACGCATTGCGCGGGAATTGCACGACTCGCTGTTACAAGGCTTTCAGGGAACGATGTTCAGACTCGAAGCCGTACGCCGACTCTTGCCGGACCGGCTTCAGGAGGCGGCACACCACCTTGATGTCGCAATTGACAGAGGCCTGGCGGCGATCAATGAGGGCCGTCAGGCCGTTGGCGAGCTGCGGATGGGCGGACCCGTAGGCACTGATCTGCCGCAGGCACTTGCGGACCTGGGCAGCGAGTTCGAGCCCGAAAATCAACTGGCGGGCAACTACCGGGGCGCCGCGCCGAATTTTCGTGTTCTGGTACAGGGTCAACCGATTGCACTGAAACCGATCGTACGCGATGAGGTGTATCGCATCGCTCGGGAGGCTGTCAGGAATTCATTTCGACATGCACGTGCCGGATTGGTCGAGGTGGAGATTGTCTTTGGTGAGGCGGCCTTCACCGCTCGTGTGCGTGACGATGGCATTGGGCTCGAGCCTGCGGTCCTCGAACACGGTTACCGGAAAGGGCATTGGGGCTTGCCCGGTATGCGTGAGCGAGCGCTGGAGTTTGGCGGTGAGCTGGAGGTGTGGAGTCAGCGGAATACCGGAACGGAGATCGAGCTGAAGATTGACGCCCGAATTGCGTACGTACGCCGGCTTGCCAGGCGGCCTCCAAACGCAGCCCATAGGGGTCGAGCGCCAGACCAAAGTGGAGATTCACAACCCAGAGCGCTGCGTGGTGCCATCGCGCGGGAGATCTGATCGATGTCCGACAAGTCACTCATACGCATACTGTGTGTCGACGATCATCCACTACTGCTCGACGGCATTGCGGCTCTCATCGGCACGGAACCGGACATGAGGCTCGTGGCTGAAGCGACCTCGGGAATTGAGGCAGTCAGGCAATTCCGGGCAACGCTACCGGACATCACGCTAATGGACCTGCAGATGCGAGGCATAAACGGAATTGACGCCATCGGCGTAATCCGTACGGAATGGCCTTCGGCAAAGATCATCGTATTGAGTACGTTCGGAGGCGATGCAATGGCTCAGCGAGCCCTGAAAGCAGGAGCGCAGGCCTACCTTCTGAAGGGTCTCGTGCGTGGCGAGTTGCTCGACGCGATCCGTCTGGTGCACGGCGGTGCGAAGTGGGTTCAAGCGGAGGTCGCCTCATCCATTGCAACTCACGTCAGCGAGACAGCCCTGACCGACCGCGAGGTCGAAGTATTGGGACTCATTGCCCATGGCAAGTCCAACAAGCTGATCGCGTATAACCTGTCCATCAACGAGGAGACCGCCAAGACGCACGTAAAGAACATCCTCGCCAAGCTGCATGCCAGTGACCGTACGCATGCGGTTACGTTGGCGCTGCGGCGCGGAATCATCCTGTTGTGATGTGCTCAAATGGTGAGCCTGTCAGCTTGCTCCTCGAGGCGGCATAGCAGATCGTCTCCTGTGTCCATCAGCTCAACGAGCTCGGAGCGCTGAATCGCTGCGAGCTCGAGCGCCGCCTCCAGGCATCCTGGTTCATCTCGCCGGGCGAGCTCGCTGAGCTCATGAGCCCTTTCGAGACACACGGTGAAACCGGCGTACCAGAATGCGAGATCCCGCGGGAGTGGGCTGGGCAGATAGCCGATGCTTTGACCCAATGAGCGAAAAATGGGCATGTAATCGCGCTCACCCCGAAACCAGTGATAGGGGAAGGGCTGGACGCTCGTTGTGCCAACGTTATCGAGGCGCACCAGATAGTGGGCCGAAACATGCTCCCGCAATGCCTGAAGCTCGCCCACGAGCGCCGAGGCGACGCTGTGCCGGTGACGTCTGAATTCCAGGCGCGCCCGGATGATGTTGGCGAGAAAGCCGGCGCAGCTCCCCACGAGCCCGCCTGCGATTGCGCCTGACATCTGCAGCCAAAGATCGTTCGTCATCCACGTGTTGGTTATTTTGCAGCGGCGCGATCTCACACCCCGCCGGCGACGGCGCGAATCCCCCATTCAGGGGATTGGGGCAACAGTGCTTCTGCGCCAAGGTCGCATCATGACCCCAATCAAACTCGGACGGCTGTCACGCCACGCCTCGACCTGCGCGCTCGTGTGTCTGACGCTTGCCTCATGCAGCGAAGGGCCCCTGGACCCGCATGGGCCCGTCGGTAAAGCGGAAAGGCTGATATTGCTCGATGCCACCGCCATCATGCTGGCCGTGGGCGTTCCGGTCATCTTGCTCACATTCTGTTTTGCCTGGTGGTTCCGTTCGGGCAATTCACGGGCCCGCTATCGGCCCGACTGGGAGTATTCCGGCCGTATCGAGATGATCGTGTGGTCGATTCCCGCGCTCGTCATTCTCTTTCTGGGCGGCATCGCCTGGATCAGCTCGCACGACCTCGATCCTCCCGCGCCTCTGAAATCGAGCGCTGCGCCTCTGGAGCTTCAGGTTGTATCAGTGGACTGGCGATGGATCTTTATCTACCCACAACAGGGAATCGCCAGCGTCGATCGACTGACGGTTCCCGCGGGCGTACCCATCCATTTCCGTCTCACATCGACCAGTGTCATGAACAGCTTCTTCATTCCGCAACTGGGCAGTCAGATCTACACCATGCCCGGGATGACTACTCAGCTGAATCTGCTCGCAGACCACGCAGGCACTTACCAAGGATTGTCAGCCCAATTCAGCGGTGACGGGTTTTCGGACATGCGTTTCGATGTCCTGGCGGTCTCCACTGAGGACTTTCAATCATGGGTGGATACGGCACACCGGGCCGGTGGAGTGCTCGATCGTCCCACGTTCGAGCAATTGGCGCAGCCCAGCTCCGAGCACGTCGTGAAGACCTATGGTGAGATCACAACGGGCCTCTTCGATTCGATTGTTTCCGCGCACGTGGGCATGGCACACGCGGCGGCTCAGGAGTAACTGAAATGTTCGGAAGACTCAGCTGGGCGGCGATTCCCTTCGACGTGCCGATAGTCATGATCACTGCAGGAGTCGTCGGCGCAGTCCTCGCTGGGGTCCTCTTGCTCGTTACGGTCAAGGGCTGGTGGCCGTATCTGTGGCGCGAATGGATCACGAGCGTCGACCACAAGCGCATCGGTGTTATGTACATGATTCTCGGGCTCTTGATGCTGGTGCGCGGTTTCGCGGATGCGCTGATGATGCGCACCCAGCAGGCGCTCGCGGCAAATGGCGCAATGGGGTATTTGCCGCCGGAGCACTACGATCAGATTTTCTCGGCCCACGGCACCATCATGATCTTCTTCGTGGCCATGCCGTTCGTGATCGGGCTGATGAATTTCGCCGTGCCGCTGCAGCTTGGTGTGCGCGATGTGGCCTTCCCCGTGCTGAACTCCGTGAGCTTCTGGCTCACGGCGGCCGGCGTGTTGCTGGTGAATCTGTCACTGGTCGTCGGCGAGTTTGCCCGCACCGGATGGCTTGCATATCCACCACTCAGCGAACTCGCGTATTCCCCGGGAGTAGGCGTGGACTACTACCTGTGGGCTCTGCAGATCTCGGGAATGGGCACGCTGTTATCGGGCATCAATCTCACCACGACCATTCTGAAGTTGCGAGCACCCGGGATGGGCTACAGCCGCATGCCGGTCTTCTGCTGGACCGCGCTGGCCTCGAACATGCTGATCGTGGCTGCGTTCCCGGTTCTGACTGCCACGTTTGCAATGTTGCTGCTCGATCGCTATTGCGACTTTCACTTCTTCACGAACGAGCTCGGCGGCAACCCGATGATGTACGTGAATCTGATCTGGATCTGGGGGCATCCGGAAGTGTACATCCTGATCCTGCCCGCATTCGGTGTGTTCTCGGAAGTCGTCGCCACCTTCTCGGGCAAGCCGCTGTTTGGATACCGCTCCATGGTCATGGCGACGATGGCGATCTGCGTGCTGTCGTTCTTCGTCTGGCTGCATCACTTTTTCACCATGGGTGCGGGCGCGGATGTCAACGGCTTCTTCGGCATCGCGACGATGGTTATTTCGGTCCCGACCGGTGTAAAGATCTTCAACTGGTTGTTCACGCTTTACGGCGGGAAAATACGTTTCACCGTGCCGATCTACTGGACACTAGGTTTCATGGCGACGTTTGTGATCGGGGGTATGACAGGTGTTCTGATGGCGATTCCTCCGGCGGACTTTGTCCTGCACAACAGCTTGTTCCTGATTGCTCACTTCCATAACGTGGCCATCGGAGGAATCGTGTTCGGAGTAATGGCCGGGTACACCTATTGGTTTCCGAAAGCCTTCGGTTTCAAGCTCAACGAAACACTGGGGAAGGCGGTCTTCTGGTGCTGGTGTATTGGGTTCTATCTGGCTTTCATGCCGCTCTATGCGCTTGGCCTGATGGGAGCGACGCGCCGGATGCAACACTATACGGATCCGCAGTGGCAACCGCTGATGCAAGTAGCGCTGGTGGGTGCGCTCCTGATCTTCTGCGGCATCATTCTTACCGCGGTTCAGCTCGCCGTCAGCATTCGTGCCCGGAACCGGCATCGCGATCTGACAGGAGACCCGTGGAATGGGCGCACGCTGGAGTGGTCCACCCCGTCCCCTCCACCGGCATGGAATTTCGCCTTACTGCCGCAAGTTGCGCGTACAGATGCCTTCTGGGCGGCGAAGCACAATCCGGAAGGTGCGAAACGACTGATGGGCCAGCGCAACTACGAGTCTTTGCATATACCCCGAAATACCCCGACGGGCTTTTTCGTGGCGTTCTTCTCCTTCATCCTCGGGTTTGCGCTCATCTGGCGGATCTGGTGGCTGGCGGTTGTTGGCCTGGTCGGTTTGCTCGCGGTGGGGCTGATGCAAGCCTGGCGCACCGACGGGGAAGTGCATGTGTCTGCGCAGGAGGTGGAGTCTGCTGACCGCACGTATACAGTGGAGGCGCGCGCAGCATGAGTGCCGCTGAACACACTCTGGTGGCCAGCGCCACCGGCGTCCCGCTCTCTCAAAGGGGACCTGCGCCGGCACGGGTAGTGGCCGGATTCGGATTCTGGCTCTTCCTGCTTTCGGACATCGTGATCTTCGCAGCGCTGTTCGCTGCGTATTCTGTTTTATCCGGTGAGACGGCCGGAGGGCCCTCGGGCGCGGATCTCTCCGACCACAAGCACGTCTTCATCGAGACGCTGTGTCTGCTGGCCTCGAGTGTGACCTGTGGCTTTGGAAACCTCGCTGTACAGCGCGCCGAGGCCCCATCCATGTACTTTTGGATGGCGCTGACGTTCCTCCTGGGCGGCACATTTCTCGCCCTTGAGCTGGGGGAGTTTCGGGACTTGCTCGCGCAAGGCGCAGGCCCTTCACATAGCGCCTTTCTGTCCGCCTTCTTTGCGCTCGTCGGCACTCACGGATTGCACGTCACTATCGGCTTGTGCTGGTTGATCGTGATGCTAATGCAGGTGGCTACGCTCGGATTTCGTCCGATGGTAGCTCGACGTTTCTTCTGTTTCGGTCTGTTCTGGCACGCTTTGGATATCGTGTGGGTCGGCGTGTTCACAATAGTTTACCTGGGAGCGCGATGATGGAGACACATCTACAGTCTGCACAGGGTGAGAGTCCCGGTGTCAATATCCGTACAACCGGACACCGGCGAAGTTACCTGATCGGGTTGGGGTATGCGTTGGTTCTGACTATCGCCTCGTTCTGGGCCGCCTCGACCGACCTGGTGTTCGCCCCTGGAGTGCCCGTACTGCTGGGTGTATTGGCCATCGCACAGATGGGCGTGCATCTGGTGTTTTTCCTGCACATTTCCAGCGCGCCTGACCAGACGAACAATATCCTGGCGTTGGCCTTCGGTGTTTTCGCGGTCGCGCTGGTCGTCTTCGGGTCCATGATCATCATGGCCAACCTGAATCACAACATGATGATGCCGATGGAGTAATGGAGATGGGAAAAAAAGTAGCGCAGGTTATCGTGGACACGCTCGTATCGGCAGGCGTGAAGAACTGCTACGGGATCGTTGGGGACACGCTCAACACATTCGCCGCGTCCCTGGCGCGCAGCGAGATTCAATTCGTCCACATGCGACACGAAGAGGCCGGTGCGTTTGCCGCCCAGGGAGAGGCACTGCTGCTCGATCGACTGACGGCGGTTGCCGGAAGCTGCGGTCCTGGCAGCCTGCACTTCATCAACGGTCTGTATGAAGCCAACCGCAATCGCGCACCGGTGGTTCTCATTGCGAGTCAGATCGTCCGCAGCGAGATCGGTTTCGATTTCATCCAGGAGGTGGATTTCAAGTCGGTCTACAAGGGCTGCAGCGTCTTCTGCGAGATGATCCTGACACCGGAGCATGCCCGGCGCATGACAGTGATGGCTTGTCAGGCCGCCATTTCCAAGCGCGGCGTCGCGGTGCTCATCGTCCCGGTCGACGTTTTCGATTCGGACGCAGCTGACGAGCCTCCTTTCAGGGTCAATGTCAGCCAACCGGTGGTGCGTCCCAGCGAGGCGGATTTGGATTCTATGGCGTCCATCATCGGGCTGGGCTCAAACATCGCGATCTACGCCGGGTCCGGGTGCAGCAATGCACATGACGAGATCGTACAGCTTGCGGAGCGGCTGAAGGCTCCGGTGGCACATACCACCCGCGGGAAGGATTCACTGGAATACGACAACCCGCACAACATTGGAATGACCGGCGTCATCGGCATGGAAGCAGCCTACCACTGTATCCTCAGCTGCGACACATTGCTGCTGCTGGGGACTGACTTTGCCTGGCGGCAGTTTTATCCGAGTCACGCGAGGATCATTCAAGTGGATATTGATCCAACGCATCTGGGAAGGCGGCATCCCGTCAGTCTCGGCGTGGTCGGGAGTGTCAAGGACACCCTGCAAGCTTTGCTGCCTCGACTTCCCCAGCGGGACGACTCGACGTTTCGGGAAACCTATGTCGAACGGCACAAGAAAGACCTGGAAGCACAGAGCACGAGGGCCACACGCGGCCGTCACGGCAAGATTTCAGGCCAGTATCTCACTTCCATTATCAACCGGCTTGCAGCCCCGGATGCGTTGTTCGCCGGCGACGATGGTACGCCGGTCGTCTGGCTGCATCGGCTGATGACGATGAATGGCCGACGGCGGATCTTTGGCAGTCTGCTGCACGGCACGATGGCGAATGGTCTTGGCACTGGCATTGGTTTGCAGAAGTGCCAGCCGGGGCGTCAGGTCATCGTGATGGCTGGTGACGGCGGCTTGAGTATGTTGTTTGGCGATGTCATGACGACGATTCAGGAGAATTTGCCGCTGAAGATCGTTGTTTACAACAATGGCAAACTGGGTTTCGTCGAGCTGGAGCAGAAAAGCGAAGGCCTGTTGCCGCAATATACCGACCTGAAGAATCCTGACTTCGGCCTGGTGGCGCAAGCCATGGGTCTTTGGGGTAAGACCGTAACGGATCCCGAGGCTCTCGAGGCGGCGGTTGCCGAGTTGCTCGAGCAACCGGGACCTGCGCTCCTCAACGTCGCAGTTGCACCCATGGAGCTCGTGATGCCTCCATTCACCGCCGTAGGACCCGCCTATGGAATGGCGATGTACTCCATCAAGGCGATTCTGCATGGCAAGGGAAGCGACGTCTTCGAGATGATTCAGGAAAATCTGTAGACAGTCCGTCCCCGGTGCCGGAGCCGCTTCGGCTACGGCACCGGGCTCTCGTTCGACTCGGGTGTTCCCATCGCAAAGGCTAGTGCTGCTGCTGCCGTGTGCGCGCTAGCCCGTGCGTCTTCGACCTGGGTCTCCGCTTGCACGACGGCATTTTCCTCGGTCGCTACATCGGTGTAGGTGCCCACGCCCTGGCGGTAAGAACGCAAGGCAGCGTCGTACGCTGTGTGTGCGGCACGGTTCAGCTCGGTTGAGGCTTCATATTCGGCGAGGCTTGTAACCAGGCCGTTGTACGCCTTCACGACCTGCTGCGCGGCCGTATCGCGGGTTTGATCCAACTTCTCCTCGGCTTGGCGGACCTTGGCGCGGGCGATCGAGATCCGGCTGGATCGCAGACCTCCATCAAACAGCGGTACGCTGAAGGAGAAGAGGATGTTGCCACCGGGCCGGTTCACGCTCGAGTAGGGTTTGCCATCGGAGCTCACCCAACCTGCGTTCTGGAAAGCATGGGCTGAGACGTCGATGACCGGATAACGGGAGCGCTGTTCAGCGTCGAGGGACGCCTGCGCGGCGTCTACCTTTCCAATCCCAGCTATTACATCTGGACGATTAGCCAGGGCCTCTCTGATGGCTGCGGAGACGTTCTGAATCGGTTGAGTGGGCAAAGGCAGCTCATTACTGTCCACCACGTCGAGTTCTGTGTCGGCGGGAATGCCAACAGACGCGATGAGGCTCGCGTAGGTGTTGCGTTCAGCGCCTTCCGCGGCCTTCACGCCATATCGCGCTTGGGCTGTCTGACGTTCGGCCTGGGCTACCGACACGATAGTCGCAAGGCCGTTATTGCGCTTGGCTGTCGTGGCGTCCTGGGTAGTCAAAGCGGTTTTTAGCGCAGTCCGCGCGGCGCGCAGGCGGCCACGCGCCGCGCCAAAATCAAAGTAGGCCTGCGATACCTGAAAGATCAGGCTCTGGTGTGCCCCGGTGAACGAGACGTTCGCGACAAACGAATCCGCACGCGCGGCCTCGAGTTTCGCCTTGCGCTGCCCGAAGTCAAACAGCAGCCACTTCACGGCCACGGAGGGAATGATTTCGCGCGCATTCGACACAAAGAACCCTTCTGGTACGAGGTTCTTTGGGGCCGGTAGTGGCGTATGTTCCAGCCCGCCAATGACCTGCAGCGATATCTGAGGCAAGTAGGAACTCTCCACCAGTCCTTGCGCCCCCGCTGCCTCGCGAGCGGCTTCCCACGCGCCACGTGTCTGGGGATTATTGCGCTGAGCGAGGTCAATCAGGTCGACGAGACCATAACGCTTCCTGGGCTCGAGCCCGCGCACATCGAAATGCTGCTGTTCGCTTCGGGTCACGTTTTGCGGAATCGGCCACGGTTTGTCCGCAGATGCAGGGGCTTGTGCGGCAGCCTGCGCGCTTGACAGGGCTGCTGTTACGGCGCACAGCACGCTCCAGAGGCATTCAGCGCGTCGTGACTGCGACATGGGTCATCTCCGAGCTTAACTGCTCGATGGCTGAGCGAGTGGTTGAAATCTGGGACCGGGCGATATCCGGGACGCCGGCGAACGCATCGCTCGTTGCTACGAACGCAGCGCCGGCGACTCTTCGTACGCGTTCGAGCGCAGCGGTGTCCCGATTCGCATCCGCTGGCAGCATTTGCAACTCGAACGCGCTGAGCTCCGAATAATGCTGTGATTGCGCCAGGGCCTGTGCCGCGCGGATGCGGGAGTCTCCCGCGTTTTCGGGTGCCTTGAGCAAGTCGCTGAGGGCGCGCAGTGCTGCCAGGAGAGACGTACGCAGGCGACTTCGAGCCGACTCAGGCCAGAGCACGCTGAAGAAGAGTGTGATTACAACATTGCCCAACACGATGCCCGCGACCCGGTCGCGCAGTTCTGACAGATCCGTGGCGGGTGCATAGCCCTGGAGGACGCCCAGAAAGAACGCAAATGCGATCTGCATACCCAGGTAAGAGAGCCGTTCGCTGCTGGTCGAGATCCAGCCTGCGCCGGCGGAGACCAGAGCGATCAAAGCACAGAGCTGACCGATATCCGTCATGTGCGGAAGCACCCAGACGATGCAGATTCCGGCCAGCAGTCCGCCGATGATTGCGCCTGAGACACGCAGTGTCAGTTTGTGCACGGTCTCGCCCAGGCTGCCCAGTGCTACAAAGAAGCAAGTGACGATTGAGGTGCGCATGCCGGGATAGTTGAGCAGGGTGTAGGTGATGTACACGACCATGACCGCAAGAGTCGTCTTCAGCGCGAACTGCCAATGTGCAGGGTTGCTGAAACCATCAGGCACGAACAGCTGTTTATGCTTGGGAGGCTGGGGCTGTTTGTCCTTGGGAGGTGGGGCTTGCGCGGGTGGTTGGGCTTGCGCGGGCGGGTGAGCTTGCGCGCCTGAGCCTGCGGCCCGATCCGGCGCCTGCTGATCCAGTGCCTTGTACATACGCGCGAGGGCACGTTGAAGGGCCATTTCAGCGGGTAACTTCGCATCCCCGGTACGCTTGTCCGGCAGTGCTTCGAGAATCGTCAACACCTCGAGGAGCCGCTCGACAGCGGCCGGTGAGACCGGCAGGTGTGACGGTCCGCGGGCGGCCGCCTCGTTCAACTTTGACAGCAGGGGCACCGCTGCTTCCCGCCACCGGGCCAGGTCTGCTCGAGAAATCTGCGATTGCAGGCCGGATTCGAGTTCCGCAAGCAGCTTGCGGAAAGTTCGGCCGAGGATGATCTTCGAGGCCGGCCCGAACGCCAGATTCAACACCACGATGGTCGTGATAGGAACCCCGACCACGACCCACGTCCACAAAGCGAGCCGCGTGATCTTTTCCGGGCTCGGAATGTCATCGACGAGTGATTGCACGAGAACCACGAGAAATCCGGCCAGGTATGCGATGGGCCCGAGCGCGAAGGTCCGTACGCAGTACATCCCAACGAACGTGGCGAATGCCATCGCCGGCAGTCGAAGCGCCGGTTCCGCGGTGGCGATGAGCAGGAGACCCAGGTTCAAAAAGACGGCGAGTGTGACTGCCACCATCGCTCCAACACCCGCAGTCACCGTCGCCGAGCTCTCATCCTTGGCGATGAGGAACACGATGTACGCCATGTAGGTGGGTTCCGGGATCTGGAACACCATTGCAATGGCGACGGTAATTGAACAGGCAGTGGCGATCCGGAGCACTGCCTGCGCACGGCCCTCGCTCGGGGCGAGCTCACGAGCGAGTAGCTCAATCAGGGGGCTGCGCATGCGTCGAGCACTAGCGAGTGCCCACATGGCGCACTTTGACCGACGCCGTCATTCCCACGTGCATGGCGTCTACGGGAGGCTTGTCGAGACGTACCCACACTGGAAACCGCTGGGCCACGACGACCCAGTTCAGATCCCTGCCTACTTTCGGCAGGCCTGGACCCTCCTGATCCGTGGATTCGACGCCAGCACCGAGGCTCTCAACCCGGCCGTAAAAAGGACGATCAGTCTTGGCCATGGTCCACACTGTGGCCCGATCGCCCACGGCAATGCGCGGGAGCTCGGTTTCGCGAAAGTCTGCGATCGCGTACCAGGCATCTGACTTGATCAGACTGAATAGCGGCCGGCCCGACAGCGCGAACGTACCTTCGGCAATACCCAACCCAACTACGATGCCGTCGAATGGCGCGCGCAACGTGGTGAGATCCAGGTTGCGGGCGGCTAGTGCCTCAGAAGCTTCGGCACCTGCCAATTGCGCTTGGAGACTTTCGGTGTCGCCGACAGCCTCATGCGCCTGAGCCGCGTTTTTGATCAATGCGTTGAGAGACGCCAGCGCGGAGGCCTCGTTGGTACGGGCATCATCCAGTTGCTGTTGTGTCACATAGCCCGGACCTACCAGCGGCTCGAGGCGTTTGCGGGTATCCTGAGCATTCTTCAACACCTCGCGGGCCTTCTGCACCTGGTTCTCGGCCGCTTGCGCCCCGGAGCCCTGTGAAGTGACCTGCCGGCCAGTGAGCGCGATCTGGGCCTTCAGGGCAGCCACCTGCGCGCGTGCCTGGCGCAACTGCATCTCGTAGGGAACGGGATCCAGCTGGATCAGGGCAGCGCCCTTGAATACCCGCTCGTCGTTTCTCACCAGGATGCGAACGATCCTGCCGTTGATCTCGGAGGCCATGGCCGCGCTATACGCAAAAACACGCGCATCGTGAGTGCGCGGCCGCCGGTCGATCACAACCAGCACGGCGAAACACAACACGAGGGCGGCGCAGATGCACACGGCCGCAATTATCTTGCCACGCACGGTCGGTCCCGAACTCATGCCACGATCCTCATGCGAGCCATAACAGCCACAGTCCGAAAGTCACGGCGCATGCGATGGACAGCAGCACAGCGAGTGGCGCGGGTACTTCCTCGAGCAGCCCGGTGGCCTTCAGGATGGCGCGGCCAATGACAGCCGCAGCGATCCCGACGAGCGCGCACACCATCCAGGATGGGAAGTAGGACCCGAGAATGTTGCGCGAGGGCGCGCCGTCACACGAGCTCAGTACGAAGCCCATCAGAGCTAATAGGAATCGGGATCGCATATCGCCTCTAGTGTCTGTCACGCGCACCTCGAGATGGATTCCCCCGATTGGGGGATATGGCGCCCTGCGGGCTCAGGCCTCAGGCTAGAAGCCTTGGGCCTTGTCCGCCGGCCGTAGCTACCGCGTTTGGCGCTCGCGTACTGCTGCGTTGGGCGCTCGCAGATCCGTCCAAAGCGCTCCGGGAATTCCAAGCTGCGATCGGGCGCGACGTCGTAAAACAGATCACCCGTGGCGACGATGCGCGCCGCTCCCACCGGCAAGGAGTTTTCCGATGTTGAAAGGCTTCATGGTTCCCCGTTCTCCATTGGGCCAGGCGTCCATCGATCCGCCGCCTCCGTGGCACTATTCCGGCGACGTTCTCGCGGTTGAATTCTGGGCCGATCCGGCAGTTACCGCCTCCATGTTGCCGCAGGGGTTGTCTGCGGATCCGAAGACGAATGGACATGCATTCGCCCTGTTTATTGACTGGCAGTTCACCGCCTCCAATGACGAATATCTCGACCCAGCGCGTTATCAATACCGTGAGGCTTTCATTTTGATCGATGCCCAACTCGGCAATCGGGCCGTCATGTTTTGTCCGTTCATCTATGTCGACAATGACGCGGCACTGGCGCGCGGTTGGGCACAGGGGTTTCCGAAAAAGCTCGGTAGCATTTACCAGACACGTAGCTATGCAGCACCCAGTCCGGCCGCCTCGCAGGTGGGGCCCGGCGCGCGCTTTGGGGCGAGTGTATCGGCACACGGACAACGTCTCGCAGATGCGCGTGTGACTTTACGTGAACCGGTGGCCGATCCTTTCACGGTCTTCAATCGCCCCACGGCACTCCTCCGGTATTTCCCTCGTCTCGTCAGAGGGCAGCACGACAAGCCGGCAGTCAACGAGCTGACCGTCTCGATCACAGACGATCTGAAGTTGGTTGAGTTGTGGCGCGGCGAGGGTCAGCTCTCATTCCCGCAGGCACCCGGTGAGGAGCTTCACGCCCTGGGGCCGGTCAAGGTCGGCGCTGGATTCAGGTACGGACTGTCGTATTCGGTCACAGATCTCGAGATCATCAAGGACTTCACGAAATGAGCGGCACAGGCGCGGATTACATTGTGGCGGCACTCGCACAGGCGGGTGTCAAACGCGTTTACGGTGTCGTCGGGGACTCACTGAATGGGTTTACCGATTCTTTGCGCAAATCCGGCGAAATCGAGTGGGTACATATGCGGCACGAAGAGGGTGCTGCGTTTGCCGCCGCCGCTGAGGCGCATCTCACCGGGCAACTCGCTGTGTGCGCCGGAAGTTGCGGTCCCGGGAATCTGCATCTGATCAATGGTCTGTTCGATGCGCAGCGCAGTGGTGTGCCGGTACTGGCGATCGCTGCCCACATTCCCAGCAGCGAGATCGGCATCGACTACTTTCAGGCCACCCACCCGGAGAGCTTGTTCAAAGAATGCAGTCACTACGTCGAGCTGGTTTCGAATCCAGGCCAGCTGCCGCAGATATTGACCCGCGCAATGCGTGTGGCGGTGGCACGGCGCGGGGTCGCGGTCGTTGTGCTTCCCGGAGACGTTGCTCTCAAGCCGGTCGCCGCCACCGTTCCGGCGTGGCTGCTGCCTTCCCGCCCCGTGATCCGGCCGAATGAGGCCGAGATCGATCGACTCGCAACGCTTCTCAACGAGGGTTCGCGTGTCACCTTCTTCTGCGGCGCTGGATGCGCAGGGGCGCACAGTGAGGTTGTTGCGCTCGCGCAGAAGGTGAAGGCTCCCATCGTGCACTCTCTGCGCGGCAAGGAGTTCATCGAATATGACAATCCTTGTGATGTCGGGATGACGGGGCTGGTTGGTTTCGCCTCGGGCTATCACGCCATGAAGGATTGCGACACCTTGCTGATCCTGGGCGCGGATTTCCCCTACCGTCAATTCTTTCCTGAAGGCGCCCGAATCGCGCAGGTCGACCTGCGGCCCGAGGCTCTCGGTAATCGTTGCTCACTCGAGCTGGGATTGCTCGGTGATGTGAAGGAGACTCTGACCGCTCTGCTTGCGAGGGTCAATGTGAAGGGAGAGGCGGGGCACCTGGACGATGCCGTGGCGAACTACGCGCGTGCACGCAAGGATCTGGACTCACTCGCCGAGGTCGGTCCCGACAGTCGGACCGTTCATCCGCAGTACATCACGCGCGTGGTGAGCGAGCTCGCAGCTGAAGATGCAATCTTTACCTGCGATGTGGGAACGCCGATCGCCTGGACTGCGCGCTACCTCAAAGTGAATGGGCGGCGGCGCATCGTCGGCTCTTTCAATCACGGCTCCATGGCCAATGCGATGTTGCATGCGATCGGCGCCCAAGCCGCCTTTCCGGACCGGCAGGTAATCTCATTCTCCGGCGATGGCGGCTTTTCCATGATGATGGGCGATTTCCTGACGCTGGTGCAGATGAAACTGCCGGTCAAGATCATCCTGCTGAACAATGGAACGCTGGGGTTTGTGGAGCTCGAGATGAAAGCCAGTGGTTTCCTCGACACGGGCTGCGACCTCCACAATCCCAGCTTTGCCGCCATGGCTCAGGCAGTGGGCGTCAGGGCAATCCGCGTGGAGTCGCCCCAACAGCTGCGCTCCGCAGTTGAAGAGGCGCTCGCTCACCCAGGGCCTGCGCTGGTCGAGGTCATGAGTGCGCGCCAGGAGCTCGTCATGCCGCCGACCACTACGCTCGAAGAGGCGAAGAACTTCGGGCTCTTCATGATGAAGGCTGTCCTGGATGGGCGCGCGCACGAGTTGATCGATCTGGCGCGCGTGAATCTCACGCGGTGACCGGTGGATGTGTTTCAAGGTCCATGTAATGGGGCGCTTTCGCTTGTTGAAGTTGGATACGCCGATCCAGATACCCCGACGCCTACGCAAGCCGCAGGAGCTGCTGCAGGCGCTGATCGCGTTCGGCGGAACGGAAGTGGGTGCTGGCGCGCTCATTGATGCGCTCTGGCCCGATTCGGAAGGAGACGCTGCTTATCACGCGCTCGAGAGCACACTGTACCGGTTGCGCCACCTGCTGGGTGAGCCGGATGCGGTGCGTATGGCGGGAAGCAAGGTAAGCCTCGACCGGGATCAGTTCTGGGTCGACATGTGGGAATTGGAGCAGGAGTTGCAACGTCCTCGTGACGATGCGACAAATCCTGCCGAGCGCATTGGCCGGATCCAACAGCTCTATGAAGGGCACTTCCTCGAGCACGGCAGTGAGAAACCGTGGGCCTTGAGGACGCGCTATGCGCTGCGTGACCGCTTTTTGCGCGTCATCCGCGATGCGGCGCGAATGTGCGAGAGCGGGCAGTTGTGGCAGGATGCGGCCAACCTTTATCAATCCGCGCTCGAGCTCGATTCCCTCAACGAGGATCTGTATCGCGGACTGATGGTGTGCCATCAGGAGCTCGGAGATCACAGCGAGGCGTTGCAGGCGTACCGACGATGCCGCGAGCTGCTAACACGCTTCCTGGGTGTGCCACCCAACGCAAAGACCGAAGCCCTTTATCACAGCGTGCGCGAGCGAGCGTCGAGCGCTGCAACTCGCGAGTGCGCGCTGACCGGCTGAGTCGCTGACCGCCTGAGTCCATACGGCCGGCTAAACGAATTCGTCGCTATCCTCCGAGGAGCCGTAATCGTCCGAGTCCGGACGGAAGTCGTCGGCTTCGCCGCTGGGATCGCCGAATCCGGGCGCATCGGACGGATAGTAATTGTTGATTGTCACGTCCTCTGGAACTGCGGTACCCGCCTGGGCGGGGATGGCGGTGCCGTGGCGGCCGAGAAGACCTTCGATGCCTTCAAATAGAAATGCCCCGCCGGCGACGCCCGCGGCTGTTGCTGCCACTTGACCGAGGAAGCTCGGACCGGCGCCCGGTGAGGGTGCCTGTGGGGCGGGTGCCGGAAAGACTGGCGGGGGCGCGTATCCGGAAGGCGCTGCGACAGAGGAAGGTCCCTGAGTCGGAGGAACGGGCGCGACGCTCGCGGCCGAGGGAGCCTGATTCGCCGCCGACCAATGAGAGGTACCCGAGCTCAGGAAACCTTGATTCGAGCCTGCCTGCCCGCGCTCGAGATCGGCGATGCGGGCCTTGGCCGCTGCTAGCGCCTGGCTGAGTAGCAGTGCGCGTTGCACGAGAAGATAGGCTGCATCCGGCTGCCGTTCGAGCGCTCGCCGGATCATCAGGTCGGCTTCCGCGATTTTGTCGACTTCATGAATCTCTACGAGTTGATCGAGAAATTTTGCGAGCGCGGCGCGTTCCTGGGCATTCATGACTGTGGTTCTCCGAGGGTACATAAGCCGGGTCACAGCGTAGGCATCTGCCGCTCACCGGTGATACACGGGATCGCGATGCTTCATGCGGTGAGTGTGCCGTGAGCCGCTGACTCGTACTCTCAATCAGCCATCCTATTTCTCATGGAGTTGAATTCAATGCGTAGCATGATGTTTTCCTTGGCGGCGTGCGCCCTACTGTCTGCCGCGGCGTATGCCGGCGATGCAGATTCTTCCGCCCCAGTCGCGGACGATGAAAAACCCGACGCAACGGTGACCCTGAAGGGTGGCAGCGTTGCAGCCGGAATTGGCTATACCTGGGGTAACGGGGAGCTCAGCTATCGAAAGAAGTCGCACGAGTTCTCGATCAGGGGAGTATCCGTTGTCGACGTGGGCGCAACCAATTTCACGGCCGCAGGGAATGTGTACAACCTGAAGAAATTATCCGACTTCTCAGGGAACTATGTCGCAGCAGGCGCGGGTATAACCATCGCCGGAGGAGGCACAGCGACATACCTCAAGAATGAGCACGGCGTCGTGATCAAGCTCATCGCCACGGATGTCGGACTCAAATTCAACTTATCCGCCGATGGCGTGCACGTCTCCCTGTAGAGCTGAAGCAAGACGACCACTGCGCCGGCGTCGAGCCGGCGCGTCAATTTGCGGAGTTGGAGCGATGCGGTACCGATGGTGGAAGTTATCCTCAGTCGAGGCGCTTGCGGCTTTTTGTTTGACAGTGCTCCTCGGCTGCGGTGCTGGGGTCGACCGACATTCCATTCAGGAGGCGAATCAGTCCCGAGAGGCATCGCCAGCAGTCAAAACACAGCTCAGTGACTTCACCGGAGATGACTAGTGCGGCTCATCCTTCTGGAGGTCTGCACGGGCATCACCGCGCTCCTGTTCCTTCTCATGCTGTGCGCGATCGCGCGGCATCGCGGACAGCGTCGCTCCGAAGGGACGGCCAACGCCCCGGCGATATCTGAATATCTGTGGGCAATAGTTCCCTGGGTGATCTTTACAGCGTGCGCACTCCCAGCCGTGCGACTGATCGCGACAGGACATTAGAAGACGGGCGTCATGTCCTCAATCGCCGCAGCGGCGGATGTCGATCCGCCGCCGACCGAACATCCGTGAGTCTACCGAGCAGGCACCCGGTCCCGACATTGCGACGCACACAGGCCCACTGCCGCCCACAGCATGTGGTTCAAGTCTGCGGTAGTGGGGCCGGCGAAGTTGCTGTACAAGCCAACAAGTGCCTGAGCTATTCCTGCTATGGGTGTCCATAGTCCGCCGATCAACAAGGCGGCGACGATTATTGTCAGACCATGCATGAGGAGCAGGGCGGGCTCGAGCGATCGCCACGCGCCGTCGCTCGCGTACGCGATGAGAGCGGCAGCGGCAATACAGCGTAGAAGTAGCAGGGCGAAGCCTGGCCACGCACCGGGGAAAGTCGAGAACAGGCGTTGCATTGGCAGCCGTCGACGATGAGCGTGAGTCAGAGCTGGATTATGCCGCGGCGTAACGCCAACGTGACAGCGTGGGTCCTGTCGTTGGCGTCCAGCTTAGCCAGGATGTTCTTTACGTGTGTCTTGGCGGTTCCTTCGTTGATCTGGAGTCGAGCCGCAATTGAACGGTTGGAATTGCCGGCAGCGATGAGAGTCAGGACCTCGACCTCGCGGGCAGTGAGGGCCGAGTCCCTCAGCTTGCCGGTGAGCTGCGAAGCGATTGGAGGCTCGATCTGTCCGGCGCCACGGTGGACTGCGCGAATGGTGTCCGCGAGATCTTTGCGGACATTTCCTTTCAACATGTACGCGTGGGCCCCCGCTTTAAGGGCCCGCCACGCAAGCACATCGCCTTCGTAGGTAGTGAGCACGACGATACGTGCGTCCGGATATTCCTCGCGGATTGCGATGATGGCGTCGATACCGCTCATATCCGGCATCTTGATGTCCATGAGCGTGACGTCCGGCCGCGTGCTACGGAACTGCTCGAGGGCCTCACGACCCGTCGAAGCCTCGCCAACCATCAGCAGATCCGGTTGCTGAGAGACGAGCACCGCGACCCCCTCCCGCAGAACTGGGTGATCGTCAACCACCAGAACGCGGATGCTGTTCGGATTCATCGATACCTGCGAATCTGACCGATTGTGCTGCTGCAGGTGACAACCATCACCGTTCCCGCGGTCCGGGTCACTACCCATTTATGGTGAGTATCCGTCCACTGCATATTGGGATTCTGCGGCGCACCCTTGCGCTGCTAGCTTCAATCCACGGCAAAGCATGCAACAGGGCGGATTTTATGGACGGAGCTACGACAATCCGATTCGAATTGGTGTCCCAGGGCGGTGAACAGACGCGTGCGGTGTTCGCTCGCGTCGTCAATCTGCTGATGAGCGCGAGCCGCGAGCTGGAGCACTCTCAGGAGGCCGCCAAATCCTCGATCCATCGAGCCGCCTCGCTCCTGCGGGCGCAGATGCGCTGCGAGGGCACGGACCGACGGGAGGCGACCCAGGCGTTGCTGGCCTGGCAGATGCGGCTCGTGGAGAGCTACATCGAGGAACACATCGACCAGCAGATTCTGGTGGCCAATCTGAGCGAGATCGTCGCTCTCAGCGAGGCTCACTTCTCGCGAGCATTCAGACGTGCCTGTGGACAGCCGCCACACGCTTACATCGTGCGCAAGCGCGTGGAACTGGCTGAGCAACTGATCCTCAACAGCGACGCCCCATTGAGTGAGATCGCGCTCAAATGCGGTTTTCACGATCAGGCGCACCTCAGTAAGCAGTTTCGACAGCAGACGGGAGAAACCCCAGCCGCCTGGCGGCGTCTGCGTCGCCGGCCGACGAACATGAACTTCGAGGTGGGGGCTCAGATAATCCCGAGCGCCTCGGCGCGCGCCACGGCCTGAGCACGTGTTTGAGCAGCAAGTTTGAAGAAGATGTTCTTCGCATGTGACTTGACGGTCTCGGGGGTGATGTCCAGGCGCTGAGCGATGCGCTTGTTTGACAGTCCGTCCGCAATCAACTGCAGGACCCCGCTTTCGCGCTTCGTGAGCGCCTGGCTGACTTCGCTCGAGAGGCGCTTGGAGCCGTTCGGCGCGTCTGTCCAATCGAAGTGCCTCAGCAGGTTGCGAGTGTAGGGGAGCAAGTCCACGAGCCGTGCATCGGCAGCCAGTGCCTCGCGACTCAGCCCGGCAATGAGCTCCCTGACGAGCTGACCGGCGTCGATGAAGCTCATGCACAAGCCGTTACCGGCTCCTGTCTTGAGTGCCTTGGTCAGAATGTCTCGCGCGGCTGCCATTCGATCGGATCGTGCATGTGATGCAGCCAATTGCAACTGCAGCTGCAGTGTCCAGTGCGCACCGAAATTCCCAAGGGCTTCTGCCTCGCACAACTGCGTGAGACCTTCGACCGCTTCTTCACAAGAGCCGCGGGCAATGGCAAGCCGAAATTCGAGCAGCGCCAGTTGCATGCGCAATGCGCGCTGAACGGCTGCCGGAGCAGCAGTCGAGCCCTTGACGAGCACGACGAGATCTGTAAGTGAATCTGCAGCAGCGGCAATGTCTCCTTCTTCCAGGAAGAGCTGGGAGCACTCGGCCGTGCTGATGGCAACCAAGTTCGGCCAGCGGTGTCGTTCGCCCAGCGCCCGTGCATCCCTCAACAGGCTGAGCGCGAACTCCCGGCGACCTCTATGCATCGAGACTCTAGCTAACACCACGTAGGCGCGAGCAGCGCACTCGAGAGAGCCTGACGAGCGGATTGCGGGTATTCTGAAGCGCAGCAGATTGTCGGCCTCCTCCAGGCGCCCCTGCTCGTAGAGTGATTCGGCCAACAGGGCCGCCGGCAAGTGGGTCGCGGAGGAATCACTGCCCAGCTGCGCCCGCGCAGTCTGCAGCGCATGTTCCGCAAGGCGGCCTGCGAGCACGGGGCGCAGTTTCCGAAATTCGAGCATCGCATCCCGGCACAGCTGCGAAACTTCCCATGTGGCATCGAGGTGCGGGGCGGGTGGGATGCTGCGGGCAATTGAAAAGGCGGCGGGGAATTCGCCTTGTGCAGGCAGGATTGGAAAATCTGGTTCCGATATGTACGGATTGGCGCTCACGATTCTGACAGCCCCGCATCGATGGATGTGCGCTACGGTATTCCGATCAGTTGCGCCGTGCTGGTAGTGAGCTGAGCGAGTTGTCGAAACCTGAGAAGCGTTCACTCGCCGCGTGCGCGCGCCGGGATTCTGCAACTCCGATCAGGAAACACCAAGCGCAAGCGCCGTGAGCGCGTCAGAGTGCGCTGATCACGGCGGCACAGCCGTTCTCTAGATGTCGATTTGTTTGCGGCCATACAGCCGGGCATCAATGGACCATGCACCTGGCCCGAGTGCGAGTAAGCCCAATGCAATGCCCGCTTGGGCAATGTGCAGCTCCCAACGGCTGTCGGATAGTGCCAGTCCGATGCCGACGAGGGCAGCGCATGCACTTGCGGCGGGTGTCCACCACCCGAGTATGAGCAGGCTGCCGGTCAGCAGTTGTGCGAAACCAAAACCATGGGTGGTCCAGGACGCATGGTTGGATACATAGCGCAGACCTTCCAGTATCAGTTGCCCACCCCCACAGAATCTGAGCAACAACAAACCGGCCCCTGGCGCAGCGCTAGGGAAAGTCGAGAACAGGCGTTGCATCATGCCACTGACGGTAATGCAGCCGCCGCGGGAGCTATACACTCGGAATGAGTGGCCGCGGGACCCTCTTTTCAGGGTAAGGTCACAGTTGAATGATTCCACGCTTGATCGCGAGGGTCACCGCGTGGGTGCGGTCGTTGGCGCCCAGTTTCGTGAGGATTGACTTGACATGCATCTTGACAGTCTCTTCGCCGATGCCGAGCGTGTGGGCAACTGTTTTGTTCGACTTTCCGGTGGCTATTGCAACCAGAACATCGATCTCACGGTGCGAAAGTACATCGCTGCCCAGGTGGCTCGCGATATCGGCGGCAACTTCCGGATGAACGCGCTTTGATCCTGCATGCACCGCTCTGATCGTATCGATCAATTCCTTGCGTACCAGGACCTTCAGAACATATGCCCGGGCGCCCGCCTGTAGCGCGCGCTGCGCGAGCACATCACCCGCATACGTAGTCAAGACGATTACCTTGGCATCGGGCCAACGGTCGCGAATCGCGATCAGGGCGTCTATGCCGCCCATCTGCGGCATCAGCAGATCCATCAATGTGATGTCCGGATGGCACTCACGATAGCAGTCGATTGCCTCGAGGCCGTTCGCGGCCTCTCCCACCAGCTCCATGTCCGGTTGCCCCGCTATCAGGGCGGCGATTCCGTCGCGCAGCAGTGGGTGATCGTCTACCGTTAGGATACGAATACGCTTATCAGATACGGGCATACGCCACCTGGGCAGGTATTGTGACTTCAACTTCCGTGCCCACGTCGCGTTCGCTCCATACATTCAGTGTTCCTCCGGCGCGCTCACTTCTTTCGCGCATGCCCTGCAGCCCAAAGTGTCCCGACCGTGTGCCTCGATCCATGACTTCCGGCTCGATACCGGCGCCGTCATCGCGAACGCGAAGGGTAAAGACGTCTTCGCCGTAATCGGTTTCTGCCTCGATGCGCGTGGCGTGGGCGTGACGGTAACCGTTGCGGAATGCTTCTCGTGCAACCTGATACATGTCATCACGCACCAGAGGCGACAGAGCTCGGGGCTTACCCTCGACGACTACCCGGTAGGTGGGCTGGTTCGGGCTGTTGGGTTGAGCGAATTCCTCTCGTAGAGCCATCAGCGCGGCTTCGAGGTCGCCGGCCTCGATCCCCGAAGCTCGCAAATCCTGGACAGCTTCGCGCGCCTGGATAATGGTCTGGTCGCCTTTTTCCAGAGCCGCATCCAGCGTTGCGACAAACTCAGGGAAATTCTCCGGGGCTAAGTTGCGCAAGGCCTGCAGCCGATAGAGCAGGCCCTGAAATCCCTGGAGAAGTGAATCGTGCAGCTCCCTTGCGATTCGCGTGCGTTCTCCGACACGCTCCTCCAGGCGCAGCTCAAACTGCCGGCGGATACCACGTACCCGGTAAAAGTGACTGCTTGCAATGAGCATCAGTGCAACAGCGAGGGCACCGCCGCGAAACCACCAGGTCGCCCACCATGGTGGCTCAATGGTGATCGCCAGCTCCACACCGGGCTGACTCCAGGGGCCGCGGTTCGTCGCCGCCTGAACGCGGAACACGTAAGAGCCCGGCGGCAAGGTTGTGTAGCTGGCGCTGCGGCGAGACGCGTCCACGTTTCGCCATCCGGACTCGAGGCCTTCCAGCATGTAACGATAGCGGTTGCTGCCGGAATGTGCGTAACTCAATGCTGTAAACTCGAACGACAGGCTGTTTTGGTCGTATGTCAGGCTCAGGCGCTGCAGGTACGTAACTGCTTCCTGGACCGTGCGACCCGACCCAACAGGAGTGCCATTGAGCTCGATACGCGTCAGAGCTACCGGGGGCTCGTAGGTATCCTCTCCCAGACTCTGCGGTGAGAATCTCACGGCTCCAGCGAAGCCTCCGAAGTACATGTCACCGTTACTGGTCCGATAACACGCGCTGTACCCAGTGAGATCGGTTCCCGGAAGTCCGTCTGGAGAGGAGAAGTTGCGAAACTCGCCAGTAGCAGGGTCGAAACGCGACAGCCCGTTGGTCGTGCTCATCCATAACTGACCTGCAGAATCCTCGAGGATGCACGCGACAGCATTGCTCGGCAGGCCATCCTTTTCCGAAAACGTATGCGTTTGCCCGGTCTTCGGATCCAGAACGTCGAGTCCATCCTGGGTACCGGCCCAGATGAGACCCGTGCGGTCGATGAAAACTGCATTCACACGGTCATTACTGACGGTGCGTCCGTGTTGCTGACGGTGACCGAAGATCTCGAATTCTCCACTGCGCGGGTCGAATCTCAACAGTCCCGATCCGAAGCTGCCCAGCCACAGCGCCCCGGTAGCATCCCGCGCGATGGACGGATATTTTGCCGCTGTACCTGGCACTTGGACGCGATAGGTTCTGAAGTGTCCGGTCCGGGTGTCAAATCTGTTCAGGCCGTCCGCCGTGGCGACCCAGAGGATGTGGTCGCCGGCGCTGAGCAGAGCGGTGACCGTGTCGTTACTCAGACTGGCGGCATCGGTGTCTGAATGCCGGTAGGCGCGCAGAGCTCCGGTATCCCTGTCAAATCGATACAGCCCCTGTCCTGATGTCCCGATCCACAACTGGCCTTCATCATCTTCGGCGATGGTTAAAACATCGCTCGCGACGCCGTATCCGGGTACTTCGTAGTGTTGATAAGTCCAGCTGAAGCGGTCGAAACGATTGAGTGCCCCCGTCGTCCCGGTCCACAAAATTCCGCGGTGATCCTCATATATGGTATTGACCAGGGTTTCACCCAAGTTGGCCCGATTAGCCGCATCGAAAGGCAGCCTGCGGAACAAGGAAGGATGCGCACGGATGAACGCCGGCTCGGTTGCGCCGAGGCCCGCCCAGATATCGCCTTCCCGGTCCTGATACAGAGTGGTAATGCGATTTTCCGTCAGGCTCTCGGGATTGGCCGCGTCGTTGCGGTAGCGCACGAATCGCAGTGCGCCCTGCTCGAAGCGCAGAATTCCGTCTGAGAGTGTACCGATCCACAGGTTGCCCACCCGGTCTTCCACCATGCTGATGGCACCCGTCAGCGCAAGATCGCGTGTCGCGACGGATGCCCACGAATAGCGAGTCAGCCGGCGTTGCTGTCTGTCCAACAGAGCCAGTCCGTCTCCGGAGGCGTACAGGATCCAAAAACGCCCCGCTTTGTCCTCATAGAAGGACAGCTCATGTGGCTCCGCCAGTGGCACGTGCAAAGTTACATGATTCGAAGTGGGATCAAAGGCATCGAGGCCTGTTGCATTGGCAACCCACAGTGTTCCGGCGCGATCAGTGCCGCTCCATTTGACATCGTCGCTGCTCAGACTCAACGGGTCGTCCGGGTCGTGATGAAATCGAACGACAATGCCTGTGGTGGGATCAAAGCGATACAGTCCTCGAGCGGTGGACAGCCACAATGCGCCCCGCGAGTCCTCGCTGATATTCCGGATTGTATTGGCAACGTCGGGGGCGGGCTCGGCATGGATGATGTAGTGCGTGAAGGTCTCCGTGCGCGCATCGAACTTGTCCAGGATCGCGCCGCCTGCTACCCACATCGTGCCAAAGTGATCCAGGAAAAGCGCGTAGACCGAGACGCCCGAGAGACTGCGGGGGTCATTCGGCTCATGTTTGAATACCTTGCAGCGATAGCCGTCATAGCGGTTCAGTCCATACTGAGTGCCGAACCACATGAAACCCTGCCTGTCCTGCAGGATGCTGGTCACCCGACGCTGCGACAGGCCCTGGGATCCTGGCAGGTGAGAGAAACGGATGTCGTTGGAATCCGTTACAGGCAGTCTCACCACATCCGGACTGACGATTACTGCAGGTGGGCCCACTGCGCATAACGCGCGCCCACACGGTAGCCCAAGGCAGCACAAGAGCACACAGAGATTGCAGAGTGTTCGAATGTCCATTCGTGAGGGACGAACTGCGGCAATCGCTGCCGAGCCGCCATTCAAACACAGAGATTCGCCCGGCGTCGAACCGCAGGATCTTACTCATTGAGCAGGTCTGGCCAAGCGCCCATGCCGGCATCAGCGCGCGTCCCCCATTCAGGGGATGTGTAGCGATCGTTCGAAAGGTCCAGCATCACCGACGATTTCAAGGGTTGAAGCGAAAGGCGGAACTGGAGTGTCAAGCGTGAAAGAAGGTATCAAGCAGCCGAAGCCGCTTCCGGAGCCGAATGTGGACTTCTACGAGCTCGCCGAAACGTTGCCGGCGGATGAGCTCGCGACTCTGAAGCAGGTGCGCGAGTTCATGCAGAGCAAGGTCGCGCCGATCATCACCAAATACTGGGCGGAGGATGCGTTTCCGTTCGAATTGCTGCCCGAGTTCAAGAAACTCAACATCATGGGGGCAGGGCTCGAAGGATACGGCTGCCGCGGTGGAAGTGGCCTGCTCTTCGGTTTGATTGCGATGGAGATGGCGCGCTTTGACGCCTCGATCGCAACGTTCGTCGGCGTGCACAGCGGGCTCGCGATGGGGTCCATCCACATGGGTGGATCGGAAGAACAGAAGAAAAAATGGCTGCCGCCGATGGCGCGCATGGAAAAGATCGGCTGTTTCGGCTTGACCGAGCCGCTGGTCGGCTCCGGCACAGGCGGAGGACTCACGACGACCGCAAAGCGGGACGGCAATACCTGGATCATCAACGGCCAGAAGAAGTGGATCGGGAATGCCCCGTGGTGCGACGTCTCGATCATCTGGGCGCGTGATGTTGCCGACAACTCGGTCAAAGGTTTCATTGTCGAGAACAAGAGCACTCCCGGCTTCTCCGTGGAGAAAATCCAGAACAAGATCGCGCTGAAGGTCGTGCAGAACGGCTTGATCACCCTGAACAACTGCCGCATCCCGGAAGAGAACCGGCTTCAGCAGGACAGCTCCTTCCGCGATACGGCGAAAGTGTTGCGACTGACGCGGTTCGCCGTGGGGTGGGAAGCCACCGGCTGTCAGATGGGCGCCTACGAAAATACGCTCAGATACACCCAGCAGCGTCTGCAGTTCGGAAAGCCGATAGCGTCTTTTCAACTCGTACAGGACCTGCTTGCCAAGATGCTCGCCAATGTCACGGCCTGTCAGTGCATGGTTGCTCGCACGGCGCAGCTGCATGCTGAAGGTAAGTTGAGCGACGCACATGCGGCGCTATCCAAGGCATTTACGACGGCCAGGATGCGTGAAACCGTCGCATGGGGGCGTGAGCTGCTCGGCGGCAACGGCATCTCGCTCGACTATCAGGTTGCGCGCTTCTTCGCGGATGCGGAGGCGTTCTATTCGTACGAAGGCACTTATCAGATGCAGAACCTGATCGTCGGTAAAGCGGTCACCGGCCTCAGCGCCTTTGTCTGAACCGAGGGAGCCCAAATGCCGACTGAGATCATCACGGACTGTTCCGAAAGTGTCCTGAGAGTGCAATTCAATCGCACGGCCAGGAAGAACGCGCTGACTTCCGCCATGTACGCGACGGTGGCGGATCTGCTTAATGGTGCTGCAACGGACGACGGGATAAGGGTCGTGCTCCTGCATGGCGCCGGCGACTCCTTCAGCGCCGGGAACGACCTCGAGGATTTCATGACGAATCCTCCTAAACCCGGTCAAAGTGCGCAGGAACGCTTCGTCGGCGCACTGATCAACTTCCCAAAACCACTGATCGCGGCGGTACACGGCGCGACAGTGGGGTCAGGGACGACGATGTTGACACATTGTGACTTCGTGTACGCCGCCGAGGGTACGCGGTTTCAGTTGCCGTTCGTCAATCTCGCCGTGGTGCCTGAGCTGGGCACGAGCTATCTGATTCCCGCACAGATTGGCTACATCGCCGCCGCGGAGTTGATTCTTCTGGGGATGCCCTTCGATGCTCGGCGGGGCGCGGAGCTGGGCTTGGTGACGCGCGTCGTGCCCAACGAGCGGTTGCTGGCCACAGCTATGGAGACGGCCCGTGCGCTCGTGGAGAAACCGGCCGGGGCGCTGCAGGCAAGCAAAAGGCTTCTCAAACAGTGGTCACGTGCGCAGACCGAGTCGGCGGTGAAGGTTGAGTTGGACGAGTTCAGCGCCCGGGTGCGCTCGGCTGAGGCCCGGGAAGCAATGACCGCATTCCTGGAAAAACGTCAGCCGGACTTCGTCCACAAGGAGCATTGATCCATGGCGTTCAGCAATATTTTGTACGAGCAGAAAGGTCCCATCGCCTACGTGACTTTGAATCGCCCCAAGGTCCTCAACGCGCTGAGTGCGGGTGCCTGGCAGGATTTGCGAACGGCTTTCGAACAAGCGCGCGATGACGCTGCGGTGCTGGGAGTGATCCTCACAGGGGCCGGCGACAAGGCATTTATCGCGGGGGAGGACATCAGTGAGCTGGCACATGCGACGTCAGTTGACGCCGAGAAGTCCAGCCGCAGCGGGCAGGCGGTGCTCGACCTCATTGAGAACCTCGGCAAGCCCGTCATCGCTGCCGTCAACGGTTTTGCGCTCGGCGGCGGCTGTGAGACAGCGATGGCCTGCACAATCCGGATCGCTGCGGAGCACGCCAGGTTCGGACAACCGGAGGTCAAGTTGGGTATTCCGCCTGGGGCCGGTGGAACGCAGCGGCTGCCGAGGCTCGTCGGCAAGGGACGTGCGCTACAGCTCATTCTCTCCGGCGAGATGATCAGTGCTCAGGAGGCTTATCGAATTGGACTGGTCAACGAAGTCGTACCGGCCGCAGAGCTGATTGCTCGCTGTGAAGCGATCCTGAAGCAAATCCTTGCGAACGCTCCGCTCGCGGTCCGCTTTGCGTTGGAAGCGGTGAACAAGGGAATGGAGACGAGTCTGTCGGCGGGGTTGTTGCTGGAGGCTTCTGTGTTCGCGATCTGCGCGGGCACCGAAGACAAGCGCGAAGGTACTGCCGCCTTTCTGGGAAAGCGTGCGGCCCAGTTCCAGGGACGCTGAACACTATCTGCTTGGCGCGCGCAACGCGCGCGCCGCCGCACACGAACAGTCAAAGGTAACAGCTAATGGCAGCCGACAATATTTTCTCCGGCCTGAAGGTGGTCGACTTGGCGAGCTTCATCGCAGGTCCGGGAGCCGCGGTCATCCTTTCCGACTTTGGCGCCGATGTCATCAAGGTGGAGCCTCCGGCGGGAGAGCTCTGGCGACATGGGCACCAGATCCCGCCGCAGCCACAAGCAAAGGATCCCTATACCTGGCACCTGGCCAACCGCAATAAGCGCGGCATCACACTGGATCTGAAGTCCTCGAGCGCTCAGCCCGTCCTGCAGCGGCTCGTCAAATGGGCTGATGTGCTCATTGTCAACACGCCGCACCCCGCCCGCAAGCGATTGAAGCTCGAATATGACGACGTGGTGCAATACAACCCTCGTCTGGTCTATGCGGATCTGACGGGTTTCGGCGAAAAGGGGCCAGACGCCGAATTGCCGGGCTTCGACATCACTTCCTACTGGGCACGCAGCGGACTGCTGTCCATGACGCGCGACGCCGGCGCGCCACCAACCTGGCCCGTGGCCGGTAGCGGTGACAATGCCACCGCAGTGGGGCTCTATTCCGCAATCGTCACAGCGTTATATCGTCGGGAGCGCACAGGCAAAGGTGCGTACGTGACGACATCGCTGCTGGCAGAGGGTGTCTGGTCCGCGAGCGTTTCGATCCAGGCCGCATTGTGCGAGGCAAAGTTCTTCGGGCTGCACGATCGAAAGAATCCCGCCAATGCGGCGATGAACGTGTACCGCACTGCTGATAACACCTGGTTCGTTCTTCTTGTGACGCCGGACAAGGTGGCGGTGGTGGCGGAGGCTTTGGGCCGCAGGGACCTCTTGACGGATACACGGTTCTCAGATCCTGCGAAGTTAGTGACAAACATGCCGCAGCTGACGGCGATTCTGGATGAAATATTCGCAGCACAGCCGATGGCGTATTGGCAGCAGGTCTTCCAAGGCGTCAACGTCACGTTCGGCGTCGTGCGCGGTCCACAAGAAGTCATCAACGATCCGCAGCTTCCGCTCAATGAAATTGTTGTGCCACTGGAAGGTGCCCCCGGCAAGCTGACCTCCACCATCAGCAGTCCAATACAGGTGCATGGTGTCAAAAAGGTGTCAGCCAGGCGCGCCCCGGACCTTGGGGAGCACAACGAATCCGTTCTGAGGGAACTCGGCTTCAGCGCGAACGATATCGGCGCATTGCTGTCGAGCGGTGCGCTTGGAAAACTTAAGGAGCAGCAGCGATGACCCAACTCACAGGTCGTTTGTTCGTACTCGATTTGAGCGGCGGGCGGGTCTTCTCCATGAATCCAGACGGCTCTGACTCGAAGACCTTGGTCACAGGATGTCGCATGCCCGACGGCATCGTCCTGGATCTCGAGAAAGGGCATTTTTACTGGACTGACATGGGGGTTCCCAACCGCAACGATGGCAAGATCGAACGCGCGGATCTCGACGGTGGCAACCGCAGGACCATTGTGCCCGAAGGCGCCACATTCACTCCGAAGCAGATTCATCTGGATAAGAAGAGCCGGAAGCTCTACTGGTCGGATCGCGAAGGCATGAGGGTCATGCGATCGAATCTCGACGGCTCGCAAATGGAGACGCTCGTGGATTCGAGTCAGGGCGATCCGCGTCCGGGCACGGATGCACGCAAATGGTGTGTGGGTATTACGGTTGATGCGGATCGCGGGCACATCTACTGGACGCAAAAGGGCCCGGACAACGGCGAGCAGGGCCGCATCTTTCGCGCGAATCTCGATATCCCTGCGGGCCAGAACGCTGCCAATCGCCGGGACATTACCGTCCTGTTTGACCGGCTGCCGGAGCCGATCGATCTGGAGCTCGATCTGAAAAATCGCCATTTGTATTGGACCGATCGCGGCGATCCGCCGCGCGGCAACACCGTGAACCGCACGTCGATGGACGGCCAGCTCACCCAGGATATCGTGCTCAGCAACCTGATGGAGGGAATCGGGATTGCGCTGGATGTCGCCGGCGATCGCATGTTCGTGACCGATCTGGCCGGCTCCGTGTACTCGGCCAAACTCAACGGGTCGCAGAAGCGGGTACTGGCCTACGCACAGGGAAATCTCTCCGGCGTGGCCTACGCGGAAATCACGTCAATGGAGAAATGATTATGAGCTTCGACAAACCTATTCGCCGCATCGCCATCGTCGGCACGGGAGTGATCGGTGCCAGCTGGGCCGCACAATACCTCGCGCGCGGCTTCGACGTTATCGCGACCGATCCGGCGCCGAACGCGGAAGCCAACTTGCGCAAGTACGTCGACGATGCCTGGACCGTGCTGAACAGCATCGGACTGTCACCCGATGCTTCGCGCGATCGTCTGGAGTTTACGGCCGACATGAAGAAGGCGCTGGCACAGGCCGACTTCGTGCAGGAAAACGGCCCGGAACGGGTGGATTTCAAGATCAAGCTCTACGCGGACATGGACGCCGTGACACCGCCGGATTCACTCATCGCATCGAGCTCCTCGACGCTGACCATGAGTGTCGTTCAGTCAAAGTGTGAGCATCCAGAACGATGTGTCATCGGGCATCCGTTCAATCCCCCGCACGTCATCCCGCTCGTTGAAGTCGTGGGCGGTGCAAAGACATCCCCTGCGGCCATTGAGAGGGCGATGGCGTTCTATAAGTCCGTCGGTAAGCGGGCGATTCTCCTGCGCAAGGAGGTCCCGGGGCACGTCGCGAACCGACTGCAATCGGCTCTGTATCGGGAAGTGTTGTATCTCATCGAGCAGGGGGTACTCAGTGTTGCCGACGCGGATGATGCGGTGAGCTGGGGGCCCGGACTTCGCTGGGGCGTCATGGGCCCGAGTCTGCAGTTCCACCTCGGCGGTGGTGCCGGTGGCATCCAACACTTCATCGATCACCTGTTGCCGGCGATGGAGCCTTTGTGGAAGGTGCTCGGTACTCCAGGCCTGACCCCGGAGTTCAAACAGAGATTGGCCGCTGGAACGCTCGAAGAGGCGGCCGGACATTCGGTCGCACAGCTGGCGGAGGCAGAGAACGAGGTGCTCGTCGGGCTCCTTCGTTTGCGGGCCGAGCACGGTTGACCGCGGTAAAGACTGTGGTGAATCAAGCCGCATCGCCCCGTCGGGTGGTCATCGTCGGCGGCGGGTTCGGAGGTTTGTTTTGCGCCAAGGCGCTGAAGGGAACGCCGTTGGAAATTGTGGTAGTTGACCGTAACAACTACCACCTTTTCCAGCCACTCCTGTATCAGGTGGCGACCGCGGCCCTCAGTCCGTCGGACATCGCACAACCCATCCGCACGATTCTGCGCGATCAATCGAACTCGCTTGTCGTGCTGGGTGAGGCGGATCGTGTTGCGTTGGAGGAAAATTGCATCGACGTGAACGGTGAGGGGGTGCCGTACGACTACCTCGTGCTCGCGCCGGGTGCGGTCGACAACTACTTCGGTCATGCCGACTGGGCGCGCGCCGCGCCCGGTATGAAGGCGGTGGAGGACGCGACTCGCATCCGATCCCGGATGTTGCTCTCCTTCGAACGCGCCGAGGTCGAGAAGGATCCAGACAACCGTTCCGCGCATCTGTCATTCGTGATTGTCGGCGGCGGCCCCACCGGGGTGGAACTGGCGGGTGCTGTCAAGGAGCTGGCGTTCGATGTCATGCCCCGCGACTTTCACCGCGCAGATACACGCAGCGCGCGGGTGATTCTCATCGAAGCTGGGTCCCGCCTGCTACCAACCTTCGACCCATCGCTGTCGGAGAAGGCGCTCCGTCAGCTTGTCGGGCTGGGGGTGGACGTCCGTCTCGGCGCACCTGTCACGGCGATCGACGAGGATGGGGTGGAGTTTGCTGGCGAACGGTTGCGCAGCCACAACATCATTTGGGCCGCAGGTGTGCGCGCGGCCCCTGTGGTACAGAGCCTCGGCGCGGAGTTGGGTTCGGGCGGGCGCGTGAAGGTGAAGCCGGACTGCTCGATACCTGGACACCCGAACGTTTTCGTCATCGGTGACGCAGCCTACCTGGTGGACTCCGATAACGGCCGCCAGGTGCCGGGCGTGTCGCAAGGCGCTTTGCAGATGGGGCGCTACGTCGCAAAGGTGATTCAGGAGGATCTCAAGGGCCAGCGGCGGCTGCGTGAAATGGGTTTCCACTACAGGGATCTCGGGTCAATGGCGACCATCGGCAGATTCCGGGCAATCGCCCAGATCGGTCGATTTCGTCTGAGTGGGCTTCTTGCCTGGCTTGGATGGTTGGCCCTGCACATAACCGTGCTCATTGGCTTCCGAAACCGCTTATCTGTGCTGGCCTCGTGGATCTACTCATACGTGCTCGTCCGCCGCGGCTCCCGGCTCATCACACGCTCCGGACCGGCTTCGGATACTCCCCCGGCCGGGCAGCGTCAACCTGCCACGCAGCCGCCCTGACACTCAGCCGTCCTGACACGAGGACTCACGCGAGTACCTGCCATGATTCATACTCACTCGCTTGGCCGCGCTGCCCGATACCATGCGAGCGCTACGGCACTGGTGTCAGGTGGCGGACGTTCCACATTCCAGGAGTTGCACGCTCGGGTCGCAGGCATTGCCGCGACGCTGACGCAGCACGGTTTTGGGGTAGGCGACCGCGTGGCCCTGCTCCTCCCGAATGAAACCGAATACCTTGAGTTGATATATGCGTGCGCTTGGCTCGGCGTAACTGCTGTTCCGCTGAACACACGGTTCTCCGTGCCAGAAATAAATCGCGTGCTCGCCGATGCAACTCCGCACGGTCTGATTCGGCACTCGTCGTTGCCAGCGCCGACGCTACCGCTTCCCTGGGAGCGGGTTCTCGATGTGGAACCACTGGAAGCTGGCGGCGGTGACTGCCCCGCCGCCATTTACGATCCAGAAGCGATCCTTGCGCTGATCTATACGAGCGGCACGACGGGCCGTCCGAAAGGTGTTGCAGTCACGCATGCAGCATTGCTTGCAAATGTGGACCACGTCAACTACTGGTGGCCCTACAGAGAAGGCGGTGTGTATCTGCATGCGGCGCCGCTATTTCACATCGCGGACTTCCCCTTCATGTTTGCCGCGCCGGCCTTCGGCACTTGTCAGGTCACCCTTGCGAAGTTCAACCCACAGGCCTTCTGCGAGGCAGTCCAACAGGAGCGGGTCACGCGCACTGTCCTGGTGCCGACGATGATCAATCTGCTGACTCAATTCGAGCACCTGGCCGACTATGATCTCAGCAGCCTGGTCGAGCTGGGGTACGGCGGATCGCCTATCGCACCCGAGCTCATTCACCGGGCGAGGCAGGCTCTACCCCATGTGAAGCTGGTGCAGGTTTATGGCTTGAGCGAAACGGGATTCCTCACGGGTCTTCAAGATCACGAGCACACCGAGAGCAGGCTGCTGTCTTGCGGACGATCCTGTCCCGGAGTCGATGTGCGTGTAGTAGATGAGTCAGGAACGGATGTTCCCATCGGACAGCCTGGCGAGTTGGTCGTCCGCGGTGCCAATGTGATGCACGGTTACTGGAACAGCCCCGATGAGACTCAGCTTGCATTTCGGGAGGGGATGTTTTGTACCGGCGACATCGCTCATCAGGATGCTGACGGCTTTGTTTACATTCTGGATCGCTTGAAAGACATGATCGTTACGGGCGGCGAGAATGTGTACTCCGCGGAGGTTGAAGCCGCGATTTACCAGCATCCGGCCGTTCGCGAGACAGCGGTCTTTGGGATACCGGACCCACGGTGGGGGGAGCTCGTGATGGCTTGCGTGGTGTTGAAGCCCGGCGCCACTGTCGGTGTGGATGAGTTGATAGCGCATTGCCGCCGGTTTCTGGCGGGCTACAAGATTCCGCGCCGCATCGAGTTTTCGCCGGGCGATCTGCCCAAGAGCGGTTCTGGGAAGATTCTCAAGAGGTCTTTGCGCGAGCGCTTCTGGGCTCATCAGGAGCGGGCCGTCAGTTAGCGGCGGCCGCGGGCTATGCCGCGAACATCGATTGCGGAACCCAGACGGTGACCGCTTCATCGCGATGCAAGTCGAAGGCGTCTACTTCCTGGCCATTGATGAGAAAGCGAAGGGATTGCGGCTTGCGAACCAGAACCGTTCCAAGTGTGTTTCCATATGGATCCATCAGGTCAACCGACAGCATCGGCTCCTCCCTCACATATACCTTGGCCTTCACCTTCATGTACGTCTCGCCCTTGTAAACGCGTGCTTCCAGGCAGGCCGCGGGAGCCTTCGGATACTTTTGCAAAAAGCTCTCCGAGTAACGCAGGGTTGAGCACTCGATTCTGGGCAGTGTGTCGGGGTTGACGGCCTCTGCAGCGATCGTCGCACCCGAGCACAGAGCTAGCACCATGGCCAGCGACCCTTGGTTTGAAATTCGCATGCGGCGTTTTCCTTTCAGTATTTCGTAACTCGTCGTTGAAAGTTAGCATCGTGTGGCTCACAGATCGCTCACCGCTAACGCAAGCACGGCGGCGCGGAAATCACCGAAGCGGGCAACGCGGCGAACATCGTGGGCTGGAGAACGAGAATTCTGACCGGCGCTCGGTGCGAGTGACTCAGGCGCGACCACCGGGGTCCCGCCGAGACTACGGCGTCACCATTCATCCGCGACGTGCCTACCGATTGGGAAACGTCAAAGACGTTGCAGGGTGATATCGGCGAATTCATTGTTGTCGCGCGACTGCAGCGTGGGGAGAAGGACTGGTTCCTCGGGCACTGACAAATGAGAACGCCCGCAAGCTGACTCAGCCACTGTCGTTCCTCGCATCCGACAAGAGATACGAGGCCCAAATCTATCGTGATGGACCTGGAGCGGACTACCGCACCAATCCGCAAGCGGTGACAATCGAGCACCGGATTGTGACCGGGAGGGACAGTCTATTTCTCGATATGGCACCCGGTGGAGCAACTGCGGTCAGGTTTAGGTGCCTCGAATAGGCATCCACGTTTCAGGTTTTCCGTTCACCGGTTCCGGGACCCCCTTTTCGGGGGAGACAATACAGCTTCGGCGATGCTCAGCATTCGATCTGCTCGATATGGAGCGAATCCCATGCTGGAGATCGAATGGAGCGTACGAAGAGTTGGCGCAGGACTTGCGTGAGTATCGCCGGAGTCGCTGCAGCAACGCTCTCGGCCTCGAACGCTTACGCGGAAGAGACTCCCGAGCTCGCGCATCTCGTCCAGAATCCCGTCGCCAAAGTCATATCGCTTCCGTTTCAGAACAATCTGAACTTCGGGGTTGGACCGCAGAGCGATGAGCAGGATGTGCTGAACATCCAGCCCGTCCTGCCGTTCGGCATTGGCCCCGATTGGAACCTCATTGCGCGCGCGATCATTCCGGTGGTACACGAGCCGCCGCTCGGTCTTGGAACGGGGAGCACGGATGGTCTGGGAGATACCTCGCTCGCTCTGTATCTCTCGCCAGCGCGGCCGGGCAAGATCATCTGGGGAGTCGGTCCGGCATTCACCTTTGCGACGGCGTCGAATGACAAGTTGGGCCAGGGCAAGTTCGACGCCGGACTATCTGCGGTAGCATTGACCATTCGCGGTCACTGGCTCATCGGCGCGCTGGCCACCGATGTCGCTTCCGTGTCCGGTGTCTCCTACCGGGAGAACGTGCACCAGATGCTCGTGCAGCCTTTCATAAACTACAACTTCCCGCGCGGTTGGTACCTGACGAGCTCCCCGATCATCACCGCGAACTGGAAGGCGCCCGGTAGTCAACAGTGGACCGTGCCGGTAGGCGGCGGCGGCGGCCGCGCGTTTCGCCTCGGCAAGCAGGCCATGAACGTTCAGATGCAGGCTTTCGGGAATGTCGTGAGGCCACACGACGCCGGCAACTGGACCCTTCGCGCGCAGTTCCAGCTACTGTTTTCGAAGTGACGGAAGGTTCGTGAAGGTTTGTTTACCCCCCCATATCGACCTGCCGCGCCTCGTCAGACTTTGCTCAGGTCATGCATACGGGGCCTGGTGAAAAGATCGAGGGCCGAATTGCGCGCCCCACACGGTGCAGATCGCTCTACACCCAGTGAGGTGTAACGTTTGCAACCCCGAACAGTTAGTATCGCCACCTCATCCACTGGCCGAGGATTCCCGAAATGAAATCGTCTTCGTTCCGCCGCGGTGCGCGATTCGCGTTTCTGACCCTTACGTCAGCCGCATCTACTGCTCCCATGTTGGCCATGGGCGCATCCGCCGCCAACACCGAGGTCACCGCCCCGCAAATGATCGAGGCTTTCGAAGGCACTTTCGGCGTACACCCGGGCCAGCGCAGGAACCACATCAAAGGCACGTGCGCAGCAGGCGAGTTCGTTGGGACGGCCGACGCGGCCGCCCTCAGCCGCTCGGCGCTCTTCTCGGGCAAAAACATTCCGGTGGTTGCACGCTTCTCCGTCGGGGGAGGCAACCCCGAAATACCCGATGCGGCGCCCGCCCCGCGCGGCATGGCGCTCGAATTCCATCTTCCCGGCGGCGGCTTGCAGCACATCACCATGATCAACGTGCCGATTTTCGGCGCAACCTCACCGGCCTCGTTCCGCGATGCCATCCTCGCCGCGAAGCCCGATCCCAAGACGGGTAAGCCCGATCCGGAGAAGCTGAAAGCCTATGCGACTAGTCACCCCGATGCGATGGCTTTGACTGAGCTGGCGAGCCACCACACGCCGACGGCGAATTACTATCAGACGACCTTTTTCAGCGTTCACACATTCAAGTTCATCGATGCGAAAGGCACGGAGCATCTGGTGAGGTGGCGCTTCGTCCCTCGCGATGGCACGAAAGAGCTGACTGCCGCGCAAATCAAGACGGCGCCCCGTGACTTCCTCGAGAAGAATCTCATCGAGCGCACCGGCAAAGGGCCAGCCGTGTGGGACATGATCGTCTTCGTCGGTGAGCCCGGCGACCCGCAGGACAACCCGACGTTGGCCTGGCCGGAGACCCGCAAGCATTTCACCGCGGGCACTTTCACCATCACGCAGGCGACGCCGCAACAGAAGGGCGTGGCGTGTGAGCCGATCAACTTCGACCCCCTGGTAATGGCTGATGGCATCGCCCCGACCAACGACCCTATCTTGCGGTTCCGCTCCCCGGCCTACGCGGTCTCGTTCGGGAAACGTCTGTCTGGTCAGTGAGGCGGTTGCAGGAGGCCAAGCGGTCGCGCTGTCGCCAGGCGCAGCGCGGCAGCTGATTGCACCCCGGTTCAACTATAGCGGTCCATCTCACGAATCCACGTGGCCGTTTCCTGGGCGGGTCGCCTGATGAGGTACAGACCGTCATTCGCGAGTAGGAAGGTCGGGCCGGTTGCGTCGTTTGTGATTTCCTCCCGAACCTGCTTTACGGTCTGGACGAGAGTCGGTTCCTTCGAGTCCGCGGTGTCCACCACCTGATAGTCTCGAGTCGCAGGCGCGGTTGCGTCAGTGTTCGCCTGTACCTCGCTGCTCACTGTGAATCCTCCCGTGCCCAGCAGTTCGGTCGGGCCCTGCGAGGTCAGACCGTGCACCGTCTCGAGGGTTGGCGCGTCAGCCTTGTGCAAATCCAACGCCGCATCTGTCCGGCTCTGCCGGAAGCGGACCAGCTCCTTGTCCTCCGCGAGCTCGGAAACAAAGTCAAAAGGCTCACCCGCGCTCAGCTGCGTCGTGCCCTCGCGCGTCACATGGGCAGGGTCCATCACATCAAGGATGACGAGGCCACCACCGCCTTGCTGCTCGATGTAAAGCAACGTTCTCCCATCAATACTGTCGCGCAGGAACATCGCTTGGCTGCACGATGACAATATGCCTGGCGACATGGGCATCGACGGTTTGAGCCGCGATGGCTGCTGTTGCAGCCACAGCCACCCCCGGCATGACAGCTAAAGCAAGCCGTCACGTTCGCCGCGCCCTTCTGTGATTCCGCCGCGGGCCCAGCACTCCATGTCCAAGCGAGCCGGTTCGACGGTTGTCGAGGTAAAGGGTAGTCACGCCGTCTACGTGTCGAATCCACAAGCGGTGGTCGCGCTAATCATGAAGGCCGCGCACGGGGTGAGGTCGGCAACGAACTAGACTTTTCTGTCTCATGCGGCGGAGATCTGCGCTCCCCTCGTCTCGAGAACGTTGTGCACGGACGCCTCGGATGAGAGCAGAGATATGAGGCCTTCGACCAGCGTTGGGTGAATCAGGACCGCATCGTGCAGTGCGGGTGTAGGCAGCCCTGCGCTCATCGCAATCTGGACGGAGGCCAGGATCTCCCGCGCACGGACACCGAAGCCCCTAAACCCGAGGATGCGATCGTTATCAGCCTCCACGAGGGCCTTCACGAACTCGCTCTTGCGAGGACAAGAACGTTGTCTTCGGCCCGGACGCCCAGCCCAGTCATGACGAGACAGCGTATGGATGGATCGAGGCCCTCCGTACTAAGGGACTGGTGCTCCTCCACGGGCGTTCATCGGGCGCCAGGAACTGCGGGACTTGGACATGAATGAGCAACAGTCCGGCTTGGCCGTCTTGCCTTAGCGCTTTAGCAGGCCAAGAAGGCCTTCATACAGTACGAGGGCGAGTGCGCAGCCGAAAGAAAACGTGAGCAGAATCCCGTACGAAACCTTCAGTCCTGGCGAGCCCCCGAAGTAGTACAACCCTGCTGTGAACAACGCGGCAAGCGAGAGCAGCGAGAGTCCCATTCGCACAATTGGCTCGCACACCCCCAGAACCGCCAGAAGGAGTAGGCGTAGGACGTGTAGTAGCGCCCAGACCGTCACTCCGACGAACGTGGCAACCACACCCCGGCGCGCTGACGAAGATTCATATACCGCGTTCATGGTGGCGACTCCGGACTTCTCGCTCTGACCGGACCATAACGATGTTGCAAGTAGTCGCAGGGAATCGCAACTCGTCTCACCTTTCACGGTGCGACACGTATGAGTGCGCAAATTCGGCTCCTTAATTGATCGAGGTCCTACTTTCCAAGTGATTTTATAGGGCCGCACTCGGAAACGGGACGACTCGCGACTCCTCGCGACCCACCGCCCCGAACCGAGACCCAAACACCTCGATACGGGAGCGGCCATGTTTCACACTGTTAAACGCGCACGCGCTGCGCAGAGTTTCCATCACACCATTGCGTTTACCGCGGTGGCCACGCTCCCGCAACTTGCCCTCGCCCAAGCCTCACCGTTTCAAACGGGCGCAGACAGCCTCGTCACGAATCTGATCGCCCTCGCTACGCCTGTCGCGGTATTGGCAGTAATGGTGCTCGCCATCGTCGCGATGACGGGCCGGATCTCGTGGGGCTGGCCCGTCGGTGCGCTCGTCGGTATCGGCGTCATCTTCGGCGCGCCGCAGATTGTGACCTGGGCGCGTGGCGTCTTCGGCGTCTAGGGAGGCGAGAGCGGCCATGAGCGACACCGCGCGTGAGATCGTCCTCGATCCCGTCTTCTTGGGTGCAACCCGTCCGCCGATGCGTTGGGGTGTCACGTACGCCGCGTTGATCCTCAACATGGTGTGCACGATGGAGATCTTCTTGATGAGCAAGAATCTCCTGACGCTTCTAATCGCGATACCCATTCACGGCCTCTGCGCGCTGCTCTGCTCGCGCGATCCGAAGTTCTTCGAACTCGCTTTCGCGTGGTGTCGCACACGGCTGCCGGCACTGCTCTCAACTTATTCGTTCTGGCGAGCCAGCAGCTACAGCCCAGTTGAGCTGGATCTCCCGTCACTGCGTGGGCGCCGCCGCAGTGCGCCCTTCGCGCGTGTTTAGCGGAAACGACCACCATGCGTCCCCTTCGCACATTCTCTCTTCTGCGCCGCGAGCCACTGCTGGGCCAGCGCATTCCCTACACGGCGCAGGTATCGGAGCACGTGGTGCGTACCCGTGCCGGCCACTACGTGCAGGTGCTGCAGCTCTCCGGCGCAAGCTTTGAATGTGCGGACCCAACAGAGCTCAACGCTTGGCACGAACGCTGGAACGTTCTCTACCGGAGTATCGCCAGCCCCAATCTCGCGATATGGACGCATCTCATCCGGCACCGGGAGCACAGCTACCCAGGCGGAGAGTTTGCCAACCCCTTCGCGGCCGCGCTCAACGAGCGATACCGCGCGCGCATTGCCGGCCAGCGGCTCATGCGCAACGACCTGTACCTTTCGCTCGTATACCGGCCGACGTCAGGCCCCGCAACTGGGCTTGCCGCGCGACTGCTTACCAATACGCGATCCGAAGGTTTGCGGCAGGAGATCGCTGAAGCGGTGGAAGCTTGCGAGAAGCTGGGTGAGACGGTGCTCGCCGCTCTTGATCACTACGAGCCCGAAATCTTGGGCCTTAACGAACGCGGCGGATACCGCTACTCGCGCGTGCTCGAGTTTCTCTCGTGGTTGATCGATGGCGAGCCACATCGTGTGCCACTGCCACGCGCGCCGCTCGACCGAGTGCTGGGGACCAGCCGGCCGTCATTTGGTCTAGAGACGCTCGAATTCCGAAGCGCGACCCACACAAGACTCGGCGCGATACTCGGAATCAAAGAGTACGCCACCCCAACGGTGCCGGGGATTTTGAATAGTCTGCTCTCGGCGCCGTTTCCGCTGGTCCTCAGTCAGTCGTTCGCCTTTCTGAAGAAAGCGACGAGCCAGTCGCTCCTCACACGCCAATACAACCAATTGACCAATGCCGGCGACTTCGCGCGCTCGCAGGCAGAAGAGTTGAAAGATGCGCTCGATGCGCTGACCAGCGGCGAGTGGGTCATGGGCGACCATCACTTGAGCCTGCTCGTCCTCGCCGATCCGGTTGAGGAGGCTACCGCCAGGAGCGACACGTGGCGGATGAAAGCGCTCAATGATCGCGTCGCGATGGCTCGGGATCTTCTCGCGGACGCCCACCTCGTGATCGCTCGTGAGGATCTCGCGCTCGAAGAGACCTTTTGGGGCCAGCTGCCCGGCGCGTTCACGCACCGCCCGCGAAAGGCTCCCATCACCTCCCGCAACTTTGCGGGTTTTTCTCCGTACCACAACTATGCGACGGGCCGCCCGGATGGCAATCATTGGGGCGAGGCCACGACGGTATTCATTTCCAGTGCCGGCTCCGCGTACCACTACGCGCCGCACGCGAGTGACCCA
>JBJMWM010000030.1:0-43645 GCA_045810105.1 Steroidobacteraceae bacterium | reverse complement strand
GCCGCCGCCGCGCCAGCCACCGCCGCGCGAGCCGCCGCCGCGCCAGCCACCGTCGCGCCAGCCGCCACGCTCTCACGCACCTCGCCCCCGCGTAAAAACCTGTCCACCAGCTCCGCAAACTCCCGCTTATGGGACAGAAACGGCGCATGCGCGGCCCGCCGCATCTCAACATATATGGCGTCCGGCAGCGCCTGCGCCAAGGCGCGCGAGGCAGCTGGTGCGGTGATGCGATCATTCTGCCCGCCAACCACCAGTGCCGGTGCTCTCACGTGCGACAGTGTTGGACGCAGATCGCTCGTGGCCAACGTGTTGAGTCCCGCCTCGAGCGCCCCCGGTTGCGCCTCCCCGTGAGTGAACAACGCCTTTCGCAACTGCTCCAGCACGCTGCTCCCTTCCAGACTGCCCCGAACCTGCAATTCCAGAAAGTCGCTGACCGTCTGCCGGTAATCCTGCCGCAATTGGGTGGCCAACTTCGTGAGCGCGGATGGTTGCATGCCATGCGGCCAATTGGGTGATTGGGCGAATCGAGGAGTCGCGGCGACCAGCACTAACCGATCTACCTGACCCGGCATCGCGGCAGCCAGGTCCAGCGCTATCTGACCGCCCAGTGACCAACCCAATAGCGAGTAGCGGTTGGAAACAGATGTTAACGTGCTGTGAATCAACCACGCCTGCTCCGCAGGGGTGCCCAAGCCGGCGCTCCAGGCGCTGCGTCCATGACCAGGCAAGTCCACCGCAATCATGCGGAAACGATTGCGCAACTCCTCCACAAGACCGTCCCACACACGCACGTTGAGGCCCCATCCGTGCAACAGCACGAGGTCAGGACCGCTACCATTAACCTCTACGTATAACTCTTTCATTGAACGTCTTGCGCCCCTCGAACGCCCTGCGCCGCGCAAGCCCGCCCCAATGCTTCGAGCAGCCGATCAACCTGAGTCTCGGTGTGCGCGGCCGACAGCGTCACGCGCAGGCGCGCACTCCCGCGCGGAACCGTCGGCGGCCGTATGGCGACTACGCAAAACCCAGCTGCAGACAATTCCCGCTGCGCCCGCAGAGCCGCCTCTGCGCACCCCATCATTACAGGTTGAATTGGTGTCAGCGGCTGCATAATCGTGCCAGCCACCGCGCCCGTGGCACCCGCCGTGCCCGTACCAGCCATTGCGCCCGTGCCAGCCGCCGCGCCCGCGCGACCCACGGCGCCCCTGCCAGCCACCGTGCCCGCGCCACCCACGGCGCCCGCGCCACCCGCCGCCCCAGTGCCGCCCGCCCGCGCATCACCGCCACCCGTCATCATCACCGGCACCCCCAACTCCTGCGCCCCCGCGCGAAACCGCGCAGTAAGCGCCAAAACCCGCTCCCGCCGCCACGCTTCCCGCTGGGCAATCTCCAACCCCTTCCGCGACGCTGCCGCAACCGGCTGGGGCAGCGCGGTCGTGTATATATACGACCGCGCCTTCTGCATCAGCAGCTCAATCAACTCCCCCGGCCCAGCAACAAAAGCGCCAAAAGAACCGAAGGCCTTCCCCAACGTCCCCATCAACACCGGCACCGCATCTACATCCAACCCAAAATACTCCACCGCGCCTCGACCGCTCGCGCCGAGCACACCCAACCCGTGGGCATCATCCACCACCAACCACGCATCATGCGCCCGACTGGAGCGAGCCAGCTCATCAAGCGGCCCAACATCACCATCCATGCTGAACACGCCGTCCGTTGCAACAACAGTCGCCGTGTCCGTGTGCGCCGCCAATGCCGATTCGGCAGCTACCGCATCCGCGTGCGCGTATCGTTTGAAGGCCGCGCCCGACAGAAGTCCGCCGTCTATTAACGACGCGTGACTCAGCCGGTCCAGCAACACCATTTCGCCACGCCCAGCCAAGGTGGTCATCACCGCGAGATTCGCCATGTAACCGGTGGAAAACAGCAATGCCCGTTCGCGTCCTGTGAAGGCAGCAAGCTCTTCTTCGAGCCGACTGTGTTCAGCACCATGTCCGGTAACCAGATGCGAAGCCCCGGTACCCGCACCGCAGCGTCCGGCGCATTCCGCCATCGCGGCCGCAACAGCAGGATGCCGCGCCAGGCCCAGATAGTCATTGCTGGAGAAGTCGACGAGCTCTCGCCCATCGACGACCGTAGTTACCCGACTCCCAGGCTCGACGAATCCGTCAATCGTTCGCCGCGCGCGACGCAGGTGCTCACGATCGAGCTCCGCGAGGGCGCCCCGCAGCTCAGACGACCTGCGCTTCACCCGCGTCCTCGAGCCGAGCCGCTGCACACGCAGCCGGGCCGTCAGCTCGGGCAACCTGACCTTCGGCCTTCAACCCCAACCGTGCAAACAACTGCTGATCCCGCACCACGTCAGGATTGCCCGTCGTCAACAGCTTCTCGCCGTAGAAAATCGAGTTGGCGCCAGCCAGAAAACACAACGCCTGAACCTCATCGCTCATTCCCTCGCGGCCAGCAGACAAGCGGACGTAAGAGGCGGGCATGAGCAATCGCGCGACAGCGATGGTGCGGACGAAGTCGAAGGGCTCAACGCCCGCACGCCCATGCAGCGGCGTCCCAGGCACTTGCACGAGCTGATTGATTGGCACGCTCTCTGGATGTTCAGGAAGATTCGCGAGCGTGCGCAGCAGTTGCGCGCGATCCGTAAGGGACTCACCCATTCCAATGATTCCGCCGCAACACACCTTCAGCCCAGCCACTCGCACGGCGTCGAGGGTATCCAGCCGATCTTGGTACGTTCGCGTCGTAATGATCTCGCCGTAGTACTCGGGCGACGTATCAAGGTTGTGGTTGTAAAAGTCCAAACCCGCGTCCTTGAGCTGCAGCGCCTGATCAGGTTTGAGCATGCCCAGCGTCGCGCACGTCTCGAGTCCCGTGGCGCGTACCTCGCGAATCATCTCGGAGATGATGGCGATATCCTTCGCTTTCGGTGCGCGGTAGGCGGCCCCCATACAGAACCGCGTCGCACCAGCCGCCTTGGCCCGCTCAGCCGCCTCGCGGACTGCCGCAACCTCCAGCAGCGTTTCCCGGTCGAGTCCCGTGTCGTAGTGAACACTCTGAGGGCAGTAAGCGCAGTCCTCAGGGCACGCGCCGGTCTTGATCGACAAAAGCGTGCTCATCTGCACCGTGTTCGGGACGTGATGCTCGCGGTGTACCCGCTGGGCCTGAAAGATCAGGTCCATGAAGGGCAGAGCGAACAACGCCTGCACCTCGGGAAGCGACCAATCATGGCGAACAGAGCCGAGCGCAGCTGGATTCATGCAATCCCTCGAGGTGAGACCAGGAAAATCAAGTGGATGGAATGTTCAGGGGCCGCCCCCGTCCGTGTCAACCGCGAATCGACACCCAGGTCAACAATTGGCTATTTATTGACCACGCGGCGGCCACTCCCCGACGGCGCCGGCAGCGCCCCCGCGCGCCCCGTGCCGGTCAGTGCGCCCCCGTGCGCGTCAGTGCCCCGCGCCGGTCAGTGCGCCCCGCGTCGGTCAGTGCGCATAGATGTATTCGAGCAGAATCCCTATGAAGACCACCATGCCCACATATTGATTGTTCAGGAAGGCACGCAGGCAGCCGGCCGGATTGCGATCCCGGATCAGCCACTGCTGATACAGAAACAGCAGACCCGCCGCGGTCAATCCCCCGTAGTACCACCTACCGAAGTGCATGTTCTGCCCTGCGAGCACCAAGGCGAAAATCATCATCCCCTGCATCACGAAGATCAGCGCCTTGTCCATGTCGGCGAACAGGATTGCGCTCGATTTCACTCCGATCCTCAGGTCGTCCTCACGGTCGATCATCGCGTAGATGGTGTCGTAGACCGCTGCCCAGATGACTGCCGCGATGTACAGCACCCACGCAACCCGCGGCAGCTTCCCCGTTTCAGCCGCGAACGCCATCGGCACGCTCCAGCCACCGAAGGAAATCCCGAGGTACAACTGCGGCATCGGGAAGAATCGTTTCACGAACGGATACGAAACCGTCAGCGCCGCACCAATGAAAGCGAGCTTAATGGTGAGCAAGTCGAGAAACGTAACCAGAAAGAGCGCGACTACGAGAAGCGCGCCGAACAGCACCAGCGCCTCTACGGGCGATACCCGTCGCGCCGCAATGGGTCGATCCCGCGTGCGGCGCACGTGCGGATCGATATCCCGGTCCGCGAAGTCGTTGATGACGCAACCGGCTGCCCTCATCACAATTACGCCGAGTACAAACACAATCAGCACCTTCTGATTGGGTTGTCCTTCGCCGGCGATCCACAGAGCCCAAAGCGCGGGCCACAGGAGCAACCACGTGCCCACCGGCCGATTGAACCGCGCCAGCTCCCAATATTCCTCAATGCGCCGCGAAAGACGGTGCAAGAACGGCGCGTCCCGCGTCTTCGGTGGGTTCAGGGAAAGATCTGGTGAAACCGCAGCCATCAGATATCCAGTTTCTGTCTCGGTGAGAGGCGATTGCTAACCGACGCGACCGTACCGCTCGGCCGTGCCGATCCAGCGGACAGCGAGCGCCGCAATATTATCCGGGTAGGACGCCAACAACAGCTCCGCCGCTTCCTGTACACGTGGCAGCAGGTCCGCGTCCCGCATCAGATCGGCCACGCGCAGCTGCGCAAGCCCGGTCTGACGGGTGCCCAGCAGTTCGCCAGGCCCGCGCAACTCCAGGTCCCGACGAGCGATCTCAAAGCCGTCGTTGGTCTCACGAATTGCCTTTAATCGCTCTCTCGCAAGCTGCGACAAAGGAGCGCGGTACAGCAGCACACAAGTGCTCGCGCCGGTCCCGCGGCCAACACGCCCGCGAAGCTGGTGAAGCTGTGCAAGCCCCATACGTTCCGCGTTTTCGATAACCATCAGAGTCGAGTTTGGAACATCCACGCCGACCTCAATGACCGTCGTGGCGACGAGCAGCTGAATCTTGCCATCCTTGAAGGCAAGCATAGCCTCGTCCTTCTTGGCGGACGGCATCCGTCCGTGGACCAGTCCCACGCGTAAACCGGGGAGCGCTTCCGCAAGAGCTGCCGCCGTCTCCTCCGCAGCCTGCGAACGAAGCTCCTCTGATTCTTCAATCAGCGGGCATACCCAATATGCCTGCCGCCCCTCGCGACAAGCTTGGACGATACGCGCGACAACCGCGTCTCGCTTCTGCTCCGGAATGACGACCGTCTGTACAGGCGTTCGGCCAGGAGGCAGCTCATCGATCACCGAGATATCCAGGTCGGCGTAAGCGGTCATCGCTAACGTTCGCGGTATAGGCGTAGCCGTCATGATGAGTTGATGAGGGAATCGTCCATTCTTGCGCCCCTTCTCCTGAAGGCGAAGCCGCTGTTGGACACCGAAGCGGTGCTGCTCATCTACGATGACCAGCGCCAGGTGTTTGAAGTCCATTCCTTCCTGGAACAGAGCATGAGTTCCGACCGCGATCCGAACCTCTCCGGAAGCGATCGCCTCCAACGCAGAACGCCGCGTGCGTGCACCTACGGACCCTGAGACCAATGCGATCGGTAGTCCCAGTGGCCTGAACCACTCCTGGAAGTTGCGGAAGTGCTGCTCCGCCAGCAGCTCGGTCGGTGCCATCAGCGCGACCTGCAGCCCACTGCCTGCCGCGCGAGCAGCCGCAGCAGCAGCCACTACGGTCTTTCCGCAACCCACGTCACCTTGTACCAGCCGGACCATGGGTCGGCTCAGGGACAGATCTGCCTCGACGTCACGTAAGGCCCGCGACTGCGCGTTCGTGAGCGGAAACGGCAGTGAGGAGACAAATTGCGGCGCCAGATTTTCGTGGTCCTCCAACGGCCAGGCCGATTCCGTCTTGGCCTCGTGCTTGATGAGCTTGAGGCTCAAGTGATGCGCCAGCAGTTCCTCGAACGCCAAGCGGCGTTGCGCCGGATGACGACCAGCGGACAACACCGCAATCTCGGCTTCGCGAGGAGGGTGATGAACATACTCGAGAGCGTCCTTCAGGGGCGGCAACCCGAGCGACTTCACCACGTCAGCAGGAATCCAGTCGCGAACGGCCGAACCTGGGGCGTCCAGATCCTTCAACGCCTGAGTAATCAATGCACGCAGCCGAGCCTGCGCAACACCCTCGGTGCTCGAGTAAATGGGTGTCAGCGTTTCTTCCAGCGGAGCCGGCTCGTCGGTTACCCGACGGTACTCGGGATGAACGATCTCCAACCCGAATGGTCCGCGTCGGACCTCGCCGAAGCAACGGATCCGCGTGCCACGCGTCAAGCCATTCTGTTGGGCAGCCGAGAAGTAGAAGAACCGGAGCGTCAGGAAGCCCGAGCCATCCGAAATGCGGCACAACAACTGACGTCGGCGTCGAAACGTAATCTCGGTGAGTTGAACCTCCCCTTCGACGACGACCCGTGTGCCTGGGATCAGCGCGCCGATGGATTCAACGTGCGTCCGATCCTCGTAACGCAGCGGCAAAACAAACAACAAGTCCTGCACCTGCGTCACGCCGAGCTTCGCGAGACGCTCCGCCAGCGCCGAGCCAACCCCGCGCATTGCGGTAACTGGTCGCTGCTCGCCACGAGCGGGACTGGCCCCCTTCGCGTTTGAAGCAATTGCCGCCACGTCAACCGACCCGTTTAAAGGAGTCCGTCCTCAACACCTCAGCCCAGATACAGAACGCATTCGATCTCGACGCGTGCGCCACGAGGCAACTGCGCAACACCGACCGCCGCGCGTGCCGGATAAGGCTCCGTGCAATACGCCGCCATGATGTCGTTCACTTTCACGAAGTGCGACAAGTCGGTCAGAAACACGTTGACCTTCACCGCATTGGCTAGCGAGCCACCCGCGGCCTCGGCAACCGCCTTCAAGTTCTCGAATACACGACGGATCTCGGCCTCGATGTCGCCGGTGACGAGTTGCATCGTTTCCGGGTCAAGAGGAATCTGACCCGACAGGTACACGGTGTCACCCGCGCGGACTGCCTGTGAATACGGACCGATAGCCTGCGGCGCACGGTTAGTCTGAATGATCTGCCGGCCCATAATGATCTCCAATGGGTATACGCACTACTTCTCACTATCATCCTGGTCATCGACCTCGTCCGTCTCTTCCTGCTCGTTGCGCTCGTCGCGCGCGTGGGCGGCGAGCGAACGCGTAACGCGCACCACATCGGGCATGCGCCGGATGACACGAACGATCCGAGCGAGGTGCTTCCTGTCCCGCACCCGCAGCTCGAATGTCAGAATGACCGCATCACTGCCATGCTCTTCGATGGCGACACGGTCAATGTTGGTTTCGAGATTCGCGATTGCAGCCGCGACCGCGGCCAGCATTCCGGTGCGATTGACGACATACACCCGGATCTCGGAGCTGAACAGCCGGTCGGACGACGGCTGCCACGTTACCGGCAGCCACTTCTCAGGATGCTTGCGGTAATCCTCGACGTTTACGCAATTCTCGCGATGAATCACGACGCCGCGACCGGTGGAAAGGAACGCGAAAATCGCATCTCCCGGAATCGGAAAGCAACACCGCGCATAAGTGACGAGCAGGCCCTCGGTTCCCGCGATCGACAGCGGAGCGAGCGCACCCGAGCCGTCCTCCGTGTGAGTCCCGGGTAACAACCGCCTTGCGACCAACGGCGCAAGCCGCTCGCCCAGCCCGATGTTCTCATACAGCTCATCCAGGTCCTTCATCCCGAGCTCGCCCAACGCCGCCGATTGCGACTCAGGCGTCACATCATCGAGCGACACCCTGAACTCACCGAGCGCCTGGTTGAGAAGCCGCTGACCGAGCGCGATCGCCTCGGTACGGCGCAAACTCTTCAGATAGTGGCGGATCGCGCTGCGCGCCTTGGCAGTGACGACAAAGTTGACCCACGAAGGATTCGGCATCGCCCCCTTCGCGGTGATGATCTCAACTGTCTGCCCATTACGCAGCACCGTGCGCAATGGAGTGAGCCTGCGGTCCACCTTGGCCGCCACGCATCGGTTGCCGATATCAGTGTGTACCGAATAAGCGAAGTCCACGACCGTCGCCCCACTGGGCAGCCGCAAAATCTCCCCTTTCGGCGTAAACACGTACACCTTGTCCGGAAACAGGTCCACCTTCACGCTTTCGAGGAATTCCTCCGACGAGCCGTCTTCCTGCAGCTCCACCAGGTTGGAGATCCACTCGCGCGTGCGTTCCTGCTGCATCGATCCGGCACCCTCGCCGGCCTTGTACTTCCAGTGTGCAGCGATGCCCGATTCGGCTACGCGATGCATGTCTTCCGTGCGGATCTGCGCCTCGATAGGGACACCGTTCGGCCCAAACAGCGTCGTGTGCAGCGACTGATAACCGTTCACGCGCGGGATGGCGATGTAGTCCTTGAACCGCCCGGGCATCGGCTTGAACACCGAATGCACGATGCCGAGCGCCCGATAGGCTGTGTCTGAGCGGTCAACGACGATCCGCAGCCCATAGACATCCACAATCTCGTTGAGAATGGCCCGCTTGCGGCGCATCTTCTTATAGATGCTGTACAGATGCTTCTCGCGAGTCTCCACCTTCGCCGCAATCTCGTTCTTGATCAGCGCAGCATTCAACTGCTGCTCGATCTTCTTGAGGAACTCCTTCTGATTGCCGCGTGCCTTTTTGAGAGCACGTTCGAGCACGAGATAACGGCGCGGATACAGCGCCTTGAACCCAAGGTCCTCGAGCTCCAACTTCATGTTGTATAGCCCGAGACGTTCAGCGATGGGCGCGTAAATCTCCAGGGTTTCGCGCGCAACCGCCCGGCGCCTTGGAACAGACATCGCCTCGATCGTCCGCATGTTGTGCATTCGATCCGCGAGCTTTACCAGAATGACCCGCAGATCACGCACCATCGCGAGCAGCATCTTGCGGAACGATTCCGCCTGCGCTTCTTCGCGGCTCTTGAACTTGATCTGATCGAGCTTGGTAACGGCGTCGACGAGCTCAGCAACCGCTGCGCCGAATCGCGCCGCCAGTTGATCCTTGGGGGTCGGCGTATCCTCGATGACGTCATGCAGGATCGCGGCGACAATGGTGTCACCGTCCAGCCGCAGATCCGCGAGGATGGCGGCTGCCGCCACCGGATGCGCTATGTATGGTTCGCCCGAGAGACGCTTCTGGCCTTTATGCGCGGAAGCCCCGAATTCCGCGGCTTCGCGGATTCGAGCAACCTGCTCTGCCGGCAGGTAGGTCCCCACCGAGGCGAGCAGCTCTTTCAGCCCCGGGGTGCGCCTTCCGCCGGGGAGAAGTCCCAGAAGCGAAGACGCGTAGTCCATGGCTCACAAGGTCCGGTTGCGTCAGTCTCCGAGGCCGAACTGCGGGGCGCGGAAAGTGGACTGGGCATCCAGTTCCGCTACAGGGGATTCGGTCGGCGGCTCCGGCTCACGCAGCATTTCCACGGTTACGTTACCAGCCGCGATTTCCCGCAGGGCGACCACGGTCGGCTTGTCATTTTCCCACGCTACCGTTGGCTCGGAGCCATTCGCCAGGCGACGGGCCCGCTGCGCCGCGAGCAGCACGAGCTGGAACAGATTTTCCACGTTGCCCAGACAATCTTCGACAGTGATTCTGGCCATGTTTACGACTTTGCCACGCTGAATTAAAGGGTTGGAGCGCCGCCATAGTTTGGCCTGGCGGACGCAGAAGGTCAGCCAGTATAAGCGAAAGACGCCGGGGGCGCCAAAAAGAGCGGGTCCACGCAGCGAGCCTGGCGTAGATTGCCTCCAAGGGGCCATTTATCCCCCCAGCAGCTCACCCAATAACGGCTGCAGCTCAGCCCGCCGCGCACTCAAGTGCTCCCCCCGCCCCTCAATGATGCTGGCCAAATCATCGACGGCCTTCTCGAAGTCCTCATTGACGACGAGATAGTCGAACTCGTTCCAGTGAGACATGTCCCCCACCGCGTCCCGAAGGCGCCGCGCGATCACCTCTTCAGAGTCCGTCCGGCGGTTCCTCAGGCGCTCCTCCAAAGATTGGCGGGAGGGCGGGAGGATAAAAATCGTTACGCATTCAGGCAATGCCCTACGGACCTGCTGCGCGCCCTGCCAGTCGATTTCCAGGACGACGTTATTCCCTCGCGCCAGCTCTGTCTCCACTGGACGTCGTCCAGTCCCGTAGTGATTGTCGAATACCTGCGCGTATTCGAGCAGGAGACCCTGATCAACGAGCTGCTGGAAGTCCGCAACGGAAATGAAGTGATACTCGCGGCCATCCTCTTCAGTCGGCCGCATCTTCCGTGTCGTATAGGAAATCGACACGTGCAGCTCGGGCTTGCGCTGCAATAGCGCCTTCACGAGCGAAGTCTTGCCGGCACCCGAAGGTGCAGCAATGACGAACAGACGACCGCGGTGGTGCGAGGGAGGCATGGGCCGCGAAACATACACGGCACCTATAGCAGCGGTCTATGACCCAATGGCAGAAAGTCGCCTGCGGCGCTTTCTGCCCGCCGGCCAAAGGCTCGACTTTTGCTCGGCCTATTGCGGACTGATCTTCAGCCGCTCCAGGTAATCCCGCACGACGTCGCGGTATCCCTCGCTGCTCGTCACAGTGGTCCCACCGGCCAGCACCAGTATGAAATCCCCCCGTGGCGTACGGCTGATCTCGCGTATGTGATTCGTATTCACAACGCAAGAGCGGCTGATGCGCAACATCGGCTGCGACTGAAACGACTTCTCCGCCGACTGCAAAGTGCTCCGCGCCAGAAAGACCTCGCGCCCGACGGTCAACTTGACGTAATTCCTGTCGGCTTCCAGTAACTCTATTTGACCGACATCGAGCATATGCATTCGGCTGCCGGATTCCGCGAGAATTCGCGGGCGGCTCTGCGCAGGCGGTCGCACGGTTCGCTCAATCTGGGCGAGCACCGAAGCCAGCGCCGCCTGCCGTTCCGCGACACCCTCCGCATCCCGCCGGCGCCGCACGCGCTCGATCGTCTTGCGGAAGCGATCGTCGTCGAATGGCTTCAACAGATAATCAACAGCGCTCACCTCGAACGCTTCGAGCGCGTAGTGATCGTATGCCGTTACGAATACGATCAGCGGCAACTTCTGCAGGTCCAGCGAGCGGGCAATGCCCATCCCGTTCAACGAATCGATCTGGATATCGAGGAACAACAGGTGTGGGGGCTGCGTCCGAATGGCCTCGAGTGCCGAGCGGCTGTCACCGTACTCACCGATGATCCGCAGGTCAGGCTCGCGAACACAACACTCCCGCAGCGTACGGCGCGCTGTCGGCTCGTCGTCCACGATGATGACATCAAGGGTCTCGGGCATGTTTACGCCGCCACGAGTTCCGGCCCGTCACGCAACAGAGGCATCCGAATCTGCGCAATCCAGTCGCCTGGGCCTGCAGCCTCCGCGGTGAAAGTTGCGCGGTCCGCAAACTGCACAGCCAGGCGCTCGCGCACGTTACGCAGTCCGATGCCGTCGCGGCCCACGATCGAGTTCGGTGCGATCGTGTTGATCACGCGCAGCACCAGGTTCTCGCCACAGATGCTGACCTCAACCCGGACCTCCACGGCGCCGTTGTGACCGGCGAGCCCATGGACGACCGCATTCTCGATGAGCGGCTGCAGAATCAGGCTTGGTACCCACAGCGGCGGTATGCCATCCAGGTCCGCCATCCAGATGGTAAGCCGATCCGCAAACCGCTTCTGCTGCAGCTCCAGATACAAGCGTACGAAACGCAGCTCGTCCGTCAACAGCGAGAAGTCGCGCTCCCCGGCATTCAGCAGCCGCCGCAGCAGGTCGCCAAGTTGCACGACCATGGACTGTGCCGTGGCCGGGTCCCAGCCGATCTGCCCCCGAATGGTATGCAGCAGGTTAAAAAGAGTATGGGGTGAAAGCTGCATGCGCAGCGCCGCCAGGTGTGCCGAAGTCAGCGCGCGCTCGAGCGCCGCCGACCGCAGTTGCGAGTCCCGCACCCGCTGATACAGCGAAAAACCGGTAATCAGCGCCAGCCCGAATCCGTAAGTCAGAAAGAAGTTGGTACCGCTCGCGAGCCACATCGCGGAATCGGGTCCCTTGAAAAATTCCGACCACGTTTGTTGCCAGCCGTGCATGTTGCCGATCAGCAAATCGGCGCAATTCATCGCCGGCGAACCCAGGCCTGCAAACAGCACACCCAGGCCGAGTTGCGCCGGTACCGTACGCCACATCGGTGTCCAACCGATGCGCAGCGATGTAAGCACGCAAACGATCAGGACGGGATAGAGCAGCAAGTGTTGCAGCACGCGCTCATCCGGGGGTGCGAAGTAGTGTCCGGGCGCCATGCTGGCCAGGCTTGCCTGCATGCTCGTTGCATACAGGACGTTGGACACAGCTACATAGACCCAGAACGTGGTCAGGATCGCCAACAGGGGCCAGAACCTCAGGCCGGCGTTCACGGACTCGCGCAGGCCTGCGGCCAGGCCGCCCGCATGGCCGGGCGCCAGCATGGTCCGATTCGAGGTAACGGCATTCATCGGCAGTGTCTCCTGCAATCCCCATAGGGTACTCCAGGACAGGCCGAAAGCTGCAAGAAGCGTGCTGGCCGGGACGATTTCGTGGCTTTCAGGGACGAATCCGCGGCCCCGGTGGACGGGTCTGCCGCAGCGCCGTTCCAACGGCCAGCTGCCGTCATCCCACTGTCATGTTGGGCCTCCCATGCGGTTGGTACGAACTCGTTGGAGCTCGGGACCAACTCGACCCGGGCCCGCTGACATGGGGCACGTGGAAGTAGTTTCATACGCACATCGCCTGCTACGGCGACGAACGCAAACACAACTTCACGCAATTCAGGAGAGACTCATGACTACCGCAGCCACCAAACTGACAACGTTCCGCCGCTCGCTCGCCGTGGCGGGTGCGTTCGCTGCGCTGGCGGTCACCGCTACTACCTATGCCGCCCCGCTGAGCGACGGCCGGTCGTCGGTCACTGTGCGCTACGACGACCTCAACCTGGCGAGTCGCGCCGGGGTGGAAACCCTTTACCGCCGGATTGCGAGCGCCGCCCGCGCCGTATGCCCGGATGAGCATTCGCGCGAGCTGGGTGTCGTGGCCGCAAGTGAGCGTTGCCAGGCTAATGCCGTTGCTGAGGCCGTGCATCAAGTGAATAACCCACAACTGGCCGTCGTGCACGCCTCCCGCTCCTCCCACGGCTGAACTTGGTTTGTTGCGCATACCTGGTGGCACCGACGTCTGCGCAACGTCGGTGACCCACCAGTGCCCGGGACCCGTGAAAGATCCTCAGGGCCTGTCGAAATGGCAGGTAGCCGAGCGTCATTGTGCTGGCGGAGCATAGTGCCTGCCGTAGCGTGACGGAGATTTCACATGCAATACCTTCTTATGCTGTATTCGGACGAATCCGGCTGGTCGAATATGACTCCCGCCGAGCAGGAACAGGCCATGGGCGCCTACCATGCATACACAGAGGCGCTGACCAAGGCCGGCGCGCTGGTGGGCTCGAACCGCCTCCGGCCGATCTCGTCGGCCACGACCGTACGGGTAGCGAATGGCAAGACCCAGGTGTTGAATGGGCCTTACCCGGATATCAAAGAGCAGCTTGGCGGCTACTACCTCATCGACGTTCCCGATCTCGATGCCGCGATCTCTTGGGCGGCTCGCTGCCCCGGGGCCAGCCACGGCACCATCGAGGTGCGCCCCGTCTGGCCTACGCGGGCGTAAGCTGCGCGCGAGCGTGAGCTGATGAGCTCCCGTGAAAGCGACGCGCAAGCGCGGAACACCGCGGACGCGGTTGCGCGCCGCAGTTACGGAAAGCTTGTTGCCTTTCTAGCGGCACGCACCCGGGACGTGGCTGCTGCAGAAGACGCCCTGTCTGAGGCATTCGCTTCGGCGCTTACGAATTGGCCGCTGACGGGATGCCCCGCGAGCCCGGAGGCATGGCTGCTGACCGTCGCCCGGCGAAAGATGATTGATGTCGTCCGGCGACGGCGCAGCGGCGAAGTGGCGGCCGCACAGTTGCAGGTCCTTGCCGAAGAGCTCGACGTCACGGCGGCGGACATAGCCAGGGACATCGAGGTGCCGGACCAACGGCTGGCACTGATGTTTGCCTGCGCACATCCGGCCATCGATGCCGGGATCCGGGCGCCATTGATTCTGCAGGTCGTGCTCGGGCTGGATGCATCGATGATTGCGTCCGCGTTCCTCATGTCCCCCACGACCATGGGTCAACGCCTGGTGCGTGCCAAAGACAAGATCCGCCAAGCGGGTATTCCGTTTCGCATCCCCGACCGCGAGGAGCTTCCCGCCAGGCTGGGGGCGGTACTGGATGCCATCTACGCCGCCTTCGCGGAAGGCTGGGCTGATCCAGGTGGAACAGACGTTGCCCGCCGTGATCTGCCCGACGAGGCCCTGTTCCTCGGCCGCTTGGTGACCGAGCTGCTCCCGGCAGAACCGGAAGCGCTGGGCCTCCTGGCGTTGATGCTTCATGCGCAAGCCAGGCGTCGCGCACGGCGAAACACACGGGGCGAGTACGTGCCTCTTGCCGAGCAGGATCCAGCACTTTGGGATGCAGAGATGATCGGCGTTGCCGAAGAGTTGCTTCTGCGCGCTAGCGCCCTTGGCAGCATTGGGCGCTACCAACTTGAAGCCGCGTTACAGTCGGCCCACGTCCATCGCCGCCGCACGGGTCACTCCAACTGGCACGCCGTGTTGCAGTTATATGATGCGCTCTGGGGGCTGTCCGGCTCACCGGTAGTCGCCATCAATCGCGCCCTGGCCCTTGCGGAAACCAACGGTGCCCGGGCCGCTCTTGAGGCGATCGAAGGCGTAGCCGCGGACGTTCGCCTCACCGAGTACCAACCCTACTGGGCTGCACGTGCCGAACTGCTGACAAAGACAGGCGCCTACGACGAGGCTCGCCGCGCGTACGAAATTGCGATCGGACTCGAGCGAGATCCCGCAGTCCGACGCTTTCTGCAGCGGCGTCAGCTGGGCCTGCCGCTCAGCGGACTGCAATCAGACATCTTTTGATGACGGTGTGGCTGCAGGAGGTAACTGTATGCCGACATGCATTCCTTGGATGGCGGCGCGGCTGCAAGAAGTGACGGTATTCCGACACGCCTGTCTTTGATGGCGGCGCGGCTGCAGGAAGTGACGGTACGCCGATACGCATGCCTTGCCGATGGCCCCGTGCGGGATCAGCAGTGTTTGCAGCGATTCGGCCCCAGGTTGATACCGGAGTTTGTAGCTATCAACACCGCGTAATAGATCGACACTCCGGGCGCCGTGATCGCAGGCCCACATGATGAATGCATCGCGAATCGCTGATCCGGGTGAATACGATGCCCACGCCGGATCATACGTCGGCATGTAGCCATACAGTACACCGTTCTGATAGAACCCCAGGTGGCAGGCAGCAAATCCCTTGTTCGAGCGGAACCCGCTCAAATGAAGAATACCCCGCTCGGCCACCGCCGCCACGTACTTGCGCAGGAACTGCGGCGCATCCGGATGACCCATGAAACTGCCGAGTCCTTTGCTCGCCATCCAGGCGGTCTTTTGCGCGATGATGGCTTCGAGCAAGGGCTCGTACGCATCCGGGGACTTCCAGACGTAGTACTGGAACCCTGCTTTTGCCAGATGCCGCAGATCGTACTTCGACTGCTTACGTGCGTGCGCGCTTTGCTCGTTGAGCCATTCCTCGCCACTGCGCCAGCGAATAGGTACAAAGCAGGTCTGCTCGCGAGTTTCCACCCAGGGATCCAACTTGGCCGCCTCAAATAGCCGGCTGACCGTTGCGTCACTCCGCACCTGGCCCAGGCGAACGACGTCGCAATCGCCACGCGCCATCACGGCAGCCCAGAGAGTCAGAAGCAGGAAAGTCGCGTCGCTGCTCGGGTCAACGAGCGCATCGCAATAGTCCGTGATCCCTGCAGCAATCCACTCGAGAAGGCGAGCGCCCATATAGCGTCTGCGCACGAGCGGAAGGACGGCCAGTAACCTCGAACCGGCCCATGCTGTTGCTACGCGAAGCTTGCGGCCAGACGATCGACCGATCGTCTGAATCCAAGCGTTCGCCCAGTAGAAGTCCTGGAACGGGCGCGCACCGGCAGCGGCGGCCAGCTCCGACCACGGTTTCTCCAACAATTGGAATGCCGCTTCATCCTCGATGAGGCGCACGACAACGGAATTGCTGCCGTCAGTGTTATTCATACCCTCGCGGCGTGAGTCATTTGTGCAAGACCCGTCCATGTGGGGCCCGACATAGTAACTTCGGCCGCACTGTCGCAGTAGCACACATCGTGCCCAGGAATTGCGCCACTCAGGATTCGCGCGAACGCTCTGTTGCTGCATGGTCCGCGCGCTCGGCGAGAGCCGAACTCTCAAGGTTCAATGTTGTAAGCGGCGCGAAGTACACACGCAGCAACAAATGTACAGCCAACTGCTGCTGCAACGCAGCAACCACCAAGATCACGGCAAAGCTAGGCCTCGCCGCGGGCCCGCACGGTTTGCATGGCAAAGCTAAGAACTCGCCACGGGCCCGCACGGTTTGCATGGCAAAGCCAACGTCCCGTCGCCGCGAACGCTGACTCCAACCGGGTTGCCCGGCACTGCTCGCTCGGTATTGGCGGAGCGCAGCTGCGTTGTCAGCGTTCCGCGTCGGCCTCAAGCGCCGGCGATAAACGTCAGCACTTTATCGCCTGTCGACATGGGTCCGCCCTGGTGATGCTTGATGGCGTGCCACATGAGACCCCTCGCAACCGGGTCGGTCGACGTGAAGGTGAACCCCGTGCCCTCCAGGTAGTTCCGGCCCCATTCCTTCAGCTGCGTCCAGTAACCCGAGGCCGCGTCGAATTGTTTCTGCGCCCCGGCCGACGGCTTGTTTCCGCCCGAGCTCTGGCCGGTGCCTTGGCCGAGAATCCCGCCAGTATCGTCGAACATCTTCATGAACATCATGAGATCGCCGGAAATGCCCGAGTTCAGTGTCATCATGGGTACGCAAACACTGGCCCGGCAGCCCTGCTCGAACAGGGACCTGAAGGCCTCATCGTCGTAAACGAGGCGCGGTCGCCGGACACCGTCCTTGGGGTCTTCCTTCCAGTCACTGCGATTGCGGGTGCGCTCCCTGACACTGATGATCCACTCGCTCATCCAACGGCCTTCGAAAAATCGCGTCAGGAATTTCCAGACGAATTCTATGGAGGCGGCGATGACATCGATGAGCGCGCTGGCGCCGAAGCTGGCGAGGTTGCAGCCGAGGTAGGCAGCTCCCTTGGCGGCATTGTAGATACCCTTACCGATCGCCCAGTTCATCTGAGTCTCGATCGCCTTGCCGATCTGGGCGGGATGCCCGGGCGCAATGACGAACATGCCGCGCTGCTGATAGGCGCTTATCCGGTCCTTGGCGGCAATGATCGCCTGACAGATACCCTGCGTGATGACGATCGCATTTCCGACGAAGGGCGCCGCATGCGCGAGAATTTTGCCGAGCACGAAGTTGACCAACTGCACGACCAACCCGCCGAGGGTGCCGATGAAGCCGCCGCGCATGAACTTCAGAGCGAGCTCCTGGACGATCTCCTTGATCTTCGCGCTGATGAGCGCGTAAACAGTATCGAACTTGTCGCCAAAAAAACGCTTCGCCCGCTGGATGACCGTCGGATCGTTCGGCAGGTCCCCGAGCTTGATGATCGGAGCACGCATTTCGGGACTCGGACCCCGGTTGGCGACTCCTTCGCCCTGCGGACCGAACGCCAGGTTGCCGGCGACCGGCGCGCCTTTACCAAGCACCGTCGCCGCCGTGTCGCCGGCCGAATTGTTGGCGATGATGCCCAGTCCCTGCAGCTTTTCTCCAGGGTTATAGTTACTTGCCTGAAGCAGGCCTGTCGTCGAGCTGCCGATGCTCAACGCGCCTTCGAGCGCGATCTTCGCCCATTGCGTTTTGACCTCGGCGTTTTGCCACAAGTAAAGCAGGCCGTGGCGCGACTCGGGTATTCGCTTCGCGAGGACATTCGTAGCTAGCGTCTCCGGACGCGTAATATTGTGCAGGTACGCCATCAGGCCGCCGCTGCGCTTGTCGCGATCGACCTTTTCCCAGTGCCTGCCCTTCTCGATCAGGTAGTCATTCAGAGCCTGGTGCAATGTCAGCTTGTTTGCTTCGGACCTGACGCTGAAATAGGCGGCATACGCCTTGTCCACCCTGACCAAGGTCGGGCTGCGGGTTCGCGACAACAGCAGGCTCGTACGCGACAGCCACTCCTTCGGTTCTACAATGCCCAACTGCGCCGTTGCCATGAGTCGGTTTACCCCCAGTCACCGGATCCTATTATTGGGCAGACGCTGCGATCTTTGTGCCGCCAAGTCAAGCCAATTTCGCGGCCGATCCGCACACTCATCCCGGATCGAGTGGACCTGTGCGTCCCAGTCGGCCGTGGCCCATGCTTCCACTTGAACTCGGCCTGATCCGACCCCAAAGGCTGTGCAGACATTCACGCGAAACCGCGACAGGCAACTTAATGAGCATGCCGATCCGTGCGATGGTCATCATCCTCGCAGCCGTGGTCGCGCTGTTCGCCGCCGCCGGCAGCATCCGTTGGGCTAAACGTAATTCAACAGGCGCCCAATTCATCGCCAGTGCCATGATTTTAGTTCTGGGCATAGGCGGCGTGCCAATCGTGAACCCCCCGCAGCAAGGTATCGAAGAGGCACGCGAGGACAAGGGCACGAAAGGATCGGAATCCGGCGATCCGCCTGCTGCGTGATAGTAAGATGAGTGATTCAACGGAGTGATCATGAACGTGTCTCACCTGTCTTCTGGCCTGTTTTCTCGTTTGGCCACGCTCGTTCTCCTGGCCTTCTGCTCGAATGCCCTGAGCTCTCACGCCGCGGAAGCAACCACGATCTCGCCGAAGACCTGCGAGTCACACCCGACCGAAAAGGGCAAATCACGGCAGCGGTTTGATTCCCTTGCGCTGATGGTCGTCGCTGGCGAGCTCGAAGCACAGGGCGAAGCCGCCTTCCACCTGAAATATGACGCGCCTTCTGCCGACTGTGCGCTCGAGACCTTTACAGTGGGTGATACCGTAGCAACGGTGCACTACAACCCCTGGGAAAAAGGTCCTAGCACGCTCCACTACAGAATCGAGCTTGCAAATCCCAAGGGCAACACCGAAGTGCTGGTGCTTTACAGCGGAACGTCCGCGCTCGTCGCACATGGCGGTGGCTACGTGTTCCACGTCTCTGAAGAAAGGGATGGCGTTATCTCGTGGTATGCCATGTTCCGTGACGAACCGGCGTACTCTGCAGTCAAGGCATTGGTCGAGCAGATAGCGAACGGTAGCACCAAGCCGCTCATGGCCGTTCGGTGGCCAACAGGTGCTAAAGAGGCACAAGTTGTGGCCTTCGACAATAAGCGCCTCAAGTAGCACGGGCGGCGGGCGCCGCCCGGGGATCGAATGCATCGCCGCAGGCGCGTTGCAGGACTACATCCTCGATCGCCTTCTCGAGGTGACCGACAACATCACTCGATGTTCTGCACCTGCTCCCTCATCTGCTCAATGATCACCTTCATATCCACCGCACTGCGCGTCGTCTCGAGATCCTGCGACTTGGAGGACAACGTGTTGGCTTCCCGGTTGAGCTCCTGCATCAGAAAGTCCAGGCGCCGCCCCGCAGGCTCATTCCCGCCGATCACGCGCCGGATCTCAACAATGTGACCTGCCAACCGATCGAGCTCCTCGTCGACATCCAGCCGCTGCACCAGCAACGCCAGCTCCTGCTCCAACCGATCATGATCGACATTCACCTGCAAGTCGGCCAGCCGCTCGTTCAGCTTGGCACGCACCCGCACGTGCACTTCCGGAAGCCGGGCGCGCACCTGCGCAACCAATGCCTCCAACGCAGTGCACCGCACCTCGAGCAACTCCCGCAGCCGGACACCCTCGCGCGCACGCGCCGCCACCAAATCCTCGACCGTCGCCCCGAACACCCCACGGGCAGCCACCAGCAATTCATCGCCCACGTGGGAGTCGTCACGAAGCACACCCGGCCACCGCAGAACGTCCAGGACATTTACCGTATATAGGTCCGGGAGCACCCGGACGATGTCCCGTACTCGCGCCGTCAGCCGCTCGAGCGCCTGCGTATCCACCTCGAGAGCACCATCGGCGCCCTGCAGCCGCCGATATGACATAGAGCAGTCCACCTTGCCCCGCTTGATCTCCTTCGCAAGCCGCTGGCGCAGCTCGGATTCTGTCTGGCGGAGCTCATCGGGCAGCCGAAAGCCGGCCTCCAGGAAGCGGTGATTGACGCTGCGAATCTCGCAGACGAGGGTTCCCCACTGCCCCGATACCTCGCGGCGCGCGAACCCGGTCATGCTGGCTATAGTTGTCAAGGCGGAGCGGAAACTACGCTCGTTTGCTGCGGGGTGATATAAAGCAAGATCAAGTCTAACAGAAGTACGGAATTCTTCTTGCGGGTGGACTACGCCGATATCACTCTCCTGGGCGGACGCGAGGAGAACCAGGACAGAGTCTCGGCTGCAGTGGCCGAGCACTCCGCATTGCTCGTGGTCGTCGACGGCATGGGAGGCCACGCGAACGGGGCCAAGGCGGCCGAGGTAACGCAGCAGGTTATTCTCGAAGCCTTCTGGCACACCCCGCAACCGCTCTTCGACCCCATGGGCTTCCTGCACCTGACACTGGGCCGCGCCCATGAGGAGGTCGTGAAGCTCGGCGCGCACCTGTCCATCGAGCATAGGCCCCGAGCGACTTGCGCCGTATGTGTCGTGCAACAAGGCGCAACCTGGTGGGCGCATGTCGGCGACAGTCGTTTGTACCACCTCAGAGAGGGCGCCGTTGTGTCCCGGACACGGGATCACAGCCATGTTGAGCTACTGTTGCGCGAAGGGTTGATTACTGCCGACCAGGCGCAGGTTCACCCGATGCGCAATTTCGTCGAATGTTGCCTGGGAGGAGATCCCATTCTGCCTGATATGACATTGGCCAAGCGCCGACCGCTGGAACCCAATGACGTGCTGTTCGTCTGCACCGATGGTATGTGGGCCGGCGTACGCGACACCGAAATTGCGAGTGAGCTTGGCGCCCCGGGCACGCCGTTGCGCGAGACGCTCAGGGATCTCGCCGAGCGCGCGGTAATTCGAACCGGTGCTGCGAGCGACAACACGTCGGCTGCCGCCCTGCGATGGATTGGCGAAAAATGACTGTTAGCAGGCCGAGCAAGCGCGCACCCGATGAATTGCGGCCCGTGACATTTACGCGGCGCTTTACCAAACACGCCGGCGGCTCTGTGCTGGTGCAGTTTGGTGACACACACGTTCTTTGTACCGCGAGCGTCGAAGATACCGTGCCCTCATTCTTGCGTGGCAAAGGACAGGGATGGGTTACCGCGGAATACGGGATGTTACCCGGCTCGACGCACACCCGATCACCGCGCGAAGCCGCCAAGGGTAAACAAAGTGGCCGCACACAGGAGATCCAGCGGCTGATTGGCCGCTCTCTGCGTGCGGTGACTGACCTGAAGGCACTCGGCGACCGCACAGTTACAATCGACTGCGACGTGCTCCAGGCCGACGGCGGCACGCGGACCGCGGCAATCACGGGCGGATACGTGGCCCTGGCCGACGCATGCGACCAACTCTTGGCACGCAAGGCCATTCCAGCCAGTCCGCTCCATGGCCAGGTCGCCGCAGTGTCCGTCGGCATATTCGCCGGGACGCCCGTGTTGGACCTGGACTACGCTGAAGACTCCAACGCAGAGACAGACATGAACGTCGTCATGAACAACGGCGGCGGCTTCATCGAAATCCAGGGCACCGCGGAAGGACACGCGTTTCGGCGCCATGAGCTCGACGCGCTGCTAAACCTCGCGGCGTCCGGCATAGGCCGCCTGTTCGCACTGCAGGCGCAAACCCTTCAGTCGGCGTGCGCGTAGTCCTCGCAAGCGGCAACAGCGGCAAGCTCCGCGAGCTGAGCTCCCTTCTTGCACCGTTCGGCTTTGACTTGGTAGCGCAAAGCACTCTCGCTGTCGAAACTCCGCCGGAAACAGGGAAGACGTTTGCGGAGAATGCACTGCTGAAGGCGCGCTACGCCGCGGCGGCCACAAAGCTCTCGGCGCTTGCCGATGACTCAGGAATTGAAGTAGACGCCTTGGGCGGACGCCCGGGCATCTACTCAGCACGTTACGCAGGCGAGGGCGCCACCGACCAGGCCAACCTGCGCAAAATGCTCGACGAGATGCGCGATGTCCCCGCGCAGCAGCGTACTGCGCGATACCAGTGCGTAATCGCCTTCGTCACCAGCGCCACAGATATCAAGCCCATACTTGCAAGCGGCACCTGGGAGGGTACGCTGATCAGTACCCCCAGGGGCTTGGGAGGCTTCGGGTATGACCCCATATTCGTTCCTCGGGGTTTCGATCGGACCGCCGCCGAGTTCGATCCGCAGGAGAAGAACTCCCTGAGTCACCGAGGGCAAGCCCTACGTGCCCTGGTGACGCAACTGCAGAACCGCCCAAAGTAGCCATGCCATCGCTCCCTCACCCACCCCTCTCGCTCTACTTGCACTTCCCGTGGTGCGTGCGGAAATGCCCCTATTGCGATTTCAATTCCTACACTCTTCACGGAGAGCTGGCGGAAGAGCGCTACATCGACGCCCTCGAGCGCGATATCCAGAGCCAATCCGCCGACGTCAACGGCCGGGAAATCATCAGCATCTTCATGGGAGGCGGCACCCCCAGCCTCTTTTCCCCCAACGCAATCGCCCGCGTGCTCGAGGCCACACGCAAACATCTGACAGTCGCTCCGGATGCCGAAGTCACGATGGAAGCCAATCCCGGAACTATCGAGCGTGGAAAATTCGCTGAATACCGCGCCGCGGGAGTGAACCGCGTTTCACTCGGCGCGCAGAGCTTCAACGCACAGCGGCTCGAAACACTCGGCCGGATACACTCACCACAGGAGACCCGCCGGGCTGCTGAAGAGTTGCACACTGCTGGCATCGAGAACTTCAATCTCGATCTCATGTACGCCTTGCCCGGTCAGGACGCCGCCGAGGCACTCCAGGACGTGGAGGCCGCGATTGCGCTCGCGCCAACGCATCTGTCTCACTATCAGCTGACACTCGAGGCAGGAACCGTGTTTGCCGCACAGCCCCCGCAGCTGCCCACCGATGACATCGCTGCCGACATGTTGGCCGCCTGTGGCGAGCGTCTGGCAGCCGAAGGCTTTGCTCAATACGAAGTGTCAGGCTATGCACGGCCTGGCCGGCAGTGCCGGCATAACCTGAACTACTGGAACTTTGGCGACTACCTCGGTGTTGGAGCCGGAGCGCATGGCAAGTTGACGTTCGTACCAGACACCATCGTGAGAACGGTGCAGCCTCGCGAGCCCCGGCGTTATCTCGCGACCACGTCCGCCGCAGCGCTCACCCGTAAAAACGTTCCCGCCGCTGACCTGCCATTCGAATTCATGTTGAATGCGCTGCGCCTCGTGGAGGGATTCGAGATCAGCAACTTCGTCGAACGCACCGGTGTCCAGTGGGAGCAGATCGCCCCCAAGGTGGACGCCCTCATAAGCCGGAAGCTGCTGATTGTCCAGGGAACACGTCTGCTTCCGACCATGACCGGGTTGCGCTTTCTCAACGAAATGCTGCTTAGCTTCCTTGCTGAAACCCCACAAACGACCGGGGCTTTTGGATTGTCAATCGCGGTTTAGCCCGATCCGGGAGGCATGGCGCCGGCTTTATACACAGGTCGGGGGGGCCAAGTCGGCAAATGAGTACATTACGAGCAAAACCAGCGATGTTGCCCAATGATGTAGTCGTAAGTCATTGATAAAGAAGCCCGAAATACCCTGGTCATTTTTTCACCAAGGTCACAAATATGCAATATGGCCGGGATTTGGCGCCTTCATGGGGCAAGCAGTCCACAGACTTATCCACAGGTTCTGTGGATAAGGAAACGCAATCTCGGACGCCGCGAGGCTTGCTGCCGTGCACACGTCCGAGCTCCTCGTCCGAGGATGCGTCTGAGGCTTGAGCAGCCGGCCTCATGCCGCTACACTCCCGCGCCCTTTAATTCTGAATCGGGCGCCGCCATAGACAGGGGCCGGCGTCCTTCAGTGGTGACTCATGAAAGCCTCAGGCCATCCCGAATACAAAGAGATCACGGTCAATTGCACGTGCGGCAATTCGTTCAAGACCAGCTCGACCCTCGGACACGATCTGCAGGTCGAGGTGTGCTCGAACTGCCATCCGTTCTATACCGGCAAGCAGAAGATCGTTGACACGGCTGGCCGCGTCGACAAGTTCCGCAAGAAATACGCTGCCGCCGCGGGCAGCGCTGCGAAGTAATCACCTCTAGACTTGCGGACCATTAGGAGTCGCCAGTGAGCAGGCGATGCCTGCGCAGCATGGTCCGCAAGTTCCTCTTAGCAGCGATCGCTGCTGCTACCGTTCTTACCGCCGCAGCCTGCGCGACGAACCCCGCAACCGGGGGGCATAACGTCGTCTTCACTTCCGTCAAGGGCGAGCAGGAACAGGCGAAGCGCGTACATCTCCAGATCATCCAGTTCTACGGTCTCTACGAGGACCAGGCGGTCCAGGACTACGTCCAGCGGGTCGGCGCGAAAGTCGCCGCGCAAACACCGATCGCAAACTGGAGCTTCAGGTTCTTCGTTCTCGACGACGATGAGGTGAACGCGTTCACGCCAGGCGGCGGATACGTGTACATCCATCGTGGCCTGATGAACTACCTCAATTCCGAAGCAGAGCTTGCATCGGTGCTTGGGCACGAGATAGGGCACGACGTCGCACGCCATCCGGCCAGGACACAGACACGCGACGTGTTGATGTCCGTAGGTGCCGTCGCCGCCGCAATTGCGAGTGGATCAGGGGCCATCGCGGAAATGGCCAATATCGGCGCGACCGCGTGGATGCAGGGCTACGGCCGCGAGAACGAAATGGAAGCTGATCGCCTCGGCCTCGAATACGCCACTAAGGCAGGCTATCGGCCCGAGGCCATGGCCACACTCTTCAAAGTCCTCAAGAGCCAGGAAGCCTTCGAATTGCAACGCGCCAAGGAGGAAGAGCGCGAACCCAACATTTATCACGGCGTTTTCTCAGATCACCCGCCGCCCGATGCGCGCGCGATCCAGGCTGCACAGAGCGCCGCACACATCACCACAGCGCCACCGGGCGGCTGGATCGACAACCGTGCAGAGTATTTGAGCGCGATCAATGGGCTGCCGTACGGCTCGAGCCGTGAGCAGGGCATCGTCCGGGATAACCGCTTCTATCATGACGGCATGAGCCTGACAGTTGCATTCCCACGAGGTTGGACAGTTCACAACCTGCGTGAGCGGCTGCTCGTCTACACGAAGAAGAAAGATGCGCTCATGCAGATCACCATCGAGAAGCGGCCGGAGAAACAGTCGCCACGCGAGTATTTGCTCGCAAAGTTGAAGGGCGGCGCGTTTGCGCACGGCGCCGATCTGTCGGTTGATGGCATGGAAGGCTACGCGTTTATCACGCGATCAGGCTCGCCTCTGGATGGGGGCGAAGGCCCGGTTCGCTGGGCAGCGCTCTATCGGGACAAGAGCGTGTTCCTCATCGGAGGCGCAAGCCGCTCGAGCGCCAGCGGTGTACCGATCGATGACGGCATCTTCATGAGCAGCATCCAGACCATGCGCCATCTCAAGCCATCGGAATACCCACTGGCGCAGCCCTATCGGCTGAAGATCGTCACCTCGACCGCGGCGACCAAAATCGATGATTACGTCAAGCAGATGCCCGATGAAAAATTCAAGAAAGAACAGTTCGAATTGCTGAACGGTCTGTATCCGCACCGCGAGCCCAAGGCAGGCGATCCCCTGAAAGTCGTCGAATAGCGCCATTTTTCCCGGCGCGCCTCGCGCCGCTATGCTTCGCGGGTTGCGGTCCTCCGCAACCCGCTGGGAAGTTGCGCGCAGCGCATGAGAAGCCGTCTCTCCCGTCTGGCACCTTGATTTCAAGCGGCGGACACTGTATTTCTCGCAGGTCCCCTGCGCTCGATCCGCGTGTCGACCCGCCGCGGGGGCTTATCAGGAACTGATTACCGGGCCCGCAGATATTGAGCACTGCGCTCGATGCTGTGTGGCTCGCAACGAGCGCACAAAGCTCAATTTTCGTGGGTGTTTTACCGCATGACCGAGAAAAAGTTCGAGCTCGTCGATCGCGCCACGGAGCGCAAGGCGCAGCTGCCCGTCCGCAGCGGCACGATCGGGCCCGCCGTCGTGGACGTCTCAGCGATCAACAAGGATCTGGGCGTCTTCACTTACGACCCGGGCTTCGGCATGACGGCCGCCACCGACAGCAAGATCACCTACATCGACGGCGATGCGGGCATGCTGCTGTACCGCGGCTACCCGGTCGAGCAGCTCGCCGAGAAGAGCTCGTTCATGGAAGTGGGCTACCTGCTGTTGCTGGGCGAGCTGCCCAGCCACAAGCAGCTCGAAGAATTCAGCGGCAACATCCGTCATCACACGATGATCAATGAAACCCTGCTGCGCTTCTTCAACGGCTTTCACCACAACGCCCATCCAATGGCGATGGTGTCCGCGGTGATCGCATCGATGTCGGCGTTCTATCACGACACGATGGACATCTATAACCCGCGGCATCGTGAGATCTTCGCTCACCGCATCATTGCCAAGATCCCGACGATTGCGGCCGCGGCCCACAAGCATTCACTCGGTCAGCCGTTCATCTACCCGCAAAACAACCTGGACTACTGCAGCAACCTGCTGCATATGTTGTTTGCAGTGCCCTGCGAGCCCTATCAGGTTGATCCGATCGCGGCAGAAGCCCTCGATCTGCTGTTCATCCTGCACGCGGACCACGAGCAGAACGCCAGCACGTCCACTGTGCGCCTGGCGGGAAGCACCGGCGCCAATCCATACGCAGCCGTTTCCGCCGGCGTGTCGGCCCTGTGGGGTCCCGCTCACGGCGGAGCGAATGAGGCCGTGCTGGCCATGCTCGAGCAGATCGGAACGGTGGAGAACATTCCGAAGTACCTCGCGATGGCCAAGGACAAGTCCAGCCACTTCCGCCTGATGGGCTTCGGGCACCGCGTGTACAAGAACTTCGACCCCCGCGCCAAGATCATTCGCGAGATGTGCCACAAGGTGCTCGCGAAGCTCGGCCGCTCCGACAACCCGCTGTTTGAGCTCGCACTGCGCCTGGAGGAGATCGCCCTTAAGGACGAATACTTCGTCTCGCGCAAGCTCTACCCGAACGTGGACTTCTATTCGGGCATGATCTACAGCGCGATCGGCATCCCGCGCTCCATGTTTACCGTGATGTTTGCGATCGCGCGCACCGTGGGCTGGGTGGCGCACTGGCAGGAGATGATCTCCGATCCTGCGATGCGCATTGGACGTCCCCGCCAGCTGTACACAGGCCACACGCGCCGCGAGTACGTCGATATCACCAAGCGGATCGAAAAAGCGCCCGACCTGCGCGGCCACAACTAGAGGCTCGCTGGGAACGCCCGCCGGTACTCCGGTCCATCGTTAGCTGTCGAGCAGCGCCTCCACCTCCAATTTGTTGGCGCGGCGCATCGGCCGCCCGTCAACCGGGCTCACCGGCGCCTGCCGAATGCCATCCGTTGGAAACACCGTAGCCTCGATGGACTGCCCATCGAGCTCGAAGCGCACACCCGGGTAGGCCAACACCCGCTCGGCGCTCATGCGCACCCGCTTCTCCGTCACCTCGTGCGCAATTCCCTCGTCCATCAGTTTGATCGTGACCGATTCGGCCCGGTCGGTGAACAGATGCAACTGCACATCAGAGTGCTCGGTGGCCGTGCCACTCAACACGGCACCCACCAGGCGGGGCTCGAATTCATGCAGATATAACATGGCATTGAGCGCCGCGCGGCGCTGAGCATTCAGTGACTCGACATGCGACTCGCCGCCAAACAGGCGCTGGTACTCGGCCAGCGCATCTTCGATCTCGACATTTCTGGGCAGCACCGCTGCGACGTCCGTGAGGCCCATGCGCTCGGCCGCCTTGCGCTTCGCGATCAGAAAGTCCCGAATACCGTGCTCCGCCATGATCCGCGCCGCTTCCTGAGCCAGCGCGCGCCGCAAGTTGTCCGATCTCGTAGGATTGCGTCTGCTCATCGTTCGGGACCATCCGCGCCTGTTATCGACTGTCGGGCTGACCACGCATGGCACCTCACGGCACAGCGGGCAAAAGTCGCGCCTTTTGCCCGCGGCAACGGAGCTGCTGTCCGAAAAACGGCCGTGGCCGGTTTTTCCAACGGACCAGGGTTGTCAGAAGATAGGCTCTGAGCTCTGCGCCCCTCCTTCGGCGCCCTGCGCCACCGAACCTCCCTCCTCGTTGCCGCCAGGCAGGTGGTCCGCCATGAATGTTTCCATGAAGCCGTCCGGGTTCTCGGCGCCCACCAGGGCACCTGTCCGTGACGATACCCGCAGCTGCACCAACCCTTCAGGCATCGGACGGCGTTTGTCCGGCACGCCTTTCAATGCTTCGCGCATGAAATGAATCCAGATCGGCAGTGCGGTCTTGGACCCTTCTTCTCCGCCGCCCAGCGGCCGCTCCTGGTCATATCCGACCCAGACCGTAGCGACGAGGTTGGGTGTGAACCCGTTGAACCACGTGTCCTTGGCCTCGTTGGTCGTGCCGGTCTTGCCCGCAATATCGCCGCGCCCCAGTGATCGAGCGCGGACACCCGTTCCCCGCTTGATCACATCGGCCATCATATCGGTCATCAAATACGCATTTTGAGGGCTGATCACACGCTCCGCGATCTGCTCCGGCGGCAAAGGACCCTGGCCTCCGCGCAGAGTATCCGCGTTCTGCAGATTTTCCTGCGCATTGCCCGTGAGCACCAGGTCTCCCAGATCTACCGGGCGCTCGCAGGCTTCGCAAGCTACGCGCGGCTTTGCCTGCCAGACGACCTGCCCGGCTCCATTCTCAATACGGTCTATGAAATACGGCATGACGCGGAAGCCATCGTTAGCGAACACTGCGTAACCCGTCGCAACCTCCAGCGGCGTAGCCTGCACCGTGCCGAGTGCCAGCGTCAGATTCTGAGGCAACGCGCGCTTGTCGAAGCCGAAGCGCGTTACATAGTCGATCGTGTACGGCGTGCCAAGTTCCCGCAACAATCGAATCGAAACCAGGTTCCGTGAATGCACCAGCGCTTCGCGCAAACGCGTGGGCCCGCTGAAGTCACCATGCGAGTTCTCCGGCCGCCAGGACTGTTCGATGCCATCGCCTTCCATGACTACTGGCGCATCGAGCAACACACTGGCGGGTGTGAAGCCATTCTCCAGCGCGGCCGAATACAGGAACGGCTTGAATCCCGACCCCGGCAGGCGGCGCGCCTGGATCACCCGGTTGTATTTGTTCGTGAAGTAGTCAAACCCGCCCACGAGCGCCGATATGCCGCCATCCTCGGGGTCGAGCGACACGAGCGCGCTCTGTGCCTCGGGCACCTGCCCGAGCTGCGCCACGCCGTTGCTGTTGGCGACCACATAGACAACATCGCCCTTCGCGACAACATCACTCGCTGTCTTTGGAGGCGGGCCCAGCGCCCCGCCGCCGGCGGCTGCCTTGCGCGCCCAGGACATGCCATCCCAATCGATCTGCGCAAACCCGCGGGTCTTCACATACACGCGCGCCGCTTTCTCCGCCACTGACACAACAACCGCAGGGGACAGAATACCCACAGTCGAGTACTCGTCGACCTGGTTGTCCAACTGGTCTGGGCGTCCCTCGGGCGCCAGGTTGACGTGTCCGACGGGCCCCCGAAAACCGTGGCGCCGATCGTATTCGATGAGGCCGATGCGCACGGCACGATTGGCCGCGGCCTGCAGCCGCCCGTCGATCGTCGTGTACACCTTGTAGCCGGCGCTCTCGGCCGCGATTCCAAACTGTTGACGCACCTGCAGCCGGGCCATCTCGGCAATGTACGGCGCTTCAACATCGAACAACGGACCATGCGCGCGCGCCTGCATGGGCTCCTTGTTGGCAGCCTCCGCGGTCGCGGCATCGATGAAGCCCACATCGAGCATCCGGCGCAGGACGTAGCTGCGTCGTCCGGTCGCAAGCTGCGGGTTGACGATGGGATTGTATTGGGACGGCGCCTTCGGAAGTCCCGCAATGGTGGCTGCTTCGGCCACCGACAGCTCGTCCAGCGATTTTCCGAAGTACGTCTCCGCGGCAGCCGTCACCCCGTAAGCGCGCTGCCCCAGGAAGATGACATTCAAATAGAGTCCGAGGATCTCCTCCTTGCTGAACTCGTGCTCCATCTCGTAGGTGACGAACGTCTCCTGCAGCTTGCGGCGCACCGACTTGTCGAGCGTGAGGAATACGTTGCGCGCGGTCTGCATCGTAATGGTGCTCGCGCCTTGCGTCTTATGTCCGGATATTGTGTCAACCAGCACCGCGCGGACCACACCAATGTAGTCAATGCCATGGTGTTCGAAGAACCGGTCGTCCTCCGCCGCCAGGAACGCGTGTTTGACTAATTCCGGGATCTGCTCGTAAGTGGCCGGAATACGGCGTTGCTCGCCGATCTGCGCGATCAACCCGCCGTTGCGCGAATAGACCCGTAAAGGCACTTGGAACTCAACGCTACGCATCGCCTGAGGACTCGGCAACGTCGGCGCCAGGTACACAAAACTACAGATGAGGGCGTACCCAGCCAGAAGTGTGATTAATGTCACACAGGCTGCTACAGCCCCGATAATCCGAAAGTAATTCCATTTCACAGAAAACAACTCTCTTGGCTTGCGCTCCCAACGGGCGCTATGCATAGTAACGGCCGTTTCAAGGGCAAACTCACCGAAAGGTGGGGACGCAAAGCCTCCGGTCTACGGGACAGAAGTGTCTACGACAGCGGGGTTGCCGGCTCGAACGTTAACCCACTGACGCGCAGGTCACCAAGCGCGTCGGATCACGGGTTCGGCCGATCCTCGCAATTCGTCGCCAGCCACTGCTGGCGACATCTGTCAAATCCGTAGCCCATTCGCCGTTGCGTCTCCTGGACGATAGTTGGACATGGCGCAGCACAAAACGTTGACCCCCCGGATGAGATTGGTCTCCATACGTGAGACCGGTAGCAATTCTCGGGGTGCCGTACCGCAGACACAGCCTTTGTGTGATGGGCCGCACGTTCTATTTAACAATGCGCTGTTATATAGTGGCCAGAGCTTTGACGTGGGGTCAGCGCTTTCAGGCATAAGTGCCTGAAAAGGAAATAAAATAATGTTCCTCTTCCAGCGCAAATACCGCCCGCTGCTGGGCCTCGACATCACCACCTCCTCAGTCAAGCTGATTGAGCTGGCGATGGCGGGTGGTCAGTACCGGGTGGAGGCGTATGCGGCGGAGCCCACGCCGCAAAATGCCATCAACGAGAAGGCAATCGTAGATTCCGAGGCCGTCGGCGAAGCGATTCGCCGTGCGGTGAAGCGCGCGGGCGCGAAAAGTGGCGAAGTGGCCATTGCGATCAGCGGCGATGCGGCCATCACCAAGGTGATCCAGATGCCGCGCACGCTGCGCGCCAACGACCTGGAAGCCCAGGTCGAAATGCAGGCCGACCAGTACATCCCCTTCCCGATGGACGAGGTCAGTTATGACTTTGAAGTACTGGGCCCTTCGGAGAAGGATCCCGAAACGAACGACGTGCTGCTCGTTGCCACTCGCACCGAGAACGTCGAGCAGCGCCAGGCCGCGGTCAAAGCCGCCGGCCTGACCGCGAAGATCGTGGACGTAGAGGCGTTCGCCCTGGAGAACGCCTGTAAGCTGATGACGCACCAGATGCCCGACGGTGGCATCGATCGCGCGATCGCAGTGGTGGACTTCGGAGCGAGCAGCACCACGTTCAGCGTTCTGCGCAACCTGAAAGTCGTGTACACGCGGGATTTCGCGTTCGGCGGGCAACAGCTCACCGAAGAGATCATGCGCACCTACGGCCTATCCATGGAGGAAGCGGGCCGCGCCAAGAAGGAGGGCGGTCTGCCGGGCAACTACCAGTCGGAAGTGCTCGATCCGTTCATCGACGACATGACACAGCAAGTCAGCCGCTCGCTGCAGTTCTATCTGGCCTCCGGCTCCGGCCGCGAGCAGCCCGAGAAGATCGTGATCTGCGGTGGCTGCGCCAACATCCCCGGAGTGGCCGATGTCATCTCCAGCCGCGTGGGCATCTCGGCGGAGAAAGGCGATCCGCTCGGCCAGATGAAGTTGTCTTCCCGCGCCAAGGCGCAGGCCGTGCAACGCGATGCCACGGCGCTCCTCACGGCCTGTGGGCTCGCACTGAGGAGTTTCGACTGACATGCCACGCATAAACCTACTTCCGTGGCGCGAAGACGAGCGCAAAGAGCGGAAACTCGCTTTTACCGTGGCGCTGGGCATATCGGGGCTCGGGGCCGCCGTCGTGACATTCGCCATCTACCTGATGTACGGCACCATGATCGATGCGCAGGAGCACCGTAACGATCAGTTGCGCGTCGAGATCAAGAAACTGGACAAGCAGATCGAGGAAATCAACGACCTCGAGAGCTCCAAGCAGAAGTTCATCGCGCGCATGGACATCATCGAGAAGCTGCAGCGCTCGCGGCCCGAGATCGTGCACGTGTTCGATGAGATCGTGCGGACGCTTCCGGATGGTGTGTATCTCACCGGCGTGAAGCAGACCGACAAGAAATTCAAGTTTGACGGTGTAGCGCAGTCGAGCACCCGTGTGTCCTCGTTCATGCGCAACATCGACGGGTCCGAATGGTTGCGCAACCCCGAGCTGGAGGTCGTCCAGACGACCAAGGACAAGGGACCTGGCTCCAACTTCACGTTGTACGCCCAACAGGTGTCCAACGTTTCGCAGGATGACGGCGGGAGCGGGGGCAGGGGCAAGGGCAAACCGGGCGCCAAAGTCATGGCCAACCGAGGTGCGCGATGAACCTGCTCGAAGAGTTGCGGTCGCTCGATCCGCGCGATCCGGGTCGCTGGCCACTGGCCGCGCGCGCCGGTGCGGTTGGAGTGTGCTTTGTGTTGCTGACTCTCGTGCTGGGCTACGTCTTCATCTGGGACGACCGGCGCCCCGAGCTGCAACGCCGCGAGGATACCGAACAGACTCTGCGCCAGGAATTCAAGAACAAGCATGCCAAGGCGGCGAATCTCGAGATCTACAAGCAGCAGCTGAAGGATATCGAGCGCTCGTTCGGCGCGCTGCTGCGCCAGCTGCCCGGCAAAACCGAAGTGCCCAACCTGTTGGTCGATATTTCCCAGACCGGACTGTCGGCGGGGCTCGAGGAGAAACTCTTCCAGCCGCAGCCGGAGCAGAAGCGGGACTTCTATGCGGAGCTGCCCATCAAAATCAGCCTCACGGGCAGCTATCACGAGTTCGGCGAATTCGTCAGTGGCATCGCTGCCCTGCCGCGCATCGTTACGTTGCACGACATCGAGATCAAGTCGGTTAATAAGGATGCTTACGACCAGCTCACACTCGACCTTACGGCAAAGACGTATCGTTACCTCGATGAGGATGAGGTGGTGAGCGAACCCAAGAATGGTGCGCACCACCCGAGACCGGGTAGCTGAGGGCAAACGACCCCAATTGGGGGTTGATCAACATGACAGCATATAAAAGTCAGTTTCGCCGCGGCGCCGCCGTGGCGTGGGTGTTGCTCGCGGGCCTCTCAGTGAGCCTCGGCGCTTGCTCGAGTGCCGATGACGAGCTCACGCGCTTCATCGAGGACACGCGCAAAGAGCCGGGCGGCCGGGTCGAGCCGCTACCGGAGGTCAAGCCCTACGAGACCTTCGCGTATGCCGCTACCGAGATGCGCTCGCCGTTCCTGCCGGGCGGCTCGGGTGCCAGCTCCGGCATGGCCGGCCTGCGCCCTGACTCCAAGCGCAATCGCGAGTTCCTCGAACAGTTCTCGCTCGATACGTTGAAGATGGTGGGCACGTTGAAGCTCGGTGGCCGCATGTTCGGCCTCGTGCAGACCAAAGACGGCCTCGTACATCGCGTCTCTGGCGGCAACTACATGGGCCAGGCGGACGGCAAGATCACCGATATCACCCCGGCCAAGATCACTATCACCGAAATTGTTCCGGACGGTCTTGGCGGATACATGGAGCGCCCCGCGGCGCTGGGTCTCAACGAATAGTCAGTTTAGCAGCGGGCTATGCGCCCCAGTCCTTCAGGGAGCTCTCACGAATGAAACGTCATAACCCGATGAGTCGGATCCTGGCCACGGCCGCGTGGCTCATGATCGCAGGCGTTCTCGGGACTCTCCCGAGTCAACCGGCACATGCCCAGGATGCCCCGAAACTCGAAGCCATCGATGTGCAGCCGCTGCCCGGCCAACAGGTGCAGGTCACGATGCGGCTGTCCGGGCCGCCCCCGCAGCCTCTGTCATTCACCATCGACAACCCGGCGCGTATCTCGTTTGATCTGCCCGGCACGACGCTAGCGCTGCCCGCGCGCCGCATCGACGTTCACACCTCGGGGTTGGATTCCATTCTCGCGGCCGAAACGAAGGACCGCACACGCCTGGTTCTGAACCTCGACAAGCTGGTTCCCTATGACACCCGCGTCGAAGGCAACAACATCATCGTCAACCTCGGCGGCGCGAACAATGCCATGGCGAGCACCGGCTCCGCGGCTTCCGCCGTGCCGAGCCGCGCGGCGCAGGCCTCTGCCGCGCAGCGCGCCATCCGCAGCATCGACTTCCGCCGCAGCAGTGACGGCGCCGGCCGCATTCTCGTGCGTCTGACAGACCCGCACACCCATATCAACCTGCGCCAGGTTGGAAATCAGATCGTCGTGGATTTCGACGCCGACTTGCCCAAGAACCTTGCGCGCCGTTATGACGCGAGCGACTTCGGCACGCCGATCAGCTCGTTCGATGCCACGCGCATCGGCACCGGGACCCGGCTGGCCATCAACGCGGGCGGCGACTACGAGCAGCTCGCTTATCAGTCCGATGACCAGTACGTCGTGGAGATCCAGCCGCAGCACAAGGCTGCCGCCGCTCAGGACGACAAGCCGACGTATACCGGTGAGCGCCTGACACTCAACTTCCAGGAGATCGAGACCCGCGCCGTTCTGCAGCTGCTCGCCGATGCGAGTGGCCAGAACATCGTCGTCAGCGACTCGGTAACCGGCAACGTGACCCTGCGTCTGCAGAACGTTCCGTGGGACCAGGCTCTCGACATCGTTCTGCGCACCAAAGGGCTCGACAAGCGCAAGCAGGACAACGTCATCATCGTGGCGCCGCAGGAAGAGCTGGCTTCGCGTGAGAAGGCGGATCTCGCCGCCAAGAAGGATCTGCAGGAGCTGGCGCCACTGCGCTCCGAGTATCTGCAGGTCAACTACGCCAAGGCCCAGGACATGGCGGCCCTGATCAAGTCGCAGGGCGGCACACTGCTGTCCAGCCGCGGCAACGTGGCTGTGGACGAGCGTACCAACACCCTGTTGCTCCAGGACACGGCCGACCGTCTGGCCGACATTCGCCGCCTCGTGGCGACTCTCGACATCCCGGTGCGCCAGGTGTTGATCGAAGCTCGTATCGTGGTCGTGAATGACGACTTCAAGCGCGATCTGGGCGCCCGTGTCGGCTATACCACCGCCCAGGCGAACGGCAACGGGATCTGGACGACCAGCGGCACGGCTCAGGCCACCGACACTGCCATCTCTTCGGCTCTGGCCAACCAGGCCAAGAACGGCCAGTCGTGGCCCGTGAACGTTCCGACCGGCACCGGCGGCGCGCCGCAGCGCTATAACGTGAATCTCCCGGTTCCGACGCCGGCAGGCAGCTTCGCCCTCGGCATTCTCGGCTCCAACTACATCGTTGACCTGGAGCTTTCGGCTGCCCAGGCCGAGACGCGCGCGGAGGTTATCTCCTCGCCACGCGTCATCACGGCGAACCAGAAGGAAGCCACCATCGAGCAGGGTACGGAAATCCCGTATCAGCAGTCGGCCTCGAGCGGTGCGACCACGATCTCCTTCAAGAAGGCGGTGCTGTCACTCAAAGTGACACCGCAGATCACCCCGGACAACCGGATCATTCTCGACCTGGACGTCAAGAAGGACACCATCGGCACGATCACGGTCGCCTCCGGTGGTGTGAACGTTCCGTCGATTGATACGCGCGAAATCGCCACCCAGGTGCTCGTGAACGACGGCCAGACCGTCGTCCTCGGCGGCATCCTGGAGACCGAGCACCGCGACGCGCAGACCAAGGTGCCCCTGTTGGGCGACATCCCGGTCCTGGGCGCGCTGTTCAAAGAGCAGAACAAGACCAACAACAAGGATGAGCTGTTGATCTTTGTGACTCCGAAGATCGTTCGTGAGGGAGTTAACGTTTACTGATCGGTGGGAAGACCGGTTGGTTTTAAAACACTGGGTGGGACATGCATAAGTTTTTCTCTGTAGCAGCTTTAGCCATCGTTACGATGGCGCTCGGCGGGTGCGGTGGTAGCGCCTTTTCAGGCGGATCCACGCCGGGCGGCGGCACCGTAGCCAGCGTTGCCGTCACTTCCGACACGGCCAGCATCCCGTCTGACGGGTCGAGCGGCGCCGTAATTACCGTCGTTGCAAAGGATGCCAACAACGCGGTAGTCAGTGGCGCGACAATCAGCTTTACCGCCACTAACGGCGGCAATGTGACTGCAACGCAGGCCACGACCGATTCGACCGGCACGGCCAAGGGTTCGCTGGTTGTAGGTACCGCTACGCCGGGCGCGAGCGTCACCGTGACCGCCGCGGCGGGCACTGTTTCCGCAACGACGGTCGTCACTGTTGCCAACACCCAAAAGACTCTCAGCCTTCTGACCGATTCGCCTCAGATTCCTTCGGACGGCTCGAAGAAGGCGACCATCACGGCTTATGTGCGTGACGCTAACAACAACTTCGTGACCGGCCAGAATGTCGCCTTTACGACGACCTCGGGCGGGCTAGCGATTACGCGCGGTACCACCGACACGAGCGGATCCGCCGTCGCGACGCTGGACCCCTTCAATGACCCGACCAACCGCACCATCACGGTCACGGCCAAAGCGGGCACCGCGACTGCCACCGTGATGGTCAACGTGATCGGTACGAAACTGACGCTCACGGGTCCCGGAAGCCTGGTGCTGGGCACCGCTCCGACGACTTACACTGTTGCCCTGACCGATTCCGCCGGGAATGGCATCGCCAACCAGACCGTCACTCTGACGTCGGCCTTGGGCAACGTTCTGACGCCCGCCACGTATACGAGCGATTCGACGGGACAGAAGACCTTCACTCTGACTCCCACAGCCAGCGGCGCGGAGACGATCACCGCGGCTGGCGCGGGCCTCACTGCTACCGCGCCGGTCAGCATCAGCGATCAGAATTTCCGCTTCACGACGCCTGATTCCAAGACCGTGACCACGCCCCCGAAGATTCAGTTGAATACGCCTACTACGGTGGTTGTCACCTGGTTGCAGGGCACGACTCCGCAGGCCAACAAGCCTGTGACCTTCGTGTCCACGCGCGGAGTCCCGAGCAGCTTCTCGACAGTAACCGATGGCAGCGGCACGGCCTCTTATACGTTCCAGTCCGCGAGCTCGGGTCCGTCGGTGATCACCGCCACAGGCGGTGGAGTGACCGCGCAGACGAACTTGAACTTCGTCGCGACGACTCCGGCAAGCCTTGCCCTTCAGGGTTCGCCCACGACTGTAGCTGTTCAGGGTCAGAGCACTCTCACGGCGACAGTGCGCGATGCGGCAGGAAACCTCGTCCAAGACAAGACAGTTAACTTCTCCATCACACAGGACGTTACCGGCGGCACGCTCTCCGTTCCGTCCGCAGTGACCGATGCGAATGGCCAAGCCCGCACCGTATACACGGCCAGCACCGCCACCAGCGCAAAGGACGGAGTTGTCATCACCGCTACCGTGAACCAGACGGCGATCACCGGAACGGCGAAACTGACCGTCGCCGGACAGACTGTGTTCCTCAATCTCGGTACGGGTAACACCATCAACGTTCTGGATGCCACGCAGTACTCGCTGCCCTATTCAGTCCGCGCGACTGATCAGGCGGGCCACGGCGTCAACAACGTGACTGTAACCTTCACGGTCGTTTCGCTCGGCTACATGAAGGGCAAATTGGGTTTCGGTGCACCGACTGCCGGGTTCTGGGATCCTGTGACGACGACGGTCGCCGGAGACGCGAACGTATTCACACTGTTCGGTCTGAATGGTTGCGTCACCGAAGACACCCAAAACGACGGTAACCTTGCCCACGCCAACAACTACAACAACGACACGCAGATTTGGCCAGGCTTGATAGTCAATACCGACACACTGAACGGCACCACTGCCGCCGACGGGTACGCCACGGTTAATCTGGTTTACGCGAAGGACCACGCCAAGTGGGTGGCGGTCAGGTTGATAGCAACGGCGACGGTCTCGGGTACGGAAAGCAGTACATCGCGTGACCTCTGGCTGCCCGGTCTGGCCGAGGACTACAACTCCCCGACCAAGCAGCCGCCCGGGCCCATCAGCCCGTACGGTACCGCGGGTACCTGCGCCAATCCCAATTAGCAACTCTGCCAGCTGCTGAAGTTAAGCGGCCGCCTTCGGGCGGCCGCTTGCTTTCCAGCCCCCGGCCAGCGCGCCGGTTGCCGCGCGCCCCAGACGATTGCCGTATGCTGCGGGCTCCATGCTCGCAAAATCCAACCTGATCCTGGTCGGCCCGATGGGCTCCGGCAAGAGCGCCGTCGGCAAGCAGCTGGCGCGGCTTCTGGGGCTGCCGTTCTACGACAGCGATACGGAAATCGAGCGCCGGACCGGCGTGGACATCCCGTTTATATTCGAGAAGGAAGGCGAGGCGGGTTTCCGGCAGCGCGAGCACGAGACCCTTGAGGTACTCACCGCAATGAGGCACATCGTGCTGGCCACGGGTGGCGGCGCGGTGCTGCTGCCGGAGAATCGGCGAATACTGGCCGAACGGGGACGGGTCGTGTATCTGAAGACATCTGTTGCCCAGCAGGTAGAGCGGGTGCGGCAAGGGCGAACCCGCCCCTTGCTAAGCAAGGCGGATCCGGCTGTTAAGCTCGCAGAGCTGATGGAGCTGCGGGCGCCGCTCTATACCGAGATTGCGGATATCACGGTCAATACCGACAACCGCAAGGTTCGCACCGTCGCGGAAGATATCCTGCGGGAACTCGACGCTGCGCAGCCAGCTCGCTAGGCTGAGCGTCGTGAATACCCTGAAGGTTGAACTAGGCGACCGCAGCTACCCCATCCTGATCGGGGAGGGCCTCCTGCGGCAGCCGGAACTCGTTCGGCAACACGTGGCTGCACGCGACATTCTGATCGTCAGCAACACGACCGTCGCCCCGCTCTATATGGTGTCGCTCGCCGCCTCCCTTGGCGCGGCGCGGGTTGTCGAAGCCATCCTGCCGGACGGCGAGGCACACAAGACGTTGGCGACCGTGTCCCGGATTCTGGACGTTTTGGTCGCCAATCGTTTCGGTAGGGATTGCACCGTGGTCGCCTTGGGCGGTGGAGTGGTTGGTGACATGGCTGGCTTTGCGGCTTCGTGCTACCAGCGCGGCGTACCGTGCGTGCAGGTACCCACCACCCTGCTGGCGCAGGTGGACTCCTCAGTGGGTGGGAAAACTGGCGTTAACCACCCTGGCGGCAAAAACCTGATCGGGGCGTTCCATCAACCCAATGCAGTGCTGATCGACACCTCGACGCTCCTGACACTCCCAGTTCGCGAGCTGCGTGCCGGACTTGCTGAGGTCATCAAGTACGGGCTCATCTGCGATGCACCGTTCTACAATTGGCTCGAGGCGAATATGGACGCGCTCCTTGCGGCCGATCCCACCGCGCTCGCCCATGTGATCCAACGCTCCTGCGAGATCAAGGCGCAAATCGTAGGTCGAGACGAACGGGAGCACGGCGACCGAGCGCTCCTCAATCTCGGGCACACGTTTGGCCATGCGGTGGAATCGGCTACGCACTACACGCAGTGGCTGCATGGAGAGGCCATCGGTGCGGGGTTGTTGATGGCGGCCGCGATGTCGCAGGAATGCGGGTTGCTCGGGACCGACGAAGTGGAGCGGCTGCGCCGATTGTTGGAGCGGGTCGGTCTGCCTGTGAGGATCAGTGGAGTGCCACCGGGTGTTGCGCTGGAGCACATGAAGATCGACAAGAAAGTCCAAAGTGGCCGGATGCGATTGGTCCTCCTGCGAGCCATCGGAGACTCATTCGTCACCGCGGATTATCCCGAGGCCGCTCTGCAGCGGACCTTGAGTGCCTACTTCGGATGACGCCGTGAACGCTACAGTCCGAAGTAGCGACGTTCTAGCGCCCTATGCCGCTCACGACGAACTGTCGCGCGGCCGTCGCCACCCGGAGCCCAGCCCCGCCTTTCGCAGCGAATATCAGCGCGATCGCGACCGCATCATTCATTCGAATGCGTTTCGCCGGCTCGTCTACAAAACCCAGGTGTTCGTGAACCATGAGGGCGATCTGTATCGCACGCGGATCACACACTCCATCGAGGTCGCGCAAATCGCGCGCACCGTGGCGCTGGCGTTGCGCCTCAACGAGTCGCTGACCGAAGCCATCAGCCTGGCACATGATCTCGGTCACACGCCGTTTGGGCACGCGGGGCAGGAGGCTTTGAACGAATGCATGCGCCCGTATGGTGGGTTTGAGCATAACTTGCAGTCACTGCGTGTTGTCGATGAGCTCGAAGAGCGCTACGCCGAGTTTCGCGGGCTCAATCTGACATTCGAATGCCGTGAAGGCATCCTGAAGCACTGCTCGGTGCGTAATGCGCGCGACCTGGGAGAAATCGGCGAACGATTCATACAGCGCCGCCAGCCGGGCCTTGAGGCGCAAATCGCCAATCTCGCCGATGAGATCGCCTACAACAATCACGACGTCGACGATGGCCTGCGCGCCGAATTGATCGAAATTCGCGATTTGCTGGATGTGCGCCTGTTCCGGCGTCAGTACGACAGCGTCATTGGCCAATACCCCGGTCTCGGGGAACGGCGCCTCGTGCACGAAGTCGTGCGCCGCATGATCAACTACATCGCCACTGACCTCATCCAGACCACACAATCCAACCTCGACGCCGCGCGGCCCCAATCAATGGACGATGTCCGCGCGCATCCCAAACCCCTCGCCGCGCTCAGCGCAACCGGCCATGAAGAGCATGTTGAGCTGATGATGTTCCTGCGCGAACACCTGTATCGTCACTACAAGGTGTCACGCATGACTTCAAAAGCACGCCGCGTGTTGAAAGCATTGTTTGACGCGTTCTTCGGCGATGTCAGCCTCATGCCACCTGAGCATCGGGACATCGCAGTCGCCGCTGAGCAGGAACGCGGTCCCGAAGGCCGGGCCCGGGCCGTCGCCGACTACATCGCCGGCATGACCGACCGCTTTGCCATTCTCGAGCACCGGCGTCTCTACGACGCAACCGAGCGGACCTAAGCCCCTAATGCCTTAGGGCTAAGGTCGCGTTCCTAGGTGCACTGCGGCGCTTACACTGCCGCGAAAACCGCCTTCTGATTCAATAAGTTAAATCCCCGGGGGGCGACTTTCGCCTCGCGTTCGAGCGGGTCGTCAACGCGCTCACGCAAAAGTGTGGCTACTGTCACAATTTGCTGCTACTTTGCGTTACATAAGACATTTTGCTGTCGGCGTTTGCTGACGCTTTTGGGGATTCGGGGAGGTTCGGTCTTGGTCTCGCTCCGGCGAAGGGAAGTCCGCGCGGCTGCGTCGTGTGCAGCGGCTCTTTGCTTTGCCGCGTCGCAGCATTGTTTCAAATGAACAAAACGAGCAAGGAAAAAGAAGCCGTACTCAACGTGTTCGCCGCCCTCGTGCGGCCGTTGATGCGTGTCGCCTTCGAGTACGGAATCTCCGCCGGCGAGATCGCGGGCGTCGTACGCCGCGCCTACATACAAGCCCTCGAAGCCCGCCTCCAGGAACAAAGCCGCCCCACCACCGACGCCCGCCTGGCAGCCGTCGCCGGCCTACCGCGCTCCGACGTGAGCGCCCTTCGGGACGCCCTTCGCGCCGGCGCCCCCCACAGCCTCCGCGCCGGCGTCAGCCTCGACCAGATCACTGCCCTCCTAACCGTTTGGCATACGCACTCCAGCTTTTCGGGGGCATATGGGTTGGCCATGGATTTGGATTTGCAGGTGGTGCAGGGGTCGCCGCGCCGGAGTTTTGGCGAGCTCGTATCCCTCTCATGTCCTGGAGTGGACGAGGACGCCTTGCTCGATGAGCTGGTGGCCGCTGGCTCAGTGGAAATCATCGACAGCAACACAGCGAGGTGTTTGTCGCGAGCCTACGTTCCGCGCGGCGCCGATGTAACGCGCATCGAACGAATGGGCCGATTCTTAGGTGTGGTGACGGCGAACTTCGTTCACAACCTGTTGCGCGTGGACGAAGAGCCAATCTATTTCGAGCGCACGGTTGTATCTGACGAGATGTTATCCACCTCGGGGCGGGATAATTTTCTGGCCGTCGCGGGTGAGAAAGGGCAAGAGTTACTAGCAGAGTTAGACACGTTCCTGACGCGTCTAACTGCTACAGAGCAAAACACATCCGGTAAGAAATACGGAGTGGGGATTTATTTTTTCGAAGAGCCAGCCGCGAATGATACGGCGGAACGGCCTGTCGAAAGAATTCAAACGGGTGGTATCAGCAGCGCAAAACCGGCTCCGCTGGAGGAAATTGACGTTCTTGCTCCAGTTCGCCGAAAAGAGTGATGACGCTGCCTAGGGAGATCTTGATGAAGAATCGGTTTTCGGTCACTTTGACGGTCGCCGTCATGACCTCCGCCGCTGCGGCGCAAGCCGGCATTAGCGGTGGCGGGATGTCTAGTGTTGCCCGACAAGTGCCGACACTGTTGGTTGTTGGCCCTGTTGAGGCGGTGGACGTCGCACACGGCGCCGCTATTGTTCTTGGCCAGAAGGTGTTCGTGCGTGAGCCCGAGAGCCTCAGTGTTGGTTACACGGTTGCGGTTGTCGGTGTAGCGCAGCCCGACGGCAGTGTGACGGCGTCTTCGATTCAACTACGTGGCCAGTACGTGCCCGGCGCTACTAGCGTGTTCCTTTCGGGACATGTTCAAAAGGTTGATTCAGCGGTTGGTAAAGCAACTATTGGCGGACTCAGCGTAGATCTAACCGCTTTGATGTCGAATGGTGTCGTATCGCCCGAGGTCGGGAGTGCCGTAGAGCTTGCTGGCACGCAGCCGTCCTTTCGTGGCGTGGTTCTGGCCTCGGGTATCAGCGGCGGAGGGGGTCACGCCGCGACCGCGGGTATTAGTGGTGGCGGCTACGCGGCCCAGGGCATTAGTGGCGGCGGTAAGTCAGTGGCCGGCATCAGCGGCGGCGGGTATGCAGTGTTAGGCATCAGTGGTGGAGGCAAGTCCGCAGCTGGCATCAGTGGAGGTGGCTTATCTACCGCGGGAATCAGCGGTGGAGGCTACGCAGCCCAAGGCATCAGTGGTGGCGGTAAATCCGTGGCTGGTATCAGCGGCGGCGGCATGACCACGGCAGGAATCAGCGGCGGCGGTAAGTCGGTGGCCGGCATCAGTGGCGGTGGCTTGTCTACCGCAGGAATCAGCGGTGGAGGCTACGCAGCCCAAGGTATCAGTGGTGGCGGTAAGTCGGTGGCCGGCATCAGCGGCGGTGGC
>JBJMWM010000029.1:0-86072 GCA_045810105.1 Steroidobacteraceae bacterium | reverse complement strand
TGACGTCGATGAGCGTCGGAAATTTGTCGCATGACTGCGGCGCTGCGCATCAACGGCGAGCGGCTTTGGTCGAGTCTGATGGCGCTGGCTGATATCGGTATCACTCAACGTGGCGGCTGCAATCGGCAGGCGTTGACTGACGAGGACAAGGCCGGCCGCGACCTCTTTGTTTCCTGGGCGCGGGATCTCGGCTGCATTGTCACAGTGGATGAAGTGGGAAATATCTTTGCGTCACGGGCGGGCGAGGATGCTTCGCTGGCGCCCGTTCTGATGGGCAGTCACCTGGACACGCAGGCGACGGGTGGCCGGTTCGACGGCGTGTATGGTGTGATGGCCGGGCTCGAAGTTCTCAGGACTCTCGCGGACCATCGCGTTGTGACTCGCCGGCCCATCGAGGTTGGGAACTGGACTAACGAGGAGGGCTGCCGGTTCGCACCTGCCATGCTGGGCTCAGGGGTCGTCGCGGGCACATACGCGCTGGACTACGCATACGAGCGCCGGGACAAAACGGGTCGCACGTTCCTGGCCGAGCTCGAGCGGATCGGGTACCGAGGTGTTGCGCCGGCGCGCCGTCGGACCTTTCATGCCATGTTCGAAGCTCATATCGAACAAGGGCCGATCCTGGAGGAATCCGCGACTACCATCGGCGCGGTGACCGGGATTCAGGGCGCTTACTGGTTGGATGTGACCCTGGAGGGTGTCGCATGTCACGCGGGGCCGACACCAATGGAAATGCGCCGCGACCCCTGGCGCGCTGCGTGTCCGATCATCGAGGGTGCATTCGCCTTAGCGTCCGACAATGCGCCTTGGGGACGCGCGACGATAGGTGATGCCAAAGCTTTACCCGGATCGCGCAACACGGTACCCGAGCGGCTCGTCATATCAGTCGATCTGCGCCATCCCGACAGTGACGTGCTGGAGGGGATGATCGCGGCCTTTCGCGCCCTGGTTGGGTCTGTGGCGTCGCGTCACGACATCCGTGCCCGTATCGAGCAAGTCTGGCACATGCCGCCAACCGCATTCGACCCGCAGCTCGTCGCTTCGGTAGAAGCGGCTGCGGGGAGTCTGGGACTGTCATGCCAGCGCATGGTGAGCGGCGCGGGACATGATTCGCTGCATACGGCGCAATTTGCGCCTACGGCCATGATATTTGTGCCTTGCGCGGGCGGTCTGAGTCACAACGAGGCGGAAGAGGCGAGCCCTGCTGATCTGGTTGCAGGCGCCAACGTTCTGCTGCACGCTGCACTCGCGGCGGCAAACGACTGAGCTTCAGAACAGCCGCACCACCGGTATACAGGCAGGCACCAGATGCAGCTGCGCACACGGCTCGAAGGAGGTGGCACTCCGCCCGCCTCGAAGTGGGGCATCGATAGCGAATACGGCCGCCTGCGGGATGTATTGGTCGGTCCGATCGATCATTTCTCCTGGCAGGCGGGCAATTCCGTAGCACGCAGATCCGAACGTGTCGGCCTGCGCTTCGACTTCGCTACGGCCCGGGCGCAGTACGGCGAAATGCTCGATGTGTACCGGCAGGCCGGGGTCAACGTCCACATCCTCCCGCCCTCCGCCGAATTGCCCTACCAGATCTTTGCGCGGGACAGCAGTGCGATGACTCCCTGGGGCGCTGTGATCATGCAGCTGGAGAAACCCTATCGCCGCGGAGAATACGCCGCCTGCCTGCGCTTCTACCTGGATGCCGCAATTCCGATCTATGACCTCGTGACCGCGGGCAATGTCGAAGGCGGCGACTTGATGATCCTCGAGCCCGGTATTGCCGCCTGCGGCTACTCCGGCGAGCGCTCCATCGAGCCTGCAGTGCGCCAGCTGCAAGCGTGGTTCGAGGCCGAGGGCTGGGAATTTCACACCTACGGCTTTGATCCGCATTTTCTGCACCTCGATGTGCAGATGGGCATGTTGGAAGCCAATCTCGCCGTTGTCTGTGTAGAGGCCGTGGAGCCCGAGCTGGTGACCTGGCTGGAGGGCCGCGGCATCCGGGTCATTCCCGTGCCGTATGAAGATGCGATGCAGTTGGGGTGCAACGTCGTTGCATTGGGTGATGAGCGGGTCCTCGTGCCCGCATCCAGTAGGAATTTGATCGCCGCTTGCCGCAGCGAAGGATTGACTGTCTATGCACCTGATGTGTCAATGATTGGCAACGGGGGTGGAGCAGTCCACTGCATGTGCCAGGCCCTGCGGCGCGACTCGGTTACCCGCTGAATGATCCGGACTGATTCGGGCGCAGCGCCCCCGCCTGCGACTTCAGTCGTATGGTCGTCCACCTTGGCCGTCTACCTGGGCGCTGCGGGTGCCTCGGTCGGGTTGGGCAGCATCTGGCGATTTCCCTATCTGGCAGGAACCGGGGGAGGCAGCGCATTCATTCTCGTGTTTGTGCTCGCTTGCGTGCTCGTGGCTGCACCGCTGCTGGCCGCGGAGTTTGCTCTTGGGCGAGCCTCGCGGTTGAGCCCACCCGAGGCGGCCGGAGCGGTCGCGGCGGGTGCGGGGCTGAGCTCGCGCTGGAACATCATTGGTATCCTGGGGACGCTCGCCGCCTTCCTTCTTTTCTCGTATTACACGGTGATTGCCGCATGGGTCCTGGCCTACGCCTGGAAGTGCGGCATCGGTCTGCTCTCCGCTGCAGGCCCGCGGCATGTCGCCGAGCTGTGGGGTGAGTTTCAGTCCCACCCCGTTGAAGTCGCGGCATGGCATGCCGGTTTCGTGGCCATGGTGCTGGTCATTTCGGCGCGCGGCCTGCGAGCGGGTATCGAGCCTGCGAACAAGTTTCGTGCGCCGGCATTGTTGGCGCTGCTGCTGATCCTGGTTGTCTACTCCCTGTGGACCGGGGACGTCCGCCGTGGACTGACGTTCGCGTTCAAACCCGACTTCTCGGCTCTTACATCGCAGGTTGTACTGTCCGCCATCGGCCAGGCGTTCTACGCAACCGGCGTGGGCCAGGCCATGATGATTGCATTCGGCGCCTACGTTGAGCGTGGCACCTCGTTGGTGCGTACGTCGCTCGTCATCACAGGGTCGATACTCCTGGTCTCCGTGCTTGCCACGATGATGATCTTTCCGCTGGTGTTCGCGTATGGGATGAATCCCGCGCAGGGACCCGCGCTCGTCTTCGATGTTCTGCCACGGGTGTTCACCGAAATCCCGGGCGGCCGCATCATAGGCACTCTGTTCTTTCTGTTGCTGGTACTGGCCGCGACGACACCTTCGATCGCGTTATTGGAGCCCGGGGTCGCGTGGTTGATCCGGCGCCGCGGATTCGGCCGCTCCGGCGCTGTGTGGCTGTTCGGCGTTTCCTCCTGGGTACTTGGGATCGGGACGGTACTTTCCTTTAACCGCTGGTCTGGGTGGCATCCTCTGTCATTCATGCCCCTGTTTGTCGGCAAGACGTTCTTCGACGTGTTGGACTACGTGTGCTCCAACATCATGATGCCTATTGGCGCCGTGTTGACCAGCATTCTCGTTGGGTGGCGCCTCAGTACGCTGTTCGCGAGGGACCAACTGGCGGAGACAACTGCGCCGGCTCGCACCGCGTGCGTATGGCTTCTGCGGTACGTTTGTCCTTTGGCCATCCTGGCAGTTTTCATCGCGACGCTGGTTTAGGGGCCCGGCAGCAAGAATCGGAATGCTTTGGGCTGGCTAGTGGGAGTAGGGTGGGTGTACGTGGAGGTGCGCCTATGCTGCGTGTTCGCCCCAGGCCTTTGCTACGTGTTCGCCGCAAGGCGCTGGAACGTGTTCGTCGTGAGCCAATTGGCCGCGTTCGCCGCAATGGTCACTGGTTGGCCGCTGTCCTGATGGTCGGGCCCGTCCTCGTAATGCCGCGGGTTCACGGTTCGGACGCGGTCCGGCCGCAGCTCTACGAGCTCACAACCGAAACCAGCATGCCTCACCTCGAGGAGAACCTCAGGTACGCGAACACCACGCGGCGGCAGTGCCTGGCTCTGTCCCAGCTCACGACTGCATTTCCGATCCTGCGGCATCCGGCGCTCCAGGGCTGCAGGTTGGCGGCGGACGGCCGAGCCGGGGATGTGGCCCAACCGCAATCTCTGTCGTATCAACTCGTTTGCGCGGGCGGTCATGGCACTACGGGTGCTGCGGTCTGGCACTTGGATGAACATCGGCTGCGCGGTACGCTCGACATCAAGTTGGGCGGGAAGAACATGACCTTCTTTCAGCGAATCACGGCGATTCCACTTGGGAGTTGTTCGTAAGGGCTGCGCAAGAATCGGAATGCGCGCCTGCCGTGCGGATGTTGATAATGGCCAGCCTCGAAACTGTTGCAAGGTCAGTCCGATGAAATCCGTAGTCAGTCAGAACACCGCGATCAAATATGCAGTCAACCGCTGCTCGCTGGGTGCGATTCTGGTCGCGGCGAGTGAGAAGGGTGTGTGCGCAATCCTGTTAGGCGATCAGTCGGCCCCGCTGGTGCAGGATCTGCAGGAGCGGTTTCCCGTCAGTCGGTTGGTTGCCGCAGGTGGAGAATTGGACCTGCTGGTTGCGAAGGTAATCAGACTTATGGAGGCGCCTGAGGCTGGGCTCGATGTCCCGCTCGACACGCGTGGCACAGAGTTTCAGCGGCGGGTTTGGCTGGCTCTGCAGGCTATTCCGGCAGGCTCCACGGCGAGCTACACCGACATTGCCAACCGGATTGGAGCCCCGAAATCGGTGCGGGCGGTGGCTCAGGCATGTGCCGCGAACGCGATTGCCGTGGCCATCCCTTGTCATCGCGTCGTGCGAAATGACGGAGCACTGTCGGGGTACCGGTGGGGTGTGGAGCGCAAGCGAGCACTGCTTGCTCGCGAAGCGGCGCGATGAACGCTCGAGTGAAGCGCGATGAGGAGGGGCCGGATCGGGTCGCCACGCTCGACTGGGGCAGCCTGGCCACCGAGCTCGACAACCAGGGGAGTGCCTTGGTCGAGGGGCTGTTGCAGCCCGAGGAGTGCCGCTTCCTGGCGGCGCTCTACTCGCAGGACAACCGTTTCCGCAGCCGTGTGGTGATGAGCCGGCACGGCTTCGGGCGCGGAGAGTACAAATATTTCTGCTATCCCCTGCCGCAAACGGTGAGTCAGCTTCGCACTACCCTCTACCCGCGGCTGGCACCGATTGCGAACCGTTGGAACGAGTCGCTCGGCATAGCCGTGCGTTATCCGACTCAACACGCTGAGTTTCTTGCCCGCTGTGCTCAGGCGGGTCAGACCCGACCCACCCCATTGCTTCTGCAATATGAGGCGGGGGATTACAACTGCCTGCACCAGGATCTCTATGGCGAGCACGTGTTCCCGCTGCAGGTCGCGATTCTTCTTTCCGAACCGGGAAGAGACTTCACGGGCGGCGAGTTCGTCCTCACCGAGCAACGGCCGCGGATGCAATCCCGCGCCGAGGTAGTGCCGCTGCGCCAGGGCGATGGCGTGATATTCGCGGTTCACCATCGTCCAGTGAAAGGAACTCGCGGCATGTATCGGGTAAACCTCCGACACGGTGTCAGCCGCGTCCGCAGCGGACATCGGCATACCCTGGGCATCATCTTTCACGACGCGAAGTAGCCGGAGACCGGGCAGGCCGGCCGAAACCGGGCGGAGCCGCGCGGGGGCGGGCTGTGCACAGGTGGAGCCCCTCCTCTGACCCGTGCGACATAAGCCCATGACCTCTGAGGTCATTGCCGCCACGACCGGCGCTTTTTACCATGAAGCCATGAGTGACGAGAGCGAGATCTCGGTTCGGCTGCTGCTGCATACGAAAGCCATGGCCCTGCGCGACATGGTCTGCCATGGGAAATGCAGACATAGAAGTGCTGAGGAGTGCTCGACCGGCACGCACATGGTGTTTCTGTATCGCGGTGTCTACATTCGTCACGTGGGCCGCAGCGACGCTGTCGCCGACGCTAATCAGGTCGTTTTTTTCAACGACTCGGAAAGCTATCGGATCAGCCACCCGGTTGAGGGTGGCGACGCCTCTATTTCGCTCTCGTTGGATGAGCCGTTATTGCGCGAGCTGACGCCTAAGGAACATGTGCGTCCGGAAGGGCCGCTGGCCTTCGCGGAACAACGGTTTCGAATCGACTCGGACACCCAGGCATTGGCCGCGCAGTTGCGGCACGGCCTCGTGCGGCAGGTCATTGAGACTCTGGAAGCCGAAACAATGGCACTGACTCTCGTGCGCCGTGCGCTGGGCGGGCGCACGTCGCATGCAGCTCGCGCCAGCCCGGGACGGCAGAAGCTCGTGGACCGCGCCAAACTCGTCGTGTCATCCGATCTGGCGCGGCGCTGGACGCTCGCCGACATTGCTGCGGAAGTTAGCGTATCGCCGGTGTATCTCACGCAGGCGTTCCAACAAGTCGAGGGGATGCCGCTGTACCGCTATCAGCTTCGTCTGCGGTTGGCACGTGCGCTGGATCTGCTCGGCCGCTACGACGATCTCAGCACTTTGAGCATGGATCTGGGCTTCTCCAGCCACAGCCATTTTACCGCGGCTTTTCGCCAAACCTACGGCCGCACGCCAGCAGACTTCTAGCGCTCGATCCGTTTGCGCTGACTGCCTTTCCCGGACGATTCACTAAAGATTTCGACAGCGGCGCGCCAGGTGGCCTGCCACTCTCTCCCTCAGGCAACTACTTAGAACCGTGGAGGGATCAAATCATGCACCGTAGAGAGTTTCTGGCAGCATCTGTTGGTGGGATCGTTGCGGGCGCGGTAGCGAGATTGGCGTTTGGCGGTACGGCCTCGAACGAAGATGAGGCGGCTGCGCGTCGTCATGAAAAGGAGCGGCGGTTTGCGCAGACAGCCTTCGGCCGCATCGCCTACATAGATCGTGGCACCGGACCCGTTGCTCTGTTCCTACACGGCTTTCCACTGAGCAGCTTCCAATGGCGCGGCGCGATCGACCGGCTATCGGCGCAGCGGCGCTGTCTCGCACCCGATTCCATGGGCTTGGGGTACACTGAAGTGGCTGCCGGGCAAAGTGTCACCCCTTCGGCCCAGGCTGACATGCTGGCCGCGTTCCTCGATCGCCTGTCAGTTCGCGACGTGGATCTGGTTGCGAACGATAGTGGTGGGGCAGTGGCTCAACTGTTCGTGACGCGGTATCCGCAGCGGGTACGCTCACTATTGCTCACCAACTGCGATGTGGAGATCGACAGCCCGCCGCCGGCCCTGCAGCCTGTCATAGAGCTGGCGCGCGCGGGTGTCTATCCTGAGCTGTGGCTGGAACCGTGGTTGAATCACAAGGACGTCGCGCGGTCGCCGACCGGGCTCGGAGGTATGTGTTACAGCAATCCTGACAACCCAACGGATGCAGCTCTCGAGCAGTATCTCGCGCCGCTCGTCGCCTCCGCCGAACGTAAAGCACTGGTCAACCGCTACACACTGGGTCTCACTCCAAATCCACTCCAGGGCATAGCGCCCCTGCTTCGCAAATGCAGCGTGCCGACCCGCATCGTCTGGGGCATGGGCGACACGATATTCTCGAAGGGTAATCCGGACTATCTGGCGGGCATTCTGCCGCGCGTGGCGGGTATCCGGCGAATAGAAAAGGCGAAGCTGTTCTTCCCCGAGGAATATCCCGATATCATCGCTGCAGAAGCGCGCCTGCTGTGGGCTGGCGCAGGCCAGTCGTCATGAGTGCGGGGTGCGAATGTGAAGAGCCTGAGGGTCGCCAAGCGATTCTGCGGTCCGCCGACGTCGGCAAATGGCGGATATTTCGCGGGTCTGATTGCGGCACTCGTGCCGCATACGCTCTCCGTGCGCCTGAGAGTTCCGCCGCCACTCGATACCGAGCTTTCTGCAACCGAGACGGACACGGGGAGTGTCGAGGTTCGACACGGTGATATCGTAGTAGGCGAGGGCAGTCCGGCGACGCTCGACTTACAACCACCGCGGCCCCCAAGCCATCAGGAAGCAATCGAGGCAACGCGTAACTACGTTGGTTTCGCACGCCACTGGTATCCAACGTGTTTTGTTTGTGGTGTGCGGCGGGCCCAGGGTGATGGTCTGTGCATTTACGCTGGCGAGGTTCCAGGGCGCGGCATGGTGGCGGCGCCGTGGACGCCGGATGAAACTCTTGACAGGGGCGATGGCTTAGTGCGGCCGGAATTCATGTCGGCGGCGTTGGACTGTCCAGGTTATTACGCAGTGACACCGGGCGAGCGGATGATGCTGCTCGCTCAACTCACAGTGCAGACGGAGCGGTTGGTCAGAGTTGGTGAGGCGTGCACGATAATTGGCTGGCGCATCGGCTCAAACGGGCGCAAGCACGAGGCGGGGACCGCGCTGTACGGTGCTGATGGGGAACTTTGCGGCCTGGCACGCGCGCTGTGGGTGGAGCCGCGAGGGGCCGGGTAGCGTAATCGCAAGATGGCTATAAGCAAGCAATTCGTGGACTACGTTCTGGAGCAACTGCAGGGTCTCGGGCGGTTGACTTCGCGACGCATGTTCAGCGGAGTCGGTCTGTACAGCGGTGGGTTGTTTTTCGGGCTGCTGTACAACGAGCGGTTGTATTTCAAAACCGACGACGCCACGCGTCCCGCATACGAAGCGCGGGGCAGTGAGGGTTTTTGTCCGCGCCCGAACATGGCACGCGTCAAGATGACGTATTACACCGTGCCGGCCGACGTGCTGGAGGATGCCGAGCAATTGGTGAAGTGGGCGAGGCAAGCCACGGCAGTTGCACTCGCTAGCGAGAATGCGAAGGCAGCGAAGACATCGGTAGGGAAGAAACCGGCAGAGAAAAAACCGGCAGGGAAAAAACCGGCAGGGAGAAAACGAGCCAAAGCGATACGGTAGCACTACCGTAGCGGCCTCGCGTAGAGCGAAGCTGTTCATCGTTGATTGATGGCTATCTCGAGCGCCTCGGCGAGCCCGCCCTGATTCACGTGTCCGACGGCGTGCCCGGCGGCCTCGAGAACGGCCGGGTCTGCATTGCCCATAGCGATAGGATGGCCAACGATCCGAAGGGCCGATAGATCATTGCCAGCATCCCCTACATACATCACATCCTGCAGCGGGATACCATATCCTTCCGCAACACTGCGCATTGCGCTGCCCTTTGTCACGCCTTCATGCGTGAGCCCGACAAACTGAGTGTCCGGCATGAGGGGCGAGCCGGATTGCGCCACTTCGAGGCCAGGATGGGGCGCGGATGTGAATTCCCGCGCTCGCTCTCGAGACAGCAGCCATTGCGCGCGTACGATCGGTTGGGTGAGCGATTCCAAAGGCCGCGGCTCGAATGTAACTCCAAGCAGCTCCGCGTGCTCCCGCGCCCAGGTCGATGTGCTTTCCGCGACATAAGTGCCATCGCTGTAAAGCTCGAGGTCTTCCCCCGTGCGGCGTGCCTGCTGAATGAGCTTCTCTTTCCACTCCAATGGAATCGCCACTGAGCGAGATTTGCCGGTTGCGAAATGAATGACACTGGCACCGTTTTGAAAGATGTGCCACCCGCCGGCTTCGAGCCGCCGAGCGTACTCCAACGCAACACCGAACGCCGGCCGTCCCGAACACAGCGCCAGATGAATCCCGCTCTCGCGGGCCCGTACGGCCGCGTCCCAGACGCTGGGATGAATGAAGCCGCCCGTGCCCACCAGTGTGCCGTCCACATCGATCCCTACCAACCGAATCCTTGAATCGCGCAATTGTCCGCCGTGGTCAAACCTAAACAGGGGAACTAGTATTGTCTCATGCCGCTCGAGCCAGTTGCGACCGCCATCGGACACTCTCTCGGTGTGTCGCTGCGCCCGCAGCCCGCCAGCCGGGTTCAGGGTGGCTCGATCAACGAGTGCTACCGTTGGGAGGGCGACGCGGGTCCGCTTTTTGTGAAGGTTGCACCAGCGCGGGGCAGCGCGATGTTCGAGGCGGAAGCGGCCGGGCTGGAAGAATTGCGGCGCGCGCAGGCTGTCCGGGTACCGCGGGTCATGAGTGTGGGCACGAGTGCCGGCAAAGCCTGGCTGGCGCTCGAATGGATTCAGACCGCGCCAGGATCGCGCGCCACTGATGTCGCTCTCGGTGAGCGACTTGCACGGCAGCACCGCTCAACTCAGCCGGCATTCGGCTGGAGCCGCGACAACACGATTGGCAGCACACCGCAGCCCAATCATCAGGACGGCAACTGGGTGACATTCTTCCGCGAACGTCGCCTGCGGCACCAGTTGAATCTTGCAGCCAGCAACGGGTATGGCGGCCGGCTGCAGCACAGGGGTGAGGCACTGCTGGGTCGCATCGGTGATTTCTTCTCCACATACCAACCGGTGCCAGCGCTTCTGCATGGTGACCTATGGGGAGGAAATCGTGCAGCCGACGAGCGCGGCGAACCGGTTATCTTCGATCCCGCCGTGTACTACGGGGACCGCGAGGCGGATCTCGCGATGACGCGGCTCTTTGGTGGTTTCGGTGCGGACTTCTACCGCGCCTACGAGACTGCGTGGCCACTCGACGCGGGCGCGGCGGTTCGCACCGATCTATACAACCTGTATCACGTATTGAACCATCTCAACCTGTTTGGTCGTGGGTATCTCGATCAGGCTGTATCCCTGATCGATAACCTGCTCGCCGCAGTCTGAACGGGTGTGAATGTCGAGCCGATCTCGGTGAGCAGGGTTGGCCGGGCGATGTGCCAACCTTGCGCGTAGTCGACTCCGATTTCCCGCAACGCGTTGAGCGCCGCCTCGTCTTCCACGCTTTCGGCAATCGTCTGGATGCTCATCACGCCACCCACACGTTGGATAGCCTCTACCACCGCGCGATCCACGGGATCGCTGCTGACGTCCCGGACGAATGCGCCGTCGATTTTCAGGAAGTCGATCGGCAGCGCCTTGAGATACGAGAAGGAGGACATGCCGCTGCCGAAATCATCCAGCGCAATCGGCGAGCCGAGCCTGCGCAGGCGTGTCATCAACTGTGAGGCGCTCGCGAGGTTGCCGATGGCCGCGGTCTCGGTCAACTCGAAACCGATCTGTGGGCCGGGTAGGCTATGCTGGCTCAGGCAATCGCGGATGTAGTCCGCCAGACTGGGGTCGCTCACCGAGACGCCCGAGAGATTGATCATACACACCGGCAGCCGACAGCCCTGCGCGCGTAACGCGGCAAGCTCGCGGCAGGCTTGTGCGATCACCCAGCGGTCCAGGCGCGGCATCAGTCCGTATCTCTCGGCGGTGGGGATGAATGCCATGGGCGCGATCCACGTGCCATCACTTGCGGTCATCCGTAACAGCAACTCGAAGCGTTGCACGGGTGACCGCCGGTGGACACTGTCGTGCGCCCCGATGGCCTTGATTTCCTGGGCGACCAACACGAAACTATCGTCATCGAGTGCCGCATTGATCCGCTCCACCCAGAGCATCTGTCCGTGGCGCAGCTGCACTCGCTGGTCGTCGGGCCGATAGAGTTGGACCCGGTTGCGGCCGCTGTCCTTCGCCAGGTAGCACGCCTGATCCGCGGCGCTCAGGGCATCGCTGACGCTGGCAAGGGTGTTGTCGATGACCGCCACGCCGATACTGGAGTTGACGGCGAAAATCCTGCCTTCCCAATCGAAGCGCAGCTCCGCTATGCGGCGGCGGATACTATCGGCGAGCGCCAGGGCCTCCTCCAGGCGCAGGTCGCGCAGCAGAGCTCCAAACTCATCGCCTCCCAAACGGGCGAGCACATCGCCGCGCGGAAGCTGGTCATTGATGAGCCAGGCGACCTTGCGGATGAGGCTATCGCCCGCTGCGTGTCCGCAGGTGTCATTGATGACTTTAAATTGATCCAGGTCCAGATAGAGCAGGGCGTAGTGAGTGCCTCGTGCGCGCTGATCCTCTATGGCGGCGTGCAGCAGTGTCTCGAACTCGCGGCGGTTGGTCAGTCCAGTCAATGGGTCGTGAGTCGCCTCGTATTCGAGGCGCGCGGCCAGTGCCCGCTCGTGCGTGATGTCCCGCAGCACCAGAACGATGCCGATGGCCTGGCCGTTGCGGTCGCGTATCGGCGCGGCCCGCTCATGTATGACAACCTGCGACCTGTCGCGCCTGTGCAGCACTACGCCTTCGGCGGGACCCGAGAGTTCGCCGTCGGCCAGAATGCTTTCGAGCCTCTCCAACACACTGCGGCTTTGCGACTCGGGTTCCATGCTCAGCACGTCGGCTAGCGGTTGCTGTTGGGCATCCTCCAGCGACCATAACGTGAGCCGCTCGGCGGCCGAATTCATGTAGGTAATGCGCCGATCGGAATCCGCGGAGATGACCGCATCGGCGATCGATCCAAGGGTTACATGCGAGCGCTCCTGCTCGAGGTAGACGAGTTCCTGGCTGGCCCGCAGAGCCGCGGCCATCCGATCGCTGCGACGCAGATGGCCACGCACGAGGGCGGTTCCGAGGAACACGAGGGCGACACTGCACAACGACAGCATGGTAAGCAGCAGGCTGGTCACTTTGCGCGATGCCGAGCCCAAGGCTGCGGAGAAGCCGTCCTCGAGCGGCGCCACCCTCAGGTGCACGCGTTCAGCCGCGCGGAGCAGTGATTCAACATACTCGCCGTCCGGGGGAGCTGCGGACACTTCGGCATGCAATCGCTGGCCAATGTCGGCGAGTTGCATGATCAGCGCATCGCCGTTGTTCCAGTAGCGGATGGAGGGAGCCATGATGGGGCTCGAGCGAAACAACTTGAACAGCCGGATCATTCCTGGAATGTCCGCGGGATCATTGCGTCCGTCGAGCAGCCCGCGCGTGGCGAGCGCGATATCGGCATCCGCGCTCTGCAGCTGTAGCCGGGCGATCCGGTCGCCGAGGGGCACCGCCAGTTGGCTGCGAAAGAGCTGATAGTCCCCCTCGTCACCTGTGACGCTATATCTGCGTAAGTCCACGATAGCCTGGCCTTCGGCTTTCGACCAGCGTCCCTCGCCGTTTACATAAGCGCGGAGGGAAGAAAGCGTCGAGATGCTCGCTACGCTCAGCAATAGCATCAATGTCATGGTGAGCAGCATCGGCCACGCCATCGATGTAAGCGTTGATTGAGGCGCTCGCGCTACAGACACTTCAAAGGGACCGCGGCAAGGTGTGAATCCATACGGGATGATTTCACACGAAAACCGATCCGGCGACGTCGCAGCCCACCAAGTCAGGTACAGCAATGTTAAAACTGTGAGCGCGTACTTGCGGCGGCGCAGCATAACCCTGCCGCGCTCGCTATTGATTCAACAGAATGTCTTGGCCTGCGCGCAGCGCGCGCCGGGTCAGTGCTCGCTGACCAACGGCAGTTCTATGAAGCTTGCCTGGCTGCCGGCGTGATAGACACGCTGCACGGCCTTGTGATAGTCGGCTGGCTGCGCCAGCATGATGTTCTTGACGAAACTTTGCGGGTTGCGGTCATAAAGCGGAAACCAGCTCGACTGCACCTGCACCATGATGCGGTGGCCCGGCAGGAACACATGATTCGCGTCCGGCAGTTTGAAGCGATACAGCAGCGGTTTGTTTGCTACGAGTGGCTTGGGCGACTCCAGGCTTTCCCGATAACGTCCCCGGAAAATGTCAGCCGCGATCATCAACTGGTAGCCGCCCAGCTCGGGTTGCGCCCCGACCTCATCGGGATAGACATCGATGAGCTTGACCACCCAGTCAGCATCGGTGCCGCTGGTCGAGGCGATGAGATGGGCCACAGGTGTGCCGCTGATCTGCACTGGAGCGCTCAGAACATCGGACGTGAACGCGAGCACATCAGTGCGGCCCGATGCCTCGCGTTGATCGTCAACGAGCCACTGACTCCACGTCATTCCGGAGTCGTAGCCGACCGCTTGAATGGGGCGCGCACGATACGGGACCGGTTTCGCCGGATCGGCAACATACTCGTCAAATGCCACACCGGCCGTGGGTGGCGGCGTGAAGCTGAGTTTTGAATCTGCGGCAAGGTAGATCGGCGTGGGCTTCGGGGCGCAGCCACCTTCGCACCCCGCGGGCCACGCAGGCAGCCGGCGCCAGAGGTTGCTCCCGGTCTCGAAGGCCGTCACCGGCGCGACCTCGCGCGTTGCAGCTGAGTCTTTGAGGTAGCGGTCCAGGAACGGTCGCAAGATCTCACGCTGAAAGTAAAGCGATGTGTCTGATCCGAACCGGATCGCGCCCAGCGAGCTGCCGTCCTCGATCTCCTGGCCGTGATGCCAGGGGCCCATCACCAGAAAAACCTTGTCGCCACGGGTGTCTTTGGGTTTGATCGCCCGGTACACGGCGAGCGCACCGTAGATGTCCTCCTGGTCCCACAGACTGTGGACGAGCATCACGGGGACGCTCAGGGGTTGCTCTGCCAGGATGCGATCGACCGCCTGCTGGCGCCAGAATGCATCATAGGCGGGATGCTCGAGGAGCTTGCGCCAGAAGCCGAGCTGCGTCAGCCCATGCTGCCGGGCGAGCTCACCCGCGCTGCCGCTCTGCAGGTACATGTCGTAATCATCAAAGTGACTCGACCACCACTTCGCCTTGTTGTCCCGGGTCGCTTCCTGATCGTGTATGTACGGGAGGTTCTGTTGGCGGAAGGCGCCGTTGTGGAACCAGTCGTCACCCATCCAACCGTCGACCATGGGGTTCATGGGTACGGAGACCTTGAGCGCCGGGTGCGGATTGATGAGAGCCATCAGCGGCTCGAATCCGTCGTAGGAGATGCCGAGAATGCCCACCTTGCCGTTGCTTTGCGGTGTGTTCCCGACGAGCCACTCAATGGTGTCGTAACAGTCGGTCGCATCATCGACCGGCGTTGGATTCAAGGGGCCCCGCACCGGGCGATTCATTACGTAATCACCCTCCGAGCCGTATTTGCCCCGAATATCCTGGACCACCCGTATGTACCCACCCTCCAGGATGACGTTGAGCGCGTTGTCATAGCCCTGGAGCATCGGCCCCAGATGTGAGCTCTTCTTATGGCTGGTCAGCTCGTCCGCCTCGTAAGGCGTGCGGGTCAGCAGAATCGGCGCCTGGTGCGCGCCTTTGGGGATCAAAATGACCGTGTGCAGCTTGACGCCATCGCGCATCGGGATCATGGCTTCCCGGCGCTCGTAATCGAAGCTCCCGGTCACCGGCTGGAAGGCCGCAGGGGTCTCGCTGGGGAATTCGGGGTAAAGCGGCCCAGGGTCCGCCGCTGCCGCCAGGCCTGCATGCATGAGAAGCATCGAAATGAGGCACCCGCGGCGGCGCATGCTGATTCTTCTCATGTTGCGACACATTATAGTAGCGTCCTCGTCGTGAAGGTAGCGGTGCCATTGAATAAGTGTTGGCTCATTTTCGCCGGACTCATGTGTCTCGTGCTCGCAAGTTGCGGGCGGCAGCCTGTACAGCCGGGCGTGGCTGCACAGGAGAGGGTCGTCAACATTTATAACTGGTACGACTACATCAAGCCAGAGGTACTGCGAAAGTTCGAGGCGCGCTACGGTGTCAAGGTCCACTACAACGTGTTCGACTCGAACAACACGTTGGAAGCGAAGCTGCTTGCGGGGCATTCGGGTTACGACGTGGCGTTCCCGTCCGGCGCCTACCTGGAGCGCATGATCTCGGCCGGCGTGTTCCGGCGTCTGGACCTATCGCAACTACCCAATCTGCGGAACATGGACCCCACCATCATGCAACGGCTCGCCGCGCATGATCCAGGGAATGAACACGCGGTCGTCTATGCCTGGGGGATCACGGGAATTGCTTACGATGATGCCAAGGTCCATGCGCGTCTGCCGCAGGCGCCAGTGGACAGCTGGTCGCTGCTGTTTGATCCGCAAGTGGCTGCACGGCTGGCCGACTGTGGTATCGGTCTCTACGAGGCGCCCAACATCATTGTGCCCAGTGTGCTCGCCTGGCTCGGAGAGCCTCCCAACAGTGAGGCTGCGAGCAAGCTGGAGCGGGCGCAGAAAGCGTTGCTGGCGGTCCGTCCCTACATCAGGAAGGTGAGCAGCGGTTCGCTGGTGGATGATCTGGCGACCGGCGAGCTGTGTGTCATCATCGCGAGCAACGGCGATGCCATGCAGGCGCAGGAGCGTACCCGGATTGCCGGCAATGGCGAGCAGCTGCGCTACAGCATTCCCCGGGAAGGCGCGGTTATGTGGTTCGATGTTGCAGCGATCCCCGCGGACGCTCCGCATTCAGGCAATGCCCACTTGTTCATCGACTTTCTCATGGATCCGGACATCGCGGCCGAGAACAGCAACGCCATTCACTTTCCGAACGGCAACGCCGCTTCGCAAGCAGCGCTGCAACCCGAGTTGACCAATACAGCCGTCTTTCCACGGCAGGATCTCGCGGCAAGGCTCATCCCGGAGCGTCCGAAGAGCGAGGGGTATGTGCGACTGCAGACCCGCATGTGGACGCGGTTCAAAACGGGACAGTAGTGAATACAGACAATCCCTCGGGCGCACACCGTTCAGTCGGCTTTGGGCTGGAGCGTCTGCCGCGCATCGTTCGTGGCGAGGGCAGTTACCTGTTTGATACCGAAGGGCGGCGGTACCTGGATGGCTCCGGCGGGCCGGCAGCTTTCTGCATCGGGCATGCCAACCGGGAAGTGAACGCTGCCATTGCGGCGCAACTCGAGCGAGTCGCCTGCGCCTACCGGTATCTGTTCACGACTGACGTCCTGGAGGAGCTTACGGCGCTCATCCTGCGCAAGTTCGGTCCTGACTTCGGCCACGTCGTGTACTGCTGTAGCGGCTCGGAGGCCGTGGAGTCGGCGTTAAAAGTAGCGCTGCAGTTCTGGCATGCACGCGGTTTGGGCGCCAAGAGTCATTTCATCGCCCGCGAAAGGTCATACCACGGCAATACCTTGGGTGCGCTTTCGATGTCCGGCTTCGCCGAGCGGCGGCTGCCGTTCGCGAGCAGCCTGCTCGATGTTGCATTCGTGTCAGCCGCGAATGCGTATCGGCCCGCCGGCGGAGTTGCGCCAGCGGAACTGGTCGCCGTCCTGGCGGCCGAGCTCGAAGAGCGCATTCGCCAGATCGGTCCCGAACGCGTGGCTGGATTCATCTTCGAGCCCGTAGTCGGCGCCGCCGGGGGCGTCGTTCCTGCGCCGCCCGGATATGCCGAAGCCATACGAGCCCTCTGTGACCGTTACGAGATCCTCTTGATCGCGGACGAGGTGATGTGTGGGGCAGGGCGGTGTGGCACGTGGCGCGCCCTCGACCATGAGAACGTCAGGGCGGACATCACTACGGTGGCCAAGGGACTGGCCGGGGGCTACATTCCGCTCGGCGCAACCATTTTCTCGAACGCCATCGGCGCTGCCATCCTGGCGGCCGACGGCGCGATCCTGACAGGCCACACGTACTCAGGGCATACCGCGGCATGTGCTGCCGGACTTGCGGTTCAGCGGATCATCGAGCGCGATAATCTCGTCAATCACGTCGCGGCGGCCGGCCCCGGTCTGAAATCAACATTGCAGTCGGCCCTCGAGCGATTTGAAGAAGTCGGCGACGTGCGCGGGCGCGGCTACTTCCTCGGGATCGAGCTCGTGCGCGACCGGGCAACCAAGCAGCCATTTGCGCGGCAGCGAGCCATCAGCCAGAAAATCGCCAGGCGCGCATTCGAGAACGGCCTCATTTGCTATCCGTGTGCCGGCAATGCTGGTGATGGAACGGGGGACACGATCATCATCGCGCCCCCGTTCAATGCAACGGCCGCGGAGCTTGCCGAGCTCGTTGACAAGCTGGCGAAATCCGTCGGCCAGGTGTTGCGGCGCTGAGGATCAGCTCGGCTTCGTGAGCGGCGTCAACGTGAGCTCGACGCGCCGATTGGCCTGTTTGCCTTGCGCGGTATCGTTGCTCGCGACCGGATGAGTCTCACCGGCACCAACCGTAATGACCCGATCACTGCGCAGGCCCTGGCTCTCCAGGTATTGGGCAACCGAATTCGCGCGGCGCTCGGACAATTTCTGGTTGTAGTCGGCGGCGCCCGTGCTATCGGTGTGGCCGGCCACCTCGACCAGTGTCTTCTCGTATTGTTTGAGCACGAGGTTCACGGAATTGAGCACGCCGTAGAAGCTCGGGTTGAGCTCGGCGCTGTCGCTTGCGAAGGTGATGTTGCCAGGCATGTTGAGAGTGATGTTGTCACCCATGCGCGTCACGCTCACACCCGTGCCGGCCAGCTGGCTGCGCAGCTTGGCTTCCTGCCGGTCCATATAATTGCCGACGGCGCCACCTGCAAGCGCGCCGATTCCCGCGCCGATGAGTGCATTCTTGCGATGCGCCGCGGCGTTGCCTCCCGTCAGCAGGCCTGCCACTGCGCCCACGGCCGCGCCGATGCCAGCGCCTTTAGTCGTATCGCTGATTTTTTTGTCGCCGCTGTAGGGGTCATAGGTGTAGCACCCCGCCAGCGTGCTGAGCACGACACCTGCAATAACTGCACGCACAAAGTTCTGCTTCATCCCAATCCTCGATTCTGCTGCAAGAAACCGCCGATTATACCCACCCGCCGCTTCAGGAGCGTGAGCGTCGTCGCTGTACGACAGCTGCGGCGAGTCTCTCGAGAATGGGAACGGAGCTCTCCCAGTCGATGCAGCCGTCCGTTATGCTTTGACCGTAGAGGAGGGGTCGTCCCGGGACGAGGTCCTGCCGGCCCGCCACCAGGTGACTTTCCAACATAACTCCGCCGATGCGAGTATCCCCAGCTTCGAGCTGCTGGGCGATTGACTCGATTACGCGCGCCTGATTCTCGGGTTGCTTGCCGCTGTTGCCGTGACTGCAATCGATCATGATGCGGGTCGAGACGCCCGCTGCGGCCATGACATTCCAGGTCGCCGCGATGCTCGCCGCATCGTAGTTCGGCACGCGGCCCCCGCGCAGGATGACGTGACAATCTGGGTTGCCGGTGGTGGTTGCGATTGCCGAGCGGCCCTGTTTGGTCACCGCCAGGAAATGATGCGGCTGAGCGGCCGCCTGGACCGCATCCACGGCGATCTTCACGTTGCCATCCGTGCCGTTCTTGAATCCCACCGGACAGGAGAGGCCCGAGGCGAGCTCGCGATGCACCTGGCTCTCAGTCGTGCGCGCGCCGATCGCGCCCCAGGCCACGACGTCGGCAATGTACTGCGGCGTAATCATGTCCAGAAACTCACAGCCAGCAGGCAGACCGAGCTGGTTGATGTCCAGGAGCAGGTGGCGGGCTTTCTGCAAACCCCGGTTGATGTCGAAACTGCCATCCAGCCCGGGATCGTTGATGAGCCCTTTCCAGCCCACGGTCGTGCGCGGCTTCTCGAAGTACACGCGCATGATGATCTCAAGGGTGTCGGCCAGGCGCCCGTGCTGGGTTACGAGCCGATTCGCGTATTCCATCGCGGAATCCACGTCGTGAATCGAGCAGGGCCCGATCACCACTGCGAGACGGTCATCCTGGCCGTGAAGGATTCGGTGCAGACGCGCGCGAGCTTCAGTGACAGTTGAGCTCGAACGGCTGGTGTGCGGGTGCCCGCGCGTGAGCTCCTCGGGCGTGAGCAGCTCCCTTATCTCGCGAATGCGCAGGTCGTCGGTGCGATTATTCACTTTGAGGTTTCCGGTTGGCCACAGATAAAAAAAAACCGCCAGTCGTGGCGGTTTGGGGGATTTCGCTTGATTCGAGAATTCAGCTCAAGTCAGCCCGCCCGCCGCCGCCAGAAATGGGCGATAAAAGTACCCGAAACGATCGTTGCGGGTGCGATAGTTGCGGCTGACGGGTGGCATATGTCACTAATAACACACTCGCACAGCCGGACACAACCGTGCAGAGACTTCCGCGCCTTCGATCCAGGCTCGTCCTGCTGGCCGCCGCCAGCACAGTGCCCGTGTTGCTGTTGTCCCTCGTGCTCGGATATTTCCTGCTCCAACATGAGAAGGACCTGTTCCGGCAGGCGGCGGTCGATCGCAACCGCACTTTCCTGACGGCGCTCGATGCACAGATTGAAGGCTACATCGGGACTCTGCGGGCGCTGGGCGCCTCCAGCAGTCTCGAATCGGCCAAACTGGATGCGTTCTATTGGGACGCCACGCGCGTACTGGCCTCGCAACCGGATTGGCGCAACATCCTTCTGGTGGACGCGTCCGCAGAGCAACTGATCAACCTCCGGTTACCCTATGGGACGCGGCTGCCTCGCGAGACTGATACGTACCTGGATGGCTTGCGGTCCGCCGTCCAGAGTAGAAGTGTGATGATCGGAGGGGTCGCTCCTGGGCCCGCTTCCAACGTGATGGGAATCGCTGTGCGCCTGCCAGTGGTGCGCGATGGCGCGGTCCGCTACGTACTGCAATGCATACTCAAACCGGAGGCGCTGGCCAAGCTGCTGGCGCGGCAGGGATACCCGTCCACCTGGACGATAGCTTTGGTTGACGCCAGCTATCGAATCATAGCGCGTCAACCCTATCGCGCTCCGGGAGTGTCGCCGTCCTCTGATCTCACTGCAGCAATCAAGCGCGCGCCCGAGGGCTGGTATCGCGGCCGCACGTTGGAAGGCGCGGACACTTATACCGCTCACATGACTTCCGCATTGACACGTTGGACTGTTGGTGTCGGCATTCCAACAGCCGAAGTCGAATCGGTCGCTTACCACGCGACCACCTACATGGCCCTGGCCACCTGCGCCTCCGTGCTGCTGGCGATCATCTTTGCGAATTGGGCGGCCAGGCGCCTGGCCGAGCCCATCTCGAATCTCGCTGTCGCCGCCCGCCGCCTGGGCTCGCAACCCACCTGCGATGAGTTGGACAAGGTGCGAGCCGATCCGCGTCTGCTGGAAGTGCAGGCTGTGGCCGCGGCGCTGGAAGAGGCGGCATCCTCGATCGCCGAGCGGGAAGACCTGCGCGAGCGCGAGAAGCAGGCCATGCGCGCGGCTGACAAGGCGAAAGACGAGTTTCTCGCAATGCTCGGGCACGAGCTGCGCAATCCCTTGAGCTCAATCGTCGCTTCCGCGCACGTACTGCGGCTCTCCAAGCCGGGGGCCCAAGCGACGACTCAGGCCCATGAAGTAATCGAGCGCCAGGCCCGGCAGATGGCCCGCCTGGTCGAAGATCTCCTCGATGTCAGCCGGCTGGCCATGGGAAAGCTGGCATTGCATCGCGAGCGAATCGATCTGGCCAGCGTGACCCAGCGTGTGGTCGCAACCTGGCTGCAGACTCGGCCGGAGCGCGCCGGCCACACTAATTGCGACCTTGGGACGGCATGGATAGATGCCGACCGGACGCGAATCGAGCAGATTCTTGCCAACCTGCTGGACAACGCCGAGAAGTTCTCCGCGGGCTGCGGCCGCATACAGATCCGGGTTCGTGCCGAGAGCGGCAACGCCGTTCTGGAGGTGGAAGATGAGGGCCAGGGGATTTCACCTGCCGACATCGCGCGCATTTTTGAGCTGTTCGTGCAAGCCCCGCAGCCGTTTGAGCGGCCCCATGGAGGGATCGGGCTCGGACTGACACTCGCCAAACGGTTTGCAGAGATGCACGGCGGCGCCATCAGTGTGGCCAGCCCAGGCGTTGGCCGCGGAGCAACATTCACCGTACATCTGCCGTTGGCTCCAGAGCCGCAAACCGGGGAAGTGAGTCCGAGCGATAGCAAGCGCCCTGATTGCCGCCGCGTGCTGATAGTCGAGGACAATGATGACGGCCGGATGATGTTGGCGACGATGTTGACCCTTGAAGGGCACGAGGTGAGAACCGCTGCCACGGGTGAACGGGCCGTGAGCAGCGTGGTGGAGTGGCAGCCGGACATTGCGCTCGTTGATATCGGGCTGCCCGATATCGATGGCTATGAAGTCGCGCGCAGATTGCGGGCGCTGACGCTTTCCAACCCGCCCAAGCTCATTGCCGTCAGTGGCTTTGGTCAGCTGGGCGACCTGCACCGCGCGTACGAGGCGGGCTTTGACCTGCACCTCACCAAACCGATTGCGCCACAATTCCTGCAGGATGTCATGGGAGCGATCACATCCCGCAGTCAGTACGGCGAGTCTTAGAACTGCTCGCATGCCATGGGTACAAAGGTTGCTGCGAGTGAGACGGAAGATCTCACACGCGGCGGAGGGTAATTCATGGTGGCTGAAACCGCGCACAGGGTATTACTCGAGCAGCGCGCCGCGGACAAAATCGATTCGGGCGAGCTTCCGGTACCGGGCGGCGGCATCACGCGTGCCGGTGCCGGCGCCGGAATGGCCTGTGACCTGTGCGGCGCGCAGATCGAAAAATCGAAGATTGAATACGAAGTCGAGTGGTGTAGAGACGATGCGGTGCGTGTACTGCGATTCCATCTGGACTGTTTCCAGGCGTGGATCGCGCATCGCCCCCCGGCCGAGTGTCAGCGGCCGCTCAGCGTCGAGCGCAACTGAATACCGTCGTGCTCACTCAAGAGCGCCGCGACCCAATCGACGAACACGCGGATCCTGCTTGACAGGTGGCGGTGCTGTGGATACACGACATACAGAGGCGAAGGTTCCGGAAACCAGTCCCCGAGCAGCAGGTCGAGACTGCCGCGCTCCATCGATTCCTTGAGCACGAACGCCGGAATCTGCGCTATTCCGAGGCCGGCCTCGGCTGCGGCGACGTAGCTGTTCTCATCCTCCAGCGCAATATGGCCCTGCAGTGAGCTTTGGACGCGGGTGGCGCCTTTGGAGAATACCCACTCCAGCAGCTTGCCCGTGCGCGGTGAGAAGTGGTTGATACAACGGTGACGCACCAGCTCGTCCGGATGTTTGGGCCGGCCGTACTTCGCGATGTAGGAGGGGGCGGCGCAGGTGGCAAAGTAGAGGAAGCCCACGCGGCGCGCCACGAAGTTGGATTCCTCGATTTCACCACTCCAGACGGCGCAATCGATTCCCTCCTCGATGAGATCGGCGCGGCGCTCGCTGCTGGCGAGCGCGAGCTCGATGTTCGGATAGCGGGCAAAAAATTGGGGCAGTGCCGGTACAAACACGGATCGGGCCATCAGCGTGGGCACGTCAACGCGCAAACGGCCACTGGGCGTTGTGTGTTGTTTTCCTAGTGACTCTTCACTCTCGCGTACCATACTCAGGATCGCCACACAGCGCTCGTAGTACGCAGCGCCATCCGTGGTCACGCTCACGCGCCGGGTCGTGCGGTTCAGCAGCCTCACCCCAAGCGTCATCTCCAGCTTCTGGATCAAAGTCGTTGCCGTTGCTTTGGGCACGCCCAGGCTATCCGCAGCGCGAGTCACTCCGCCGGTTTCGACAACCCGCGCAAAAATCGCCATGGCCTGCAGTTTGTCCATCTATTGTTCCGCATTCTGAATAGTAATTTCATATTCTGCGCTTTTTGGGCGTGTATTTGAATAATAGACTGGGGGCGTCTGAACAACCCCGAAAGATGCCCATGAGTAATGCAATCCAGAAAGTGACCGACGCGAGCTTCCAGGCCGAGGTTCTGAACTCACCCCTGCCCGTCCTCGTGGACTACTGGGCCGAGTGGTGCGGCCCCTGTAAAATGATCGCCCCCATGCTCGATGAATCAGCGGCGAGCTACGCTGGCCAATTGACCGTGGCAAAACTCAATATCGATGAGAACCTGAAGACGCCGAGCGACTATCACGTCCGCGGCATCCCGACACTGATGTTGTTCAAGAACGGCCAGCCCGTCGCCACGAAGGTCGGTGCGGTGAGCCGGTCGCAACTCACCGCGTTCATCGAAGACAACCTGTAGCAGGTTGGCGACCAGGCCATAACTGATCGGCCCCGTAGGCAAAGGAGCGCGCCCGGCCTTTGCATAACGGGCCACAATTCACATAAGGGGGTGGGCAGTACTGCTAAGGTGCCCACTCCCGACCGTCGCAGCGGACGCACCACAACCGGTCATTGAGACAGACTGAAGGTGTTAGAGCGACCGGTCCCGCGCAGCACGAGACTTTCCGGCCTGTACGTCGCTCTGGCGGTCGCAGGCTTCTATTTCGTTGCCGACAACCTGTTGAACAAGGTCGCCCTCGGGGATGGCTGGCAGATCTTCTGGCCACTCAACGGGGTCACGATCGCTCTGCTGATCATGCGGCCGCGCACGGACTGGCCAGCGCTGCTGGGGGCGGTGGCGCTCGGTACCGGCGCCGGCGAATTCGTGGATAACAATCCGCTCGATTCCACCATCGTGCAGCGTTGCCTGTCGGTTCTCGAGGTCGCGCTGAGCGCCTCTGTGCTGCCCCGATTCAAGGATCTGGAGAGCTGGTTGCGCTCGCCGCGTCTGTATCCGCGCTTTGCGGCTGCTGTGATTGTCGGCCCAGCCGTCTCGGGTTTACTGGCGGCGGCCTATTTTCACTCTGTAGATGCCAAACCGTTCGCTGCCGCCTTCAACTGCTGGGCGATTGCGGACGCGATGGGAGTTGCTGCGGTGCTACCCCTGGTCCTGGCGCTACGCTCTACGCAGACAGGCACTCTGCGCAGCTCGAACAGATGGCTCGTGACCGTTGGTACGCTTGCGGTTGCGGTTGGCGTCATGACGCTCATTTTCTCGACGAGCCAGTATCCGCTGATCTTCGTGCTCTACCCACTTCTGATGTTGGTGGACTGGCTGCTTGGGCTGTTCGGCTCGTCCATTGCGCTGTGCTGCGCGTGTATCATGGCGGTCTTTCTGACTGAGCATGGCTACGGTCCATTCGCCAACACTGCGGCGTTGGGTGTTTCACGCGACCTTGCTGTTCAACTCTATCTGGGTTTTCACCTGATGGGATTCCTGCCGATCTCTATCCTGTTCCTGGAGCAGCGGCGGATGCATAAGGAACTGCGCGAGGCGCTGGCCCGCACGGCCGTGCTCGCATCGATCGACGGTCTGACCAATCTTGCCAATCGCCGTACGCTGGACGCTCATCTCGAGGAGCAATGGCGCCTGGCCACTCACACGCAGACGTCGCTCGCGCTGTTGATGGTCGACGCGGACCATTTCAAAGAGTTCAACGATCGGTTTGGTCACCAGGCTGGAGATGAGTGTCTGCGCGCGATTGCGATGACCCTGCGTACGCTGGTCACGCGCCCCGATGATGTGGTGGCGCGATTCGGCGGCGAGGAATTTGCGATCCTCCTCCCCGGCACGCCGCTCGAGGGCGCCCAACATGTGGGCGAGGCGATCCGTGCGGCCATTGCCGATTCGCCCATTGTGCACCCGAAGTCAGCGCAACTGATCAATGATGCATCCACCTCCGAGGCGCGGCACGTCACCGTGTCGGTTGGTTGCGCCGCGCTGGTTCCACCGGCCGACATGCAGTTCCACGACTTGGTCGAATTGGCGGACCAGGCGCTGTATTTGGCCAAGCGAGGCGGGCGCAACCGTGTCTGTGTAGCCGGGATCGGTGCGGGCGCATGGAGTCCGGGTGCGGCCGCCAGGAAACTGCGTGCGCGTATCGAGGGGATCCGGCTGCAGCGGCAGTCCCGCGGCTTACGTCACCGCTGACGTAGAGCGCGCCGGACGCCGGTGGAGGCGGACTGAAAGCTCTCTTCCGCGTAACACACCAGGTCCCGGCCGGAGTTCTTCGCCTTATAAAGGGCTACGTCGGCCCGGGCAAGAATCTCGTCCAGCGAGAAGGCACCTTGCCCGCTCGTGGCCAGACCAGCGCTGATACTCACGCGTATATCCCATCCCTCGAGCTTTATTTGCGCAACCTTCTGACGTATGAAGTTGAGCATTTCCATGGCCGTGTCGAGTGTCGTGTCGGGGAGCACGAGCAGGAACTCCTCGCCGCCCCAGCGCCCGAGGATGTCCGTGGGGCGTATCGCAGCCGTGGCGATCGCGGCAAATTCCTTGAGGACTCGGTCTCCGCTCGCATGACCGCAATGATCGTTGAGTGTCTTGAAGCGGTCGAGGTCTATCAGGGCAACACTGAGCGGCTGTTGTGTCGTATGGGCCGCCGCGAGCGCCTGTGTGGCCACCGCGGCCATCCTGCCCCGATTCGGCAGCCCGGTAAGGCTGTCGCGGGTTGCGAGCCGGACGAGCTGTTTGCGATAACGCAGATTAGCGATCAGCAGGTAGGTCAATAGTGCGATGACGATTCCGCTGGCCGTGGTCGCTATGACGACCCAGCGCAGCTGGCTTCTTTGTCGCTCCGCGCGCTCGCCTGCCAGCTCGAGTTGATGTTGTAATGAATCGTTGCGCTCGATCTCGCGATCTGTCTCGAATCGGGCACGGAGCGCTGCCACTTGCTGTGCGCGCTCAGCATCTACGCTGGCGACATAGCGCTTCAGGTACTCATCCAGGTCGCGATACGCATCGCTGTATCTGTGCAGCGCCGCGTTTGCTTGTGCGCGAACGTAGTACACCCCAGGTAGTTGACGAGGCTGCACATCCGCGCTGCCTTTGTTGAGCACGTCGTTCAGCGAGGCCAGCGCTGTGTCGGGATGACCTTCGGCGAGATCGACACGTGCGAGCAGGACCTGAGCCTTTCTTATGACATCGGCTGATTGGGAAGCGGTGAAGACAGGCAGGGCACTTTCGCAATCGACGCGCGCCACCCCGGGTTGCCCGAGCTCGAGCCGATCCTCACATAGGGCAAGGTCGGCAAAGCCTATTCCCTGCTGATCGGCGAGCTGCACGCTGAGCTTGCGCGCCTTCCAGGTCTCCTCGATGGCTGCCTTGTAGTCCCGCATCTCGCTGAGGATCTGGCCTCGCAGGTAGCGTGCTACTGACAGGCTCAAAGTGGCGTTGTGGCTCTGCTCCCAGTCGATCGATTCCTGGTTGAGCGCCAGTGCCTGCCCGAAGTCGCCCACAACACGCATCACCGGGGAGAGGGTGGAAGCCGCCTCCACCCGCGGTGCGGCGGCCGCGAGCCTCAGACTGGCCCGATAAGCCTCGGTAAGAGTGAGCAGCGCCAGATCTGCCCGGCCACGCCGGAATTGCAAGCGGCCCAGGGTGATTTGCAGGCACACGGCGGCCCGTGAGCCGCGCGGCTGGGTGCTCCGGGCTTTCTCGATGGCAGTGATTGCGCTATCAATCCCAGCCGAATCGTAAATATTCTCCGCATGCGCTATCCGGAGTATGAGGTGTGTCAGATCGGTTGGCTCGGGAGCCAACTCCAGTCCCGTCGCGGCAGCTGAGCGTGCGTCCGCATCCAGCTCGAGGAGGCTGTAGCTTTGGGCGGCCACAGCGTACAGAGCCGCAAGATGCCGCTTGTCTTTCGCAGTTGACCGCTGCGCATCCGCGAGCGCCGTTCTGATCGCCTCCAAGGCTTTTTTTGGATCCTGAACGCTCAGTGCCTCCAGCGAGCGCACGTCAGGGTAAGGTGACTCGAGGCAATCGGCGCGCGCAGCGTTTGCGCCTACAAGAAAGGCCAGCAACACAGTCAGCAATACACCGAACGCCGGCAGGCGCAGTGCCCTGGCCCGGGGGGCGGTGGTGTTGTTGACGCGAATCATTGTCAGGTCGAACTTACTGTGCTTCCGCGCTGCGGGCGCGAGCTGAATTCACGTTTTTCAGGCTCTGCACCGGACCCGAGTCCCACGCTTTACATGCGACGTTTGGAAGCGCGCTGGGCCTGGAGAACGTGCAGGCGCCGAGGCAGGAGCCAACGCTTCGAGCCCCGGCGGGTTAGCGCCCCGGGGCATGCGCCGTGCGTGCCCGAGGCGGCCTGGCGCGCGACCGGCGCGCTCGGTTGGTGCACTACTGCCTAGGGGTTTCTGCTGGTCAGACCGGGCTGGTCAGGCCGGGCTAGCGCGCTCTCGGTGACGACTGAGCGCCAGCCAGGCTCGGTGATAGCGGTGCGGCCGGCCCGGCGTGGTAGCGCTGAGGGCCGGATCCGGGTGCTGGGGCCGGATCCGGGCTCAGTGGTGGCTGGGTGCTGGCGCCGGATCCAAGGGGGGATGGGGCCGCTGCGGGCGATCATCGAATGGCGAACCGGAGAGCAGGCCGCGTTGCATCGGATGAGGCTCCCAGGGATTCAGCAGAAGTACCTGCGCGTCATCAACCACGGCGGAGACAGTCGGGACGCTCAGAATGCGCATGGCCATCCACCACATGGGTCGTACGATGCCGTGCCACATGTCCTGTTGCTCGATGTATTTTGCGATCGCAACGCCATTGGCGCTGAGCGTCGGTCCGATGAAATAGAAGTGATCTATGGGATCGGACACGGTCGTTGGGTCCCGGGTAACCCCAAAAAGGAGGCAACCGCCTCCCGTCACGGCGAGGATCGGATAGCGCTCGCCATGATGCGTCCATGCGCCATCGGAGTACGTGGCAATCAACCCATGCTCCAGGGGATTACCCAGAGTGCCACCCGAAACGCGAAAATCCGTCAGCTCCATGGACACCGCTGGTCTCGCGGCCGCTTTATAGTAAAAACTCAGCTTGAGCATTCAGTATGTGGTCCCTGGTGTCGGCATTCAGTAGCAAGGGCCGTACCCATGGACGGTTCCGCCGGCTCATGACACGCAGTTCACGACGTGTTGAAAGGAATTGCGCCGCTCGCACTGCTGATGGGTCAGGGGCCGGTGAAAATTGAGTGGTGAGTAGAACGCAAAGCTGATCAGCACGAGTGCCGTAAGGACCGCCAGTGCCGGTGTTTGCCACTTCTGCGCCGCCGGCCATTGCTCCAGCGCTTCCCTATACACCAGTGGCAGTAGCGTGAACGCGAGCAGCAGGCCGATGAAATAGTGATACAGGTACATGACACGGTAGGTGCTCAGGTACCAGTGCAGGGCCATGAAAGCCACGTACTCGATCAAGAGCATTCCGAGCAGTGCCCGGCGTACGTCGGCGTCGCGTACGCGGTCGGCCGGCTCAGTGAGCCAACGGCGCGGCAGAATCAGGAGCGCCAGCGCGGCGAATGGCGCGACCAGCGCCAGCATCCAATTGACAGGATTACCAACCAGCTGAACGTACGCGGTACGTTTTCCATCCGAATCCCAACGATAGTTGATCGTGCCGCGTTCCAAGGGCCATTGCAGCGGACTCGAGGCGTTTGCATCGATGCGGGGAGTGCCTTCGAAGTCAGCGGCCATGAACCGGCGGTAGTCGTTGGCAGCGCTGATAATTACGCTTGGCCCCAGTGGGCGCCTGCCGTGCAGGTACTCCCGATATTGCGGTGACAGGAACTGCTGATCCTTCTGTCCCGCGGGGGTCGTTGCATCGACGTAGTTGGTGCTGAGCCGCACATGGATCGCGAACACCGCAAACATCACGCCGAGGCAACTCGCGGCCATGATGCCCAGATCCCGGGTTGCAATCAGCAGCACGCGCGGTTTTGGTGCGTTTGCCCAGCTCATGCTCACGCGGCGTATGACTAACATCAGGCCCAGGAGCAGGAGCACGGTCGCATTCAACTTCACCATCATGGCGAGGCCGCAGGCGGCGCCCAGCCCCGCTTCCAGCGGGGGAGAGCTGCGTTGCTGTCGCTGCGCGGCGCTCACGAAGCACAGCAGCGCAACGGTCGTGAAGGCGATCTGGAAAGCATCGAGCTGTGCCGCCCGAAATTGCGTGATGAAGGCATTCTCGAAGGTGAAAAGATTGCTGAAGACGAGTGCCGTGAACGTGGACTGGGTAATGGCGTGCATCAACGCGAAGAACACCATCGCACCGATGACGGCGAACAGGCCCGAACCGGAACGAACGCCCGCGAAGGAGAAACCCGACGGGATCACCCGGCCGTCCGCGCGCTTGTCGCGTCCAAGCGGCCGGGTGTCGAGATTCCTGTTCGGATTCAACAGCTCATTGCCGGCCGCGATGAGCATCAGCCCGAGCGGTGGATGACTGGCGAATTGGGCGACGCCTTCGGCATACCGCTCGGTCGAAGTCAGGTAATAAGACTCATCCCACACGGCCCCCCGAGGCTCGCCCAGGCCGGTCAGGAAGTTGACGGATGCCAGCAGCGCGACCAGGCCCAAGGCGCACCAGTAGTAGCTTGCATTGCTCGGCATCCGCATGTTGACACGCCTTGCGGTGGCAAGCGCAGGCTCAGGCTGCGACACCGATGAGGATCGTGCCAGTGTAGCCGGCTGCAACGCTGCCTGCCAGGGCCGGAGTCTGCTGCGCGAGTTGCGCGGCCGTATTGTCGCTGAACACGTTGTCGCTCGAAGTGCTCACGGCCGCGAAATTAGTGATGCTCTGGGTGTAGCCGGTGGCGTTGTTATAGACCGCCGTGCAGATGGCCGAGGGCATCGCCATCTGGGAGATCAGCACACTGCTCGCGTAGCTGGTGGCCGCGGCCAGGCTGGGATAGATCTCGAAGTGAATGTGAGGATAACGCCCCGAATAGCACGCGGGAAAGATCGTGGTAAATGTTACCTGCCGATTCACAATGCGCCGGTGCCGTTGTCGGAGTTGGCCCGGCACCTCGAGGGGGAGGGTGCCGGTGACGTGCCCGGTGGCGGTCCGGGTGGACCAGGCGGGCCCGGCGGCCCTGATGGCGCTGGTGGCCCGGGCAGTCCCGAGTTGAATGTGCGCGATTCGACGCCCGCCCCGCAACCAACAGCGGGCAGCGCGCTCGTGGCCGCGCCGGGATTGCAGCGGCTTCTCGCTGCGCGCCTACAGGTCGCAATGGACAGGGTACGCGTCTTCGTACGACGGGATGATCCCGCTGCCAGGCCGCCACCCGGACGCATGGGCGCCGATCCGCAGTTGCGGGAAGGGTTTCTGGCCGGCTTCAAGCAGGACAGCGGAATCTGGCGGATCGTCGAGAGCGTAACGCCGGGTTTCCCCAGCGAATTCCAGCGCCAGGCAATGTGGCTGTTCGTTCTCGGCATCGGTCTGCTCGTACCGTTTGCGTGGCTCTTTTCCCGCGCCCTGGTGGCTCCGATACAGCGCTTCGCGATTGCCTCGCAGCGCCTGGGCAGCGATGCCCGCGCAGACCCGCTGCCGTTGGACGGGCCGAAGGAAATGCGGGCGGCCATAGAATCGTTCAACACCATGCAGGCGCGCCTGAATCGATTGCTCGAGGAGCGCACTCACATGATCGGCGCCATTGCCCACGACCTGCGCACTCCGCTGACCCGGCTCGCATTCAGGTTGGAATCCCTGGCACCGCCATTGGGTGACAAAGTCAATGCGGACATCCAGGAGATGAAGGCAATGATTACCGCCGCATTGGATTTCATCCGCGAACAGTCCACCGGCGGCCGCCGCGAGCGGCTCGACTTTCGGCTGTTGGTTGAGAGCGTCGTGGATGATCAGACCGATGTCGGCAATGACGTTACTCTGCAAGAGGGCGATCCGATTGTTCTCGTTCGCGCGGTTGTGCTGGATCACGGCGGCAGCATCAGCTTGCGCAATCGCCCGGAAGGCGGTCTGCGTCTCACTGTAACTATTCCGGTTTAAGGCAACTCGCACTGAGCGTAGACTGCGCTGGTGTCGTTGGCCCACCAATCTGCTGACGCGGAGCGCCTGATACGCGGCATTGGCCCCTGGGCGCTGACGGCGTTCGCGCTCAATTTGACCGTCGGCTCCGGAATTCTGGGCCTGCCCGCACGGCTGCAGGCCCTCGTCGGCAATTACAGCATTGCCGTCATCGTAGTCTGTGGCCTGCTCATAGCGCTCATTGCGTTGTGTTTTGCCGAAATCGGCAGCCGCTTCGCGCGGACCGGCGGCCCCCAACTCTACGCCTCGATCGCGTTTGGACCGGCCGTTGGTTTTGCAACAGGCTGGCTGTTGTGGATTTCGCGACTCGGCACGTGCGCGGCGGTGTCCAACCTCTTGATCGACTACGGCAAGGTACTCGTGCCAGAACTCGCTCAGCCGGTTGCTCGGGCCGGCACCATCAGCATACTGGTCCTCGCGTACACCTGGATCAACATACGCGGCATCCGGCAAACAGCCGCGGTCAGCACTGCATTCACGCTGTGTAAGCTGGTGCCGCTGGTTGCGCTCGCGGTGACCGGGGTGTTCTTCATTGAGCCGCAGCTCATAAAGTTTGGCCCGCCGCCGCCCGCAACAGATCTGTCGGCAGCCGTCCTGCTCGCGGGGTTCGCTTACTTTGGTTTTGATGCCACCACTGTGCTGGCGGGCGAGGTCCGCGATCCGCCTCGCTCGATTCCTTTCGCAATCCTGCTGTCAGTGTGCATTGTGATGTTGCTGTACTCGCTCATACAGATGGTTTGCGTGGGTACGTTGCCGAATCTCGCCGCCTCGGAGCGCCCGCTGGCGGACGCAGCGACGGTAATGGTGGGCCCGTGGGCGTCCGTCGCGATTGCGGTGACAGCGGTCATAGCGTGTGTCGGTGTGTTTGGCGCTTCAATGACTCCGGGGACTCGTCTGCTGTTTGCGATGGCTGCCCAGCGCCAGCTGCCCACGACACTCGCGCATGTGCATGCGCGCTTCCACACGCCCGTCCTGGCAATACTCGTGACGGCCGTTGCTGCCTGGATCCTGGCGGTGTCGGGCTCCTTTATCTATCTTGTCAAGGTGACTCTGATCGCAAGAGTGTCCGTCTACGCGATCACGTGCCTAACCCTGCCACTCTTCAGGCGCCGTGCGGATCTGGGAGCGGCCGCGTTCAAGGTACCCGCGGGGCCGTTGGTGGCTTATGGCTGTGCGATCCTGTGTGTCGTGTGTCTTGCCAACAGCTCGATGCGGGAATTATTCGATGTGGCGCTCGCCGTGCTGATTGGCCTGACGATCTTTGGCCTGACATGCTTGCTGCGCCGGGCGCCTGTTGCACATGTCACCTGAGCGGTGATCGGGACAGTGCCGGATCAGGGCCGCCCGACGGATCAAACGCTTTCGGGTGGCGCAGGCAGGATTTCGATTTCCGCGTGCCGCTGTCCCAATAACGGATGGCTGGCGGTGATCCGCGCGGTGCCGGCTCGTTCCTGAGCGCGTACCCACACGGCTCCCACGCCGCCGACGAGCACGAACGGGTTGTCACCGATCAACTCGGCGGGGCCGGCCAGTTCCAACCTGACTGCGTCACTCGCAAACGGCCGGACGTTCCCAAACTCGTCGGTCACCCGGAGTACGACCCGGGTGCAGTCGGCCCCGTCCGCGATCAGGCGCGTGTCATCCGGCAGCAGGACGAATTCCTGATCGAGGCCGCGGCCTGAGTAGTTCTTGACGATCACCTGCCGGCCCGCGATATAGCCCTCGATCCGCAGGTCACCCCACTTATCCAGAGCATCCCCCAGTTCGAATACAAAAGGCGCATGGGGCAAGTGCGGGAACTGCGCCCGGTCCGGCTCGCCCTGCAACAGAAATTTACCGGCAACATACAACTTCAGCTGCTCGCAGTTCGAGCAAACCACCAGCTTCGACAGTCCGCCCGCCCCATCACTGGGGGCCCAATGGATCGCGGGCTCCACGATCACCTCTTCGGCGGGATCGCATTGTGAACGGTAGAAGCCGGCAGCCGTCTTTGGCTCACGGAAGATGTCCGCCACGCCGTGGTAGCAGATCCGGTCGCCAGAGCCGAAATCCGGGTGGGTGTTGTAGTCGAACGCGCACCAGGCAATACCGCCGGCGTACTGTGGATTGGAGGCGAGCTGATCGTGCACCCTTGCGTGGCGCAGCGTGTGCTCTATGAGCCGGTCAGCGTTGTCGATGCTCTTGGTGTTGAAAGTGTGGCCGATGAATTCGGTATTCAGATAACAGGGATGATTCGGTGCTTTGAGCGGGTAGCCGAAATCATTCATGGTAAAGACGTCTTCGAGAAGCTCCGAGTCCTGAAAAGCGCGGATGCCCCCGGTCTGGCGCGTGGGATCCAGCTGATGGGCCACGGCGTTGGTACGGGTATAGAAGGCGTGGTCGTCGCTGGACTCATTGATGCGGACGCCCCACAGAATGATGGCGGGATGGTTCCAGTCGCGGCGAATCATGCGGCGAACGTTGTCGGCCGCCAGGTCTTTCCACGCCGCATCGCCTATATGTTGCCAGCCCGGAATCTCCTCGAGCACGAGCAGGCCGAGCTCATCGCAGGCATCCAGGAAATGCCGCGATTGCGGATAGTGCGAGGTGCGCACAATGTTGCACTTCAGGCGTTGACGCAGGATCTGCGCATCGCGGCGCTGCACGCGCCGCGGCATTGCGGCGCCCGCAAATGGAAAGGTCTGATGACGGTTGAGTCCGCGCAGCTTGATGATCTTGCCATTGAGCTCAAAGCCCAGAGCCGTGAAGCGCGCGCTTCGAAACCCAAAGCGGCGCTCATCCTGGTCGATGAGCTGTGTTTCGCGCAGCAGGCGTACGCGAACCCGGTAAAGGTTCGGATGCTGCAGGTCCCACAGTTTCACGGTGGGCAGGCCTTCGAATCGGACTGTGTGGGCGGTTGAAGGCGCGGGAATGCGCAGCGAAGCCCGCGCAACGACGCGGTCACCGTCGCAAAGTTCCGCTTCCAGGCGCAGCGGCTCCCGCACGGGCTCGAGATGCTCGAGGAAGCAGTCGACCTCCAGCGCCGGATGGGACGACAGCACATTTACCGGCCGTACGAATATGTTTTCCAGGAAGCTGGCGGCGACGAGGCGCAAGGACACTTCGCGGTAAATACCCCCGAAGGTCAGATAGTCCACCTGGTCGCCAAACGGAGGAATGTCCCGCCGCTCGGTGGAATCAACTTCCACCACGAGGACATTCTCGCCGGCAAAATCCAGGTGCGGTGTCAGATCAAATGAGAATGGCGTGAATCCGCCGCGATACTCGCCAAGCTGCACACCATTGAGCCATACGGTCGATGCGGCCATCACTCCTTCGAAATCAACGAAGACGTGTCGGCCACGGGCTTGCGGCGGAAGTCTGAAGTGCCGCCGATAGACGGACACGAACTGGTAGCTCTTTTCGTCGAAGCTTCGCCACGGTAGCCTGACATTCGTATGGGGAATGACAACGCGTTCGAATGCAGAGTCGTCGAGGCCCTTCTCTTGTGCTCCTGCTACTCGTGTTCTGCTATAGCGCCAGTTACGGTTCAACGGTAGTACGCGCCGGCCTTCGGCGGGAGGGCCCGGAAGCGTACCGCCCGCCGTACCCTGAGCCAGAGTTGTTCCGGCCACGAAAGTACCGGTTGCCTGGAGGAACTTGCGTCGATTCATTTTAGATCTAGCAATGTGCGCACATGGGATGGAAAAGATCGCGCAACAGGGCTTGCGTTGGCTGCCACTCCCCGATCGCGGGGTGGATCAGGAAAGCCTTGCGGGCGGTGAGCTCGGATCCGCTGCAGGCCGCTTCAATGGTGGCCCGCTCGTAGGCCTTGATGGACTGCACGAGGCCCAGGACCGCATCCGGGAGCGGATCGATGGGAAGTGGCGTAATTGAGTTGTCCGAGATCCGGCATGAGGTCTCGACAACATCGTCCGCCGGGAGGTCCGGTACAGCTCCGGCGTTGCGGGTGTTGACGACGATATCTGCCGGGCGTGCGCCGGTGAGGGCAGTCATCACATCAAGTGCGATGCGGTGATAGCCACTGGCGACCCGGAACGGCTCCCCATCGTAGGGCGCCTCCTTATCGAGTGCCGAGCCGCCCGCGGCTTCCAGCTGCATATATGAGCCGGAACGCCGGTTCAGGTACGCCACGTAGGCGGCAATCGCACCATCCCGGTCGCCTGCGCCCAGGCGGCTCGCCAGCGTCTCCGTCAGGGCCGTGTTGAGTTGTTCGACTTCCGCTCCGCGGCTCGAGCCCTGACGGCGCTGGTTTTCCAATGCACGCCGGCGCGAGTAGTAGAAGAACAGGTATTCCGTTGGAATCAGCCGCAAAGCGCGGATCATCTCGAAATCAAACAGCGGCGCCGAATAGAGTTGACCGAGCACGGCGTCATCGTTCAGAACCCGATCCGTCACATCGACGCCGCGCAGGCGAATCCGTCTGACCCAGCCCAGATGGTTCAGACCCGCATAGTCACACGCCACCTCGTTCGGCTCGGCCCCGAGGGCGTGGGCTATCCGGTGAAACAGCTCCGTCGGCGTGTCACAGATGCCCACCACCCGTGCTCCCGTGTGGCTCATGATCGCCTGGGTGATCAGACCTGCCGGGTTGGTGAAGTTGACGATCCAGCCGTTCGAGCTCAACCGCTTGACGAGCCGGGCGTGCTCCAGAGCCACAGGAATCGTGCGTAGAGCCATGGCCGCGCCGGCCGGGCCGGTAGTCTCCTGCCCGGGATAGCCGTGTTTGATTGCCGCCAGCTCATCGGCCGCGCGTGCGGCGATACCACCTACCCGGACGCTGTTCAGAACGAAATCCGCGCCTTCGACCGCATCCTCGATCGATGTTGCTTCGCGGACGCGCAACTCACCTTCTTCCCGCGCAACGATCGCCCGCCCAAGCTCTGCCATGATGCGCAAGCGCTTTTCGTCGGGATCGAACAGCACCATCTCGCGGCAGTTCAGCAGCTCGGCCGCCTCGTTGACTCCGAAAACCAACAGGGGCGTGCGCACGCCGCCGCCACCGATGAGTGCAATCTTACGATCCATAGGTCTGCTCATAAATGCTCCAGAGCTCTTCACGATTGGGAAGCCCACCCAGGGCCCCGGGTACCCGCGTGGAGAGGGCGCCGCAGATGCAGGCGCGGCGAAGACGCTCCTCCTCGTTTGCACCTTCCAGAAGGGCGTCGATGAAACCTGCAGCGAAGGCATCGCCGCTGCCGGTAGAATCGATAGCCACCACTTTGGGTGGGCTCACAGTGATAACGGCGCCGCCCGCGCCGGCGCTCATTGCTCCCCGCGCCCCCAGCTTGAGAATGCCACTACGCATCCGCAGCTTCCGCGCGAAGGCAAAGTAGTCCGCAGGTGTTTCGCCACCACTCAGCAGGGCGGCCTCTTTCTCGTTCGGCAGCAGATAGTCAACGGCCTGGCAGGTGGCATGGTTGCCCTCGTCTGTGAGCCACGCCGGCTGATAGCCGAGATCCAGCGAGCTGGTGCAACCTGTCGCGCCCAGCGCCGGGAGAATCATCGCCGCCAGGGGGCGGGACAGGGGCATCGCGAAATGAATGTGCCGCGCGCGAGTCAGGCTGACCAGGGTCTCGGGTGCCATGAGCTCCTGACTCAACCGGCGGTTGACCCCGACATGTGTGAAGAAAGATCGGTCCTCACGCGTGGAAACGCTCAGCGTGACCCCGGTCGGCCCTGAGATTCTGCGCAGACCCTGGCCAGTGATGCCGAAATCCACCAGGCGTCTCTCCAGCCACGGCGCATCGTCCTCACCAATGATACCCACGAGATTGACTGACTTGCCGAGCCGTGACAGCCCGCAGGCCGTCGTTGCGCAGCCGCCGCCGATCTCACGCGTGTAGTGCTCGGTAGTGACTTCCTCGCCCGGCGCGGGCCAGGTCTCGAAGCCGCTCATCACGTGGTCGATGTAGATCTCGCCCACTACCGTGACATCCCAGATTTTCATGCGCGCACGAGGGGCAACACACGTTGAAAGGGCCATTGATTCTGGCGGCGGGCCTGAACCAGGTAGACGGCCGTGCCGGCCGCAAACATGACTGCGCCGATGGCGATGTGAGCGGGCTTGCTCGTGACTGTTATGTATATCCAGCCTGCCAGAGCGATGAGCGCGGGCAGCGGGAAGAGTGGCATGCGGAAGCGCTCCTGCGGCACCAGGACACTGCGTCTCAAGAGGATCACGGCAACGCACTGGGCCGCGAACTGAAACATCGTCTGAACCACGATCAGGACGGCGATGAGATCGGCCAGCGAGAACAGACAGGCGGCAGCCGACAGCACACCCATGTACAGAAGACCCAGTGTCGGGAAGTGCCCGCGCGGATGAAGCTGGGCGAAAATCTTGAAGAAGCGCCCATCGGCCGCCGCGGCATAAGGCACGCGCGAGTAGCCGAGCAGCATTGCCAGAACGGATCCCCAACTGGCGACCAGGATCAATACCGTCACCAGGGCACCACCCCAGGGGCCGTGGACGAGCCGCATGAACTCGGCGACTACGGCGCTGGAATGTTCCGCGACACGCCACGGCAAAGCGCCCAAAATCGACAGATTGAGGCCGAAATACAGCACGGCGACGATTCCGATCGACCAGAGCACGGCACGCGGAATGGTGCGATTGGGCGCGCGGACTTCCTCGCCGATCAAACACACATTGTTGTAACCGCCATAGTCATAGACGGCGATCAGAGTAGCCGAGCCCAGGCCCGCCCAGAAGCTGCCCGTGGGCTTGAACGCGCCGCTCGGAAAATCGAAGGCGAGCCGCGGGTCAAAATGCATGGCACCGGACACGATGATCCAGATCATTGCCCCGACCACGATGATGGTCATGAGGACGGAGATCTTCTGGATGATCCGCACATCACGCCAGAGCAGGGCGGTGTTGAGCAGACATACAAGAGCCGCTGTTGCCGCCAGTTGCCAGTGTTGCAGGTTTGGAGCCAGATAGGTCGTGTACTCGGCAAAGCCGACGGCGCCGGATGCGATCGATAAGGGACCGATCAACAGGGTCTGCCATAGGAAAATGAAGCTGAAGAGCCTCCCGAGGCTGCGAGGGCCAAACGCGCGCAACAGATAATGATACGGCCCTCCCGATTGCGGCATGGCGGACCCGAGCTCCGCCCAGACCAACCCGTCGCACACGCAAAGGACCGCGCCCAGCAGCCAACCGAGCATCGCTTGAGGCCCGCCCATGGCCGTGAGTGCCAGCGGGATCGTAATGAACGGCCCGACGCCGATCATATTGAGTACGTTGGCCGACAAGGCACCCGGCAGTCCGACCGCACGCAGCGGTCTTACATCACTGGCCGGTGGCGGACTGGTCATGAAACGCGGACCACCTGTCCTGAGCGCGCGGAAGCGCCGGCGGCCTCCGCTAGGGCAAGCGCAGCGATGGCGTCCGTGTAGCCAACGGCGGGCTGAGCGTCGCCGGCCAGCATGTCCGCAAAATGAGCGAGCTCGCGACGGTACGCCTCGGCGTAACGGTCGAGGAAGAAGTTCTGTAGGGTGTCACTCGCCATGCCGGCATCCGCCCAGACTGACACCGAGCTTTCGAGGACATTGTCGACACGCACCAACCCGCGTGAGCCGAAGGCCTCGATGCGCTGATCGTAGCCGTATCCGGAGCGGCGGCTATTACTGATGACGCACAACCGGCCCGACGCGGTCTTAAGAACGGTCTTCGCGGTGTCCACATCGCCGGCCGCGCCGATCGCCGGATCGACCAGGCAGCTGGCGCAACTGAACACTTCGGTCGGCTCCTCGCCCAGCAGCCAGCGGGCCATGTCGAAATCGTGAATGGCCATGTCCTTGAACAGCCCGCCTGAGGTGCGGATGTAGGCGACCGGTGGCGGTGCGGGATCGTGACTGGTGATCTGCAGGGACTCGAGCGTCCCCACGGCCCCGTGCTGGAGCCGGGATTTGAGAGCTGCGAAATTAGGGTCGAAGCGCCGATTGAATCCGACCAGCAACCTGACATCCGGGCCGGTGAGCCGCGTCTGCGCTGTGCGTGCCCGGTTCAGATCGAGGTCGATCGGTTTCTCGCAGAACACCGCCTTGCGGGCCTCGACCGCCTGCAGGCACTGCTCGAGGTGCAGATGCGTCGGGCTTGCGATGATCACACCTGCGATGGAGGGATCACTGAACGCCTGGCTCGGCGCGACCAGGGCCGCGCCGGTTTCTTCGGCGAGCCCGGCGGCAGCCGGGGCGGGGTCCACGAGATACTTCAGGCGAAGCGCGGGGTGCGCGCTGACGTTCCGGGCGTGGATGCGGCCAATGCGGCCGGCACCAAACAGGGCAATGTCGAACATGGGAACTCCGTGCGGCGGCTTCCGGCGGCTTCGCGCCCCGTGGCTCGCACGCCGTTAATAGAACGAAAATATCAGAACAATGTCAATATAGAAATTCTATATCGGATCGGGACGTTGCATTCGTTCCCTGAACGGGTATCTTCGCCCCGCAGCGCTAATTTAAACAGGGTGGTAAATGAGTGATCAGGATACGGCGCCACAATCGGCCGAGGATCTGCGGGCGGCCATACTTGCGCGTTACGAGTCTTTCAGCGGCCGACTGCAGCAGGTAGCGCGCCACGTGCTCGACCACCCGGATGACCTGGCGCTCGAGACACTCACCGTGATCGCCGACCGCGCCAAGGTCCAGCCGTCCGCCATCGTTCGGTTTGCCAAGTCGCTGGGCTTCTCGGGAGCGAGCCCCATGCAGCGCCTGCTGCGCGACGGGTTGCTCGCAAAGCACGCTACGCTCGGTTATGGCGAGCGGGTGCGCCGTTTCAACGCCTCAGTGAATCGGACAGTGGACGGCGAGACCGGCGCGCTCCTGGCGGAGTTCGTCGAAGGTGACACGCTGGCACTGCAGAACCTGCGCCAGACAGTCAGCAAGGCCGACATCGACGCCGCAATCAAGCTGATAAACCAGGCCGCAACACTTTACATCATGGGATTCCGGCGCTCCTTTCCCGTTGCATCTTATCTTGCGTATTCCCTGCAGCAGGTGGGCAAGCGTGTTTTCTTTCTCGATGGTGTTGGAGGGCTCGCGCGCCAGCAGGCGCGGACCATTCAACAGAATGACCTGCTGATCGCAATCAGCTATCACCCCTACGCGGAGGAAACGGTCGCCGTGACAGAAGCCGTGAACACTGCCGGCGGCAAAGTGCTCGCGATCAGTGACAGCGTGGTAGGACCCATCGCGAAGGCGTCGACGCTCGTGCTGCAGGTGAGGGATTCGGATGTGCGGAATTTCCGCTCGCTGGCAGCCTCGTTGTGCCTCGCACAGACGCTGGTTGTGGGCCTGGCGTTCGAGCGCGAGCGTCCGGCACCCGTACGCAAGCGGCGTGACAAGCCGCGGATCACCGCCTGAAGGTACCGTGCGGTGAAACAATTATTGCGTTTTATCAGGCGGTGAAATAAATTTTCCATATCGGCGGGGCGACCCGCGCCTCGACGCACGGCCCACCATGTCCCAGTCCGCGAAGCTCCTCGATCTGATCACCGTCGGCCGCTCGAGCGTGGACCTGTACGGGCAGCAGATCGGCGGCCGCCTGGAGGACATGAGCTCGTTCGCCAAATTTCTGGGCGGCAGCCCCACCAACACAGCGACCGGTGCGGCGCGGCTTGGGCTGAAAGCGGGCCTGGTGACGCGCGTCGGCGCCGACCACATGGGCCGGTTCATCCGTGAGCAGCTGGTGCGCGAGGGTGTCGATGTCACGGGGGTGGTTGCCGATTCCGAGCGGCTTACCGCCCTGGTCGTACTCGGCGTCCGCGACCGGGAGAGCTTTCCGCTGCTGTTCTACCGCGAGAACTGCGCGGACATGGCGCTTTGCGAGGCGGACCTCGACAGGAGTTGGCTCGAGTCAGCTGGCGCGCTGCTGATTAATGGGACGCACCTGTCACAGCCGGGCGTGTTTGCCGCCAGCACGACGGCGGCCCGCTGGGTCAAGGCTGCGGGCGGGCGGGTGATCTTCGATGTGGATTACCGGCCGGTCCTCTGGGGGCTGGCCGGTAAAGATATGGGAGAGCGGCGCTTCGTGGAGCATGTAGCTGTCTCGCAGAAGCTACAGGAGGTGCTGCCGCTCTGTGACCTCGTGGTGGGGACCGAGGAAGAGATTCACATCCTCGGCGGCTCGACCGACACGTTGGCGGCGTTGCGCGCCATCCGCTCGCGAACCGCTGCTGTGCTGGTCTGCAAACGCGGCGCTGAGGGCTGCCTTGCCTTTCCCGGAGTCATTCCGGAGCGTCTCGAGGAAGCCGTGCATGCCCGGGGATTTGCCGTCGAGGTATACAACGTGTTGGGCGCGGGCGATGCGTTCATGGCGGGTTTTTTGCGGGGCTGGCTAAAGGATGACCCGATTGAGCGTTGTTGCGAATGGGGCAACGCTTGCGGCGCGATCGTCGTCTCACGGCATGGCTGCGCGCCGGCCATGCCAACCTGGTCCGAGCTCGTGCAATTTCTTTCGATGCAGATCCGTCCATTTCGTCTGCGGGAGGACCCGGGCCTCGAGCATGTTCACTGGGCCACGACACGCGGCCGGGTCTACGACGAGCTCACCGTGTTGGCCATCGATCATCGCAGCCAATTCGAGGAGCTCGCCGATGAGCTGTCGGCCGACCGGGCTCGCATTGGCGCATTCAAGGCGCTCGCGTTGCGGGCCATTGATGTCGTCGCCGCAGGCGACGCCCGGTTCGGTGTACTCCTGGACGGGCGCTACGGATTCGATGCGCTGGCCCTGGCTGCCGACAAGCCCTACTGGATAGGCCGGCCTATCGAAAAGCCCAGGTCTCGCCCGCTGGATTTCGAAGGATCAGCGGATGTGGCCACGGAGTTGCTCGAATGGCCGGCTAACCACGTTGTCAAATGCCTGGTTCATTATCATCCGGATGATGAGCTGCAGCTGCGCGAGCGCCAGGAGCGGCAACTGCTCCGGCTGTTCGATGCCTGCCGCAAGACGCGCCATGAGCTGTTGATAGAAGTGATCGTGCCAGCGAACATGACGTCCAGTGTTATGACAGTTGCCGCGGCTATCCGCCGGCTCTATGCGATCGGATTGCGTCCGGATTGGTGGAAGCTCGAGCCGGCCGCGGATCCGCAAGCCTGGCGTCACATCGAAGCCGCGGTCACGGCAGGCGATCCGCTGTGCCGCGGGGTGGTATTGTTGGGTCTGTCGGCGCCCGAGGCCGAGCTCGTCAGTTGCTTCGAGGCGGCTGCACCTTTCAACATTGTCAAAGGTTTCGCGGTGGGGCGCACGATATTCCACGAGGCTGCCCGCGACTGGTTTTCCGGGCGGATCGGCGATGATGAGGCCATCGCTGCGCTGGCCAGCAAGTTGTCTGTCCTCGTCGTTGCCTGGAGAAGAGCACGCGGAGCCGTGGAGCGGGTCGCATGAACAGGATGCGTCTCACGGCAGCGCAGGCGACGGTTCGTTACCTTGCCAGCCAGCTCGTGAGCGATGCACGGCAGACGCTCCCGTACTTCGCCGGTGTGTGGGCGATTTTTGGCCACGGGAATGTTGCGGGCCTCGGCGAGGCGCTGCATGGGGTACGCGACGTGTTGCCCACCCTGCGCGCTCACAACGAGCAGGGTATGGCCCACGCCGCAATTGCGTTTGCCAAGCAGATGCGTCGGCGCCGCGCGATGGTATGCACTACCTCGATCGGCCCAGGTGCTACCAACCTCGTGACGGCAGCGGCTCTGGCGCACGTCAATCGGCTCCCGGTGTTGCTATTGCCGGGTGATGTTTACGCAAGCCGCCGGCCCAATCCGGTGTTGCAGCAGGTAGAGGATTTCGCCGACGGCACGGTATCCGCCAATGACTGTCTCAAGCCAGTCTCCCGTTATTTCGACCGGATCAGCCGCCCCGAGCAGCTGCTCGATGCCTTGCCGCGTGCGCTGGCGATTTTGCTCGATCCGGCGAGCTGTGGGCCCGTCACGCTGGCCTTCTGCCAGGACGTTCAGGCTGAAGCGTTTGATTTTCCGGCGAGCTTTTTCGCGCCCCGCCTCTGGTCCATTCGTGCGCCTCATGCGGATCCAGGCGAGCTCGAGAGACTCGCCAACCTTCTCAGGACGGCTAAAGCACCGCTCATCATTGCCGGCGGCGGTGTTCCTTACGCGCGTGCAGGGACCGAAGCTGCGCTCGCGGAGTTCGCCCTGCGGACTGGCGTTCCTGTGGCAGAGACACAGGCGGGCAAGGGATCGCTGGCCTGGGATCATCCCCTGAATCTCGGCGCGATCGGTGTCACCGGCTCGAGCGCGGCCAACGCCGCAGCCGCCAAGGCCGATCTCGTGGTTGGCCTGGGTACACGCCTGCAGGATTTCACAACGGGCTCGCGCGGCTTGTTTGGCGGGCCTGAATGCCGGCTCGTTCAAGTCAACATTTCGCCCTACGACGCCCACAAGCATGCTGCCACGAGTGTTGTGGGGGATGTTGGAGCAACGATCGCCGATCTGGCCGCGCTGCTGGCAGATTGGCGGGCGCCGCCGAGTTGGACCGAGGCGGCGACTGCGCGCATCGCGCAGTGGAATGAAGCCTGGGAGGAGGCGACGGCGCCGGTCCGGTCCGCGAGCGCAACCCAATTTCCCACGGACGCCCAGGTGCTCGGCGCTGTATGGCGCAAGGCCGCGGATGACGCCGTCGTGGTCTGCGCGGCCGGCGGTCTGCCCGGCGAACTACATAAACTGTGGCGCACCCGCAGGCCGGGTGGCTACCACGTCGAATACGGCTATTCCTGTATGGGCTATGAGATCGCCGGAGCCGTCGGCGTGAAGATGGCCGAGCCAGCGCGCGAAGTTCACGTGCTGGTCGGGGACGGCAGCTATCTGATGATGAACTCCGAGCTTGCGACGGCAGTGATGTTGGGTCTCAAGCTCATCGTCACCGTGTTGGACAATCGCGGTTTCGGTTGCATCAACCGCTTGCAGAAGAGCACCGGCGCTGAGCCCTTCAACAACCTGCTCGCTGACTCGCCGCGCCTCGACTTTGCGGCGCATGCGGCGAGCCTGGGCGCCCGTAGCCAGAAAGTCGCGGACCTGTCGCAGCTCGAGGCCGCGCTGGAACAGGCGCGAGCCGCGGACCGCACATGCGTCATTGTGATCGAAACCGATCCTGACTCGGCAACGGGCGCGGGTGGGGCATGGTGGGACGTTGCCGTCCCCGAGGTGTCCGACTCCAAGTCTGTGATGGAAGCGCGAGCAGCCTACGAAGACAGGATAGCGAAATTGCGACGAGGGAACTGATGGCCATCCGTTTCGGTGTAAGTCCCATTGCCTGGATCAACGATGACATGCCGGAGCTCGGTGGCGATACGCCGCTCGACACCGTGTTGTCCGATGCCTCCGAGATCGGCTTTCACGGTGTTGAGCTGGGTGGAAAATTCCCCAGAGACCCGCAGGTGTTGCATGAGGTTCTGGGCGAGCATGGGCTCGACCTGGTCGGTGGCTGGTACAGCGCCGCCCTGTTGACCCGCTCGGCACAGGCCGAGATCGAAGCGCTCCAGCCCCACCTGGCGCTGCTCAAAGCCATGGGCTCGAGGGTGTTTGTGTTTGCCGAGACCAGCAATGCCATTCACGGTGACCGGCAGCGGCCACTGTCGGCCACACCCAGGCTGAACACTGCGCAGTGGGGCGCCTTCGGTGCGGCGTTGACACAAGTCGCCGATTACATCCAGGCGCAGGGCTTGCGCTTTGCCTATCACCATCATCTGGGGACAGTAGTTGAGGGTCCCGACGACATCGATACCTTTTTGAAGGTGACGGGTGCCAGTGTTGGGCTGACGGTGGACACTGGCCACGCCGCTTTGGCCGGAGTCGATCCGGTAGCGCTGATCCGCTCCCATCCCGCCCGCGTCGCGCACGTCCACTGCAAGGATGTGCGTCCGGGAGTGTTTGAGCGTGTAATTCAAAGCGGTGGAAGCTTCCTGGACGGCGTGCTTGCGGGCATGTTCACGGTACCCGGCGACGGGCGGCTCGACTATGGCGCGATCATGAGGGCTCTTGCCGCAATCAATTACTCCGGGTGGATCATCGTGGAGGCGGAACAGGATCCGGCGATCGCCAATCCGAGGCGCTACGGCGAGCTGGGGTTGAGCACGCTGCAGCAAGAGGCAGCAATAGCTGACCTGGAAGAGGAAGCCTGAAACATGAGTGAGCTGCTGGTTCGGCCACACGGGCCCGACGCAGCGGGTTGCGTATTGGAGGTCACTCCGCAAAGCGCTCGGTGGGCGCATGTCGGCTTCAAGGTCTGCCGGTTCGCGCCGCGCCAGGAGTTGACCGGCGGGGAGGTTGAGCGTGAGACCTGCATAGTCGCCCTGAGCGGTTCTGCGCGCGTTTCGGTCAACGATGTGGCATTGGGCCTGATCGGCGGACGCAGCAATGTTTTCGAGGATGTTGCGCCCGGAGCGGTCTATGTGCCGGCTGGCGCCCGTTTTTCGATAGTCGCCGCTACGCAGCTCGAGGTGGCCCTGTGTTCGGCACCTGGCCGGCAGTCGGGCCGCCCGGCGCGCGTCATTGCTCCAGAGCGCATGTCACGGGAAATGCGTGGGCAGAAAACCAACACACGGTACGTTCGCAACATCCTTCCCGAGACGGAGGCGGCGGACAGCCTCCTGGTCGTGGAAGTGCTCACCCCGGGTGGTCACTGGTCGAGCTACCCGCCCCACAAGCATGACAACGCTGTCTTCGGACAGGAGACAATGTTGGAGGAGACGTACTATCACCGGCTGAATCCCGCGCAGGGATTCGCTTTCCAGCGCGTCTACACGGATGATCGCAGCCTCGATGAGACTCTTTGTGTGCACGACGGGGATGTCGTGCTGGTGCCGCGCGGCTACCACCCTGTTGGGGCGCCGCACGGTTACGATCTCTATTACCTTAATGTCATGGCCGGACCTGAGCGGAAATGGATCTTCCGCAATGATCCCGCCCACGAGTGGATGCTGAGCAAGCGCTGAACCCAAGCGCGCCGGGCAAGCGCCCGGCAGCTCGCACAGCATCCGGCTGCCCCTGAACCCGCCAGCCGCGAGCCAATCACCAGCAGCGGCGCTGAAACATGATTTGGAAAATTCAGTTCATCGGTGGTATAAGATAGAAAAAACGAATTGAGCCAGTGAAGTCGATCTGAGCCATTAATTTGCCGGGCCGCGGCTCACAGGGACGTTCGCCAACAGTTCGGGGGAGATTCGAAATGCAGCTTGCGAGACATCGAGTGGGGTTATATGTGGCCGCCGCGCTTGCGATGGCAGGTCAGGCGATGGGCGCTACACCAGCGAGCGCAGCCGCGGACACGTCTGCCGGCGCGGACGCGAACGCAGAGAACACCGCGGGGGCCGGTCCCGAAGCAACCACCTCGGGGGCAACGGACTCCAAACAGGCCAAGCAGTCAGCCACCGTGACGCTCGAGGAGGTCGTCGTTGCAACCAACCGCTACGAGGCGACTGATCTGCAGTTGAAGGCGCCGAATGCCATCAGCGTGCTGTCTGCGGAAGACCTCGCCAACACCGCCGTGCATAACGCGGCTGAAGCCCTTGGCCTGCTCCCCGGCGTGAATGTGTTGAACACCAACTCGGGCTCATTCATAGGCGGCGTTGATTCCGCCGCTCGCGCCGAGGGTATGTTCGTCTCGGTTCGCGGGATGGATGCCGAGTTCAACGTGAACCTGATCAATGGCGTGACGATCGCGCAGGGTATGCCCAGAAGCCGGGAAGTGCAGCTGAGTCTGCTGCCGCCGTCCGGCCTGAAGACGGTCATTCTCAACAAGACATCCAGGGCTGACATGGACGGCGATGCCATCGGTGGTACCGTCGACTTCCGAACCCCGACGGCTTTCGACTATGCCGGAGATTTCGCCAGCATCACGACCGGCGCACGGCTCGAGAGCCGCCCATTGGATTACAGTGAGAACGGGCTGGGGTACAACTTCGGCGCCGAGATTGCGCACCGCTTCGGCGCCGACCAGCAATTGGGCATTTACGCGTCCGGCTACTATACCTTGCGTCATTTCGTGAACAGCGAAATGGGCGGCGTGATGGAGTCAGGGTGTTGTGACAACGGCTGGAAGTACAAAGTCGGCACCGCCGACAACACGACTTCCTCGGGCGTGAGCCCCCCGGGTGTCGATCCACTGAAGAATCTCGAGCTCACCGCGTTCAACGTCGGCGTGGCTTCGGGTATGACTAAGCAATTCGGCGGCAACATCTCCATCGACTGGCAGCCCGATGACACGACGTCGGCCTACACGCGGCTGACATACGCCTACGCCTTGACTCAGCAGGACAGCCATCTCAGTCAGATCGTGGCAATGGGCGTGCTCACAGGATCGGACAGTCCATTTCAGACCCCCGAGGGCTATTACCAGCCTGACCTGACTCACATATCGATACGCGACTGGATGGAAACCAACCCGGAGGTTGCGGAGCTGGGTACCTTCCAGGTGGGCCTGGACAAGAAGATCGACAGCTGGACCATTTCGCCGAACCTGTTCTACAGCTGGGGACGCGATGATCGTCCGAACCATATTGAGATCTCCGCGCGCACCCACGAGGCCCAGGGCGGGGATGTCACGGAGGATGGCTTTCCCTACGGGCAAACGAGCCTCGTTACGTACTCGAATAACTTCCCGTACGCCAACCTGACGCCGGAAATGACCGCGCAGCTGTACAACATCCGCGGGCTGCTGGCCAGCGACCGCGGCGAGCTGCAAAAGCAGTACAGCGGTCAAAAGAAAGGCGGCGCCAAGATCGATGTGCGCAAGAGTCTGAGCGACCTGCTCGAGCTGAAGTTCGGCGCCAAGTTCCTGACCAGCTCGCGCCACGTGACCGACCGCGATTGGACCAATCCCGCCTTCATCGACGGTACCACTTACGGCCAGCTACCCATCTGGAACGGCGACTACAAGCACGTGTTCCCGGGTAAGTACGGCTGGTCCGTACCGAAGCTCGACGAGGATGCTTTGCTGGCCTACTACGGGACGGCCGCCGATCCGATCAAGTACCTCGACACCTGCGGCGGGATTTACCTGAACAGCCTGAATTGTAATAACCAGGATGGCACGGAGAGGGTGTCTGCCGCGTACGCGAGCGTGGATTTCCACACCGGCGCCTGGGAGGTTACGCCCGGCGTGCGCTTCGAGCACACGGACATCCACAACACATACTGGGTAATACCCTCCGAGTTTTCTGATCCTAATGATCCTACTGCCGGCACCTCCCAGGTGGAAGGACACTTCGACAGCAATCACACGGTTTACAACGAGGCGCTGCCCAGCATCTTCGTCAACTATCGGCCAGATCCACTCACTGTTTATCGCGCGGGTATCTGGACCAGTTACACCCGCCCGGCGTTCGTCAAGCTCGGTGGCGGTATGACCACTACGCCCTCGGCGAGCGGCGCAACGACCCTTACCCGAGGCAATCCAAACCTCAAGCCCGTCAAGGCCACCAATTACGACCTGTCAGGCGAGTGGGACAACGGTGCAGGCCGGCATATCCTGCTCGGCGGCTACTTCAAGACCATTAAAGACTACACGTACGATACCGTGGCGAATCAGGAGGATCCCACTGCTGCGAGTCCAGGTCTCATCATCAAGCAGCCGATCAACGCCGGTAACGGTCAGGTCTGGGGTCTCGAGTTCGGTGCGCGCCAGAAGTTCACATTCCTGCCCGAGCCGTTCGATGGGTTCGGTATCAGCGGCAATCTGACGCGCGAGCACACGTTGGTGCACTTGCATGTGACCGGGTTCGATTCGTCCTCACCGATCCAGAATGCTCCCGATTGGCTGGCCAACGTGGAGTTGTTCTACGAGAAGCACGGCCTGTCTGTTGGCCTGCTCTACAACTACAGCGGTAAGTATCTCGCTGAGTACGACAAGCTGAGCCAGAACGCCAACTGGGACGATCTGTGGGTGCGCCCGATCAAGCGCCTCGATATGCATGCCGGCTATGCGTTCGAGAGCGGCCTGAAGCTCGATCTGTCCGTGTCGAACCTCCTCAGGGACTACACCTACTGGTCGCATATCGGCAAGGACTCACTGGCGATCTCGGACATCGTCGATTCGGGCATGACGGGGTTCTTCAACGTGACTTACAAGTTCTAGGACGTGACGGCAAGGATCACAGGGGCGCTGCGTGCCCTGTTGATGTGCGGCATCGCGGCGGCAACCCCCGCCGCTGCGATGCCGCCCAACTTCGCTGAGGTAGCACCGAGTCCCCAGCAAGTGAGGTGGCAGGATCTCGAGTTCGGCGTGCTCGTGCATTTCGGTCCGAACACGTTTACGGGGCTAGAGTGGGGGGACGGGTCCGCCAAGCCGGCGCTGTTCAATCCCGACTCCCTCGATGCACAGCAGTGGGTGAGGGCGGCGAAGGATGCGGGAGCCCGCTACATCGTGTTGGTGGCTAAGCATCACGACGGTTTCTGTCTCTGGCCGACAGCAGAGTCGGACTATTCAGTCAAAAGCTCTCCCTGGAAGGGCGGCAAGGGTGACCTCGTCGCCGAGGTTGCCGCGGCGGCGCGCAAGCAGGGTATGCAGTTCGGCGTGTACCTGTCGCCGTGGGATCGTCACGATCCCCGCTATAAAGATTTGGCCGCCTACAACGACTACTACGAGTCGCAGGTCAGCGAGCTTGCTTCGAGCTATGGACAGCTGACCGAGTTCTGGCTGGATGGCGCCGGCAGCGGCGGTCATGTGTACGACTTCCCAGGGATCATCGAGACACTGCGCATCTACCAGCCGAATACGCTGGTGTTCGCGGATGTGGCGCTGTTCGAGTACGGCGATATCCGTTGGGTGGGCAACGAAGATGGCTTTATTCCGTACGAGAACTGGAATGTCATTGACCGCCATGGCGCGCTTCGCTGGCGGCCCGCCGAGGTCGATACGCCGCTACGCAAAGGGCACTGGTTCGGTGGAGTCGATGACGAGGCCTCGCTGAAGAGCGTCGCTGAGCTCATGAAGACCTATGAAGAGAGTGTCGGGCGCGGCGGGCAGTTGATGCTGGGCCTGGCGCCGGACCGGCACGGATTGCTCCCGGCGAGCGACGTTACGCGCTTGCGAGAATTCGGTGCAGCGATCAGCGCACGCTATGGCAACAACCTCGTTCGCGGGCATCATCGGACCGGTGACAGCCTGGAGCGCGCGTTGGACGACAATCCTGACACGTTCTGGTCCGCACCTGCCGGCAGCCACCATGCGACGGTGGAGGTCCGGTTCGACCATCCAGTCACGTTCGATCGGGCGGTGACCCAGGAGTGGCTCGAAGGCGGGCAGCGCGTGCGCCAGTACCAGATTGAAGTCTGGAACGGCAGCGGGTGGAAAACGATCGCTCGCGCGCAAGCGATCGGTCACAAGAAGATCGACACGTTCGCTGCGGCTACGGCCAGCCGGGTACGATTGAACTTACTTTCGACCACGGATGCCGCACAGATTCGCGAATTTGCTCTTTACGCGGCAGGCTCTTCGGTCCGCTGACAGCAAGTCCCGACAACCTCGCACGGCGACTTCGTGTGCAGATGTTTGTATCATGCAGGATATGCAGTCCCGACGCGATGTCCTGATCGGTGCCGCCCTTACGGGCAGTGTGCTCGCCTTGCCGCGCTACTCGCGGGCCCTGGCAGAGGCGGATCGCGTAAGTCTGCGGCCCCCGCCTGCGCAGCGCACGCTCTCGAGCCCGGCGGTCGAAGAAGCTCTCCAACGCGTCAGTTCGAGAGTTGGCGATCCGGAACTCGCGTGGTTGCTTGTGAACTGCTATCCGAACACGCTGGACACCGCAGTTACTCTCACGGAGCTTAACGGCAAGCCCGACACCTTCATTGTGACGGGCGACATACCCGCGATGTGGCTGAGGGATTCCTCGGCCCAGGCGTGGCCCTATCTGCCCCTGGCTCGATCTGATGAGACGCTGCGACGGATGTTCCAGGGCCTGATCCACCGGCATGCCCGCTGCATTCTGATCGACCCGTATGCGAATGCCTTCCAGCGTGATCCGCGCGGAACGCAGCCGCTCAGCTGGGCGGTGAGCGACAAGACTGACATGAAGCCGGGGGTGGCGGAGCGCAAGTGGGAGATCGACTCGCTGTGCTTTCCCATCCGTCTGGCTCACGGCTACTGGCGGGCAACCGGTGATAGCGAACCATTCGACGCCGAATGGCATCAAGCTATGTCCCTCATCGTCAAGACCTTCCGCGAGCAACAACGGCGTGGAACACCTGGCCCCTACCGATTCCAGCGTCTATCCGAAAATCCGATCGACACACTGGCCGGGGACGGCTACGGTGCGCCTACACGCCCAGTTGGTCTGATACATTCGATGTTTCGACCCTCCGACGATGCGTGCGTCTACCCTTTTCTGATTCCGGCGAATCTGTTCGCGGTGCGAAGTCTCCGCGACCTGGCGCCAATGGTCCGGGCGATGCACGCCGATACGGCCCTTGCGAAGGAGTGCGAGACCCTGGCGGCGGAAGTCGAAGCAGCATTGCTGGTGCACGGGCGGCTTCGCGATGCACACGGGAATGCGTACTTCGTTTATGAAGCCGATGGGTTTGGGAACACGCTGTTCATGGACGATGCCAATGTTCCCGGATTGATGAGTCTTGCGTACCTGGGGTGTTCCGGGCGTGATGATCCCGTGTACGTGAACACGCGCAGACGGGCGTGGAGCCAGACCAATCCGTACTTCTTCAAGGGCACTGCCGCCAGCGGTGTTGGCGGGCCGCACGAGGGCCTCAACTTGATCTGGCCGATGTCGATCATGATTCGCGCCTTGACCAGTGATAGCGACGCGGAGATTCGTGAATGCCTGCTCTGGTTGAAGCGCTCACACGCGGGGACCGGATTCATGCATGAAGCGTTCGACAAGGACGATCCTGCTCGCTTTACGCGGCCGTGGTTCGCGTGGGCGAACGGACTGTTCGGCGAGCTGATCATGGACCTGAGCGAGCGTAAGCCGGCGCTTTTGCGTGGCGCGCTGCACGAGTGAGGCGGAGCAGGCGACGCCTGCACAACAGGAGTCTCTCTATATGTTGACACGAAGGCAGCTGCTCGGCTGCACTGTTATGGCCGGGATCGGGAGTCAGTTGAAGCTGACGGCCGCTTCAGGGGCAACGGGCGCCAATCCCCGGGTGACTACCGATTTATGCAGCTACGTCGATCCGTTCATCGGCACGGGCGGTCATGGCCACACCTTTCCCGGTGCAACCGTTCCCTTCGGCATGGTCCAACTCAGTCCCGATACGGATGTAGCTCGCTGGGATGCCTGCTCGGGCTATCACCACGATGACACTTCGATTCTCGGCTTCTCACACACGCACCTGAGCGGCACGGGTGTGGGGGACATGATGGACGTGCTGGTCGTTCCCGCGACCGGTCCCGTGCGCCTGGAGCCGGGCAGTCTGCAGCATCCGGAAAATAGCTATCGATCACGGTTCGATCATGCCGACGAGCGCGCATCCCCGGGGTATTACCGGGTACTGCTCAAGGAGCACGGCATAGAGGCCGAGCTGACCGCCACCGCGCGGGCAGGCCTGCATCGCTATCGGTTCGCGCAACCTGAAGCGGGACACCTCCTGATTGATCTGTGCCACGGCGCGCAGGATCCTGCCGACGTACCGACCAAGATCACTGAAACCAACTTGCGCGTGGCCGCAAATGACATGTTGGTAGGCACTCGGCGCGTGCACCAGTGGGCTGACGGCCGCGTAGTCTACTTCGCGCTGCAGGTCTCGCGCCCATTCGCCGCAGCGGAGCTTTATTCGAACGACCGGGTTTTGCCGGCGGGCTCGGTCGAGGCGCGTGGCGCGCGGTTGAAGTGCGTGCTCCACTTTCCAGATGCACAGGCCGCACCGCTGCTCGTCAAGGTCGGAATTTCCGCGGTTGATATCGACGGAGCGGTGCGTAATCTGCAGGCGGAGATTCCGGAGTGGGACTTCGAAGGAGTTCACGCAGCTGCGCGGGCAGCCTGGGAGCGCGAGCTGGCGCGAATCTCGATCCAGGGAGCCACTGATACGGATCGGCGGATATTTTACACGGCGTTGTATCACGCAACGCTCGCTCCGACCTTGTTTTCGGATGTGGATGGACGCTATCGGGCGATGGATACCACAGTTCGCCAGTTGCCGCCCGGAGCCCATAACTACAGCACCTACTCGCTCTGGGACACCTACCGTGCTCTGCATCCGCTGTTCACGCTCATTCAACCTGAGCGCACGACAGATCTGATGGCAGGTCTCGTGCGTATGGCGGAGGAGAGCCCACTGGGGCCGCCCATCTGGCCGCTACAAGGTATCGAAACACGATGCATGATCGGCTGGCACTCGGCAGTTGTCCTGGCCGAGGCCTACGCCAAGGGCTTTTCTGGCGTCGACTACGCGCGAGCGTGGCCCATATTCCGCAAGCGTGCATTCGATAATCCGGCGAACGGCCTTGGCGAATACCGTGAGTTAGGGTTCATCCCGAGCGACACGGTCGAGGAGGCGGTCAGCAAGACGTTGGAGTACGCCTATGATGACTGGGCGATGGCCACTTTGGCCGACGCGGCTGGCGCAGCGGAAGACGCCAAGGCGCTGCGCGCGCGTTCACGGAACTATCGCAACGTCTTCGACCCGAAACTCGCTTTCATGCGCCCGCGGTTGAGTGACGGCCGCTGGGCGGAGCCGTTCGATCCACGCGCCATGGGTCACAGTCAGCGCTGGCGAGATTTCACCGAGAGTAACGCCTGGCAGGCCACATTCCTGAATCAACATGACGTTCGCAACTATATGGAGATGTTCGGCGGACCGGCCGCGTTCGAGCGCAAGCTCGACGAGCTGTTCACGACGAGCTCGGAGCTTCCTGCCGATGCGCCTCCGGACATAGCAGGACTCGTTGGCCAATACGCGCACGGCAACGAGCCAAGTCATCACGTTGCGTATCTATACGCCTGGTGCGGAGCGCACCACAAGACACAGTCGCGTGTTCGGATGTTGCTGAAGACCATGCACCGTGCGGCGCCGGACGGGATGGCCGGGAACGAGGACTGCGGGCAGATGAGCGCCTGGTATTTGATGAGTGCTCTCGGCCTTTACGCCGTTGACCCCGTCAGCGCGCGCTATGTGTTTGGCAGTCCGCTGTTCGAGCGGGCGGAGTTGCAGGTGGCGCCGGGGCGCAAACTGATCATCGAGTCGCGAAACAACGCGCCCGACCACCCCTATATTCAGTCGGTGCATTGGAACGGGCGCTCTTACTCCAAAGTATGGATCGGCCATGCCGAGCTCGTGAAAGGCGGGCACCTGGTGTTTGAGCTCGGTCCGCGGCCGAATCCCGCGTATGGCTCCGCGTTGCAGGATCAGCCGGCATGAGGTACTACACGATGTTGACTCGGGTGATGCTCATAGCGGTGGTGATGTCGGTGACTGCCGTAGGTCGCGCGGGCCCGCCTGATACCTACACCCCCGCGCCCGAGAATCTCGCGGCGCGCCAGTGGTTCCAAGACGCGAAATTCGGGGTCTTTCTGCACTGGGGGCTGTACAGCGAGCTTGGCGGTGCCGGTAAGCTGGGCATCGCCGAATGGATAATGAACGATGCGGACATTCCTGCCCGCCATTACGAGCGGCTGGCGAAATTCTTCAATCCAACCTCGTTCGACGCCGACGCCTGGGTAAACACATTCAAAGCAGCCGGCGCCCGCTATGTCGTGATCACGTCCAAGCATCACGAAGGCTTCGCGATGTTCGCCAGCAAGGTCAGTCCTTATAACGTCGTCGACGCGACGCCTTTCAAGCGTGACCCGCTCGCGGAGTTGGCGGCCGCCTGCCGCAAGCAGGGGATCAAGCTGTTCTTCTATTACTCACAGCTCGATTGGCATCATCCCGACTACTTTCCGCGCGGCACGACCGGGCACGGTGCCGAGCGCCCCGCTGCCGGGGAATGGGATCGTTACATCGACTACGAGAATGCACAATTGCGGGAGCTGCTGACGCAGTACGGCCCGATCGGCGGCATCTGGTTCGATGGCTGGTGGGATCAGAAGGATACGGCGCTGCGTGATCGCTGGCGGCTCGGGGAGACCTATCGGCTGATCCATGGCCTGCAACCCGCGGCGTTGATCGGCAACAATCACCATCAGGCGCCGTTCGCCGGTGAAGACTTCCAGATGTTCGAGCGCGACCTGCCGGGCGAAAACAGCATGGGATTCAACGCTGCCACGGTAAGCCAGCTGCCGTTGGAGATGGCGGAGACCATGAACGGCTCCTGGGGTTTCAACCTGATCGATGATCAGTTCAAGCCGGCCCGGACCCTGGTGCGCAGCATGGTCGCAGCCGCCGGACGCAACGCGAATTTCCTCCTGAACTCGGGACCTCTGCCGAACGGACAGCTGCAGCCGGAGAACGTGAAGACCTTAGGGGAGATCGGGCACTGGCTGCAACAATATGGCGAGAGCGTGTACGGCACGCGCGGTGGACCGGTTGCCCCGCGGCCCTGGGGCGTTACTACGAGGAGTGGTAATCGCATCTACGTCCACGTTCTCGATTGGTCGGACAGCCAGCTGTTCATACCTCTCAAGCAAACAATCCGCAGCGCACGGCTGCTGCAGGACGGACGTGCTGTCGCGGTAAAAAAGCGCTCTGACGGCATCGAGCTCACGATACCTGCGCCCGCCGCGGATGACTGGGACCGTGTGATCCGGCTGGAACTGTCGGCGGCCGGCAGCTGACAGTCATGTCCGCCAGAAATCCTGGCTGCTGTACTCACTTCGCCGCGGACTTCACGTCGACGAGTGCAACCTTGCCGACACCGCTTTCGGCCAGCACCAGCCTGCCGTCCGGGGTTGGCATCATGTTGCGCACTACCCCGCCGCCCGACGGTATGGGCCAAGTCTGGAACTTCTCTGACCTTGGGTCGAATCGCACCAGCGTGTTGGGCCGGACCCCGGACTCGCTATACCAGACTATATCGTCGAGTACCGTGATGCCGTAGGGTTCGGACTCGGCTCCGCCGGGCGAGGGCCATTCGCGGGTTGCGCCGGTCTTCGGATCGAGCTGGCCCAGCGAGCCGCGCGGATAGTCCGAAAACCAGATAACATCGTCACTGCTGATGCCGATGCGGCGCGGCCGCGAAGCGGTATTCGGCAGAACAAACTCGCGGATGCGCATCGTGTCCGGGTCGATACTCGCGATCCGGTTCGAGCCGAACTCGGCGAAGAATGGCACGCCCTTGGAGCTGACGACGATGCCGTACGGCAGGGCATGCGCGGTGGGTACGGTAACCAACTTCACTTCACCGCTGCGGGGTACGATCCGGCCGATCATATTTCCGGCCTGGACCGTAAACCACAGCACACCGTTCGAATCGAAGATGGGCGTATGCGGATCGCGAGCGTTCGCAGCAGGCAGCTTGAATTCGGTGATGGCGCCGCTCTTGGGGTCGAGCTTACCAACATAGCCGGCCGAGTTCGCAGTGAACCAGATATTGCCAGCCGCGTCCGCGGCCAGCCCGTGAGGGCCTGAGTTTGGAATGTGCGTGCGGTACTCTTTGATCGCGCCGGACTGAGGATCGATGCGCCCCAGGAGACTGGCGGCCATGCCCGTGTACCACAGTGCGCCGTCCGCGGTGGCCAGCGGGTCATGGGGGAATGCGCCCTGCGTAGCAACCGCCCATTCCTTGAACGTGACCTGGACGCTAGTGGGGACAACAGTTGCCCGCTCCGGCGACCCTTTCGTCCCGTCGGTTGGGTCCTGGCCCGCGTAAACGCAGGACACGACCGCAAACGTAACGAACATCCAGACTGTTCTAAACACTTGCATTCCCCGATGCAGCCATCGCTATATGATCTTACTACCATGCGCCAAAAAACTTTCACCTTCTGCCGACACCTTGCAGCTGGTCTGCTGTGCTTTGTGGCCACTCAGAACGGCTACGCGGCGGCCCAACCTGCAGTCACGCCCCCCATGGGCTGGAACAGTTGGGACGCGTATGGAACCACTGTCACCGAGGCGCAAGTCAAGGCTAACGCCGATGTAATGGCCGAGAAGCTGGCGCGCTTCGGCTGGCAATACATAGTCGTCGATATCCAGTGGTATGCCCCGGCCGCGGCAGGCCATGACTACCGTCCCGGTGAGAGCCTCTCCATGGATGAATACGGGCGATTGATTCCCGCGCTAAACCGATTTCCTTCGGCCGCGGACGGCAGAGGATTTCGGCCGCTCGCGGATTACATCCACAGCAAAGGACTGAAATTCGGTATCCACATCATGCGCGGCATTCCGCGCCAGGCTGTGGACAGGAATCTGCCGATCAAGGGCACGCAGTACCATGCCGCCGATGTGGCTGACCGGCAGAACGGGTGCGACTGGAACCCCGACATGTGGGGCGTGGACATGGCGAAGCCGGGTTCCCAGGAGTACTACGACTCGCTCGTCGAGCTATACACCTCATGGGGTGTGGATTTCATCAAGGCGGATGACATGGGAAGTCATCAATTTCAGCCTGCTGAGATCCGGGCACTCAGCGAGGCTATCGCCCGGTCCCCGCGCCCGATCGTGCTCAGCATCTCGCCGGGACCGGCGCCCCGGACCGCGGCGGCGTTTCTGAGTCGAAACGCCCAGATGTGGCGTATCTCGGATGATTTCTGGGATGACTGGCCGTTGTTGAGGCGGCAGTTCGACCTCGCCGACGCGTGGGCACCCTTCACTGGTGTGAACAACACGTGGCCGGATGCTGACATGCTCCCGATTGGCAGGCTGCGGGTCACCGCGAAGGAGGGCGGAGGTGCTCCGAGCAGGTTCACTGCCGACGAACAGCGAACGATGTTTACCCTCTGGTCGGTCTTCCGGTCGCCACTGATCATGGGAGGCGAATTGACGAGCCTCGATGCGGCATCGCTGGCGCTGCTGAGCAATGCCGAAGTGATCGCGGTGGATCAGACCAGCAGGGCGGGACATGAAGCCTTACGCAAGGGCACGTTTATCGCCTGGAAGGCGGACGCGCCGGAACTGAACACTTCTTATGTTGGGCTTTTCAACCTTGCGGACGGGGAGCAAGCCTTCGACGCGGACTGGAGCGCCGTCGGGATCGCTGTTAAGGACCCCGTCGTTCGTGATCTATGGGAGCACCGCGACCTTGGGGTTTCGCGCCGGCTCGAGGTCCGGCTCAGACCGCATGCAAGTGTGCTGTACCGCGTGAGCCAAGCGCCTAAATGACGCGGCGGCCCGCGCGTGGGACTCAGTTCAACAACAGCACTTCAACCTTGCCGCTGGATCTTTCAACATTGAGCCCAATCGTGCCCGCTTGACGCTGCAAGATCAGATCGGCGGTTGCCTGGCCGACCTGCAGATTTCGAATCATCAGACGGTCCAGGCCCTCGGGGAGTTCTGGGTGTTGGACGACGATTCGGTTGAGCCGGGCATCGATGCGGATACCCAGACAGGATTGCAGCAACATGAATACGGAGGCCGCGGCCCAGGCTTGCGGCGAGCACGCGACCGGATAGCTGGTCGGGGGCTTGCCCTCGCGCTTGCGGAACCCACAGAACAGCTCCGGCAGGCGACTCGAGTCGAAGTACGTCGAGGCCTCGAGCTGTGACCTGAGAATGCGCACTGCCAGCGACTTGTCCACGCGAAAACTGACGCCAGCGGCAATCAGTGCATTGTCGTGCGGCCAGATCGAGCCGTTGTGATAGGACATTGGATTGTAACGCGGCTCCAGATCGGCCACCGTACGTATACCCCAGCCAGAGAAGAAGATATCGTCATGCAAGCTCTTGACGATCGCGGTGGCGTGTTCGGGGTGGGCCACGTCTGTGAAGAGACACTGACCGGCATTCGAGCTTCGGACGCGGCACTGATTCTTCTCGCCGTCCAATGCGAGCGCGTACATCGCGATCTCCGGACACCAGAAGCGCTGCTGGAAGCGCGCTTTAAGGGTCCCGGCGGCCTCGGTCAGCGTGCGTGTCCGCTCGTGCTGCCCCAACACTTGCGCCAGCTCGGCAGCCGCCATGAACGCGGCATAGGTGTAACCCTGGACTTCGCACAGTGCAATGGGTCCTTCGGCAAGCCTGCCGTCCGAGTGGAACACCGAATCGTGCGAATCCTTCCAGCCCTGTTGAATCAATCCGTTTGCAGAGCGGCGTTGATATTCGATGAATCCGTCCTGATCTGCATCGCCATGGCGTTCCAGCCATTCGATTGCCGCCAGTACGTTGGGCCACAATGATTGCAGAAACGCTTCATCACCCGTGCGGCGAAAATATGCGCCGGCCAACATGACGAACAACGGGGTCGAATCGACGCTTCCGTAGTAGCAGCCGAACGGAACTTCGCCCAACGCTGCCATCTCACCGCTGCGCGCCTCGTGGAGGATCTTTCCGGGTTCGGCGTCGCGATTGCCGTTTTGCTCCTTGGCTTGCGTTTGCGCCAGGAAAGTCAGTACTCCGCGAGCGATATCCGGCGTCATCCAAAGGCATTCGAGAGCAGTGATGATTCCATCGCGGCCGAACGTCGTATCGAACCAGGGCACGCCCGCATACGGATACAATCCGGTGGGTGTGGACGTTAGCAGCATTTGCAGGTCCGCCGTCGAACGGGAAAGCCATGCATTTAACTGTTGGTTGGAAGTATCGATGGCGCACTGCACGAGCTCTTGCTCTGTGTGCGCTTGCTGCGCCGCTGCGATGGCGGCCGGCTGGGAAGGCCGTACCGTCCGAGCTGTTGCCTTTGCGCCGCTGCGTGAGGATTCACACGAGATGTCCACGCAGAAGAGCTGCTCGCTGTGAGCGTCGAGACGCACTTGCAGCTTGATTTCCGATCTGCCGATGCTGTGCGGCTCCGGATTGCACTCGAGCCGTGTGTGGCGCTCCACGCCGTCCAGGCCTTCGTATCCCAGGGAGATGTAGTTCGTGCCGGTGCGCGGGTCGAGCAGGCGTCCGCGCCGCGGCCGCTGTTGGCCACGAACTTCGAAGATATCGGCGTAGTCCGCCGCGAATTCGATTGTAAGCGCAATATCGAGCGGCTCATTGATGAAGTTACGAACGTGGATACGCTCGTGGCAGGTATCGGACCGGATCAGCTTGGAGCGATAAACGTGCAGGCTGCCCCGCGGCACGGCGACCTGGCCGTCGATATACAGATCCGGATTGGTGAGATCGGCAGACATCAGCAGATTGTCGCGATGGACGGCCGAGCTCAACAACAAGGGGCGCGCCCCCATGAGCTTCAGTGTTAGCCTCGACAGGAAACGCGTGCCGCGATGGTACAGCCCCTCCTCGTGCCGGGCGTGGGCATCGATGTCGCCAAAGTCATTGAACAACCCGCAGGTTTCATCGTGCTTGAGCACACGAACACGCTCGGGAACGGGAACTTCCGGAGCGGGGATGTAGTAGCGCTCAACCGTCTCGCTCATGACATGACCGCGCAAATCTGCTGTGTTGCCAACTCGTAGACGTCGCGATAAGTCAGCGACTTACGTGCGCTCTGGAAACGTTGCTCGAATTGTTCGCCGCAGCGCTTGCGGCTCAGCCGCGCAGCGCGTGCAACACATCCACCAGTCATGGTTTCGATCATGGTCAGTCCAAACGGTTCAGGCCAGTCAATCGGAAACAGCAACGCTACGCTACGGCATCCCCCGCAAAAACGTGTCTTCTCAACCTCCGTGATTTCACCGATGAAGTCAACCTGGCAGCCATCGATCAGGGGAGGGATTCGAAGTCATGTTCGCCTGGGCTACCCTATCCGATCTGCAGCAGCAATGCGGATGCCCGGCTCGCTCCTGTGTCATGACGAGATCGGCGCTCTCACGCGCGCACGAACAGGTTCTGCATAGTCTCGGGTGTTGACTTGCGCAGGCGTGCGCGTCATGGACCTCATGCCTACTACTGACTGGTTCTGGCTGCACTGGATGCAGGCCCGCGTGCGCGCCACGCCCGGCGCGTCTTCCCCGGCGGACAAACAGCAGCTGAGTGTGCTGCCCCGCCGTGAGGTGCCGAGGGTTGTCCTGAGGTGCCGGCGCGCGCCGCGGAAGGGTGGCCACTAGCGGCGAGACTTCATGCACGTGCGCGATCGGCGGCCGCAGCCCCACCGGAAACGTGGCCGATCTAGCGCGCTGGCATCCCATTTCACCGGGCTGCGTACGCCCTCCTCATGAGGTCCTCCCGCAGCACGGTGGCAGCACAGTTTGACCCTCTGCAGACCATCCCTGTCTGATATGTCGCCGGTCGGCACTTGTAATTGGTAATACAAGATGGATAATCAGGCCGCGCTGCAGCTTCGCAGCCTGTCAGGCCAGACGCCCGATTGCTGTCTTACAGGAGGGGGGATCATGCGACATATGCTTCTTTGGGGCACCGTTAGCTCAATACTCGCGGCTGCGGCCGTGCAGGCCCAGACGACGGGACCGCAGGACGGGAACCAGGGTGCAGCGGCTGCCGAGCCACCTGAGCTTCAGGAAGTGGTGGTCTCTGGCGTACGCCGCAGCCTCGAAAACGCAATCAACACCAAGCGTGACGCGGACGTCGTCGTCGATGCCATCTCCGCCGAGGACGTCGGTAAATTTCCGACGGAAAACATCGCCGAGTCTCTGCAGCGCGTCACGGGTGTGCAGATTTCCAGGTTCCGCGGCGAAGGCCAGAACGTCACGATCCGCGGTCTGCCGCCCGGTTATACACTCGTAGAACTTAACGGACACACGATCGCAAATGCGATGGGTGCGTCCGGAACCAACGTCAGCCGCAACTTTGACTTCACCATCCTGCCGTCGGAGTTCGTCAGCAAGGTGGAGGTATTCAAAACACCCAGTGCCGATATGGAGGAGGGTGGCCTCGCCGGGACAGTAATCGCGCGCACTGTGCGCCCACTGGACATCGGCAAGCGTAAAGTGACCGTCAACTTTGAGGAGGCGAACGAATCCAACCGTGACCAATGGGCGCCGCGTGCCTCGGCCTTCTACACGGATGTATTTGCCGACGGCATGCTCGGAGTCTCGCTAGGTGGTGCATACACCAAACGCCTGACCGAGACGGACGAGCACCGCATTACGCGAGACCGGCGCCTCACGGAGGGGAGCACGAGTCCGGTCAAGAACCTGGATCTCAACGGCAACGGCATCCTCGAGCCGAATAACCCTACGAAGTACGCGCTCATCGACTCGATCTTTCAAACCATTTTCCGCGAAGATCGCCAGCGCAAGACCGTCATGGGTACTGTGCAATTCAAGCCCCTGGATCACCTGGAATTCACGGCCGACACCTTCTACGGCAAGATGCATTTCTTCTCGCCCAGGCTGACCGATCTGGTACGCATCGGAGCCGCGGCCACTGGCCCGATCGTTGCTGGCACGTCCGTCGTCGATCAGCGCCCCGGCAACTCGAGCCCGGTCGGCGATCGTGGCTTGCCCGTGAATGTGATCGAGTCCGTCGAGACTCGTGGAGTGGACGAACGCGGCGATGGCCGCACGGAAGTGCGCGACGATGACCTGCTGACCGTCGGCCTCAACGGTACCTATTGGACTGAGAATGAGTTCAAGGTGTCGACCGAGGTTAGTTTGTCGCGTGCTCGACAGGTACTGGACAACCCGCTTCTGGAGAACTCGCGCAGCGCGGACGTGTTGTACGACCTGCGTAAGAACTCCGACTTCGTCAGCTACAGCTACGTGGGGGCGGACGATGCCGCGCGGCTCGATCCCACAAAGTACCGCCTGCTGAGCCTGAACGGCGATTGGGGCCAACGGCGTTCGGATGACCAACGCGATGCATCCATCGACGTGCAGAAGGGCGTGCATTGGGGATGGATCGACGGATTCCAGGGCGGTGGCCGGTTTGCCGTGCGCAGCGTGTATTCGGATGGGAGGCGTATCGCCGGAACGGTGGCGCAGCTCGCGCCTTTGTGGGGCGTAGATGCAAATGGGAAGCCCAATGCCCCTAACCTGTTCCTCGTGCCGGTCCATCCGAGCACCGGCACATTTGCGGATGCCAAGGGATCGACCGCAAGCCTGTTCCCGCAGACATACCTGGTGAACGATCCGTGGGCATTCATCAACACCTATGGTCGTGAGCGCATCGAATCGCTCGCGACGATCGCGAATGATGCGACAAGCATCGTCGATGTGAAGGAGAACACCAGCGCGCTCTACCTGCGAATGAACCTGGCCGCGTTTGACAGCAGGCTCACAGGTAACGTCGGGGTCCGCGTGGTGCGCACCAAACAGATCTCGAAGGGTGTGCTTCCCGATCTGAACAACATCACATTCAATCCACAGGCGGGCTCCATTACGCAGGTCCCGTCGGCCGGGCCGATCACCGTCGAGCGGACCTATAACGATGTTCTGCCCAGCCTCAACCTCAAGTACGGCCTGACCGAAGACTTCGTGCTACGGCTCGCAGCCTCACGCACCATGGCGCGGCCGACGCTGACCCAGCTCTCACCGACGGTCACCGCAAGTGGATCCAATTCCACGCTCTCTGCCAATAACCCGTATCTCGACCCGTTTCGCTCGAATAATTACGACGTGAGTGCGGAATGGTACTTCGCACAAGGTGGATTGCTGTCGACCACCGTGTTCTACAAGGACATCGTCTCGCAGATCGTCCCGGTGAGCAGCCTGGTTCCATTGACAGTCAACGTAAACAGCAATGGAACCATCACGAAGACGCAACAGACCTGGACTTCATCGTCACTGGTGAATGGTCCCGGCATCGGGGTCACCGGCGCGGAGTTCTCGTATCAGCAGAACTTCGATTTCCTGCCGAAGCCCCTGGACGGTTTCGGCTTGCTGGCCAACTACACGTACCTGCAGAGCCATGGTGGGGCTCTGCCGCTGATTGGCGCGTCGAAGAACAATTACACCGCCTCCCTCTATTACGAGAAAGGCTGGTTCGGCGGGCGTGTGACCTATACCTACCGGGGCAAGTTCTACACCGTCACCGAAGGCAACACCCGCGACGATGTCTGGGAGCAGCCGTTCGGGACCCTGGACGCCAACCTGACTTTCGGCATTGGCGATCACGTCTCGGTGGTGTTTGAGGCTACCAACATATTGCAGGACACGAACCGGCAGCGATTCGAGCCGATCGATCTGATTTCCGATGACTTCGACAACGGGCGCCGCATTCTGGCCGGAGTACGCGCAACCTTCTGAAGTACGAGTCCCCCGGATGCCGGCGGCCCCTTGGCGCCGGCGTCCATCCTCGCCCCCTGTCATGTGTGGCGCAGGAGAGCGGAGGCGCTCCAGAGGATGGGAGCCTGGCCGTGCAGATCGCCGATGTTGCGTTTGCGATCCAGATAGTACTGGTAGTCGTTCTTCTTGTTCGTGCCCTCGCACACCTCCCGCACGTCAGCGTCGGAGTTGATGTAGCCAATCAGGCCGAGCCATCCCTTGCGTGCAGCCGGCGTGTAGCGGGTGGGATCGAGCCAACCCTGTTTCACTCCCGTCACCATGGCGAACGTGAACATGCCCGTGCAGGAGGTTTCCGGCCACGCTTCGGGCCGGTCGATCAACTCTCGCCACATTCCGTCATCACCTTGATAATCCAACAGCGTGGCCATCATCTTCCGGTAGCTTTCCAGGATGCGTGAGCGGTTCGGGTGATCGGCAGGCAGTGAGCGCAGTAACTCCGCCATGCCAGCCGCGGTCCAGCCGTTGCCACGACCCCAGAAGAAGGGCACGTCCGGAGCGTGGTAGAAGAGGCCATTCGCCTGTTGCAGCTTGTCCAGGTAAGCGGCCATCTCGCGGGCCGCACGGTCAATGTACGTGCGGTCGCGCGTGGCCCTGAACGCCTGTACTTGCAGCAGCGTGATCATGTACATGTCATCTATCCAGAAGCGCGTCTGCTGGCTCAAGCCATCCTTGACTGCCTGCTCCACGATGGGGCGCTCTTCTGGTTTCAGCGCTGCCAGCCTTTGCTCCGTGGGTGGCGCCCACTGCCGGTCGGCGATTTGGCGCCCGATGGTGAGATAGCGCGCGTCCCGGGTTTGAATATTTAACTCCAGAGGCACGGCGCCGAAGACGGAAGGATCCACGTGATCCGCCGTCGGAATCAGGTGCGCCTCCGTGCCGAACAGCGGCTCGAAACGGGCGATCAGTTTCCGTGTAAGCGGTTTATTCCTGCTGAGTTGAGCGAAGGTAAGCGCGCCGTACCAGGTGCACGTCTCCGGATAGGTAATGCTTCCGGGCGGCGTCGGCCGGCCGAAGTTGGTGTGCGGCGTCGCGGCGAAACGCTCGGCGACGCGGGTGCCGATCTCCTTGGGTGAGCCGCCTTTCGGCCATAGACCGAAGTCGCGTGACGCCCCCAGGGTCCGCATGCAGGGCATTGCCACCAGGGTGGCCGAAATGCCTGAGAGGAGTGTGCGTCGCGTTACAGGCATGGTTTGCTGCTCACGTTGACACATAGACGCGCTGAAGTGATGATCATAGTTATTTGACCAATTCCGGTTTGAAACATCCGATGGGTAGTAAGAACGTATCAGACAACGAACGACGGGGCGGAGCAGCGCCCGGGGGGCGGCTGTACAAGCGCGTCGCCGATGAGCTGCGTGCCGCAATACTGGCGGGTCGGTACACGCCTGGCCGTCGCTTGCCCGCGGAGCGCGAACTCGGCGAGATGTTCAACGTCAGCCGACCGACGGTGCGCGAGGCGGTGATCGCCCTCGAGCTGCAAGGGTTGGTCGAAGTGCGTGTCGGAGCGGGGGTTTTCGTGCTCGAGCCGGGCACCTCGGAGCGCACGCGAGGTACAGGACCGGAACTCACCATCGGACCTTTCGAGCTGATGGAGGCACGCAAGATCATTGAGAGTGAAACCGCCGCGCTGGCCGCTACGCTGATCGATGATGAGCAATTGGAACGGCTGGAGAGAATCATCGACAGCATGGCCGAGGAAAACCGCCTCGAGATCCAAGGTGAAAGTGCGGATCGGCAATTTCACGTCGCGATTGCCGAATGCACTGGAAACTCCGCGCTGGTCGCGGTCATCGACGACCTGTGGGAAATCCGGGAAACAAGCCCGATGGTGATCAACCTCATGGAGAAGGCGCGCTCCAAGGGTGTCAAGCCGGTGGTCGACGAGCATCGCCGCATCGTGGCGGCATTGCGTAAGCGCGATCCCGTTGCCGCGCGCGCGACGATGCAGGGTCATATCACGCGAGTCATGGACGAGCTTCTGCAGGCCACCGAAACCGAGGCCATGCAACGTGTGCAGACCGAAATCGCGGCACGCCGCAACCGCTTTCGACGCCCCATCTGAGCCGTCCCGCGGCTCCGACCCCGCGCTGGACGCAGATGACTCACAGCGGCAGCCGCCATCGCGGCGCGGTGATTCCCCCTTGGATCCAGGATCTTGCACGAAGCTCGCAGCGCCGCTGAAAGAGCCACAAAAGCGAGTCAGCGCGCCCCCGGGTGGTGTACCTGACTGACCAATGTTTACGGCTGGACAGATATCTGGTACGTTCATGCGCATGTTATCCATGACAATTGGCCCGACCAATTGTGTATACCACTGTTTGCGCACGGGTTGAAGGGCTGCAGCGCCTTTCGGCTTGCAAAAGAAAAGGAGCGCGGGCATTTGAAAAGCGTGTCCCCCAAGGCCAGGGTGGCGGCAACAGCCGTGCTCGCCGCCACGGCCGTCGGCCTGTTCGCAGTGACTTCTCCATGGGCGAAGGAGGCCACGCAGCAAAAGGAGGCCGCCGCGAAGAGCGCATTGAGCGCTGACCCGCCGGCGTTCGTGCCTTATACGCCTCCACCACAAAAAGCGGCGGCGCTGGCTCGGTGGCGCGAGGCCTCATTCGGTCTGTTCTTACACTTCGGAGTGTACTCAACGTTTGGTGGCGAGTACGACGGACGCCGCTCGGGCGCCTATGCAGAATGGTTGATGCACGACGTCCGTATCCCGGTCGCGGAGTACCGCAAGAAGGTCGCCGGGGTGTTCAACCCAACTGAATTCAACGCCGATGAGTGGGCGCGGATCGCCAAAGAAACTGGCATGCGATACGTCGTCATCACCTCGAAGCACCACGACGGCTTTGCCATGTGGCACAGCAAGGTGACCGATTACAACGTGGTGGATGCCACGCCCTTCCATCGCGACGTAATCCGAGAGCTGCGGGACGCTTGCCGCAAGCAGGGCCTGCTGTTCGGGGTCTACTACTCGCAGTCCCAGGACTGGAGTCATCCCGGCGGGCAGCACAATACTTGGGATTTTCCTGGAAATCCCGACGGGAAGAACTGGTGGCGCACTGCCGATGGCAAGCGCAATCTCGAGTGGGCCGCGCACTTCGAGCGCTCGTGGCAGTACGTCAATCAGAAGGCGATGCCACAGCTGGAGGAGCTGATCACCGGCTACGATCCTGACATCCTGTGGTGGGATACGGGCACGATGCTTCCGTACGAGATGGCGCGTGCCATGTTCGATCGCGCCAATCAACTCAAACCCTCGATCGTCATGAACGATCGCAACGGCGAGTCGTATGCGGGGGATAAGTATTTCGACTATCACGGCACACCGGACAAGCCGCGATACTTCCAGCCCGTCGATGGCTACTGGGAAGCAATCCCGACTACCAACGAGTCCTACGGCTACAACAAGTCCGACAAGTCTCACAAGAGCCCGGGTGAGCTGGTCGAGCTCCTCGCGCGTGCTGCGTCGAAGGGCGGCAATGTCATGCTCAACGTCGGGCCGATGGGTACGGGGCAATTTTCCCCCGAGGATCGCAAGGTGCTCGCCGGTATTGGTGACTGGATGAAGGTGAACGGTGAGGCGATCTACGGCGCCGAACGTACACCGCTTCCGGTGCAGCCGTGGGGGACTTCCTCGCTAAAGGGTCACGACCTCTATTTGTCCGTGTTTGCGCCTCCAAAGGATGGTGCACTGGTGATCGGGGATCTGCAGTCGAATCCCAAGCGTGCGACTTTGCTCGGTTCGGGCAATTCCGCTTTGACCGTGCGACGCCTCGATGCGGATCATGTGCAGGTGACTCTACCAGCCGCGGCGCGGACCGCCTTGATTCCGGTGATCAAGCTCACTTTCGATACACCAATCCAGAGCGGCGGCTCGTTGCCGGTGAGTGGTACTCAGGCAAATGACTATCGCATTTTCGACGCAAAGCTAGCCGGCGGTGTTGGGTACGGTTCCAACACGTATGCGCGTGCTGGCTCGACGGACTGGACCGACCCTCAAGGGCGCGTGTGGTGGCCGGTGATTGCGCGCAGCGGCGGCACGTACAAGGTGTCCGCAACCTATAACCGTGTAAAGGGAATTGGCGGCGGCGAATTCGCCGTCGCGTTGGACGGCCAATCTCTCAAACAGACCGTCGAGAGCGGCGAGACGACGCCCGATCTGCACAAGGGCGATGTCATTACCCGCGAGATCGGCGTGCTGAAGGTACCGCCTGGCCGGCATGAGCTGGCAATCACGGCCGTGAAGATTCCGCCGGGGCAGGAGCTTATTCGCTTCATCGGTGTAACTCTGACGCCGGTAGCGCATTAATAGACGGGTGGCGCGCTAACAGACGCCGTGCCAAGAGACGGGTATCGCGCTCAGCAGACCGGGAAGCGTGTAGCGGATGGGTAGGGCGTGTAGCAAATGGCCGGCAGTGACGCCGCGGACAATTACGGGAAACTGACGAGCGGGCATGACTCAAGGATCTGATTCACGGCTGCTGTTGTTGTCTGAGCAAGACAACGTTGTCATCGCCCGCACGAATTTCACGCGCGGTGATGTCGTGACCATCGATGGCGTGCAGGTAACGTTGAGCGACGGAGTGCATCTCGGGTTCAAGATCGCCCGCGGTGACGTGAGTGCCGGCCAGAAAATTTTCAAGTATGGCGCAATCATTGGCTCTGCAACGGCCGACATCCGGCGCGGGGATGTCGTGCACCTGCACAACATGCGAAGTGATTATCTGCCTACCTATTCTCATGAGGCGGGCGTGGCCTTTACGAAGCGCACGGTATGACGACTATGAAAGGCTGGTTGCGTAGCGACGGGCGTAAAGGCATCCGCAACGTGGTGGCGGTGGCCTACCTGGTTGAGTGTGCGCATCACGTTGCGCGCGAGATCGTTGCTCCGTTTCGCGAGCGCGACGTGCATCTGATCGGCTTTCCCGGGTGCTACGCGAACCAATATGCCTACGATGTCATGCGGCGGTTGGGCACGCATCCGAACGTCGGCGCGGTGCTGTTGGTATCTCTTGGGTGCGAGGGATTCGACAAGCGCGGGTTGCAGCAGGCTATCGCTGCTACCGGCCGGTCAGTACACACACTGGTCATCCAGGCCCGGGGCGGGACACGCTCGACGATTGCCGAAGGTCGTACGTGGGTGCAGCAGGTGCGCGACGAATTGGATCGGCAGCCAGTGGTGCCGGTAGCGCTGAACGAACTGATCGTGGGTACGATTTGCGGCGGCTCTGACGGGACCAGTGGGCTTACTGCGAACCCGGCCATCGGACGGGCCTGCGACAGCCTCACTGCCGCGGGTGCGGCCTGCATTTTCGAGGAAACGGGTGAGTTGATTGGCTGCGAGCAGCACATGGCATCGCGTGCAGCCACGCCGGCATTGGCCGACGAGATAGTCGCCTGCGTGGAGAAGGCGGCGCGCTACTACACAGTCCTGGGTCATGGCAGCTTCGCGCCGGGGAATGCAGAAGGTGGTCTGACTACCCAGGAAGAGAAGAGCATGGGCGCATACGCGAAATCGGGTGCCTCGGCCATTGTCGGCTTGATCAAACCGGGCGACATTCCACCGCGCGGCGGGCTTTATCTGTTGGATGTGGTGCCCGATGGCGAAGTGCGCTTCGGTTTCCCTAACATCTCCGACAATGCGGAGATCGTTGAGCTGATCGCCTGCGGCAGTCACGTCGTGTTGTTCTCGACCGGACGTGGGTCCGTGGTCGGCTCGGCGATCTCGCCGGTCATCAAGGTCTGTGCGAACCCGGACACTTATCGCCGGCTCAGCGAAGACATGGATGTGAACGCCGGCCGGATCCTGTCCGACGGTGCGAGCCTGGACGAGGTCGGTGCGCAGATCCTGGAGCGGGTCCAGGCAGTCGCGGCCGGCGAGCGCACCAGGTCGGAAGAGCTGGGACACCAGGAATTCATCCTGACATACAAGAGCTTCGAGCCGATCGGGCCTGCCTGCCTGCCGGGGTAGTCCCGGCGATTACGGGCGCTGCACACAGCTGCGTCCGGGACAATTCCTCCTTGCACTCACCTTGGCTGCGAGCCTGCGGAAAGCGCCCAAGGGCGCGGCCAGGGCGTTCGGGACAGGGCTGGCCATAGAGGGGCTTGCTTTGCGGGCGCGACCCTATGTAGACTTACAACTATGGGTAAGGATCGCAATGTGCGGATGTCCCTTCAGACGCTGCGGGCGCTGGAGGCGTTCCTCGAAAATCCGGCGGATGAGCTGTCCGGTGCGGACGTGCAGAAACGCAGCAGCCTCGCCTCGGGCACGTTGTATCCCATTCTCCTGCGACTCGAGTCAGCGGGATGGTTCGTCAGCCGATGGGAGACTATCGACCCCTCGAGCGCCGGGCGCCCGCGCCGCCGGCTCTATCGGCTGACTGCCGGCGGGCTCACACGCGCCAGCGAGGTTTTCGCAAGCTTCGGCCGAGGAGTTCCAGCATGAGCAGGCGTCCTACCCCCGATCCGCTGTCACCAACCGCATGCTCGGAGCAACTACCAGGATGGAGTGAAGGGCTTACCCGCTGGCTGATTCAACAGGCTGCACGCAACGCTCCAGCGTCTCTGTCAGAACGGTTGGAAGAGGAGTGGCTGGCCGATCTGGCCGAGCGGCGTGGGACGCTGGCGCGCATGCGCTTTGGGGTTGGATGCTGCTGGGCGACGAGAGTAATCGCACACGAATTCTCCGCCTCCAATGTCTTGGCTGCCGCTTCTGCCACAGGGAATAAGGTTATGAATGCTTACGCACAACACGATTACTCGTTGTTTTCGCGCCGCACGCTGGCCTTCGTGTTCATCATCGGCCTGCACGGAATGCTGATATTGGCGCTCACGAACGGTCTTGGGCACACGTTGATCGCAGCGATTCCGCAAAATATGCAAATGGGCAATATACCGGACGTGGAGAAACTGCCGCCGCAGCCGCCACCGCTGACGCCGCCGACCTTCTCGCCCCCCGGCATCATTATTCCGCGGACAGTTGTTCCGATAGATGTTCCAACGGACGACGAGCACACCATCGAGCAGGTGATCACTCCACCGGATGACTACCGCGCGCCACCATCAACACCGCCGCACGTCGTGAACCGCATCGCGGGAGGCCCCGGAAAGGGATTTCCAAACACTGGCGACTACTATCCGTTCGATGCAATACGCTCCGGTGCGACGGGTATCGCCGATGTGAGTGTATGTGTTGATGAGAAGGGCAGGCTGACCGCAGCCCCGGCAATCACCCAAACTTCCGGTAGCGCGAGCCTCGATGCGGGTGCGTTGAAGCTTGCGAAGGCCGGTTCCGGGCACTATCGAGCTACTACGGAAGATGGCCGGCCCGTGAGCTCCTGCTATCCGTTGCGCATCAGGTTCGATCTGAAAAATTAGGGGATGAGGCTGCGGCGGCCGGCGGGTGCAGCGGTGCCGTCTTGCTATTAAATAGCACGCGATATAATCTGCACCCATGACCACGCAACGCGCGCGCGCGCCTGTCAGCCGGCCACGCTCCCCCAAGCCCTCACTGCTCTTGGGTGAGCAGCTGTGCTTTGCCTTGTATTCCACGATGCTTGCGATGAACAAGGTGTATCGCAAGCTGTTGCGCAAGCTGGGTCTCACATATCCGCAGTACCTCGTGATGATGGTGCTGTGGGAGCGCGACGAACTGATGGTCTCGCAAATCGGGGAGCGCCTGTTTCTGGACTCGACCACCCTGACACCACTGCTGAAGCGGCTGGAGTCATCCGGGTTGATTACGCGCACGCGCGCGGCCAGCGACGAGCGCCAGGTGATCATTACTCTGACGCGGCAGGGCCGCGCATTGAGGAATGAGGCGCAGGAGGTGCCCGAGTCCGTCTTCTGTGCCTCCGAATGTACGCCGGAAGAGCTCGTGAGCATGCGTGATCAGCTGCTGCTGCTGCGCGGGAAGCTGTTCAAGAATGCCTGATCCGCCGGCAGCCAGCGCCGCGGATCGCCGCGGATCGCGGTGTCTTCGTCGCGTGCATCCGGGTGGTTGCCCGGCGATATATAGCACGCGATTAAATAGCGTAATATGTAGTTAACCGAGGAACGTGTCATGTCAATTGAGAAAGTGTTGTACCGTGCCCATGCAACCGCAACCGGGGGTCGTGATGGCCGCGCCGTCACCTCCGACGGCGTGCTGGATGTGAAGCTGACCACCCCGCGTGAGTTGGGTGGCGCCGGAGGCGCGGGAACGAACCCCGAGCAACTGTTCGCGGCCGGCTACAGCGCGTGCTTTCTGGGCGCGCTGAAGTTCGTCGCGGCGCGCGAGAAAGTGGCGCTGTCGCCTGCAACCTCGATCGCGGGCACGGTCGGCATAGGGGCAATTCCGACCGGCTTTGGCATCGAAGTCGAATTGCAGATCTCAGTACCAGGACTTGCCCGCGACGTGGCCCAGAAGTTGGTCGACCAGGCGCACGTGGTTTGTCCCTATTCGAACGCGACTCGAAATAACATCGAGGTGCACCTCGTGCTCGTGTGAACCAGGGAGGTTGCTGCCACGGGCCTCAACCTCTACCTGACGGACCTGCCACTGTGCGAGGCCGTGCAGGGCAAAGCGGGTGACTGGCTGCACGGGCGCGCGAGCGCCCTTGGTGCGGTGGCAGGCTCGGAGTAGGTGGGCTGGGTGGGGCCGGCCAACCGCAACAAACCGGAGCTCGTAGCGTTTGATCGCTACGGGCGCCGGCTGGATGAGGTGCGTCTTCGGCCGCGCGCACGTTGCGGGCGCACCCAATTGTGTTTACGCTCGAATCAGTCCTCCCGGAGTGAATCGTGCCGTTTACGTCCAGTCCCGAGCAGCTGCAAGTCGAGCGCGCGGTTACCGTGCGGGCGGCCGTGATTGGACTGTTGGATGCGTTTGGCATGCGGACGATCTTCGGCAACCCGGGCTCGACAGAATTGCCGCTGTTTCGGGATTTCCCGGCAACCTTTCGCTATGTGCTCGGACTGCAGGAGTCCGTCGTCGTGGGCATGGCGGATGGGTACGCCCAGGCGACGCGTAATGCCGCCTTCGTCAACTTGCACTCGGCTGTAGGCGTCGGGCACGCCTTGGGCAACATCTTCACGGCATACAGGAATCAAACCCCACTCGTCATCACGGCCGGTCAGCAAGCCCGCTCCATTCTTCCATTCGAGCCCTTTCTGTTCGCGTCCCAACCTGCCGAATTGCCCAAACCGTACGTGAAGTGGGCAGTTGAGCCTGCCCGTGCGGAAGACGTGCCTGCGGCGATCGCTCGTGCGTATTACATGTCGATGCAACCTCCGCGGGGTCCTACTTTCGTATCGGTACCGGTCGATGATTGGGACCGCAGATGCGAACCGGTAGAGCCGCGAACGGTGAGTACGGCGGTGCGCGGTGATCCTGCTCTGATGACGCAAATTGCCGATGCCTTGAGCGTTGCCGAGCGGCCCGCGTTCGTGGTCGGAGCTTCGGTCGCGCGCGATGGCGCCTGGGATGAGGTCATCGAGCTGGCGGAACGCCATCAGGCACGTGTGTGGGTTGCTCCGATGTCCGCTCGCAACAGCTTTCCGGAGAACCACGCGCTGTTTGCCGGATTCCTCGCGGCCAACCGCAGCAACATAGTGGCAGCCCTGGCAGGGCACGATCTGATCCTCGTGCTTGGAGCGCCGGTATTTACCTATCACGTCGAAGGGTTCGGCCCGCATGTGCCACCCCTGGCACAGCTGTTCCAGATCACGGATGACCCGGCTCCTGTCAGTTGGACGCCGGTGGGCACGTCGGTGTTCGCGAGCCTGGCGCCCGCGATCCGTGAGTTGTTGAGTGGGCCCGCGCCGGTCGCTCGGAGCCGGCCGGCAGCTCGCGCGCGGATACAACCGCTGTCGGGTTCCGAGTTGACTGACGAGTATCTCTTACAGCAGATCGCCATGCTGCGGCCGCCGGGAAGCATCGTCGTCGAGGAGGCTCCGAGCAGCCGGGGAGCCATGCACGATCGGCTGCCTATTACCGATCCGGATACATTTTACACCTGCGCCAGCGGCGGCTTGGGCCATGGTCTGCCCGCTGCAATCGGCGTGGCCCTGGGGCGACCGGACGCGAAGGTAATCGGTCTGCTCGGCGATGGATCGAGTATGTATTCAATCCAGGGCCTTTGGACGGCCGCCCGCCTGAAGCTTCCGATGACCTTTGTCATTATCAACAATCGCCGCTACGAAGCCCTCCTCGAGTTTGGCCGTCAGTTCGGGCTACCGCAGGTCGTCGGAACGGATCTGCCGGAAATCAACTTCTGCGAGCTCGCGCGCGCCCAGGGGTGCCGCGCAATTCGCGTCGACAGCGTGACGGAGCTCGATGAGGCGCTGAAAACGGCTTTCAATGCGTCATGGCCGACGCTGCTCGAGGTTATGGTGGCGCAGAGGAAGTGACACGAGGAAGGAGACAGGCTCATGAGCAAGTCCAAAGCCCCTCGGGAAGGCTCGCGGCAAGAAGGCCCTCCGCAAGGTTCACGGTCCGCCTTACGGCCAGCTTCACGGCCAGCGTTTCATACGTTCGCCGAGTTCTACCCGTTCTATCTGGGCGAGCATACCAACACGATGTGCCGCCGTTTGCATTTCACCGGCACTACGATTGTCGCGCTGCTACTCGTTACCGCCGTCGTTACGCAACGTTGGTGGCTTCTTGCCCTGGCGTTCGTCACGGGCTACGCCTTCGCCTGGGTAGGACACTTCTTTTTTGAACATAACAGGCCCGCGACGTTCAAGTACCCGCTATTCAGCTTCATCGGCGACTGGCGCCTGTGGTGGGATATTCTGACGGGCAGGCAGCACATCCGCGCCCTCAAAGACGCGGGGCGGGAATAGTCCCCAGCGCGCGCTCGATGCCCACACCCATCGCCAGAAGTGCCCGATCGGAAGCGGCAGGACCATCAAACTCGATACCAACCGGCAGCCCCTCTGTCGTGAGTCCCGCGGGCAGCACCAACCCCGGCAGACCCGCCGTGCTTCCCGGCGCTATATTGCGTCCGGCCATCGTAAAGAAAGGTACTTTCCGGGCGCCGATGTCAACTGTCTCCTCCGCGCCGATTGGCGGCGGCGGCGCCATGGTCGTGGGGAAAACAATGGCGGCCACTCCCGTCCGGGTGAAGTAGTCCTGAAACAGGCGTCGTAATGCAGGCAGATGAATATCGCGCGCTGCGGCGTAAACTCCTTCCGACACGAAGTTCGCGCTGCCGGGCAACACATCACTGCGAAAGATCGCCTGAATGTCCGGACTGGCCGCGTGCACGACCTGCTCAAAGGTCAGATGGGTCCGGTATTCCCGCAAATACCGGGCCAGCGATACGCGTACGTCGTGGTTCTGCACCTGATCGGTGGTCAAGTCGATCAGGTGCCTGAGTCCGGGCAGCTCGGTGTCGATGATTTCGGCACCGGCTTGCCGCAACTTCTGCAAGGCCCGCTGGGTCACATGCTCCACCTGCGCATCGAGGCTCGTGAACCAGTAGTCCCTGACGATTCCAAACCGCAATCCCTGCAAAGACGCAGACCTCAGGGGCCGCCAGTCGGCGGCCGCGACCGAATCGAACAACGCCAGGTCAGCGACGGACCTGGCGTGTGGCCCGACCTGATCGAACAGCGGCGTAATCGGCACACAGCCCTTGGTTGAGTATCGTCCGGTGGTCGGCCTGAACCCGGCAATGCCACACATTGCGGCCGGTACGCGAATGGACCCCTGCGTGTCTTCTGCAATGCCGAGCGGCGCCATGCGCGCCGCTACCGCGGCGGCCGTGCCGCCACTGCTGCCTCCGGGAATCCGCGTGGGGTCATAAGGATTGTGGACTGCTCCGAAGGCCATGTTGTTACTAGTCCAGCCGTATGAAAGCTCGTGCAGGTTGGTCTTGCCCAACACGATGGCCCCGCTCGCGCGCAGCGATCTCACTATCGGCGCATCGGCTTGCGGCTGGAAGTCGCGCAGGGCGGGTGTTCCGGCGCTCGTCGGGTAGTCGTGTGTGTTTACGCTATCCTTCACTGGAACAGGCAGGCCGAACAACGGCCCCAGCTTCCCGCCGGCATTCCGGTGTATGTCGCATGCACGCGCTGCCTCCAAAACGCGCGACGGCTCGAGGGTAATGAATGCATTGAGCGCGCGGAGTGATTCGCAACGCGCGAGCAGCACGCGTGCATAGCGCTCTGCAGTAATCTCGCCGCGACACATGCTCGCGACTGCCTCACCCGCGCTGAGTTTTAGTAGTGCGGCCGAATTGCCGTCAGGTCCCTCACTCGCGAACGCCGTGAACGGCGTGGTCATTGCCGCGGCGCCTGCAATGCCCTGGATGAACGTGCGGCGGGACACATTGTCGGAGTTGGACATACACCACAACTTGTTCGGATGTTTCCTGTACGCAGGCTGAACGTGTCGGCTCAATAGCCAGACGCCGACAATCTTTTTCCCCGGTGAGTAACCTACCCGGTTTTTGTGAAACGCGTGTTTGCAATCACGTCCCGGGCAGGTACCTTTGCGGTCGCCGGATACGGCTAGCCCGTTTGCGGGCCGCCCATCCCGGGCCTGTGTTCCTGGCCCATGTATTTATTGATGATAGAGGAGATTGAATGGTGAATAAGTCTTTGGCGGTCGGGTTGGTGATTGGGGCCATCGCGGCAGGGACGGTTGGCGCTGTGGCCGGGTATCGGATTCTCAAGACCCCGGGGAGCGCGCAGGTCGTCAGTGCCAAGGCTCTGATCAAGACGGTCAAGACTCCGCGTAAGGAATGCCATGACGAGCAGGTCACTCATACGAAACCGGTTAAAGACCAGAACCGGCTGGTAGGAACGGGCGTCGGAGCGGTCGTAGGTGGGTTGCTCGGCAGCCGTATCGGCGGTGGCAACACGCGGATCGTTACCGGACTCGCCGGTGCGGCGGCGGGTGGCTACGCTGGCAACAAGATCCAACAGAAAGTACAGCAGGGAAACACCTACACTACGACGGAGCAGCGCTGCGTCACTGTGTACGATTCCCATGAGGAATCGAAAGGGTACGACGTGGAGTACATGTTGGATGGCAAGCGCCATCACGTGCACCTGGACCACGATCCCGGTAAGGAAATCCCTGTCCGTGACGGTCAGATCGTGATCGACCCCGCGACGGCCGATGCTGCCAAGGATCCAGCGTAAGTCCAGGTTCGGACGCTTACCCGGCGAACCGAGCGCGCCCGGCGAGGGTGCTTAGCGGCTAGTCGCGCCTGGTCGAGTCAGCTTCCAGGCGCGCTAGCCGCATGATCGAATCAGCAAACAGGGTCAGCAGAGACTCCGCTATTGGGGAGGTCATCTCGGCAGGGCTCGACATCATGTACAGCTTCACGCCCTCAGCCATGCTCATGAAGCCCATGGCGATCTGCTCGGGTGGAAGTGGCGGTGCTATACCGACCCGCTCGTAGAAGTAGCGGGTGAATTCGGCAATTTGAGCGCGCTTCTCGGTCATCAGCGCGTTCAGCTTGGCACGGAAGCGGGCGTCACGCGCAGCCAGCATGCGCGCCTCGGTCCAGTTCATGAAGGACTCGTTGTCCCGGTATATCTGGGCGTAGATATCGCGCGCCCGGGTCTGAATGTGCTCCACCGGCAGGGAAGTGTCCGCGCGCAGGGCATTCAGCTGCTCGGTGCTCTTGCGGTGATCGCGCCGCAGCAACTCGATAAATAAATCGTCCTTGCTGCCGAAGTTCGAATAAAACGCACCGCGGGTATAGCCGGCCGCGGCCGCTATGTTCTCGACGCTGGCCGCCTCCAAGCCTTTCCTGGCAATCAATTTTTGCGCCGCAGCCAGCAAGCGCTGGGTCGTCTGCTCGCGGCTGTCATCGCGGCTCATGCGTTTCCGGCTCATGCGGCCAGCCTAGCACACGGGCGCGCGCAAATAAATACACCTAAGTATCAAGATACATATCTGTATCTGAATACTAGCATGCATCACAAGGGCTGCCTAAAGCGCCGGACCTGGGTGGGAAGCATCGTGACAATAACCGTCGATCACAATCTGACCCCGCGCAATGCCGCAGGGGTGCCCCTTGCGCTGTTCGGGCTGGCCATGGCGTGCCTGCTTACAGCCTGCCATGGAGCCCCGCCACCCGCGGCGCCGCCGGCTGTCGTGGTTGCTGTGCCGGTCCATTCCGATGGCAGCAATGGTGATGCAATCGTCCGCCATCCGGTGGAGGTCACCGCCCGGTACTCGAACCCGATGTCATTCCGGGTCCCCGGGAAGCTGATCGAGCGGCGTGTGCGCCTCGGCGATGCGGTAAAACAAGGACAGGTGCTCGCGCGCCTCGATCCTCTCGACGCGCAGAAGCAGGAGGCCAGCGCCAAGGCAGCCCTGGCCGCAGCCGAGCATCGTCTGAGCTTTGCGCGGCAGCAACTCGCGCGCGACGAAGCCCAGTCGCAGCAGAACCTGATCGCAGCCAATCAGCTCGAGCAGACACAGGATGCATTCACCACGGCGCTGGCCGGCCGCGACCAGGCTACCGCGCAATGGGTCGTGGCACGCAATTCCCTCCAATACAACACGTTGGTTGCCGATCATGACGGTGTAATCACGAGCGAGAACGCCGACACGGGTCAGGTGGTATCCGCGGGTCAGCCCGTCTACGGTCTCGCGTGGAGCGGCGAAACGGACGTGATTCTCGACGCCGCTGAGAGCGAGCTCGGCAAAATCTCCGTAGGTCAGGGTGCGACGGTCACCTTTGCGGCGTTGCCGAACCAGCAGTTTGCGGCGCGCGTACGCGAAATTGCACCCGCGGCCGATCCCCAGAGCCGTACCTATCGGGTAAAGCTGACCATGACGCACGCCGCACCGGCGGTGCGGCTCGGCATGACCGGTGATGCAATTCTTGCGGCGGTTACAGCCACGGACCCTGCGGACCCCGATCCGCCGACCTATACTGTTCCGGCCACTGCTCTTTTTCACAAAGACAACAGCCCGGCCGTGTGGGTGGTCGATGGCAAGAGCTCAACGTTACAATTGCGGCCGGTCAAAGTGGGCCGTTATAGCGATCGTTCCACGCTGATCACCGCCGGACTGAATGACGGCGATGTCGTCGTATTGGCCGGCGTGCATACGGTCTTTGCGGGCGAGAGCGTCAGGCCGGTCAGGCCCCTGTTTGATAGTCAGGACAACATCGACGCCGCGGCGGGCCAGGTCGCGCGATGAGCGAGAGCCAAAGCAGCACGCTCGGCAGCCCGCCGCAGTCTGCAGCGCCGGCGATCACCCCGGCGGAACGAGCCCACCGGTTCAATCTATCGAGCTGGACCCTGCAGCATCAGCCGCTGGTGATCTTCCTGCTCGTGTTGATCACGCTGTTCGGCATCATTTCGTACGGCAGGCTGGCACAGTCCGAGGATCCGCCATTCACCTTCAAGGTGATGGTGGTCAGCACGTTCTGGCCTGGGGCGACCGCCCGGCAGGTTCAGGAGGAGGTGACTGACCGGATCGCGCGCAAACTGCAGGAGACACCTGCAGTTGACTTTCTGCGCAGCTATTCGCGTCCCGGTGAATCGACACTGTTCTTCACCATCAAGGATGCGGCGCCACCGTCACAGGTACCCGCTACCTGGTACCAGGTTCGCAAGAAGGTCGGCGACATCGCCAATACTCTGCCCGCGGGAGTGCAGGGACCGTTCTTCAACGACGAGTTCGGTGACGTGTACACGAACATCTACGCCCTCGAGGGCGACGGGTTTTCATTCGCACAGCTGCATGATTATGCCGAGCGGCTCAGGACCGAGCTGCTGCGGGTCTCCAACGTAAACAAGGTGGACTTCATTGCCGATCAGGAGCAGCGCGTTTACATCGAGATTGCCAATGCTCAACTCGCCAAGCTCGGCCTGACACCGCAGCAGATCGCCGCCGCGGTTGATTCACAGAATGCGGTAGCCGGATCGGGCGTGTTTACGACTGGCGCCGACCGGGTCTATGTCCGCCCCACAGGGCAGCTCACCGACGTCGATGCACTCGCGAACACTCTGATTCGCGTCAATGGGCGCGTCTTGCGCCTCGGTGACATCGCGACTATCCGCCACGGATATCTGGACCCAGCGACGCAGTACATGCGTTTCAACGGCCAGGCTGTGTTGGGGATCGGAATTACGATGGCGCCTGCAGGCGATGTCATTGCGCTGGGAAAGGCGCTGGATACCGAGACCGCCCGGTTGCGAGCGTCGCTGCCGGCGGGGCTGAAACTCACCCAGGTCGCCAATATGCCCGCGGCGGTGGACCACTCCGTGGAGGACTTTGTCGAGGCAGTTGCCGAGGCAATCGGTATCGTGCTGGTGGTATCGCTTCTCAGTCTCGGCGTCCGCACCGGAATGGTGGTGGTTATCTCCATACCCCTGGTGCTGGCGGCCACCGCGCTCTTCATGTACCTGTTTGGCATTGGGCTGCACAAGGTGTCACTCGGCACATTGATCCTGGCGTTGGGACTGTTGGTCGATGATGCCATCATTGCCGTCGAGACGATGGCGGTCAAAATTGAGCAGGGCTTTGGGCGCCTGCGCGCGGCGGCATTTGCCTACAGCAGCACCGCATTTCCGATGTTGACCGGTACGTTGGTGACGGTGTCGGGCTTCCTGCCCATTGCACTGGCGAAATCTGCAACCGGCGAGTACACCCGTTCCATTTTCCAGGTGTCCGCCATTACGCTGCTGTTGTCGTGGCTCGCTGCGGTGATCGTCATTCCGTTGCTGGGTTACCGCATTCTGTCCGAGCATCCGACCCGCCGCGGCTCCAGTCACGCAGCAGGAGAGCAGGGCACGGGGGTGGCGCAGGAGCATCATGATATCTACGACACGACGTTTTACCGCCGTCTGCGGGGCTGGATAGCCTGGTGTGTCGATCATCGCATCCGGGTGTTGGTCGTTACGTTGATCGTGTTCGTAGTCTCGCTGGGCGCATTTGGATTGGTGCCGCAGCAGTTCTTTCCGAGCTCCGATCGTCCCGAGCTGATGGTCGATCTGCGCTTGCCGGAAGGCGCATCGTTCGCCGCGACGCTGCGGCAGACGCAGCGCTTTGAAACAGTGCTCGCCAAGCGCCCCGAAATAGACCACTTCATCGATTTCGTGGGTGCGGGAGCACCGCGTTTCTACCTGCCGCTGGACCAGCAGCTGGCAGCACCCAACTTTGCACAGTTCGTAGTGACCGCACGCAGCGTCAAAGACCGGGAAAAACTGATCCCCGTTCTCAATGAGATCCTGCGAACGGACTATGCAACCGTGCGAACCCGGATCAGCCGCCTCGAAAATGGACCCCCCATCGGCTTCCCCGTCCAATTCCGCGTCACCGGGCCCGAAATCGCCGCCGTGCGGCAGTGGGCGGACAAGGTCGCCGCAGTCATGCGCGGCAATCCGGACACCACCAACGTGCAGTTCGACTGGGATGAGCCCGCGGAGCGCTCGGTGCGCTTCGAGATCGACCAGTCCAAGGCGCGCCGCCTCAACATTTCCTCGCAGGACATTGCGAACTACCTGGACATGTCGCTGAGCGGCTATTCGGTTACGAAATTCCGCGAGCGCGACAAGCTGATCAGTGTGGATCTGCGGGCACCCGAACCCGATCGGATCGATCCGGCGCAGCTCGAGCGGCTCGCCATTCCTTCGCAGAATGGTACCGCCGTGCCGCTCGCCGCTCTGGGCCGGTTCGTCTACGGTCTCGAGTACGGCGTCATCTGGGAGCGGGATCGTCAGCCGACCATCACCGTGCAGGCGGATGTACAGCATGCAGCCCAGGGCATCGATGTCACGAACCGCGTCGATGCTGCGCTGGCGAGCTTGCGAAAACAATTGCCCGTGGGTTATCGAGTTGAAATCGGCGGCTCGGTGGAAGAAAACGCCAAAGCGCAGGGCTCCATCAATGCGCAGATGCCCCTGCTGCTGGTCGCAGTGTTGGTACTGCTGATGGTCCAGTTGCAGAGCTTCAGCCGCGTGCTGATGGTCGTGCTCACGGCGCCCCTTGGCCTGATCGGGGTAGTGATGGCATTGCTGTTGTTTCACATGCCATTCGGCTTCGTGGCCCTGCTGGGTACGATCGCCATGTTCGGCATCATCATGCGCAACTCCGTAATCCTCGTCGATCAGATCGAGCAGGATATCCTTGCGGGTCACAGCCGCTTCGAGGCCATCATCGGCGCGACAGTACGCCGTTTCCGGCCAATCACTCTCACCGCAGCCGCGGCCGTGCTGGCATTGATCCCGCTGTTGAGAAGCAACTTCTTCGGCCCGATGGCCACTGCGCTGATGGGCGGAATCACGGTGGCCACTGTGCTGACGCTGGTTTATCTTCCGGCACTGTACGCTCTGTGGTTTCGCGTCCGGCGGGATGAGGGACCCAAGGAGGCTGTAGCGTGAAATTGCAGCCCGCATTGCTTGCGGTTGTCCTGGCTCTGTCGGCCTGCACCGCGTTCGGCCCGGATCGCCGGCCCCCGCCGATGCCACAACCGGCCCACTACTCCGTTGAAGGACAGCCTGCTCAGACTGCGCAGGCCGATGGCATGGCGCAGCAGGTTGCCAGCGGCGCACGTCCTGTACCGCGATGGTGGACCGCCTATGGATCCGATGACCTCGACTCCCTCGTGGAGGAGGGGTTGAAAAACAGCCCGTCCCTCGCGGCTGCACGCAGCTCCTTGCAAGCTGCCCGGGAGCAGCTGCGGTCGCAGATCGGCGAAAACATGCTTCCCAGGATCGACCTCGAATTCAGCCCATCGCGGCAACGGACGCTGGGAATTCCCATTCTGCCGCAGCAGACCTTTATCGAGAACATCTTCGTGGCGCAGGCGAATGCGTCGTATACGTTCGATTTCTTCGGTGCTGCATTCCTCGCGGACCGGGCGCTCGCAGGCCAGGTCCGGCAACAGGCGTTGCAACTGGAGTCCACACGCCGGGCGCTGGCGACCAACATCGTGGTGGCAACCATCAACACCGCCTCCCTTCAGGAACAGGTCACCGCAACTGAGAAACTCGTTGCTCTCGGCGAGCAGCGCGCGCAACAGGTGGCGGCCCGTTATAAGTTGGGTAGCGCGTCCCGGGAAGAGATGCTGGCGAGCGAGCAGGATGCCGCGAATGCCGCAGCCACGCTGCCCGCACTGCGTGCACAGGCGCTGGCGGTGCGGCATGCTCAAGCGGTTCTGTTGGGCAGGACGCCTGACGATGCGCCGCCGCCACTACAGCTGGACGCACTCAAGCTTCCGCAGACCGTGCCAGTCTCCGTGCCCTCGGATCTGTTGCATCAGCGCCCTGACATCCTGGCGGCGGAAGCTGCTGTCCGGGCAGCCGCGGATGCCGCGGGCGCTGCTACCGCATCGATGTTTCCATCTTTGAGCCTCACCGCCTCCTATGGGCATGGCGGCTTTGACTGGTCAACGTTTACTTCGCCCGAGGGAGCGATCTGGAGTGTGGGTGCATCGCTGACCCAGCCTCTGTTTCATGGCGGAGCCCTGTTCGCCCGCAGGCGCCAGTACCAGGCAAATTACCAAGTTGCCGTGGGTCAATATAAGCAGACGGTATTGTCGGCATTCAGGACTGTCGCCGACACACTCGTCTCGCTCGATGAAGATGCAAACACACTGGTGCAGACACAGCGCGCCGAGGCCGCGGCCCGCGAGGCGCAGAGCGATACGGACTCGCGTTACCGACTGGGTTCGACTGCGTTCTTCGTGACGTTGACGGCGGGGCAGCAGTATCAGAACGCTCACATCCAGCATGTCCGGGCACGCGCCTCGCGGCTTGCCGATACGGCGGCTCTGTTCGATTCGATGGGTAATCCGCCCGCGGCTGAACTAGAATAGGGCAGCACCAGCGCAGGTAAGCCAAGCTGACGGAACAAGAACTGACCGCGGCATGTCTGGCCCTCATCGAACCGCGGGCCGCCGGACCGGGGCAAGCGCGAATCGAGACACTCGCTACGCAGATCCGCAAAGGCGGGGATCCGCTCGGCGAGGCGTTATCTTCGTTACGCCCGGCAGCCGCACGGCGTGCGGTTGGTGCCATCTACACACCGGCTCCAATCGTCCAGTCGATGATGAGTTGGGTTGCGGCGCAAGCCCGGCCAGCCCGCATTGTGGACCCGGGGGCCGGCTCCGGCCGCTTCATCATGGCGGCTGCCGAGGCATTTCCCGATGCACACCTGGTGGCGATCGAGACGGATCCGCTGGCTGCTCTGGCTTTGCGGGCCAACCTGAGTTGCCGTGGTTGGACGGATCGCACGACGATCATGGTGAAGGATTACCGGCATGTACACCTGCCTCCGGGCGCGGGCGTCACGGCATTCGTCGGCAATCCCCCCTATGTGAGGCATCACGGAATCAGTGACGAGTGGAAGACGTGGTACGCCACGCGCTTCGCTGAACTAGGGATAAAGGCGAGTGCGCTCGCGGGATTGCACCTGCACTTTTTCCTGCAGACCCGCTTGCTGGCGCGACAGTCAGACCTGGGCGCGTTCGTCACATCGGCCGAGTGGTTGGATGTCAATTATGGCTCCGCCCTGCGCGAGTTATTTCTGACCGAGTTGGGTGGCTTGGCGCTGCACGTTCTGAAGCCGACGGTCGAGGCTTTTCCCGGCACAGCGACCACGGCAGCGGTTACCTGTTTTCGTCTGGGCGAAACAGCCAGACCAGTGCGCGTCTGCTCGGTAGAGTCGCTCAGCGATCTGAATGGGTTGAACAGGGGCGTGGACATACCCCGCGAGCGCCTGATGTCAGCATCGCGCTGGTCAGCGATTGTTGAGCCATCATCCGGCGAGTCCGAGGGTGAGATAGAGCTTGGCGAGCTCTTCCGCGTACACCGCGGACAGGTTACAGGAGCCAACGCGGTCTGGATCGCCGGCGAGCACGCAGAACGGCTTCCTGATCGCGTCAAGCTTCCCGCCATCACTAAAGCCAGGGAGCTCATCAAAGCAGGCGCGCGCCTGAGCTCGAGCGATGTCCTCAGAAGGGTTATTGACTTGCCGGCTGAGTTAGATGAGTTCACGCGCGAGGAGCGCAGAAGCATCAGCGCGTTTCTGCGCTGGGCCAGGAAGCAGGGTGCCGATCAAGGATATATCGCGCAGCATCGCAAGCGGTGGTGGTCTGTGGGGCTCAAGGCTCCCGCGCCAATACTGTGCACGTACATGGCGCGCCGGCCGCCACAGTTCACGCTGAATACATGCCATGCGCGACACATCAATATTGCACACGGCCTGTATCCGCGAGCAGCTTTGCCCCCCGCTGCTCTGACTCGCCTGGTCACCTGGTTGAACAAGAACATCCAGAGGGGCAGCGGCAGGACCTATTCGGGAGGTCTGACGAAGTTTGAGCCGAAGGAGATTGAGCGCCTGCGGATCCCCACGCTGCCTACCCTGTTGGCCGAGGGCACCTAGCCGGCAGCGCGTGACCGGGGCATCAATTCACGTGTCAGTTCCGCGGCGCTCATTTCCCTGCAGCCCGTAACGTTCTGACCGGCCCATAGGGGCGAGAAATCCCCGCGGCCGGCGGCTTCCGCCGCTCGCCGTAGTGGCGCCAGCGCGTTTGCCGCGAGAGGGAAAATGGGTGCGGCCGGGTTCAAAGGCCCCAATTCATCAGTGAGCCGATTTGGAATTCCCCGGGCCACGGCACCGGTGAAAATGTTAGTCAGTACAGTGTGTCTCGCGCGGCCTCCCTTCAGCGCCGCGCGATGCGCGCTGCTCGTGTCCGCTTCGGGGCAAAGGAGGTAGGCGGTTCCCACTTGAACACCAGCCGCCCCGAGTGCCAGTGCCGCGGCCACGGTATCGGCGGATGTAACGCCTCCG
>JBJMWM010000028.1:0-70526 GCA_045810105.1 Steroidobacteraceae bacterium | reverse complement strand
AGTTGATTTGTCGCTACCCAAGGCCGCTAGGAGTCAGGTGGCCTTCGTGACAAACAACTGCTTGTGTGTCCCAATTCGATGAAGTGTGACACTGTGCTTTATTGTCGCCGACGCTCCTCAGCTCATAGCAACCTCGCGGGCTATTCCACGCCGGACAGAATCACGGGTCAGTGTTGGCCGGGCGAGCGTCCGCCGCGCAAGCCGCTCAGCTCGATGATTGACTCGGTCCGCTTCCGGATACGATGGTGGCGATTGTGGTTGCCGCGGATGCTTGCCTGGCGTCGGACCAAGCAGGGCCAAGCACCTCGTGGCTCGCGGTGATCTGCCACCTGAGAGCTGCGAGGCTGTGAAACCTCCGCTGAGATCGGGTAAACCATTGATGTCTTTGTTCGGGGTGACAGGATTTGAACCTATGACACCTACGTCCCGAAGGTATCGCCTTTAAAAGCGTGCGAAATCAGAGCCTTACAAATTATCGGCTCTGCTTGGCAAGATGGTGACGAAGCCGGTTTAATTAAGTCTGATACCGTCGTAAAATGATGGGTACAGTCTTAATATATTCCGCCATGCCCACTTTGTCCCAAGCTCGTGATGCATTTCAGCAGCGCCTTCTGACGTATTTGTATCGCGGCTCTGAAAGCTCCAGCCTGGTGCTGAAGGGTGGGGCTGCGATGCGTGTACTTACTGAGAGCGCACGGTACACCATGGACTTGGATTTCGATCACGATCCACATCGGTCGCTGGCAAGCCTACAAAAGACAGTGCGGACAGCGATCGAGCGAGCGATACAGGGAAGCGGTCTGGTGGAGACTTCGATTTCTGAGTCCAAGCAGACGGACACAGTCGCGCGCTGGAAGATCTCCGGTCGGATGGGCGCGGGCGAGCCTTTGCACCTTACCGTGGAAGTATCCCGTCGCCACGCACCGGATCCCAGCCATGTGCTGAAAATTCCGGTGCAGATTGCGGATCGAACTTTGCCGCGTGTTTATGTGAGCGTTTACGACGAGCAGTCACTCGCGGACAACAAACTTGCGGCGCTGCTCGATGACCGCCGGACCGCCCCGCGCGACATCTACGACATGGAGTTATTGCTGGCTCGTGGTGTCTGTCCGAACAATGCCGCGGTGGAGAAACTTGGAGGTCAGGTTGCGCTGATGAAGCGTGTCGCCGACAAGCTCGACTTGATGGGCTGGAACCTGTTCCGGGATGAAGTGCTGCCGACCCTGCCAGATGAGCTCAACGCACACATCGACGAGGACGAGTACCTCGCGATGAAGCTTCGGCTCCTGGACGCACTCGAGCGCTGTATGGCGAAACCTGTTGGCGAGCCGGATTCACCGTGAAAATCCCTCATTGGACAACCCGTCTGGAACTTGCGCTCGTCGACCCGACCGCGCTGCGCGTGCTCGACACGGCGTCGATCGTTCGCGTGGCAAAAGATGTACGTCGAGATATTTCCAAGCCAAGTGTGGAGCGGTGGATACAAGAAGCCGTGGCCGCCAATCGTCTTCAGCGCGTCGTGCGCGGTCTGTTCCTCAATCGGCTGATCGTCCCACCGGCCCAGCTCTCTGAGGCGGCAGTGTGGCTTCGGCCAGGCGCGGTGATTTCGCTACAGACGGTGCTCGGCGACGCCGGTGTGTGGAACAACTACACCGATTGGGTCACTGCGGTTGTACCGTTGGCGCCACGATACACAACTCCCTCGCTTGGCCGAGTCGAGACGGCTGCCGGGGTTCTCGTGTTCCGCGGGATACCAGAGCGTGTGGTCGAGGCCGGTGACCAGAAGGATCGACTGGTCGCCCGCATCGGTTATCGGCGGGCAACACCGGAGGCGGCACTCCTACACTGGCTCTATCTGTCTGCATCACCTCGGAGTCGCATGTCGGCGCCGTCCATGGATCTCGACATGGCAGAGTTGGATCTGAGGAAATTGAAGCGATTGGCGAAAGCGATGAATATGGAGGACAGCTTGACGCTTTGGCGCGAGCGGCATCGCACGCAAGCGTACGCGCCCGACTTCACGGCGAGGCCCCGCTCCACGCGGAGGCACATGTGATAGATCAAATCTGCATTGCGCAATTAATAAAGTACAAGCTGTGTACACCGGAATAGGGCGATTCGCTTTCCTGATTCCCGATGTGTTAACACTGCATCCCACACCTGTGTGGTGCGACCCGTGTGCGCGGGTCTGGCAACACACTCGATCGTTCCCTCGCGTGCGGTGCTCAAATGATTCGACTTCAGTTCGATCGTGGTGAACCCCACAGCACCTTCCGCAAGCCACATCCGGCACCCATAGCCTGCTGTCGTGTCGGCTAGCGTCACTACGGCTCCCGCGTGCAGGTAACCGTTCGGAGCCATCAGGTGGGGTTGCACGAGGAGCTCTGAGCGAATCTCTTCCTTGCTCGCAGACGTGAAGACGATCCCAACATGGGCCGGAAAATGCCCGAGTCCGAGATCATTTAGATTTTGTACTGTGAGCATACTGCCCTCCGAATCCGGCAGGGGACGAGGCGACGAGCGCGAGGGGGTCAGTGTACCCCGGAGCGGTCGCCGCGCAAACGGATGAACCGCGACTGGTCTCAGCGTCGGAGTCGCTGCGTGGTGGCGACCGTGATTCCGCACGCCGTTTCCACCACGCGCAAACGTACGCTGAGTTAAGCGCGCCGATATTGGCATTGCATGGAGGATTGATATTCTGAAATCGTGGCTGTCAACTGTGTCAGAGTGATTGTTATGATCCGCGAATATCACCTAACAGGGCAGCAGGTCTCATGGGTATTTATGATTTACCGAACGTCCTGGCAAGCCGCAAGACTCTTGAGGCTATCTTGGATAGCCCTGATCCCCTGATCCCCTGATCCAACAAATGGAACCTTGGGGAACCAGCAGCCTTCACTGGCATGGTTCCGGAGAACGCTATACGCTGTTCCTGCAGTCTCGGTACGCCTTCGAGTGCGATGACCGCTCTCGGCACGGCGGGCATTTGCTCAAGGGCGGGTCGCAGACGGACTACGCGGGGTGAAAGAAGTATTCTCCTGGCTCCTGCACCATCGAGCCGCGGCCCGCCAGTTACGGATGCTTCGCGTACGCCACCCACCCACGAAAAGCGAACCCAACATAGAACAGGCTGACATCCGAGAACCCGGCTTCTCGCAGGAGTACCTCCTCTTGGGTAGGCGCGAAGATCGGCAGCTCTGTGGCGATCTTGCCTCGAGCAAACTCCGCCTTGTCCGGCTCCACTCCCGAGGCCACCGCGAAAGCGGCATAGCGCGACAACCACAGCGCGCGCTCGGTCTCGCCTTGCGGAAAGCTGAGATGCGCGACGACGAGCGGTGCGCCGGGTTTCAATCGGCGCTGGATCTCTTGCAACGTGCGACGCCGCTCTTCGAGCGCAATGAAGTGCATCGTCAGCAGACACGTCGCTGCGTCGAATGGCCCCTCGGGTGCCGCATCGATATACCCCAAGTGCATACGCACGCGGGAAGCGAGCGATCCCAGCGTGGCGTCGGCCAGCTTCAGCATCTCGTCGGACGGATCGACGCCATCGAAGCGCCAATGCGGGTGCGCTTCGGCGAAGACCTTGAGTTCGAGCCCGCCGCCGGCACCCAGCACCAACACGCGGCCATTCTGCGGAACCCTCTCCGCGAGCAAAAGCGTGGTCATACCCTGCAAATGGGCGAACCCGGGAACGATCCGAGGCGGACCCTCGGCGTATCGAGCGACGGCCGGCGGATCGGCAAAATGTTCGTTGTGCTCATTCATCAACGAGACTTCCCCCAAAGGCTAAATGCTAATCAGACTGCATTTGCGCTGTGACGTTCCTGGCCAGCGCCAGATGCGTATTTGTCCTTGGCTCGAACAATATGGGCCGGTCGCTGCTTGAACGACCGGGAAGCACGACCTTCCGCTTTGGTCGAAACCGCCGTTCGGAGTATCTATCCCAGCAGCGCTCAATAGCGCTCGGCAGCCTACAGTGGATGCAGGCAATTCCGCTGAAGGGATTTGGTGTGTTCCTGCAGTTTTCGTTCAGGTCCGCGTGAGGTAATCCCCAGCGGCGGCTCCTGGGTGTCGACACCTGCTGTCCAGATTGTCGCTGACCGGCTGACGTTTGTAGTCGCAAACGAAATAGTTGACGCCGCCCACCTCACGAAGCGAGAGTCAGTGACGTGGCGTGCTCATTCTCTCTCCCGCGAGGGCGGAATGCTCCGGGAATCCCATATCTGCATTAGCTCGGTCACGGCCGAATCCAGGGACGTGAAAGTCACCCCGTCCCGCGCCTGAATCGACAGGCCCAGCAAGAAGGTGCTGAATAGCGTCGCCAGTACGTCAACATTGGTCTCAGCGGGCAATTCACCCGACGCAATCGCACGATCGATACAAGCCTTGAAACCGGCGCGATCGTTTTCCCGCTGGGTGGCCAGCAACTTTTGCAGATGACGGTTTTCCGCCGAGCAGGAAGTAGTGGAGAGGGCTACGAGACATCCGAGCGGATGCGAAAAATCCGTCTGCATGCGGGCTGACTGGCGCAGCGTCCTCTCAATCGCTACCCGTGGAACAAGCGCAGCATCCCGCAGCGGTGTGGTGACCTGTCCGTGCGTCGACAGATAACGGCCGACCACCTCTCTGAAGAGCGCCTCCTTCGAGCCGAACGCAGCATAGAAACTCGCCGACGAGATGCCGCCCATCGCAGCTTTCAGTTCGGAGAGAGAAGTTGCTTCGTAACCATGCGCCCAGAACAGCCGCATGGCTCGCGTTACCGCTGCATCTTTGTCGAACTCGCGTGGTCGGCCCGTTCGCGCCATTCGCAACTCCCTCCCGCAGATTTCTGAAGTGATCGGTCCAGAAGTCCTTGACAAGCCTCCTGGCCGATCATAACTTGTGGATCAATTGATCCGGAAGAAGAAGTAGGCATGACAATGAGTTCCGAAGCAAGCGGCGAGGCGACGCTGTTCGTCACGTACGTCGGCAACGCCTTGACGCGGTTCGACCGTGACCGCTACGTCCGCGCGCATTTACCGCTGGTGCGGAAAGCCTGGGGCCCTTACGGCCTGGTTGGCATCGATGCTTTTTTTCCGGCCGGCGATGGCGCTGGCACGATCGCCGTCGCGGTATGCCGGTTCCACAACGAAGTCGCGATGGCCAACGCCTTCGGCTCGTTGGAAACCAAACGCGTGCTCGCCGACGTAAAGAATTTCACGGATGTCGAGCCAGCGCGCAGCCGCGGAGTGCCGCTGTGACGTTACGCGTCACGGCCCAGTTGCCCGAGCGCGCTCGGCGCCAGTTCTGGGAGACCACGCCAGTTCGGACCACGCGCCGCGGCCATTTTTGGGTGCCCGGCGACCGTGTGACCAGGAACGGCCATACGTTCCAGCACGGCCCGATGTATGTCGATTGGGAGGCGCCGGCGCAGGTTTCACAACCCTACCCGGTTGTCCTGGTGCACGGCGGCACTCTGCAGGGCACCGAATGGCACGATACTCCCGACGGCCGGCCCGGCTGGGCGCAGCGCTTCATTGAAGCCGGGCATGCGGTTCTCGTCGTTGACCGACCCTGCCATGGCCGTTCGCCCTATCATTCCGAGATCATTGGGCCGATGGGACCGCCCTTCTCCTACGAACGTGCGAAGCAGGTTTACCTGCCGCCGGGCAGTGACGTGATCCGGTGGCCATTCGATCCTAACGACGAAGCGGGATGGGACGCCTTTATCGCCGCTTACGGGCCAATCCCGGCCGATCTCGCCTTGTCACAATCGATGGACGCGAACCGGCTTGCCACGCTCCTGGACAGGATCGGGCCCGCCATCATCATCACCCACTCGGCCTCCGGTCCAGTGGGTTGGCTCTTGGCCGACCGGCGGTCAAGACTGGTCGCGGCCATTGTGAGCGTCGAGCCGATGGGCCCTGCCTTTAGCCAGACACCGGGCTTCGGTCCGCTGGATTGGGGTCTGACCGCGGCTCCGGTCACCTACGACCCGCCGCGGGCAACGGCTGCGGACGCGCGAGCCGCCGATCCTTCCACGCTGCGTATTCCGGCCTTGGGGGGCCTGCCTATCGCTGTGGTGACCGGTGAGACATCGACGTTCGTAGAAGCCGCGCCCGATATTGTGACTTTTCTGAAGACCGCGGGAGCGGCGGCCGAACAGCTCCACCTTCCCGATTACGGCATACGCGGCAACGGTCATGGCCTGATCTACGAGAAGAACTCCGATGAGGCGCTTGCACCCGTGCTGCGTTGGCTCGCCGCTCGCCAGGCGCGCGAACGCGGTGTGATCAATCAGTTTGATCAAGGAGAGTCATGATGGAAGTAGGTTTCGTCGGTTTCGGCCGGATGGGGCGTGCGATGGCGAAAAACATCGCCAACGCCGGCCATCAGGTTCGCCTCTGGAACCGGTCCCCGCTTGGCGATGCACAGATCGAGGGGCTTACGATGGTTGCAAGGCCGCACGATGCCTTCCAAGCGGATGCTGTGGTCACCATGCTCTCCGATGATGCGGCAATCCGCGACGTGTTGATCTCGTCCGACGTGCTGCTATCCGCTCGGCCCGGTGTCGTTCACATCGTTACGTCGACGATCTCAGTAGATTTCGCGGACGAATTACGCACTTTGCATGACGCGGCGGGGGTGGGCTACGTGTCAGCACCCGTGTTTGGACGACCCGAAGTGGCGGAGAAGGCGCAGCTCAGTATTATGGTCGCCGGCCTCCCGGGGATGGTCGAGAAGGTGCGGCCGCTCCTTGAGCTCATTGGCCGAAAGATCTGGGTTCTGGGGCAAGATCCGAAGCAGGCCAATGCGGCCAAGATTGCCGGCAACATGATGATCGCGATGGCTATCGAGACAATGGCGGAGGCTGCCGTACTCGTGCATGACAACGGTTTGGAGCCGGCGAGATTCTTCGAGCTGATGCTGCAGACTCAGTTCGGCGGTAGCCGGGCCTACGAGAACTACAGCGCGAAGATCCTGCAAAGGGATTTTGAACCGGGCTTCCGGATGGAGCTCGGCCTGAAGGACCTCAGGCTGGCAGTCGCTGCCGGCCGCAGAACCCGCAATCAACTACCCTTGCTGGAGGTACTGTGCGCACGCATGGAGGAAGCGGTAATTGCCGGGATGGGAGAGCAGGACTGGTCAGCTATCGCTGATTACACGTTCCGCCGGAGCCGCGCGCAGCAGGCACAGCTAATGAACTGAACGCGATGCCCGTGCGGATGCGCGTGAGTTCCTGCGGCCCCGTCCGCGTTCGCGTGAAGTGAGACGCCGAGATCCACGAGAGCGCTGGCCCGAATCAGACAGCGATGCTCCGTGGCTCAACACGATGTCTTCGCACCTCGTAATGAAGCGCCACCATACCGCTCTTGTACGCTTTGACCGCCGCTAGATGCAGGGCGATATCTCTGTCGAGCTTCTCGAAACAGGCTTGCTTGATAAGGTTCGATGAATATTGAATTGAGAAACGCGATCTGGCGGGGGGAGGAGATTTTCGCGACCTCCGTGCGCAGTATCTGGCGGAACTCCTCGGCGCCTAGCGGTGTGCCATTCATCGCGCGGAGTGTGGTACGGACCTGCTTCGGCGTGCAAGCATCAGGCAACGGGCCGCAAATCTTGCGGATATTCACGAAATGCGTCCCACTCCTCGTCAGTCAGGTCGCGAGTGCAGTTGCGCCGAGCCCATGCACGATTCAGGCGCGCCACGATGTTGGTCCATGTCGACACGCAGACGTGATTCGTCGTACTCCGTGTCCGCCGTCATTTCGGAAATCAGCTTCCCCAGAGATCACGCGCGTCGGTTGTATGGATGGCGAGAATGTCCAATTCGAGCTCGAAGGGATCGACGAAGCTGGCCAAGCGTGGGTAACCATGTGGTGGTCTTCCGAAGACGAAGAGATGGATGGCCATGGAATGGGTTGGCTCCCTCTGAGATGGAGTTCCTCTCACACGGCGAGACCGAAAACTCGCGCGCAGAGTTAATCCATAAAAACTCAGTTAAATTCAATACGTTACGCCGTCAGAATGGCGGGTCATCACAATAATTGCAAGGCGACTTGTTAAACGACTGGCGCGCATTTAAAATTTTCCCGTGCACAAAAACCGGCTAGGTGCACGCCCGCCTCGCAAGAGGTCTGCCCCGGTGGCAGGTAAGCGGATCCGGAATGACGAAACCCCGCCTCAAGCGGGGTTTCGCGCTTTAGGGGCCAGGAAGCCTGGATTTCAGGGAGGGACGTGCGGGGTCGTTCCGCGGAGCACGTGGCCCAGCAGCGCATGGAAGTGAATGCGGCCCTCCCTGGCGCGGGCTTATCCCAGTCGAGTACATACGCAGACTGCACCATCAGTTGTATTGCGTCTGGCCCCAGCGTCTTCAAACGACGCAGTTCAAAGAAGGCGGCATACCGCTCACCATCTGTCGTCTCTACGGTGACGTAGTTGACCAAGCCGCTCATGCCACGCGCGAACTCGCAGCGTCGAGTCTCGAGCGTGCGAATGATGTCCGGCAACTGAAAAGATCGTTGGTATCTAGTACGGCAAAAGGTGCGCGCTTCTCGGTTGTCTCGATAGAGGTCGTGATGCCCGTCTCCCGGCTCGATTGCGCGCGTGAACGTGTGGAGTCCAAACGCAACATATAGTTTTGCTTTGCGCGCTGGATTCTTGTGGGTGGCGGCGAGCTCGATCCGCTGGACGAAGGGATGCAGATGCGAAAGCGTGTAGCGTTCGTTGGCGCTCGGTGCGTGGTCCTGCCAGAAGAGTACCCCCGAGTCCCAGTTGACACCCATCGATGCATAACTCCCCTGCTCACGAAACTCTGCATTCTAACTTCGGGGTGAGCGCGTTGTCGCATCTTAGAATGGGAATTATGGAGGAGGTGTTATTTAGAGAAACTAACAATTTATTTGCACGCGCGTATGTAGCGATCATCCGATTTGCGCTGTTCCTGCAGTTCCCGTGCAAGTCCGCGTGATATAGCCTTGCGTCGCCGAGAAAGCGGCGCCCGCAGGTGTCTCACCACCGACCGACGCCTAACCAAAACGAGCCCCAAGGAGTCCCGAAATGGCTACCCCCGATTCACGCGGGGTGGAGCGGCAGCGTGTCCGTCTGGACGGCAACCGCCATCGTACCCACCCGAAGCATTCCGGCCGCAAGGCCACGAAAGTCCGTCCGCCATTCGCGGAGCGCAATGAGTGTCCCAAGGTTGGCGACGCGCTCGACAGCGATCTACTCGGACGCCTTTCTCGCACGCTAACTGCATGGCCCACCACAGATGCCCGCATCGACGGACAAGAGCGGATCGGAGGTAAGCCGTGACCGATATCCAATCTGCTCACGCATCCATCCCTCTGCTCAAAAGCAACGAGGAACAACTGGCGAAGATCAGAAGGCAGCTCGAAGGGATGTTCAGAGAGCTGCGACTGATTCAAGACGTCATCATGGTCTGCGGTGGTGTCCGCGAGTCCAGCAGCTCTGATCTCACGGTGAAGTCGAACACGTCCTGCGTCGCTGCGGCGCCGATCGTCTGTTCAGTGTGCTGAAAACGCTTACTGAAATCGTCGAGCGCTTCGGCGGCAAGACTGAAATGTCGGAAGCACACCAAGAAAAAGCGTCATGAGCAACAGGAAGGCGAAGCATAGGCGGCGGCGGACGCGCAAGGCGCGGCATGCTGGATACCCCCTGAGCAACAAAGATATCGAAAACGTCCGGCTATCACTGCTAGGCGTCGTTGCGATATGTGAGCTAGTGCGTTCGTCATTTGCGCCCAGCCGATGCACCGGCATCGTGTTGACACGCGGCGCTCTGCAACCGCTTCGTGAGGCGTTGACACTGCTCGGGAGGACGACCCCGAGTTCTCGATGGCTGAGTACCGGCATCCTCATGTTAGCGGGAAGCGCCGCGAATGATCTCGGTCACACCCGGGTACTTGGCTGACGTGGCGTTTCCGCTGCTGCAGTCTTCATCGGCGACGACAGCGGAGGCCGTCACTGCACTCCGCAGTGACGGCCGGAGAAACAGCAGCAACCATGCGGCTTTACGCGCGGCGATGATCGTGAGGACTGCGTGATGAGGGGGCACTCCGGCGCGATGTCGGGAATGCAGGCGGCTGCGCGGCCCGTGAATCGGCCGCAGCGCGGAATGGCAACAACGATCCGGGGCGGGTGCCGTCCCGCATTGATTGGAACTCGCGCAATGAACGTCGGTCATACTGCCGATGCAGTTGATCGCGGTGTGCATTCACATCGTTGACGCCCGGCGCTGGGCTTAAGCGCCACATCGGTCGAAGCTTTTGATTCGTCGATGCCGTACCCACTCGGATGCCCCGGAGCGCACGGTCCTGTAAGCGCTCAATCCCAAAAAGGGAACGGACCGAGCCAACGCGCCCCGGTTCCCTCGCGCGCGTGACCCCGGCAACGGGGTGGAACCTGACCGATGTCATCGACAGAACTCGTCCTGTCACAGCCTACTTACGCTCCTCGCGTTTCCCTCATCGCAGCACAGCGACGTTCTGCCGCTGTCTGTCGTTTTTCTATTCCAGTTTCGAAAGGAGGTACTCATTCCCAGGCCATAAAGCCCTTTTCATCGTTTGCATGACCCCCCGCCCGATCTCCCCACAGGGAGTACGGCGGGCGCCTCATTGGAGGCAACAGGTGACTCCTGAGCACCTGGCCCTTGCCCTACGGGGATCTCGCGTCGAGCGAGCTGGCACTAACACTGACCGCGCATTACTCAGGCTGGACGATGACAAACGATGGAAGGACTTTCAATGGACAACTTGACGTATGAGCTGAGATTGCTGTGCCGGCGCAATCGAGACGGGAGCCACGCGACCCAGGCAGACCGGACTGCCATCCTGAAGTTGGTGAGCCACCAACTGCTCGAAGCCGGATTCCGGCGAATGCAGGCTACTTCGCTCAAGCGAAAGCACGTGAGGCATTGCTGGAGCGCTGGCTGGCGGAAAGGCTATCTCCCGGTACGATCAAAAACCGAATGGCCGCTCTGCGCTGGTGGGCGCAGAAGGTGGGCAACGCAGGTGCCATTCCGGCGGACAATGTAGCACTCGGTATCCCCGATCGCCGGTTTGTCACTAACGACAACAAGGCGCAGCAGGTAGCCGGGCGGCTCGAGCGCGTCACCGATCCGCACGTCCGTATGAGTCTGATGCTGCAGCAGGCATTCGGTCTGCGGCGAAAAGAAAGCCTCCTGTTCCAACCGCGCTTCGCGGACCGGGGCGATTGCATTGTCCTGAAAGGCTCGTGGACCAAGGGCGGACGTCCCCGCACGGTGCCGATAAGAACCTCCGAGCAACGCACCGTCCTAGATTGTGCGCATCGGCTCGTCGGTGCCGGATCCCTCATCCCGGCTGATAAAACGTTCATCCAGCAACGTAATACCTACGACGGTCAGTGCAACACGGCCGGGCTGAGCAAGATGCATGGACTTCGCCATCTGTATGCACAGACTCGGTATCAGGAGTTGACCGGATGGAAGGCGCCGGCTGCCGGCGGTCCGGTTGCGCGGATGCTCGCAGCCGCGCAACGCACGCGAGATTCCATCGCTCGCCAAACGATCAGTCGCGAACTCGGCCACGAGCGGCCGTCCATTACGGCGGTGTATCTGGGGAGGTAAGTAGCGAGCGAGTCAGTGAGCTTTCCTTCCGACCTGCTGGATGATCTCGCCCGCGTGTTTGCGCGCGTCGCGCTGGATCGGTTGCTCGAGCAGTCGGCGGCGCGGCAACCGCGCCAAGACGACACTAGTTGTGAGTCAGATTGTGACTCGCGGCTGCCGAGAGAAAACGGTGTTGATGAGGGTAACGGTGGTGGCTAATATCGCCCGAGTTGATCGGTTGAGGCCCGCCGCGCGGCCCAATCAGGCTGATGGAGTCGCAAACATGAAAGCCGCTCTCTACGCGCGGTTCAGCACGGACCTGCAACGGGCCGCCAGCATCGAAGACCAGTTCCGCAACTGCCGCAAGCGCGCGGAACTGGAAGGATGGACGATCGTCGCCACCTTCGCCGATGCCGCGATGAGCGGCAGCGATGCCAACCGGCCGCGATATCGCGCCATGCTCGAGGCGGCCGCACGTCACGAGTTTGACGTCCTCATTGTTGACGATCTGTCGCGACTGACCCGTGACTCTGTGGAGTGTGAGCGCGCCATCCGTCGCCTCGAATTCAGCGGATTGCGGATTGTCGCCACCAGCGACGGCTACGATTCCACGCGCAAGGCTCGAAAGGTGCATCGGGGTTTCAAGGGACTGATGAATGAGATTTTCCTCGACGACTTGCGGGAGCGCGTGCACCGCGGCCTCGCCGGTCAGGCGATGAAGCGTTATTGGTGCGGCGGGAGGCCATTTGGTTATCGGTTGAAGCCGGTGCTCGATGGGGCGAAGCTCGATGTCTACGGACAACCGTCCCGTGTCGGTACGGTGCTGGAGGTCAACAACGAGCAGGCGGCCGTCGTGCGAGAGATCTTCGTACGCTATGTCGATGGAGCAAGTTGTCTTGCCATTGCGCGTGAACTCAATAGCCGCGGCGTTCCGAGTCCCGGTTCGACGTGGAAACGCAAAGCACGCCGGTGCAAGGGATGGATGGGCTCGGCGGTGCGCGTGATTCTGCGAAACCCGCTGTACTGCGGCCGAGTGCGCTGGAACGTCTCGCAGTTTGTGCGCGACCCCGACAGTGGCAAGCACAAACGGCGCTCACGTCCGAAGACGGATTGGGTCGAGCATCGAGACGAGTCGCTGCGGATAATTCCGGATGTGTTGTTTGAGCGGGCACAGGCCCGCACGCGCGTTGCCACCAACAGCGACAAACGGCTCAAGAGCGGCGGCCGGACGAAGTACCTGTTGAGTGGCTTACTCATTTGCAATGTCTGCAAGGCTCATTACGTCATTGCAGACGCGCGCAGCTACACATGCAGCGGTCACTGGAACGGTGGGGCGTGTTCGAACCACATCCGCGTGCGCCGTGATGCCATCGAGCGGATCATTCTGGGCGGCGTCCGTCGCGACCTGTTGGCGCCTGAGCGAGTGGAGCGGATGGCGGCGGAAATGCGTGTTGCCTATGCCGAGCGAATGCGGGCGATTGCCGCGCGAGCCGAGACGCTGCCGCACGAGATTGAGGAGTTGGATGCGCGCATCACACGCTTGCGGGAGCGCATGAAATCCGGCGATCCGGATCTCATGGCAGACGAATTGCAGGCCGGCATCGAGCGAGCTGAGAACAAGCGCCGTGAACTGCTCGATGTCCGCCCGGCCGAGCGCGAGAACACCCGCGTGTTGGCACTCATGCCGCGAGCCGCTGATCTTTACCGCGAGCAGATCGACTTGGGGCTCGGCGGAGATCCCGCAGCGGCGGCGAAGGCGCGCATGATCCTGCGCGACATGCTGGGGGAAATCACGCTTTCGCCAGGCGAAGACGGTTCGCTGTGGGCTGAGTATGCGATGCAGCCTGCGGCCCTGCTGAAAGATGCAGGAACAGGTGGTCGGGGTGACAGGATTTGAACCTGCGACACCTACGTCCCGAATTCTCAACTGGGGCGTTCGCCCACGGTCGCGATAGTGCACAAAACCCTATAAAAATAGTATAATTGGCGCATTACTCGTTCACGGTCGTTCGCACTAGTTTGCGTACTTCCGCGCCCAACTGGAACCCAAAGTGGAATCCAGCGGCAACCAACTGGAACCCAGCATGCCGACAAAACTCACCGATGCGAAATTGCGCTCGTGGATCGACAAACGGCCCGCTGAACGGCTGGCGGTACCCGATGGCACCGTGCCTGGTTTGACGTTGCGCGTCGGCCCGCAAACCATGACCTGGACGCTCGCTCTCCGGGTCAAAGGCGAAGGCGGTGTGAGCGCTCGGGGCGCCCAGCTCAAAGGCAGAAAGCAACGCATCACGCTCGGTGAATATCCGGCGGTGACGCTGGAAGCGGCCCGCGCGACGGCCAATCGTTGCCTGGATGAAGCGAAGAAAGGCGCCAGTCCGGTCAAGGCGCTCGAGTCCGTTGCGACAGCCGGCGGTCTCACGGTCGCAGGACTCGGTGCAACGTTCACCGCCGACTACGTGAAAATGCGCGAGCTGCGTGCCGCGCGCAAGTATGAGATGGCGCTCGAGGTGCACATCGTTCCGCTACTCGGTCCCATCTTGGCGGACCTGCTAACACGTGAGCAGGTTCGAGACGTCGTCAAAAGAGTAATGATCAAAAAGCCGAGAGGATCGGCGCCTAAAGACCGTCCGCGCGGCGGGAAGGAGGCTGCACGAACTGTCGTGACGGTGCTACGGCAAATGTTTGGCTGGGCGATTGAGGAAAACAAACTCACCCGGAAGGACAATCCGGTCGCTGGGATGGAAAAGAATCTGCCGAAGAAAAGGCGGGGCGAGCGCGTGTTGTCGCTGCGAGAGGCGCGGGAAGCATGGCGCGCGGCAGGCGACCTGGGGTACCCCTTCGGCCCCGCGTACCAACTCGCGCTATTGACCGGTGATCGCCGGGGTGAGTGGTCTAGCTGCGTCGAATCGTACTTGGATTTCGAGCAAGCCCTGCAAGTGATTCCGGCCCGTTCATACAAGAGCGATCACGTGCACGTCATGCCGCTGGTGCCACAGGCAGTTGAGATTCTGAAATGGGTGCTGGCGCATTATCCTTGCTCGAAGGGCGATTACATCTTCAGCGGCACCGAGGGCGCACGGCCGTTGTCGGGTTGGTCTAAGGCGCAGCAAAGAATGAACGATGCGATTTACGCCAACACGGGCGCAATCCCGAAACGATGGACTCCACACGACATCCGCAGGACCGTCGCCACCCGAATCGCGGAAGCAACCGGGGAGGCGGGCGATAAACTCGTGAAGCGGATTCTCGGTCATGCCGAAGTCGGTGCAACGGCAATCTATAACCGGTATGCCTATGTGCGGGAAGTGCGCAAGGTGCTGACAGATTGGGCGAACGAGTTACTGGCGACCGAGAAAATGCACTACATCTGTCCGGACTCGCGCATCGTGGTACCGCAGGCCGAAATAACTGTGTCAGTCGCTACATAGTCCCGGAGTTATCAAATACCACGCTGATCGCGGGCGCGTGCACGGCTGGCGAGGTACTCTTCAATCTCTGACTCGATCCAGCGGACTGACCGATTCATCATCGGCACGGATCGCGGGAAGCAACCTTGCTTTTGCAGCTTGTAGATCGTTGTCTTACCCAGTTCGGTTTTCTCCATCACTTGCTTGAGGCGGAGCATGCGAACCGGACCGGTCGGTCGGCTCCATAACGCCGCCGACGTCGATTCGTTATTTTGTCCGCCGCGCTGCTCGCCATCCTGCACTCGCTCTCGCCGTGCACATGCGGTCGCGTCCGAATCGATCTTGGCCATTGAGAGTCGCCTTCCGTTACCTTGCCGCGTATGGAAGGGATGTTGAGGGCTGGACGTAAAAAGCGCGAACGTGCATTTGGTGCGAATTACCAGACAATGATTGGGGTACGTCGAGCACGATGACGGCAGGAGCCGCTCCTGCACGCCTCGATGAGAAACCCACTCCACCGCATGTGATTGTCAGTGAGCGCGGCCGCGACGGACTGCTTCGGCTTGCAACGGTTTGAAACAGGGCGGACGGGACTGAGTATGCTGCGCGCGACATGAGCGTCGCTGATCGGACCCGAAGCGGTCGTACGCGTCCGCCTTCTATCTGGCGATTCGTTACGGCGGATAGAGGCTGCGTACATATTGCTGAAACGAATGGCTGGTGTTGAATATGCTCGCCAAATCAGGTCCAGACGTGTTTACCACGTCTCGCGCCTCAGCATGAATGTTGCCGCCCCGTGATACCAAAAGCTGCAAAATCTCCAGGCACCCCCGACTGCACGCTTTGAGGAACGGAGTCTTGTCCATCCAACCACGAGCTTCGATATCCGCACCCGCATCGATCAACGCTTTCACAATCTCATGGGCCGCGACTAGATTGTGCTGCGAGACGTCGATGGCACATAACAGTGCGGTGTTTCCGTCTGGGTCACGAAGCTCGGTATTTGCGCCTGACGAGAGGAGGAGCAATACATTTTGCACCTGCAACCGACTGCACGCGACGGTGAGCAGGAATCGCCCGCACGAATCGGCTCGGTTCACGCCATATCCGAGCCGGAGAAGATCAGCAACCCCAGTATCCGGCCACTCGTATATCACGGAGTCGTAGCTATCAATTGGGTTCACAGCGTTTGTGAATTGGCAGAGTAGATACGCGATAGTAGCGGGTTCCGGTGGCCGGTGTTCGGCACCGCTGCGATAGATTCGGAATTCCGCTCCTGGCCGGGTGGGGTCGCTGGTGGACACAACGCCAGCCATCGGCTCGTCACGACCCAAAGCGGATACCAACGCCGCATTTAAGAGGTGCGCCGCTTTGGGCGCGTTCCGCTTGAACGGCTTGTTGGGCGCGAGAGCGACGTCTTGCGCTGCTTACGATTCTTCGCGCGTGTGCCCGATAGCCGGTGGAAGTAAACGGTGAGCGAATACCACGGGCCGTTTTCTGTCACTTCAGTGTGAAGAATGAGGTCATGCACGCCAATAGGGCCAATCGCTTCCACGGTCTCGGCGACACGGCGCAAAAGAGAGGGAATGTCGTCCTGTCCCGGCCCAGCGGGATTCGCTTGCGAAAAGTGCTCCGCAGTCCAATTGTTCGCTTTCATTTTCATCGTAGCGTCTTCGACTCAAATGTTCCTGCTTGAGCCCAACAGGTATTAGAACGCCCGGACATTCTTGTTGTTTAGATCAGAGATAACTACTTGTTTCATCGGCTTTCTGAATCGTTATACTAACGGTTGCCCACAAGGCAACGGCAATTCCGTGTTGGCCATCATTTTCGATGTCCGCTACTGGCCCCTCAGAGACGACCAAGGGTGGCGGGATCAACCGTACCGCGGCTGCGGCGATTTGGGCTTGGCACTTTATATCCCAAGCGTGCTCTCCGGCGATCTGTTAGGCATGGCTTCCTTGTCCTTCCAGTAAGCCAAGAATAGAACCTCATGCTGATGATCGACAAAAAGGCGATAGGCAGTATGGTCATGCGAGAGGTCGCCTCCCTCGAGCCGAAGCTTTTCACATACGCACGTATCCGAGAAGTCTTTGTACCAACAGAAGTACTCGGTGAGGTAGAAAAGGAGTCGATTCCTCGGGTCGGTATTCAGAAACTGGGAAATGTCGCGCTCAAATTCCCTCACCATGTTCTCGACGGGCGTCGTGGTTCTAATTGCGAGGCGGTCAAGAATCTCTGACGGCATGACAGCTGCAGTAAGCGCACAAAGCCGCTTTTCGTCCGTGTAATGCCTCCCCACCGCGTCTAGATAACCCGCGAAGTAGATGGTGTGGGACGGCACGGAGAACTCGGCAGCCATGCCTAACGATGAGGTTGAGCGACGCGGGGCTGCGCCGACGCAAAACGAAGCTGATTGATCCAGATCATCGATCCCTTCCTTGGGCCGCCGAAGACGCGACCTCGATTCCTCAGTCTACCGCAAGCCGCGAACGACCGCGTCATGACGGCCCTTTCAGAACCGCGAGTGCATGGTTTTGGCCGGATCCGGCGAATCCTAGCTGGTTATCTAGGGATACGACGGTTGCGCCCGTCCGCATTGAGCCGGTCCATTCATCAAGGCACCAGTCTCCAGTCGCGGCGGCACACAGCGTCATCGTCAAACCAGCACCGGCCAGTTCATGAAACCTCCAGCGCAGTTCACGAAACCTCCGACACCGACCGCGCCGGAGAGGTGCTGTCATTGTATGGAGATTCGACGCATTCGCGCCGGATAGCCTACCGGCAGCTCAGCGGATCAAACTAAACTCCACATGGACAAGCGCGTTCACCTCACGACCTGGATCAGCCGCAAATCCAAGGAGCGATTCGCGGATCTTGCGCGGGCACAAGGGTTCTCCGAGTCAGCGCTATTAAGGCGTATCGTCGATTCAGCAATCGTCGCGACGGCCGGCGTCAGTGTTTCAGAGGTGGAGCCAGTCGATCCCGTCGCCTCGAGCGGGCGCATCTCCGTACGACTGCGCTCCGACGATCTGCTGCTTCTGCGAGAGCGTTCCCGAGCCAGGGAGTTGCCAACCAGCACGTACGTATCGTTTCTCGTGCGCGCACATCTGCGCGGTCAGGCCCCTTTGCCAACTGCAGAACTGGCCGCGCTGAAGCGTTCAGTGGCGGAGGTCGGCGCGATCGGGCGGAACATCAACCAGATAGCCCGGGCCGTCAATCAGCAGCAATGGCCTGCCGGTCCGAATCGCGCTGATCTTCAGGCAATACTTCGCGCGCTCTCAGCATTGAAGGACCATTTCAAAGCGACCATCAATGCCAATTTGGCCAGTTGGAATGCGGGACATGAGAAAGCGAACGATTGATTTGCAATTTGGAAAGCCGCTTCTCGACGTGGTGAGCTATGGTCGAGCACATCGGCCACTGACACAGGCCCAGCGCACGTTCGTTGCTCGAACCGTCCGGCGTGTCCCCGAGGTTGTCGTAAAGGTGTCGGGTGGGGCGCGAACTCTCGGCGGCGTTCAGGCCCATTTGGCGTATATCGGACGGGAAGGTGTACTGGGGGTGGAGCTAGACGACGGAACCCACCTGGCCGGGGACGACTTTCAGAAAGCGATCGTGCTCGACTGGGACTTGGATATGGACATTCATGGCCAGCCGAACGCTCGTTCGATTCGGGGGCGCCGTGAGCCCTCCAAGCTCGTTCACAACATCATTTTCTCGATGCCTCCGGGAACGCCGCCGGACAAATTGGTGAAGGCCGTGCGCCGCCTGATCGCGAATGAGTTCGCGTTGAAGCACCGGTATGCCTTTACGTTGCACACAGATGAGCCGCATCCGCATGTGCATCTCGTGGTAAGGGCGATGAGCGAGCGGGGCCAGCGGTTGAATATCCGCAAAGCAACGCTTCGCCACTGGCGGCAACTGTTTGCGACACATCTACGAGAGCAGGGCGTTGCCGCCAACGCAACAGAGCGCGCCGTTCGAGGACAATCACGGATCGCGATGTCAGATGGGATCTTTAGGGCGACGCAACGCGATGCCTTGATGCACGGTGGCCAGCGACATCGTCTGCGAGCGGACAAGCCGAAAGAGATGGCGGCGCAGAAGATGTCGAGTAGGGCAGTCTTGGAGCACACGCGAGCCGAAGTCTTGGCTGGCTGGCGGGGAGTCGCGAGGCTCTTGCACGACGCTGGAGACTTCGCGTTGGCGGAAGAGGTCATTGCGTTCGCTCGTCAGCTGCCGGCTGTGCGATTGCAGCAGGAGCTGGTCTCAGGAGGTGTCTTGAGCAAACGCCGCGATCCTGCCATTGAGTCGTTGGATCGGACCCGCTGATTCGGTCCCGGCCGGCGCCTATTCAAGGGGCGGGCGAAACCGCACGCGGTTCTCGTCCACTATGGCAAGGTGTCCTGGCAGGTTTTCAACAAACCGTGGTTCGCCCAGGAAACGTTCCAGTACGACGACTATTTCAGCAGCGGTGAAGTGGTCAGGCAGACGCAATACGACGATGCCGCCGTACTGTTCCGGCGGGTATTGTCGGATGTCGGCAAAATCCAAGTCTCGTGTCACCAGCGCATCACCGGTCTGACGGGCGCGTTCTGCGATCTGAGCATCAGGAGCGGCGCCGAGACCGATGTCTCGGGCAAACTCGACGTGATGTCCGCGCGCAGAAAGGGTGCCAATCGCCGACCGCGGCATGTTGGCGTCGAGCAAGAAACGCATGCGGGACTAAACGGCGGGTAGCGGGTGAAAGGATTCCTGCTCCGCCAAGTCGGCTACGAACTTGAGCGCAGCCCGGATGTCGTCGGCAGTGAGGTCATATTCCCGCTGGACTTCTTCGAAGGTCATCCCACCTGCCAAGCTGCCCACCACCACCGTTACAGGCAGCCGCGTCCCCCGGATCACGGGTTTGCCGTGAAGGACAGCAGGGTCGAGGACAATGCGGTTGGAGGGAGCCATGAGGAAATGATAGCTCTTTGGGGAGCCGTGTCGAGCTAGGAGAGTCCAGGATGGACGGTAAAGACTAGTTCGGGGCCCGGAACGAAGGCGAGATCTCCATAAATCGATGATTTTACGGGCTAAATTAGCGTAGGGCCTCCTTCGTAGTCGTCGGCGCGTGGCCCATCGTCAGGGTGGCGAGACCGCCCGCAGCGACCGTAACTGCCTCCTCACCGCAGCACCCGCCGCAGCAGTTCCAGCGGATCAAGTCCCGCTGCCTTTGCTATCTCGATGAATTCGAGCACATCGACCTTGCGCTCCCCGGCCTCTATTCGCCAGACGAAATTGTTCGTTCGGTTGAGTTTCTTCGCGAACTCCCGCTGACTGAGGCCGGTACTGTCTCGAGCCTCGACGATTGCCGTAATCAGTGCACGATGCCTCGCGCTGCGTAAATGTCGTCCCATGGTAGCGCCTCACTTTTGGAAGCGCCTCATTTATCGCAGCACTCGGCTTGCCTCACTTTTGGCAGCGGTCTAGCATGCTGAGGTCTGTTACGGATTCGTAGCAGCAAGCGGCCCCCGCCGGTGTCGTTACCACCAGCAGGGGCCTACCACAGCCACGTACAACGAGGTACGCAGTCATGGGTTCTTCACGCCCGGGAAATTCTACCCGTGTCCATTCTCCCCGTTCCGGTAAACGTCCACCCGTATCCAAGCCCGACCAGCAAATACCCGCGATTGGCGCGGAGCTGACTGATATCCGTCTTCGGCTAGGCGTGGCGATGTCCGCAGCCTATGTCGCCAGCGCCGCCCTGAAGGCCCAGGACGCCGACAGCGACGTTGACGCTGCGCTCGTCCTGCAACGTTCCGTCGGCGATGTGCTCGACGCCCAGATCGAACGCCTCGATGTTCTCGCAGCTCGTTGCAAGGAGCGCAGGCTATGAGCACAGTCGATCATCACCAAGTCGCACGCGCGTTTGGCGCCGTACTCAAGCTGTCACGCGCAGGAGCGCGGCTAACTCAAGAGCAGCTGGCGGAAGCTGCTGATATTGACCGCACGTACCCGTCGCTGATGGAACGGGGATTGCGTCAGCCGACCCTCGCGGTGGTTCTGGCGCTCGCGCGTGCCTTTGAGATTGAAGCGGCGACGCTGATCACGATGACCGTTGCCCGCCTTCGCAGGGAGCAGCTGTGACACCCGCGTATAGGATTTGCGTCTTTGGCGGAAGCCGCAGTCAACATTCGTGTATCGAGCACAGTGTCGCACGTGTGGTTTCAAGCGAAAGAAGCCGCACAACTCGTGGCGCAGCACATGGGCATCTGGCGCCCCAAATACAGTAGTCGCGGGGTCTCAATGCTGTATTCTCGATTTGACGCGAAGATAATGGTGGAGACAAATGTGAGGCTTTGGAGGTTGATTGTGCGCGACCATGGGCGAATAATTCAGCTCGGCGCCAATGTTGGCGCCTGAGACTCAGAAGCGCTATGGCTAAGGACTCTGGCATTGAATGGACGCACCACACCTTCAATCCTTGGTGGGGTTGCGTCAAACTGTCCCCGGCTTGTGCACACTGCTACGCAGAAAGCCTCTCCAAGCGCGTTGGAATGGACCTGTGGGGCGGCAGCGCAGCTCGTCGCTTCTTCTCAGATCAACACTGGCGCGAGCCCATCAAATGGAATGCGGAAGCGGAACGTCTGGGGCGTCGAGCGAGGGTGTTTTGCGCATCAATGGCCGATGTGTTTGAGCCGCGGGCTGATCTTGATCCCTGGCGCCATAGACTGTGGACGCTCATCGAGAATACCCCTCAGCTGGACTGGTTGCTTTTGACCAAACGACCCGGGCAACTCAAGCACGTCTATCCATGGGCCAAACAGGCCAAGGCAAACGTCTGGCTTGGAACCACGGCTGAAACTCAGAAGTGGGCCGAGCGTCGTGTAGAGCGGCTGCTCAGTGTTGAGGCTAAAGTACGCTTCTTATCATGCGAGCCGCTGCTGTCTGCCATTGATTTAACTCGTTGGCTGCGGGAGCAGCAGATTACCTGGGTCATAGCGGGCGGTGAGAGCGGCGGAAACGCCCGGCCAACTCACCCCAACTGGATCCGCTCCCTTAGAGATCAGTGCCGAACCTATGATGTTCCGTTTCACTTCAAGCAGTGGGGACATTGGAGCCCGCAGGCGCCAGAAACCTTCAAGAGCCGCATTATCGAGCTAGAGGATGGCGCTGGCGGGCTTGCACGCTTGGCTTGGGGCGCAAAAAAATATAGCGGACGCTTGCTCGACGGACAGACCTGGGATGGATATCCACAGCCGCTATGACACGCGTTCCCTACGGGTGGGACCCAAACGAGCCACCTCCAATCATTCGTCAGCATAGCCTTGCTAAGCACGATATCTTGCGAGGCTACCTCACCGCGTACATTCAAACGCTGGTTTCCAACCCGAATCGCGACGAATTCCGCCTGGTGCTTGTGGATGGTTTTGCAGGTGGCGGGCTGTACCGGCATGAAGATACTCGTGAACTCGTACTTGGGTCGCCGTTCGTCATGCTCGAGGCGACGCGGGATGCCGAAGCAATCATCAATACTGGCCGCCGAAAACCGGTGCGCCTGGCTGTTGATTATTTTTTTATTGAGAAAGAGCGAACAGCGGCCGAGTACTTGCGCAGAGCGCTGACTGAGAGGGGACTAGGACCTCGTCTCGACCGGGACATTTTTCTTCTGAATTCTGAATTTGAGTCCACCGCGGACCGCCTCATTGACCACGTGCTCCGCAGAATGCCCCGGTCGCCGCGGGCGATCTTCCTTCTTGATCAGTACGGTTACTCGGATGTGCCAACGGACCGAATAGCGCGAATCATTCAGTCGCTACCTGGTAGCGAAGTGATCCTGACCTTCGCCGTAGACGCATTGCTCAATTACTTTGCCGAGAATTCGGACTTGACGAAGCGTCTGCTTCAAAAGGTCGGAATTCCAGATGTTCTGCAGGGGCGGTCGTTCGAAGACATCAAGCGAACAGATAAAGATTGGCGCCTCTTCGTGCAGGCGTGCCTGTACCAGGAACTGATAGAAAAATGCCGTGCGAAGTTCTACACGCTATTTTTCATCAGATCCCCGCACGGGCACGGGGACTACTGGCTGATCCACTTCTCGCAACGAGCTCGTGCTCGCGACGTGATGACCCGGATTCATTGGGAAAAGAATAATCACTTCATCCACTATGGAGGGGCCGGTCTGGACATGTTTCATGTCCTCGGATACGTATCAAAAAATGACGATTCCCGTGCTGGTCAATCGGGACTGTTTGAGTTCGATGACGTAGCGAAAACAGCCAGCACGTCGCAGCTCGTTACTCAGATCGCGCCGATCATATATGCCGATCCCAACGGCATGTCCTTCGCCGAGTTGTTCGCGACCACGTGTAACCTCTCGCCCGCATCTGCTGACATATACAAGGATGCGGTCGATGTCTTGAGAGGCCACAAGGAAATTGAGGTCATTAGCGCGAGCACTGGAAAGCCGAGCAACGCGAGAGTGCAAGATGGAGATTGGATCAAAGTCCCCGATCAACGGAGCCTGTTCGACAGACGATAGTACGCCCACGCTCGCATTCCCGACAAAAACGAGAAACGGACTGGGATAGTCTGAAGGCAGAATGCATTGTTGCCGAGCGGGACATCACGGCTCCTTATCCGGCGATGTTTGACAAAGTGCGGAGCAATGAGCTGTTCAGAGAACGTTGCGGACGAGCACATCCACCGCTGAAGGACTGGTTGCAAAAGGATTCGATGATGACGTCTTAAGACGCTTAGACTCCCGGTGCTCTGAGCGTATGTCGGTTGACGGGCGTCTGGTCAGTGATGCCGTAGCGGGTTTATGGACATTGCAGATGTCGTTCACGCTGCGCTGCTGCGTTTTCGCTCGGTTAAGTTGGCGAGAAGGGACAGCGCGGATCCTTTGCGAATTGCCACGCGAGCTGCCCGGTCAGCATTCGAACTGACAAGCACGGACAAAGGAATTTGGGAGCGGAACCGACGAGGGGAAGAACGGAGGGAAAGTAGGAATGACTCTGGAGACTGGAACCCAAACTGGAACCCAATTGATTTGAAGTATGGAACCCAGTCCCATACGGGGAAGAAAAACGTGAGGAATTTCAATGGTCGGGGTGACAGGATTTGAACCTGCGACACCTACGTCCCGAACGTAGTGCTCTACCAGGCTGAGCTACACCCCGAGGTTGGCAACCCGCGATCCTGCGAAGCCAAAAGGCGGCGAGGACGGGGGCGCGAAGTGTACTGAAGCCCCCCAGCGGCAGCAACGCAAATCTGCCCGACGCCAAGGCTCGTCAATGGCTTGCGCGGGGGTTGCTGCAGAAAAAAAGCCGGCAGAGGCGCCGCGGTGGGCGCATCTGCCGGTTTCGAGGAAAGGCTGCCGGGGAGGGGGGCAGTGCGTGAATGACTCCAGGGCGGCCCGTTTCCCCAGCCGGGACGTTCCACGGTCGTTCCGCCGGCAGGCGACTCGGGCCTGGTAGTAGCCGAACTTGTGCGGCGCGCGGGTCCGCGATCTGGGCGCGAACGTGATTCGTCCCGATAGCCAGCTCGATCGTCTTCTGGTCGCCGAGGGCGCGCCGCACAGTAAACGCGCCAACTCAGTCGGCTGCAGACCCGCCTGGCTTCTGCACCACCACAACGCCACCCTTCATCACAAACAAGGGGTGCTCGGTGGACTTGATGTTCTGCAACACATTCCCGGGCACAGCGACGATGTCGGCACGCTTGCCGGGCTCGAGTGTGCCGGAATCGCTGTCAACGCCCAGCAGCTTGGCAGCCTCGCGGGTCCCTGCGAGGAGGGCGGCCGCGGGTGCCATTCCAAGGTCGGTCATCAGGCCGAACTCCATTGCGTTCTTGCCGTGGGGTGAAACGCCAGAGTCGGTCCCGAAAGCGATCGGGACGCCAATCTGAAGTGCGCTGCGGAACATCTTTTCATGCGCAGCCGCTGCGGCACGAGCTTTCGCAGCGATCTGTGGCGGGTAGCCGTCGGCGCCCTTGTTTGTCCACCATACGGCCATGCGTGTGGGCACGAGATAGACGCCCTTTGACTTCATCAGCTTGAGGGTGGCTTCTGTCAGGAAGCTGCCGTGCTCGATGGAGTCGATGCCAGCTTCAACAGCCAACTTGGCGGCCAGATCGCCGTGGGCGTGGGCCGCGGTTTTGCGCTTCCATTTGTGCGCTTCGGAGATGATGGCGGTCAGTTCGTCGGGCGTGAGCTGTGGCACATCGACGGGATCTGATTCGGAGAGAACGCCCCCAGAGGCGCAGATCTTGATGACGTCAGCTCCCCACTTCATCTGGTCGCGTACGGCTTCGCGACATTGGTCGGCACCGTTGCAAACGCCTTCAATCGGTCCGACGGGTTTGATTCGCTCGGGTGGAAAAGGGCTTTGATCGCAGTGGCCGCCGGTCGAGCCGATCGCGTGCACCGCTGTCAGGACACGCGGCCCTTCGGCAACACCTGCATTGATCGCATTGCGCAGGCCGACATCGACGAATTCGTCCGCGCCTACGTTGCGGACTGTAGTGAAGCCAGCTTCGAGTGTGCGCTTGGCGTAGAGCCCGGCATAGTGAGCCTGCTCGGCCGGGAAGCGGAACATCTTCTTGTAGAAGCCTTTGTAGTAATCGCTCTGCAGTTCGTCTGTCAGATGGACATGCGCGTCGATGAAGCCTGGCAGGATGGTGGCGTCGCCGAGGTCGATTACCTTGGCACCCGCCGGGATGGGTCCGTTGCCGACCGAGACGATCTTGTCACCGCTTACAACGACGGTCGCGCCATCGCGCAGACTGGTGCCAGTCGAATCAAACACGTGAGCGGCCTTGAGAACGATCGTTGGCGGCGCGGAATCGGCTGCCAGGGCTGGCAATGCCAACGCGCTCGAGCAGAGGCCAACTGCAGCCGCGGTCAGTTTAGAAATCGCAAGAAACCTGAGCCCCGTTGTTTTCATTTGAGATCCGAAGCAATTGCAAGGGCAGGCAGTCTAGGCAATGGCGCCAGGCAAGCGCAACTGAGCCCCTGTTGAAATTGGATTCGGGGGGATTGCAACCACGAGAGCGCCACTGCAGGCGGCCAGCCCGCGGCCGCGCTCACTCAAGTCGTATGCGCGACCGCGAACCGCGCCAACGCCGCCAACCCCGCTCTATAAGGAGTGTCCGGCAGCGCATCGAGCGCTTTGAGCGCACGTTCCGACTCGCCCTGCGCAAGCCGCGCAGCGTAGTCGAGTCCGCCGGTCGATTCGATGGCAGCGACAATGGGCTCGAGCTGCGCGAGTCCGCCGTTCTCGATGGCAAGCCGTATGGCAGCCTGTTGTGCCTTGTCTCCGTGACGCAAGGCATGGATGAGCGGCAATGTAGGTTTGCCTTCCGCGAGGTCGTCACCTAGATTTTTGCCGCGCTCGGCCGGATTGGAGCGATAGTCGAGGACATCGTCCATGAGTTGGTATGCTGTGCCGAGATGCTTGCCATACGCGGCAAGAGCCTGCTGCACGGTGAGCGTGCCACCGGCCAACACGGCGGCCACTTCCGCGCCTGCCTGAAATAACTTGGCAGTCTTCCGATGGATGACTTCCAGGTAGCGCTGCTCTGTTGTATCGGGGTCATGCGCATTCATCAGCTGCAGCACTTCGCCTTCGGCGATGACATTGGTCGCCTCGGCCATGATCTCCATCACACGCTGCGAGGTAAGGGCGGCCATCATTTGAAACGCGCGTGAGTAGACGAAGTCGCCGACCAGCACGCTTGCCTGATTCCCGAAGACCTCGTTCGCGGTATCACGTCCCCGCCGCATGGAGGACCCGTCAACAACGTCGTCATGCAACAAAGTGGCGGTATGGATGAATTCGATGAAAGCGGCGGCTTCGACGACCGCGTGCCCCTCATGACCGCAAGCTCTGCCGACCAGAACTACCAGCAGGGGGCGCAAGCGCTTACCGCCACCGGCGATGATGTGGTCCGCGATCTGGTCCACCAGCGGCACCGCGCTTTTTAGACGCGCGCGGATGACGCGATTGACGGATTCGAGGTCCGTCTGGACGAGCGCGCGTATTTCTTCGAGGTTCATCGTTACTGGAAAGATTGTGTCGCGGGCGGCATTCATGGTGAGCCCCGCATCCTAGCCGACGCGGGCGTCCGCGAGAATGGCGCTGGCGGAACGGTTACGGCCCCCGACCCCCATCCGGGCCGTTCTCTAAGTGCTGGTGGAGGCTGAAGAAATGGCCGTTTGACCCGCCGGGGGTCCGCCAGTAGAATGCGCGGCCTTCTTCGGCCCCCATTCCCTTCCTCAATTACTATGTACGCAGTCATCGCCACCGGCGGAAAGCAATATCGGGTCTCCAAGGACGGTGTCCTTCGCGTCGAAAAGCTCGATGCCGAGCCGGGCGCCACCGTAGAGTTCGGCGAGGTGCTGCTGGTCGGCGAGGGCGCCAACGTGACCCTGGGCAAGCCCCTTCTGAAGGGGGGCAAGGTGGTCGCCACCGTGGTCCGCCACGGCAAGGGCGCCAAGGTCAGCGTCGTGAAGTTCCGCCGCCGTAAGCACTATCTGCGGCAGAAGACTCACCGGCAGTCGTTCACCGAGGTCAAGGTCACGGACATCAGCGCGGGCTGAGCCATATAGACCATTTTTTGCAGGATTTGCACTCATGGCACATAAAAAAGCAGGCGGCAGTACCCGAAACGGCCGCGATTCCCATTCCAAGCGGCTGGGCGTGAAGCGCTTCGGCGGCGAATCCGTTCTGGCTGGCAATATTCTGGTCCGTCAGCGCGGTACACCGGTGCGTCCGGGCACCAACGTCGGCGTTGGCACCGACCATACGCTGTTCGCGAAGATATCGGGCACTGTCAAGTTCCAGAAGCGCGGCGCCGAGCAGCGCATGTACGTCCACGTACTACCCGAGGCCGAGGCAGCCAAGTCCGCCTGACGGGTCTTGCCTAGTCCATTGGAAAAATGGCCTGCGGGCTGGGCGCCCCCGCCATTTTTCGGACATCGCCTTCGCTACCGCTGGCAAAAGGCGCGACTTTTGCCAGCTGCTGCTGAGGTGCATTGCGCAAGCCGAGCCTGACACGCTGCCAGGCCGTAAAAGTCTCCAAAACCCCGGCATTCGCCGGGGTTTTTGTTTAGGGTGATTTCCCATGAAATTCGTCGATGAGGCACGGGTACGGGTGCAAGCCGGCAATGGTGGCCGCGGCAGTACCAGTTTCCGACGCGAGAAATTTGTGCCGTTGGGCGGCCCCGACGGCGGTGACGGCGGCAATGGCGGCAACGTTTACCTGCGCGCCGTTTCCGGCATCAATACGCTGGCCGATTTCCGCATCGAGAAGACCTATAAGGCCGAGCACGGGGAGTCTGGGTCGAGCAACGACTGCTTCGGCCGGGGTGGGGACGACACGTACGTTCCCGTGCCTATCGGCACCATTGTCAGGGACTCGGAAACCAATGAGGAATTAGGCGACCTCACCCGTCACGACGACACGCTCCTGGTAGCCCGCGGGGGAAAGGGTGGCTGGGGCAACCAGAAGTTCAAGTCGAGCACCAATCGCTCGCCCCGGCAGTACGGCCCTGGGCTGCCCGGTGAGAAGCGTACTTTGCACCTGGAAATGAAGGTCATTGCAGACGTGGGTCTGCTGGGTCTGCCGAACGCCGGTAAGTCCACGCTTATCCGAGCGGTTTCGGCCGCGCGCCCGAAGGTTGCCGATTACCCGTTCACGACCCTTTATCCGAATCTCGGCGTGGTCGACGTCGGCCAACATCGGAGCTTCGTGATGGCCGATATTCCGGGGCTGATCGAGGGCGCCGCGGAAGGGGCGGGGCTGGGAATTCGCTTCCTGAAGCACCTGCAGCGCACCCGCGTACTACTGCACTTAGTAGATATAGCGCCCGTGGATCCCGATGCTGATCCGGTGCGCGACGCACGGGCAATCGTCTCGGAGCTAAAGAAGTTCGATCAGGAGCTGGCGGCAAAGCCCCGCTGGCTGGTCATCAATAAGCGCGACCTGATGCCGGACGACGAGGCCGAAAAGCGGGCACGCGCGATCGTCCGCAGCCTACGCTTTCGCGGGCCGCACTTCCTCGTTTCCGGCGCTACTGGCCGGGGAACGAAGGAGCTTGTGGAGGCCGTTATGAGCTTTTTGGAGGAGCAGGATCGCGAGGCGCGCGCACGCGAATCGACTGCAGAAGAAACTCGCGACGCGCAGCCGGCTTCAACTTGAAGCCTCGCGGCGCGGCGGGTACTGCACTCACGGCGCTATGGCCGTTCTTCGGGGTAGCGTTCATCACAGCCTCACTGCATTGCGCGAATACGAGCAGCCAGTCGGCTCTTGTGTCTCGCGGCCTTATTGCGGTGGATGATTTGCTTGTTCACCAACGTATCGATGACGGGAACGGCTTCCTTGTAGCTGGCCGTAGCTGTTTCTTTATTACCGCCCGTGATTGCCGCAGTGACACTGCGGACAGCAGTGCGCATCCGTGAGCGCAGAGCAACATTACGAGCGCGGTGCTTTTCCGCTTGGCGGGCTGCCTTTTCGGCGGACTTGGTATTGGCCACGAAATCTCCGTCTGAAACCATCCCCAGTATCGCGGGGGGCGGTAGTCTGCTGATACAACCTACACTTGTCAACGCGGTATACTTTGGCGCTTTGCTGTCAATGACTTAAGCCACCTCATGGAGCTCATTCGCGGACCCCTGAATTTGCGCGAACGCCACCGGGGCAGTGTCGTCACGATAGGTACGTTCGACGGGATCCACCTCGGTCACCGCGCGCTGCTGAACCGATTATGTGAAGACGCGGTGCGTCTTTCCCGGCCGGCCATGGTGCTCACCTTCGAGCCCATGCCACGGGAGTACCTGCTGCCGGAGCGGCCTCCCGCCCGGCTCACGTCCTGGCGCGAGCGCTGGCGCGTTCTGGGTGGCTGTGGCATCGACTACATGTGCGTGCTGCGTTTCGACGAGCGGTTGCGTAACCTCTCAGGGGCGGAGTTTGCGGCCCTCCTGGCGAACCAGTTGCATTCGCACCGGGTTGTCGTGGGGCACGATTTCCGCTTCGGCCGCAAGGGAGAGGCGACCGCAGAGGCCCTGGCGGTCTCGGGGCAGGCTCTGGGATTCGAAGTCGACGTGGTTCCACCGGTATTGCTGGGTGGAGCGCGAATCAGCAGCAGCGGTGTGCGTGAGGCGCTGGCTCGAGGCGATTTCGAACTCGCGCGCTCCTGGCTCGGGCGTCCGTATTCAATGACGGGCCGCGTGGTCCGGGGCAACCAACTCGGGCGCAAGTTGGGCTTCCCAACCGCGAACCTCCGAACGGGCCGAAGGCGTGTGCCGGTGGCAGGCATATTCGCTGTGCGGGTGCATGGCGTGTCCTCGAGCCCGCTGCCGGGTGTTGCAAGCCTCGGAACGCGCCCCACTGTTGATGGGGGTGGTGAGATGTTGCTGGAAGCTCATGTGTTCGATTTCGCCGGAGATTTATACGGCCGCGAAATCGAGGTGGAGTTCGTGTCGAAGCTGCGCGAAGAGGAGCGGTTCGCCGATCTCGACGCCCTCGTAGTGCAGATGAATACAGATGCGGCAGATGCACGGCGGATCCTCGCCTGAGATGGTAGTAACTAGGTAATGGCCCAAGAGAAAGAGAACCGCTACAAACTGACGATCAACCTGCCCCAGACGGATTTCCCGATGAAGGCCGATCTTGCCAAGCGTGAGCCGGGAATGCTCGCTGATTGGGAGAAGCGGGGACGGTACGAGCAGATTCAAAAGCACACGTCCGGGCGCGCGCAGATGTTCGTGCTGCACGACGGTCCGCCCTATGCGAACGGCGCGATCCACCTGGGTCATGCCGTGAACAAGATCCTGAAGGATGTGGTCATCAAGTCCAAGCTGATGGCCGGCTTGCGCTCGCCCTACGTTCCGGGCTGGGACTGCCACGGGCTGCCCATCGAAGTTGCAGTCGAGAAAAAGGTCGGCAAGGTCGGCCAGAAGGTCGATGCGGCGGAGTTCCGCCGGTTGTGCCGCGAGTACGCAACCAAACAGATCGATCTGCAGCGCGCGGACTTCAAGCGTCTCGGGGTGCTGGGCGAATGGGAAAACCCCTACCGCACCATGGACTTCAAGTACGAAGCGGACATCGTGCGGGCGCTTGCGAGAGTGTACGAGCGTGGGCACGTGGTGCGCGGGTTCAAGCCCGTGTACTGGTGTTTCGATTGCGGCTCGGCGCTGGCGGAGGCCGAGATTGAATATCACGACAAGACTTCCCCCGCGATTGATGTGGCGTACGACGCCGTCGATCCAAGCGCATTGGCATCAAAATTCGGGGTAACACTCCGCGACGGCGACATTGTCGCCGTGCCAATTTGGACGACGACGCCTTGGACGCTCCCGGCGAGCTTGGCCGTGACGCTTGGCGCGGACCTCGATTACGTGCTGGTGGAAGGACCAACGCGCGACGGCAAACGTCAGCTATTGGTGTTAGCAGGGCCGCTCGCGGATAAAGCGCTGAAGCGCTATGGCGTCGAACAGCCAACGGTTTTGGGTGAGACGAAGGGCGCGGCCCTGGACCTGCTCAAGCTCCGCCACCCATTCTACGACCGCGAAGTGCCGCTGATCCTTGGCGAGCACGTATCGGCCGAAGAAGGTACGGGCGCGGTACACACGGCCCCGGCGCACGGCGTGGAAGACTTCGTCGTCGGCCAGAAATACGGCCTCCAAATGCTCAACCCCGTTGGCGGCAACGGAGTGTATCTGCCCGACACGGAGATCTTCGCGGGTCAACACATCTGGAAGGCGAACGAGACCATTGTCGAACACTTAGGTAATCGCGGTGTGTTACTCGCAGTGGAAAAGATCGTCCACAGTTATCCGCACTGTTGGCGCCATCGCACGCCGGTCGTGTTTCGCGCCACGCCACAGTGGTTTATCAGCATGGACAAGGAAAAGCTGCGAGAGGGCGCGCTCAAAGCGATCCACGAGGACGTCGACTGGTATCCCGCGTGGGGCGAGGAGCGTATCGCGGGCATGATTGAGGGACGCCCGGATTGGTGTATCTCACGACAGCGTACCTGGGGCGTGCCGATTGCCCTCTTTGTGCGTAAGTCGACTCATGAGCCTCATCCTCGCACCGCGGAGTTGATGGAGGAGGTCGCACGGCGCGTGGAGACCTCCGGTGCGGACGCCTGGTACTCGCTGGATGCACAGGAGCTATTGGGCGCCGATGCGGACGACTACGAAAAAGTAACCGACATTCTCGATGTCTGGTTCGACTCCGGTGTATCCCATTTTTGCGTGCTTGATCAGCGCCCGTATTTGAAGCGTGCACCCGGTGACAAGGTGATCTATCTCGAGGGCTCGGACCAGCACCGCGGTTGGTTTCACTCTTCGCTCCTGACATCTGTCGCGATGCATGGGCGCGCACCGTACGATGAGGTGCTCACGCACGGCTTCACGGTCGATTCCCAGGGCCGGAAGATGTCGAAGTCGCTAGGCAACGGCATCGAGCCGCAGGACGTGATGAAGACGTACGGCGCAGACATCCTGCGCCTATGGATCGCCGCCGCGGACTATCGGAATGAAATGGCGCTCTCGGACGAAATTCTGAAGCGAGTGTCCGATGCCTATCGCCGGATTCGCAATACCGCCCGCTTCCTGCTCGGCAATCTGCATGGCTTCGATCCGGCGGAGCACCTGGTGCCGGCGAAAGAAATGCTGCCGCTGGATCAATGGGCTGTGCAACAGGCCTGTGACACGCAGGAGGCGGTGGTTGCCGCCTACACGAAGTACGATTTTCCCGACATCGTGCAGCGTATCCAGAACTTCTGTACCAACGAGATGGGCGCCTTGTATCTGGACATCACCAAGGATCGGCTCTACACCATGCAGGCCGGCAGCCGCGGCCGGCGCAGCGCCCAGAGCGCGATGTACCGCATCCTGGAAGCGCTCGAGCGCTGGCTCGCGCCCATCCTCTCGTTCACCGCCGAGGAAATCTGGAAATTCATGCCCGTTCGCACGGCGCACGGCCCGCGTGGCGAATCGGTGATGTTTGAAACATGGTACGAGGGCCTCGATGCGGCGCAGAGCTCGCCGCAGCAGCGCGCGTTCTGGAGCGATCTGCTGGCAGTCCGGGATGAGCTTGGAAAGCGGCTCGAGCAACTGCGCAAGGAGGGCGAGATCGGCTCTTCCCTGGACGCCGAGGTGGACCTGTTCGTTCCCGACGAGTGGCTGACGCGCTATGGCTCGGTAGGAAACGATGAGCTGCGATTCTTCTTCATTACCTCGGCGCTCAACCTGAAGTTGGACAAGGAGGCTCCCGCGGAGGCGATGGCGGTCACGCTGCAGGCTGTCGCGGGTCCCACGCCAATTCATTTTGATGTGCGGCCAAGCAAGGAGCGCAAGTGCATCCGCTGCTGGCATCATCGGCCCGATGTGGGTGTGAATCCTGAGCACGCCGAGATCTGCGGACGGTGCGTCACGAACGTCGAGGGTCCGGGCGAGAAGCGGACATTCGCATGAACGAGAATCGCGAGCACAGCGGCTGGGTCTGGCTACCGCTCAGCGTGATGATGATTGCGCTCGATCAATTGTCCAAACTTTGGATCGTGCAGCATTTCCAGCCCTACGAGCGCAAGCACCTGCTTGCGGTCCTGGATATCACCCTGTGGTTCAACGAGGGTGCCGCGTTCAGCTTCCTGTCTGAGGCCTCTGGATGGCAGCGCTGGCTGTTCTCGGGCCTGGCGATACTGGTGGGCGCAGGCCTCATATACTGGATGAAGCGGCTCAAGGGCCGCACGCAGTGGCTGCTGTGCTGTGCCCTGGCGCTCATCCTGGCCGGCGCCATTGGAAATGTGATCGACCGCATGCGAATCGGTCACGTGGTCGATTTCATCCTGGTGCACTGGAATAATTCGTATTTCCCGGCATTCAATGTCGCGGATTCGGCGATCACGGTGGGGGCGGCGTTTTTGTTGTTCGATGCCTGGCGGGAAAGCCGAGGCGCAAAGAGGGCAAGTGTATGAAGGTTCTTCTGGCCAACCCACGCGGCTTTTGCGCAGGAGTCGATCGCGCAATCGACATCGTGGAGCGCGCGATCGAATTGTTCGGACGTCCCATTTACGTGCGTCATGAGGTCGTTCACAACACTCATGTGGTAGACCGCCTGCGGGGACTCGGTGCCGTGTTTGTCGAGGAGCTGCAGGAGGTTCCTGCCGGCAATACCGTCATTTTCTCCGCTCACGGCGTCTCCAGCGCCGTGGAGGCCGAAGCCAGGACTCGCGGCCTCACCGTGTTCGATGCCACGTGCCCGCTCGTGACCAAGGTCCACATGGAAGTGCAGCGCTATGCCCGCGAGGGGCGCGATGTGATTCTGATCGGTCACGCCGGCCACCCGGAAATCGAAGGGACGATGGGACGCTTCGATTCTTCCTTCGGGGGCAAGATCTATCTCATCCAGAGCGTGGAGGATGTGGAGAGTTTCGTCGCGCGCGATCCCGAGAATCTCGCGTTTGTCACGCAGACGACACTCTCGATGGACGACACGACCGAAATCGTGGCCGCACTTCGGCGACGTTTCCCGGCGTTATCGACGCCGCGCAAGGAAGATATCTGCTACGCGACCCAGAATCGCCAGGACGCCGTGAAGAAGCTTCTCGAGAAGTGCGATGTCGTCGTAGTTGTAGGGTCGCGCACCAGTTCCAACTCGAATCGTCTGCGTGAGCTCGCCGACCGTGCGGGCGTTTCCGGTTATCTGGTCGACGGCCCTGATGACATGCACCGTGAGTGGTTTGAAGGCAAGAGTGCTGTAGGGGTAACCGCCGGTGCGTCGGCACCGGAGCTGCTCGTGCAACAAGTCGTGGAGCGGCTTCGCAGCTGGGGCGCGGAAGTGCCCGAGGAAGTCGTGGGCCGCGAGGAGAAGGTGTTTTTCGCCTTGCCGCGCGAGCTGCGTGTGGCGGCCAAGGCCTGATGCGCCTGCGGTAGCTGCGCTGCCTACGGGCGACGGTTAGCGCCGGCCCCCGTACAGCGATTTCTTCAACTTCCAGCGTTTGTGGGACCACGGCCAGTCGGGGGGAGCGTCGCGTATTTGCCGCTCCACCCGGCGGGCGTAGCGCTCGGTCAGCTCCCCCGGCTGCAGCTTCTCTTCGGGCATGGCCAGCGGCTCAAAGGCCATTTCGTAGAGACCCCGTGACAGCCGGCGCATGGCAATGAAAAACACCGGCAGCCTGGTCACGCGGGCGATCTCTTCGGGCCCCATATAGAACGCCGTGTCCCGGCCCAGAAATCGCGTCCAGTGCTTGTGCTCGCTCGTCGTCGGCTCCTGGTCGGCGACCATGGCGATCGCCCGGGAAATACCTCGCCGTTTGATGATGTCGGGCAGCAGTTCTTTGGCCGGTATCATCCGGCTGCCAAAACGGCTGCGCACCGTCTTCATCTCGCGTTCGGCCCAGGCATCCACCAACGGCTTGTAGGCCGCATCCACCGGGTAACCCAACTCCAGTGAGAAGCCCAGCAGCATCCACTCCCAATTGCATTGGTGCGCTGCTACACACAGTACCGACTTGCCCTGTGCCAGCAGCTCGCGCGGGCCCTCGATATTGACTATGCGCACCCGCCGGCGAATCTCGTCGGCCGGCATCTTCGCCGACTTGACGATCTCGACGAACATGTCAGCGAAGCCCGCGTAATAGTCACGCTTGGTATTGTGCAGCGCCCTCTCATCCATCTGCGGGAAGGCGAGCTTCAGGTTGTTGTGCACGAACTGCGCCCGATAGGGGAACACACGGAATGCCAACCATCCAACCAGCCTGGAGAATCCGTACAGAACCGGTAAGGGCAGGCTGGCCAACATGCGTACCCACCACGCGGAACGTGGTGGCGCGGCAGTACTAGCCGTGGGCGGGACGAGCCCGCCATCTGGTGTGGACACTGTCGACAAGAGCCTCAGCCAGCTGGACGAGGCTCCGAAGCCGGCAGTTCTGGGGTTGGCGTATGCGCTGTGAGCACTTTGCCGAACTTCGGTCCCAGCCAGCGCTCGATATCGTCGATCAGTGTAAAGGCTGCCGGCACGATCACCAACGTCAATCCCGTCGAAGTCACCAATCCGCCGATGACTGCAATCGCCATCGGGCCCCGGAAGGCATTGTCCCCACCGAAGCCGATCGCAACCGGAAGCATACCCGCCACCATGGCGACGGTGGTCATGACGATGGGACGCGCGCGCTTATGGCCCGATTCGAGCAATGCGGTGACGCGATCCTTGCCAGCCCGTATTTCCTCGATGGCGAAGTCAACGAGCAGAATCGAGTTCTTGGCCACGATGCCCATGAGCATCAGGAAGCCGATCATCACACCCAGGGACAAGGAGTGCCGGGTGGCCATCAGGGCGAGCACCGCGCCGCCGATCGAGAGCGGCAGGGACGACAGAATCGTCACTGGCTGCAGAACGCGGGCGAACAACAGCACCAGCACCGCGAACACCATCAATATGCCGGTCGTGATCGCAATCATGAAGTTGGTGAACAGCTCGGCCATGACTTCCGCGTCGCCTACGTCTACGAGCCGGACACCCTGCGGGAGGTTTTTCAGTGTCGGCAGAGCGTGAATTTTGTCCAGCGCAGTCCCGAGTGCCGTGCCCTGGGTGAGGTCGGCCTCGATGGAGATGCGGCGGCTCTGGTTGTAGCGGCGAACCTTCGTTGGTCCTTGGCCGAAGCCGATATCCGCGACCGCCTTCAGGGGGACAGCGCCGCCCGAAGCGGTCGGCACTGGCAGATTTTCGAGTGTGGTGAGATCGCGCCGTGTGTTCTCTAGCAGGCTCACACGAATGGGTACCTGCCGATCCGACAGCGAGAACTTGGCGCTGTTCTGATCGAGGTCGCCCAACGTTGCAATGCGGATGGTCTCGCTGATGCTGGAGACCGTTACGCCCAGTTGCGCCGCCAGATCGAACCGCGGCTTGATCAGAATCTCCGGACGCTGCATGTCACCGTTGATCCGGGCAGTGCGCAGCTCCGGCATGGCGCGCATCTCGTCCACGACCTTTTGCGCTGTAGCCTGGGTGAGCTGCGGGTCGTCTCCAGTGATGTAGATGTTAACGTCGCGACCGCCGCCACCACCGCCATTCTTGCTGAAATGGATCTCGGCGTCCGGGATGGTCTTCAACTCTTTGATGACCCGATCCTCCCACTCTTTCTGGGTCACTTTGCGTTGATTACGGGGCACGAGTTGAATGTAGAGGTTTCCGGTGCGTATCTCGTCAGTGTCGCCCTCGCCCATGGACTCGACGACGTTGGCGACTTCGGGTTGGCGGGCAATGATACGGTAGGCCGCCGCGGAGACAGCTGCCGTATCTTCGAGCCGCACGCCCGTCGGCAGCTCGATGCTCAGGTTGGGTGCTCCGAAGTCCGCGTCGGGTACGAATGATTTGGGAATCAGCGCCAGTCCGGCGATGGACAGCACGAAGAACAGCACGCCGAAGGCAATCGTCTTCCAGCGATTGTGTATGCACCAGTTCAGTGTCCGCATGTACATCGTCATGAACGGGCCGTCGGTGTGAACGGCAATGCGGTCCGACTTGAGCGTATAAGCCGCAATCACCGGCGTAATGAGGCGAGCGACGAGCAGCGAGAAGAACACCGCCGCGGCGACCGTCAGGCCAAACTGTATGAAATATTGACCCGTAATGCCTGGCATGAAGCTGACAGGCAGAAACACGGCCATGATGGTGCAGGAGGTCGCGACGACCGCAAGCCCGATCTGATCGGCCGCATCCAGAGCGGCCTGGAAGCCGCTTTTACCCATGCGCATGTGCCTTACTATGTTCTCGATCTCGACGATGGCATCGTCAACCAACACACCCGCCACCAGCGATAGCGCCAGCAGGCTGATGTTGTTCAACGAGAACCCCATCATCTGCATGAATGCGAATGTCGGGATTGCGGACAGCGGGATCGCCAGCGCGGAGATGAGTGTCGCGCGCGTGTCGCGCAGGAATAACCACACCACGATCACGGCCAGAATGGAGCCCTCGATGAATGCCATGAGTGCCGAGTGGTACTGCTGTTTCGTATAGTCCACCGTGGTGAAGACCTTCGTCATCGTCACCTGCGGATTTTCCTTGCCCACCTTTGCCAATTCGCGCTCGACGGCAGCCAGCACCGTGACATCGGAGGCGCCCTTCGCCTTGGCTACGCCGAAAGTCGTTGCGTCCCGGCCATTGAGCCGCGCAATGGTGCGAATCTCTCCAACACCATCGTGCACGTTGGCTATGTCGCTGAGCCGGGCGAAGCGGTTGCCAGTTCCGGGCAGTGCAATCTGGGTGTCGCCCAGCGCCAGTGCCGTATGGGCCCCGCCCAACACCCGGATCGATTGCTCGCCCCCACCGAGTTGGGCCCGTCCCCCGGGCGAATCCAGGTTCAGCGTGCGAAGCTGCTGGTTCACATCCACAGCCGTGATGCCGAGCGCCTGCATGCGCGCGGGATCGAGCTCGACGCGGATCTCGCGGTTGACACCACCGCCGCGCGACACCTGGGCAACACCCGGAATCGACAGCAGACGCTTGGTGACCGTGTTGTCCACAAACCAGGAAAGCTGCGCTTCGGTTTGACTCGTCGTCGCAACGGCGTAATAGGCGATCGGACCACCGTCTATGTCCACACGCTGCACGAGCGGCTCTTGGATTCCCTGTGGCAGGTTGCTGCGGACCTTCGAAACGGCATCGCGCACGTCGGCCACGGCACGATCGATCGGCGTCCCGATCTGAAACTCGATCCAGATGCTCGACACACCCTCGAGCGCCAGCGAGGTGATGTTATGGATGTTGCCTATGCCCGCGACTGAGCCCTCGACCTTTTGGAGGACCTGCGTCTCCATTTCCTGCGGCGCCGCACCGGGCTGGGAAACCACTACGTGAACAATTGGGAATGCGATGTCAGGGTCGAGAGTGATCGGCAGCCGCACGAACGCCACCACTCCCATGAACAACAAAACGACGAACAACACCACGGGCGATACGGGGTGCTTGATCGCCCATGCTGATATGTTCTTCATGACGTCGCTACCGCAACCGGGGTTGCCGCCACGTTGACCTTTTCGCCTTCCCGCAGGAAGCCCGCCGCCGTCGTCACGATCCGCTCACTACCGCTCAGACCTTTCGTGATGATGATGCCGGCGGAGGTGGTGCCACCTACCTGGACATCACGCCGCTCGACGCGACTGCCCTCACCGATCACGTACACGTAAGGTCCTTTGACATCCGACAACACGGCTGTCTGCGGCAGGATGGGCCGTTCGGCCTTGCTGACCAGAACCGAGCCACGAGCAAAGGCTCCTGGCCGCAATGCCGGGTTCGGTTTGAGCGTAATTCGGATGTCGCCGAGGCGTGTCAGGGGATCAATGACAGCTCCGAGAAGCCGAACGCGTCCTTCGAACGGCTCTGCCGATCCCACCAGGCGCACATCCGCCGGCTGTCCTACTGTGAGGACTGACATATCCTGCTCGGCCACCTGGCCGCGCATTTCGATTTCGCCGCCGTTGGCGAGCCGGAACAGGGCTTCGCCGCCCGGGCTGGCTGTCTGGCCAACTTCAGCTTTGCGTGTGAGCACGATGCCGTCAGCCGGCGCCACGACACGGGTTCGATTCAGTCTTGCCTCGGCCTCCATGAGCATGGCCGCGGCCACTTTTACCTTCGCCGCATCGGTGATCGACAGGGCCCGCCGCTTTTCGATCTCCTCCGCGGACAGGGCGCCCGCGGACTCAACGGCCGCGGCGCGCCGATACTCCGCCGCTGAGAGGGCCGCTTGCGCCTTGGCCTCCTCGAGCGAGGCCGCCAGGCGGTTAACCTGCGGTTGCCAGACGGATTCATCGATCTTGGCGAGCAGTTGACCCCGTTTGACGCGGTCACCTGCCTCGACATACACGCCAACAATGCGCCCTGCGTCACCTTCAATCCCGATCGGCATGTCATAACGTGCCGCGATTGTCCCGGTGAAGGTTACTGTCGAGGTCACCGCACTGACCCCCGGCGACATCACGCTGACCAGCGGGACGGCCTGTTGGGACGCAAGTGTTGCCGTCGCCGGTTCGGTCGTCTGACCTCGCCACAGAATGGCGGCCACGATCGCGATAACTGCGACCGCGACGGCCCCGGCCATCCATTTCGCGCGTGCGCTGCCGCCACCGTCTGAGACAGAAGTCTCGGGTGGGGCGAGGGGCACGACCGCCTCCGGCGACACGGGCTCGCGGCCAATCCAGCGGACTGGCTCGTGAGCGCCCGGCGGGGTGATCTTGTGTTCGGCATTCGCGCCCACTGTGGATTCCTTTGTCAGCGCTTCAGGCCGCAGATGCGGCGGTCTCGGTTGGAAGCAGTTCGAGGTACTAAAGTTTAACGCCGCCTCAACTTTTTCCGGTCCAGGAAGCGCCGAGGAGACCGCTTCCGGCGGCGGGCCGATGCCGGGGTGCAATGATGCAGAGGGGCAAAAGCCGCGGTGAGGGGGCTCTCCGTGCTAAATCAAGGCTTTACGCTTACCTTGGGCCATACTTACTGCCAAGCGGCCGGAGGATTTTAACGATTCAGGCGGCGTTTCGTCTAATTCGCCGGCGGAGGAGCGAGATCGGGAGGCGGCGTCATGTCGAAGCGCTGCTTGCCGGTCGCCGGGTCGATTGAGCGGTCGTGATCAACGCAGAACGTAATCTCGCTGGCTGTCGTCTTGTGAGGCACGCGAGTGTAGGTGCGTTTGCGTTTGTCCGGCCTGACAAAGAGCTCAGGAGCAGTGGTCACGACTTCGAATTGGAGTGTATTCGGGTCCTTCAGCCAGATGCGCTCAGTAATCTTCGCGTGCCTGCCGATCGGCATCGCACCCTGAGTTGGAAGAGGGAACCTCGCGGCAGGATTGATGCCCACCGTTTCGACCACGAGGGCATTTCCGTCCCAGTGTCCGACTGAGGTCCCCGTGTTCGTGTCCTCGTGCGAGGCCGGAATGGATCTGCCATCCGTATAAATGCGGCGGATGAGCCCACTTTCGTTGGTGAGCGTGACGCGGCCCGGTGTAACAAGTAGTTCGACAGCCTCTACGAAGCCGCCGCTGAAGCCGACGAATTGAGGCGGTCGGCAGTAACGCGCGGGGTCAGGATCAGTGTCGTCGTGTCGCGCGGCGCGCAATCGGGCCAGGTCCTCGGGTTTCATCGGCGGCGGAGCCTGGACCAACTCATCGATGAAGGGCTTGTCCAGTACCCACCACCCACTCCAGTCAGGCATTGGGCTGCGCTGCTCCTCCGCCCTCACACCAGTAAGGCAGCAAAGGCCGAGCAGGACAGAACCGAGCAGCGCCGCTCCCAGCTTCCTGCGGTACTCACTTGCCATGCGCAGCGTCCCGAGCGGCGTTCGCACCGTTGGGCCCACCAGCGCCCACTGTCACATGACCATCTTCGTGGGTTGCCTTGATGAAATGACCGCCGGTTCGGCCATCCCGCAGCGGCCAGTAGTCTACGGTGATTTTCTCTCCCACCTTGAAGGTCGTTTTCGACCAACCGCGTCGAGTCAGGACATTCGTGGAGCCGTTCTCGAATGCATACAGGTCATAACCCTTCGGCGCCTTTGGGTTGGGTACATACATCCAGATGAAAACGTGCGGATTTGCCCACTCGAGCTTCGCGACCGTGCCACTCACGGTCACGGTTTTCGCGCCGTCGAACATGGCGTAGGAGTGGTGCGCGGAGGTCGCGCTTGCCAGCAGCAGCCAGGCGGCGGCCAGGATGGCCGTGCGCGCTTGGGCAACTCGCCTGAAATTATTGCTACTCACGGCTCAGACCTGTTGCCAGAGCTCCAGTTGTCGCAGTGCTGCGCCCGAGGCCGGCGGAACGATACCGTACCGCTGCATTATGTCACCGGGTGGCTCGCGGCAGCTCGTTCCAGATCGCAGGGTCCTCTGCCCCGAGTACCCAGGAGCTGAATCCCACCAGACCGCGCTGTTTCGTGAGCTCATAGCGATCGTGGAAAGCGCGGGCGTCCGGCATCCAGACCCACTCGCGCATCTGGTCGCGGTAGAACCAATAGAACGCCTCATGGTCCTGGGCGTCCCATTGAATCCGGGCGCCATACTGCCTCGCCAGCGGTATCGACTCATCGGCATCAATGTAGTCAGCCGAGATATTGGAGCGCTCTTCGGTACCCGATACGGGATTGCCCGCGAACCAGTGATATCCGTACAGCGCAATGCCAATGGAGAGCTTCTCCTTCGGAATGAACTGCAATGCGTAATCGAGGTGCGCGACGGTCCAATCCCAGCCAGCGACGGGCCCCGGGGTGGTCCAGCGGGTGTGCTGGTCGTAGGTCATCAGACTAACGAAATCCATGCAGTCCCCGAGGGCTTTGAGGTCATACACGCCACGCCAGTACTCCCACATCCATTTCGAGAACGCGCCACGGCCCGCGTGCCCCGGCTCGTTGGGTACCACTGCTATCGAAAGCTGCAAACCCGCTGCATGCAGCGCCTCAGCCGTGCGCCGCGCGAAGGCGCTGAACGCGTCGCGATCAGTCCACGCGATGTTCTCGAAATCGAACTGGTAGCCGAGGAAGCGGTACTGCCTGGCCTGGCTCAGCAGGGCCTCGATCGCGCGCTTCTGGGCTTCCACATCCAGCAGCAGGCGATGGAAGCCGTCCCGGCCCTGAGTCATGGAAAGGATGGGCATGACGGGCAGTTTTCTCTGGCCGGCCAACTGCAGCACGAACGGATTCGGCGCGCCCTGCACGAGTCCCTGGCCGTCAACGCCATACCAGGTCGGCACCAGCAGGTCGATCTTGTCAACGTGCTCCACGAAGGAGCGCATCGACTTCGGAGTCTCCATCAAATAGAACAGCGCCGCCGGCGACCGAGCGGCGACCGAGCGGCCAGCGAGGGAACCCCCAGCGGGGGTTAGCGAGGGAATCCCCAGCGGGGACGACCGAGCGGCGACCGAGGGAACCCCCAGCGGGGGGGGCGCCTTCGCCCAAGCCGTTGGGATGCACAGCAGGGCAAGCAACGATACGAAAGTTTTGTTCATCAGGATCACTCCCTGGCGATTCGGTAAACCCGTTCGGGTGGCAGGGCGGTCGCGTAAGTTGGACCGGCCGACGGCGCGCCGCAGGCGCCGGAATTCATTAGTACTACGATGATATTAAATCCACGGACTCGCCTTCCACATACACCGCGATGGGCCGCAGCGCTCGATCCAACACCACGAGATCCGCCCACGCGCCGGCTTCGATCCGGCCGCGATCCTGCAAGCCCAGGTAGTCCGCCGGGTAGCGGGACACCCGCGCCGAGGCATCCTCGATCGAAAGGCCCAGCGCGACGAGATTGCGCAAGCCCTGATCCAAAGTCAGGGTGCTGCCGGCGAGGGTGCCATCGGCCAGGCGTACGCAGCCGAGAGTTTTCGTAACACGCTGCCGGCCCAGGCGATACTCGCCATCGGGCATCCCGGCTCCCGCTGTTGAATCGCTCACGCAATAGGCCTTCGGAATTGCGCGCAAGGCGGCCCGAAGCGCACCTGGATGTACGTGCACGAGATCCGGGATCAGCTCACAGTAAGACGCATGCGCAAGAGCGGCGCCCACAATACCGGGAGCGCGATGGTTCAACGGCGTCATGGCATTGAACAGATGCGTAAAGCCGCAAGCGCCACTTGCGAGCGCCTCCAAGCCCTGCTCGTACGTAGCCAGGGTATGTCCGATCTGAACGCGAATGCCTTTGGCCGTCAGCAACCGCACCAGCTCGAGGTGCCCCGGTATTTCCGGAGCGAGGGTGACGACCTTCAGGGGGGCGAGCGAGCAGTGGCTTTCGAGCTGTTCGATGCTCGCGGCGATCGCAAAATCGGGCTGTGACCCTAACCGCCCGCGATTGATGTAGGGACCTTCCAGATGCACGCCCAACACGCGCGCAGAGGAGGGTGCCCGGGGCTGGGGGATGTAGCGACCGAGCTTCGCCAGCACAGCCTCGATCTCCTCGCGCGGTGCTGTCATGGTGGTTGTCAGCAGCGCTGTAGTGCCGTGCCGGGCGTGCATTCGGGCCAGGGCTTCGAATGGCTCGCCGCTGTCCATCACGTCCGCGCCGCCACCGCCGTGGACGTGCAGATCGATGAAACCGGGAATGATCAGAACATCATCGTTCGTACCGGGGTCGGCCGGCGTCTGCGGCACGAAGCTGATCCGATTCCGTTGAATCCCGATTGTCCCGTGACGCCACCCCGCTGCCGACAGTACATTTCCGGCGATCGTCTGCTCGTTCATGACTTGGATGCCATAGCCTCGACATAAAATCGCCGGCAACGGTATCATAAAACCATTGTAATACCATTACTCCGAAGAGGTAATACCATCCATGGGGCAGGCTTTGCAGCGGTGGGCGGCGTGGTTGATGGTTTTGCTGGGCACGGTCTGCGCCTGGCCGGCACCGGCAGAGGACTTGAGCGTCCCAATGGTATGGCGCGATCCGCACGTCGCGCCGCTCGCCCGCGCCGATGATTTGCTCTCCCGCCTGAGCACGCAGGAAAAAGTGGCTCAGCTCATGAACCACACGCCGGCAATTCCCCGCCTTGGCGTGCCCGCGTTCGACTATTGGAGTGAAGGTCTGCACGGCCTGGCGCGCAATGGTGATGCAACTGTGTTTCCGCAAGCGATCGGGCTCGCGGCAACCTGGGATACACAATTGCTACAGGCGGCCGGCGCGGTGGTTGCCTCCGAAGCGCGTGCAAGGTTCTTCGCATTGCCTCCCGAGGAGCAGGGGGCCCGCTACGCGGGGCTCACGCTATGGTCACCGAATATCAACATTTTCCGCGATCCGCGCTGGGGCCGGGGCCAGGAGACCTACGGGGAGGATCCCTTCCTGGCGGGACGGCTCGCGATGGCGTTCGTACGCGGTCTGCAGGGAAACGATCCGGTGCATCCGCGTGTCATCGCTACACCGAAGCATTTTGCAGTCCACAGCGGACCCGAGCCCCTGCGGCATGGGTTCAACGCTCGGCCTTCCGCGCACGATCTCGAGGACACGTATCTCCCCGCATTCCGCGCCGCGGTCGTGGAAGGGGGAGCGCGTTCCGTGATGTGCGCCTACAACGCCATCGATGGGACTCCGGCGTGCGCGAATGAAACACTGTTGCGAGGGCGCCTACGCGAAGACTGGGCATTCAACGGTTTCGTCGTTGCGGATTGTGATGCAATCGATGATATGACGGCATTTCATCACTACCGCCCCGACAGCGCGGAGTCAGCGGCGCTGGCATTGAAGGCCGGCACCGATTTGGACTGCGGCCCCACCTACGGTTCGCTCAATCGCGCGCTCGAGCGAGGTCTCGCATCCGAGCGCGATATCGACGGAGCGCTGCGGCGGTTGCTGACGGCACGTTTCGCGGTCGGCGCGTTCGATCCGCCGGATGAGCGCGACACGGCGCTCGATGGTGCCGAGCATATGGAGTTGGCATTGCGCGCGGCCAGGGAATCCATTGTGCTGTTGAAAAACACGGGCGGCACGCTGCCGCTGGTGCGAAGTGTCCGGCGCATTGCCGTCATCGGACCCGGTGCGAACCTGTTGGAGACGCTGGAGGGAAATTACCACGGCACCGCCCTTGAGCCCGTCACGCCGCTCGCGGGAATTCAACGCGAATTCGCGGCGACCGCGACGGTTGACTATGCACAGGGCTCGGTGTTGGCGGACCAGGTGTCCGTACCGGTCCCTATCACCGCGCTGCGCGGCCGGCTGCCTCGTACCGGGGGCCTCGAGGCTGAGTTCTTCACCTCGCTGGATTTCTCTGGAACGCCTGCTCATGTCCGCTCCGATCCTGCCATCGACTTCGACTGGGATCGGGTCGCACCCGCCCCCGGAGTGCCTGCGCATCGTTATGCCGTGCGTTGGTCAGGTGAGTTCGTGCCACCTGCTCCCGGACCATATCAACTCGATCTGGCGATCGACCGCTGCTTCGACTGCAATGGTCACGACAGCTATCGTTTGTATCTCGATGGACACCTGATTGCCGATGGCTCGGGCCCAGCAACACCACTCATCTTTGAGAACACGCTGCCGCATACCTTGAAGATCGAGTTGCTACACGACAGCGCCGACGGCGGGGTCCATCTGGAATGGCGCCCGCCGCAGGAAGCATTGCTCGGCGAAGCCTTGAGCGTCGCGAGACGGGCGGATGTGATTGTAGCGGTGGTCGGACTCTCGCCGCGGCTGGAGGGCGAGGCGCTGCGGATCGAGGTCCCCGGATTCGCCGGCGGCGATCGCATCTCACTGGATCTCCCGGCGGTACAACGGCATCTGTTGGCCGCTCTGGCCAGAACGGGGCGGCCGTTGATCATCGTTCTGCAAACCGGCAGCGCGGTCGCGCTGGATCCGGAGCTACGGGCGAGAGCGAAGGCAATACTCGTAGCGTGGTATCCAGGAGGGCAGGGTGGACGGGCCATTGCCCAGACGCTCGCAGGAATCAACAACCCCTCGGGTCGCCTGCCAGTAACGTTCTACCGCTCGGTCGCAGACCTTCCAGCGTTCGATGATTACACCATGGCCGGTCGTACTTACCGGTATTTTACGCGTCGGCCGGATTTCCCTTTCGGCTATGGACTCAGCTACACGAGCATGCGCTACGCTGATCTGGAGCTGAGTGCACACGAAATCGGTGCCGGAGAAAACGTCGCCGGGCGTGTGCGTGTCACTAACACTGGAGCACGCCCTGGCGAGGAGATCGTGCAACTGTACATGACTCATCCAGACACGAAGAGTGCGCCCCTGCATGCCTTGGCCGGCTTTCAGCGCGTTCATCTGCTGGCGGGCGAATCGAAGGTGGTGAGCTTCGTCATCACGCCGCGGCAAATGAGTCTGGTCGATGAGGAGGGACGCCGCGCAGTCATACCCGGACGTGTGGTGCTTGACGCCGGCGGCGGGCAGCCCGGCTACGCCGCGACCTTGCGGGACTCCATCACCATCAGGACAGAGCAGCGGCTGCCTCGCTGAGCGATCGAGACTCTGACACGCGCCCCTGGCGGGCTCATCATCTCTTGAGCTCGACGACGAAATCATGAAAGTCGCTGTGGCAGAAGGTATCCGAGGACTCGATCGCCGCGCCATCGCGCCCATAACCGATCCGGATCACCCTCAGGACCGCCTCGCCTTCGCGCATTTCCAGATGATCCGCCATCCGGCGCGAGAGATTGGCTGCCCGGAAATACTGCAAGGCGCGCACGATCGGGGTTCCCTGCTCATCGAGCCATCGGTAAAGCGAGTCCTCCACGGCAGTCGGCCGCGGCAGCACGCTTACAGGCAGCACCGAACGCTCGTAAGCGATGACTTTTGCGTCCGCGCTGCGCAAGCGGGTCAACACGGCTACCTGGGCATTCGGGGACAAACCCAGTCGCGTGACTTCCTCAGCCGTGCCGGCACGTATCTCGCGTTCGAGCCACTTCGTGCTCGGCTCATAGCCCTTGCGACGCAGTGTTTCGCTGAAGCTGATGAGACTGCTGAGCAGGTGCTCTATGTGTGGAGTCACAAAGGTGCCTGCACCCTGGCGCCGCGAGATGAGTCCCTGCTCGGCGACCGCATCGAGCGCCTGGCGCAGGGTGACGCGTGAGACTTTCAGCTGGTCGCACAGGTCGCGCTCCGCCGGCAGAACTTCGTTCGGTTTCCAAGCGCCGGCCTGAATGGCGCTGGCGAGCTTGCGGGCCAACTGCACATAGCGGGGCGTGTCGTCGTCCGCTTCGGGCAGCAGTTCCTTCAGCCGTTTGTCTACGGCAAACTTCCTGTTATTACTCATAAGCGGCAAGAGGGTGTTTAATACCAGAGTATAACGAAGCGCTGGCTGGGTATCGACACAATGGCATGGACGTGGGCTGCATACTCGGGATGAGTCGGATTGACATCCCCGCGTTAATACCATAGTAATACCATACCAATGGATGGTATTAACGTTGGCCAGCAGGGCCGAGCCGTGCGAGCGGCACCTAAGACAAAGTGAACTGATTCGGGATGACCCGGTCCTTCTGGCTATGCCGCCTCATGGGAACCCTCGTTCTGGCCTCGATAGCGGCCGGAGGGAGCAGCGCGGCTGAGCCGTCGCTCATTCCGTGGCCTGCCAAGGTTGTCGCGGAACGAGGCGCGTTCGTTGTAAGCGGACAAACGCCTATCTGTGCGGGCGGTGCGGCCGACAGCGTCGCGCGGCAACTGCAAGCCATAGTCAAAGAGATGCAAGGGCTCGATCTCGAGGGACGACGCTGCGGCCGCGGCTCGGCTGTCGACCTCGTTTTGTCCCCAAGCGCCTCCGTAGCCGACACCGAAGGTTATATCCTTGACGTGAGTGCCACGGGCATACGGATCGAGGCGCGTGCGGGTGCGGGTCTCTTCTACGGCGCGATGACTGCGGCGCAATTGCTCTCGACTGGCGCGCATGGTGGGGCGCACGACGCGCAGCGCGGTGCGGCCGTGAAGTTGCGGGGCATGCACATCGAAGACTTCCCGCGTTTCAAGTGGCGCGGGCTCATGCTCGATCCAGCCCGGCATTTCCTGTCTGTGGGCGACGTCAAGACAATCATGGACCAGATGAGTCAGCACAAGCTCAATGTCCTGCATCTGCATCTGACCGACGACCAGGGATGGCGCCTGCAGATCAAGCGATATCCGCAATTGACGACCATCGGCGCCTGGCGCACGCCACCATCCAACGGTGGGCGGGGGGATGAAGAAGGCGTGTATGGCGGGTTCTATACGCAGGAGGAGATTCGCGATCTCGTGGGCTACGCGGCCGCTCGTTACATCACGTTGGTTCCGGAAATCGACATACCCGGACACGCGCAGGCAGTCGTCGCGGCTCACCCGCAACTGAGCGTGCTGGGCGATCACCCCACCGTCTCGACGAACTGGGGTGTCAATTATTATCTCTACAACACCAATGCAGAGAGCCTGGCGTTCGTCAAAAACGTGCTCGACGAAGTGATGGATTTGTTTCCTGGCAAGTACATTCATCTCGGGGGCGATGAGGCCATCAAGAGTCAATGGAAGAGCTCGCCCGCCATTCAGGCCCAGATGAAGGCACTCGGCATCCGGAACGAGGAGGCGTTGCAAAGCTGGTTCATGGAGCAGCTCGGGCGGTATCTCGACGAACACGGCCGCACGATGGTGGGGTGGGATGAGATCCTGCAGGGCGGCGTTCCGGCAACCGCCACGGTTATGAGTTGGCGCGGCACACAGGGCGCGGTTGCCGCAGCGCGTCTCGGTCATGACGTCGTCTTGTCGCCCGCGCCGACGCTGTATTTCGATAATCTGCAGAGCCGTCGGGATGATGAGCCAGCCGGACGCTTGGCCATCGCAGCGCTCTCACAGGTCTACAACTTTGAGGTCATGCCCACTGTCTTGAGCGAGGAGGAAGGGCGACATGTGCTGGGCGCCCAAGCGAACCTGTGGAGCGAGTACTTGCTGTCGGCGTGGTATGTTCAGCACGCCGCCTTTCCGCGAGTCGATGCACTGTCGGAGGCGGTGTGGAGCCAACCGTCGAGCATGAGTTGGGCAGGATTTCTGGAGCGCCTTCCCGCGCAGATGCAGCGCTATCGTCAGCAGGGAATCGCCGCTGCCGATTCCGCATTCGCGGTCGATTTTCAGCTGGGCGGTACCCAGCTCGCTGATGGGCGCACGGCGGCCTTGCAAGCTGGCGCGGGCACGGTGACGCTCGGTAATCAGACAGCGTTCGGCGAGATCCGCTATACGCTCGATGGCTCGGAGCCAACTGCGAGCGCAAGACTTTACACTCGGCCGCTGCTGCTCAAACTAGGCACAGTCATCAAGGCGGCCACCTTCAGCCACGATGGAGGCTTGCTCGCGGCGGCTCGCAGCTACGAGTTCAGCGCCGCTACACTCCTGATGCGATCCTCCAATCAGCTGCAGGGCTGTCCCGGCGGTGATCTGGGTCTGCGCCTCCCATTGACTCCCGATTCGCCTGCGACGGCGCCGGTCTACGATATGGACGTGTTCCATAGCTGTTATGTTTACCCCAAGGCGCTTCTGAACGGGACGGGGGCTCTCGGATTCGACATCGCGCGCCTGCCTCGTAACTACGGCCTCGCCAACAATTACAGTATCGAGGAGGCGAAGGACCAAGTGAAGTCCTACCCGGCGCGCACGCCGTTCGGGGAACTGGTGGTATATCAGGACCGCTGCGAATCGGGCCCGGAAATCGCTCGCGCCGCCTTGCCGGACCCCGCTTCGAGCGATAATCGTCTGAGTTTCCAAGTACCGATCGCCCCGGTAACGGGTGAGCACAATTTGTGTTTCATTTTTACGGCCCCTACCGACGGTCCGTGGTATGTGATCGATGCGGTGAAACTCCTGCGCCAGTGATAGGGGTATCTCATGGCGCGATTTGAGGCTGTTGTCTGTGTGCTGGCCCTGTTGGCCACAGCTTCGACGACGGCTGGCGAGCTGCAGGTACAGGCGCTGCATGACGGTTGGCATTTCCGACTCGATCCGGCGGACCCGAACGTGGCGGCTCATCCGGAAGCCACTCATTGGATGCCCGCCACCGTGCCGGGCGTTGCGCAAACAGACCTGATGAGGCTGCGCAAGCTGCCTGATCCGTACCTGGCTGACAACGAGAGCAAGGTGCAATGGGTGGGTTTGTCGGACTGGCAATATCAGACACGTGTTGTCGTCGAGAACGAGACCCTGAAACATGACCACGTCGAGCTGGTGTTCGAAGGTCTGGATACGTTCGCGACGATCAAGATCAACGGCACCGAGGTTCAGCAAACCGACAACATGTTCCGCTCGTGGCGGGTGCCCGTAAAGGCGCTCCTGCATGAGGGTGACAACCTCCTCGAAGTGGATTTCGCCTCGCCCATCAGGAAAATGAAGCCCCTCATCTCGAGTCTGCCGTACGTCCTGCCTGGTGCTTACGACTCGGCTTTCGGCGATGAGCCTCCGGGCCGTAATTCGTCAACATATGTACGCAAGGCCGGGTATCAATACGGCTGGGATTGGGGGCCGCGCGTTGTCGCGCTTGGCATCTGGAGACCCGTGCGGCTCGAGTCCTATGACAGCGTCCGGCTCGCTGATCTTCACGTCGAACAGTTGCACCTCGATGCCGACACCGCGGCCCTGAATGTGCAGTTGGCCATCCAGTCTGACCGCAGCCAACCGGTCTCGATCGAGATTCGAGTCGCCTCTGCCGATGGATCGGCGCAAACGCTCAGGCAGGAAGCGGCGCTGTTCGCCGGCCACAATCCGCTCTCCGTGCCGATTCAGATCGCGCACCCGCGGCTTTGGTGGCCGGTCGGATATGGCCTCCCCAACCTTTACACCGTCACGGCGGTAGTGACCCTGAACGGTCGGACGAGCGGCGCGACCTCGCGCAGGATTGGACTGCGCACCACCCGGATCCGACGCCAGGCCGATCAGTGGGGACGCAGTTTCGAGCTGCTCGTTAACGACGTGCCCATTTTCGCGAAGGGGGCCAATCTCATCCCTTTCGATATTTTCCCCACGCGCGTGACCTCGATCCAGCAGGACCGGCTGTTGCAGTCCGCACTGGCGGCTAACATGAACATCCTGCGCATCTGGGGCGGTGGCATCTATCAGGACGACCACGTTTATGAGGAGGCCGACGAGCGCGGGCTGATGATCTGGCAGGACTTCATGTTCGGCGGAGCCATCCCGCCCTATGACGCGGGATTCCGGGAGAACGTGGAAGTGGAGGCGGCCGAGCAGGTCAAGCGCCTGCGCGAACACCCATCAATAGTCCTCTGGGTCGGTAACAACGAGGTGCAGACCGACTGGGAGAACTGGGGAGGCTCCACTCAGCAACTGAAGAGCTCAATCAACGCCGCGGAGCGTGATCGCATCGTCACGGGCATGGTGCGCTTGTTCGATCAAACTCTGCGCACGGCCGTGATGCGGTATTCGCCCCGGACGCCTTACTGGGCAGGGACTCCGTCGACCGACTATGACGGTAAGGCGGATCAGGACGATGACGGCGATCGGCACTACTGGAGTGTCTGGGGCGGCAAGCCGGTCGAGGAGTACCTCGAGGTCACGCCGCGGTTCATGTCGGAATTCGGCCTGCAGTCATTGCCATCCATGGCCACCATCGAAGCGTTCACGTCGCCGGCGGATCGGCAGCCCGAATCGCCCGTCATGCGCGCGCACCAGAAGTACGATAAGGGAAACGGCAACAAACGCCTGCTGCTCTACATCAATAACAACTACGGCGCACCGAAAACGTTCGCCGACTTCGTCTACCTGAGCCAGTTGATGCAGGCCGAGGGCATCGAGCTCGCAGCGTCCCATCTGCGAGCTGCGCGGCCTCACAACATGGGAGTCCTGTACTGGCAATTGAATGACGTCTGGCCCGGAGCCTCGTGGTCGAGCATCGATTACTTCGGCCGCTGGAAGGCGCTGCACTTCCATGCCAAACGCTTCTTTGCGCCCGTGGCGACGAGTTTTCTGCGTCGTGATGGGCATAGCGCAGCACACATCGTCTCGGATCTGATGGCAGCCCGGAAGTTGCGCTGGCGGCTGCGGGTATTCGATTTCTCCGGCAGGCTCCTGAGCGAGAAGTCCGCGATGCAGAACGCCGCACCCGCCAGCAGCACCCTGATTGGCAGTTTTACGGATGCCGAGCTGCTGCAGGGAGCTGACCCGAAACACACGCAAGCCGTGTTTGAAATCCTGGATGGAGCGGACACGGTCTCGCGCTCCTTCGTCTATTTCGACGCCGCGAAAAACCTCGCGTGGTCCGATCCCCGGCTCACATCGAGCTTCGCGGCTGTGCCCGGCGGTTACGACATCACACTGCAGGCCCGGTCGGCGGCCCGAGGTGTTTGGATTGACGTTGGCGGGCTGGCGGCCGAGGTCTCGGACAATGCCTTCGATATGACGGGCGGCGAGATCGTTACTGTTCATGTAACGACAACCGCGTCGCTGGCCAGCCTCAGGAAGGCCCTGCGCGTCCGCTCCTACTATCCGTCAGCAACATGACGACGCGCCGTGACTTTCTGACAGGGACGGCCTCGTTGGGGACGACCATGGCCATAGCCGCTCGCATCGTTCCGGCGAGGGGCAAAGTGCGTTTCAACGTGTCGGACGGCCGGTTCGTGCTCGATGGCCGCCCGTTCCAGGTTCTCGCGGGCGAGATGCATTATCCGCGGACCCCGCGCGAATTGTGGCGCGACCGGATGCAGAAGCTGAGGAGCCTGGGCCTCAACACACTCAGCACATACGTGTTCTGGAACGCGCATGAGCCGCAGCCCGGTCACTTCGAGTTTTCCGGAAATCTGGACGTCGCAGCGTACATCCGCATGGCGCAGGAGGAGGGCTTATGGGTCAATCTGCGACCCGGCCCCTATGTGTGCGGCGAGTGGGATGGCGGTGGCATACCGGCCTGGGTGTCAAAGGACTCGAGTATCGAGCCACGCTCGCTGGACGAGCGCTACATGAGGCCGGTTAGAAGCTGGCTCAAGCGGTTGGGCGAGGAGTTGACACCGCTATTGATATCAAATGGCGGCCCGATCATCCTGACACAGGTCGAAAACGAATATGGCTCCTATGGGTCTGACCCGGCCTACATGCGCGCCAGCCATGAGGCCTTGCGCGCGGCGCGCTTCGATGGGGTCTTCTATACGGCCGACGGTGCTGAGGTCATGGCAGGCGGCATCCTGCCGGAACTACCCGCCGGCCTTACCTTTGGCACCCATGACCACGCCGAGACGCAGTTTGCGATCCGCGCCAAACATCGTACCGACGGACCGTTCTTCTGTGCGGAGCTCTGGGGCGGCTGGTACGATCATTTCGGGGAGATGCATTCGAACCTCGAGATCCCTCCATTGGTGTCGAGCCTGCAATGGATGCTGGAGCGAGGGTATTCGATCAACCTTTACATGCTGCACGGCGGGACCTCATTTGGTTTCAGCGCGGGCGCCAATTACCCCCTGGGCGGACCGTACCAACCTGACATCTCGAGCTACGATTACGACGCCATTCTCGATGAGGCGGGCCGACCCACTCCGAAATACGAGGCCGTCAAGGCTGTGCTCGCCCGCTATGTGCCGCCTGGGCGATTTGCGGAACTGCCTGCACAGGAGAGTGGTATCGAAATCGCCCGCTTCCGCCTGAGGGAATGCGCGCCCCTCGCGCAACTCATGGGATCACCCATTCCCGGCGAACAGCCACTCACCCTCGAAGCGCTCGGTCAAAACCAAGGACTCCTGCTGTACCGTCATCGTGCGCACGAGGAGTTGAACGGAGAGCTGGATCTGGGCGAGGTGCGCGATTACGCACTCATCAGTTCCGCGAGCGACCATTGGGGAACTCTGGACCGGCGGTTGGGTGAATCCAGGCTGCAGATCAGTTGCCCCGCGGATACGGCGCTCGACGTGTTGGTGGACACCATGGGGCATGTCAACTATGGTCCCCAACTCGGCAAGGACCAGAAAGGTCTGACAGGTGTGCCACGGCTGAATGGCGCACCGCTCACGGGGTGGGAACACTACGGCTTACCCTTGGACGATATCAACAGGTTGCAATTCGCAGGGGGCGCCTCAGCCGGCAAGGCCATCGCCGGGCCCGCTTTTTATCGGAGCACATTCACAATCGCGCGCACCGGGTATACGTTTTTGGACTTGCGCGGCTGGGGTAAGGGGTATGTTTGGATCAACGGGCACAATCTGGGGCGTTATTGGAGCGTCGGGCCGCAGCGGGCGCTGTTCGTCCCAGCTCCGTGGCTCAAAGCAGGCGAAAACGAAGTGATCGTGCTCGATCTGCATGCGAGCGGTGAGCGCACCCTCGCCGGCGGGACGCAGCAGATCTGGGATCAGCCCGGCCTGGTCAAGGTGTGACTTCGCGCGCGAGCGCAAGTGCGAGCGAACCGCTGGCTCATGGACCGCAGCTCGCGGTCGGCACTACCTGGTCAGAATTCCAATTCCGGCGAGTCCGATGATGTGCTTGTCCTGGATTGCGTGCGGCAGGAGAAGACGCAGATAGCGCCCGGAAACGGGCGCGTCGAAGCGTATGGCCTGCGCGGAGCGGTTCACGGCAATGTTGGCGAATTCTCCCTTGCCGGCCGGCTCGCCCCAGGTTTGGCCATCCGTGCTGACCCAGGCGATGAAGCGCGCGGGCGGGCCAACCTGGGCTGCCGTCGTGCCGCTCATGGCACGGTCCGAAACGGGCTTGAGGGTGAAACCGCGCAGATTGTGAACCTGTGCCAGATCAATGATGACACTCACAGGTGTGTTGGGCTGGCCAAGGAACACACCGCCCTTGACCAGGTTGTCCGGCTTATCGCCCGTGGCCGAGATGACGCGCCAATCCCTGGGTGCAATATCGAATTCCCGGCTCACGACGACGCTTTGCTCGCCCCCGCTGGGGATTCCCTCGCTGGCCGCTCGGTCGCCGCCTGCGGTTCTGACACCCAAGGCTCGTACGGTTCCACCTGTGGCAAGAGCAAAAGGTGCGCTATAGCGCGGGGAGGCCACGTTGGGTTGTGATCCGTCCAGTGTGTAGAAGATGGCTGTTCCTGGAGCCTCACCCCGCAACGTCACCATGCCCTGCGTGTCGCGCTCGATGGAAGGCTCCTCGAGAAGATAGGGCAGCAGGTAAAGTCCAAATTCGGATACAACAGGCGAGGCCGCCCCCTTGATGATGCGCAAGCGTACTTTCCGCGTCGTAACGGGGGTGTCCAGCCGTATCAGGCGCCGCGGACCCAGACAACTATGCTGCGCGAGGATTTGCCAGCGCCCGTCCTGCCAGATCTCAACAGCGAACTCATCGATCCGAACGCCGTACTCGATCGCCTCGCGCAGGCGCACCAGGTTGAAAGTTACAGCCCTGGGGAGGACCAGAGTAAGCCACGCTCCCGAGCGGTCGCTCTCGAGAGCCGCCCAAGGCCGGGCACGGGATGCAACAACCACCGGTGTGCCGGCGGCGCTCGCGGGGGTGCTGCCGAGGACATTGGCCGGAGCGAATTCGGGCGAAAGCGCACTGCTGGCCATGACCCGCGCGCCTTGCGCGAGATCGCGGCTCAGCGCCTTGTCGAGCACCTCCCGAAACTCTTTCAGGGCGAGGGCATCAGCCTCGAAAATTCGCCCGCGTCGATCAGGTGGCACATTGAGCAGCAGGTTCGCACCTCGTCCTGCCGACTGGAAATAGAGCCTGAGGAGCTTCGCGGGCGAGCGCACCTGGTCGTTTTCGTCGGGGTGCCAAAACCAACCCGGACGGATGGAGACGTCAACCTCCGCAGGGTTCCACAGCTCGCCATTGCGTACTCCGGAATTGCCTCGCTGCGGTGTGTAGGGCTGACGGTCCATCGTGGGCCAGCACGGGTCGCCTGCCATGCCGGCTTCGTTCCCCACCCAACGCACGTCCATGTGCTCATCGGCGAAAAGGACAGCATCGGGCTGAAGCTCGTGCGCCATCGCGCGGATAACGTCCCACTGGTAGTAGCTCGCCGCATCGATCTTGCGTATTTCGCGCGCGCCGCCGTAATAGCCATCGCCTCCATTGGCGCCGTCGAACCATACTTCGTGAAGCTTGCCGTACTGGGTGAGAAGCTCGCGCAACTGGCCGTGATAGACACGCACATAACCAGGACGACCGTACTCGGGGTTGTTGCGATCCCACGGCGAGACATAGACACCGAACTTGAGTCCATGCCGGGCACAGGCCGCGGCCATTTCTGCGACGATGTCGCCCTTGCCGTTCTTGTAGGGACTCCGCGCGATCGTATGTTCGGTGTAGCGACTGGGCCACAGACAGAAACCATCATGGTGCTTGGCCGTCACAATCAGCTGCTTCAGCCCGCCTGCCTTGGCTGAGGTGACTATCTGGTCGGCATTGAAGTCGGTCGGGTTGAAGATCGCTGGATCTTCATCTCCCATTCCCCATTCGCGGTCCGTGAAGGTGTTGACGCTGAAGTGCAGGAATCCGTAGGTTTCCAGCTCATGCCACGCCCGCTGCCGCGGCGAGGGCAGGGGCCCGTAGGGTGTGGGCGCGGCGGCCGATTGTTGAGGAGCGCTCGCGAGCAGACGTGAGGAGGTGAGCCACAGGCAGGCAGGCCTGGCGGCCATTCGGATCAAGTCGCGGCGGGAAATTCGCATGGGTAATTTAATACCACACCTGCCGCCCTGCATGCTCCCAACAATGAGACCTCTCGGCTGCCGCCATCACCCACTGGTATTACCCGATCCGTGCAAGAAGCACTACTCAGTCGTACCTGCGGCGTGGTCTACTAGGCCCATCCATCCGATCCCCCGCTGGATATGACGGCTGACCGATAAAGCCGTTTCCCGAGCGCCTGGCTGCGCTCAGCGCCCCCAACCCGCCGCGATGTTGAGCTGCTTGGCCTTCGGCCAATCCCTGAATTTATTCCTAAACGCAATATTTATCCTTGACAAGGGTGCACTAATACCACACTAATACCATATGGGCGACTGGTATCATGAAATGCCACGGGTGGGGTCCAGCGGACGCAAACGTACGTCCACTTACGAGGCCTGCAAAACAGCGGTCCGCGCCTGGGGTCAACACATAGTTGGGGAGAGGAATCGTCAAATGAAGCGACATAAGCAATCGACGGTACGGTCTGCGGTGAGGTCTTCGCTTTCGGCTCTAACGGGTCTTGCATTGGGCAACATGGCCGCAGCCCAACAGGGGCCAAATCCTGAGTTGCCGGTCTCGGAAACGGTCGTCGTGCACGGTTACCGGGAGAGTTTGGAAAGCTCGGCCCTGGCCAAGAAAAAGACCGACGCGATCATCGATGTGATTACCGCCGATGATGTCGGTAAATTCCCGGACACCAACGTGGCCGAATCGCTGTCGCACCTGCCGGGCATCTCGGTCGACCGGCAGTTTGGCGAAGGCGAGCGGATTTCAATTCACGGTACCGATCCGGCTCTCAACCGCGCTTTCATCGACGGCCACACGTTGGCAACCGCGGACTGGGGTGGTGATCCACAGGATATCTCGGGTCGTACCTTCAACTACACGATGTTGTCGCCTGAAGTCATCGGCGTCGCCAAGGTATACAAGAGCCCGGAAGCCTGGATAGATGAAGGCTCCCTGGGCGGTACGGTCCTGATCGAAACCCGCAAACCGTTGGACCTGACTCCCAATACTCTGAGAGGCTCGGGTGGCTACGAATATAACGATCGGTCAAAGAAGGGCAACCCGCGTGCTTCGTTGCTGTACAGCTGGCACAACAGTGACGGCGATTTTGGCGCGCTGGTCGGAATAAACTACGAAAAAAAGCACTTGTATCGCGCGGGTATCGAATATTTCGGCTACGCCCACGGTTCCGATCTGAGCATCGATTCCACTTCTACCATCAATGGTCAGCCTGCCAATCCGAGCAGCACCGCCGAGCTGCAGGCGGCGCGCATGCCTTGCTGCATCAACTTTGCCTTCTTCGATCAGACCCGTGAACGCACCAGCGCGAACGCAGCCATTCAGTGGCGGCCCGATGACAGCACGGAATTCACTCTGACGGGCCTGAAGGTGAAGGGTAATTTCACCAATTTCAGTCAGTCGGAATATACGGTGGCCACCTGGGGCGAGCATGCCACGAACATCTCGGTCGCCAACGGTCTGGTGACCGGCGCAAGCCTGTCGGGTACCGGTTATGTCGGTTTCGATCCCAACAATCCGACGGGGTTCACCCACTACAACACCAGCGCGCAGTTGGACAACAATCTGCGCAGGTCGGACATCACCACTGACAGCGTCAATCTCGCCGGCAAATGGGAGCTGGGCGCCTGGAAAGTGACCGGCAACCTGGGTCTGACCAGCGCCCGGGGCGGTAAGGATCCCGAGTACCTGACGAGCTTCCAATACGGCGGGGGCTACGACTTTGGCTTCAGTCAGACCAGCACGTACCAGAACTACGCGCAGAACCCGGCGGACCCGACTACGTTCTTCAAAAGTGATTTACGTCAAGGCACCATAAACGGGGTCCCGGGCTACTACACGCAGATCGGCGGTATCCAATGGGAAATCTACCGGGACAAGGAACAGTATGCCCAGGTGGACTTTGCCCGCGAAATCGACAATTTCTTTTTCAACAGAGTGCTGTTCGGCTTCAAGGAGTCGAACCATGACAACTCCACCGCGGCTCACGGCTCCAACGTTTACCTGACCGCGCCGACGGATCTGAGTCATTACAACTACGTGTTGAGCCCTGCCGGGCTCTGGGATGGCCTGGGAGCTACGGGTAACGCCACGCAGTATGCGACGCTCACCCGCAACGGCGTCGTGTCCCTGCTCAATTCCGGCATCTACCGTGATAATGGCGAAAACTACGGCACAGAATTCAACGTCAATGAAACCATTCAGGCCGGCTATCTGCAGGGCAACTTCGCAGTGGGCAAGCTGCACGGCAACATCGGCACGCGTGTCGTGCACACCCGTGACCAGTCGGACTACTGGGAAAACAACCTGGTGACCGACCCGGTAACCGGCGATGTAACCGGTATCTGGTCACCACGGACCGTCACGCAGAACTCGACCAAGAACCTGCCATCGCTCAACCTGGTATACGACGTCACGTCCGACTTCCTGCTCAAGGCGGGTGTCGCGAAGGTCATTGCACGTCCGCGTTACAGCCAGCTGGCCGGCGCATTCAACCTCGACAACCAGAAGCTGACCGGAGGCGGTGGCAACCCCAACCTCAAGCCGTACGAGTCGAAGAACTTCGAATTGTCGGCCGAATACTACTGGTCCAAGGGTGACATGGTATCGGCCGAGTTGTTCTATCGAGATGTGTCTTCGTACGTGGTGCAGAACACCGAGCTGAAGTCGTTGTTCAACACCTCGAGGGGAACGTACACGCCGTACAACGTGAGCTCGCCGTTCAATGCGCAGAACGCCAAGGTTCTGGGGTACGACGTGCAAGGACAGTACAACATCGGCTGGGGTTTCGGCATAGCGGCGAACGCGACGATTGCACATGCGACCGTCCCGCACGACGATCCGGACACTACCTACTATATGCCATACCTGTCGAGACTGACGTACAACGTCGTTCCGTACTTCGAGCGGGGGCCGGTGCAGGTTCGACTGAGCTACGGCTATCGGGACAAGTACTTCACGCAGATCGGCCGTATCAACTCAAAGGACTTCACGGACAGGTACCGGGAGCTCGACTTTTCGGCGCAGTACGATATATCGAAGATGTTCTCGATCTATGCCAAGGCGCTCAATCTGCTGGATGAGACCTACTTTTCATTCTCGTCCGTCACGGTCGCTCCGACGAACTTCTACAAGAACGGACGTCAGTTCATGATTGGTGGCAGCTTCAAGATCGACTAGGCCGGTTACGCCGTTGTGTTTAACGGCCAGGTTCAGCTGACCGCCGGATGTCTCCGGCCGCTCGCGGCCGGAGACATCTTTTTTTGAGGACGCGATAGATGCAACTGCCGGCGCAACAGAAAATTGTCATCGTCGGTGGCGGCACGGCCGGGTGGATGAGCGCCGCGCTTCTCGCGCGCGTGACGGGCGGCCGGTTGGGTCAGATCACCCTGGTGGAGTCGGATGAAATTGGCACCATCGGCGTGGGGGAGGCAACTATCCCCTACATCCGCGATTTCAATCGCATACTGGGACTCGATGAAGGCGAGTTCCTGCGTGAGACCCGAGGTACGATCAAACTTGGCATCGAATTTCGCGACTGGACGCGTCTCGGTCATTCCTACACGCATCCGTTCGGTCGGATAGGCGCCCCGATCGGGCAAACGGCATTTCAGCACTTGCTCACCCGCAGTCGGCTGCAAGGTGGTGACGGCGATTTCCACGCTTATTCCCTGTGTTGCATGGCCGCCCGGCTCAATCGTTTCGCCCCATCACCACCCGCGGATGTCGGTGTTCATTCGACTCTCGGGTATGCATATCATTTCGACGCCGGCCTTTACGCGCGCTACCTGCGCAACTACGCGGAGAAGCGCGGCGTCGTCCGCGTGGAGGGGCGCATAGTCGAGGTACAGCAGAGACCGGAAGACGGACATATCAGCCGCCTGCGGCTGGCAAACGGTGGGCAGATTGAGGGCAGTCTTTTCATCGACTGTTCAGGTCTGATTGGACTGTTGATAGAAAAGACGCTCGCCAGCGGCTTCGAGGACTGGAGCCATTGGCTACCGTGCAACAGTGCGGCCTTCGTGCCCTCGGAAAAGTTAGCCCCGCTCGTTCCGTATACGCGCTCAACCGCACGCGCGGCCGGTTGGCAATGGCGCATTCCCTTGCAGCATCGCACCGGCAATGGTTATGTGTTCTGTCGCGATTTCATCCCGGATGACACCGCGGCAGCCGTCCTGCTGGACGGGCTCGATGCCAAGCCGCTTGCTGAGCCACGCTTCATTCGATTCAAGGCGGGTCGCCGCAGGGAATTCTGGAAGAAAAATGTGGTATCGATCGGGCTTGCTGCGGGCTTCCTCGAGCCGTTGGAATCGACCAGCATCCATTTGATTCATTCCGGGCTCATAAAGCTTCTCGACCTTTGGCCCCGTGAAGCCATGGATCCCCTGCTGGCTGACCAATACAACCAGGCGGTGGGCGCCGAATACGAGGCTATTCGCGACTTTCTCATACTCCATTACAAATCCACGGAGCGCGACGACAGCCCCTTCTGGCGATATTGTCGCGACAATTCGATACCAGATAGTTTGACCTACAAGATGGAGCACTTTCGGCGCTCCTCCCGGATCATCCTGACCCGTGGTGATCTGTTCCAGCCACCGAGCTGGCTCGCTGTCTTCCTGGGTCAGAATGTGATCCCGCAAGACTACGATCCGCTGGCCGATCTGATTCCGGACGCCACCCTCAGGGCGCAACTGGATGGGATGCGTGCCGAGATAGAGCGCAAAGCGGCAAGCCTGCCGACGCATGAAGAGTTTCTTACGAGGGTGATTCGCGGCCAGTGACCGCGAACAGTGCGGGATTGGTGCCGACTCACGGAATCGAACCGTGGACCCCATCATTACGAATGATGTGCTCTACCAGCTGAGCTAAGTCGGCACCGAATTACGAATTCTAGCGGATACTGAGCGGACTCGTCACGGCCTGCCGAGCACCTTGCGCAGCCAGGCTGCAATGTCGTCGATTTCCTGCGGGCAGACCGAATGGGGCATGGGGTAGGCGTGCCATTCGACCGGGTACCCCGCGGCTTCCAGCAATTGCCTGGCTTCCGTCCCGCGGCGCACATCCACCATCGGGTCCTGGGTGCCATGGGCCAGGAAGACGGGCGTTTGGTAATTGACCCGCGTGCGCTCCGCGGGCAGCAGATCTTCCAGCAGCATGTAGCAGGACAGGCCCATGATGCCGGCCAGCTTTTCCGGGTAGCGGGGGCCGGCATAAAGCGAAATTGCGCCCCCCTGGGAAAAGCCGCCCAGGACGATGCGATTGCTGGGAATGCCCCGCTGGTTCTCGCGGGCGATCAGCTCGGCAACGCCCGCGGCGGAGTCCTTGATCCCGTGCGCATCCTGCGGGATGCCGCGCTCAAAGCCGAGGATGTCGTACCACGCCCGCATCGCCATCCCCCCGTTTACAGTCACGGGCCGGACGGGCGCATGCGGAAACACAAAGCGCAGGGGGCGCTCATCGGGGCCCACCAGCTGCGGGACGATGGGCGCAAAGTCATGGCCATCCGCGCCGAGGCCGTGCAACCAGATGACAGCGCCAGCCGGTTTGCGGCCGGTTTCGATCTCGATAGCTTCGAGCAAGTCAGGGCTTCTTGCGTAGTCGGATGACGAGGTCGATGCCGGCCACTTCGGTACCCGCAGGGGGCGCCGGCAGCCTGCTGAACTCAACCTCGGGAACGGGCACGTCAATCAGGGCGCCACTGGCCACATCATGGAAGTGGTAGTGCGCATCGACGTTTGAATCAAACCACGCCCGCGACCCGTCCACCGACAGTTGGCGGATCAGCCCGCGGGCCGCAAACAAGTTGAGCGTGTTGTACACGGTGGCCTTGGATACCCGGGCACCGGCCGAGCGCAGCGTGGCCAGGATCTGCTCAGCCGACAGGTGCTGGGGCGCCGCCAGCAACAGCAGGGCGATCTGGACCCGCTGGGCCGTCGGGCGGATGCCGCATTCGGACAAGCGCTGCTCGGTCGGATTGGCGTGCATGGCGGCCGATAATACCCTCAGGCAGCGAGCTTGTCTTCCAGGTGCCGGGCGAGCTCGGCGATGGTGGGGAAATCGAACAATTCGGTCAGGTCGACCAGGCCCGGATACCGCCGGTCGATCTGCTCGTGGATCTCGATGAGCTTCAGGGAGCTCGCGCCGATTTCGAACAAGTTGTCCTGCGCGTCAACTCGCTTGCCGGGCAGAGCCGCCTCGCAGATGACGCGCAGGTTGTCCTCGATCTGGCTGCGCGAGGCGGATTGCGGGCCGCGCTGCGCATCGCGGAGGGCCGCGAGCTGCGCAAGCTCGGCCGTGAATTCGCCTTTCTCGTAGGTCTCTTCCAACAGGTGCCGTTGGATCTTGCCGCTGGTGGTCTTCGGAATGCGCTTGACCGGGACGACGTCCGCAACTTCGAGGCCGGCCTGCTCATTGACGAGGCGCGCCACTTCGGTCGCCGTGGGAAGGAATTCCTCCAACCCGCCGCGGTGAAGCACAAACACAACCAGTTGCTCGGTCTGCGTGCCGCGCGGCCGTGCACCGGCTGCAACGACCTTGCCGAGATCCAGTCCCTGGGCACGCTGCGCAATCGCTTCGAGATCGTGTGGGTAGTAGTTCTGGCCGTTGACGAAGATGATTTCCTTCGCGCGGCCGGTGATGTACAGATTACCGTCGAGTATCACGCCCAGGTCGCCGGTCTTCAGCCATCTGTCGGCAGTAAAGGCCTCGGCGTTGGCTTGCGGATTCTCATAGTAGCCGCGCGTGACGTTTGCTCCAGAGATGTGAACATGGCCGATGCGTCCCTCGGGCAGGGGTTGATCGTCATCCCCCGCAATCCGCACAAGACTGTGTGGGATGGACTTGCCCTCCGATACGAGCTCGGTCGCATCCTTGTGCGTGTTGGGCACGCGCTCAACCGGATCACCGACGTTCATGCGATGACGGTCGAGTGACAATGTTTGTAGCGGGGAACCCACGGGCGGGAAACTGACGGCCAGGGATGCCTCGGCCAGTCCGTATACGGGAAACATGGCAGTGCGTTGCAGTTTCGCGGGCTTGAGCCGATCCAGGAACTCGTTGCACAACGGCACCGAAATCGGCTCGGCGCCGTTGAAGACGAGCCGCACAGACGCAAGATCCAGGCCGTCGATTGGCCGATCGCCGAGAACTTTCAGGTAGTGCCGGTAGCCGAAGTTCGGCGAGCACAGGATGGTGGCCCGAATGCGCGTTGCGAGCGACAGCCACAGCAGCGGCCGGCGGACAAACAGCTCGGTCGGCATGAGATACGTGTGGACCCGGGCTGAAAACATGATGATGTGAAAGCCGATGAGGCCCATGTCATGCGTCAGGGGCATCCATGACAGGCTGACATCGTTCTCGGTGAATCTGGCCGCCTCGAGCGCGCCTCGGGCGTTTGCAATGATGTTGGCGTGAGTCAGTACGACGCCCTTGGGCTCGCTCGTGGAGCCTGAAGAGAACTGGATGAACGCAATGTCGTCGGGCTGCGCCTTGTGCGGCTTGCCGGGCTTGGAGATGTCATCCAGGTCGTCGATGAGGAACGCCCGCGAGCGCAGGTTCGCGAAGGTTTCCGACTCTCCAGCCTGCGCGGCGAACGTGCCGATGCGATCGAGCGTTCTGCGCTCCGAATAAATGTAGGCATTGCCGAGCTTGCGCGCGATTCGCAGCAGTTTGTGCCGATGCTCGTCACTGATGCCGGGGGCCACTGGGACGGGAACGATTCCGCCGAGGATGGCGGCCCAGAATGCGTCAATGAACTGCTCGTTATTGCCGAGCAGCAAAATCAGTTTGTCGCCACGACGGGCACCGATGCGCTGCAGGTGGTACAGGATGCCCACCGCGCGCTCGTACAGCTCGCCGAACGTAACCTCGCGCGAGTCGTTCTCGCCTTCGAGATACGTGATGCTCCGCGCAGCGCTGCGGTTGCTTTCGATCAGTTCGGTCAGTGTCGTGGCTTTCAACATCAGCGGCGTTCCAGCCTCATATACAGTGGGTGACGGGTGCGCAGGTTGATCTGCGCTTCGAGCTCCAGGGGCTTGTCAGGCACGTAGATCAACCTGAAGCGGCGGACCATTTTGTACAGGTGCATCAGCATCTCGTACAAGGCGAGCGTCTCGCCGATGCAGTGGCGTGGCCCGGCCGCGAACGGCATGTACGCGAAACGCGGGCGCTGCGCCTCGTGCTCCGGAGCGAATCTCTCCGGCCAGAACACGTCCGGATCCTTCCAGAATCGTGGATGCCTGTGCAACAGATACAAAGGCAACAAGACGTTGCTGCCCGCCGGAATATTGTAGCCGCTCAATACATCGGCTTCGACCGCGCGGCGGGACAAGAGCCACCCGGGCGGGTACAGCCGCAGGGCCTCATCAATCACCTGGCGGGTGTAGGCCAGCCCTTCCATCTGCTCGAGACTCGGCGCGGGTAGTACCGGGGACGCATCGATCTCGGCGTGCAGCCGGGATTCCACCTGGGGGTTTTGAGAAATGAGGTACCAGGTCCAGTTGAGGCCACTCGCGGTGGTTTCGTGTCCCGCGACCACCAGCGTCATGATCTCATCGATGAGCGCGCGCTCGCTCATGGGATCGCCGGTTTCCTTGTCGCGGGCACTCATGAGCATTGCGACAAAATCGAAATGCTCTTCCTGCCCTGCGCGGCGCCGTTGGATGACGGCGGCCACGAGCTTCGTGAGGGAGCGGAATTTGAAGGCGAACTGCAGGTCGCGTGCTGGCTCCCTGGTCACGAGGGCGAACGCCGGGGCGAGTTGTTCCAGGTCGCGGCCGAAGATGGAACGCAGCACGATGTCGAGCGTCAGCTCGCTCATTTCCTCGGTCACGTTGAGCGGCTCGCCGCGCGCGGCGAAACCGTCCCACCGCTCGATGAAGCGCTCGTTCACGGCCTCCAGGGCTCGCGCAAATTCCGTCACCACGCGCCGGTGAAAGAACGGCTGCATCATGTATCGTTGCCGCCGCCATAGCTCCCCTTCACTGGTCATGATTCCCTTGCCGAGGAGAATCTTGACGCGGTCGAGACCGACGCCCTTGGTATAGTTGCGGTGATTGGAGACGAGCACACGCTTCACGTCATCCGGATGATGAATGACGTAGGTGTGCGATTTGCGCCCCGGCGCAAACACCCGGTAGATGTCGCCGAGTCGGGCGAACAGCTCCGTCATGCGCTCCAGGGAGTCGTCCGTCGAGCCGATATCGAACTGAAGCTCGGCCTCGGGCGGATGGTTTGACTCGGAATCGGCAGCGGTCATGCAGGTGGCGATGAGCAAAACGGTAATTCTAGCTTACTCGGACGCCCTATGACTGATCCGGAGCCGGAGGACCACCTCCGCAACTCGTTCTACCGCAAGACAACGCGATCCAGCCGCCGCATGACGCCTGCCCGGCGCCTGCTGTACCGGGTGGCAGTTCCCGTGGGCCTTGCCATCATCAAGTCATGGCTGCGCACCTGTCGGCTCGTGGGTGTGCTCGGTGTCGAGAATCTCGATGCGGCACTGGCCAAGGCGCCGTCGGTGGTTCCCTGTTACTGGCATCAGCACCAGCTTTTCTGCGCACGCTACCTGCTGGAGCAACGGCCGCGGGGACTCACGGTTGGCTGGCTGATCAGCCCGTCGGTGGATGGCGAGCTCGGCGCAATGATGGTGCGGCGAATCGGTGGCGGGGTCATTCGCGGCTCATCGACTCACACTGGGGCGCGCTCGTTGCGCGATTATTATCAGGCGCTCGTGAAAGACCAACTCTCGCCGGTCATTACGCCCGATGGTCCGCGGGGGCCGCGCTTCAAATTCAAGCCCGGCGCCATTCTTCTGGCGCAAATGTCCGGACGCCCGATGTTGCCGATGGCCTATGCTGCCTCGCGCGCGTGGCTCGTGAAGTGGGACAAGTTTGTAATCCCCGTGCCGCTCTCACGAATTGTCATCGCGATCGGCGCGCCGCGTTACGTACCACGCGTGACCGATGCGGCCGCAATGGAGCAACTGCAAGCTGACATGGAGATCGAGCTCAAGAAGTTGTATCAGCTCGCGGCATCCGCGTTGCGCGAGAATGCACTTGACGCATAGCCGACGCATCGGTGCTGCAACGGCGGATGAAGCTGCACTGGACGCTGCGGCGGAGCTGCCACCACTCGTTATGCGCTGCGGTGCGTTCGGTGACATCGTGTTGCTCACGGTGCTGCTACGTCAGCTGCACGCGCGTTTCGGCAAACCAGTCGATGTGATTTCGTCTGGCCCTTGGACGAAGGAGCTGCTCGACGGTCAGACCTCGCTGGGGCGGTTGTTTATCATTCGCTCCCGGCGCACTCCGTATTGGATGAGCCTCGATCAGCAGCGCCTCGTGGCGTGGCTGCGCAAGCGCGGCGCGGGGCCGACGTGGTTCTGTGATCGGGACCTCGGGATGGATCTGCTCCGTCGCGGTCGCATTCCGGCTGAGTACATTTGCGATTCACGCAAGTTCGCGTGGGTGCCGGAGGAGGGGTTTGCGGATCGCTTCATCCGGCTAGCCAACGAAACGCCGGCAGCGTTCGTGGGCCGGCTACCTGCACCTCATGCCGCCGTTACGCGGGCTGCGCAGCTTGTCCTCACCGCCGCTGCGCGTGCCGAGGCGGATGACTGGTTGGCGCGCCGTCATCTCACTGGGCGGCCATTCATCGTCATCCATCCAGGCAGCCGGCACATCGCGCGTCGTGGACTGCGCTCGCGCGCGGGTTCCGACAAGTATTGGCCCGAAGCGCGCTGGGGCCAGGTCATCAAGACAGTACGAGACCTTAGGCCCGATCACGTGGTTCTGCTGTCAGGCACACCCAAGGAGCGCAGGTTCAATGCCGACATCATGGTAGCGGCCGCAGCGACGGACGTTCACAACGTCGCCGATGACTTGCCAATTCGAACGCTGCTGCCGGTTCTGGAGCGTGCGCACAGCATGATCTCAGTAGATACAGGTCCCGCTCATGCCGCTGCAGCCCTCGGATGTCCCACGGTAGCTTTGTTCGGAACGGCTCCGCCTGTTTTGTACCGGCCCGGAGGTGCCACGACTCCCGCTATCGCGCTGACCGGCACCGTCAACGGGGTCCAGAACATTCTCGGTATTACCGCGGAGTCGGTCATAGCAGCCTGGTTCGATTTGATTCGGAGTGCTGAAATGCCGGCGGTGCATTCTGTAAAATCCTTAACCTGTGATTGAACAGCAAGTTAGCTTGTGTTCCTCCATTAGTGTGCGAGAATCGTGCGCAACTAGTTAGAAAATCGCACCGTACCCACCCTAACCCCAACGGCGTCACATCACCCGGGGGAAGAGTCGGTTACGCTGCGTTCGACTATTCGGGAGGACTCCCTTTCAATGTCGTCTCTGCCGCCGGATAAGCCTGCGGAGTTCACGGCTTCCGACATTTTATCGGCAGACGCGTGGACGGGGCGCGCACCTCGTCCTGTTCTCGGACTCGATGTCGCTTGTACCAAGATCGCCGTCGATTTCCAGAACATGCGGCGCGATCAGATCGACGACATCATTCGGCGCAATCTCGAGCTTCTGCGCGAAGCGACGGCGACCGATTGCGCTTTCCTGGCTTCTTTCCGCACGGACGAGCTCGTCATAGGAGACGTGCAGCTCGCTCGTAGCGCTTTCGCGCAATCTCGGCCAGAAGGTTTGCGCGAGGTCAGCATCGAGACCCTTCCGTGGCTGAAGTCGCGGCTCGATCACCTGCGCTTATCGGAGCTCCGCGACACCAGCACGCCGCGGCGGGAGCAGGCGGCTGAGGCTCAGAAATTTGCAGATCTGCAGATCGGATCGGCTCTGCTGGTGAGCCTGCGGGTGCAGGGTAAGCCAGCTGCCATCCTCGGCTTGGCGCATACGATGCCTCGTGGCGCATGGGACGTGAACCTGCAGCTTTTGATGAAGCTGATCGGGACGAGTCTTGCGACGGGTCTCGAGCGAATCCGAATCGAAGCACGCCTCGCAAAGCTCGAGGAGCGCACGAATCTTTCGCAGGCGTCGGCTAATGATGGTCTGTGGGACTTCGACGTCGAGAACAACGAGGTCTACTTCTCGCCTCGCTGGAAGGCGATGCTGGGTTACGCGGACGATGACATGCGCGGCTCGCCGGACTGGCGCAGTCTCGTTCATCCTGATGACCTTTCGAGAGTGCAGGCGGCAATTCGTGACCACGTAGCGGGCAAAACACCTACGTTCGAGAGCACGCATCGCATGCGTCACCGGAATGGTGAGTGGCGCTGGGTGAGCAGCCGCGCGACCGCGCGGGTCGATAAGCATGGACGATTGCTCCGCCTGGTCGGCGTGGAGCTCGATATCACCGAGCGCAAGATTTATGAGGAGGCGCTTTTCCGAGAAAAGGAAAGCGCGCAGATCACCCTGCAGTCGATCGGTGATGGCGTCATCACGACTGATGCTCATTCGACCATTGACTACATCAATCCTGTAGCGGAAGAGCTGACGGGTTGGCGCTTGGAAGATGCAATGGGCCGGCCCGTTGAAGAGATATTCCGGGCATTCCACGAAGAGACCTGCGAGCCGCTCGAAAACCCGTTGAGCGTGGCGATTCGGCGTATCCGCCCGATCAAATCCGTGCGGCCGATGCTGCTGATCCGGCGCGATGGCAATGAGCTATACGTCGAGAGCACAGCGGCACCCATTCGTGATGGTGCTGGGCATGTGGCAGGTGGCGTACTGGTGTTCCACGATGTCAGCGAATCGCGCGAGCTGAACAGACGCCTGTCGTATCACGCGAGCCATGACCTGCTGACGGGGCTCGTCAATCGGCGCGAGTTTGAGAGCAGGCTGGAACGTGCACTCAAGAGCGCGAAGGCCCGCGAGGCCTCATACGCGCTTTGTTACCTTGATATTGACCAGTTCAAAATCGTCAATGACACCTGCGGTCACAGTGCCGGTGATGCCCTGTTGGGGCAGGTGGGCGCGTTGCTCAAGTCCAAAGTGCGGTGGCGAGATACGCTGTCGCGGCTTGGTGGGGACGAGTTCGGCATTCTTTTGGAGAGCTGTTCGCTCGATGAGGCCATGCGTACGGCCGAGACTTTGCGCGAGGGCGTGCGGAACTTTCGGTTTACGTGGGAAGACCGGGTGTTTCGACTCGGTGCGAGCATTGGCGTAGTACCTATTACGGCGGACAACGAGGACGTGGCCTCGATCCTTTCGGCGGCTGACAGCGCCTGTCAGGCAGCGAAAGAGGGTGGACGCAACCGCGTGCATAGTTTTGCCGAGAACGATATTGAGCTCATGCGCCGGCGTCGCGAGATGCAGTGGGCAGCGCGAATCAATGCCGCGCTCGAAGAGGGACGGTTCGAGCTGTATCGGATGGCTATCATGCCTCTGCAGCGTGTTGAGACGGGTGCGCATGCGCAGGATCTCGCGCGCTTGGATTTCGATATCCGACGCCATGCCCTGGGCGCCTCCCGACGGCTGATGAACCATGATCCGGCTGTT